>CAVRMI010000043.1:0-10716 GCA_963722065.1 uncultured Thermoleophilia bacterium | reverse complement strand
TTCAACCAGGGAGGTCAGCAGCATGAGCGACGATCGGGCTCCAGTGCCGTTCGAGGAGATAGCGCCGCAGCTCGTGCCCGGAGCGATCGGTGCGTTCTGGTACGACGGGCAGGGGGCGAAGCTCCCGGGAAGCATCATGTCCCACGACGAGGTCGAGCCCGGCATCCGCGAGGCCCGCGTCGCTCCGACCGACGACTGGCACGGCGGCAAGTGGCGCGAGGGCGACTACCTGATGTCCGTGTTCGACGTCACGTTCCCCAACGGCTCGGTCGGCTCGCAGCAGTACTTCACGCTCGACGAGGCGCGGCGGGCTCTGACAGGCGGCTGAGCACCCCGAAAGCCTGGATTTGACCGGCCTCGGTTCCACCACAATGCGGCCCGCACCGGGTGGGCGGGATCCTCGCGCTCGCTTCGATCACGCGAGTACGGAGCTGGCGCGTCTGGAAGGTCTTTGCGTCGTCGCCGGCGGAGGCGGTGACCGATGCGAACGACAGGATCGAGGACGCTGAGCAGGCTGACCCGATCGAGAGAACTGACCCAACCGAGCCGATCGAGAGCAAAGAGCCATCGCTCGCAATCGAGAGAATCGATCTGAGGATCGAATGGACCAACGAGACGGCTTCACCATGACCTCGACGCTAGTTGGATGGTTCGTAGCGAATGGGCTCGGGGGCGAGGCGTGGTCTATCTGCACGAGTGCTCGGCCATGAGGCGTGAGAGGTCATCAGTGGTTTCCCGCGGCCGCATCAGGGTTTACGCCGACGCCTGCGCGTGCTCCGCCGAGATAGTTATCAACGGTGAACCTCAGTATCCATTCGGGTTCGGTTCTGTGCCCGCTGTCTCAGAAGACGGTCACGGTCCAAACCTGCCCAAGCTGTGTGGCCTACACCGGCCCGAGCAGGGCAAACGCCTCGATCATTTGCTTCCCGGCGGTGGAAGCCGCCTCTGCTGAAGCGCAATCGCGGCCGCCCGCGTCGACCTAGACGCCGCGCAAGTGCACGCCGGCGTACTCGCGGGCTATTCGTCTGGAACGCGTTCGGCCAGCGCCTTGAGCACCTTGAGCTGAACCTGGGGAGACGTACGCATCAGTCGATCGAAGCTGGCGCGTGTGATGATCGCAACGAGGGCGGGCTCACTCGTCACGACCGTGGCGGTCGTCGGACGCTCGGATAGAAGGGCGATCTCGCCGAAGAAGTCACCAGGCCCAAGCGTGTTGACCTTGCGGCCACGCCGCCGAACCAGCGCCTCGCCTTCGAGCAGGATGAAGAACTGTCGGCCAGGTTCGTTCTCACGGATGAGCTCTTTCCCGGCCGGGAAGTCGAGCTCGTCCGCGATGCGGGCGACCGCCGAAAGATCGCGCTTCGACAACCCCCCGAACAGCGGGACGTTCTTGAGGGCCTGAAGCTTGTGGTCCTGCCGAGTGGCTCGCAACGACAGGATCCTATGTGATTACGCGGCGAGCCTCGTCGAGTGTGGCGATCGGCAGTCGCTCACTTCTTTGAAGCGAAGGCGTTCGATCGGGGCGTTGGGTAGCTGCGCGAAGACCTCGATCTCCAGTTCCAGCGAACGGCTCTCCCTACCAGGCCGGCCCGGGTCGCGGCTAGGCTCGCCGCATCAATCGCGAGAAGGGAGGCTCGGGTTGGCTGTTCCGGTGAGCGTCGACAACTTCGTCCGTGCCGAGAGCGACAGGATGTTCACGTCTTTCGCCATGGAGGCGGGCGGCGTGAACCTGCTGCAGCACCGTCGCGCGCCGACGCCGGTCGACCAACAGCCGGTGATCCGGATGAACCGGGACACGCTCTACAGCGCTGCTGTCGTCGACATCTCCGAGGGAGCGACGCTGACGATGCCGGAGGCCGCCGACCGATACATCTCGGTGATGGTGGTCAACCAGGACCACTACATCAACCGGATCTTTCACGAGGCGGGCGAGCACAAACTGACGGTCGAGGAGTTCGACACACCATGGATCGCTGTAGCGGCGCGTGTTCTCGTCGACCCGGCGAACCCCGAGGACGTAGCCGAGGTGAACGCGCTTCAAGATCGGCTCGCGGTTGTCGCGGCCTCGGCGAACCCGTTTGTACAGACCGACTACGACACGGCCAGCCTCGACGCCACGCGCAAGACTCTCCTCGAGCTCGCCCGCGGGCTCAGTGGGTTCGACCACGCCTTTGGGTCGAAGGGCGACGTCGACCCTGTGAGGCACCTCCTCGGAACGGCGGCCGGCTGGGGCGGGCTGCCGGACCGGGAGGCGCGCTATATCGGCGTCGAACCACGGTTACCTGTCGGCGAGTACCGCTTGACCGTTCGTGACGTGCCCGTCGACGGCTTCTGGTCGATTTCGGTCTACAACGCGGACGGCTTCTTCGAACCGAACAGCCGCAACGCCTACAGCGTCAACAACCTCACCGCCGAGCGCAACGACGACGACTCGGTCACCGTCCACTTCGGCGGCGATGACGATAGGCCGAATCTGATACCGATCGTGGATGGCTGGAACTACACCGTCCGGCTCTACCGGCCGAGAGCAGAGGTGCTCGACGGGTCTTGGAGGTTCCCGCAGATCGAACCGGCGTGACGACAGTCAAGTGTGCCAAGCGTTGAGTTATGAATCCTGAGCGTACGTCGCGATCACGGGATCGCCAGATTCGTCCGCGCGGCGTTCGCGAGCGTGCCAGACGAAGCGGAAACCGCCGTCCTCCGCAGACCTCTGCAGAGCCAGTTCGTCGGCTGGCGCTGAGGCAAGGTCGTCGAGGTCCTTCTGAATCTGACGAGCGAGCGATTTGAGATTGGCTAGGCCGTGATTGGCAGGTCGCTTGACCTCGTCCACTTCAACCCGAAGTCGCGAATCAAGGAGTTGGGACAGCCCCGCGGTGACTCGCTCATCTAACACCGTGCGAAATCTACTTCTGGCACCTCGAAGCCGACAAGACTTGCCTGGTCGGCCTCACGCCAGACCGTCAGTCAAGCGCTGACGCGCGACCCGACTCCGTCGAGCCGGTCGAGAGCGGCACGGATGTCCATCAGCTGGCCGACGAAGATCGGCGTGTCGCGCTCCGTGTAACGGGATGCCTCGGACTCACGGAGCGTGGCCATCAGGTGCATGAAGTCCGCCGGCTCGTCGCACTCGAAGACCGTCATGTACTCCTGGTCGTCGATTCCGAACGAGTACGTCGTGTGGTTGTTGATCGTCGCGAACTCGTGCCCGATGCGCATGTGCTCGTTCATGGCTTCCTGGCGCTCCTCCTTCGGCAGGAAATACCACGGGCGCACCTTCACGAACGGGTAGACGACGCAATACGGCTGGTTCTGCGGGATGATCTTCCTGGCGCGGCTCGCCTTCGTGTAGATCGACGGCTTCGTCGTCGCGAGGTACGAGTAGGGCGTCTCGAGCCACGCCGCGAGCGGGGTGGCGTTGAGCGCCGCGCCGAGCTCGCCGAGATCCTCGTAGCGGCGGGTGATCTTCCAGAGAAAGAAATCCGTCTCGGGCCGGACACCCGTCGTCGAGTACGTCCCGAGGTAGTCGAAACCGGGGGCAAACTCCTCGATCACCTCGGTGAACGCGTCCTTGCCCGCAGCGCGCTCCTCGACCGGAAGCAACCGCCACTCGGGCTTCACGCGGAAGAACGTGTAGGCCAGATACTGGCCCTCGAAGAGGGGCTCGTCGCTCATGAATCGCATGGTACCTGCCCGTTTTCGGCGACCCGGGCGGAAGCGGCCACGCGTCCCAGGCTCTCCTTCGGCCGCCCGTTGGGGTAGTAGAGACCGGTCTGCAGACCCGTGAACGCCGACTCGTCGGTGACGTGGAAGAAGATCAGCATCTTGACCAGCGGCTGGCAGGCTGCGAGGTGAATCGCCTCGACGTAGTCGTCCGCCTGGCGGCGCTCGCTGACCGGTCGGATCGACGGGGCGCGCACACCCGAATAGAGGTCGAGCTCCGCGCGGGGGATCTGCGTCTGGATCCCGTACTCGCCGTAGACGATCGGCGGCGGCTTCCCGAACGCGCCCGTCAGGAGCCGAACGAGCTTCGGGTAGTCGGCGATCCCGATCGACGTCGAGCTCGGGTCGGTGGCGGTCGGCGGGATCGACGAGTTGGCAGGGTAGGGGTGGATCGAGAACAGGTCGAGCGGCGGCTTCGCCAGCCCGCTCCGGCGGAACGCTGCGCCGAGGTCCTCGATGAACCGTGTGGGCGAGTGGGTCTGTCGCAGGCCGTCCGGCTTGTCGTTGCCGCGCGCCGCCAGCGATCCGCCGATGACCGTGATGTGCGGCGACGCCTCCTTCACCGCGGGATACGCCGTCTCGAGCAGCGCGAAGTACGCGTTCGCAGCGGCGTCGACTCCGCCCGGCCCGAACTGGGGCAGCCAGAAGTGGTTCGAGTTCGGCTCGTTGCCCAGGCTCACGAAACGCAGCTCCGGGATCGAGCTGACGAGCATGACGGCGTACGACGTGAAGTCCGCACGGTCGCGGGCCGTCAGCGGCGTATCGCCGGAGAACGAGTAGATCGCAACGATCGGCCGGATGCCGGCGGCGTCGGCGGAGTCGATGGCGTTTCGCAGACGGTAGGTCTCCTGCCCGGCCGGCTCCGAAGACCCGCGCTCCCAAAGGGAGCTCAGCACGATCGCCTTGAAGCCGGCCTTGCGCGCCAGCTCCATGTTCCCCGCCGGATCGGCCCACTTCGCGGCGTCCTCGACGCCCCCGACGACCAGGCCGTGCCGCGGCGAGCCTGCCAACACCAGCCACGCCACGACCCCCGCAGCAAGCACGGACCCGCAGGCGGCGAAGAGGAGGGGGAGACGTACGACTCGCAACCCACCGGGGATTCTGCCGGTGAGCCGCGACCGGTTTCGGGCGGACTACCCTGACCACGTGGCGACCGAGGCGATCACCGCCCAGCTGAAGGCCCTTCCCAAGGGCCCTGGGGTCTACCTATTCCGCGACGAGCGCGACGACGTCCTTTACGTCGGCAAGGCGAAGTCGCTGCGCTCGCGCGTGCGCCAGTACTTCCAGGCCGGGCGCAGCGACAACCGGCTCGGGATGGACACCCTCGTCGAGCGAGTCGACCGGATCGAGACGATCGTCACCGGCAGCGAGGTCGAGGCGCTCCACCTCGAGCAGAACCTCGTCAAGCGCCACCGGCCGCCGTTCAACGTCCGGCTCCGCGACGACAAGTCGTTCCCGTACATAGCTGTCACCCTCGAGGACGACTACCCGCGCGTGATGTTCACGCGGAAGCGGCACCGCCGCGGCGTCCTCTACTTCGGCCCATACGCGAACGCGAAGAAGGTGCGCGAGACCCTCGACGTTCTCAACCGCGTCTTCCGTTACCGGCCCTGCGAAGGCCCGAGCCCGGGCCGGCGCAGCGGGATCCCCTGCCTCGATTACCACATCGAGCGGTGCCTGGCCCCGTGCGTCGGGTACGTGACCAAGGAGGCCTACCGCGAGGTGATCGACGGCGTCATCGAGTTCCTCTCGGGGAACGACAGGCCGATCCGGGCCGAACTCGGCCGGCAGATGCGCGCCGCGGCGACGGAGGAGCGGTTCGAGGACGCGGCGAGGTACCGCAACCGCCTGCACGCGGTCGAGCGGCTCGCCGAGCGCCAGGCGGTCGAGCGCGCCTCGATCGGGACGATCGACGTGATCGGGCTCGCGATCGGGCACGAGCGGGCAGCCGTGCAGGTCTTCCCGCTGCGGAGCGGGCGGATGATCGACCGCTATGCGTTTCACCTCGAGAACGCCGCCGGTGATGACCCACTCGAGGTGCTCGAGGGGTTCTGCATCGAGTACTACGGCGCGGCTCCGTCGGTGCCGCCGCAGATCCTCGTCCCGCGGGGTCTCGGCGACCTCGACACCCTCGCCGGTTTCCTTTCCGAGTTGCGCGGGTCACGGGTCGAGGTGCGTGCGCCCGAGCGCGGCGAGAAGCGCCGGCTGCAAGAGCTCGCGCAGCACAACGCCGAGCTCGCGCTCTCGTCCGACACGCTGATCGCCGAGACCAAGCGGCTTCGGCGCGTGGAGGCGCTCGAGGAGCTGCGTGAGGTGCTCAACCTCGAGTCGCTCCCGCTCAGGATCGAGTGCTTCGACATCTCGAACACGCAGGGACAGGAGATCGTCGGGTCCATGGTCGTCTTCGAGGACGGCGTCGCCAAGAAGGCGCACTACCGCAAGTTCGCCGTCCGCGGACAGGCAGGTCAGGACGACTTCGCGGCGATGGCAGAGGTCGTGTCCCGCC
This sequence comes from uncultured Thermoleophilia bacterium, assembly GCA_963722065.1. Classification (GTDB taxonomy): domain Bacteria; phylum Actinomycetota; class Thermoleophilia; order Gaiellales; family Gaiellaceae; genus PALSA-600. Next base: position 4,490 of record CAVRMI010000043.1, on the reverse strand, counting down.
GCTTCGCCCGGCTCGCGGCGGGCCCGGGAGCGGCCGACTACGACGAGTCGTTCGCGGCCACGCCGAACCTGGTCGTGATCGACGGTGGAAAGGGCCAGCTCGGTGCCGCACTCGAGGCGATGGGTGCCTACGACCTTCCGAGGGTCGCTGCGATCTCGCTGGCGAAGCGGGTCGAGGAGGTCTTCCTGCCCGATCGCTCCGCGCCTGTGCGCCTTCCCGACCACTCACCGGGCCTGCAGCTCCTGCAGCGACTCCGCGACGAGGCGCACCGGTTCGCGATCACATTCCACCGGTCACGACGAGACGCCGCTGCGCGCGAATCGATGTTCGACCAGCTCGACGGGGTCGGACCGACGCGCAGGCGTGCTCTTCTGCGCCACTTCGGCTCCGCCGAGGGTGTGCTCTCGGCCTCTCCGGAGGAGCTCGAGGCCGTCCCAGGCGTCCCGGCGAAGACCGCGCGGAGCATCTACGCGCAGCTGCACCGCGCCGGACGAGCGTGAAACCGGACCGGGACGCCTACGCCGCAGCCGGCGCCGTCGGGGTCATCGTCTTCGTCGTCTACGCCCTCACCGTCGAGCGCACCGTTCCTTCGGGTGACTCGGGAGAGCTGATCGCGGCTGCATCCGTCCTCGGTATCGCGCACCCGCCCGGCTACCCGCTCTACATGCTGCTCGGGCATCTCGCGACGTCTCTTCCCGGTGGGTCGGCAGCCTTGCGGATGAACCTTCTCTCCGGCGCTCTGGACGCCCTCGCCGTCGCCGTCGTGTCCCTTGCGGCATACCGGCTGATCGAAGCCCAGCCCGGCCGTCGCGTGTTCCAGCTCGTCGCGGCCGCGGTCGGTGCGCTGCTGCTCGCATTCTCCAGCGTGTTCTGGGCCTACTCGGTCGTGGCGGAGGTGTTCGCGCTCAACAACCTGCTCGCCGCGTTGCTCTTTTTCGTGGGCTGTGAGTGGTGCCGGCGGCCCGACCGTGTCCGCCTGCTCTGGCTGCTCGCGCTCTTGCTCGGGCTCGCGTTCAGCAACCAGCAGACGATCGTGCTGCTCTTGCCCGCTCTCGCCGTCCTCGGGCTCAGGGGGTGGCGAAGGGTCTCATTGCGGACCGCAGCAGTGGCCCTAGGCGCCCTTGTGGCCGGGCTGCTCCCGTACCTCTATCTGCCGATCGCCGCATCGGCTGACCCGGCGATGAACTGGGGCGATCCCACTTCCTGGACGAGGTTCGTGAACGACGTCACCCGGGGCGACTACGGGACGACGACCCTCGTGGCGGGCGGGAGGAGCGGCTCGATCGCAACCAACCTCGGGCAGCTTTGGGCGGGCCTCGTACACGGGTTCGTCTACGCCGGCATCCTGCTCGCGATCGCCGGGATCTGGTGGGCCTGGCAGCACAGGCGACTCGAGGGCGTCGCCCTCGTCGTCGGTTTCATCGTCGCCGGACCGCTCTTCCAGGCCTACACACGGACGGCCTATCCTGACCCGCTCACGAAGGGCATCGTGGCGCGCTTCTACATCCTGCCGACCATTCCCCTCGCGATCCTCGCGGCGCTCGGCTCCTGGTGGGTGCTCGCGTGGCTCGACAGGCGGAAGAGCCTCGTGCCGGCCGCGGTCGCTGCCGCCGGGCTGCTCGCTCTGCCTGCCGCGTCCGCCGCGAACCACTACTCCGCCGCCGATCAGAGTGGCAACCACACGGCGGAGAACTACGCGCGCGACCTGCTCGGAGGGCTCCCGCCGAATGCGTTGCTCTTGATGCGCGGCGACGAGAACTACACGAGCGTCTCCTACGCCCAGAACGTCGAGCGCCTGCGCCCGGACGTGATCGCCCTCGACGCGGAGCTGCTGAAGCTGCCGTCGTATGTTGCGCAGATGAAGCGCGAGCATCCCGGTCTCGCCATCCCGTTCACCCGCTACGACGGAATCTACGGGCCGTCGCTCAACACGCTCGTCGCGGCGAACCTCGCGAGCCGGCCGGTGTACTCGACCGGCGTTCAGGAGGAGAGGCGGTTCGGTGCGCCGTTCGCCCAGCTGCACGCGGGCCTGGCTACCCGACTCGAGCCGAAGGGGTCGCCCTCGGGTCTCTACGCCCTGATGCGGCGCGACGCGGCGGCCTTCGAACGGCTTCACTTCCCGACGCGTTCCTATCCGGAGACGTCGTGGGAGCACCGGATCGGGCAGGTGTACGCCTCGGCCGCGCTCGATCTCGCCTACGCGCTCGACAGCGGTCACGCGGCCAACTTCCAGCTCGTCCAGCAGCTCTACCGCACCACGATCCTGCTCTCGCCAGGCCTGACGACCGCGTACCGGAATCTCGGGCTCTCGCTCTACCGGCACGGCGGCGACCCGGCCGAGATCGTCGCCGTCTGGTCCGAGTACCTGACGCTCGACCCGAACGGGCCCCAGGCGGCGCAGATCGCAAAGGTGGTGACCGGCCTTGAGGCCGGGCAGAAGTAATCTGATCCGGTGAAGCCTCTCGCCCTCACGGCTGTGCTGGCCGTTGTATTGCTCGCCGGCTGTGGCGGAGGCTCGAAGACGACGAGCACCACGACAACCACTACCGCCGCCGCCGTCCCCAGCCCGGACGACGCGATGCGCGCCTTGATCGTGAAGGACCCGTCGCTCGCGGGCAAGGTCGAGACGCTCTACGAGAGCAGCGGGTGGGCGGTCGTGCAGTCGCACGCCCCCGGGAAGGCCCACGCTGTCGTGTTCCGGCTGATCGGCAACCACTGGGTGCCGGACAAGTCCGGAACAGTCAAGCTGGCGATCCTCGGGCCTCAGCCGGGCGCCATAACGCCGAAGCTGCCACAGGTCGCGATCCAGTTCAGCGGCAAGACCCCGTTCGTCGAGTCTGCGCTCTGGGTCGACGGCATGGAGCTGGTGGAGAAGGGGGGAGGCTCGCCGACCCGCGGCACGATCTACGGTGCACCGGCCGCGAATCTGAAGCCCGGCGAGCACGTGGCAGTTGGCTACGCCCGGACGGCGCTCTCCGGAGGCACCGTCGCCTGGGTCTTCAAGGTCGGCTGATTCGCGGATTCGCCAGGGCGGGATCGGGGTCGGTGGCGAGGCGGGACCAGATCTCGGTGTCCTCATGACGCCCCTGCTTGAAGTAGAGCGACCGTAGGACGCCCTCGAAGGTGTAACCGCAGTTCCCAGCAACGCGCTTCGAGGCATTGTTTCCGATCCCGATCAGCAGCTCCAGGCGCACCATCCCACGCTCCGCGAACGTCCGAGCGCTGAGCAGCCCCAGCGCGGCGGTGGCGATGCCGCGCCCCCGGGCGCCCGGCGCGACCACATAGCCGAGCTCCGCTGTCCGGGTCTCGGTATCGATCTTCGGAACGACCGCGAGGCCGACAAGCGCCTCGTCGGCGTCGATCACCCAGAACGCCTCGCGTGTGCCGCTGCGGCGGCCGTCCTCGTAGCTTCGGAGCCAGCCCTCGAGGAACTTCGGCGGCTGTGGGTCCGGGATACGCGTGAACCGAAGGACGTCGGGATCGTCGAGCCAGGGCCGGATCTCCTCGATCCGGTCGGGGCCGAACGGCTCGAACCGGATCGCCGGCTGCTCCTTCGCGGTCACCGCCCGAGCCTATCCGGCGATACCCTGATGGTCTGGCCGACGACGACCTCACCGTCGAGAATCGCCCCGACGAGCGCCGGTACGTGCTGCTGGCCGCCGGTGAGCAGGCGGGCGAGCTCGTGTACCGCGATCGCGGCGGTGGCGTGATCGCCCTCCTGCACACCGAGGTCGATACGAACCTGCGCCGCCGCGGTCTCGGTGCGGCGCTCGTCGCCGGAGCGCTCGACGACGCTCGTGCCCGAGGACTTCACGTCGTCCCGATCTGCCCGTTCGTCGAGGCATTCGTCCGGCGCCATCCCGAATACGCGGATCTCGTCGTCGACGATCCGGCCCGCCGCTCCTGACTCAGGCCGCGGTCGGCACCCGCAGCCGGCCGGCCTCGAGATCGAGGAGGAACCGCTTGCGGTCGAGCCCGCCCGCGTAGCCGCGAAGCTCGCCGCTCTTGCCGACGACACGATGGCAGCCCACGACGATCGAGAGCGGGTTGCGGCCCACGGCCTGACCGACCCTCCGCGCGAGATTTCGGTCGCCGAGGCTCTCCGCAAGGTCGCCGTAGGTCGTCGTCTCCCCGAACGGGAGCTCGCGGAGCAACGCCCAGACGCGCTGCTCGAACGCGCTGCCCTGCATCGCGGTAGGCAGGTCGAACGTCATGCGCTCGCCCTGCAGGAACTGCCCGAGCTCGACGGCGGCTTGGAAAAGCACCCGGTCAGTGCCAAGGTCGACGCGCTCGCCGAGCTCGGCCGGATCCGGCAGGTACCAGTGGCCCGGGAAGTAGACGCCGACGAGGGCTGAGCCGGCTGCGATCAGGGTGAGCTCGCCGAGCTCCGGTGTCTCGAGAATGGCATGGCGTACGAACATCGCTGTCTCCTTGGCTCGACTTCGCTGTCGGGACTGAAACGCGCCCGAACCGGCGAACGTGAGACGGCA
>CAVRMI010000042.1:0-10964 GCA_963722065.1 uncultured Thermoleophilia bacterium | reverse complement strand
GAGCGAGCAGCGAGATGCATCGACGGCGCGAGTGCCGGCAGTTCCCCGGGGTACGGCGATCGTCTTCGCGCGGTATGGCGAAGAAAAGAGCGTTGTGATGCATCCGGACGATTTCCACAGGCTCGTCGGGCTGGAGGATTCTCTCGCCGCCGTTGCGGGCGAGGCGCCTGACCTGAGCGAGCTTGCTCTTCGCGCGCATGCGCTCGAAGACACGCCGGAGTCGGCGGTTGAGGATCCTGCCGCGATCAGGGCGCTGCTCGGTCTTTGAGCACACGTGCCGCGGGCCGGCTGGCGGGAACGGTTCGCTGGGCGGTCGTCCCGTTCGCTCCACGGCCGCCGTTCCGGCTCTACGCGGGCGAGGGCCACGCGCCGATCACGAGCGCGAACGTCGACCCGATCATCGCCGCCGCACGGGCCGGAGGCGACGCGGAGCTCACCTATCTCGTCTCCGGGAAGGCGCGGCCGGTGCTCATACTCAACGACCCTCCATCGGAGCATCACCGTGAGGTGACAGCCCTACGGCTTCTGCGGCTTTCCCGCCTCAGCGACCAGGAGCAGTCCCACGTGCGAGAGGGCAAGGACGAGCTGCTCTTTCATCTCGACCCCCAGCGCTTCGACCTGCCCGAGCAGAACGCGGCGATGGTGAGCGCCATCGTTCGGGTGCATGTGGATGCCATCGGTAGCGGGCCGCCGGCGGGGGTACTGGGGGATATCGAGATGCGCATCGTCGGCGAGCGCGTGATCCGTTTCTACGGCTTCGACACGCGGTTGCTGATCGAGCGTCGAATCCGCGAGCTCGCCGCTCATCGAGCGGGAGGCGTGGCGCCGGAGACTGATATCTTGAACTCCTTGGCAACTCGACGCCCAGCCCACACCGGCCGTGAGCGCTCCTTCAGTCGTAGTCCTCGCCGAGGATCCGCGCGGTGACGTACGGCACGTCGCCTTCCGGCTTCCAGCTGCGGATCTCGATCTGCTTCGGGTCGCCGCCGGCGGTCGCGAGCATCGCTGCCGCCCACGCCTCGTGCTTGTCCGCCGCGAGCGGGCGGATCAGGGATCGGTCTGGAAGCAGAGCTTGTCGAACTCCGCCTCGATGTCGTTGTCGTCGAACTCGTCGAACGCCCAGCGCGACTCGATCGGCTCCTCGTACGGACCGTGGTCCCCAAATACCCAGGGCCCCAACATGTGGCGAAGTTTGCCGGACCGCACTCGGCTCTGACAAGTGGCTCTTTTGGACATGTCGGGTGCCCGAGCACAGGTGTTCGCGTTGTAAATGCTTGGTTTGACCTTGTAAATGCTTGGTTTCTCAGCGTTCGCGGACGGTATCTCTCCCTCGGACGGGACGTTTCACAACAGGAGGGGATCCAATGAAGAGACCTATCGTCTTGCTTTCGCTGCTCGCTGTGTTGGCGCTCGGCGCCGTCGCGACCGCCGGCGCGGATGCGCTCGGCCCGATCACCTTCGAGCCGACGGCGTACACGGTCGGCAACATCAACGGCCAGAACGGCTGGGTGAAGACGGGCGCCTATGACGCTGCCGTCGTCGCCAACGCCTCGTTCCCGGCCGCTGCCGGCTACGGGTTCGGGACGCAGTCGCTGCGGATCTCGAGCTCCGTGACCAGCGGCTCGTTCGGCGACCAGACCTTCGCGCCGCCGCTCGCCGAGCGCGGCCGGCGAGTCGACGAGCAACAACCACTTCGAGGCGAGCTTCTCGATCGGCACCGCTCTCGCCACCCAGCAGCCCGGTCTCGCCCTGTCGGTCAGCCCCGACAACGGAGCGGGTGGCCGCATGAGCTACCTGCGCTTCGAGGATCAGGCCGACGGCGTCCACGTCTTCTTCGACGACGTCACCGACAACGGCCCGGTCGGCACCACGGCGACCTTCAACGAGCACGACATCGCGACGCTCTCCCGCACCCAGGCGCACACGGTGCGCTTCGCGATCGACTTCAAGCCCGGCGCCGGCAACGACGTCGTGCAGGTCTGGATCGACGGCGTCCTCAAGGCGACCGGCACCTCCTGGGAGAACTACTACCGCTTCGACCCGGAGCAGACCCCGACCGGCAACGTCGTCCCGCAGACCCGCACGCTGCTCTTCCGCGAGGGCCCGTGGGCCGCTGCTCCGACCACGGCCGGCAACGGCTTCCTGATCGACAACGTCTCGATGGCCTCCTCGCAGGTCAACCAGCAGACCGGCGGCAAGGACGCTTGCAAGCGCGACGGCTGGAAGACGTTCTCCGGCCCGTCCTTCCGGAACCAGGGCCAGTGCATCAAGGCGATGAAGCACCACGGTCATCATCACGAGCACCCCGCCCCTCCCAAGCCGCCCAAGCACCACGCCGGAGACCCCGGCAAGGGCCACGGCCACCACGGCGACGACGACAACGACCGGTAATACAGGCGCGTCATCCGATGCGAAGGGCCTCGCGGTGCGGGGCCCTTCGTCGTTCTGCTGGGCCTCAATTTTCGACGCCCCGCGCCGATCGCTCTACCCGAGCACGGATGGGTCTTCAGCGATCGAAAGGGGTCAACGGTGTACGAACAGGCTGTTACGGGTGAGCTTCGCGAGGGGGAGCGGCTCGCGACTCGCGGCGAGGATCCCGCCGACATCTACTGCTGGCGGATGGAGGAGCTGGAAAGAGCCGGGTACTCGGCCGTAGTTGCGGACGTGCTCGCGACGAGCCCTGAGGTCGACCTGCACCTCGCCTGCGACCTGCTCGCCCGGGGCTGTAACGAGCGCCTCGCCTACTCGATCCTGCTGTAGCGGCGCGGCCCGCGGCCTTTAAGAGAAAGTTCACCGGGGCGAAAGAGCCCGGACAGAGCCGCCCGGCAGGGTGGTCGGCGCGCGGGGAATGAGCCCCGCCCAGTGTTCGGGAGGTTGGAATGAGGAAGCTTCGCCTGGTGGCCTTCGGGCTGCTCGCGACGGCCGCCATGCTCGCCGTGGTCGGCGGCGCGGCCGCGAAGGATCACTCGCAGTCCTCGCCCGTGCTCGGGCAGATCTACGTCAACGACAACACCGCCGGCGAGAACACCGTCGGCGGATTCGACCGGCACGCCGACGGGACGCTGACGCCGCTCGCCGGCTCGCCGTTCGCGATCGGCGGTGCCGGCCCCGGCCATGCGCTCGCCTCGCAGGGCTCGATCGAGCTCAGCGCCGACGGCCGGTATCTGCTCGCCGTCGACGCCGGCAGCAACCAGATCTCGGTGCTTCGGATCAAGCCGAACGGCTCGCTTCAGCAGGCCGAGGGCAGCCCCGTCTCCTCGGGCGGCGTCAACCCGGTGAGCATCGCCGTCTCCGGAGGGCTCGTCTACGTCGCGAACGCCGGCCCCGGCACGGCAGCGGGTGACACGAACATCACCGCCTTCACGCTCAACGCCAGGCGGTCACCTGCGTCCGATCGCCGGCTCGACCGTCACGTTCGCGAACGACACGCAGCCCGGTGACGTGCTGTTCAACGGCGACGGGTCGCGGCTCGTGGTCGCGCTCGTCAACACCTCGCAGCTCGCGAGCTTCACAGTCGGTTCCAATGGTCTCCTGACCGCTTCCGGCCCGCTGCTCGCCGCGCAGGGCCTCGGCCCGTTCGGGAGCGAGTTCCTGCCGACCGACCCGACCAAGCTGTTCGTCTCGAACGCCCACAACGGCCCCGGCCTTGGCACCGTCTCGGCGTTCACCGACGGCCCCGGCGGCGTGCTCACGCCGATCGGCGCCTCGCCGTTCGCCAACCTCGACACCGCCCCGTGCTGGGTCGAGATCAGCCACGACGGCGCGTACCTGTACACGGTCAATACGGCCGGAGCCTCGATCTCGCGCTTCTCGATCGGCAACGACGGCTCGCTGACCCTGATCGGGTCGACGCCGCTCTCGAACGGTGCCGGCGCAGGCGCCGAGGATGCGCGCCTCTCCCCCGACGGCTCGACGCTCTGGGTCGTCGAGGCAGCGCACAACACCGTCGCCGGCTTCTCCGTCAGCGGCGGCAGCCTCACGGAGCTGACCGGCTCGCCGTTCGCGGGCGCGCCCGGCGCGACGCCCTCGGGCATCGTCGTCACCTAGCCACAACGCAGAACGGGAGACGGCGCCTCGCGCGCCGTCTCCCTTGCGGTGCGTTGACGCGCATGCAAATCTTAAGTTGCGGCGTTCCGGCGATCAGGGAGACCGCCGGCCCCCCAACCCGCCGGCGCTTCGACCCGCAAACTCTGGTCGTTCGGAACGCCGCTTTTCAGCTCAAGACACCTGGGCGTGGTGCCGATGGTCTCGGTGTCCTGGCCTTCTTGCGGGAAGGCCAGGACCGATCTTCCCCCGTCACGACCACCGGCCGTGTGTCTTGCGGCCCCGTTACCCTGGAGAACAGTGGCAGAGCGTCGAGGACGAGCCGCGTTCGACTCGACGCAAGGCTTGAAGTGGCGACACACCCTCCGCGCTGCGGCCGTTCTGCTCGCCGCGGGCGCCGCGGCGGTGGCCGTCGCGGGCGTGCACGCGGCCCGTCCTTCCAGCTCGCCGGCGAGCTCCGCCGCTTCGGCAGCGTCCGGGGCGACGACGACTTCGGCCACTACGACCACCGCCGCCCCGCCGAAGACGCACTTGACCGGCGCTCGCGCGACGCAGATCTTCCTGTCCGATCGGAAGGTCGCGAGCTGGCTGCACCGCTACCCGACGGGCACATCGACGTCTGCCACGTACTCGAGCGGCGTGTGGCAGGTCAACGTCTTCTACGGGCCGGCGGGCGAGATCGCCAGCGGCAAGGTCAACGACCTGGCCGGGGACGTCACCGAGGCGTTCACCGGGCCGCAGGTCGCGTGGGGGATGGCACGCGGCGGCAACGGGTTCGGCGGCAAGAAGATCAACGAGTGGCAGACCTGGCTGATCTTCTGCGTCGCGTTCCTGCTCGGGCTCGTCGACTGGCGCAGGCCGTTCTCGCTCAGAACCGTCGACCTGCTGGCGCTCCTCTCGTTCTCGCCCTCGCTCTGGTTCTTCAACCACGGCCGGATCTTCGCGGCGATCTCGCTGGTGTATCCCGGCTTCGCCTGGCTGATCGGACGCTGCCTCTGGATCGCGCACCGCGATCGCGGCTCTCGCGGATCCGTCGTCTGGCCGACCTGGGTGCTCGTCGCGGCCACGCTTTGCCTCGCCGGCTACCGGATCGACCTGAACATCAACCACTCGAACGTGATCGACGTCGGGCTTTCCGGAGTGATCGGCGCCGACCGGATCGCGCGGTTCCAGGATCCCGTACGGCAACTTCCCCGTCGAGGACGGCAGGCCCAACTGCGGCCCGGCGGACGCGTCGGGTGAGGTGCGCGACCACATCCAGACGAACGGCCGCTGCGAGGCGGCCGATGCGCAGGGCGACACGTATGGCCCGGTGGCCTACCTCGCCTACGTGCCGGGCTACATCTTCCTCGGTTGGAGCGGCCTCTGGGATTCGTTACCGACGGCTCACTTCACGACGATTCTGTGGGATCTGCTGGCGATCATCGGGCTGTGGTTCGTCGGGGTGCGGTTCGGCGGCCCGCGACTCGGCGCCGTGTTCTCGTTCGCCTGGGTGGCGTGGCCGTTCACGCAGTACTCGTCGAGCTCGAACACGAACGACCTGATCGCGCCGGCCCTGCTCGTCTGGGGCTTCTACTTCCTCACGTCGCCGGTCAAACGAGGGCTGTTTGCGGCCTTCTCCGCGTGGACGAAGTTCGGATCGCTCGTCGTCGTCCCGCTGTGGTCCGCCTACCCGGATGCGCGGACGTGGCGGCCGCGATCGCGCTTCGTCTGGGGCTTCCTCGGCGGCACCGCGCTGTCGTTCGTGATCCTGCTCTTCGACCCCTCGCCGCTGCACGCGGTCCGCGTCTTCTACGACCACACCTTCGCCTACCAGTTCGGCCGCGCCTCGCCGTTCTCGCTCTGGGACTGGCGCCAGTACCACGCGAAGGGGCTGCCGAACCTCCGCTGGGTGCAGCGCGTGCTCTTCGGGACGCTCGTGGCCGGGTCGATCGCGCTCGCCTGGTGGCCGCGACGCCGGAGCCCACTGCGCATGGCCGCGTACACGGGCGCGCTGCTCGTCGGCTTCGAGTCGGTGCTGACGCACTGGTCGTGGCTCTACCTGCCGTGGTTCTTCCCGTTCGTCGCGATCGCTCTTCTGACGCCGCGCCTCGTCGGGCCGGTGCGGATCGTCGCCCACCCGCTCGCCGAGCAGGAGCGGATCGTCCAGCGGACGTGGTCGGAGCGGCAGCGGCTGGTTGTGAAGTTCGCCGCCGCGAGCGCGGTGTTCCTCTGCTGTTGGGGCCTGATCGGCCACGGCTTCTACTCGAAGCCGAGCATCATCGACGTCGGCCTGTACCAGATCTACGGATCGGATATCCGGGACGGCGAGGTGCCGTATCGCGACTTCTCGCTCGAGTATCCGCCCGGAGCGCTACCGGTGTTCGTCGCCCCGACGGTCAGCCAGAAGCACTACCGGCGCGACTTCAGCTGGCTGATGGCGGCCTCCGGCGTCCTGTGCATCGCGTTCCTGACGCTCGCCCGCGCCCCCCGGTACGCGCTCCCGTTCGTGGCGGTCTCGCCTCTGCTGCTCGGCTCGCTCGTCGCGACGCACTTCGACTTCTGGCCGACGGCATTCGTTGTCGGAGCGCTTGCGGCCTTCGTGCGGCAGCGAGACCGTCTCGGCTGGGCTGCCCTTGCTCTTGCGATCACGATCAAGCTGTTCGCGGTCGTCCTCGTGCCGCTCGCGGTCGTCTGGACGCTCCGCCGCCGCGGTCGTGCCGAGCTGATGCGTGCAGCCGGGATCGCAGCGGCGGTCGGCGCCGCGGTCGTGCTGCCGTTCCTGGCGCTGTCCCCGGGCGGGCTCTGGGGCAGCCTCTGGAGGCAGCTGACCCGCCCCCTCCAGATCGAGACGCTCCCCGGCGCGTTCATCGAGACGTTCGGGCACCCGACGATCGTCGCGTCCCACGGTTCGCTCAACCTCGGCGGGCAGGCCACGGTCGAGGTGATCTTCACCGTCATCCTGGTCGCCGTCCTGCTTGCGTTGTGGATCGGCTTCGCCCGCGGCCCGGCCGAGAGCGCCCGGCTCGTCCGCTATGCCGCTGCCTGCGTCGTCGCGTTCGTGATCCTCGGGAAGGTGCTCTCACCGCAGTTCATGATCTGGCTCGTCCCGCTCGTGGCTCTTGTCCGCGGCCGGCGCGGCATCGCCGCGATGAGCCTCGTCGGGGTCGCGGCCGTCGCCGGCCAGTTCTGGTTCCCCAACCGTTATTACGACTATGTCAACCACGGGCATCTCGCCTGGCTCGTGCTGACGCGCGACCTCCTGCTCCTGGGCGTGCTTGCAGTTCTCGCCGTTCCGGCCTTCCCGCTACGACGCGCGCTCGGCGAGAAAACCGCGCCACAGCGCCGAATCCGGCCTGGTACAAACGGGTGAAGCCATCTAGCCGATGGGCCGGTATACGCCGGTAAACCGATCTGGGAAGCTGTAGTTAAGGGTTCTTGCGGCGACCATGCTTCAGGCTCCCGACGCCGATACCCTCAGGGGAATGAGGTTCTACGGTGAAAACGACAAACGGCACTCCGGCTCCCCTGGGAGGGGGATGACCTTGCGCATCGGCGCCCGGTTCGGTCTGCGTTCCTCGCGAGGCCAGTCGCTGGTCGAGTTCGCGATCATCTTGCCGGTGATCCTGTTGGTCGTTCTCGGCATCATCGACTTCGGCCGCGCGTACAACTACAAGAACGACGAGACGAGCCTCGCCAACCAGGCTGTCCGGTACGCGGAGGTCAATAGCTGTCCCGCCTGTACGGCGGCAGGCAGCAAATCCAGAACTTCGTCCCGACCACCGCGGACAGCCCCGAACTGCAGCACGGGAATTCCGGGCTCGGAATCCAGATCCCCTGGTGCAGATTTGCTTCTACCTGCCCAAGCTCCCTCTCCCCTGTCGCGCCGGCCTTTGCCCCGGCGGCGACCCGATTACCGCCGTCGCTAAGTCCCGCTACAAGTGGCTCCCTTCTCTGGGCTCGGTATCAGCGCGATCTCGATCGCAAGTTCGGCGACCGGCCGCCTCGAAACCCGTACGGCTCGAGCTCGCTATACACCGTGGTGTCGCAATCTTCATGCAACCCCTGATTTCTTCGAGCGTGAGAAATTGTCTGATCTGGCGGATCTTCGCCGGGGGTTGGGGTGTTGAGCGTCATGTCCAAGGCATGCGCGATGGGTGAGCCTTCGACGAGGCCGAGTTTCTTTGGGTCGCGTTGTCTGGTGGTCCAGGCTAGGGCAGCGGTATGATCAGGGGCTTTTTCAGCCGGCTATGGAACCGTGACGGACAGGCGCTGATCCTGTGCGCGATCATCTTTCCGTTGGTGCTGCTCTTCCTGGCGTTCGTGGTCGACTACTGCACACGCTTTTGTCGACCCGAAGGATGCATTGCCGCGAAACACGTCTGTCGGCTGAGGTTCGCGGTGTGATCAGGCGTTTTTTTAGCCGCCTCGGAACCTGCGGCAGGCGTTGATCGGCGCGATTGTCAGTGTCTGTCTTCCTGGCGGTCGCTGTCGACGCAGCGCACGCTTTTTGACGAACGACAATTGCAACAGCCCCGCGGACGCCTCCTCGCTCTCTGCTGCCCAGCAACTCAACCGTGGAGTCGGGGGTGCGGACTACGTGGCAATCGTAACTAACGGCGCGACTCATCCGGCGGTGCTACTGCACTCGAGCGGAATGCGATACGACCACACCACGAAGACATGGATGCACTCAGGCTGAGCTGACAGCGTACGCTGCCAACCGAACCAGCCGACCCGCCAGATCGCCCACAACGAAGACCAGGTCCTTGTCCGATTGCGCGTCTGCACAGTCGACCCGATTCTTCGGTGGCAGTCCTCGGTGAAAACGCGTCTGCGCGACTGGTCGCTCGGTCGTCCCAGGGACCGCGACCCCGATCATCAGACCATCGGCTAAGCACGAACGTATCCAGGTCAGCACTCTATGACAACGTCGACTGGTCACCACCCGTGATCACATGGGCCTACGGCCTACGTTCACTATACGACTTCGACAGGGATCCGGCACCGGACACGAGGGCAGCAGCACCGCTATGCGAATCATCGAACAAGCGGACGATAAACGGCTCCGTGTTCTCGAACGGCGGGATCTAGCACTGCCAACTGCGGCTGAATGTCTGCCCCCCGGTGGACTACCAGGGTATGCGGGATCCCGAACTCAGGCAACGGAGATGCCCCACCGGCACGTTCACGCGCCCGACGAATCTGCCCAACCCGATCTCCGGTTCCTGCGTAACCGGACATCCGAGCGGGGCCGATCTGAACACCAATCTGTAACACGCCAGGCGCAGTTGCACGTCGAACCTTGTCGAACGGGAGTCTCCGTCCCACGACCCGATCCCATGACGTTAACCCCAACGGTATTTACTGCTCGAACAAAATCGACGCCGGCACGACGACATCTCCCGCCAGACTATAACAGCGATCACGTCTCAACGGGTGCTCAACGCCAAACGGGACGAACGCTCAACGGATCAGCATCCCGGCCGGCACCAGCATAACGCGCCGCTGCTCGCCTACGTTGCTGGGGCACGAAACACCACGTTTCCCGTACCTCGTCGACGCCCGCATCGACGCCGTTTCGAACGTGGCCAACGGCTCATCGCTGCTCGGCGAGATCATCGACCCGGACACAACCGATCGATCCTTCGACGGCGGTAGCTATACAATGTCTCTCGCTCAAGGCGGCGTCGAGTGGATCAGAACACGAACCGTCAACTACTCGTCGGCGACTGGCGCGAACGCTTCAGAGGAGGCACAGGAACATCGACGTTCTCCGGCAATCACTCATATCGACTATTACTGGAACCACGCAACCGGAACAGTCACGACACCTCCAGCACATTGACGACGAGTCTCGACAAGCTTCACGAGCTGAATCCCTACTGCCGTCTAGCAACACGAGTAGGGCACGTACCACTATCCTCGGACACGGCCTTCACGAGTAACAACCACGCTTCTTCAATCTCTGGAGGTGGGCCGACTTCTAGGCTACGGCACAACACGCGCCGTCCACGAACGGACCTTCTGGTGCTCAGCAGTAGTCGGCGCCGCTAGCCGCTGTGGTGGCGAGCGACGATGTGGTGCTGGGCCGTGAAGCTGATCAGCATCAGGATCGCGAGCACGCCATAGATCCTGTTCGTCGTGAACACGAGCATCGAGATCGAGAGCCCGACAGCGATCACGACGCGACTCCAGGCGATCGCGCACCGCTCGGCCTCGGCCGGCTTCCCCCTTCCCCAGACCGCGGAGCGGAGAAGCGCGTAACCGTCGGTCGGGGCGACGGGAAGAAGGTTGACTCCGAGCATCGCGCCGTTAGCATCGCCGGCACCAGCAGGCCGGCGCGCAACGGTCCGGCCTGGACGAGCAGCCCGCCGCCGACGAGGGCGGCCGTGAAGATGAGCGTGGCGATCGGCCCGCCGGCGGCGAAACGTGCCGCGCCGCTCGGTTCCGTGAACCGACCCTCGACGATCGAGACGCCGCCGCTCGAGCGCATCAGCAGCATCCGCGGCTTCACGCCGGGCACACCCTGGCTCGCGAAGAGGTGCCCGGCCTCGTGAACCGCGATACCGAGCAGCAGCGCGACTCCCGCGATTGCCGCGGCACCGAGTCCGGCAAGCCGCCCCTTGCCCGTGGAGCATCCGAAGGCAAGCAGCGCGCCGGCGAGCCCCGGAAGCCAGGCCCGCGGCGCAAAGGCGATCGTCAACGGCCAACGCGTGAGCACCCGGTATCGCCCGTCACCGACGGTCGCGGCGAGCAGCTCCCGCTCCTTGATCGAGAGCGGCGAGCTCGAGCGCGAAACCCGGAGGACGACCAGCCACGATTCCTCCGCTGCGGTTGACCACCCTTCCTAGTCGGCCGAAACGGCCTCGCCGCCGCTTTCCTTGAGGGGAATGACGACGCGCGGGGTCGTTCGCGGCGCAACATTACCGGGCTCGCGG
>CAVRMI010000041.1:0-11012 GCA_963722065.1 uncultured Thermoleophilia bacterium | reverse complement strand
GAGCCGGAGCTCGGCTGGAGTCGCTAAGGGATCAGTCGTAGTCCTCGCCGAGGATCCGTGCCGTCATGTACGGCACGTCGCCTTCCGGCTTCCAGCTGCGGATCTCGATCTGCTTCGGGTCGCCGCCGGCGGTCGCGAGCATCGCTGCCGCCCACGCCTCGTGCTTGTCCGCTGCGAGCGGGCGGATCAAGGGATCGGTCTGGAAGCAGAGCTTGTCGAACTCCGCCTCGATGTCGTTGTCGTCGAACTCGTCGAACGCCCAGCGCGACTCGATCGGCTCCTCATACGGGCCGTGGTCCCCAAATAGCCAGGGCCCCAACATGTGGCGAAGTTTGCCGGACCGCGCTCGGCTTTGACAAGTGGCTCTATTGGACAGGTCGGGTGGTCCGAGCTAGAGGTGTTCGCGTTGTAAATCCTTGGTTTGACCTTGTAAATGCTTGGTTTGGCAGCGGTCGCGGACGGTATCTCTCCGTCCTACGGGACGTTTCACAACGGAGGGGAATCCAATGAAGAGATCTATCGGCTTGCTTTTGCTGCTCGCTGTGATGGCGCTCGGCGCCGTCGCGACCGCCGGCGCGGATGCGCTCGGCCCGATCACCTTCGAGCCGACGGCGTACACGGTCGGCAACATCAACGGCCAGAACGGCTGGGTGAAGACGGGCACCTATGACGCCGCCGTCGTCGCCAACGCCTCGTTCCCGGCCGCTGCCGGCTACGGGTTCGGCACGCAGTCGCTGCGGATCTCGAGCTCCGTGACCAGCGGCTCGTTCGGCGACCAGACCTTCGCGCCGCCGCTCGCCGGCGCGGCCGGCGAGTCGACGAGCAACAACCACTTCGAGGCGAGCTTCTCGATCGGCACCGCTCTCGCCACGCAGCAGCCCGGTCTCGCGCTGTCGGTCAGCCCCGACAACGGATCGGGTGGCCGCATGAGCTACCTGCGCTTCGAGGACCAAGCAGACGGCGTCCACGTCTTCTTCGACGACGTCACCGACAACGGCCCGGTCGGCACCACCGCGACCTTCAACGAGCACGACATCGCGACGCTCTCCCGCACCCAGGCCCACACGGTGCGCTTCGCGATCGACTTCAAGCCCGGCGCCGGCAACGACGTCGTGCAGGTCTGGATCGACGGCGCCCTCAAGGCGACCGGCACCTCCTGGGAGAACTACTACCGCTTCGACCCGGAGCAGACCCCGACCGGCAACGTCGTCCCGCAGACCCGCACGCTGCTCTTCCGCGAGGGCCCGTGGCCCGCTGCGCCGACCACGGCCGGCAACGGCTTCCTGATCGACAACGTCTCGATGGCCTCCTCGCAGGTCAACCAGCAGACCGGCGGCGGCAAGGACTCGTGCAAGCGCGGCGGCTGGAAGACGTTCTCCGGCCCGTCGTTCAGGAACCAGGGCCAGTGCATCAAGGCGATGATGAACCACGGTCACCATCACGAGCACCCCGCCCCTCCCAAGCGACCACGCCGGCGACCCCGGCAAGGGCCACGGCCACCACGGCGACGAGGACAACGACCAGTAATACAGGCGCGTCATCCGATGCGAAGGGCCTCGCGGTGCGGGGCCCTTCGTCGTTCCGTCCTTGGGAGTGGGCTCGTCCCGGGTCGTTCGAACCGTCCGGAAGAGACATCTTGCGCAAGAAGGGAACCAGCATCACGCTCTTCAGCGGTGAAGGTGCGCGACGCGATCAAGCTTCTCGCCGAGGATGGCTGGTCGGTCGCTGTCATCGCCGGGAGCCACCGGCAGTTCAAGCACGCTGTCAAGCCGGGGCGGGTAACGGTAGCCGGCAAGCTCTCGGACGACTTGCATCCGAAGACCGCCGCGAGCATCCTTCGTCAGGCAGGGCTTCGACGATGACCGACACCGCAAAGACCAGTCCGGGCTACCTCATCCTGATCGAAGGTGGCCCGCCTTCGAACTACTCAGCCTGGTCGCCCGACCTACCGGGCTGCGTTGCGACGGGAGCGACTGTTGATGAGGCAATTGCCGCGATGCGAGACGCGATCGCTCTCCACGTCGAGGGGCTCTTGGCCGACGGCGCTCCGCTTCCCGAGCCCTCGGGCGCGGGTGTCTACGTGGAGCATCGCGCCCGTCCGGCTGCCTGATCGTCTGCGACGACCCCGGCGAGCCTCAATTTTCGGCCCCCCGCGCCGATCGCTCTACCCGAGCACGGATGGGTCTTCAGCGATCGAAAGGGGTCAACGGTGTACGAACAGGCTGTCACGGGTGAGCTCGCCGAGGGGGTGCGACTCGCGACTCGCGGCGAGGATCCCGCCGACATCTACTGCTGGCGGATGGAGGAGCTGGAACGAGCCGGGTACTCGCCAGTAGTTGCCGACGTGCTCGCCACGAGCCCTGAGGTCGACCTGCACCTCGCCTGCGACCTGCTCGCCCGGGGTTGTAGCGAGCGCCTCGCCTACTCGATCCTGCTGTAGCCGGGCGCCCCGCGCCCTTAAGAGAAAGTTCACCGGGGCGAAAGAGCCCGGACAGAGCCGCCCGGCAGGGTGGTCGGCGCGCGGGGAATGAGCCCCGCCCAGTGTTCGGGAGGTTGGAATGAGGAAGCTTCGCCTGGTGGCCTTCGGGCTGCTCGCGACGGCCGCCATGCTCGCCGTGGTCGGCGGCGCGGCCGCGAAGGACCACTCGCAGTCCTCGCCCGTGCTCGGGCAGATCTACGTCAACGACAACACCGCCGGCGAGAACACCGTCGGCGGGTTCGACCGGCACGCCGACGGGACGCTGACGCCGCTCGCCGGCTCGCCGTTCGCGATCGGCGGCGCCGGCCCCGGCCATGCGCTCGCCTCGCAGGGCTCGATCGAGCTGAGCGCCGACGGCCGCTATCTGCTCGCCGTCGACGCCGGCAGCAACCAGATCTCGGTGCTTCGGATCAAGCCGAACGGCTCGCTCCAGCAGGCCGAGGGCAGCCCTGTCTCGTCGGGCGGCGTCAACCCGGTGAGCATCGCCGTCTCCGGAGGGCTCGTCTACGTGGCGAACGCCGGCCCCGGCACGGCGGCGGGCGACACGAACATCACCGCCTTCACGCTCAACCCAGGCGGCCATCTGCGGCCGATCGGCGGCTCGACCGTCACGTTCGCGAACGACACGCAGCCCGGTGACGTGCTGTTCAACGGGGACGGGTCGCGGCTCGTGGTCGCGCTCGTCAACACCTCGCAGATCGCGAGCTTCACGGTCGGTTCCAACGGTCTCCTGACCGCTTCCGGCCCGCTGCTCGCCGCGCAGGGCCTCGGCCCGTTCGGCAGCGAGTTCCTGCCGACCGACCCGACCAAGCTGTTCGTCTCGAACGCCCACAACGGCCCCGGCCTCGGTACCGTCTCGGCGTTCACCGACGGCCCCGGCGGCGTCCTCACGTCGATCGGCGCCTCGCCGTTCGCCAACCTCGACACCGCCCCGTGCTGGGTCGAGATCAGCCACGACGGCCGGTACCTGTACACGGTCAACACGGCCGGAGCATCGATCTCGAGCTTCTCGATCGGCAGTGACGGATCGCTGAGCCTGATCGGGTCGACGCCGTTCTCGAACGGTGCCGGCGCGGGCGCCGAGGATGCGCGCCTCTCCCCCGACGGTTCGACGCTCTGGGTGGTCGAGGCGGCGCACAACACCGTCGCCGGCTTCTCCGTCAGCGGCGGCAGCCTCATGGAGCTGACCGGCTCGCCGTTCGCGGGTGCGCCCGGTGCGACGCCCTCGGGCATCGTCGTCACCTAGCCACAACGCAGCAAGGGAGACGGCGCCTCGCGCGCCGTCTCCCTTGCGGTGCGTTGACACGCATGTAAGTCTTAAGTTGCGGCGTTCCGGCGATCAGGGAGACCGCCGGCCCCCCAACCCGCCGGCGCTTCGACCCGCAAACTCTGGTCGTCCGGAGCGCCGCCTTTCAGCTCAAGACACCCGGGTGTGGTGCCGATGGTCAGGGTGTCCTGGCCTTCTTGCGGGAAGGCCAGGACCGATCTTCCCCCGTCACGACCACCGGCCGTGTGTCTTGCGGCCCCGTTACCCTGGCGAACAGTGACAGAGCGTCGAGGACGAGCCGCGGTCGACTCGACGCAAGGCTTGAAGTGGCGACACACCCTCCGCGTAGCGGCCGTTCTGCTGGCCGCGGGCGCCGCGGCGGCGGCCGTCTCGGGCGTGCACGCCGCCCGTCCGTCCAGCTCGTCGGTGAGCTCCGCCGCGTCGGCAGCGTCCGGGGCGACGACGACTTCGGCCACTACGACCACCGCCGCGGCGCCGAAGACGAATCTGACCGGCGCCCGCGCGACGCGGATCTTCCTGGCCGACCGCAAGGTCGCGAGCTGGCTGCACCGCTACCCGACGGGCACATCGACGTCTGCCACGTACTCGAGCGGCACGTGGCAGGTCAACGTCTTCTACGGGCCGGCGGGCGAGATCGCCAGCGGCAAGGTCAACGACCTGGCCGGGGACGTCACCGAGGCGTTCACCGGGCCGCAGGTCGCGTGGGGGATGGCACGCGGCGGCAACGGGTTCGGCGGCAAGAAGATCAACGAGTGGCAGACCTGGCTGATCTTCTGCGTCGCGTTCCTGCTCGGGCTCGTCGACTGGCGCAGGCCGTTCTCGCTCAGAACCGTCGATCTGCTGGCGCTCCTCTCGTTCTCGCCCTCGCTCTGGTTCTTCAACCATGGCCGGATCTTCGCGGCGATCTCGCTGGTGTATCCCGGCTTCGCCTGGCTGATCGGACGCTGCCTCTGGATCGCGCACCGGGACCGCGGCTCCCGCGGATCCGTCGTCTGGCCGACGTGGGTGCTCGTCGTGGCGACGCTTTGCCTCGTCGGCTACCGGATCGACCTGAACATCAACCACTCGAACGTGATCGACGTCGGGCTTTCCGGAGTGATCGGCGCCGACCGGATCGCACGGTTCCAGGACCCGTACGGCAACTTCCCCGTCGAGGACGGCCGGCCGAACTGCGGCCCGGCGGACGCGTCGGGAGAGGTGCGCGACCACATCCAGACGAACGGACGCTGCGAGGCGGCCGATGCGCAGGGCGACACGTATGGCCCGGTGGCCTACCTCGCCTACGTGCCGGGCTACATCTTCCTCGGCTGGAGCGGCCTCTGGGATTCGTTACCGACGGCCCACTTCACCACGATTCTCTGGGACCTGCTGGCGATCATCGGGCTGTGGTTCGTCGGGGTCCGGTTCGGCGGCCCGCGACTCGGCGCCGTGTTCTCGTTCGCCTGGGTGGCGTGGCCGTTCACGCAGTACTCGTCGAGCTCGAACACGAACGACCTGATCGCGCCGGCGCTGCTCGTCTGGGGCTTCTACTTCCTCACCTCGCCGGTCAAACGAGGGCTGTTCGCGGCGTTCTCCGCGTGGACGAAGTTCGCGTCGCTCGTCGTCGTCCCGCTGTGGTCCGCCTACCCGGACGCGCGGGCGTGGCGGCCGCGACGGCGCTTCGTCTGGGGCTTCCTGGGCGGCACGGCGCTGGCGTTCGCGGTCCTGCTCCTCGACCCGTCGCCGTTGCACGCGGTCAGTGTCTTCTACGACCACACCTTCGCCTACCAGTTCGGCCGCGCCTCGCCGTTCTCGCTCTGGGACTGGCGCCAGTATCACGCGAAGGGGCTGCCGGACCTCCGCTGGGTGCAGCGCGTGCTCTTCGGGACGCTCGTGGCCGGCTCGATCGCGCTCGCCTGGTGGCCGCGACGCCGGAGCCCGCTGCGCATGGCGGCGTACACGGGCGCGCTGCTCGTCGGCTTCGAGTCGGTGCTGACGCACTGGTCGTGGCTCTACCTGCCGTGGTTCTTCCCGTTCGTCGCGATCGCTCTTCTGACGCCGCGCCTCGTCGGGCCGGTGAGGGTCGTCGCCCACCCGCTCGCCGAGCAGGAGCGGATCGTCCAGCGCACGTGGTCGGAGCGGCAGCGGCTGGTTGCGAAGTTCGCCGCCGCGAGCGCGGTGTTCCTCTGCTGCTGGGGCCTGATCGGCCACGGGTTCTACTCGAAGCCGAGCATCATCGACGTCGGGCTGTACCAGATCTACGGATCGGATATCCGCGACGGCGAGGTGCCGTATCGCGACTTCTCGCTCGAGTATCCGCCCGGAGCGCTACCGGTGTTCGTCGCCCCGACGGTCAGCCAGAAGCACTACCGGCGCGACTTCAGCTGGCTGATGGCGGCCTCCGGCGTCCTCTGCATCGCGTTCCTGACGCTCGCCCGCGCCCCCCGGTACGCGCTCCCGTTCGTGGCGGTATCGCCTCTGCTGCTCGGCTCGCTCGTGGCGACGCACTTCGACTTCTGGCCGACGGCATTCGTTGTCGGAGCGCTTGCGGCCTTCGTGCGCAAGCGAGACCGTCTCGGCTGGGCTGCGCTTGCTCTTGCGATCACGATCAAGCTGTTCGCGGTCGTCCTCGTGCCGCTCGCGGTCGTCTGGACGCTCCGCCGCCGCGGTCGTGCCGAACTGATGCGTGCAGCAGCTATCGCAGCGGCGGTCGGCGCCGCGATCGTGCTGCCGTTCCTCGCGCTGTCCCCGGGCGGGCTCTGGGGCAGCCTCTGGAGGCAGCTGACCCGCCCCCTCCAGATCGAGACGCTGCCCGGCGCGTTCATCGAGACGTTCGGGCACCCGACGATCGTCGCGTCCCACGGGTCGCTCAACCTCGGCGGGCAGGCCGCGATCGAGGTGATCTTCACCGTCGTCCTGGTCGCCGTCCTGCTTGCATTGTGGGTCGGCTTCGCACGCGGCCCGGCCGAGAGCGCCCGGCTCGTCCGCTACGCCGCTGCCTGCGTCGTCGCGTTCGTGATCCTCGGGAAGGTGCTCTCACCCCAGTTCATGATCTGGCTCGTCCCGCTCGTGGCTCTTGTCCGCGGGCGGCGCGGCATCGCCGCGATGGGGATGGTCGGGGTCGCGGCCGTTGCCGGACAATTCTGGTTCCCCGAGCGCTATTACGACTATGTGAACCACGGCCATCTCGCCTGGCTCGTCCTCGTTCGCGATCTGACGCTTCTGATGCTCGTCATGGTTCTTGCCTGGCCTGAGCGGACGCCGCTCAATACCGTGCCCGACGAAGTCGCAGGTCAACGCGCGTCCGGGATCGAGCGGGGCGTCGCCCAAGATTCTGAAGCCAAACCCGGCGCTGGAGTCAACAGGATTTCATCAATTCTCAATGTCGTGATGGCCAATTGCCTGCAATGCGGGTTATGATTTGAACTGTTGTAGGGGAGCGACCGAAATACGAGGTGTTGGGTTGGTTTACGGAACTTGCTTCCGACGTGGGGGCAGCGAAGTGGTGTGGGCTGGGTCGCATTGCACGGTCGTCGGACACGCGACCGCAACGACAACGGCCGAATGACGTCTGGGGCGTTTCGTCAGCTTCGTGACGCGAAGGGCCAGGCTCTGGTCGAGTTCGCCCTGGTGCTAGGGCCGCTCTTGCTGGTCGTGTTCGGTCTGATCGATTTCGGCTCCATCTATTTCAACATGATCGGCATGCGCCAAGGCGTGAGCGATGGATCCCGTCAAGCAGCCGTCGGGCAATACGGGAACTCGACCTGCACCCTGACCGGGGTTCCAGCGGGAGCGACCACGGGCGTGAAGGATCTTATGTGCCTCGTGCACTCATTGGACGGCGTCAACAACGATTCCACGACCCGTGTTGCTGTCATCGTTGGAGATTCGGGCACTCCGACTCAAACGTATGCCGCCGGCACACCGGTTACCATCTGCGAGCAGTACGCCTTGAGCTCGCTGACCGGCCTCTTTTCTCCGTTGATCGGCGGTCACATCGCGACGAGCGTCGTCACCTCGCGAATCGAAACGACTAACGCGGCCAAGCCGCTAACTTCGCCGCTTTCGTGGACGTCAGCGACCGTGCCGAAGGTCACCGAGACAGCGCTTGCCGGCTCCTCCTGGAGCTTCTGTACGGCGCCTGCCCCTTACGCGTGATGCGCAGGATCCCCGACGACGATGGCCAGGTCGTCATATTCGTCGCTGCGCTCCTGGCCGCGCTGCTTGTCGTGGCCGCGCTTGTGATCGACATCGGAAACGCGAAGCAGTCCGCCCGAGGGATGCAAGCCGCGGCCGATTCGGCCGCTCTAGCGGCTTCCGCTCAAATTCTCGACGGGTGGGTCCGTGGGGAACGCGAGGCTCGATGCTGAGCAGTACGCCTTCGACTCACTCCAGCAAGCACGGTCAAATACACCAATTACCTGCCCGAGCGACGCGCCCACAGCCGATACACGTGCTACCAGTCCGGCAGCGGCCCGATCGTCTACGTCACCACCCCGTATTCGGCGACACCGGCCGACGGCACGACGGCCGTTAGCGCATCGACGATCAACGTCATGATCTGCTGGTCGATCGCAACGACCTTTGCCAGGGTGATCAACGTTTCTTCGGTGCGCCCGTGCCGGTCGGCCACAGCCGACGCGACAGCCCCTGCCCCTGCGACGGGCTTGCCTTGCGGACTCTGCGTTCTCAACAGCTCGGCCGCGGATTCGCTGCAGGTCACGGGAAACGGCCGGTTGAACGTCACCGGAGGCAGTCCGATTCAGGTCAACTCAAACAACGCGGCCGCCGCGAACGTCACAGGGAGCTCAAAAATCACCGATACCGGCGGTGCGATAAACGTGGTCGGCGGGGCCGCGAAGAGCGGTACCGCGTCGTACAGCACCCCGCTTATTACGGGTGCGCCAGTGCTCGTCGACCCGCTCAAATCCTTGCAAACACCCGCAGACCGAGGCCTGACTACGGGTCTTCCAACGAAGGCAGCGGTGTCGACCAGCAGCACGCAGACCGCGAATCTGAGCTCAGGGATCTATCCGTCGATCAAAGCCGCAAACGCTTCGGTGATCAACATGGCGGCGGGCAACTACATCATCCAAGGGGCTCTCACAGTTACCGGAGACGCGACACTCAATCTGGGTGCCGGAGTGTATGTGATCGAGGGGCCATTTACGGTCGACTCCGGTGGGAAGGTCAATGGCACCGGAGTCACGTTCTACTTCACTTGCTCGGGATATCCGGCGCAAGTCAATGACTCATCGTGCGCTTCGCCTGGAACTGCAGGCGGTTACTTCTCTCAATCAGGTGGGGGAGGCACGATCGTCAAGGCGCCGACCGCTCCGGCCAATGATCCGTACACCGGACTCTTGATGTTCTACGATCGCAATAACACGGGAGCCACCTGCAGTACAGGCTTCGTCACTAACGGAAGCACCACGGGCTTTCAGGCGACGGGGACGATCTACGCGGCAGACGCGAACCTCTGTCTCAGAGGCGGCGCGCTTACACTCGACACCCTATTTGTCGTGAACGAACTCCAGCTCGCCAACAGCGCTACCGTCAACGCTTATGCAATCCCGAGCGAGCAGGTGACTTTGCCTGGTGCCAGTGCCCCTGGTAAATCCGCGCTAATTGGCTGACAACCAATGCCGCGGCATCGTTCTCCCGTGTGCTCGGAGCAAAGTCAATGCCGACGCGCGGCGCGAACTGGGGTACCTGTCATCCGCGCGCGACAAGATGATGCTGGGCCAGTGAAGCTGGCCAGCATCACGATCGCGAGCACACCGTGCAGCGGGTTCTTCGCTAACAAAAGCATCGAGACCGAAAGGCCTGCCGCGAGCACGACGCGACTCCACGCGATTGCTAGCCGGTCGGACTCGGCCCGGTTCCCGATCTCCGCCCAGATCGCAGAGCGGAAGAGCATGTAGCCGTCAGTCGGCGCGACGGGAACAAGATTGACGCCGAGCATCGCGCCGTTGAGGATCGCCGGCACCAGTAGTCCGATACTCAGCGCGCCGGCCGGGACGAGCAGGCCGGCGGCGAAGAGGAGAGCCGTGAAGAGGAGAGTCGCGATCGGCCCGCCGGCGGCGAAACGCGCCGCGCCGCGCGGCTCCGTGAAGCGGCCCTCGACGATCGAGACGCCGCCGCTCGAGCGCATCAGGAGCATCCGCGGCTTCACGCCGAGCACACCCTGACTCGCGAAGAGATGCCCGGCTTCGTGAACCGCGATACCGAGCAGCAGCGCGACTCCCGCGATTGCCGAGGCACCGAGCCCGGCAAGAGGCCCTCGCCCGTGGAGCATCGCGAAAGCAAGCACTGCGCCGGCGAGCCCCGGAAGCCAGGCCCGCGGCGCGAAAGCGACCGTCAACGGCCAACGGGTGAGCACCCGGTATCGCCCGTCACCGACGGTCGCAGCGAGCAACTCATGCTCCTTGTTCGAGAGCGGCGAGCTCGAGTGAGAAACTCGGAGGGGACGAAGCATCGATTCCTTTCTGCCCAGGGCTCAGCCCCTCTAATCGGCATTTGTCCGGGTTCTCTTGAAGAGGTACCGACACGGATGGGCTCTCCGTTGATGGTAGACTAGTGCCATGAGAACTACCATTGACGCTGCCGGACGAGTGGTAATCCCCAAGGCCGTCCGTGACGCGGCTCGGCTCGAGGCAGGAGCGGAGATCGAGGTCGAGCTTCGCGACGGTTTGATCGAGCTCGTGCCGGTATCGGCTCCCATGCGGATCGCCGGGAGCGGTCGTGACGCGGTCGTGGTTGTCGAGGGATCTGTGCCGGCGCTCAGCGTCGAGGACGTACGGGACGCTCTCGAGCGCACGCGTCGGTGATCACCGTCGATACGAGCGTCGCGGTCGCAGCGGCACTTCCCTGGCACACGGCGCACGACGTCGCCCGCGGCGCCCTTCCGCGCGACGGCACTCCGGCGCTCGCCCCGGTAGCGGTCGAGACGTACTCCGTCCTCACGCGCCTACCGGCGCCACACCGGGTTCCGCCCCAGGTCGCCCGAGAGTATCTCCGCAGTGCGCTCGCGTTCCCGCCGCTTGTCCTCTCGCCTGCTGGATACGAACGGCTCGTCGACCTGGTATCGGGGGAAGGGATCGTCGGCGGAGCCGTCTACGACGCGGTCGTCGCCGCGACGGCGCTCGAGGCCGACGCGACGCTCTTGACCCTCGACCGGCGCGCGACCCGACCTACCAGCGCGTCGGAGTGGAATATCGGCTGGTCGTGGCAGATCCTCCCTAGCACTGAACGGCGCAACATTCC
>CAVRMI010000040.1:0-18840 GCA_963722065.1 uncultured Thermoleophilia bacterium | reverse complement strand
GCGCCAGATCCGGTAGGCGACGATCAGCTGCTCGCGCGGGGAGGCGGATGCCGGCTCGCGCGGAAAGCCCTTGGGCGCGAGGCTCAGCCAGGTGCCGACGGCGATCTGCATGCCGCCGTGGTCGATCGAGGGGTAGCCGCGCCAGTCGCGCGTGGCGTGCCAGTTTGTTGATTCGTGCCGGTGGATGCACATTGCCTCGTTGACCCACCAGCGGGGAAGCGCGAACGCCGTAGCCGCGTGGGCCTTGACGGTCGTGAGCGTGGCCGAGACGTAAAGAACCGTCGAGACCACGAGTGATATGAGCATGTGGTACCGCAGGATCGAACCTCCTGATCGGGGACACGGCGCGAGTCGATGTCTCTGATGTGGACTCGTCGAGGGCCGCCCTTGAGGGCGGCGAGGGCCTACGCGAGGCGGCGCTGACCCGCAGGAACGGGTCGGCCAATCGCATTGGTCGGGCCAGTGTAGACGACGTGTTGCCCGCGGCGGCGCGGCAACCGTCGGAATTCTCCTGGATCTAGCGCTTTTCGGTCTGCTCTACGAGGTGCCGCAGCAGGCCGGAGAAACCGCGCGCCGCGACGAGATTCCGCTGGTCAACGGCGCCATTCACATTAAGCAGTTGCCACGCCAGCCCCAGCTCGTCGCTGCAGCCGAGCTCGGCGGCATACGGCTCGAGCTCGAGCAGAAGCCGCCCGATCCGCGTGCGTGCGGGCTCGGCCTCCCCGGTGTCGGGATCGACGAGGGTCGAGTCGAGCCCGCCGCGGAGCGCGTGCCAGCGGTTCTCGTTGATCACGTGCGTCGGGTGCGCCGGCAAACGGCCGCCGGCGCGAAAACGGGCGCGGAGAGCAGCGACGAGCGACTGCCAGATCGCGGCGATCGCGGCTGTGTGCTCGACCGAGGTCTGCGTGTCGGCTACGCGGAACTCGAGCGTGCCGAAGTCCGGGCGCGGCCGGAGGTCCCACCAGAGGTAGGTCGAGTCGCGGAAGCGGTCACCCTTCGAGCCCCACTCGACGAACTCGGCGAGTGCACGCCAGGAGCGAAACGCGGGTGGGACGCCCGACCGTGGCTGATCGTCCGCGAGCTTCATGCGGCTCGAGGCAAGGCCGGTGTCGGCGCCCTCGAAGAACGGAGAGTTCGCGGCGAGCGCGCCGACCTCCGGCAGGTAGCCGCGAACCGCGTTGTAGACCGCTAGCGCCTCGGCGGGCCCACCCACGCCGACGTGGACGTGGAGCCCGCTCGGGATGCCGCGCCGGGCGATCCACGGGTAGTCCGCGGCGATCTCGTGGTAGCGAGGCCGGTTTGTGACCATCACAGGGCGTGTCGAGGTGGGGTGCGTGCCGGCGGCGAGCAGCCTGACCCGACCGTCGAGCGCCTCGACGAGGCAGCGTCTCGCCCCCGCGAGCTCGGCGCAGAGATCGGCGACCGTGAGAAACACCGGTGTCACGATCTCGATCTGCGAGGCCCGGAACTCGGCCTGAAACCGCTCGTCCGGAACCTCGGCGAGAACCGACTCGATCTCGTCGACGGGCTGGAGGGTCTCGCGGTCGACGAGGATCAGCTCCTCCTCGAGGCCGATAGTCGGCAGCCCTCCCTGCAGGAAGCCGCACTCGTACAGCGCGGCCAGAGCCTCGACGCCCTGGGGCGGAGAGAGCTCCGGAGCAACGCCGAGAACGGCGGCCAGCCCAGACCCACGAGCCATGCCTGGAATGGTGCTCCCCTCCGGGACCGGCATGGGTTGAGATCCGGTGACGATCAGGTGAACGTCGTTGCGGACGACTACCACGGCAGCACCGTCGCCGGAGCGATACTTGCTGCCTTGATCCTGATCATCACGCTCATCCTCGCCCTGCTGTTTCTCCCTACCCCGTGGAACGTGCTGGCAATCGCGCTGGCCGCGGTCTGGGAGGTCTGCTTCGCGGTGGTCGGGATCCGCTGGAGCAGGCGGCGCAAATCGCAGGTCGGCGTGCAAACCCTCGTCGGGAAGCTCGGCGAAGCCTCGACAGCGCTGGCGCCCCGCGGGCAGGTCAAGATCAACGGCGAGATCTGGGAGGCCCGAGCGTCGCAGAACACCCGTGCGGGCGACACGGTTCGCGTGACGCACGTCGACGGGCTGATGCTCGAGGTCGAACCGGCCGAAGCGCCCTGACCAGCATGGACGAGGCCGAGCGGTTCGAGGCTTGGGTCGAGGAGGCCCTGGACGCGCTTCCGCCCGAGATCGCCGGGATGATGGACAACGTCGCCCTCGTGGTCGAGGACGAGCCGCCTCCCGGCGCGAACCTCCTGGGTCACTATCGAGGAATCCCCCACCCCCGTAGAACCTCCTCCTATGCCGGCGCGTTGCCGGACCTGATCACGATATACCGGCGCCCTCTCGAGCGCCACTACGGCTACGACCCAGAGGTTCTGCGCGCTCAGGTCAAGCGCACCGTCCTGCACGAGATCGCGCACCACTTCGGGATCAGCGACGAGCGGCTGGTCGAGATCGACCGCTACTGACATAAATACCCTGGTGCGCCGGTAGGTTTCCGGGCCGTGGCCACAATCGTGCAGAAATACGGCGGCACG
The DNA here is from genome assembly GCA_963722065.1 of uncultured Thermoleophilia bacterium. Classification (GTDB taxonomy): domain Bacteria; phylum Actinomycetota; class Thermoleophilia; order Gaiellales; family Gaiellaceae; genus PALSA-600. Next base: position 16,275 of record CAVRMI010000040.1, on the reverse strand, counting down.
TCGGTCGCCGGCCCCGAGGAGATCAGGCGCGTCGCCGCACGGATCGTCAAGACGGCCGAGGCGGGGAACAAGGTCTGCGCGGTCGTCTCGGCGATGGGACACACGACCGACGAGCTGATCCAGCTGGCCGCGCTCGTCACGTCCGCCCCGCATCCGCGCGAGCTCGACGTGCTGCTCACCTCCGGCGAGCGGATCTCGATGGCGCTCGTCTCGATGGCGATCAACGACCTCGGCCACGAGGCGATCTCGTTCACCGGGTCGCAGGCGGGCATCGTCACCGACACGAGCCACGGCAGGGCCCGCATCGTCGAGATGCGCCGCGGCCGCGTCCACGAGGCGCTCGACAGCGGGCAGATCGCGATCGTCGCCGGTTTCCAGGGTGTGTCGACGACGCGGGACATCACGACGCTCGGACGCGGCGGGTCCGACACGACAGCCGTGGCACTCGCGGCCTCGCTGCATGCAGAGGTGTGCGAGATCTACACCGACGTCGACGGCGTCTACAGCGCGGATCCGCGGATCGTCCCGAACGCGCGGAAGCTCAAGCAGGTCTCGTACGAGGAGATGCTCGACCTGGCGGCTGCCGGCGCGCGCGTCCTGGCGCTGCGCTCGGTCGAGTACGCTCGTAACCACGGCGTGAAGATCCACGTCCGCTCGTCGTTCAACGACACCGAAGGCACGTGGATCGTCAAGGAGGAAGACATGGAGCAGGCGATCATCTCGGGCATAGCCCACGACACCAGCGAGGCGAAGGTGACGATCAGGCGCGTGCCCGACCGGCCCGGCGTCGCCGGCCGCACGTTCCGCCCGCTTGCGGAAGCCGGGATCAACATTGGCGAGATCGTCCAGAACACCTCGCTCGACGGCCTGGCAGACATCTCCTTCACGCTCCCCGAGGACGAGCTCAGCCGGGCGGAGCCGATCCTCGAGCAGCTCTCACGCGAGATCGAGGCAGAGGGCTTCACCTCGGAGCGGGACATCGCCAAGGTCTCGGTGATCGGCGCCGGGATGAAGACGAACCCGGGCGTTGCGGCCGCGATCTTCGAGGCGCTCGCCGATGCGGGGATCAACATCGAGATCATCTCGACGTCGTCGATCCGCGTCTCGTGCGTCGTGCCGGCGAGCGAGTGCGACCGCGCGGTGAACGTGATCCACGAGCGCCTGCTGCTCGCGGACGTGTTCTACGACTCCGGCGACGTCGACTGAGCTTCCGGCTCGGCGACCGCGATTAGACGGCCGCAGCCGGTGGCGGCGCCCCGAGATCACTGGCGACGCGGATGAACTCGTCGCGGTCGATCTCGCCGCGGGCGTAGCGCATTCGCACCGATTCGACGGCAGCGTCAGGGCCCCCCGGCGCTGTCGCGGCCTGCCCGCCGCTGCGCATCAGGCGGATGATCGAGTAGATCGCAAGCACGGCCAGCGCGACGAACAGCACGAGGATAAGCAGCCAGAAGAGCGGATGCCCCTGATGCTGGTGGTGGCCGGGGTCGAACAAGATCTGGTTGCCGCGCGGCACGGCCTGAATGTTATGCCGTCGCGGGCTCGCTCGCGCGAATCGGTGCGCCGCCGAGCGCTGCGCTCGCCGTCGCCGTGAACAGGTGGTAGAGGATCAGCAGCTGGATCAGCGCGAGCGACTCGGAGCGGTGCAGGTCGTTGCCGATCGTGAACTCACCGAGACGCTCCGAGCGCAGGTGGCTCGCGAAATGCAGGCCGTCCCAGATCATCTCCTCGATCGCCTCGGCCCGGTCGCGGTTGAGCCGCCCCGGGATGTGGAGGTGGATCTCGTCCTCGACCTGCGTGATCCCGATGCCACCGGGCTCCCCGTCGATCACCGAGCTGAAATCCGGATGCTTGAGCGTCGGGCGCAGGACGAGGCGCGCGTCGAGGTGCTCCTGGTCGCCGGACGCGTTCGGCAGGAATGAGACCACGATGTCCGCGTGCTTCTGCTGCGGCCGGATGTAGGCCTCCGAGTCCGGCTCGCGCCGGTCGAGCTCGGAGAGCACCTGGTCGGTGGTGTAGCCACGGCGAGAGCAGTCGCGCTGCACCTTCCACTTGCGGCGGAGCTCCTCGGGCGGCGCGAGGTAGATGCGCACGTCGAACAGGCGCCGAAGATCGTCCGTGTAGTAGCCGAGCAGCCCCTCGACGACCGAGAACTGCTTCGGATCGACCCGCACGAGCGGGCCGAAGGTGCCGTCGTTGTGCTGGTAGACGGGCTTCAGGAAGCCGTCGGCGTTCCGCATGTGCTCCAGGTGCTGGGCCATGATGTCCATGTAGTTGCACTCGGGATCGAGCGGCGTGATGTTCCGCTCCGCGCGCTGCCGTCGGTCGTAGCGGTGGTAGTCGTCGACACAGACGTGCGTGACGTTGTCCTCCCCGAGCACGCGGACGAGACCCCGGGTGAGAGTCGTCTTGCCGGCGGCGGAGTCGCCGACGACGCCGAGGATGATCGAGCGTCCCACCTTGGCCTCCTTGCTTGCGGTCACATGGACCCGAGAACGGGCAGATCGTCGTCCTCGGGCTCGTGGTCCTCGGCGAACACGCTGCTCTGCAGGATGTCGTCGGGGGAGATGGTCATCAGCTCCTCGCGCGAGAGCACTCCCTCGCCGCTCCCGAACAGCCGGTTGGCCTGGCGCAGCCGCGCCCGGTCGATCGAGTTGCGAACGCTGCGGCCGTGCGCGAAGCGCGGGCGCGTGACGCGCCGCTCGAGGTACTCGCGGAACGTGTCCTCCGCATCCGGCCCGAACACGTAGCTCTGGTTCTGCATCATCAGGTTCGCGATCGCCATCAGCTCGTCGACGTCGTAGTCAGGGAAGTCGATGTGATGGGCGACGCGCGACGAGAGGCCAGGGTTCGAGCGGAAGAAGTCGTCCATCCGGTCCTTGTACCCCGCGAAGATCACGACGAGGTTGTCGCGCTCCGCCTCCATCACCTGAAGGAGGATCTCGATCGCCTCACCGCCGTAGTCGCGCTCGTTCTCGGCCTTGTAGAGGTAATACGCCTCGTCGATGAAGAGCACGCCGCCGTAGGCTCGGCGGAGCACTTCCTTCGTCTTCGGAGCGGTGTGGCCGACGTACTGACCCACGAGGTCGTCACGGGTGACCGCGACGACGCGGGCTTCCTCGATGTAGCCGAGGCGATGGAGCACCTGCGCCATCTTCATGGCGACGGTGGTCTTCCCCGTCCCGGGATTGCCGGTGAACGACATGTGGAGCGACGGGCGCTCCGAGGCAAGTCCCACCTCGGAGCGCAGCTTGTCGATCAGAAGCAGCGCCGCGATCTCGCGGATCCGCGTCTTGACCGGCCGGAGCGCGATCAGCTCGTGATCGAGCTGATCGAGCACCTCGAGGACGTTCGTCTCGCTGAGGACCGCACCGAGGTCGGCCCGATCGGCGATCGGACGATCGACCTCCTCCTCGTCGGCCTCTTCGGGCTCGGCGACGACCTCGGCTGGACGCATGCCGAACTGGAAGCTCACGCGCCGTTCGACTCCGCCGGGGCCGGCTTGCCATCGTAGGACGCACGTGCATTCGCGCTGTCGCCTTCCACCTGCACGAGGCGGTAGCTGTTGACGCGACCCGGGCCCTGGATCCGGTCGAGCTTGAAGGGCTTCTCGACCGCGGGGCGGTTCACGATCAGCGCGAGCGCCGTCGTCGCCCGTCCCAGCTTCGGGTCGTACGCGATCAGCTTGATGTACTGATCCGGGAACGCCTCACGGGCGGCGCGAACCTCCCGCAGGATGTTGTCGGCGTCCTCGGGCTTCGTGTCGAAGACGGGCAGCCCCCACATCTCCCAGTAGGAGTTTCGCGGATGCGGGTCGTCGGTGTACTCGACGGACATCGCCCAACCGTTCGTGACGCAGTACTTGATCTGCTCCAGGATCTGCTCGTCCGTGAAGTCGGGCAGGAACGAGAAGGTTCCCTGTGTGACTCTCATCGCTTGGTCCCCCTCTCCTAGTAGCCGATCGACGGCACGAGCTGCACGTCGGGCATGTCGGTGGATTCGAACTCGAACGTGATGTCCTTCCAGACCTGCAGCGCCGCGTTCAGCTCGGGGCAGCCCTTGGCCGCCTTGTCGAGGATGTCTGGGCCCTCCTGGAAGAAGTCCTTGCCGGCGTTGCGCGCCTCGATCATCGCCTCGACCGCGACGCGGTTGGCGGTTGCGCCCGCCGCGATGCCCATCGGGTGGCCGATCGTGCCGCCGCCGAACTGCAGCACGACGTCTTCGCCGAGGTAGTGCAGGAGCTGGTGCATTTGGCCGGCATGGATACCACCCGAGGCAACCGGCATGACACCCGGCATCGAGCCCCAGTCCTGGTCGAAGAAGATGCCCCAGCGGGGATCCTCGGGGATCTGGCTGTCGCGCAGCGTGTCGTAGAAGCCCTTCGTGGTCGACGGGTCGCCCTCGAGCTTGCCGACGACGGTTCCGGCGTGGATGTGGTCGACGCCCATCATGCGGCACCACTTGGCGATCACGCGGAAGCTGACGCCGTGCGTCTTCTGGCGGGTGTAGGTGCCGTGACCGGCACGGTGGAGGTGCAGGATCAGGCCGTTCGCGCGGGCCCATTTGGCCATCGACTGGATCGCCGTGTAGCCGATCGTCAGGTCGATCATGATGATGATCGAGCCGAGCTGCTTCGCGAACTCGGCGCGCTCGTACATCTCTTCCATCGTTCCGGCAGTCACGTTCATGTAGCTGCCCTTGATCTCGCCGGTTGCAGCCTCCGCCCGCGCGACGGCTTCCATCACGTAGGAGAAGCGGTCGTGCCAGCGCATGAACGGCTGGGAGTTGATGTTCTCGTCGTCCTTGGTGAAGTCGAGGCCGCCGCGTAGCGCCTCGTAGACGACGCGGCCGTAGTTCTTGGCGGACAGCCCGAGCTTCGGCTTGACGGTCGCGCCGAGGATCGGGCGGCCGAACTTGTCGAGCATCTCGCGCTCCATGATGATCCCGTGGGCGGGGCCCTGGAAGGTCTTCACGTAGTGGAGCGGGATGCGCATGTCCTCGAGGCGCAGTGACTTGAGCGCCTTGAAGCCGAAGACGTTGCCGATGATCGACGAGGTGAGGTTGGCGATCGAGCCTTCCTCGAAGAGGTCGATGTCGTAGGCGATCCGGGCGATGAACTGGTCGGTGCCGGGGACGGCATCCACCTGGTACGCCTTCGCCTGGTAGTGCTTGTGGTCGGTGAGCCTGTCTGTCCAGACGACCGTCCAGGTCGCGGTCGACGACTCTCCCGCTACGGCAGCGGCGGCTTCGATCGCGTCGACGCCGGGCTGCGGGACGATCCTGAACGCGGCCAGGATGTCCGTGTCCTTGGGGACGTAATCGGCGTCGTAGTACCCCATCTCCGCGTACGGGGTGACTCCTGCCGACCAGCGCTCTTTCTTCTCGAGACTGCTGGATTCGTTGGGTGTCGGACTCATGGAATTTTTCTCTCCCGCTCTGTCGTTGGGCACCTCAAGAGTACGCCAACGACTGATAGACTTCAAATAAGACTCTTGGGTTTTTTGATAGTCTTATACTTATGTGTTTCGGGCGCCTGATCGGGTTCTGATTGAATCGCGATGTGACCGCCCTGTACCGCAAGTACCGCCCGCAGACCTTCGACGAGGTGGTCGGGCAGGAAGCGGTGGTGCGCACGCTCTCGAACGCGATCGAGAGCGGAAATCTACGTCAGGCCTACCTGTTCGCGGGGCCACGCGGCACCGGGAAGACCTCGCTGGCGCGGATCCTCGCGAAGTCGGTCAACTGCAAGCTCGGCCCGACCGCGCACCCGGACAACACGTGCCACGCGTGCGTGTCGATCTCGAACGGCACCTCGATGGACGTGATCGAGATGGATGCGGCCTCGCAGCGCGGGATCGACGACATCCGCGAGATCCGCGACCGCGTCGTGCTGCAGCCGGTCGAGGGGCGGTCGAAGGTCTACATCCTCGACGAGGCGCACCAGCTGACGGATGCGGCCTGGAATGCGCTCCTGAAGCTGATCGAGGAGCCTCCGCCCCACCTGCTCTTCATCTTCTGTACCACCGACCTCGCGAAGGTGCTGCCAACCGTGCGCTCGCGCTGCCAGACGTTCGTCTTCCAGCGGCCGCGGCTCCCGGAGCTCGTGCGGAAGCTGCGGCTGATCGCGGACGCGGAGGGCATCACGGTGCCGGATGCGGCGCTGGCGCTCGTCGCGCGCGGTGGGCGCGGCGCCTATCGCGACGCCGAATCGACGCTCGACCAGCTCGCTGCGTCGACGGGCGCGACGATCACGGTGCAAGACGTGCTGGCGCTGCTCGGGGCGGTCGAGGACGAGGTTCTGTTCCGGCTGTGCGACCAGGTCGTCGACCGCGACACCGCGGGCGCTCTGCTCTTCCTCGAGCAGCTGTCCGAGGAAGGGCAGGATCTCGGCCGGCTCGTCGTCGATCTGCTGGAGCACCTTCGTCACCTGATGCTCGTGCAGGCGACCGGAGAGGTGCCGGACACGCTGCCCGTGACCGAGGAGTCCCGCGAGCGGCTGCGCGAGCAGGCGAACCAGCTCTCCGCGCCCACGGTTCTCCGGATGATCGACCTTCTGCACGTGGCCGTCGACGACATGCGCCAGGGCGGCGACCCGCGGCTGCCGCTCGAGCTGGCGCTGGTGAAGGTGACACGGGCGAGCTCGGATCTTTCGCGCGAGTCGCTCGCCTACCGCGTCGAGGAACTCGAGGGGGGCCAAACCGGCGCTGCCGGTTTGGCCAGAGAGATCGTCGCGGCTCCCAGTGCCGCTTCGACTGGCCAGCAGGACAATCCCGCTCCGCCCCTCGCTGCGAGCGCGCCGCCTCCTGGCCTGGAGCTCCAAGAGCTCCAGGAGGCGTGGCGCCGCTCGATCCTCCCCACGGTCGAAGGGCAGGGCGGCGGCATCCCGGCCGCAGCGATGCTGGCCGAGGCCCATCCTGCCGCTCTCGAGGACGACGTCCTCACGCTCGAGTTCCCCGAGGGCGCCCAGTTCCACCGCAAGCACGCCGAGGAGCCCAAGAACGTCGCGCTGCTCGAGAACGCCCTCTACGAGGTCACGGGCCGCCGGCTCCAGATCGCCTTCGCGACCGGCGCCCGCCCCGACCCGAGAGCCTCGGAGCCCGACCGCCCCGCCACCGAGGAAGAGATCGTCGAGCTCGTGAAGACGACGTTCGACGCCCAAGAGCTCGACGTCTAACTCGGGCACACCTGTCCGACCGAGCCGCACGGGCACAATGGCGCGGTGTTCAGCCCCTCGGTCGAGAATCTCGTCGCTCAACTGACGCGGCTGCCCGGAATCGGGCAGCGAACGGCGCAGCGGCTCGCATTCCACATCCTGCAGCGACCGCCCGAGGAGGCGCTCGCGCTCGCTGCTGCGCTCGCCGAGGTGAAGGAGCGCGTTCGCTTCTGCCGCGAGTGCGGCAACCTGACCGAGGAGGAGACCTGCGCGATCTGCCTCGACGCCCGCCGCGACCACGCAACGATCTGCGTCGTCGAGCAGCCGGTCGACGTCGTCTCGCTCGAGCGAACAGCCGCCTACCACGGCCTCTACCATGTGCTCGGCGGGGCGCTGAGCCCGATCGACGGTGTCGACCCATCGGATCTGCGCATCGACGAGCTGATCCACCGCGTCGACGCGAACGGGGTGACCGAGGTCGTGCTCGCGACGAATCCGACGATGACCGGGGAAGCGACCGCCGCCTACCTCGCCGACCGCCTGCGCGAGAAGGTGCGTGTCACGCGTCTGGCCAGCGGGCTCCCGGTCGGCGGCGATCTTGAGTACGCCGACGAGGTCACGCTCGGGCGCGCTCTTTCGGGCCGTCGCGAGGTCTAGCTCGGCGGAGCTCGTCGCGGGCGCGGTCGGGATCTGGCTGCAGCGACGCTCGTCCGATCCTTCGACGAGCGGCCGAGCGGAGACCATCCTCTCGGCCGGCGCCACGGCTCCGGCTCGACGCTAACCTAGGAACATGGCGCGCGACACACGCATCGGCGTCGTCGGCGGCACGGGCGCCGTCGGCAAGGTCACGCTCGGCCTGCTCGGCGAGCACGGCTTCGAGAACGTGCGCGTCTTCGCCTCGGCGCGTTCAGCGGGCACCGAGGTCGGCGGCCACCTCGTCGAGGAGGCGACGCCCGAGGCGCTCGCGACGAGCGACGTCGACATCTTCCTCTTCTCGGTCGGCACCGGGGCCTCGCGCGAGCTCGTCCCGTACGCGGTCGAGAGCGGCGCGATCGCAATCGACAAGTCGTCCGCCTACCGGCTCCAGGACGGGATCCCGCTCGTCGTCCCCGAGGTGAACGGAGCGCGCGCGGTCGGCAACGGCAGCATCATCGCCAACCCGAACTGCTGCACGATCCCGCTCACGTGTGTCCTCAAGCCGCTCCACGAGGCAGCCGGCCTGACCCGCGTCCGGGTGGCGACCTACCAGTCGGTCTCCGGCGCCGGCGCCCAGGCGATGGACCGCCTCGCGAACGAGCAGCCGGCCGAGCACGACCTTCGCATGGACTGGGAGTTCGACGGCGAGGAGTTCGACGAGGAGTCGAAGCTTCGCGCCGAGACCCAGAAGATCATGGAGCTCCCCGACCTTCCGATCCAGGCAACCTGCGTCCGCGTGCCGGTGATGGTCGGCCACGCCGAGGCGATCTGGATCGAGACCGACGACGAGCTCACCGCCGAGCAGGCAACCGCGATTCTCGGAAGCGCACCTTCGATCCGCCTGGACGAGTTCCCCTCACCCGGCAAGGCCAAGGGCATCGACGAGGTGCTGGTCGGCCGCATCCGCCGCGACCCGACCGTCGACCGCGGCCTGGCGCTCTTCCTGGCGAGCGACAACCTCCGCAAGGGCGCCGCACTGAACGCGATCCAGATCGCCGAGCTGGTGCTGGACAGCACCCGCGCCGCCGCCGTCTGATCGAAACGGCTTAGAACCTCTAATCGGGGCCGTCCCAGACAGGTCCCGGAACGCCACGTCTGGGGACAGTCCCCAGACACGTCCCGGCAAGCCACGACCAGGGACAGTCCCCAGACACGTCCCGGCAAGCCACGACCAGGGACAGTCCCCAGACACGTCCCGACAAGCCACGACCAGGGACAGTCCCCAGACACGTCCCGAACAGCCATGGCCGCGAGCCACGGCGGGCGAGAGGCCCCAGACCGAATGCCCGCGCGACAGGCGGCAGGAGGCTGGAGTTTCTTGGGCGGAGCCATATCGGCCCCGCCCCGTCCTCGCATCAGAGATTCGGAGAGTGCGTCAGCTCGACCGGATGATCGTGCCGACGTGCTCGTCGCGCAGCGCCCGGGTCAGGTTGCCGGGGACCAGGCCGTTGACGACCTGAACGGCGTTGATGTGCCGGGTGGTCAGGAGCACATCGAGGAACGTCCGATCGACGGGAAGCGTCGCCGGGCCCGCCGTCGAGGAGGGCCCCGGCAGTCGTCTCGGGGATGAGGTCGGCCGACCCTTGATTCGGATCCGAGTGTAGACGCCGTCGACGTCCTCGACGATGACGAGGCGGCGAGCGCCGAGGGCATCCGCGATCAGGAGCGCCCCGGTGTCGCCCCGGTGCATCGGGACGCGCCCGGCGGCCGGCGGAAACTCATGCGCGTTGTACGGCGGGTAGGCGGCGCTGACGACAGCCTGCGTATTTGCGAGATGGATGGACAGCTGGCCCCCGACCACGCCGTGATCGACGTAGGAGACGCCGTCGTTGGCGAGCAGGTTGGCCAGGATGCTTCCGTTCTGGCCGGACTCGGTGGAGGCCAGGCCCTGCAGGTTCCCGACAGGCAGGCCCAGATCGAGCCCGACACTGAAGATGTGGCGGGCGCGGATGCCGGCACCGGTGAGGATGAGCAGCTTGTGCTCGGGCAGGACCCGGCGCAGCTCGTCGACCAGCGGCAGGATGGCGTCCGCCCCGCGGTCCATGATCGAGCGCCCGCCGACCTTGACGACGCTCAGCCAGGGCAGCAGGCGGATGGGGTCCCGGGCAGCGGCCGGCCGGGTCAGGTCGGTGTCGAGGAGGGTCTGGCGGGCGAGCAGCGACTCCACGTGCTTCGCCCCGGTCGTAGCGGTGGTCATGATCGAAGTCCTCCTCAGTCGGCGGTGATGATCGTGCCGACGTGCTCGCCGGCGAGGGCGCGGGTGATGTTCCCCGGGACGAGCCCGTTGATGACCTGCACGGACCGGACGTGCCGGGCCGACTTCATCAGGTCGAAGACGGGGAACTCGATGATCGAGTCCTGCAGGCCCCGGGCCTTCAGCTCGTCGACCGTGATCTCCGGGATGAACTCGGCATCGGGATGGGTCTTGGGGTTCGCGCTGTACAGCCCGTTCTCGTCCTTGACGTAGATCATGGCCTTGCACCCGAAGTTCTCGGCCACCATGTAGCAGCCCGCGTCGGTGCGGTACGGCGGGATCAGTCCCTGCTCGAGACCGCATCCACATGCCGTACGGCGGCATGCCGGCGAAGATCACGGCGTGGACCTGGTCGAGGACCAGCGGCATCGCCGAGATCCCGGCGCCGCCGACGACGGGTACGCCGTGCTTGGCCATCAGCATGCCCAGCATCTCGGCGTTCTGGCCGGCAACGGCCGAGCCCACCCCGGTCAGCACGCCCGTGGGCAGGCCGACCCCGGCGGCGATCGAGTACAGATGCCGGGCCCGCGTCCCCGCCCCGGTCCCGATCAGCAGCTGGTGATCCGCCTTGGCGGCGACCAGCTCCTCGACCACGGGGTAGACCGCGGCACGGCCCCGGTCCATGATCGTCTGCCCACCGATCTTCAGCACGGTGGCGTCGGGGAGGATGCGGAGATCCGGCGCGGACTCCGTCGCCTTCAGGAGCTCCAGGTCCGTCAATGAGCCCTCCAGGAGAAGAGTCTCGAGCTCCGACGTCACGTTCGACATGCACACCTCTTTCGGTCGCGATCAGGCCGGCCATCCGGAGGCCGTCGGAGCCACGATACAGCCGAAATTCGCGCCATTCTCAAACCCCGGATCCGCGGCCAACGCTCGCGTCACGGGCCCCGGGACGACCCGACCCCGTCATTGCCTAGGACGAAAACCGATTCGAGGGCCTAGGTCCCGTCGCTCGGCCGAATCCCGTTCACCGGCCCGGGCCGAGACGGCTTAGCAAGCGCCTACGCACCAAACCGGTAGAGAACGCCCACAACTTCCCTTGACAGGCGCCCGAGTAACTTGCCCCCATGCTCCGTGACATTCGCCAACCCTGGCTCTTCCTCGTGCTCGCGCTCGGCTTCGGCGTGGTCGCCTATGCCGCCAGCGGTGAGAGCCTCACGCGTGGTGTGATCGGCGGGCTGGCGTTCGCGGCGCTGATCTCGGCCTGGCTGGAAGCCCGGAGGCGGTGGTGGTGACTCTAGGCGGCGTGCCGCGGCAGCGCCCTGCGCCACAGCCGCGACAGCATGAGCGTCGGGACGAGCCAGACGACCAGGAACCCGGCGAGCTCGACCGTGCTCGCGCCGTGGATCAGAACCGTCAACGCGAGCACGAGGACGAGCACGCAGCTGAACACCAGCCAGGCCCCCGTGAACAACACGACCGCGGCACCGCGGACAACCGACCTGGCGATCGCCTGACCTGTCTGCAGCGGCAGGCCGACGTAGGCACGCTGCAACTCCCGACGGGAACGCGCACGAAGCGCGAGCTCGGTTCGCTCGGAGAGCTCCTCGAGCGTCAACCTTCCCCGAACGAAGTGCTCGCGCAGCGTCAGCACGGCGCGTTCCCTCTCCGCGTCACCGACCAGAACCACCCTGGAACTGTAACGAGCGTCAGGGCCGCGGCGCCGGAAGCGGCTCCGGCATGAACGCCTCCTTCACGACCCGCAGCACCCGCGCACGCTTGCCTTCCTCGACCGGCTGGAGCCCGCCGAGCTCGAGGCGCGCCAGTCCGACGCGGCCGGACGTGCGCACTACCCGGAAGCCGAAATCGCCCAGAAAATCGGCCGGGAACACCGTGCGATGCGCGCGGAAGCGGCCCTCGGGGCCGTCGCTCTCCACCCAGCGGTAGGCGAACGCCTCGATCGCGGTCGCGCCGCGGTCGCGCGCCTCGCCGATCGCGGCGAGGATCAGCGACTGCAGCGCCCACGGCGCCGACTCGTCGACGAGGTAGGCACAGGTGACGAGCATCGCGTCGTCCGAGGGCGGGCCCGCAGGCAGCTCGTACGCGTGCGGGAACAAAGGCGCCGGCCCGTACTGGATGACGCCGAGCGCACGGCCGTCATCCCCGTAGTACACCGTCCCGAACGCGCCGAACTCGTCCTCGACCTTCTCCATCCACCGGGTCTTGTCGACCCGGCGCGAGCCACGCGACTGCCACCACACGCATTCGTGGCAGACCGAAGGCGCCGTCTCGAGCGTCAGCTTCGTCAGCCCTGTGAGCCCGGCCCCGGTCATGAGATCTCCTCGACCACGACGTTCACGGCGGCAGGGCGGGCGTCGGTCATCCGCTCGAGGTAGTCGGCAACCCCGACTTGCACTGCCGCCCCCACCGCGGGGATCGAGACCCCCCAGCGGAGCGCCAGATGCAGCACGATCTCGCCGCCGTCGACCCGGATCCCCTTGCGCACGCCCTCGACGATCCCGGTGACGCCGTCCACCTCGCGCGCCGCGTCGGCCGCATAGCGCGCGACCACGTCGGGCGAGATGACGCTCTGCCCCACTCAGCCCTCGAGCTTCTCGATCACCGGTCCGACGGGAACGACATGGCGCTTGAACTTCAGCGCGGACGCCGGCACGCCGGCGGCGACACCGATCAGCTGCGAGAGATGCAGGATCGGGATCCCGAACTTCCGGCCCGTCGTCGCCTCGAGCTTCGACTGCCACGCATCGAGCGAGAGATGGCAGAGCGGGCACGGCGTCACCATCGCGTCGGCGCCGGCCTCGATCGCCTGCTCGATCGGCTGGATCAGCTCGCCGAGAGCCGTCTCCTCGCGCGCCTGGATGATCGGGAACCCGCAGCACTTGAGCTTCGCCGGGTAGTCGACAGCCTCGCCGCCGCACGCCTCGATGATCCGCTCGAGCGACGACGGCTGATCGGGATCCTCGAAGCCCATCACGCGTGACGGGCGCAGGATCTGGCAGCCGTAGAACGGCGCGATCTTCAGGCCCTTCAGCCCCTTGTGCGCCGCCTCGACGAGCGCCGGATAGCCCTCCTCCCCCGCGAGCTCCCAGAGCAGGTGCCGCACGTCGATGTCGCGCTCGTAGGCCGGGACGCCGACCGCGACGAGGTTCGCGTTGACCCGATCGCGTAGCTCGGCGTCGCCCATCAGCTGGAAGTTCGCCTGGCGCAGATTCAGCGTGCAGACGTTGCAGACCGTCATCAGCGTGTCAGCTCCGGTCGCGGCCCCGTAGGACAGGATCCGCGCGTTCAGATGGAGGTAGTAGTCGGGCTCCGCCTCCTGGATGTCGCCCGCGCCGCAGCACGTCACCGACTCGAGCTCGATCAGGTCGAGCCCGACCAGCGGAGCGAGAGCCTGCGTCGAGGTGTCGAGCTCCTTGGCCGACAGCGAGGCCAGGCAGCCCTTGTAGTACGCGACCTGCTTCAACGCGCCCTCTTTTCACTCGGGAGATACGGCTTCGGGAACGAGCCCGAGGCGTACGGATCGGCGGCGTCGTCGTGATGGCCGTGAGCCAGCTTCGCCATCGCCGCCTCGCCCTGGACGATGCCCGCGAAGCCGCGCTCGTCCTGCTCGTACAGAAGATCGTGGAGCCGCCGTGACTCGCGCACGTCCTTCGCGACATGCGGCGGGAACGGCGTCGGCACCTTGCCCTTCTTCAAGAGGCCGAGGGCGAACTTCGTCTGCCGGATCGACTCGACGATGCCCTGCGTCTTCGGCACGAGCTCGGTCTCGCGGAGCCACCCGGTCGTCTTCGCCGACGTGACGAACCACTTCGCGTGCTTCGCGCCCATGTCGCGGGTGATCCCTTCCTTGATCGACTCGGCGCCGAGCTTCGCGATCGCGTCGCGCGGGTCGACGCCCTTGGGGCAGCGCTCGTTGCAGAAGTAGCAGCGCGTGCACTCCCAGATGCCGTGCTGATGGTTGAGCTCCTCGAGCCGGCTGTTCTTCGCGCCGTCGCGCGGGTCGCCGACGAAGCGCATCGCCTTCGCGAGCGCCTGAGGGCCGACGAAGTCCGGGCTCGACTCCATCGCGTTGCACTCCGACACGCAGGCGCCGCAGTTGATGCAGAGCGACTCCTTGTGAACCGCAGCCATCCGCTTCGGCGAGATCACGTGCTCCCGGCCGGCGGGCGGGATCGTGTACCCGGGCTGGAGATACGGGTTGACGGAGCGGAACTTCGACCAGAACGGATCCATGTCCACGACGAGATCCTTGAGGATCGGCATGTTCCCCATCGCCGAGATCACCGGCGCCTTGCCCGCGTCCGCGAACTTCTTCATCGGCGTCTTGCAAGCGAGCACCGTGACTCCGTCGATCCGCATCGCGCAGGAGCCGCAGATCATCATCCTGCAGCTGCGGCGATAGGCGAGCGTCCCGTCGTGGCGATCCTTCACCAGATCGAGCACGTCCAGCAGCGTCGCCTCCTCGGACGCATCGACCTCGTACTCCTTCAGCTCGCGCTTCCCGCTCGCGGCATCGGAGCGCCAGATCTTCAAGCCGACCTGCATCAGTAGCTCCTCTCGACGGGTTCCCACTTCGTGATCGTGACGGGGCTCCAGGTGTGCGACGGCTTCCCGTCCACCCAGCGGATCTCGGAATGCTTGAGGAAGCTCTCGTCATCCCGATCCGGGAAGTCGTCGGGCCGCGAGTGCGCCCCACGGCTCTCCTTCCGCTCGATCCCGCCGCGCAGCATGCAGGCGGCGAGCTCGAGGCAGCCGCCGAGCTCGAGCGCCTGGGTCAGGTCGCTGTTGAACACCTCGCCCTTGTCCTCCACGACGACCTTCTCGTACCGCTCGAGGAGCCCGTCGATGATCCCGACCTGCTCCTGCATCTGCCCCTCGCGGCGGAAGACGCCGAAGTTGTCGAGCATGGATGCTCCGAGCTCGTCGCGGATCTTCCAGGGGCGCTCCCCGTCAGTCCGCCCGAGCAGCGTGTCGAGCTCAGCCTGAGCGTCGCTGAGCGCCGAGTCCGGGATCTCCGCCGGGGCACGGGCGATCAGCGAGGCCTCTGCGGCGGCGCGTCCGGCGCGCCGCCCGAAGGTGATCGTCTCCATGAGCGAGTTGCCACCGAGGCGGTTTGCACCGTGGACCACACGCACGCCGTCTCGCCGGCCGCGTAGAGACCCGGGAGCTCGGTGAGGCCGTCCTTGTCGGTCGCGACGCCACCCATGTGGTAGTGGGCGCCGGGCCGAACGGGCACGGGCTCATAGATCGGATCGACGCCGGCGTAGGTGATCGCGAGCTCCCGCGATCCTGGCAGGCGGTCGATGATCTTCGATGCGCCGAGGTGGCGCATGTCGAGCATGACGCTGCCGTTGATGCCGCGGCCCTGGTCGATCTCGGTCTGCTCGGACCGGGAGACGACGTCGCGCGACGCGAGCTCGAGCGCGTTCGGCGCGTAGCGCTCCATGAAGCGCTCGCCGTCCTTGTTGATGAGGTACGCGCCCTCGCCGCGGCAGCCCTCGGTCATGAGGATCCCGGTCGGGTACAGCGTGGTCGGGTGGAACTGCATGAACTCCATGTCCTTGAGCGGCAGGCCCAGCCGAAGCGCCATCGAGGTGCCGTCGCCCGTGCAGGCATAGGCGTTCGTGGTGATGCGGTAGATCCGCCCGATCCCCCCGGTCGCGAGCACGACCGAGGTGCCCGCGATCGCCTTGAGCCCGCCGTTCAGCAGATCCCAGGCGATCACGCCCTGGATGCGCCCGTCGTCCTCGACGAGCTTCCAGGCGTAGAACTCCTCGTACACCTTGATCCCGCGCTTCACGAGCTGCTCGTAGAGCACCTGGATCAGGACGTGGCCGGTGATGTCGGCCGCGAAGACCGTGCGGGGCGAGCCGGCGGCGCCGAACGGCCGCTGCGCGAGCTTCCCGTCCGGGGCGCGCGTGAACATCGCGCCCCAGTGCTCGAGCTGGTAGATGTCGCCGGGCGCCTCGCGCGCGAAGATCTCGACCGCGTCCTGGTCGGCGAGGAAGTCCGACCCCTTCACTGTGTCGAAGGCGTGCGTCTCCGCCGAGTCCTCCTTCGCGTTCCCGAGCGACGCGTTGATGCCGCCTTCGGCCGCCCCCGAATGACTGCGGGTCGGATGCAGCTTCGAGACGACCGCGACATCGGCTCCGGCGTCGAACGCCTCGATTGCCGCGCGCATGCCCGCACAACCGGCGCCGATCACGAGGAC
>CAVRMI010000039.1:0-7427 GCA_963722065.1 uncultured Thermoleophilia bacterium | reverse complement strand
ATCGGCGCGTCCTACCGCGCCCGGTCGAACCCCGGGCCGCAGCTCTACGAAGACGATCCTCACGTAGGGTAGGCCGCTGTGCAGCGGGCGGATGGAGCCCGGTCGGCCGATCGGCTGCCCGTCATTGCGTCGGGTCTCTTCGTAGCCGCCTGCGCGGTGGCCTACGGCGGGCTTTTCAGCCACGCCTTCCCGGGCGACGTCGGCACGTATGCGGGCTACGGGCGACAGCTCGTCCTGGACGGGAGGATCCCGTACCACGATTTCTTCGTCGAGTACCCGCCCGGCTCGATACCGGTCTTTGCGCTGCCGGCGCTGATCTGGGACGCGCACTACGTGCTGGTCTTCAAGCTCTTGATGACGGGCTGCGGGGTCGGCTTCGTGGTCTGCGCGGCCTGGATTGTTCGCCGGCTCGAGCTGAGCTCGCTGCGGCTCGTGCCGATCATCCTCGCGCCGGTGCTGATGGGGCCCGTGTTCCTGAATCGGTACGACCCCGTTCCCGCGCTGCTCACCTCGCTCGCGCTCGTAGCGGTGCTCTCGGCGCACGAGCGGTCGGCCGGAGCGCTGCTCGGTGCCGGTACCGCGATCAAGCTGTACCCGGCCATCTTCGTCCCCCTCGCCGCCCGGCGGATGCGCTCGCTGGCCGGTGCGGGGAAGGCCTACCTGCTCACGGCGGCAGTGCTCGTCCTCCCGTTCTTGGTGATCGCACCCGGCGGCATCCGCTACAGCATCCACACGCAGCTCGTTCGGCACTTGCAGATCGAGAGCCTCGGCTCCTCGATCCTGCTGGCCGGGTCGAAGCTCGGAGTCCATCACGAAGGGTGGATCAACGGTAGGCCGGGCTCGATCGACCTCGGGGGGAGCGCGGCACATGCAGTCGGCATCGCAAGTGCGGTGGTAGCGGTCGTCCTCGTCCTCGTCGTCGTCTGGGCATTCTGGCGCGGCCCGGACGACGACGCCCGGCAGGTCACCGCCTGGGCGGCGGCCGTCACGGCGTACGTCGCCTTCGGCAAGGTGCTCTCGCCGCAGTACCTCACCTGGCTCGTCCCGCTCGTCCCGCTCGCCGCGGGCCGCAAGGGTCGCTACGCCGCGATCGTCTTTCTCGGTGTCCTGGCGCTGACGCAGTTCGAGTACCTGTTCCACAAGCACGGGCTCCAGAACCAGGATTGGACGGTCTGGGTGCTGCTCGTGCGGAACGCAGGGCTCGTCGCGGTCTTCGCGCTGTTGCTCGCACAGCTGCTCGAGGGACGCCCTCGGCAAACGGAAGGCGCCGACTCCCCGACGCTCTAGCAACCCGGTCGCCGTGGGGTGATTACGATGCGCCGCATGACTACCTCTGTCGTTACCGGCGGCGCCGGCTTCCTCGGCTCGCATCTCTGCGATTACCTGATCGAGCAGGGCCAGCGCGTGATCTGCGTCGACAACCTCGAGACCGGATCGCTCGAGAACATCGAGCACCTCGGGGACGATGTCTTCAAGTTCGTCTACCAGGACGTCGTCGACGGAATCTGGATCGACGAGCCCGTCGACTTTGTCTACCACCTCGCGAGCCCTGCCAGCCCGATCGACTACCTGCGCCTGCCGCTGCAGACGCTCAAGGTCGGCTCCCAGGGCACGCACAACGCGCTCGGGCTCGCCAAGTGGAAGCGCGCCAGGTTCCTGATCAGCTCGACGAGCGAGGTCTACGGCGACCCGCAGGTGCACCCGCAGCCCGAGACCTACTGGGGCAACGTCAACCCGATCGGCCCGCGGGGCGTGTACGACGAGGCCAAGCGCTACGCCGAGGCGCTGACGATGGCCTACCACAACCAGCAGGGCGTCAACACGGCGATCGCCCGCATCTTCAACTCGATCCTTGCTGACGAGCAGGTGCTATTTGACGACGGACGAGAGCTTCGGCGGGAGAGCATCGCCGATGTGGCCGCTCGGTGTGCGGGCAGGGCAGTCGCGGCGGGATACTTCTCCGGGCGCGCGCCCTCGAGTCTCGCCACGGTCGGGACAGGATTCTCACCCGCCATCGAGTACCCGCTCGGCGGTTGTTCCGTGCCGTCCTTCGATGAGACGGGGCGCCTTGTAATGGCCGCGGCGAGCTCGTTGATCTCGCACCCAACCGACGAGCCATGTTTTCAGATCAACACGCGTTATGGCCGATCTATCAGGACGACTGGTGACCATTCAGTCTTCGTGGAAGGGCCTGACGGCCAGCCACAGGCTCGCCCTGTAGTCGAACTCGAGGTCGGCGATCGCATCGCGGTTGCCAAGAGGATCGACGTCGTCGAACGGGACCGCACTCAGGTCAGCATGCTCGAGGTTTGGCGCGGAGCTGAGCGCGACGCCTGGGAACTCGACGTTGAGGCTCCGGGGCTTGGTGCTGCCGCGTGGGCCAAGCGCCACGACCTGTTCGGCTTGCTCGTGACGGAGCGACGCAATGCCGGCCCGAACTGGCGCAACGGCGCCTGGACGAAGATCATCCGTTTCCGGGAGAACAATCGCATGCCCCTCCCGGTGGTGAATCGCCTCGTCGACTCGCTGCCGAAGGAATCGTCGGTTCGTGTGCGCGGCTCGGGCCGCCGGGCATCGTTGCCGGCCTCGGTTGAAATCACGAACGAGTTCCTTTGGTTTCTAGGGCTATGGGTCGCGGAAGGCACGACGCATGAGCGCGGGAAGAGTGCCTACCTGACCCTTAGCGGAGCCGATGACCTGCTTGACCGGGCCGAGATGATTGTCACGCGAGAGCTTGGTCTTCATGTCGTGCGCGCCCCCGCCAGTCCGGAACGAGCGGCGGGAATGTTCGTTCACTCCCAACTCTTGCTCCGTTTGATGGATCACCTCGGTTTCGAGGGGAACAAGAAGCGCATCCCGGGTTGGATCCTCGGCTTGCCACTTAGCCGCCTGAAGTGGTTTATCGAGGGGTATCGCGAGGGCGATGGTGTTCACTCGGGCCTAAAGTTCGCTGAGGCCGTCCGGCACGAGTTCTCGACAGTCCACGAAGCGCTCAAAGACGACCTGATCGTCGCCTTTGCGCGATTTGGGTTGATGCCGTCAGTTGGTCACTACGAGACGCGCATTTCGAAGAAGACCGGTGAGCGCCGCTACCCCTTCTGGCACCTCACGCTGTCTCGTGTTTCGCCCTGGAGCCCGCTCGAGTGGGATGCAGGGGTCGAACAGCGTCTCAACGCCAGGACGACGGGCGATCTTGTTTGGGCACGGATCAAGTCGATTGATGAGATCGAAGCGACCCCTCTCGTGTACGACTTCTCTGTCCCCGACCGCGAGAACTTCTGGGCGGGTACCGGGGTCATGGCGCACAACACCTATGGGCCTCGGATGAGGCGCAACGACGGGCGCGCGACGGTGACCTTCCTGCACCAGGCGCTCGAGGGAAAGCCGCTGACGGTTTTCGGTGAGGGGTCGCAGACCCGGTCGCTCTGTTACGTCGACGACCTGATCCGGGGGCTGTATCTCCTGGCCACCTCCGACGAGCACTTTCCCGTGAACATCGGCAACCCGTACCACGAGGTGACGATGCTCCAGCTCGCCGAGTCGTGTATCCGGCTCACCGGCTCACCGAGCCCGATCGTCTTCGAGGCGCTGCCGACCGACGACCCACGCGAGCGGCGGCCCGACATCACGAGGGCCAAGGAAGTTCTCGGCTGGGAGCCCGAGGTGGATCTCGACGAGGGACTTCGGCGCTGGGTCAGGTCGCTCGGGCACGAGCCGAGCTCGTAGGCTCGGGCAGCGGCAGGCCCTTTTCGGCGAGCAGCACCCGGTACAGCGAGTCGACGTCGCCGATGAGGCGCTCGACGCGGTAGCGCGGCAGCGTGCGCTCGCGGCCGGCGCGGCCCATCTCG
Organism: uncultured Thermoleophilia bacterium; assembly: GCA_963722065.1. Lineage (GTDB taxonomy): Bacteria > Actinomycetota > Thermoleophilia > Gaiellales > Gaiellaceae > PALSA-600. The sequence continues at coordinate 3,579 of CAVRMI010000039.1, read as the reverse complement.
ATGCCGAGCTGCGGGTTGCGGGCCAGGCGCTCGAGTGCCGCGGCGAGCGCGTCGACGTCGCCGACGGCGGTGAGGAAACCGTCGGTGCCGTGCTCCACCACGTCGGGGACACCGCCGACGTTCGTTGCGACCACGGGTGTCCCGGCGGCGAGCGACTCGATCGCCACCACCGGCGTCCCTTCGTTTCCCGACGGGAGCAGGAGCGCGTCGAAGAGCCCGTAGTACGGGGCTACATCGCGCTGGTAGCCGACGAAGAGCACGTCGCGGGCGATGCCGAGCTCGTGCACGAGCCGTTCGACGAGCTCGCGGTCGGGCCCGTCGCCGACCAGGCAGAGCTTCGCCTCGACCCCGCGCTCGAGGAGCCGGGCGAACGCGCCGACGACGTCGGGGAGCCGCTTGATCGCCGTCATCCGGCCGATCCACCCCACGACGAAGGCGCTGTCGGGAACGCCGAACAGCCGGCGGAGCTGCGCCCCGTCGCTCTTGCCGCCGATGATCCGGGCGTCGAGGTCGATGCCGAGCCTGATGACCGAGAACTTGTCGGCCGGGGCGACCCCGAGCTCGACGAGGTCGTCGCGCACCTCGGGACTGACCGCTACGAGCCGTGTGGTCACGCGGGAGAGGCTTCGCTCGACCGTGCGGAACGCTGCCGTGCGCCCCGGGCCGAAGTAGCCGCGCAGCACGTGCCCGTGGAACGTGTGGACGACGACGGGCGGCCGTGCGTTGCCGGCGAGGAGCGCCGCGGTGCGGCCGACAGCGCCTGCCTTTGCCGTGTGCGTGTGCAGGATGTGCGGCCGCACCTGCTTGATCAGCTGCACGATCGCCTGCACCGAGAGCGTGTCGAAGACCGGCGAGAGCTCCCGGTGGAGGTGCTTCACGTCGACCACCTCGACGCCGAGCTCTTCGGCGACGAACGCCATCGAGCTCTCCCCCCGCGAGATCGCCCCGGCCCCGAGCGTCGTGTGGTATCCGAGCGTCTCGAGGCCACGCGCGAGATACGAGACGTGGAGGGCGGGCCCGCCCATGTTCAGCCGCGCGATCAGCCGCAGGATGCGGATCGGCTCGTGCTCGGCGCTCATCGTGGGACGAGCGCCGCCGCCGTTCGCCGCAAGCCTTCCTCGAGCGAGACCGCGGGGTCGTAGCCGAGCACCTCGCGTGCGGCCGTCAGGTCGGCCCACGAGTCACGGATGTCACCGGGGCGTGACGGGGCGAAGACCTTCTCCACGGGCCGGCCGAGGATCCCGCCGATCGTGTCCGCGACCTGGTTGACGCTGGCGGGCGCGCCGCCCGCGACGTTGAAGGCGTGGCCGCTCGCACCCTCGGCCGCAGCGGCCGCGATCGTCGCGTCGACGACGTTGTCGACGTAGGTGAAGTCGCGCGACTGCTCGCCGTCGCCGTGGATCGTCACCGGCTCGCCGGCGGCGATCGCCGTGATGAAGAGCGGCACGACCGCCGCGTACTGCGACGACGGGCTCTGCCGGGGACCGAAGACGTTGAAGTAGCGGAGCACAACCGTCTCGAACGACTCGTAGACACGCGAGAACGAGATGCAGTAGCGCTCCGCAGCGAGCTTGGCGACGCCGTAGGGCGAGATCGGATCGAGCGGGCTGGACTCCGGCGTCGGCCGCTCGCGGCTCGACCCGTACACGGAGGTGGAGGACGAGAAGACGACGCGCCGCACTCCCTCGTCCCGGGCGGCGAGCAGCACGTTGAGCGTCCCCTCGATGTTGACCGCGCTCGAGGTGAGCGGATCCTGCACCGACCGCGGGACGGACCCGAGCGCGCCGAGATGGAACACGACCTCGACTCCGCGAACCGCGTTGTGGACCCGCTCGTAGCTGCGCAGCTCGCCCTCGACGATCTCGATGTCGAGCCCGTCGAGATTCGCTCGCGAGCCGGTCGAGAAGTTGTCGAGCACACGCACCTCGTCGCCTCGCTCGAGCAGTGCCCGGACGAGATTCGAGCCGATGAAGCCTGCCCCGCCGGTGACTAGAGCCCGCGTCACGCCGGCGCTCCATCCGGTGGCCGCAGCGGGACACGGCCCGCGGCAACCAGCCCGAGCGCGAAGAACGGCAGAGCCGCAAAGCCCGCTCCGGCCGACCAAGCCCTGTCCAGCCCAGATCCCCATCGAGACAAGCATCCATAGCAGCCCAGCCAGCGCGAGCTGCGCCTGCGCAGGCGGCGCACGGCGCGCGCCGCGAACGCCGAGCACGAGAGCCGTCCCGAGAAACACGAGCAGGAAGGCCGTGCCGACCACGCCGAGCTCGGCGAGGGATTGGACGTAGGCGTTGTCGACTCCCCACTGGTTCTTCGGCGACGGGAAGGCCTCCGCCGGCTGGCCGGGGAACCGGCGGTGCGCGGCAGCGAGGAAGGGCTCGTAGACGTGCGGCTCCCGGACGGACTGCCAGCCGGCGCCGAACACGGGGTGCGCCTCCCAGATCCGCAGGCCGATGTAGAGCATCAGCGTTCGCTGAGCGTACGTCTGGACGTTCTGGTTCGTCGCCTTGTCGGCCTTCAGGATCCCGATCGAGCGGCCGAACTGCGTGATGTCGCCGCCGCGCAGCCCGATCAGCCCGAGCGCGCACGCTGCGGTGACTCCGACCACGACGAGGACGCGGCGCAGCTCGAGCTTCTGCCGTGCCCGGACGAGCAGCAGGGACGCGATCATCGCCGCTCCGACGCCGAGGCCCGCGGCGGCCTGGCCCGAGAGCACGACGGCGAGCGCACCGCCGACCAGGGCGCCCAGCGTCGTCCTGCGCGAGACGCTTCCCGGCCAGAGCTCGCCGAGGAACCCGAGAGCCAGTGCCGCGGCGCCGACCGTCCCGAGATTGGATATGCCGGTGAATGACGGTTCACGGTTCCCGACGCCCCAGTCTCTGAGCATGTGGACGCCCACGAACTGGAGGATCGCGGCCCCCGCGGCGACGAGGGTGAACAGGACGACCACTGCGTAGAAGCGGCGGAGCGACCGGGCGTCGCGGAGCAGCACGGCGGCGGCGGGGGCCAGGACGAAGAACTCGGCGAACTTGACCGCGGTGGCGAAGTGCGTCTTCCAGGCGTAGTCCGGGTCGGAGAACGCCGGGTAGAGGCTCGCGAGGGCGATGTAGACGAGCAGGGCCAGCGAGGTCCCCCACAGCCAGAGCGAGGCTCGTAGCGCCTCGACGCCCGCGCGATGCAGCCGGCGGAGAGCGGCGACCGTGACGGCGAGGATCGCCAGATCGGCGATGTTCACGGTCGCAGTGCCCGAGGTGACCCCCGGCACGAACGCCACGAGGATGAACAGGAGCACGAAGACGAGCGGGAACGTCCAGCCCGCTAGCCGCTCGAGCGACGGAGCGGAAGTCGGCCCGCCGTGCGCTTCGACGGGACTTCCGATGGATCCGTCGGACAAGGAGCCCAAGCTTACCGCTCCACCCTACGGGTTCCCGCCGGTTGGGCGGCGACTGCGGTCGGGATCGCGGCCCCGGCGAGGCCGAGCCCGATCCACGTGAGCGCATCGAGCGGGATCCCTGCCACGAGGCCGATGGCGTTCCACGTACCCGCGGCCACGAGAATCCAGCAGACTGCGATCAGCCCGTA
>CAVRMI010000038.1:0-15602 GCA_963722065.1 uncultured Thermoleophilia bacterium | reverse complement strand
GCCGATCAGCGAATGAAGCTCAGCCGGACGCCTGAAGTAGTGGCCTTGCTCGATCCTCGCAGCGACCGGGCTCTGGCAGGTACGCCTTCGGGGTTGACTTGCCTCAGGCAGCGTGCGACTGTCAGGGCGTGAGCTGGTACCTGGAGGTCTTGAAGAAATACGCCGTCTTCAGCGGGCGCGCCCGCCGGGCCGAGTACTGGTACTTCCTGCTCTTCAACCTGATCGTGGTGGTCGTCCTGTCGATCGTCGATGCCGCCGCCGGGACGAACCCGCTGCTCTCGGCGATCTACGCGCTGGCGGTGCTGCTTCCGAGCATCGGGGTCGCGATCCGGCGCCTCCACGACACGGGCCGCTCCGGTTGGTGGATCTTGATCGCCCTCGTCCCGCTCGTCGGTGCGATCGTTCTGCTCGTGTTCTATGTCCAGGACAGCTCTGCCGGCGTGAACGAGTACGGGCCGAACCCGAAGTTCGCTTCCTGAGCCAGGGCCCGTCTCCTGAACAACGCGGGCGTGTCTCGAACGGTCTGTTGGGGCCGGAACCGTCAGAGAGCCCAGCCCCCAACAGGCGGTTCGGTCGTCGGGCCGGTCAATCGGCGCCCTAGCCGACGCCCTCGGGTGCGGGATCGGGGTCTGCCTCGACACGTTCGAGGACGAAGATCTCGGCGAGCCCAGACGTCGGGGTCGAGGCTCACCTCGGAGAGGAACGCCCTGACCTTGCGGCCTGTTGCGCTCCTGACGACCGCGATGAATCGTTCCTTCATCGCGCGCTGGAAGGCGCGGCGAGCTTCGTGACGGGCCGCTGTCTCGCCCGCCTCGACGAGGGTGCGCTCGAGTGGGGTGTAGAGGTTTTCGAGGAACGTGGCGGACGACGTGGTCGTGGCCGAAAGACGGTTCGGACGCTCGTTGGTCCGCGGCCGAAGTGGTCGCGGTGAAGCTTGCTGAGCCCGTTGAGATCGCCGGTGCTTGCGCTCCCGCGGCGTTGCGCTGCGTCTGGCATGTTGCGTGCTCCCGGTCTCCGCTCCTCGAAGAGGCGGGCCCGTGAGGAACGAGGAGCGATGCCGACCCCTCGCAGGCGAGCCGTGCGGTAGATCTCGGTGGGAGTCAATCTCGGCCTGACGGACCGACGCTCACGCCATCGGCAAACCTCCGCCCTGCCCCGACGCTCACGCCGAAACGCGAACCGGGTGCGCACCCTGCACGGGCCACCGGCCTGCCGGGCGATCGATCACAACCCCTCGCCGTGCAAGCGATCCGGTTAGCGGGCGCCCTCGTCCGGCGAAACGGTGAAGGCGCTTTCCTCTCTCATCAACCCCCTGCGTGACCGGTTCCAGGACTGGTAGAGCCGGTGTCCGAACTCCTTGATTCCTGTTACTTTGGACCGAGGGGGCGTGATGGGTGTCAACCCCGGAGAACCAACCGGATTTGGAGACGACGGCCCGACCCGTCTCGGGGACGGCACCATCGTGCTGTCGGTCGACGGCGAGCTGGACCTCGACACCGCAGCCCACGTTCAAGGCGAAACTCGAGCTCGCGATCGGCCAATCGCGCACATCGCCTGTGATCGTCGACCTGACCGGGTGCGACTTCGTTGATTCCACCGGCTTGGAGCAGTCCTCGTCCAGGCCGGCGATCCCTCCCGAATGGCTCCGCCCCGCTGACCCTGATCGTGCCGCACGCGAACATCCTGAAGGCGCTCGAGATCACCCGCCTCGAAGACCAGATCGTGATCCGCCCAACCCTCGCGGGCCCTGCGCTCGAAGCGAGGGTAGTGATGGGTGCCGTGAAGAACAAGAAGCTGAAGCGCGCGAAGATGGCCGAACGGCGGGCTTTGCGTAAGCGCGCGCCGAAGTCGACGCCCCGGCAGCCGGCCAAGTGAACCAACCGATCGTACGTCTACAACCTCGGCCGCGCAGGGGTAACAGGATTTCGTGGGCACCGATACCGAGCCGGTTCTCGCATTCGTGATCAACGACCCTGCGACACCGGCGATCGAGATCCGGGTCAACTTCGGAATCTTCGCCGGGCGCGCGGTGACACCGGCCGAGATCGACCGGCTCGCCCAATGGCTGCTCGACGAGACCGACGCCGTGACCATCGTGTCCGAGGACCGCCATGAGATCGGGAGAGGCGCCGAGGCCTCCGCACACCAGGTGCGGATCGAGGTTCGGCGACCGGGGCGATGATGGACGTGGGCGCGCGAGACAGGCTCGAGGAGCGGCTGCTCGAACGCGTCGACTACTGGGCCCGCACGTGCATTGCAGAGAGGCACGCGGAGAGCTAGCCGAGCGGGCCTCAAGGCGCGATTCGGAGAGCGTCCTCCCGATTCGACACGCAGTCGAGGAGCTCGAACATCCCGGAGATCTCGAGTGCCTTCTCGACGATCGCGGCCGTGTTGTGCTGAATGCGGAAATGGGATCCGCGGTCGCGCGCGAGGCGGTTGGCGTCCGCGAGATTTTGAATGATCGAGGAATCGATGAACTCAGCCTCGCTGAGGTCGACGACGACCAGATCGTTCATCTCGATGAGCTCGCTGAGAAGCGCTCGCATTGCGTACTTCGATTCGAGATCGTGCTCGCCCCTGAGCTCGACGACCACTTTGGACCGGGCAGGTCGCAGGATTTGGACGCCATCGATCATGACGTTCTCCCCTTGACTCTCAGTTGACGGACGTGGCGCCGACTCGGAGCCGGCCGTGTTGTAGACTCAGACGACTAGTGTGACGCGACAGAGGAATATACGTCATGAGAATCGGCAATGTCAAGTCGAGGTGACTGCGCGGGGGGCAGGCCGGAACGCCGCGGCCGGCTGGCGCTTTCTGTCGAACCGCGCCCAGGTGCTGATCTGCATCGCGCGCGACCCGGACATCCGGCTGCGCGACGTCGCCGTCGCCGTCGGCATCACCGAGCGGGCCGTTCAGCGCATCGTCGCCGACCTCGCGGCATCCGGGCACATCGAGATAGAGCGCGCGAGGGCCGGCGCAACCGCTACGTCATCAACCGCGAGGTCGCCATGCGGCATCCGGCTCAGGCGGACCAGGACATCGGCGGGCTGCTCGAGCTTCTCGCCGGTTCTCCTCGGGGCTAGTAGCGACTACTCGAGCAGCTCGCCCGCTCAGGAGCCCTTCTTCGAGTTCTACGAGCGGGAGATCCTCGCGCTCAGCGCTGGCGCTCGAATTCCGCGACGCCGGTGAGCGCCGCGAAGCCCGCCCTGAAGCCAGTCGTTGGCCCCTCCGGTCGCGAGCGACCAGGTCAACATTCTCCCGAACCGCGGCGCAAGAACATCCAGGCCGACAAGCCCTGCTGCGGCCCACGTGCCGACGCAGCGGGAGCAGGTGACGAGCTCACCTGCCGCCTGCCGAAAGCCGCCAGTCTGGAGGGGTCGATTCTCATCACCCACGGCCTGACCCTCGACGAACGGCTCGCGAATGAAGCTCGTCACCTCGTCGCTCGCCAACGTCCTTGCCGCCTTGAACGTCGCCAGTCCCAGAACTGCAAGCTCGAACCACGTCTGGTTGTGGGGATGGCGACTACGTTTCGACGCCGCAGCGCCGGTCAACGCAACGCCGCCGACGAACGTCGCCATGATCGATGCATACGCCGCGTACTGCGGGATGTCTCCGCGACGGGCGGGCTCCGTCTACCACGCTGCCTTGCCTCGTCTCTTGACGCGTTTCCAGACCGCTGGCAGGTCGTGTCTCGCCTGGAGCTTCCGGTGCTCCTCGCCCTCTGTGAGCCGACCTGCCGTGAATGCGGGGCCGCGTGACTCCGTCATCCGTCCGAGACGTCGCAGCTGGCCGAGCGCGACGACTGCGTCCTGGTGCTCGCCGAGAACGTCCTGCAGCTCCTTGGACGCCTTGATGAATCGGGCTGCCTGAGCGCCGCGAGAGCGCTGAGCGAGCTCCGCGGCGTAGCGCGCGCGTTTGCCGTGGATCCGCAGCTTGTGTAGCTGCCGGTCATCGTTGCGGGAAGCGCGCTTCTCGAAGCGCGGAGCTTTTTGAACTCCTGCCTGGCGAGCCGCTCGACTGTGAGATCGGTTCGTGTTACGGGGAGCGATTCGGCGCATCCTCGAGACGGTCGAGTAGCAGGTAGTAGGGCTGGTCGTTCATCGTTCTTCGCAGCTGTGCCCGCGCTTGCTTTCGCTCCGATCCGAGCGGCGCGAGAAGCTCCTCTATCTCTTCGTCGTCGACGTCGAGCTCGCGCGCCTCATCGGCGAGTGCTCGATCAGAACGTCGAGGTCGCGAACGGCGCCGAGAAGCTGTCCGAACGGTCGAGCTCGTGACGGAGATCGTCGCTCCAGGCCCGTCCGAGCATCGGCCGGGCCGTTCGGAGGACCGCGCGAAGCCGCCGGACCGCGACCCTCATGTCATGTACCGCGTCGGCGTCGTCCGCCGCTCGCACGATCGGATCGTTCCAGCGGAGCTCATCGAGCTGCGCCCGTATGAACGCGCGTAGATGGTCGAGCGCAGGCGCTTTCGGGTCGTCGCTCGGAGGCTCGGTAGCGCGACGACGCGCAGGATCTTCGGAGTCTCTGCGCCGGGAGTCGCGCCCAGCTCTCGGAGCGCTTCGACCGACACGTTCGATCGCGGCTGGCGAGCCCTCGACGAGCTCCGCCTCGATCTCGGAGAACCGACCCACGACGGCCGTGCCCTCGAGCACCGAGACTCGTCGATCGTGACCTCGACGCCCTCGACCCGTCGGCCGTGGCGGCGGGTCTCGAGCGTCGCGATCGGCTCGAGCTGGGCGCCCCGGAGGATTCCGGAGAGCAATCGGGCGAGCCCGGGCGGCGGCGACGCCGGTCCGCCGGGCTCCTCGAGCTCGAGTCGGCTCTCGCCGCTCGGCAGCTTCAGCTGCCATCTGCTGACCCCGTTCTCGACACGACGCCGCAGCGTGATTCCGGCGCGTAAAAGCCGTCGGTCGGCTGTGTCGTGGTAGCTGGACGCGAAGACGTGCGCCTCGATCGGGTCGCCGCCCAGCCGCTCGATCTGGATGTCGTCCCCCTCGAACTTGAGCTCCCGCTCGATCGTCGTCTTCATTCACCCCCCTTCCGTCTCCGGCTTGTTTGTTCCCGCTTCACCCCGCGCCTGAACCTTCAGGGTCCAGGATCGCGGCGTGTGAACACGAGGTTTTCGAGCTCGGCGATCCGGCAAACACGGCCCCGATTCCCCCATGGAACCGAAGGAGGAAGCCATGTCGCAAGAGCGCCCACGTCAAGAACGATAGACAGTACGAGGCACTCCGAGACAAGGGTATGTCCAAGGAACGGGCAGCCAGGATCGCAAACTCCCCTGACGCTTCGCGTCATGGCGGGAAACGCACAGGTCGGGCGCCAACCCTTCCCAGGGTGGAACGACCGCTCAGAAGAAGGCCGCCGGGCGCAAGGGCGGCGACGCAACGGCGCACAAGCACTAGCTCGCACCTGCGCCATCGACCACGGGACAGCTCGTCCCACCGACGCCCCCCTCGAAAAGGAGAACACACATGGCTCAGATGAGTGAACCACGTGACCTGTTCCTTCATGAACTCGGCGACGTCCTCTATGCCGAGCGAGCACTCGTGAAGACCCTTCCGAAGCTCGAGCAAGAGGCGAGCGACGACGAACTCGCCGACGGCTTCAGATCACATCTTGAGGAGACGAAGCAGCATGTCGCCAACGTCGAGCGTGCCTTCGAGGCTCTGGGTGAGAAGCCCAAGGCGGAGAAGTGCCCCGGGATCGAAGGGATCAAGAAGGAGCACGATCAGTTCGTCGAAAGCGAGTCTCCCTCTCCGGAGATCCTCGATTCGTTCCTGACCGGTGCCGGTGCCCGCACCGAGCACTACGAGATCGCCGCCTACGAAGGACTCATCGCAAATGCGCGTGCGATGGGGGAACGGAGGTCGAACGGCTCCTCTCGGAGAACCTCGAGCAGGAGAAGGCGGCCCTGACGAAGATCCAGTCGATCGGCAAACGGCTCGCGATGGCCGGCGCCGGGTCCGAGGCCCGGGCCTAACGGCAGTCGAGACGGGCCCGCGGGGCGGCGGCGAACGCGTCGGCCCCGCGGGCCGCGCGGTCGGAAGGAGCGACTCCGATGGCAGCGGAGTACCCCGGCGCAATTCCGTACCTTCCCGACCGCCCGTCACTCGAGGCGATGCGACAGGCGGTACAGGGCTGCCGGGGTTGCCCGCTCTACGTTGACGCCGCTCGAGCCGTGTTCGGAGCCGGGCCGGCTCGGGCGCGGCTGGTGCTCGTCGGCGAGCAGCCGGGCGATCAGGAAGACCGAGCCGGAGAGCCGTTCGTCGGTACCGCGGGCAAGGTGCTCGACCGGGCGGTCGAGGCCGCCGGCATCAACCGCGGCGAGACGTACGTGACGAACGCCGTGAAGCACTTCAAATGGAAGCCGCGAGGCCCTCGGCGGATCCGCGACAAGCCGACCTGGAGCGAGCAGGTCGCCTGTCGGCCGTGGCTCGAGCTCGAGCTCGACGCGGTCTCGCCCGGGCCATCGTTCTCCTCGGGGCTACTGCGGCCCAGTCCCTGCTCGGCCGCGACTTTCGAGTGACGCGAAGCCGTGGCCGGCTGCTGGAGTCCGACTTTGCCGACATCGTCCTCGCGACCATCCACCCGTCGGCGGTGCTACGAGCGGACGATCGCGACGAGGCGTTCGCGGGCCTCGTTGCCGATCTCGGGGTGGCTGCGGCCGCGCTCCGCTCGACGGATTGACAGTGGCCGGCGGCGGGAACGACCGCTCAGATGCCGAGGCTTCGTCATGTCGACTGTGCGAGCCCGGCCTGTCCCGCCGGCGCAGGGGACGCGGCTTCTCGTATCGGGACGCGCGCCGCCGGCCGATTCGGGACCCGGAGACGCTCGAGCGGATCCGCGGTCTCGCGATCCCACCCGCGTGGGGCGACGTGTGGATCTGCCCCCTGGCGAACGGCCATCTTCAGGCGGTCGGGACCGACGAGGCGGGGCGTCGCCAGTCCCTTTACCACCCTGCGTGGCGCGAGCATCGAGACCGCGAGAAGTTCGATGAGATGCTCCGGTTTGCCGAGGCGCTGCCGGCTGCTCGGCGACGGATCGGGCGGCTGCTCGGCGAGCAGGCGTTGACCAGGGAACGGGTGCTCGCGTTCGCGGTCGCGCTCCTCGACCGCGGGCTCTTCAGAGTCGGCGGTGAGGAGTATGCGAATGACTACGGAAGCCGCGGCCTGTCGACGCTCGAGCGCCGCCACGTATCGCTCTTCGGCCGGGACGGGGCTGCCTTGCCTTCGAGGGCAAGAGCGGCCGGTTCCACGAGCTCGAGGTGAGCGGCCGGCCGCTTCGGCGGGCCGCTTCCGACCTGCTGGAGGCGAGGCGCCGAGGCCGGTTCCTCGCCTATCGCAACGGACGCGGCTGGCACGAGGTGCGGTCGGAGGACGTGAACGCTTTCCTGAAGACCCTCGTTGGCGAGGGGTTCTCGGCGAAGGATTTCCGCACCTGGCATGCGACGGTGCTCGCCGCCGTGGGCGTCGCCGTCGCCGAGCCGGTGCGCGGAGCCGCCGCACGGCGTCGGGTCGTCTCGGAGACGATCGAGGAGGTCGCGGCCGCTCTCGGCAACACCCCGGCGGTCTGCCGCGCGTCGTACGTCGATCCGAGGGTCTTCGACCGCTACCGGGCGGGTGCCACCATCGATCCGCAGCTGACCGGCCCGGGCCGACTGTCGCTCGGCGGTCGACAGGCGGTGGAGCAGGCCGTGATCGACCTGTCGCCGGCCGGCCCGGCTGAGCGCCCCTAGCTCGTGCTCTCATGCGCAACTAGATAGAGAACACCTTTTCTGGGGCGCGTGGAGAGGTCGCCCACGGCTGCAAGCCGGTCTCGTGGGGAGGCGAAGCTGTCGAGCACCCGCTCGTACGCGCGGATGTAATCCTTCGTCATCGTCTGGTAGTTGAACAGGTGGCGTGCTCGCTGGGCGATATACGAGCGGTCCATCTCGAAGCATTCGTCGATCTGATGCACGCCCTCCACGAAGTCTTCGATGAGCAGCCCGGTCCGTCCTGGCTCGATCAGCTCCGGCATCGAGCCGCGGGCCGTCGCGAGGGTCGGCGTTCCGCAGAAGGCCGCCTCGAGCACGGTCAAGCCGAACGGCTCACGGAAAGCTGTGGGTGGAGGTTGCACCGCGCATGGGCGAGCAGGTGCGCCTTCTCTTCGAGGCCGAGCTCTCCGAGGTACTCGACCAAAGGATGATCGAGGTACGGCTTGACCTGCTGTTCGAAGTAGTCGGCGCCCTGAAAGTCGATCTTCCCGCCCAGCTTGATCGGGATGCCCAGGCTGAGAGCAAGCTGGATCGCAAATGCGGGTTCTTCTCACGATCGAACCGGCCGAGGAAGCAGAGATAGTCGTCGGGCTCCGTGACGACGGGAAACGGGCGCGCGTCCTCGCCGTTATAGACGACCCCGATGTACTGAAGGTCGGGACACGCTAGCTGCTGGTTCCGGGAGATCGAGACGTAGTAGAGCTGGCTCCGCTCCGGTAGTGCGAGAGCTGGTCGAACTCGATCGCTCCGTGCAGAGTCGTCAGGTTCGGCATGTCCTGGAAATCGATCAGGTCGAACCCATGCGAGTGAATGAGGTCGACCCGTGGGGTGAGCCGCCGAAGCCTCTCGCGGGTGATCCGGTCGATCCTGTCGCAAAGAAGCTCATGCGAGCGAACGTCCCTGCTGTCCGCCGGGAACGGGATCGCACGATCGACGATCGGGATCAGCTCGCAGTCGACCTCGGAATCGGCCGCTGCCAGCAGGATCGGCTCATCGCCGGCCTCGATCAATCCTCGGATCAGGTCAGAGATGATCCGCTCGGTCCCGCCGTAGCGATGCGGGGGCACAGGCAGCTGAGGGCCTGCCACGATGGCGACTCGCATCAGGCTCTCCGGTGGTTTTGGTGATCCGGGCTGTCATTCATAGCTCTCTCCCTTTTCTTCCTGTTCATATCCCCCGGGCCCCGGGTTCAACCCCCGAGACTCGATTCGGACCGGCTACGAGCGGGAACCCATCTGCAATCGAAATCCGATGCGGATAGGAGGTTGGGATGGCTGGATGGATGTGGGTGGTGATAGTCCTCGCCGTTCTCATCTGCGGTGCGGTCGCGCTCTGGACAGTGGCATCGCAGCGTCGTACTCGAAGGCTGCAAGACCGGTTCGGGCCCGAGTACGCCCGAACGGCGGACGCGGCGGGTAGCAGACGAGAGGCCGAGGCAGAGCTTGCCGCCCGCGAAGAGCGTCACGACACGTTGAATGTGCGAGCGCTCTCTCCCGATGCTCGACGTCGCTATGCGTCGAGGTGGGAAGACGTTCAGGCGGAGTTCGTCGAGGCCCCGGAAGAGGCCGTCGTACATGCCGACGAGCTCGTGAACGAAGTGATGAGCGAGCGCGGCTATCCAATGGAGAACTTCGAGCAACGCGTCGCCGACGTGTCCGTCGATCATCCCCTCGTGGTCGAGAACTACAGGGCCGCTCACCGGATCGTGGTCGCAATGGACAGCGGAGAGGCGTCGACCGAGAGGAGCGCAGGCGATGCAGCACTTCCGAGCGCTGTTCGACGACCTGCTCTCCGAAGCAGGCGAGCGCGGCATCGAGCCGCGCGCCACATCGGCCACGGCACGGGAAGGAGCTGCACAATGAACGATCGCTCTCAGGGATTGACGACGGCGGACATCGCCGGGTCCGGCAGCTCGGACGAGACGGAGCGCAAGGATCTGGACGAGAGAGATGCAGGTAGCGTCGAAGCCGAGGCGAATCGGCTCGACCAGCCTGCGATAACCGAGCCGTTGCTCGGGCCGACCGAATCGAAGAGGTTCAGCGACGAATGGCGCAAGGTGCAGAGCCAGTTCGTCGACGAGCCGCGAGAGGCCGTCGAGCAGGCGGACAGGCTCGTTGCGGATCTCATGCAGCGACTGGCGAGCGAGTTCACGGAGACACGATCGAATCTCGAGCGCCAGTGGGATGGCCACGACGACATCTCGACCGAGGAGTTGCGCGTCGCGATGACGCGTTACCGGTCCTTCTTCGAGCGACTGCTCTCGGCATGAGCTTTCAGCTTCGGGAGGCGTGTTGGTCAGCGCCTCCCGAAGCATCCGCTCTTGAGCGGGAGCGTTCGAAGTAGAGGTAAGCGCCGACCGACCAAAGCTGGGTGCGGTTGCCGGCGATCGGGGAGCCGTCCACTGGGTCGATCAGCTCCGGGAAGCCGTGCTCGAACGTCGGCATCACCCGGGCAGCGATCTCCATTGCGCGTCGAAGCCCGTGGCGGCTGGCGGCCGCATGGAGCAACGCCTGCTCGTGAACCCAAACGTATCGAGTGTGGTAAGGATCGATCCCTGCGGCTACCGGAAGGGCGGGCAGATACCCGAAAGGCGTCGCGAGCGGCTCGCTGTACGGCTCGAAAAGGGCGAGACGGGCCGAGTCGATCGTGCCGGGCTCGAGAAACAGGAGAGTATGGAGCGAATCGCTGCTCGTCGAGTCAGCGACTATCGAGTCCCCGCGTACAGCGACCGCAAAGTGGTCGCCCCGCCAGAAAGCCTCGAGGCCTCGCTGCATGAGGCCGTCGGCTTGCTTGGCAAGTTCAGTCGAGTCCATGAGGTCGGCGATCGCGCGAAGCGCAGCCACGTACTGGAAATGCACCAGCGCATAGGCAATCGGACAGCGCGCGGCCCTCTCCGGCCCCGGGAGGTTGAGCTCGGAGTCCTTCCAGTAGGTGACCTTGAGCGCGAAGCGATCGGCACCCGACTGGCGCGTGTCCTCGTGGAAGACATCTTCGATGAGGTGGCTGCGGAGGTACTCGAGCGCGCGCTCGATGTTCGTCCGATATCGGCGTTGGAGGTCGTCGCCCCCGTGGGTCGCCACGTAGGCGACTGCGAGCAGGAAGAGTGCGGTGGAATCACATGCGTCGTAGGTCGTCCAGAGACCGTCCTGCTTGACTCCGGGCAGCTCGTGATGGATCTTCCCGGGCTCCTCTCCGGTCTCCGGATCTGCTTTTCGCCCCTGGTGGCGGGCCGAGAACCTCAGCTGGGCGCGTAGTCCGTCGAGGTCGTTCGCGAGCAGCCCGTAGGTGAAGCCGTCTCGGGAGAAGTTGCTCGTATAGCCCGGGATCCCGGCTTGGTAGAGCCCATCTCGATACCGCAGGGCTGCGAGCGCGACGGCAGGCTCGACGCCTGGCGCGGTCATGACTCCTATCCGGGTCTCGTCACGACCAGGTACCGGGCGTGGGCTTGCACCAACGTATCGGCCTGGTGCTCGTGGCCCGGCAAGACCGCGAACCATCCGGCCCTGGCGCTGATCTCGGCATGTTCGCCGAGCGTCATGACTATCGCTGACTCGCAGTCGAACCGGCCGCACTCGCAGACGAAGGCGCATTCGACGCCTGCGTCGCCGGACGCCCGGGCCCGGAACTGTGCGTTGATCGAGCGGGCCACCGTTGCCGACCCTCTCTCCTCGCGCTCCTCGCGGGCGTGACGCGAACGCTGACCGGCGGGCGACATCTGCCTCGCAGACATGGTCTGATCTTCACCCGCGGCGCTGTTCCGTAAACACAGCCCCTTCTTCTCGCAAGGGCACGACCGCCGAGCCGGGCCACTGCAGTCGATATCGAGATCTGCGCGGTTGAGGACGCCGTTTAGGGACTCGTGTGCCGCGGAACAATCCAGACCGCAGCAAGCGAAAGGAGCAAAATGAGCATTTGGCGTCTGTTGACGAGACTCGTGGTCGGAGGCTTCCTCATCGGCCATGGGACCCAGAAGCTTTTCGGCTGGTTCGGCGGGGCTGGAATCGAAGGCACTGCGAAGGGATTCGAGAAGGCCGGCCTGCGCCCCGGCACGCGAAATGCGGTGGCGGCAGGCCTGGCCGAGACCGCGGGCGGGGCGCTCCTCGCGACGGGGCTTGCGACACCGCTCGGCGCGACCCTCGTGACCGGGACGATGCTGACGGCGATCGAACATGTCCACCGCGACAAGGGACCGTGGAACCAGAACGGCGGTTACGAGTACCCGATCGTCCTGATCGCGACCGCGGTCGGGCTTGCCGGGGCCGGGCCCGGCCGGCTCTCGCTGGACGCGGCGTTCGGGTCCAGGCGGCGTGGCGCCGCGTGGGCGGCCTTCGCCGTCGGGGCCGGCTCCTTTGGGGCGTACGTGGTCGACCGGCTCGCCGAGCGGAACCGGCCCGATCCGGTGAGGCTTCCGGTGACCGCGCCGGAGCGCGCCGCCGCCTGATGCAAGCGGACTACTTGTGATGCAACCGGAGTACTGAACCATCGAAAGGAGGACGACATGAGTAATCGTCTCGAGGGAAAGCGCGTCGCGATTCTCGCCACCGATCTCGTCGAGCGGATCGAGCTCGTAGAGCCGCGCCGAGCGCTCGAGGAAGCAGGTGCCGAAACCGAGCTCGTGGCGCCGCACGGAGGGACTATTCAGACCGTCGACCATGACGAGAAGGCCGACGAGCAGACCGTGGATCGTCTACTCGACGAGGCTGATCCTTCCGACTACGACGCCGTGCTGCTTCCCGGCGGCGTGGCGAACCCGGATGCGCTTCGGTTGAACGAGAACGCCGTCGATTTCGTCCGGCAGATCCACGCGGCCGGCAAGCCCATCGCTGCGATCTGTCATGGGCCGTGGCTGCTCGTCGAGGCCGACCTTGCCCGTGACCGCAAGTTGACCTCGTGGCCCTCGCTGAAGACGGACATCCGCAACGCGGGCGGAATGTGGGAGGACCGGGAGGTGATCGAGGACTGTGGGTTTGTCACCAGCCGCAAGCCGGACGACATTCCCGCTTTCAACGCCCGAATGGTCGCTGTCTTTGCGGCCGGAGTCCGCGGAGGATCGGCGGAGGTGTAGCCCTCACACTCTCGATAGTGGGCGTGCATGCTCGACGGTCTCGACGAACTCGACGCCGGCCTCGATCGAGCGACGCAGGGGCAGGCGCGAGCGACTCCGGCCAGGCGCTCGATCTGGACGTCGTCGAGGTCGCCGCCGAGCCGGATTGCCACCTCGAACCTGCGAGGTGTGGACTGGTTGTCGTAGTCGACATCGACCGTGACCTCGCCGAGCTCCCAGCCTTTGGTGCGCCCGTACATCACGAGCGTCGTCGAGACGCACGCTGCGAGCGCAGCCGGGAACAGCTCGTGTGGCGCCGGCCCCTCGCCGTCTCCCCCGAGCCGTTCAGGCTCGTCGGTGATGATCCGGTGGCGGCCGTCGATCAGCACCTCCTGGCGAAGCGTGCCGGGAATCGAGTGGGCTGTGGCTGTGAGACTCATCGTCTGCCCAAAGGTTCGCTGCGCTGAGCGCGACTGCCATCGGGGGGTCCGCGGAGAGGCATGCGGGCAAACCCTCGTTCGGCTTCGAGCAGCACGGCCGTCTGACACCGCATGGTCAGCGGCGCAGCGCGAGCAGCTCGGCGAGCGGCCGCGTGTTGACGACGTCGGCCCGGCGCGCCGCCGCGCCGGGCCGTGTGCACCGAGAGCGGCATGTAGGCGAGGCCCGCACGGAGTGCGCATCGGTCGAGCAGGCGATCGCGGACGCCGGCGGCGAGCGCCTCGCGGACATGGACGCCGCTCAGGTCGAGGCGGTCGGGCAGCCCGTTCACCTCGAGCGCGACACCGGTCGCGAGCGCCGTCTCGAACGTGCGCTCGAGGTCGAGCGCGTTCTCGGGGCGATGCCCGATCAGGCGCCCCGTAGGATGGCTGAGACAGCGGGCTGCTGGGTGCTGCATCGCGTGGATCACGCGGGCGGTGAGCTCCCGCCGTGGCGTCCGCTGTCCGGCGTGGAGCGAGAGCTGAACCCAGTCGAGCTCTGCGAGCACGTCGTCGGGTAGGTCGAGCGCCCCGTCGCGCGACGATGTCGCACTCGACCCCGCGGAGGACGCGGAAAGGAGCGAGCTCCTCGTTCGCCGCGGCGATCTCCTCGGCCTGGCGACGGAGGTCGTCCGCCGTCGAGCCCCGCACTACCCGCACGGCCCGCGTGTGGTCGCAGATCGCGAGGTACTCGTAGCCGTGCGCCCGCGCTGCCTCGGCCATCTCGAGCACGGTCGCGCGGCCGTCCGACGCGACCGTGTGGCAGTGCAGGTCGCCGCGGATCTCGTCCAGAGCAGGTCGTCGGGCAGCGCGGCGGGCGCCGGCAGCTCGCGCAGCTCGGGTGGGACATACGGCAGCCGAGCAGGCGGAAGACGTCCCTCCTCGTCCGGCGCGTCCGGAAGCGGCCCGAGCGACGCGACGTACTCGGGCGACCCGGTCGCCTGAACCAGCGCGGTGCCGAGGCGCTCGCGGCGTCGCCGTATGGAGCTCGATCGGGAAGCCGTCGTGGTCATCCCGACGCCCGGCTCGACGATGGCGACGATCTCGGGAGGGCGGCGAAACGGGCCGTGCCTCGTCCGGTCGCTCGGCCGCGACGACGACGGCGAGGCGCTCGGAGGCATCGCGCTAGCGGCGCGGGTCGCCGGCCGGGATGCCGCCGAGCGCCTCAGCGAGCCGCGCGGAGAGCGCCAGCGCCCGGTCGAGCAGCAGGGGCCGCAGCGCCTGCCGGCCGCCCGCGCGCGAGCGCCTCGCGGATCCGCGCCTCCGTCCTCGGCCCGATCCCCGGCACCTCGCGCAGCCGTCCCTCTGCGGCCGCCTCGCGCAGCTCGTCAGCGGTGTGGATCCCGAGCGCGCCGCCGATCTGCGAGCCGCGCCGCGCGCCGAAGCCGAGCAGGCGCATGAGGCCGCCAGCTCGGGCGAGGTCTCTCGGCGAAGCTCCTCGAGCTCCGCGATCCGCCGTCTCGACGAGCTCGCGGAGCCTCGCCTCGATCCCGGCCCCGATGCCGCGTAGCTCGCGGCATCGGCCCGCGCGGACGAGCTCGGCTACGCATCATCGGAGCCCCCGCGATGAGTCGGCGCCCCGCCTGTAGGCGCGGGCCGCCTAGCCGCTCGGCGCCCGCGAGCTCGAGCAGCGCCGCGTACTCGTGGAGCCCGGCGGCGAGCTCGGCGTTGGTCGGCGCGACCGGCGGCATCGCGCGAATTACGCGTTCGAGCACCCACACGCCTCTCAGCAGGAGGATCCGGTTCTTGTGTGCATCCTCCACGCGCCATAGATGGAGCCGACGGTCACAGCGACGCCGGCGGTAGCGGCGGCTGTCCGCCACCACGCGTTGCGGCGGCGGCGACCGCGCGCGGCATCAAGGGCCTGCGAGCCATGACGTGAGGCGCTCGACAGTCGCTTCGCGACGACCTTGTCGTCGAACACATTGCTGAAACCGATCTTGCGTACGCGCTGAGACGCGCCTGTCAGGTCCGAGAGCACCGCTTTGGTCTCCTCGTGAACGCGCGGATCGCTGAGCGCAGCCCTCGCGTTGCCGAGGCCTCTCTCGACCGACCTGGCGAAGCTGCTCAACCGGTTTGCCGTTCCCACCTTGCTCTTCATCACTTGCCTCCCTGCTGTTGTGTGGTTCTTGCACCGTCGCTGCGGCGCTGATCGATTGGAGTTCCCCGCGGAGGCCGATCTCACGCCTAGAGCCGGTCCAGGCCGGCCTCGCCGACCGAGGGTTACTCCGGGCGAGATCCGGGCACCAACTAGAGGACATCATTGCGTTCGCAACGAGCGCGTGTCGAAACGATGGGAGACCAAACGCAGCGCAACACCCTGA
>CAVRMI010000037.1:0-6102 GCA_963722065.1 uncultured Thermoleophilia bacterium | reverse complement strand
TAGCCGACGCCGGGCTTTAGATTCGGCGGTAGCGGGCGTCGCTGAGCGAGTAGATCGCGAACGCGATGAGCCCTGCCGCAACGACTCCGAGCAGGTAGGAGCCGTAGGACTGGTGGAGGATCTTTGCGAGCGCACCATCCAGTCCGACCGCCGCTCTCGGTGCATAGTCGACCGCCGCCTTGACGAGGAAGATCCCGACAAGCCCGAACACGACCATGCGGGCGAGATAGCCGACCGTGCCCACGCGCGCGATCCAGCTCTTCATCTCGGGCGACATGGCCTCTGCTTGGAGTCCTCGAGGAAGGACTGAGTCACACCGCGGTAGCCCTGGTAGAGCGCCACGCCGATCATCACGACGCCGGCGATCCCGACGATCCAGGTTCCTCCAGGCCAGCCGAGAACGCCTCCGGTTGTCTTATGCGCATTTCCAGAGCCGCCGTTCGACCCCATCAGCACCTCGATGGCGATGAAGCACAGAACGCCGTAGGCGATCCCGCTGGCCAGCGCCGCGATACGGTCGAACCCGCTGTCGGAGCCCTCGGGCCCGTGGCCGAGGCCGGCTCTGACGAGCCTCCAGAAGGAGTAGCCGCCGAGCCCGATCGCCAGGAGCACCAGGAGGACATGGCCGAACGACTGGTGCGCGACGGTGTGGAACGCGCCTTGCTGGTTCGTGATCTTGCCGCCCTGCCCGACCGCCAGCCGGAAGGCGAGGATGCCGATGATCGCGTACACCGCGCCGCGCGCGACAAACCCCACCCGAGAGAGAACCTCGAATGCCCTCGAGTTGACCACGTCGTTGCCGGCGGCCTTACCTGCTGCCTTGGCCGAACCGGCCGTCTCGCTCACCTGGGAAACACTCACGAGATACCTCTCTTGTCGATGGGGAGACTTGTTTCCGGTCCGGCGAAACTCAAACGTCCGGACCCGTCCGGGACGCAGACGCTCACGGCGCCGGGCTCAACCTCGACCTCGAAGGCCTTCACCTTGGTACGGTCGCCGCCGTCGAGCTCGTCGAGGACCTTCCGGTCGAGCTTCACCTTCACCGACCTCGCCTTGGTCACCTGGACGAAGGGCGAGTCCGACGCTGATCCGACAGCGGTGCGGGCGATCGTGCGCGCCCACTGGACAGGCCCTTCCGCGGTCACGACCCCGAGCTCCAGAAACCCGTCGTCGGGCTCCGCGTCGTCGAACGCCTCGACGCCGCCGAAGAGCTTCCCGACGTTGCCGAGCAGCAGGCAGGTCGCCTTGCCTTTGAACCAGGTTGCCCCGTCGACCTTGATCGTGGCCCCGAAGGACTTCAGACGGAGGTTCTCCGAGCCGCTGATCACGTAGGCGACACGGCCGAGACGCTCCTTGAGGCTCCCGGAGCCCTTGATCATGGCGGCGTCGAATCCCGCCCCGGCCATGACCGCGAATCGCTCGCCGTTGAAACGGCCGACGTCGAACCGGTGCCGTTGCCCGTGCAGGCCGAGCGCGACCGCCTGGGGGATGTCCTTGGGGATCCGCAGGTTCGTGGCGAACAGGTTGGCGGTCCCGGCCGGGATGATCGCGAGGTCGGCCTGAGAACCGGCGAGCACGTCGACGCACCGCTGAACCATCCCGTCGCCGCCCCACGCGAACACGAGATCGGCGCCCCGATCGAGAGCGCGCCTCACCTGTGCGGGCGCCTTTCGACTCTTCGGAACCTCGGCCCAGAAGAGGTCGGTGACGTGCTCTGCCTCGAGCAGGCGACGGAGCTCGAGCAGCCCGCCGCCGAGCGTCTTTCCGGAATGCGCCACGACGGCAACCTTCAACGGACGACTCTTCGGTGCCGGTCCGCAGCGCCCGCGGCCCGCGCGGCGAAGACGACGACGCAGAGCGCCGCGATCCCCACCAGCGCCCCGCCGGTCACGTCCAGCGGATAGTGCATGCCCCGGTACATGCGCGACAGCGCCACGTAGATCGGGATCGCCACCGCGATCGACCAGGCGACGGCACGAACGGCCCGCGACCTGATTCTCGAGGTGATGAGCAGCACAAGGCCGCCGTAGACCGCGACCGAGGCGGCTGTGTGGCCCGACGGGTAGCTGGCGTCGACGGGAAGGCTCTCGAGCCGGTGGACGCGGGGCCTGTGCTCGTGGAAGACGAGCGTCGTGGCGCGGTAGGCAGACGATTCGATCGCGAGCGCGAACACTGCGAAGGCGGCGATGCGCCACTTCCGGAGACAGACACAGGCCAGGGCGACAAGCCCGGCCACGATCGGCAGGACGACTCCACCGGCCACGATCGATCCGATCAGCGAGGCTTCCGTGCGGTTCGCCGTACGGTGGTGTGAGAGCCACGTATCGAAATGCCGGTTGGCCGAGCCGATGACCGGCGCGTGACCGATCACGTCGGTGAGCAGGTACGCGGCCGCGATCGAGCACACGCTGATCAGCAACAGCCCTCCGAGCGCCGCCGCGAGAAAGACGAGCGCGGGATGCCGCCAGCCCAGCGCTGAGGCGAACCGGGCGGCTGCGCCGTCCGGGGCGGGCTCGAGCACGGGCACGCCCGATCCGCTGGTTCTGTGCGCCCGAACTGCAGGGACTGTGTTGGTCAGCGTGGATTCCATGCGAACGTGTTTGTCCGCTGGTCAGCAGCGGCAAACCAACCCGGTCGTCTTCATGCTTCCGGAACGCGTGATTGGAAAGCCGGTAATCGCGGTAAGCAAAGTCGAATGCCCGCCCTCGTCCTCTTACTTCTGTCCGTCGCCGTCGGCGTGATCGCCGCCCTGGTGGCGCTGCGCTATCCGTGGCATCCCGGCGAGGCGGAGCTCGCCGTCGGTCGTAAAGCAGGCGAATCCGCCCAGGCCCATCCGCGGGTTCGGGGAACGCTCGAACGGAGGCTCGACCCCCAGTCGGCTACCGGGCTTGCCCTCTCGATCGCGCTCGGCCTGGTCGCAGTCGCCGGCATCGTCCTCGGGCTGCTCGCATACCTCGTGAGGACGAATCCGCGACTCGCGTCGATCGACAACAGCGTCGCGAAATGGGGGAGCCGCGAGGCCACGCCGCTCTCGAATCACGTGCTGAACGGGGTCACTCAGCTCGGATCCATCTACGTGGTGATCGTGCTCGCGGTCGTGCTGGCCGGCGTCGAGCTCTACCGGACAGGCGGTCGATGGATCGTGCCGTTCGTCGTCGCCGTCGTCGCAGGCGAGGAGATCGTCGCGACGGTGATCAAGGACATCGTCGACAGGGCCAGGCCGGCTTTCAACCCCGCAGCGGCCACCCTCGGCCCGTCCTTCCCTAGCGGTCACACGACCACCGCCGCAGCGTTCTACGCGGCCTGTGCGCTCCTGCTCGGCCGGCGCCGCCCAAGGGCAGCTCGCGCCATGCTCGCAGGCGGCGCAGTCGGGATCGCCGTGGCGGTGGCCTCGAGCCGCGTCCTGCTGGACGTCCACTGGCTCACGGACGTGATCGGCGGGCTCGCGCTCGGTTGGGCGTGGTTCACGCTTTGCAGCATCGCCTTCGGAGGCCGGCTCCTCCGGTTCGGCGTTGTCGCCGAGGTTGCCGAGCAGGTCGCAGAATCCGAGCCTCCCGGTGGGGAACGGCTGCCGAATCGCACCCAGGCTCCGACACTCGGGACACCCGGGGCGTAGGCGGCCGGAGATGACCTCGTTCGTCCATCCAGAAGAAGCGCCGCCGCACGCGTGGCTCAATGCCGTCACGGCTCCCGCGGAGCGCTGGTTCGGAAACCAGCTCAGCCGCCAGATCTGCAGGCATCACGAGCGTCGTCTTCGCCGAATCGGGGGGCTCGAGCGCTCGATCCGCCGCCGGGCGGGTGGGCCGAGACCGCGTACTCGCCGCGGGCCGGCAACAAGATCGACGTGCTGATCGACGGCGCCGAAGTTCTGCCGGCGATCGCCGAGGCGATGCTGCGGGCCGAGTCGCACGTCCATCTCGCCGGTTGGTACTTCACCCCCTCGTTCGCGCTCGTGCGCGACGGAGACCCGCTGGTGCTGCGCGACCTCCTCTCGAAACTCGCGGAGCGAATCGACGTGCGCCTGCTCAGCTGGGCCGGCGCCCCGCTTCCACTTTTTCGCCCCTCTCGCGCGGAGGTTCGAGCCATGCGAGACAGGCTCGTCGACCGGTCGCGTACCCAGGTTGCGCTGGACGGCCATGAACGCCCCATGCACTGCCACCACGAGAAAACGATCGTGATCGACGACCGGATCGCCTTCGTCGGTGGTCTCGATCTGACCTCCGAGGACGGCGACCGGTTCGACGCCCGTCATCATCCCGCCCGGGCCAAGGTCGGATGGCACGACGTCGCGACGCGTATCGAAGGGCCTGCCGTGGCCGACGTGGCCGAGAGCTTCAACATGCGCTGGCGCGAGGTCACCGGCGAGCGACTCGCGGCTCCTGCGATCGCTCCGGCCGCCGGCGATGTCGAGCTCCAGATCGTTCGTACTGTGCCGGAGAAGATCTACAAGTCGGTGCCGAGGGGGGACTTTGGGATCCTCGAGTCCTACATCCGCGCGATCCGCAGCGCGGAGAGCTTCATCTATCTCGAGAATCAGTTCCTGTGGTCGCCCGAGATCGCCTCCGTGCTCGCGGACAAGATCGCGCGGCCACCATCCGACAAGTTCCGGATTCTCGTGCTCCTGCCCGTGAAGCCCAACACCGGCGCCGACGACACGCGCGGAGTGCTCGGTGAGCTGCTCGAGGCAGACGCCGGGGAGGGGCGGATCTTTGCCTCGGCGATCTTCGCCCGGACCGGCCTGAGGGCCGACCCGATCTACGTCCATTCCAAGGTCGGGATCGTCGACGATCGCTGGCTGACGATCGGCTCCGCGAACCTGAACGAGCACTCGCTGTTCAACGACACGGAGATGAACATCGTCACCCACAACCCGGAGCTGGCACGGCACACGCGCCTGCGGCTCTGGGCAGAGCACCTCGAGCTGCCGGTCGATCAGGTGGATCACGATCCCATCGAGGTGATCGACAACCTCTGGAAGCCGATCAGCTGCGATCAGCTCGAGCGACGAACTGCGGGCCAGAGCCTTACGCACAGGCTCGTTTCCCTGCCGCATGTCTCTCGGCGAACGAGCCGCCTCCGGGGCCCGTTGATGGGTCTCGTCGTCGACGGCTGACAAGCCGAATGCTGTTTCGGCTGACTTCATGCTGACCGCCTACCTCTTCGATCGCGAGAGCGGCCGAGAGGCCGACGACTGGCAGGGGTCGTTGGGAGATCTGACCGAGGACAAGATGCTCTGGGTCGACCTGTGCGCGCCCTCCCCGGATGAGTCACGGCAGGCGCGGGAAGCCTTCGGGCTCGGGGCGGAGCCGAGCTCTGCGGCCGCGGGGAACAAGGCTCGCCTGGACCAAGAGGACGGATACCTGATCGTTACCGCCGCCGCGGTCTGGGACAAGGAGGAGGACGTCGATAAGGAGCGTGTCGTCCTCACCTGCTGGGTCGGGGAGGGCTGGCTCCTCACCGTTCACGATGCGGACGTGGCTGTCCTGGACGACTTCCGCCAAACCGTCTCGGGCGAGGGCGAGATCGGCGTGCTGGATGCTCCCTCGTTTCTCGCGACCATGCTCGAGTGGGTCGTGACCAGCCACCTGCATGCGTTCGACGAGATCGAGACCGAGCTCGAGAGGTTCGATATCGAGGCGCTCAGAAACCCAGCTCGGCGACCCGACGCGCAGATCGAGACGCTGATCGCGGCCCGCCACCGTGTGGGACGGCTGCGGCGGTCGCTGGCTCCTCACCGGGAGGTGTTCTCGGCTCTCGGCCACTCCGAGTTCGACCCGCTCTCATCCGAAAGCTCGAGCGAGCGGTTCGTTGCGTTGACCGCACAGCTCGACTCGGCGCTGACCTCGGCGCGCGACGTGCGGGATGCGATCGCCAGCTCGTTCGACGTTCTGATTGTGCGAACCGAGCACCGCACCAACGAGATCGTGAAGGTCCTGACGCTCGTCTCGATCCTGCTTCTGCCGGGCGCCCTCCTCGCCGGTATCGCCGGCATGAACGTGAACTTCAAACTGGATGTCTTCACCGACTCGGCGCTCTTCTGGGTCGTGGGCGCCACCGTCGTCGGGGTTGCCGCAGTCTCGCTCGTGCTCGCGCGACTCCGCA
>CAVRMI010000036.1:0-6187 GCA_963722065.1 uncultured Thermoleophilia bacterium | reverse complement strand
AACGGAAGCAACAGCCGACAAGTTTGGAGGCTTTGCCCCGCTACGCGGACCGAAGCGGCTGCACGTCGTTGAGCTCGAAGCTGCGGCGCATGTAACGGTCGAACTGCGGCACCGTGAACGCACCGCGCCCGCGGCCGGTGGTGTAGATCAGCCCCTTGTCGATCAGGCGCGCCCGGGTCGGGCCGAGCTGCTCCGAGCTCCGGCCCATGCACCTCCGCGATGTCGCCGGCGGTCTGCTCTCCGGAGCCGAGCTCTGCCATCGCGCGAAGGTAGCGGAGTTCGAGCTCGGTCGTCGCTCGGCCCGGACGCGGAAGAAGGATTCGTCGAGCTTCGCCTCGACGACGCGTTGAGCTTCCTGCGCGACCGCTCGGCTGATCGGCCCGTTCTCGGCGCAAGATCCCAGACGATCTTTCCGTACTCCTGCAGGAATAGGGGTAGCCCTCGGTGTAGCTGACGATCACGTCGATCGCGCCCGGCTCGAAGGCGACGCCGAGCTCGGCGGCCGGCTCGGCGAGCGCGGCCTCGGCCTGGGGCGGCGAGAGCCGGCCGATCCGCGGGAACTTGAACAGGCGTTCGGCATACGACTTGGCCTCTCCGGCGAGCCGCGGCAGCTGCGGCAGCCCGGCGCCGACGAGCGTGATCGGAAGCTGGCGCTGAACGGTGCGGTGCAGGGCGGCGATCAGCGCCTCGAACTCGTGGCGCCGCAGGAACTGCACCTCGTCGATCAGGAACGCGACACCGGTTTCCCGTTCCTGGGCCGCCTCGCCGAGCGCGACGAGAAGGTCGGTCAGGTCGTCGCTGAGGTTGCCGCTGTCGGCGATCCCCTCGACCGGGTCGACGTCGATCCCTGCGGTCACCGAGCCGTCCGAGGAGACGGTGAGCGAGAACGACTTCAGCACGCCCGCTGCGCGGCGCTTCCGCTCGCTCCAGGTCGCCTTCGGCGCGACCTGGAAGAGCGCGCGGCGGACGAGGTTCCCCATGCGCGGCCCGAACTCCTCGTTCTTCGTGATCTCGGCTCGGCGACCGTGACCCAGCCGCTGTTGAGCGCGCGCGGCTCTCGAACGCCCCGAGCAGCACCGTCTTTCCGACTCCGCGCAGGCCGGTGATCAGCATCGACTGCTCGCTGCGGCCGCGTCGCAGCCGGTCGAGCAGGATCTCGAACCCCTCGAGCTCGGCGTCGCGGCCGACGAGCGCCGGCGGGCGGGCGCCGGCGTTCGGCGTGTACGGATTCGTCCGCGGGATCACGACCGGTAGATCTTATCTCGCTTATCGGATGTCGATAAGACGTGATAAGCCGCCAAAGAGCGTCCTCGGACGGGGCCGGGAGGGCGGCGGGGGGCGTCTCGGTCCTCCTCTGAATGGCCACCGCCGTGTCGAGCCTTCGCCCGGCCGAGCCGCTCGCCGGTCGGATCGTCAGCGTCGAGCCGCTCGCCGAGCGGCATCGCGAGGGCCTGCGCGAGGCGGCGGCCGAGGATCCGACGATCTTCCGTTTCATGGTCTATACGGGCGACTTCGACGGTTGGTTCGACGACGCGCTCGCCGACCCCGGCGGTGTGGCCTTCGCCGTCGTGGTCGATGGCCGTGAAGTAGGCTCGACGCGGTACCTCAACTACGAGGCGCTCCACCGCCGCGTCGAGATCGGCTGGACGTGGCTGCGGCCCTCCGCCTGGGGGACCGGCGCGAACACCGAGACGAAGATGCTGCTGCTCGAGCACGCGTTCGAGCAGGGCGGGATGCAGCGCGTCGAGTTCAAGACCGACGCGCGCAACGAGCGGACCCGGGCTGCACTCCTCAAGGTCGGCTGCCAGTTCGAGGGGATCGCGCGGAAGCACATGATGCTTCCGACGGGCCCTCGCGACTCGGCCTGGTACGCGATCACGGAGGACGATTGGCCCGAGGTGAAGGCGAAGCTCCTGTGGCGGCTCGAGATCGACGAGTGAGATGTGCGGTCGCGGTCGCCCGGTTGCGGGCGGAGCCGCGCGCCGATGCCGAGCAAGTGACTCAGGCTCTTCGAGGCGAGCCCTTGACGGTCGTCGAGGTTCGGGACGGCTGGGCGCAGGTTGTCACGGCTTACGACTACCCCGGATGGGTGCATGCGCACGTGATCGAAGAGGGCGCGGGCGAGTTGTCCGGGCCGTCCGGCGTCCGACCCGATCGCTGCGGCGCGCGAGTTCCTCGGCTGCGCCTATGAGTGGGGCGGGCTAACCGCGGCCGGCATCGACTGCTCGGGCCTCGTCCACATCGCCTACCGCGCGACGGGCCGGCTCGTTCCCCGCGATTCCTGGCAGCAGGAGGCTGCCGGCGAAGCGGTCCCTCCGGGTGAAGAGCGTCCCGGCGATCTGATCGCCTACGGCTCGACCGAGCAGACCGACCATGTCGCGTTCTGGCTGGGCGGTGGGCGGATTCTTCACGCGACGGCTAAAGAAGCTCGTGGGGTGGTCGAAGAACCCGAGAGCGCAGAACTGGCCGCGCGTCGTCGTGGTGTCTTCCGGCTCTGACGCTGCAGATTCGATCCAAATGAGGGATACGGTCTAAAGCCGCCTCGTTGGAGCGCCGATAGCTGGCACGTGGACGCAGCTCAGCGTGAAGAAATTCTGACCCGTTATCGCGAGCACTCCCGTCGCTTTCAGACGGTTGCAGCTCGGCGGAATCCGGTGCAGGGAGTCATCGAGTTCCCGGCGAGGCCGGCCGCCCCTGAGGGCGAGCATCTGCCCACCGCCCGCGAGATCGAGGTCCTCCAGCTCGTCTCGGAGGGTCTCGTGAACCGCGAGATCGGCGATCGCCTGTACCTCTCAGAGGAGACGGTGAAGAGCCACGTCCGCCACCTGCTTGCGAAGCTTCAGGCTCGGTCGAGAGCCCACGCCGTTGCCGTTGGGTTCCGGCGTGGGCTCCTGACCTAGCCGATTAGCAGGTATTTCGCCCCCGGCGGACAATCACCAAATGGGTGATGCCACGATGAGGCGAAACACTGATACTCAGCTTGTGTCTCTACCAATAAACTCCGCCGCCCGCGAGTGTTGCGCGGGTAGCGAGACGTGCTGCAAACTTCCGCATCACTGGTCTCCCCTCGGTTTGGGAACTGACGGCAGCAACAATCTTATGACCCTTTTGGGGGAAACGCAAGTCGGGCACGGAAGGACGCGCGGATGACCGCTCGGACCAAGATGCTCGTTTACCAGGGCGCGTTGGTGGCTACCGCGCTAATTCTTTTCGTGCTCGCGCTCCCATACGGGCTTGGCGACCCACTCGCGGTACTCGGGTTGGCAGCCGTGGCGGCCATCGCCGAGCGCGGTAGGGTCCGACTCACCGGCAACATCGAGGTTTCGATCTCCGTACTTCCAACCGTGTTCGCGGCAGCCATGTTTGGCCCGTTGGCGGCGATGATCGTTGCGGCGTTCTCGATCATTGGAGATTTTCCAGTCGGCGTTCTGCTGGCACGCCATGAACCACAAGGCGATCAGCTCCTGAAATGGGGCGTCTATACGGGCATTCGAGGCGTCTACGGAGCAACCGCGGGGTTTGCCGCAGCAGCCGCGATGAGCGCCGTTTCCACCGGAGGGACTACGCAGATCGTCGCCGCGACCGTCGCGGCCGCCCTTGTCGCCGAGCCCCTCGATCTGCTCCTTGTGGCGTTTACAGGGCGGCTCCGCGGACGCTCGATGGTCCTGTTCCTCCGAATGTGCGGTCCGATGTATGCGCTCTCGATGTGCCTCTACACGCCCATCGTCGCAGCGCTGGCCGTCGCGTACGCCGATGTATCTCCCTGGACTCTCCCCCTGTTCTTCCTGCCCGCACTTGCCGCACAGCGCCTATTCGGTCTTTATCAGGAGCAACGGCAGTTGGCTGACCAGCTCGTTGACGCCAACGCCGATCTGGAGAAAGCAAACATCTCATTCGCGACAGCTCTCGTCACCACACTCGATGCGAGAGATCGTTACACCGCCGGCCACTCGGCGGCAGTGGCCATCTACGCAAGAGACATCGCGATCCGGATGGGTCTCCCAGACGAGGAGACCAATAAGGTTCACCTTGCAGGTCTTGTTCACGACATCGGGAAGATCGGTCTTTCCGCAGGGCTCCTCGAGAAGCCGGGAGCGCTGACGCTCGACGAGCGACGTGAAATGCAACGGCACTCCGAGATCGGTGAACGCATCCTGGCCAAGGTCGACAGCTACGCCGAGATCGCCTCAATCGTGAGGCACCACCATGAGAGAGTGGATGGTGGCGGCTACCCCGATGGGATTTCCGACGAGGATATCCCTCTCCTCTCGCGCATCATCGCGGTCGCGGATGCATACAACGCTATGACCTCGGATCGGCCCTACCGCGACGCGATGCCAAGCCGAGTGGCCCGGCTTCGTCTGGCACAAGCCGTTGACACTCAGTTTGATACGTCCGTCGTTGCTGCCTTCGAGGCGGTGCTCGCGATGGCGACTGAGCCTTACCGCACTGCGACCTCACCCGAATTCGATTTCGAGTGGCAGCGGGATCAGTCGGACACAGAAGTCGACGAACCGTCGGATTCGTCGATGTCGGCGTTCTCGATTTCCGCGTAACGAGCAGCGGCTTCGGTTCGACTACGAACCCCGAGCTTGTCGAATATGTGATCCATGTGGCTCTTGACCGTGCCCGGGGAGATACGGAGGCTCGCAGCTATTTCAGCGTTCTTTCTTCCGAGCTTCACCTGATCCATGATCTCTCGTTCTCGTGGCGAAAGAACACCATTGGAGCCGGGCACACGGGTGATCAGACCTACGGACTTCGCAATCTTCGCGTCGCGCGCCTGAAGCAGTACCTGCGTGAGTTCGGCCCGATACTGAGGAACGAGCGCGAGCTGGCCTGTCAATTCGGCAGAAGCCCTCATCGAACAGACCACCGGATCCCACACCTTGAGCTTTGACGCCATGGCTAGGAGGAATTCGGCCGACGTGGGCGCACGCGTCGAGTCACCAACTGAAACAATCGCTTGGGCGCACGCGGAAAGCACCTTTGTGTAGACGCTCTTCGTGACGCTCTGGGCTTGAGCGGCGCATGCCAGCGCATTCACCCCCTCTCCGACCACGGCGAGCGCGACGGCTCGCGTCGCAAGATATTCGCCGTACATCGCAGGCGTCGGACATTTGGGAAAGTCATCAATCGTCATGCAAACCGCCTCAGCCGCTCGCTGCTCGGCGAGCAGCATCCGCGCCCGCAGTGCTCGAACGTTGATCTGCGTATGAAGGTCGGACGCGTAAGAAGGCTTGTGCTCGATCCGGCGTAAGCGCCGGTCGCACCAGTAGAAGCGCCGCAACCCAAGTTCAACGCCAGCCAATGCCCACTCGCCGTGCGGGCGCGCGAACGAAAAGCGAACCTCATCCAGTTCCGCCAGCGCGGCATGCAGCACCGTCTGTGCCTCGTCGTATCGCGCACCCACCATCAGCGCGGTGGCACACGTATAACTCCAGCCGCTTCGCACCCACGGGCTCGTAACCTGATTTAGTAGACGTGACCAGGCGAGGGCGCCAATCGGGATTCCAGCATCACCACCGAACATCGCGAGCTGGTGCCGAGCCGTCTCAAGACGCACCCGATCGGCGGCACGGACGCTTGACAACGATTCGAGTTCCGAGACCGCAGCATGCATTCGTTCGTCCTCGAGTGCGAATGCTGCGAGACAGCGTCCCCAAGCGGCGTCGTTGACATCGTCGATGTTCACTGCCTCTGCCGAGGCGCGCGCGTGCAGTTCAAAGGCTGCTTCGAACTCATATAGGAAGTACGCAGCCTGGCCCGAGATGAGAAGGCCACGAGCTTTGAGCGGATGTCGACTCGGGAAAGCCTCTGCAGAAAGCGCCCCGAGCGACCGAGCTTGCACGAATTCGCTCCGAACCAATGCTGTCTCAGCAGCAATCAGATCGGTGAGGCGGATTGGAACACCGGCATTGGCTGTTGCCGCCCTTCCGAACTGATGAAGAGTGTTGATCCGCCCAGTATTCGCCAGCGGGGCGTAAGCCACCGTAATCAGACGTTCAAGGCAGTCTTCCAATGAGAGCTCATTGATCAGTGATAGGCACTGGTGATAGTCCCCCTCCTCGAGAGCGAACTCGAACGCAGCTCTGGCAACACCGTCAGCATCCGGCTGAGATCTCAGCTTTTCCAGCAGGAAGCCACGTGCAAGTGGGTGTACTTCAACACGCCCGCCTGTCTCGTA
>CAVRMI010000035.1:0-6755 GCA_963722065.1 uncultured Thermoleophilia bacterium | reverse complement strand
CGACCTTCGCGAGTCCGGCTGCCTCACGGGCGAGACCCGGGTCTACCTGCCGGATGAGGGCGTCTATCGCCCGATCCGCGAGCTCGAGGGACGAAGCGGCTTCCGAGTGCTTGCCGTCGACACCGAGAGCTGGAAGCTCGAACCGCGTGTCGTGACGAACGCATTTACGACCGGAATCAAGCCGGTATACCGCCTGACCACGCGGCGAGGGCACACAATCCGCGCCACCGGCAATCACAAGTTCCTGGCGTTCGATGGCTGGCGCCGACTCGACGACCTCGCGCCGGGGATGCGGCTCGCGGTTCCGCGGAACCTCGGGCCCGAAGGAACGGACGATGAGCGACAGCGAGCTCGCGCTGCTCGGCCGCCTCATCGGCGACGGCTGCACCCTGCCGACACACGCGATCCAGTACACCTCGAGCGACGAGGATCTGGCCCACTCATGTGCCGAACTCGCGTCGGAAGTATTCGGGGATGCCGGCAAGCCCGCATCAGTCGCGAGCGGCCGTGGTTTCAGACGTACCTCCCGGCACGCCGACAGTGGGCGCCGGCGCAACCCCGTCGCCGCTTGGCTCGACGAGCTTGGGGCGTTCGGCCTCGCCGAGCTCCGGAGAAGGCTGTCCCGGACGAGGTCTTCAGACAGAACAGGTCGGGAATCGCAACTTCCTCCGGCATCTCTGGGCCACCGACGGATGTATCGCGCCCGGCGGCGAATATCCGACGCTGCGCTACGGCTCATCGAGCGAGGATCTAGCACGGGATGTCCAGTCGCTCTTGCTCCGCCTTGGGATCTCAGCGTCCGGCCGCGCGATTCTCGATGGGAATCGCAGGCCGTCCGATGCACTACGTCGCTCTGCGGCAGGCAGCGATGTCGAAGATTCCTCGCTCGTCGGCATTGGGAGGGGAAGGCAATCAAAATCCGGTCCTGCACCCAGCTCCCGTTCGGATTGCCTCAATGGCAGAGCGAGAGTCGCGACACGATTCCCGCCGACGCCTGGCGAGTCCATCGTTCTACCCGCGATGGCGCGTACGGCATTGACACATCAAACGCTCCGCTCGTCACATCCCTCAGCTCGCATGCAGCGGCCCTGCGCTCTACACCCGCGGAATCAGCCGTCAACGCGCCGCGGCTGTCGCAGAGGTCATTCGAGTCGCGCTCGCGCGCCTTGGCGTCAAGCGACGTCTACTGGGACGAGATCGCGGCCGTCGAAGCGGACGGCGAAGAGGAGGTTTTCGACCTGACGGTCGACGGGCTTCACAGCTTCGTGGCCGAAAACGTCATTGTCCACAACAGCATCGAGCAGGATGCGGATCTAGTGATGTTTCTCTACAGAGACGAGTACTACAACGAAAATTCCGAGGATCAGGGGCTGGCCGAGGTGATCCTCGCCAAGCACCGCAACGGCCCGATCGGCACGGAGAAGCTCGCCTTCCTGAAGCGGTACGCCAAGTTCTCCGACCTCGCGCCCAATCACGACGCTCGGGTGGCCGCGGCATGACGCAGAGAACACCGTCTGGATCTGCCCCGGCGCGACGCGCTTCTCCTGCCTCTGCGAGCGCTGCCTGGAGGAGCGCGCGGACGCGAGCTCGTTCCTGGACGCGATTCGTGTCGCGTCGGTCAACGGCGAGCTCGCGCCGGAGGCGCAGGTTGCGTTCGCGCGGTGCAGCGCCGGGCACGAGGTGACCGTCCGACGAATCGACCGCCCGCCGGGCCTGGCGCGGCACGACGCGCGGCAGATGCAGATCGCATGAGGAACCGCACGCCAGATGATCGACCGCCAGCACGTCTGGGTGGGCCCGAGGCGACGACCTTCGAGGCGCCCTGCGAGGCGTGCCTGGCTCGCCGCGACGGCTGGGCGGACACCTACGGCTGGTCGCTCGCCGGACGCGGCCCTGATCGACGGCACGCTGCGGCGCGACGCCGACGTCGGGTTCACCACCTGCCCCCGCGGCCACCGGGTGGTCGTCCGGCGCGTCGGCCGCCAACTCGCTCGGCTGCACTGAGCAGCTCTGACAGCGTACGATTCCGGCCATGTGGTGGCGGGCGCGCTGTCAGGTCGGCGTCGATCCTCGGGCTGTGGCTCACGGATCGGGATCGCGTGGGGCGGACGGGCCGCGCTCGTCGTTCGGATTCTTCGTCCTCGATCTCGCTCATCTACGCGGTGTGGGCGCTCGCGTTCGGCCGGCTCCGACCAGCAGGCCGGAAGCTGGTACTACGACCGGCAGCTGAACGGCAAGCCCGGCCGCGTGGCGCGACACGACACTGCGCCGGTAGCGGCTCAGGCAGACTGTCGTGACGTGCCTGCGACCGTTGTCGTCGGCGCACAGTGGGGCGACGAGGGCAAGGGCAAGATCGTCGACCTGCTTGCGCAGCAGTCGGATGTGGTCTGCCGTTACCAGGGCGGGCCCAATGCCGGGCACACGATCGTCGTCGGCGACGACACGTTCAAGATCCGCGCCTGCCCGAGCGGCGTGATCTCGGGGAAGGTCTCGGTGATCGGCGCCGGCTGCGTCGTCGATCCCGAGGTGCTGATCGCCGAGCTCGACGACCTCGAGTCGCGCGGCATCGACACCTCCGTCGTGGTGCGTCTCCGGCAACGCGCACCTGATCATGCCGTGGCACATCGCGATCGACCAGGCGTCGGAGCGGCGGCTCGGCAAGCTCCAGATCGGCACCACCCGCCGCGGCATCGGCCCCTGCTACGCCGACAAGGCCTCGCGGATCGGGATCCGCGTCCAGGACGTGCTCGACCCGAAGATCCTCCGCCAGAAGATCGAGGTCGCGCTCGCCGAGAAGAACGTCTGGCTCGAGCGCGTCTACGAGGTCGACGGCTTCGACCTCGACGAGGTCGCGACGCGCTACGAGGGCTACGCGAAGCGCCTCCGCCCGATCGTCGGCGACACCTCGCTGCTCGTCGACGAGGCGCTGAACGCCGGCAAGGAGGTGCTGTTCGAGGGCGCGCAGGCGACGCTGCTCGACCTCGACCACGGCACCTATCCGTTCGTCACCTCCTCGAACCCGATCGCCTCCGGCGCCGCGACCGGCATCGGCATCGGCCCGACGCGCATCGACCGCGTGCTCGGCGTCGCCAAGGCGTACGTCACGCGCGTCGGCGAGGGCCCGTTCCCGTCCGAGATCGAGGGCCCCGACCAGGAGCGCCTCCGCGACCTCGGCGGCGAGTTCGGCACCGTCACCGGCCGCGCAGCGCCGCTGCGGCTGGCTCGACCTCGTCGCGCTCCGCTACGCCGTGCGCGTCAACGGCATCACGTCGCTCGCGCTGACGAAGCTCGACGTCCTCTCCGACTTCGCCGAGCTCCCCGTCTGCGTCCGCTACCGCCAGCGCGACGGCTCCGAGACCCCGCACTTCCCGGCGCACCAGAGCGACTTCCACCACGCGACGCCGATCTGGGAGACGCTCCCGGGCTGGCGCGAGCCGCTCGACGGCGCCGCCACCCGCGACGACGCTGCCCGACGCAGCGCGACGCTACGTCGAGTTCGTCGAGCGTGAGCTGAAGGTCCCGGTCGAGCTCGTCGGCGTCGGCGCGGCCGCGAACACGTGCTCGCGTAAGCGCCCTCGCGCATTCCACGGGCTCGAGCTCGACGATCCTGTCCGCCTTCGACGTAGAGTCCTCACGTGGGGACCCGGGGGGCTCTTTCACAACGTTATTCGTGTCGCATTTGCAGCAACAGGCTGTTGTTGCGATGACGTATCAGTACGCGAAGCTGAACGGGCTCGCGAGCTTTAGCCCCGGAAACTTCTTCAGCTTCTTCACCATCCAGTCGAAATATCCTCGCGGCGGCGTTGCTCGTGTTGACAGCGCTCGTCCGTCGCGGCGAGCGGTCGCGGGCGTTCGACGCCGTGCGCGGCGCCGCGACCTTCTACATCACGATCACCTTCGTCGTCTTCGCGCTGCTCCTGTCCGGCCTACAGGAGGACCTCGACACCCACATCGCCTTCACGAACTTCGTCGTTCACTACCTGATCCCGGTTGTTCTCCTGGTCGACTGGTTCATCGACCCACCGCTTCACCGTCTGGGACTGGAGGTCGCGTTGGCCTGGCTTGCATATCCACTTGCCTGGTTCGGCTACACCCTTGTTCGTGGGAGCTCGACGGGGTGGTACCCGTACCCGTTCGTCGATGTCACCCAGCACGGATACGGAGGAGTGCTCGCGCGGGGGCTCATCTTCGGTCTCGCGTTCGCGACCGGAGCGGTCATCTTCGCGCTGCTCAGCGATCGCCGATCATCATCCCTGCGCTCCCAGAGCCCGTAGACACGCGCCCACGCCGTTCTCGCGTAGGCACGACCCGCTGGACGGCGGCCTTCGCGGACGGCCGCGACAATCGCGATGATTGCGGGGTGGATGAAGGCTTAGCGCTTCTGGTCGTCGGTGCGATCCTCGGCCTGAGCGCGGCGTTGGCGCTGGGCGCGGCGCGAACGGGCCTGCCGGTTCTCGTCGCGTTCCTCGGGCTGGGGATGCTGCTCGGCTCCGACGGGCCCGGCGGGATCGAATTCGATGACGCGCACCTCACACGAGAGGCGGGCACGTCGGCCTTGGCCTGATCCTCTACGAGGGCGGGCTGCAGACATCCTGGCGGCGGTTGCGGACCGTCGCGGTTCCGGCCGCGCTTCTCAGCACCGTCGGGGTCGTCGTGAGCGCCTTGGTCACCGGCGTCGTCGCCTACGCGTTGTTCGATCTCACCTGGCTCGAGGCGTTCCTGCTCGGCGCCGTCGTCGCCTCGACGGATGCCGCCGCCGTCTTCTCGACACTTCGGTTCACTCACATACCTCGCCGTCTGGCCCGGACGCTCGAGGCCGAGTCGGGCGGAAACGACCCGATGGCGATCGCGCTCACGCTCGGCCTGATCGCCTGGATCGAGCACCCGCAGTCGCACGGCTTCGGCGATCTGCGTCGTGCTCGTCGATACGCCAGATCAGCATCGGCCTCGTCGCGGGCTCGCCCTCGGGGCCGTGGCAGCCTGGGTCTTCGCTCGAATCCCGGAGATGATCGGCGCCTTCGTCCCGGTCGTCTCGATCGCGGCGGCCGCGCTCTCGTTCGGCGTCGCAGACGCGCTCGGCGGCAGCGGATTCCTCGCCGTCTATCTCGTCGGGCTCGCCGTCGGAAGCACCCCGTCCCGCTACAGACAACAGCTCGCCGCCTTTCACGAGGGTGTGGCCTTCGTCGCCCAGGTCGGCCTGTTCGTGCTCCTCGGCCTGCTCGTGTTCCCTCACGAACTGCCCCATGTCGCGCTGCCCGGGATCGCGCTCGCGTGGCTGCTCATGCTCGTCGCGCGGCCCGCGGCGGTCTGGGTCTCCACCGCGCTGTCGCAGGTATTCGAACTCGTGACCGCGCTCTTGCTCGGCTGGGCGGGTCTCCGCGGCGCCGCCCCGATCGTCGTCGCGACGTTCGTGCTCGAGTCCCAGCGGTCCGCGCACAGCGAATCGATCTTCAACATCGTCTTCTTCGTCGTTATCGTCTCGGCGCTCGTTCAGGGAACAACGCTCGAGCGCGTCGCACACCGCTCGGGCTGACCTCATCCGCACCGCCCGGTGCCGACTCGCACGCCCGAGGCGGGCCCGCTCAGCCAGCTCGACCTGGTCGAGTTCGACGGTCGCAGCAACCACGCGATCAACGGCTCGGCCGTTCGGGAGCTCGGGCTTGCCCGCGACACGCTCGTTGCGGTCTCCAGCGCGACGGCCAGGCGATCCCGCCGCGCGGCAGCACGATCGTCCACGCAGACGACCGCCTCTTCGTCCTCACCCCCCAAGCGCGCCGCCCCGACCTCGAGGACGTCTTTGCTCGTTGGCGCCGCCTGATCTTAAGGAGACGAGAGCTTCCCGGTTGGCAGCATGTTCGCGGTGCAGGAGGAGTTGCCGTGACGACGATCAGACCGCGAAGATCGTGTTCCAGGCGGCGGTGTCGTCGGGGTAGAACCAGCGCTCGACCTGTCGCCCTTCGCGGTAGCGGAAGATGCTGATGACCCGGGTCTCGACCTCCATGCTGCTTCGGCGGGCACCCATGGTGCTGATCGCGCAGACATGCCGATCGCTTGCGAAGACATCGTGCTCGACGAGCCAGAAGCCGATCTTCCCGAGCTGCGCGAGCCACGGGAGAAGCGCTTCGCGCCCCTCGATCGTCCCCGCCATGTCGTGCTCGCCGGGAACGTGCCACACCACCTCCGGCGCGATCAGTGTCTTGACCAGGTCGAGGTCCCCGGCACGGAAGGCCTCGGCAGTTCGTCTGTACACGATCGCGTCGGGATGGTCATGCATCACGCACGAACGAGTCTATGAGGTGGTCCTCCGATCGGCCGCTACAGCTCCGCTAGGCCGATGTCGACGTCCTCGAACCGGGCCTACGCGACAGCCACGAACACGCCGAGAATCACCAGCAGCGAACCGAAACACATTCCGGCGTAGATCCCTACTTCGAACTGGCGAACGAACCTCTCCTGCTCCAAAGGCTCGAGCCGGAGGAGCGAGCGGAGGCCCGTGTTGCGACTCTCGAGCCAGTCGCGGATCCTTGCCGACCGGAGAACGAGGACCATCGCGACGATCAGCCCGATCCCAACCAGGACAAGCAGTAGTCCCTCGATCACGAGGTGACCAGATCGAGTCGCCTCGTCTATCTCGATCAGAGCCCGCAACTCCGTACCGGCCTCCGTACTCGGCACACGATCGAGCAAGGGCGCGGTTGGTCGGAAAACACTGGACCAACCTATCGCGCGCCCACACGCTCGAACGGTGCATCACG
>CAVRMI010000034.1:0-110679 GCA_963722065.1 uncultured Thermoleophilia bacterium | reverse complement strand
GTCACGCGCGGCGAGGCAGAGAAGCACGAGAAGCGTATGCGGCAGGCGCCGATAGGTGTCGGGCTCGGGCGCGAGCCTCCGGACAGCATCGACATCGTCCTCGGTGATTCCGGCCCGTTCGAGTCCGCCCTCTTTCACCCGAGCCTTGACGACGCCCGAGCGACCGACCTCCAAGGCCGACCGGCGCGAGGTCTTCTTGACTTGGCGTGGACCTGCTTTCCGATGCGGGGCGATCACCCCGTCGGCATCGAGTCGGCGAAGGGACGCAGTGAACGTGTCCGGGTTCGGGAGCGCGCTGTCTGCCCATCGCATCGCATTGGGGAACGCGTGCCAACACGCCAGGAACAGGTCGCGCTCGTTGACCTCGCGCCGGTCTCCACCCATCGCGGCGAGCATCGCCGCGACGAGCTGGTCCTTCGACAGCGCTTCAGTCGGGTTCCCTCCCCCGCTCGACCTCCTTCGTTACTTCCGGCAGCCCGAGGCTCCTAGCAAGGGGCGAGAGCCTGTAGTCCACGTTGCAGCCCCCGACGCGTCCGCTCCAGAAGCCCCAGGTCGCCAAGGCGCCCGATACCACCCGCACGCATCGTTGAGGCCACTGACTTCCATCGCGGGTACCCGCCCCGCGATATCGCCTCGTTCTGCTCGTCACGGGTGAGCCCCTCGGCGACGAGCGTTGCCATCGTGTTGAGAAATCGGTGCTCCCCGATCCTAAAGTCGCGCAGATGGTTCAGGAAGAACCGCACCTCCTCATCGCTGAAGGTCTGGGTGGGCTCCCCGTCTGCGTCAAAGATGGGATTCAAAAGGCCTGCCCAGGAGGCACCGCTTGTCGTCAGAGTTGCCCGCGCATCCTCGCCCACCCCGGCAATCGAGACAAGGCCAAGAAAGACCGCCCCTCCCTCGGAGCCACCCTCACGGCCAGCAACACCCAAGAACTGGTTGACGTAGCGCTGGACGCTTGAATCCGTCTTCTCCGGGAACGCCGTCGCCCAGCGACTGCCGTGCGGCCTTTTCGCGTCCCCATCCCAACGCCGCAGGTCATCCCGAAGCGCGGTCGCTACTTCCGTCGCCTGCTGATACCAGGTTGTGGCTGGAACATCATCGGAGCCGTCAAGGAGATTCGCCGAGAACCCGAACTCCGGGCAGCAGCCGACCGGCAGCACGCGATTCGTCTGACCCCAGAGCAAGTGGTCGATATCGGTATCGACCTCGGGTTGCGGGAACCGCTCGGTCGCGAGCTCCGCGCGGGCCACGAACTTCTCCGCCACCGGAGTAGTCGGCCTGACGTAGCCGTATGACCCGCGCCGGCGCCGTCGCGCGAGGACTCAACCGACCGCGCAGCCTCATTGGCGATGGGAACCTGAGTGTCCGACGTCCCTCGCGCAGGCGCCGGGACGTCAGGGTTCGCCTCCAGGGCTAGCTGGTTCCGGGCCGCGAGGTCGTAGAACTGGTCGAGGTCGAGGAAGGCGCCCTGTCGCACGCGGCTCGCCACTCGGTCGTACAACTCAGGATCTAGATTGACTGGGCGACGACAGCCAAAGTGTTCTCCGCATGGAGAACATGGTAGCAGAAACTTAGAACTATGAGAATGTGGTCGATCGGCCACGCACTCGATCATCGGTGCTCTGACGGCTCTGAGGAGCGGCCCGCTCCTACGGGGGCAAAAGGAGGGCCGGGTAGCGAGCCGAACGCGCAGCGTTCCCAACGTTGACCCCGGCCCCTCTCAGGTTACGTCCGTGGCCGTGCCACCGAAAGTGTCCGTTACGGGCGCGTCGTTTCGATCCAGTTGACCAGCGCGTCGAGGTCGTGCGCCCATATCAGGGTGAGCCCGTTCGCTTGACCGCTGACGAGGTGTGACAGTTTGTAGACGCCCGAGAGCACCGCAGCCGGCACCACGCCCTGTGTGCCGAACTCGTCGATCCAACGCACGGCTTTGACAGCGGCGTCGTTATTGATGCGCTTGATCGAGTTCGTTGCGGAGTTGCTCACCTTGCACTCGAGCGGCATCTTGCGATCGTCCCACAGCCCGATCAGTAGATCGGCCTTACGTGTGCCGAAGGTCGTCTCGCGGCAGAACTCGCCCGGCGCTGGCGCAGCGGCGAGCGTTGGAACGGTGCGCGGTGCTGGCAACTTCTCGAAGCCGGCCTCGAGCAGCCTGTCCTCGACGGCCTTCTCCTGTTGCTCTTTCGACTCGTTCCTCCGGTTCGTCTGTACGCGGCTTGTCGCCATTAGCGCGGCCGACGCGAGCGCGGCCGCTTCGCGCTCAGCAGCGTCAGGGTCGCGATTTCAGCAACCCAAGGAAAACGTCGACGGTCGAGCGCGAGAAGCACCGTGTCGATGACGCGCTGCGCCATCTCGGGGTCATCACGCAGCCTTCCGGCGGCAAGGCTCTCGACGTTGCGAGCACCTTCAGATCGTCGGCCGAGATCGGAGGCCCGGCGAGGTAGCGACGGCTTCGAGCAGCGCGGGATCAACGAGCACCTGCTCGGCCGCGTCGGAGAGCTGCGTCAGGTTGACAGTTGCTTCGAGCAGGTCTTCGACCGCACCTCGGTACTCGTCGAAGCTTCGAGGTACGCCTCGAGTGGCTCCTGCATGCGCTCGGTGCGGAACGCGTCGATCGCGGTTTGTCTTGCCGCTTCGAGTTCCGCTTCTGTCCAACGAGGAGGCGAGATGGGCATCACGGCGTTAGGTCGTCAGAAACGCGAGGTCAGGGACGGGCAACCGCTCCATCTCCTTCGGCTCGAACTTCGTCAGACCTCCCGCATAGGTGCGGCCCTGGCCGAGCGTGACCGTCTCGCACAGATGCTTTGCGAGCCGTTCGAGAGCGCGAGCGGTCATCGGCTGGCGCGGATACAGACCGTGCGCGACATTGATGTGTCGCGCCTTGCTGAGGTTACGAACGAACACGGGAGGTCGACGCGCCATGTACGTCGCGAGGATCGGCGCCGGCTGCCGAGACCGACCGACCACCACGCCTTGCGTTGGCGCGCGACGTAGCCGCTAGCCGCGCCGCTGCGCTTGCGCGCTGCGCAGGAACGAGTCGATCTGCTTGCGGTCGTCCGCGTCGAACATGTCCAGGTCAACCGGCAGATCGATCACGCGACGCAGGTGCGCGACACCGTCGAGGACATCCTGGCCGCAAACAGCTCGCGTGCACGCGTCACGGTTGGGAAGAGCACATGCTCGGGGAGCGCGGCGAAGTCCGCCGGGACGACCCACGTCGCGTTCGAGCCGGTGACAGCGCCGCGATGCACGCGGCAGAGCTCGCCGAGTTCGACGTAGCCTTCGGGCATCTTGCGAGGCGCGCGGGTCAGTGGCGTCCAGCGACGTGCTTCGATAAGCCGCTCGCGGCGGACCAGCTGACCTCCGTCGAGCTTGCCAAGTTGCTCGACGGTCTTCGACCCGACGAAGCCGGATCGATTTCGGTCGCGAGCCGACGCGGAAGCAGGTAATCGCGGCGGTGGTGGCAGCGTCGTCGAAGGCCGTCACGGTCGGCTCGAGTACGTGGACTGCGAGGCCGCCGAGCCCGTCGAGGAGAAGCTCGCGCACGAGAGATCCGTAGTTCACGTCGAGCCACTCGGCCGACGTAATGAAGGCGCCGAAGTCGCCAGCGAGGCGCGAGCTGCGGTCGCCAAGAAGAAATGCACGTGGAGCCCGGCGAGCTGGCTCGCCTTGAGGCCGTGCGCGCGCGCGGTTCGTGCGAGCCAGTCCTTCCAGATCGCCGGGATCTGATGGTGACGGACGTACGGCGGGTTTCCGACGTACAGCGTCTTGGCGTCGATCGGCGGCGCGGCGAAGTCGTGATAGCTGCACGCGCAGATCGTTGACCGGTCGGCGAGGCCCGCTGCCGCAAGGTGGCCGCGCGCGAGAATCGAGCCGAGCGTCGTGATCTCAACGCCGATGAGGGGACGCGGCGGAACTTGCGGCCGGCAGCAACGAGGAAGCGCGCAGAGCCGGTCCCCGGGTCGACCACGCGACCGGGCGCACCGTTGGACGCGGCCCACTCGACCATCGCGTCGACGATCGACTTGCGGCGTGTAGGTCGCGCCATGCGGACGACGCTCCTCCGGAGAACGGAGCGTCGTGTACGCGTCCCCAAGAGGGTCTCCACCGTGCCTGATCTCCCGCTTGAGGGCAGCCACGGCCCCAGTCCGGCGATGCCTCGCGCCAATCTTCTTGACGTAGTCCAACTCGGCCGTTGACCACCCGAGCACATCGCGCGCGCCGAGTGCAAGCGCCGCCTCGACCAGCTCACGCTCTGAGTCCACATGGGCGATTCTGCCGGTCGATCCCGACGGCGCACTAGTTGACGTATTGCCAGGTGCAGTCCGCACCATGGTGGTCGCCCCAATGGTCACACGGCGCGAACGTCGTCCCAGCCTTGACCTGATCCTTGGTTCCGTTGAACTGGGTGCACTCGACGGTGCCGTCGCGAGGGACGGTGTCACCAGGCTTGTAGGTCTGAGCCATCTTCGCCTCCTATTGCGATCGCGAACGTACGTTCGTCATCTTGCCAACCGGGCCGGACGAGCCACTGGCGAGGCGAGTCGGGCCTCTGGACTTTTCCGGTCTTACCCGGCTTTACCGGATCTGGCTAAAGAAGTCCGGCTCCCGCCGGTCCGCGAAGTAAAGCTCCGCTTGACCTACGCATGACACTTCTCCGCCGGCGCGCTGAGCTCGAGCGTCGTCTGCCATCGCTTCTGCCATCGCATCTGGGATCGCTTCTGGCATCGCATTAGGACGCGATCCCCCAACCGCGGCAAAGTGGCTGGATGCTCGCGAAATCCGCGGCCGGTTCTTGCCGCGACAAGGTGATCGGAGTTCGTGACCCCGCCGAAAGGGCGGGCGCGTGGGCGTCGCGCGTATCGCCGCGCTCGCCTCGCGCTCACCCGACCGCGACCGGCCGGGCCGCTCTGGGGGCCGTTCTGTCGGCCGCTCTGGGGGCCGTTCTGTCGGCCGGTCCGGGACCGGCCCACCCGTACACGGTCGAAGCCCCTGCACACCGGCGGTTTCGGCACCTGGGCTGAGCTCCGACATGGTGGTGGAAAGCCGTGATGTGACGAAGATGTTGTTGCTGCGGCTATCGCCGCGAACTGGAAGTCCCTCCGGAGTCGAGCTAAGGTCGTCGACCCGCTAAACAAATGCCCCGGCGGCGCCGAAACGCCCCGGGGCCGGCAACGGAGGTATGAGCTCCGATGCAATCGAAGGCTAACCCGCGCCCGCGGCGGCGGCCGGTCGCCCGCCACCCCGGCATCTACTACCGACCCCAGCCCGGTGGCCGCGTCGGACCGCCGTACGAGATCAGCTACCTCGACTCGACCGGCCGGCGCCGCTGGGCGGTCGTCCACGGCTCACTCGCCGACGCCGAGGCCAAACGCGCCGAGTTGCGGCTACGCCGCCGTCGCGGCGAACGGATCGAACCGACCACGCAACGCTTCGCCGAGTACGCACTTGCATGGCTCGAACGGCAATCAACCCGCGACCGCACCCGCGAGGTGCACAGCTGGGCGCTTCGCCAGCACCTGATCCCGTACTTCGGCACACGCCGGATCGATCAGATCACCGTCGACGATGTCGCCGACTTCATCGTCGTGCTGCAAGACAAGGGGCTGCGCGGCTCGACCGCGAACACGGCGCTGCGCTCGTTGTCGCGGATCCTCTCGCACGCCGCGC
Source organism: uncultured Thermoleophilia bacterium (assembly GCA_963722065.1). Taxonomy (GTDB): domain Bacteria; phylum Actinomycetota; class Thermoleophilia; order Gaiellales; family Gaiellaceae; genus PALSA-600. Next base: position 105,009 of record CAVRMI010000034.1, on the reverse strand, counting down.
GACGGGGCGCGATCCCGATCAATCCGTGCAGTCAGCTCGAGCGCGGCGAGCGGCCGAAGCTGAACGACAAACGACCACACCGCATCCTCAGCCTCGACGAAATGCAGGCCGTCCTGGCGAACAGCGAGTGCACGCTGTACCGCTGCCTGCTCGAGCTGCTGTTCACGACGGGGCTGCGGATCGGCGAGGCGCTCGGACTCGCCGTCGGCGATCTCGACATCAAGAACTCCGTGATCCGCGTCGAGTACCAGCTCGGCCGCGACGGAACCCGCAGCCCGCTCAAGACCGAAGAGTCACGCCGCGCGATCGACATCCCGCCGCAACTGATGCGACGACTCGTCGCCCTCACCCGCGAGCGCGGAACCCACGCCGACCCCGAGGCATTCGTCTTCGCAAGTCGCAACGGCAGCGGCATCGAACGCAAGGTCGCCCGCGAAGCACTCAAGCGAGCCGTCAACAAGGCCGGCATCACCGCCCCCGCGCCGACCCTGCACGACCTCCGCCACAGCCACGCGAGCATGCTCATCGCGCTCGACGTCTCCATCGTCGAAATCCAGCGACGGCTCGGCCACCGCAAGCCCGACACGACCCTGCGCATCTACGCGCACGAGTGGAAGTACAGCGCGGCACGCCGCAGCCAGGTCGGACGCCAACTCGGCGACCTCTTCGAAGCCCGCCCGCAGCTCACAACGCCGGAACCGAAGCCGCTCGCGCTTCCGCCCGCCGGAGGCACCAGCAGCCAAGAAGGCCGATAGCGAAGCGGCTGCGCCTACCCGAGCACAGTCTTCGAGCAGATGTCGCACGGCTCGGGCGCTTGAGCTCCATACGCCAGACACCATTGCCACGCGGCCGACAACGTCGATGTCACCGCGTAGGTGCCCTCCGCTCCGAACCCTATCGCCACATCGGTGAGGGTCCGGCACCCGCCGATGGACGCTGAACCCGGGCGGGAGTGTTAAGAGCAACGAATTCGATCGCGTCGTCCCAGACAAACCGCGCCCAGTCATCGACGTAGCAGAGCAGCCCTTCCGCCACCGTCATCACATCTGGCCCCGACCATCTCTGCTCTTCCTCGTCGGTTCTGTTCAGCACGCGGTGCCATTCCATTACTTTCGGGACATCCCCTGGGTACGGTCCGTGGCGACGAGATCCATCACGTGAGGGATGCTGAGCTGTCCGGGGACAGTGAACAGCGTGCCTCGCAACGGGCGCCGAGATCGAAGCAGTGGACTTTGCGAGCCTACGATCGTCGGCCCTACTCGCCGCACGGAATCTAGGCGATCGAGTGAATCAGGTGCCAGGAACCTCGGCGCCCGCCGCCTCGAAGGGGGTTCTGTCTGGACTTCGAGACGCCATTGACCGCCCTTCTGCTCGACTCGCATCTTGAGTCCAGACGCCGTCTCGCTGACCTTGCGTGCAGCGACGCGGAGGCTCCGTATCGCAGCTGATCGCGGCTGCTCGTGCAGACCTAGGGTTGCGAGGCCGCGAGTCCCAAGAACGAGGAACGAGTAACCGTGCCGACGTGGCCACGAGTCCGAAGGGCCCTGTCCTGCGGCATAGAGAAACAGCCGCTTTGCCAACCCGTGTAGCGCGCGGAGTGTTTCCCATCGACGAACGTCGCGTGGCCGAGTTCAAGTTGCGAGAGCAGCCACGGCTGGAAGTGCGCTTCGTAGCTGGCGCGGGAGGGTACGTTGACCATCGTGAGCTCTTCGAGGAGCCGCACGTCCCAGAAGGCAATCGGTTTTACGGTTGCGCGGCGCTCCGCGACGTAGCCGCCGAACGTGAGTCGCGTTGACGTCAATCGGTCGAGCGCCTTTGACACGGCGCGCAGTTCGCCGCCGCCGCCAGGCCGACCGTAGAGAGCCCGGCAGAGCGCCTGCTTGGAAAACCTGACCGAGCTCTCGCCGGCAACGAGTTGATTGGTCAACAAGCTCAAGACCTCTACATCGATGAGATGGACAGGACGGCTCGCTCGAGCGACGCCCAGAAGGTCTTCCGTGTTGACGCTGTCTCGCCCTGTCCTTCCCCGGACGACCAGACGCCAAGAAGCCCTTACGGAGCAGATTGGTCTCGATCGGGACCCGCGAGTGATCCGACATGTTGCGGATCCTTCCACATCCCTCGTGAGGAGTATTAGTCGCTGAGCCCTGCGGACTCTTAGATCAGCTTACTGCGGATCTATACTCGCTGAGGGATCAAAAAATAGCTGCAAATGCGAGGTTATACGAACGCCAACGTTCTACGAACGTTTCGTTTACCCGAGCCGAGCGTATTTTTTTTGAGGCCCGCAGCAGCAGACGCCACGAGAAGCCCGCCGGTCGCCGAAACGGCAACTAGATCCCAGGCCTGGGCGTCGCTACGAACCACGGCCAGCTCCGCGATACACGTCATGGCGAGGCCTGAACGAAAAATCCAGAGAGTCACGCGCTTGCCCCGAGAGAGCTTTGGGCCGGCCATCGCCGTCATCCCTATAACCGCCAGCACGGCTACCCAGATGTCCGGCGAGAACGCCGACTTGGCCATGTGGTCATTGTAGCGACAGCCGCGTCAAAGAACCTCCCGTTCGCAGTCCACCGACAGAGACCGCTTGCGCTCGAATATGCCCCGAGATTCCCGAGTGCTGAGCGCCGAGGGATGGAGCATTTATGGAGCAGAGCGGTCGCAACCAGTGGCAAATGGTGGCAGAGACGGAGCCCCGAAAACGGCCAAACAAGCCAAAAGCGTTACCGCCGGCTGCCGTTAGTTGCACGCACAACGAAATGGTAAGGAGGGGGTCGACGGTTCGAGTCCGTCAGAGGGCTTCAGCTCTGTTTCCTCCTCCTCCGCTTTCGTTTTCAGATGTGACGCCGACCAGCGTCTTCGGCAAGGCCCGGCGCGGCGAGTTGTCGCTGCGATCCGGGCCGGCAACGTTGAAGACTCAGGAAGAAGGCGCCTCGGTCAATGGCGGCTGACGATCGCGTGGTCTGCCGGGGGGCCGCCGGCAAGGGGGACCGGCGCGATGTCCCACTCGACCTCGACCCCGTCGCGAATGCCGCGCATGAACGCGGCGAAGCCGCCGTCGCCGGCGTGGACGATGAGCCAACGTGCCGGGTGGGAGCCGGCCGTGCGGTACGCGTGTGCGACCCCGGCCGGCACGGCCACCAAGCCGCCCGCCGCGATAGTGATCGTCCTCGAGCTCGGCTCCGATCTCGAAGGTGAGCTCGCCTTCCAGGACGTAGAACGCCTCGGCGTGCTGGTGTACGTGGGCCTCGGTCACGCGTTCGCCGGCCGGACGGCTCGCATAGGTGAGGCTGAGGTCTTCGTTTGCGACGAGCAGGTTGATCTCGCGGCCGTCGCGGCGGAGGATCGGCTCTTGCCTGCTGGGCGGCACATGTGCCTCGTTCGTGGCGGGGTGGTGAGGCTCAGTCGCCATAGAGGTCGGCCCAGTCGACGAGTTGCCAGATCGCATCGGTGGGACAGCTGTCTCGGGCGAAAGCGATGGCTTCGGCAAAGGTGTCGCCGCCGCCGACCGCGTGCCAGGAGCGTCCGTCGTGTGATCCGAACTCGACCAGGAGGATGGGCGAGTGCCTTTGCGGCGCGCGGTGAGCGGGGTTGGCCGGCCGGAACCCGCGCAGGGAGCTGAGGCGCGCTGTGGCTGACAGGATCATGGCGTTTATCCGTTCTCGCCGGGGCCGCCGCCGGAGGAGACCGGCGTTAGTCCGTGGCGGCGCATCACGGCGGCGATCGCCGCCAGGTCGGGCGGACCGCCCGCTTCGAAGACAGCGGCGACCTCGCGGAAGTAGTCGGGGCCGAGAATGCCGGGGGTGACGATCGCCAACGCCTTCGCGTCGAGCTCACCGATGTTGGCGAACTGATGGACTTCGCCGCGGCGGATATACAGCACCTCGCCGGGCCCGACGTCGATCGCCTGGCCCTCGACCGTCCAGACGAGTGTGCCTCCGAGACCGTAGATCGTCTCGTCGAAGCCGTCATGACTGTGCGCAGCCGCCACCCTCGAGCCGGCAGGCACGCCGAACTCGAACACCGCAACCGAGCCGCCTGACTGCTCGCCCTCGAGCAAGAAGCGGATCGCCAGCTCTCCGACCAGGATCTCTTGGCGTGCCCCAGTTGTTGCCATCGTCGCCCCCTTACGCGTTTGATGTAAAGTAGTTTTACTTTAAACGGGAAGAGAGCAGCTTGTCAAGTCACTTTATGAAACCGTCGGAGATCGAGTCGAGCCCATTCGGCCCACCGCTGATCGGCGCCCTTCTACGCATTCCCTGGGAGGCGGTCCAGCAGCACATGCTCGAGCGGCTGCATGAGCGCGGCTTCGACGACTTCGACCGCGCCTACTTCGCCGTGTTCCGATACCCGGGACCGCAGGGCGCGCGTCCGACCGACGTCGCCGCCCAGGTCGGAATCAGCAAGCAGGCGCTCAACTACCTCCTCCGCGAGCTCGAACGCCTCGGATACCTCGAGCGCGAACCGCACCCGGACGACCTCCGCTCCAAACGGATCGTCCTCACTCAACGCGGCATCGCCGCGGTCACAGGTGATCCGCGACGCGGTCGCCGAGACGGAAGCCGCCTGGGAGCTCCAGCTCGGCCCGAAACGCTTTGCCCAACTCCGCAACCTGCTCCTCGAGCTCCAACAGCCCACCTGACCCAGGTCCCACGGAGTCCACGATTTTACGCGGCGAACTTTGGGTCTCATGTGCACGTTTTTCGGGCGCACTTTCGAGCTCTCGCCCTGTAACGGCCCGGTCATCCGGGGCCGCTGCCGGCCTCGACCAGGTACTCGGAGATGTCGCGGAAGCGCACCGATCCCCCCGCCGACTTGCGGAGGTTGACGAGGCAGATCGGGCACATGGTCACGCAGTCGGGTGCAGCTGCGCGCAACTGCTCGACGCGCTTCGCGGCGACGGCCGCCGCCTTGTCGGGGTACAGCGCCTCTGCAGGGCCGCCGCAGCACCACGTCAGCTTCCCCGCATGAGTCGGCTCGACCACCGTGAGGCCCGTCGTGGTCAGCAGATCCCGAGGCTCGCTCACCACATTCTCGTAGCGCGCGTACACGCACGAATCGTGTAGCACGACCTTGCCGGACAGCCTGGTCTGCACCGGCGACGCCCGCTCGGCGAGCACCTCGAGGTAGCTGCGCACGCGAACGTCGTAGTCGTCGACGAGCGTCGGGTAGACGCTCCGAAGCATCGTCGTCGTGTGGGGATCGATCGTGATGACTTCCTTCACGCCATGCTCGCGGAAGATCCGGGCGACCCTTTGCGCGTGTGTCGCGACGACCGAATCTGCGCCCAGATCGTGGGCAAGGGCGCCCGAGTAGAGATCGTCCTCGTACAGGTAGCCGAACTCGACCCCGGCCCGCTGCAGCAGCCTCGCGACGTTCATCGGCACGCGGTCGTACTCGGTGCGCTCGCCTGCCGACGGACGTGCGATGAGCGCGGCTCCGTTGACGAAGCGGTTGACTCGACGTGCCGCGCCGCTGAACCGTGCGAGCGGCGAGTCGCCGAGCCGTTGCTCGAGCCCGACGAGCCGTTCGATGTACGGGATCAGCTGGTACATCATCCCGGTGTAGAGAACGGTCTCGCCGCCGCGCGGCAGGTCGAGCTCGCGCGCCCACTTCGTAGCGCGGCGCGCCGGGATGGGCAGCACGGAGCCGCGGAGGCGCAGGTTGTCGGTGAGGATCCCGATCACGTCGCGGGTCGGCAGCGGCATCAGCGCTCGTCCTCCAGCAGCCAGTGCCGCAGCAGCCGAACGTTCTCGGTGATGTGAACCTCGGCAGGGCAGCTCTCCTCGCAGGCACGGCAGAGCAGGCACGAGAAGACGGCCTCGCTCTCCTCGCGCACGCGCGCGGCCAATCCGAGCTCGACGTAGCGAAACAGTCGCCGTGGCAGCAGGTCGATCTCGAGCGGGCAGACTGCCGTGCAGACGCCGCAGTTCATGCAGGCCTCGGCGTCGTACGAGCCGAGCCGGTGCAGCTCGTCGGCGAATCCTCGTTGGACGATCGTGCTCATCTGCGCTCCACGGCGCCGTAGGCAAAGTAGCCGTCGCCGTTCGCGCCCGGCACCTCCGCAACGAACCCGTACTTGCGCAGGCCCATCATCCAGACCATCACTTCCTCCTCGGGAAGGCCCCCGGCCTCGGCGAGCTCCGGGACCGTGCGCGGCCCATCGTGCAGGAGCTCGAGCAGCCGGCTGCGCATCAGGGGCTCGTCGCGCACGATTTCGCGGACGTCACGGCTCATGACGCCGCCCCGACGAGCAGGTTGTCGATCATCGCGCGCACCTGCGCGTCGGTGTATCCCTCGAGGTCGATGGCGCTCTCCGGGCAGATCGGCGCGCAGGCGCCGCACCCCTTGCAGCCGGCTGCGTCGATCGCAGCGATCTCCCCGCCGTCGCGCGTCACGAGCGAGATCGCGCCGAAGGGACACGTCTCAACGCAGTCGGCGCAGCCGGTGCACGCGTGAGCGTGCACGACGGCGACCTGCGGATCGAGCTCCGCAATGCCGCGTTTCAGCACCGCGGCGGCCTGCGTGACGGCGGCGAGGCCCGAGGCGACACTCTCGGCGGAGGTCTTCGGCCCTTGGCAGGTGCCCGCGATCAGGACGCCGTCGACGACCGTCTCGACCGGACGCAGCTTCGGGTGGATCTCGTTGAAGAACCCGTCGCGACCGATCGGCAGCTTCAGCACGCCGACCAGGTCGTCGTTGCACCGCGGGACCATCCCGGTCACGAGCACGACGACATCGGCTGGGATCGTCAGTTCTTCGCCGCCGGTCAGCAGGTCACGCACGGTCACCGTCAGGCCGTCCTCCGTCCGAGCGACATCGGGTGGGTCGTCATCGGCGAACTTCAGGTACAGCGAACCTCGCCGACGCGACTCGTTCAGCATCAGCTCGTTCCGTCCGTAGGTGCGGAGGTCGCGGTACAGGTGGTACTGGCGCAGGCCGGCATCCCGCCCCGCCGCGCTCAACGATGCGTGCACAGCAGCGCTGCAGCAGAAGCGTGAGCAGTAGGGATGCTCCGCGTTTCGACTGCCGACGCAGTAGACGTAGGCGACGGTTTCGACCGGCTTCCCGCCGATGACCAGCGGCCCTTCGCCCGAGTCCAACAGCTGCTTCCACTCCGGCAGTGTCAGGACGCCTTCGATTCCGTAACCGAGCTCGCCGGCCTCCGGCTGGTAGCTGTCGAAGCCCGTAGCGACGATGATCTGCCCCACCTCGAGGTGGATCGACTCGCCGCCGGCATGCACGACGGCGCGGTAGTTGCCGAAGGTGCCGGACTTGGCCGTCAGCTCGGCATTCGTGAAGACCGTGATCTCGGGCCGTTTCCGGATCTCCTCGGCGAGCCGTGCAATCAGCGCCTGTCCGTCCTTGCCGTGCGGGAAGAGCTCTCCGAAGCCGCCGATCCAGCCGCCGAGCTCCGCCTCCCGCTCGACGAGGAAGACCGCGAGCCCGACATCGGCCAGGCCGATCGCCGCTCGCATGCCGGCGACCCCGCCCCCGATCACGAGGGCGCGCGGCGTCGTCTCGACGACGATCGGCTCGAGCGGCTCCGTCAGGCGGGTGCGGGCGATCCCGGCTCGTACGAGCGCGATCGCCTTCTGCGTCGCGCCCTCGTGGTCGTCGGTGTGGGTCCACGAGCACTGCTCGCGCACGTTCACCTGCGTGTACTCGTACGGGTTCAGGCCGGCGCGCTGCGCGACCGCCCGGAACGTGAAGGTGTGCAGCTTGGGCGAGCACGACGCGACGACCAGACCGTCGAGCTCCTGCCCCTGAATGTCGTCGATGATCTCCTGCTGTGTCGAGTCCGAGCAGGTGAACATCGCGCGCCGCGCGACGACGACGCCCGGTTCGTCCTGGACGGCCGCCACGACCTGCTCTACGTCGACGTAGTCGGAGATGTTCCCACCGCAGTTGCAGACGTAGACGCCGATCCGCCGCTCGCTCATGCCGGCACCTGCACCTTCGCGCGCGAGCGCTCGAGGTGGGCCGCCGCCTGCGCAACTGCGGCTCCCGCGTGCAGGATCGACTCAGGGATGTCCTTCGCGCCCGAGGCGGCGCCCGCGACGAACACGCCTGGGATGCTTGTGCGGCCGGGGTTGATGTCCTCCTCGATCTCGTCGACGTAGTCGGCATCGTCCAGCGCGAGCTCCTCTACCGTGAAGAGGCGACCTGCGTCGCGGTTCGGCTGCACGCCGACCGCGAGCACGACAAGGTCGTACTCGGCCTCGGCGACACCGCCGCCGTTCTCGATGTCCTCGTAGCGAACGACGAGGTTGCCTTCGTTGGTCTCGGTGATCTCGGAGATGCGCCCCTTGACGAATGTCGCGCCCATCGCCTTCGACTGCTCGAAGAACTCGTCGTAGCCTTTTCCGACCGCGCGGATGTCGATGTAGTGCACAGTCACGTCGGCGAGCGGCAACGCGCCCATGATCAGCTGGTTCTGCTTGATCGAGTACATGCAGCAGAACTTGGAGCAGAGCGGGTTGCCGACCGTCTGGTCGCGCGAGCCCGTGCACATCACGTATGCAACGCGCTCCGGCACGCGACCGTCGCCGGGGCGAAGCACCGTGTTGTACGGACGCGTCGGCGCGAGCAGCCGCTCCATCTGCATGCCCGTGATCACGTTCTGGAACCTGCCGTAGCCGTACTGCGGCTTGAGATCGGCCGGAAAGAGCTTGTAGCCGGTCGAGACGATCACCGTGCCGACCTCGATGTCGAGATCCTGCTCCCGCATGTCGAGCGCGATCGCGTCGGCGGGACACGCGGAGATGCACTCGTGGCACTCGGAGCAGACGCCGCAATCGAGGCAGCGGCCGGCCGCGCTGCGGGCCTCGTCCTCCGTGAGCGGCGGCTCGAGCTCGCCGAAGTCGGTGAGGGCAGCCGTGGACGCCTCGGTCGAGGCGAGGGGCTCGCGCACGCTGTGGCTGCGCTGGCGGGCGAGCACATCGGCCTGGCTGACGGCGGGCAGCGGCTCGACGAAACCGGAGAGCTCGAGCCCCATCAGGTAACGGTCGATCATGTGGGCCGCCCTGCGACCCTGCCCCACCGCATCGGTGATCATCGACGGCCCGACGACGGCGTCCCCGGCGGCGAAGACGCCGTCCTCCGAGGTCGAAAGCGTGGCCGGATCCGCCTGGAGCGTTCGCGCCCCATGAGGTGCGAGCCGCGGGAACGTCGCCGTGTCGGCGCCCATGCCGACAGCGACGATCGCCGCGTCGCAGGCGATGTGGTCGAGCTCGCCCTCGTCGTACTGCGGATCGAAGCGATGGTCCGCGTCGAACACGGAAGTGCAGCGCTTGAGCTCGACAGCCTCGACCGCATCATCGCCCGCGAAGCCTGCGATCCCCCACGAGTCATGCAGCTCGACGCCGTCGGCCAGAGCCTCGTCGACCTCCCAGTCGTAGGCCGGCATGTCTTCGCGCGCCTCGAGACAGATCATGTGCACCTCGGCGGCGCCGAGCCGTCGCGCACTGCGCGCGGCGTCGATCGCGACGTTGCCGCCGCCGATCACGACCACGCTCTTGCCGCTGAGCTCGGCGGGCGTGCCGAGCTTGACGTCGCGCAGGAACGAGAGCGCGCTGGAAACGCCGGCGAGCTCCTCACCGGGGACGCGCAGGCGTGCCGCCGTCGGCGTGCCGGTTGCTACGAGAATCGCGTCATAGCCGTCGCGCTTGAGCGCGGTGAGGTCGTCGACTCGCGTGCTCGTCGCGATCTCGACTCCGGCGTCGGTGACGTTTGCGACGTCACGCTCGACCACCTCGGCGGGCAGCCGGTACGACGGGATCGCGAGCCGAAGGGCGCCGCCGGGCACGGGCGCCGCCTCGAAGATCTTCACTCCGTAGCCCTTGCGGGCGAGGAGCCACGCAGCGGTCAGGCCCGCCGGCCCCGAGCCGACGATCGCGACGCGCTTGCCGTTCTGCTGCGGCAGCTCGAGCGGCGGCGGCTCGGCGAGCGAGTAGTGGCGATCGGCGACGAAGCGCTTCAGGCGGCGGATCGGCAGCGGCCCCTCGAGGCTGCTGCGCGTGCACTCACCTTCGCACGGCGCGTAGCAGGCGCGTCCAAGGCTGCCGACGAGCGGCGTCGCCTCCAGGACGAGGTCGAACGCCTTCTCGTATTCGCCGCTTCGCACGAGCGAGACGTAGCCGTGCGCCTTGATGCCCGCGGGGCACGCGAACGTGCACGGCGAGGTGCCGGCACGCTCGATCAGCGCCTTCTGCGGAACCGCCTGCGGGAACGCGATGTACGCGGCCCGTCGCGAGACAAGCTCGCCGTTGAACTGATCCGGTACCGCCACGGTGCAGGCGAGCTCGCACTGGCGGCAACCGGTGCAGAGCGCCTCGTCGACGAAGCGCGGCTTCCGGTGAACGGTGGCACGAAAGCTCCCGTTGCCGTTACGTGCGACCTCAGCAACCTCAGAGCCGGTGAAGACGGTCACGTTCGGGTGGTGCACCGTTGCGGCCATCTTCGGCGTCGAGATGCAGCTGGCACAGTCGAGCGTCGGGAAGACCTTGCTGAGCAGGATCATCTTGCCGCCGACGCTGGGCTCCTTCTCGACGACGAGCACCTTGTAGCCCATGTCGCCGAGCTTCAGCGCCGACTCCATGCCGCCGATCCCGCTGCCCACGACGAGGACGTCGTACTTCATGATTCCTCCAGCTCGGAGAGTGCGGCACAGAAGTCGCGCACGTGCTTGGTGAAGGGGGCGGCGCAGACCGAGCAGATCGCCGCGAGCTTCAGCCTGCGGCCGTCGATCCCTGCGGCCGCAAGCAGCTCCTGCGCCTCCGCGACGATCCGCGAGGAGCGCTCGCTGCAATCGGGGAGGTAGGCGCACTCGTCGCCGTCCGAAGCAACGAACACGCCGTCGAACCCTCGCTGGAGGGCATGCAGGATCCAGGCCGGGCGGATCCCGCTCGTGCACGGCAGGCTGATCACGACGACGTTCGGCGAATAGTGCATGTGAGAGCTGCCCGCCAGATCGATCCCGGGGTCGGAGATCGTGTTGGTCGAGAAGACGAGCACCCGCGGGGCGGTCGCCCGCGCGGGCTCGTGCACGGTGGCGAGCGCCTCGGTCACTTCATCCTGCGGATGAAGACGCGCTCGTACCCTTCGGTCGTGAGCACGCCGAGAAACTCGTGGCCGACCTTTCCCGACCACGCAGCGACGTCGTTCTTCGTCTGTGAGTCGCTCGACCAGAGCTCGAGCACATCACCGACGGCCACGCTTCCCATCGCTTTCTTCGCCTCCAGCAGCGGGCCCGGGCATGCAGCGCCCCGGGCATCGACGATCTTCGCGGCGGTGAGCTCGGACAGATCGGTCTCGCCGAGAGTGGTGGACATTTCGCTTCTCCTTCAGTAGACGAGGCTGTTGGTCGCCGATGTGACCTCCGCGACGAACCGTGCGGCGGCGACGATCTCCGCGCCCTCGACGAGGTCGTCCTCGCTGAGGCCGCGGCTCTTGACGCACGGCGAGCAGACGAGCAGCTTGCCGCCGAGCTCGTGAATCGTCTCGAGCAGGCCGCCGAGCGGAGCGAACTCCGGCGCGGCCACCGTCTCGGCGATCCCCTTCTTGACGAGCAGGCAACCGTCGCCCTGGAAGCCCATCACGACGTCGACATCCGATGCGACGGCGGCACCCGCCATCGCGAACGGGATGGTCGCGAGCTCCGGCTCATCCGGGCCGTGGGTGACCATGATCACCAGTTTCTCCTGGTCTGCCATCTCTACGTCTCCTGTCCCTTGCGCACGAAGAAGACGAGGGACTCGCCTTCGTCGTGCCACTCGAGCAGCTCGTTGCCGGTGCTCTCCGCCCAGGCGGGGATGTCGGCAATCGAGCCGCGATCGGTTGCGATGAGCTTCAGCACGTCGCCGGGCTCGAGGGCCTTCACGGCCTTCGCCGTCTTGATCACCGGCATCGGGCAGAGCAGCCCACGGGCATCGAGTTCCTGCGTGGCTTCGATCTGTGTCTCGGTCATCGTGTCTCCTAGACGAAGAGGGTCACGTGCGCCTGGCGCGCGTCGGCGAGGAACGCGGCGGCGCCTGCGAACTCGACGCCGTCGATGAAGTCCTCCGGCGCGTAGCCGAAGACGTCCATCGTCATCTGGCACGCGATCAGCTTCACGCCGAGATCCTGGGCCGATTCGAGCAGCTCGCTGATCGGCGCGACGTTCTTGCCGGCGAACTTCGACTTCATCATGTGTGTCGCCATCGGCCCCATCCCCGGCAGCCCGAGCACGATGTTCGGCATCGTCACCGGCATCGGCATGGCCGGGTTGCCGAGCGGCGAGACCTTGAGCATCTGCTCGAAGTCCTTGTGGACGATGTTGAGGCCGTAGAAGGTGAAGAAGATCGATGCGTCCATGCCGGACGCGGCCGCGGTCGTCGCGAGGATCAGCGGGGGATACGCCCAGTCGAGCGTTCCTTTCGACGCGATGAACGCCGCCTTCTTGCCGGCGGGGTCGCGCTTGCGGGCCTGCTCGAGCTCTTCCTGGACGATCGTGCGGACGGCCTCCTCGGTGAGCGCCGTCGGATCCGTGACGTACTTCTCGTCGAGCATCTGTGAACCTCCAGGTCGCAGAAAGTCTCGATCCGGAAGCCAGGACGGGCGTCCGGAACAACTACGCGACTGCGAGGTTGTAACACCGCATTTCTACTGTTCAAGCCATTGCTTGCGTACTTTGTGCGTCGTCGATCAGGGTCGCTGCGGACGCTCCCGGCGAAGTGTCAGGGGACGCTGTGGGCCACATCCCATGGAGGTATCGAGATGAATGGCAAGGCGCTTTGGTGGGGCGTGCTCGCAATCGGCGTGGCGCTGATCGTGGCACCGCTCGCAATGGGGCTGCCGGGCAAGTCGGCCGCCGGAGAGCGGATGATCAACGACTTCCAGCCGATCATGGCCGCCGACCAGGTCCAGACGACTGCGGACTACTACTACAAGGTGTTCGTCCCGCTCGGGCAGATCACGCCCATGTACACGAACGCCAATGCCGCCAAGTTCCAGAACTACCTCGTCGGGATGCAGGCTGCCGGCCTGCAGATCCCGCCGGCGGCCGCGAAGGACTTCACCCAGCTCGTCGGATCGATGAAGCAGGCTGTTCCGATCGCATCTCAGGTCCCGGCCGGGCTCGCGCACTACAAGCCGCTCGTCGTCGCCATGCAGGGGAACGTCAGCAACTTCGACCAGCTCAGCAGCCTGCCGAGGTTCACCCTGTTCACCTGGTTCTTCGTCGTTCCCGGCGCCCTGCTCGTGCTGCTCTCGGGCGTCGGCCTCTACCAGACCGACGCGGTCCACCTACGCCACCACAAGGTGCACCCCGCGGCATAGTCCTCTCTCGTGGGAGGCCGGCGTCTCGCCGACCTCCCCGTCGAAGGCGGTGACCGAGATGGCACTTCAACACCCACTCCCGGATGAACTTGTCGAGCTGATCGCGCGGCGTCTCCGCGTGATCGCGGATCCGACACGTATCAAGCTGCTCGACCGCCTCCGCGCGACCGAAGCGACAGTCCAGGAGCTCACCGAATCCGTCGGCTCGACTCAACAGAACGTGTCGAAGCACCTGGGTGTGCTGGCGGACGCCGGCATCGTGGCGCGCCGCAGGCAGGGCAGCTTCGTGCGCTACCGCGTGATCGACGAGAGCGTCTACCGGCTCTGCGAGGAGATCTGCGGCTCCGTTGCGCGACAGTTGGACGACCTTCAGGCTCTGCTGACTTCGGTGAACCACTAGATCCGCCGTCGAGACGGCGCTCGCCCCGACTCAGACGATGCGGCCGTTTCGGGGCTCGAGTGGCAGGCCGGCGCGCTTCCAGCTCTGCATGCCACCCTTCAGGTTGACCACGTCGAGCCCTGCGCCGCGAAGTTGGGCGGTGGCGCTCCGGGAGCGAGAGCCGGTTCGACAGACGGCGATGTAGCGGCGGTTCGGCGCGAGCTCCGCAGTGCGTGCGCGCAGGGTGGAGAGCGGGACGTTCTTGGAGCCGGGGGCGTGGCCGGCCTTCCACTCATTCCGCTCGCGCACGTCGAGAATCACCACGTCACGCTGTCTGGCCGCCTCTTGTGCCTGCTCGGCGCTCGTCGAGGGAGGGAAGAGAAACGCGAGAACGCCCACTAGCAACCCGTCCGGGGCGGGAGATCAACCGGGACTTCGTCCAGGTCGACGAAGTCGGCCGCGAACGCGGCGAAACGGTCGACGTCGGCCTGATTTGCGGGCAGCCCGAACGACACACGCACGGCGCCGCCCGAGGGCAGACCAATTGTGCGGATGTAGTCGTCGAGGCTCATCCCGTGGCCGAATTCGCCTCCGACGAGTGTTTCGCGCGAGATGGTGAAGGCCAACTCGCCGGCGCCGGGGTTGCAGAAGCAGCCGGTGCGCAATGAGACCGAGTGGCGGCGTGCCACGCGATCGACGTAGCGCTCGTCGACGACCCCGCCGTCGGGGTGGAGGAAGTTGAAGGCGACCGTCGCGCCACGGTCGGCCGGTGTCACCGGCCCGTAGATCCTTGCGACCGGCGCGCCGGTCGCATGCTCGAGGGTCGAGAGCGCGCCCAGCAGTTCGGCGGTGAGCATCTCGACGTGGGTGTGGATCCGTTCGATCCCGACCCGTTCGAGAAACCTGAGGCCGATCTCGATCGCGGGAAGGTCGAGGAAGTTCGGGGTTCCGTCCTCGAAGTGGGCGGCGCCGGGCGCAGATTCGTACCACTCGCGCTGGACGAACGCCGCAACGATTGTGCCCCCCGAGAACCACGGCCGCTCGAGTTTCTCGAGCGCGTCGCGCCGGGCGATCAGCGCGCCCACACCAGTCGGCCAGCCGAACATCTTGTAGAACGACAACGCAACGAAATCGGGGTGATGCAGCGACAGGTCGAGCCGATTGGTGGGCACGAACGCGGCTGCGTCGAGCAGCACGTCCCAGCCGTGGTCGTGCGCCTGATCGATCCAGTCGAGCGGATGTTGAACGCCTGAGAAGTTCGACTGCGCCGGAAAGGCGAACAGGTTGTTGTGATCACCGCCGACCTCCGTCAGGTAACGGGGGAACAACTGCGGATCGACGCGCAGGTCGGGCGCGGCGCTCGGCAGATAGGTCGTCTCGGCGCCGCGGGCGCGGGCGAACTCGCGGATGCCGTTGACGGAGTTGTGGTTGTCGAAGGTCAGCAGGAACCGGTCTCCCGTCCGGAACGGGTATGCCTCGCCGACGAGCCTGAGCGCTCCGGTTGCGTTCGGCGTGAAGACGACGACGTACTCCTCCGGCGACGCACGGAAGAAGGTATGCACTGCTGCGCGTGCCTTTTCGACCAGCTCGGTCATCGCCGCCGAGGTCGGGTTGGCCGAATGCGGGTTGCCGAAGACCTGGTCGCGGAGAAGGCTCAGGTGCTCCTCGATCTGCGACGCGGAGTAGAGACCGGCGCCGGTGTAGTCGAGATAGACGTGCCCACCCGCATCGAGCCGTGCGAACTCCGTCCGACGCAACTCGGCGAGCAGCGGATCGGCGCCGGCGCGTGACGGATCGACTCTCAGGGTCATGAGTGGCTTCCAGCCGGATTCGAGCCGACCGTAATCGGGGCGCCCCCGGATCCGGCTTCAGGCGGCGCGGAGCCGCCTCGGATCAATGCTGCGACCTCGTCGTAGCCGCCGATCGAGCGACCGTCGATCACGATCTGCGGGACGCTGGCGCCGCCTGTCAACTCCTGCAGCCGGCAACACTGCTCGGGATCGCCGATGTCAATCGTCTCGAAGGAGAGTCCTCGGCTCTCGAGCAATGCCGCGGCACGTTCGCATTGCACACACCAGCGGGAGACGTAGAGGCGGATCGACGGTTCTCCTGGCATGCGCACTATCATACACGTATACAACTACATTGTGTTATAGTTTCTTCATGAACAGGGAGGAATGGAATCGCCGCTACGCAGGCAGCGAATTGCTCTGGTCCGCGCAGCCGAACCGGTTCCTGATCGACCGGTCGAGCGACCTGTCGCCCGGACGGGGACTCGACCTCGCCTGTGGCGAAGGTCGCAACGCGGTCTGGCTGGCCGAGCAGGGTTGGCGGATGACCGGCGTCGACTTCTCGGAAGTCGCGCTCGAGAAGGCCCGCGAGCTCGCTGACCTGCATGACGTGAAAGCGGAATGGCTCCAGGCCGACCTGCTCGGCTACCGACCCGCGCCGCGAGCCTATGACCTCGTGATCGTCTTCTACCTTCAGGTGCCGCCGGCCGAACGTCGCGGGATACTCCGCGCGGCCGCCGACGCTGTCGCCGCGGGCGGGAGGCTTCTGCTCGTCGCCCACGACAGCAGCAACCTGAAGCACGGCCTCGGCGGCCCCCAGGATCCCAACGTCCTCTATACGGCCGCCGACGTCGTCGCCGACCTGGACAACACCGGCCTCGAGATCGAGCACGCCGAGCTCGTCGGACGACCGGTGGAAACACCTGACGGCGGGAGAACTGCGCTCGACGCGCTCGTCCGTGCACGACGCGGCCAGCCAACGCGCCAGACGTGACCGGAAACCGAGCAGCGTGAGCGCGCAGGCGCATCTCCATTCGGTCTCCACACCGCCTCCACGAGTCCTCCGCGCGCTGCCGCTTGGATTGGGTCGGCTCAACCATCCAAGACGAAGGAGTTGACATGAGATCCAATCGGAAGCGTCACATCGTGGTGGTCGGTGTTGCGGCCCTGTCTCTGCTCGGCGCCGGTGCAGCGGCTGCTGCGATCGACAGTGGCCCCTCTTCGCTGGTCCGTCATGCCTTTCACCAGGCGGGGATGGCCCACGGCGGTATGGCCGACGGTGTCGTCATGGACGCTGCGGCCGAGTACATCGGCGTCAGCGAGACAGCGCTGAGGAGCGAACGTCACGACGGCAGATCGCTCGCCCAGATCGCGGCGGAGCACGGAAAGACCGCGGCCGGGCTGGAACAGACGCTCGTCGCGGCGTTCAAGGCACGCTCCACTGCAGCTGTCGCGGCCGGCCGGATCACGGCCGACCAGGCCGCCCAGGCACTTGCGACGTTCCAGTCGAGGGTGCAGACGACGATCGATCGCACGGCCACCGGGCCGATGGAAGGCCGAGGTGCAGGGATGGGGCTGGGCATGGCCCGCGGCGCCGGCATTGGCCTCGGCATGGGCGGAGGCGGACGCTGACCCGCCACGCCGCATGACCCGTCATGCGTCGACCGTGCTCGTGGTCGAGGATGAGCGCAAGCTCCGTGACCTCCTGCGCGGCTATCTCGAACGCGAAGGCCTCGGGGTCCTGACCACAGGGTCAGGCGCCGAGGCCATTGCGCTGGTTCGGGAATCCGGCCCCAACCTGGTGATTCTCGACCTCGGCCTGCCGGACGTCTCAGGCGAGGAAGTCGTGCGCGAGGTCAGGCAGTTCTCCGCAGTGCCCATCCTGATCCTCACCGCGAAGGCATCGGGTGAGGACCGCATCCACGGCCTCGAGCTCGGCGCGGACGACTACCTGACGAAGCCGTTCAGCCCACGCGAACTCGTGCTCCGGGCAACGGCGATCCTGCGCCGCACCGGGAACCTCGACACCGACGACTCGCCGCACTCGTTCGGCGGAGGACAGCTCGTGATCGACGAGCCGCGCCGCGACGTCCGCGTTGGCGGCGAGTCGGTCGCACTGACGCCGACAGAGTTCGGGATCCTCACCGCCCTCGCACGAACGCCCGGCCGGATCTATACCCGCTACGAGTTGATCAACCGCGTCCGCGGCTACGAGTTCGAAGGCTACGAGCGGACGATCGACTCTCACATCAAGAACCTCCGCCGCAAGATCGAACGCGACCCGCACCATCCCGAGGTCGTCGTGACGGTCCTGTCCGGCGGCTACCGGCTCGGACTTTCCCTTGACGCCTAGCCGCAGCGGTCGCAGCCTGCGCTCGAGGCTGCTCGGCGCCTTCGTCGGCGTCGCGGCCGTCTCGATCGCCGCATTCGCCGTACTGACCCTCTGGGCCGGACGAGGCGACATCAACCAACTGGTCAAACGGCAGCAACAACAGACAGTTGCAAACACGGTCACCGCGATCGCAGAGAGCTACCGTGCAGCCGGCGGCTGGTCGGGATCCGATCTGCGGGCGGCTCGCGCGATCGCAGTCAGCGGCGGCGCGCTCATCGAGATCCGCGACCGCTCCGGCACTCTCGTGCTCCGGGCCGGCCGGGGCCTCGGCCCCGGAGGCGCGGCCGGACTGCCCGGGATAGAGCGACTCGACACCGCCTACGGCACGGAACGCTCCACTCCGATCATCGTCGCGAACGCAACGGTTGGAACGGCAAGCCTCCGTTTCCCGAAGAACGCCCTGCCGCCCGCTGAGCGGCAGCTGCGTGACGCACTGACCCGAACCACGATCTATGGCGTCCTGATCGCGGCGGCCGTGGCCCTGCTCGTCGGATTCGTTGTCGCCCAAGGCATCACCCGGCCGCTGCGCCGGCTGATCGGCGCTGTCCACCGACTGGAACGCGGCGATCGCGACGCCCGAGCGAACCTGGTCGCACCGGGCGAGCTCGGCGAGCTCGGCGCAGCAGTCGATGCGATGGCCGCCACGCTCGAACGCCAAGACGAGCTCCGCCGCGCGCTGACCGCCGACGTCGCGCACGAGCTCCGGACCCCCGTGACCATCCTCAGGGCGCAGTGCGAAGCCATCCTCGACGGCGTCGCGGCGCCAAGCCAGCAACAAGTCGCGTCACTCCACGAGGAGGTGCTCCGCCTCGGCCGCGTCATCGAGGACCTCGAGACCCTCGCATCCGCGGAGGCCGCCGGACTACAGCTCGATCGCAGGACGGTGAACCTCTCCTCGCTGCTCGAAGAGACGGTGGAACTGGTTGCGCCACAGTTCGAGGCGGGAGAGGTGGAGCTCCTCACGCGTCTCGCGCCCGCAAGCGTCAGCGGTGACCGGCTGCGCCTTGGTCAGATCATCCGAAACCTGCTCTCGAATGCACTCAAGTTCACACCACCAGGCGGCAAGGTGGAGGTCAACCTCGCCGGTGACGATCGACAGGTTGAGCTGACCGTCACCGACACTGGTGTGGGCATCCCTCCAGACGAGCTGCCACACGTCTTCGACCGATTCTGGCGCGGCACGAACGGACGGACAGCTGCCGGCAGCGGCATCGGCCTCGCCGTCGTCGAGGAACTCGTCCACGCTCACGACGGCGATGTATCCGCGACCAGCGAACTCGGTCGTGGCGCGGTCTTCACCGTGAGACTTCCGCGCTCGTGACCGGTTGCGCTCGAAGATCGGTATAAACCCCAGAGGGGTATCGGTGTGAAAGCGGCTGCCGTCCCGTTCGGATGGCCTTACAGTCGAACCGAGATTTCGAAATGGAGGCAGAGCGATGCCCACGTTCAGCTACAGCGTCCCTGACATCTCCTGCGGCCACTGCCGCTTGTCGATCGAGCGCGAGGTCTCGACGGTCGCAGGCGTGGCTTCAGTCGAGGTCGATCTGAGCACGAGGACCGTCACCGTCAGCGGCGAACCCCTCGACGAGGCCGCGATCTTGGCTGCGATCGACAAAGCGGGTTACGAGGTCGCAGCGTGACCGCTTGCGCGCGCGAAGCCACCCACCACGGCTACCACGAGCAGAAGGATGCGCTGGTCAAACGGCTGCATCGGATCGAGGGCCAAGTGCGCGGGATTGAAGGGATGGTCGAGAGCGACCGCTATTGCATCGACATTCTCACCCAGATCGCCGCAGTCACGACCGCGCTCGACAGCGTCGCGCTGTTGATCCTGGACGACCATGTCTCACACTGCGTCGCGGGCGCACTGGCGAGCGGCGACCAGGCCGAGGCCGAGACCAAGACGGCCGAACTGATCGCCGCTGTCCGCCGGTTCGCAAAGACGCGGTAGATGACGAGCGTCGCCGAAGGACGCAAGGCCGAGCGCGAGCAGACGACACTCGCGCTCGAAGGAATGACCTGCGCATCCTGCGCAGCACGGATCGAACGCACCCTGAACAAGCTCGACGGCGTCGAGGCGACCGTGAACTACGCGACCGAGACTGCAACGGTCAGCTACGACCCCGATCGCGTGACACCGGGCCGACTGGTCGGTGCGGTCGGCTCGATCGGCTACCACGTGTCCGTTCCACGCGAGGGAGACGGGCACGACCGCGACGCACCGCCCACACGGCTCATCGTTGCGCTCGTGCTCGCAGCGCCACTCGTGCTGCTCGCGATGATCCCACCGCTGCAGTTCCCCGGCTGGGAGTGGCTGTCGCTCGTGTTGGCGACACCGGTGGTCTTCTGGTGCGGCGCTCGGTTTCATCGGGCGGCGCTGGTGAATGCTCGCCACGGCGCGGCCACGATGGACACGCTCGTCTCGCTCGGGACGCTCTCCGCCTGGAGCTGGTCGGTCGTCGTGCTTCTCGCCGGGCTCGACGCCGCCCCCTACTTCGAGGTCGCTGCGGTGATCACCGCCCTGATCTTGCTCGGCCGCTTCTTCGAGACGCGCGCGAAGCGCCGCTCCGGAGCAGCGATCCAGGCAATGCTCGAGCTGGGCGCGAAGGAAGCACGCGTGCTTCGCGACGACGTCGAGGTGCTCGTGCCCGTCGAACAACTGGTCGTCGGCGACCTGTTCGTCGTGCGACCGGGCGAGAAGATCGCCACGGACGGCATCGTCGCCGAGGGCCTTTCGGCGGTCGACCAGTCGATGCTGACCGGCGAGCCTGAACCGGTCGAGGTCAGCCTGGGCTCCGAGGTCGCAGGAGGGACGATCAACGCCTCGGGACATCTCGCCGTTCGCGCGACTCGCGTCGGCGCCGACACAGCACTCGCGCAGATCGCCCGGCTCGTCGAACAAGCGCAGACGGGCAAGGCGCACGTGCAGCGGCTCGCCGACCGGGTCTCCACGATCTTCGTGCCGATTGTGATCGGAATCGCGGTCTCAACCCTCGCCGGCTGGCTGATCGCAGGGGCGGGAGCGTCTGCCGCCTTCACCGCAGCGGTCGCCGTGCTGATCATCGCCTGCCCTTGCGCCATGGGCCTCGCTACCCCGACGGCGCTGATGGTCGGAGCCGGCCGCGGTGCCCAGCTCGGGATCCTGATCAGAGGGCCGGAAGTACTGGAGCAGACGCGGCGCGTCACGACGATCGTGCTCGACAAGACCGGCACCATCACCGAAGGCGCGATGCGGCTCGTCGATGCCCTGCCGATTGAAACCACGCGGGCGGAGCTGCTGCGGCTCGCCGGCAGTGCCGAATCCTCATCCGAGCATCCTCTCGCACAGGCGATCGCCGCGGCCGCGGGCAAGCCGGCAGCGGTGAGCGAGTTCCGCAACCACGCCGGGCTCGGGGTCGAAGCGCTCGTCGATGCACATGGCGTCCTGGTCGGCCGCCCCTCCTTCCTCGCCGACTGGGCTGTCCAGCTCACCGTCGAGGCGCAGACATGGCTGGAGCGCGCCGAGGCGACCGGACAGACCGTCGTTGCCGCAGCTTGGGACGGCGAGTTGCACGGGCTGCTCGCCCTCGCCGACACGCTGAAGCCGACCTCGACCCAGGCGATAGCCGAGCTGAAGGCGCTCGGGCTGACTCCCGTTCTGCTCACGGGCGACAACGAGCGCGCCGCCCGCGCAGTCGCGTCGCTGGCCGGGATCGACACCGTGGTCGCCGGTGTGCTTCCGCGCGAGAAAGCAGCCGAGATCGAGCGCCTCCAGCAGACAGGACAGACGGTCGCGATGGTCGGGGACGGCGTGAACGACGCCCCCGCGCTCGCCCAGGCCGACCTCGGATTGGCGATCGGCACCGGCACCGACGTCGCAATCGAAGCCTCAGATCTGACCCTCGTCTCCGGTGACCTGCGTGCCGCTGCCGACGCAATCCGTCTTGCCCGCCGCACACTGGCGACGATCAAGGGCAACCTCTTCTGGGCCTTCGCCTACAACGTCGCTGCCATCCCTCTCGCGGTCGCCGGACTTCTCAACCCGATGATCGCTGCCGCAGCGATGGCCGGATCGAGCATCTTCGTCGTCAGCAACAGCCTGCGGCTGCGCCGCTTCCGCAGCGCCCGCGAAGCCATCTGAGCCAGCCGAGAGGAGCCATCCCCCGCTGACTCGCGCGTCGGATCGACAGAGCGGCGCAGCCGGACGACTCGCGCCGACTGTCGCTCGGGGATGCGGCGCAGTTCTACGACGCGTGGGCGATCTTCTTCCTCGTCGCGGTTGCCGGCGCGATCTCCCTCGGGCATCGCTGGCTCCGCCGCCGCACCGAGCGCACTGGCGCTGTTCCGCCGAACAGTTGAGCCGCGTGTCTGACCCGGTGGTCAGCGGCACACGCGAGCTTCTCGCTGCGCGCCGATCCTAAGGTCCGTGGATTTGCGTGCGATCAGCCAGAGTTGCGCGAGCTATGGCTGAGCCGGATCATTGCGAGCATCTTCAGATTGATAACTGCGAACCGCCACAACTGCCACGGCACGAAGGTTCGCATGTAGACCGTGGTGCGAGTCGGCTTCGTCGCGTAGAACTGATTGGTCTCCGCGACGTGCCGTTTCTTCATCTCGTTCGCCATCGCACTACTCCGGGATCAGCGACCAGCCCGGCCGGAGCCGCGCTTTGTAGAGGAACATGTGGTGGAGCAGGATCTTGATCCAGTGCCCTGCAAGCCCGATCTCGCCGAAGGTGCGCTTCATGTCGCGGCCATACTCCGGGTAGCGCTCCCAGTCGGGAACGATCGGAAAGACCGTCATCGATGCTGCCGTGCCGGTGAACGGGTTTGCGCCGGCTGAGGCGACGCAGGCGGCCCCCATCTCGGACATCGAAGCACTGCGCAATGGACGGTCGGCACCCTGGATCAGGTCGACGATGCTGTGCGTGACGGCTTTCGCGATCATCGCAGAGGGCATTCCCGTGCGAGGAGGTGCCGGTGCGACCAGGGCGCCGCTCGGGGTCGCGCGGGGCCGCGAGATCTGATGCGGCGGAGCGAAGGCGATTCCAGCGGCGAACATGTTCTCGTACGCAGGTGACTGGTAGGTGCGCGGCCAGTCGGCTGCGCGCCACTCCTCGTACGGCTTCGCGCGGTAGTCGGCGTCGACGCGCATGAAGCCGTTGGGCATGAACAACTGCTCGGTGATCTCTGCTCCCCCCGATCGAACGCGGTCAGACCGACGCCCGTGAACGGCGGTAGCAGCATGGCGAAATCGAACGCCTCTTCGCCTTCCGTTCCATCGACGGTCTCGTACTCGACACGACCTGGTTCGACCTTGCGCACATGAGCGCGCGTGATCCAGTCGATGTTCCGTTCGCTGAACAGCGACGCGGTGAAGATGCTGCTCGGAGTGATGTAACCGCCTCGCTTCAGATGCATGCCGCCCATCCCGAAGTCGCCGAGCTCGTACTCGTTCGTGATCCAGACGATGTCGGCGAGTTCACGCACCTTGCGGGCACGCAGTTCGAACTCGAGGTTGACGATGTACTCGAACGCGGCGCCCTCACAGGTGCATGTTCCGTGGCCGACGCCGACCAGGAAGCGCTGTCGTTGGCCCCTGCGCATCCGCTCGACTGCTTCGTCGAAGGCGCGCGAGGTCTGAGCCGCGTGGTCGGCCGTGCACACCGAGAGGCTGTTCGCCGAGGGGCCGAGCCCTTCGGTCATGTCGAAGCGAAGCTGCGGGCCGGTCGCATTGATCAGGAAGTCATAGGGGATCCGTTCGCCCGAGTCGGTGACGACGAACGAGGACCCGGCCTGGGCGTCGCCCTCGGGGTGGATCTCACGGGCGGCCGCATGCACGAACTCGATCCCTGCGCGATCGTAGATCGGCTGGAGCGGGAAGGTCACTTTCTCCGGCTTCATCAGACCGACGCCGACCCAGATGTTCGACGGGACCCAGTTGTAGAAGTCACGCGGACTGACGACCGTGACCGTGTGCTCCTTGTCGAGCCACCTCCGCGCGAAGGTTGCCGCGGTGTGACCGGCAACTCCTGCGCCAAGTACGACGACGCGGCTCATCCGAGACAGTCGTACAGCGCCACACCGCGGTTTTCATCAGGGGAAGCCCGCATCCGTCGCCGATCGCCGCTCATGCCGTGACGGGAGCACGTGATGTCTGGCGGATGTGCTCGCTGAACTCGATGCCGGTCTCGATTGCGCGTCGAACCGGGCACGCCGCGGCGACTCTGTCCAACACGGCGAGCTGCTCTCCGGTCAGTTCATTGCCGATCGTGATCGAGATGTCGCAGCGCCGGGGTGTGGAGCGGTGGTCGTAGTCGACGTCGACGGAGACGTCTCCGAGCTCCCAGCCCTTCCGGTTCGCGTACATGACGAGTGTCGTCGAGACGCACGAAGCGATGGCTGCTGGGAGCAGCTCGTGCGGAGCCGGAGCGCTGCCGTCGCCGCCGACATTCTCGGGCTCGTCGGTGATCAGTCGGTGCTTTCCGTCGATGACGATCTCCTGACGCAGCGTTCCGCGGATCGAGCGGGAAGACGCGGTGAGGCTCATGCTGCACCAACTGCTTCACCGTGCTTCTCGATCGTGTCGTCCAGGAAACTGCCGATCGCTGCAGCCGGATGTGCGCCGACGAAGCCGCTGACCGGCTTGCCGTCGCGGAAGACGGCAACGGTCGGGATGCTCTGGATCCCGTACTGCGCGGCGATCGTCTGCTCAGCGTCCACATCGATCTTGGCCAGCTCGATCCGGCCGGCCCGCTTGGCGACCTCGGTCTCGATCGCAGGCCCGAGCATGCGGCAGGGGCCGCACCAGGCTGCCCAGAAGTCGACGACGACCGGCAGCTCATGCGACCGTTCGATCACGTCGCGCTGGAAGGATTCGGTGGTGACGTCCATTTCTCTGTTCGTTCCTTTCAGTGAGGGAGCGGGTTTGGCTTCGAACCGCGGGTGCTCAGGTGGAGCACGGCATAGAGCGGGCAGAAGCTGACGGAGCTCGTCGCCAGCATCACGCCGGCGAGGACGAGCAGGACGACTCCGCCGAGGCTGCCGGCGCCGACGAGCAGCGCCACCACGACGAGCAGCGGTGCCGCGACGAAGGTGCGGAGCCTGCGATCGAGCGTGCTCATGTTCTTGGTCATGTCGGTCTCCTCAAAGGATCAGGTGGGGATGCCGCCGACGAGAGCGGCCAGGGTGGAGAGCTGGGACTGGAGCGAGCCGCAGACCTGCTCGCAGAGCGCGAAGACTCCTTCGTCGACGACGCGGTAGTAGACGTGATTGCCTTCCTTGCGCCGAGCGACGATTCCGGTCTCTGCGAGCACGCTCAGGTGCTTGGAGACGTTCTGCTGGCCGGCGCCGAGTTGCTCTGCGAGCGAGTTGACGCTCAGTTCGCCGTCGCGCAGCAGGTCGAGAATGCGCACACGCATCGGCTCGCCGATCGCGCGGAAGCGACGGGCGATCAGCTCGGCGAGGTCATCGGGGATCGGGTGTGGAAGCAACGGTATCGTTCTCCTTCTGCTACTCTCTTCAACGATTTAGTTGTATAGTAGCAGCAAGACGCCGAGACGCAAGCATTTCGATCAAGGAGGAACCAGCCAGTGGTGGTCGCAGCAGTAGCGCCCGTTTCCCCTGCCAGCACAGAGCATCCGGAGGCGGTCGGACCAGTCGGTCGTCTCGGCGGCTGGGCTGCCGACAATCTGCGTGCCGTAGCGCTGGCCTGGGCGGCGGTCGCAGTCGTGCTTGCGGTCTTTGCGCCGCAGGTCGAAACGGCGCTCTCCGGCGCGGGATGGCAGGCGAACGGCTCCGAGTCGGTCGTCGCACGGACGCTCATCCAGCGGAACTTCGCCGGACTCGACAGCTCGGCTCCGATGGTCGTCCTACATTCGCCGTCGCTCTCGACCGAGTCGCCGGCGTTCCAGACGCTGCTGGCGCACGTCGAAGCTGTGCTGCGCTCTGACCGGCGCGTCTCGTCCGTCGTGCCGCCGCAGCCGGGCGCTTCGATCTCTCCCGACGGCCATACCGCGATCGTCGTGGCCGGCGCACGCGGCGATCCGACCGCGATGGTCGCGGCTGCCGACAGCTTGAAGGGCAAGCTGCACGCCCTGGCGACACCCGCGATCTCGGTCAGCCTGACCGGCGCGTCCGGCATGTGGTCGGACTTCAACACCGCGAACCGCACGGCGATGATGAAGTCGGAGCTCTACTCCTGGCCGATCACGCTGGCGATTCTTGCGATCGCGTTCGGCTCGTTGGTCGCGGCCGGGCTGCCGCTCATGCTGACGATCCTCGGCCTGCTTGCCTCGGCCGGTCTGCTCTCGCTGCTCACGCACGGCTTCGAGATCTCGATCTGGGCGATGAACTTCGCGCTCATGTTCGCACTTGCCCTCGGAATCGACTACGCGCTCTTCGTCGTCAACCGCTTCCGCGGCGCCTTCTTCGGCTCCAAGCTCAGCGCGCGGGACGCGGTCGCGGTCACGATGGACACCGCCGGGAAGGCAGTGCTGTTCTCGGGCTTCACCGTCTTCGTCTCGCTGTCGGCGGTGATGCTCGTTCCGAGCCCCGCCTTCCGCTCGATGGCGCTCGGAATCATGATCAGCGTCGCGTTCGTCCTGGCCGCGACGTTGACGCTGCTTCCCGCAGTGCTCGGCAGGCTCGGCCCGAAAGTGGATGCCCTTCCGCTGCGCTGGGTGCATTCCGGCGAACATCGCTCCGCGCGCTTCGCAGCCTGGGGCGAACGACTGTGGCGCAAACCACACCTCTACGGCCCCGCCGCCACCCTGATCCTGATTCTGCTCGCCCTGCCGATCTTCGGCCTCAAGACCGGTATGCCGTCGATCAAGGTTGTCCCACCGACCGACGGCTCACGCATCGGTTACGCCCAGGTGCAGCAGGCGTTCGGAGTCGGCGCGCCGGGCGCACTGCAGATTGTCATGCCCCGGTCGGCAGCTGCGACGGCTTCCAGGATCGCGGGTCGGGACCCCGGCATCGCCCGCGTCTCGACAGCGCAACTCGGCGCGAACGGACTGGCGCTGTTCCAGGCGATCCCCAACGCCGGCCCGTCGAGCAGCAGCGTCGGCCACACGATCGACCGGCTCCGCGCAGCCCTTCCCGTGGGTGCGCTCGTCGGCGGTGCCGCAGCCGAGAACCACGACCTCGAGCACGCACTCGCCGCCAAGACGCCGCTCGTGATCGGCGTCGTCCTCGTCCTCGGCTTCCTGCTCCTCCTGATCGCCCTGCAGGCGCCACTGCTCGCAGCGCTCGGCGTGCTCACCAACCTCCTCGCAACCGGTGCCGCGTTCGGTGTCGGACGGCTGATCTTCCAGAACGGCCACGGTGCAGGTCTGCTCGGCTTCGAACCGCAGGGCTACCTGGACGCCTGGGCGCCTGTCTTCTTCTTCGCCATGATCTTTGCGATCTCGATGGACTACACCGTGTTCCTGCTCTCCTCGGCGAAGGAGCACTGGGACCGCTCACACGACCCACACGAAGCCGCGATCGGCGGGCTCGCCCACTCCGGACGCGTCATCTTCGCCGCCGCCGCCGTCATGGTCGCCGTCTTCTTCACCTTCGCCCTCTCGGGCCCGCTCCCCCCGAAAGAGATGGGCGTCATCCTCGGCGTCGCCGTCCTGCTCGACGCGATGCTCGTCCGGCTCGTCCTGATCCCGACTCTCCTGCGCGTCTTCGGCCGCCGAGCCTGGGCGCTCCCGCGCTGGCTGCGGCGGATCCTCCCCGACGTTCGCTTCGGACATTCCTGATGTTCGAGCTCTGGCAGACGGAGTGGTGCCCGGCCTCCCGTCGGGTTCGACAACGACTCACCGAGCTCGGGATCGACTACATCGCCCGGCAGGTGCCCGTCGAACGCGAGAACCGTCTCCTGCTGCGCGAACGGACCGGCAGCGACACCATCCCCGTCCTCGTCGCGGCGGACGGCGACGTGGTCGTCGGTGAGGACGCGATCAGCATGTGGCTCGACACCCGCGTGCCCGCCCCGCCCGAGGCACGAGCCCATCACCTGAAGGCGGAGAAAGCCCGCCGCCGCTACCTGCAGGAGGAATGCCCATGCTCGCAACCAGCTACACCCTCAGCACAACAACCAGCCGGCCGTTCGAAGACGCCGTCCGGCAAGTCCGCGACGAGCTCGAGGCCGAGGGCTTCGGCGTCCTCAGCGAAATCGACGTCCAGGCAACCCTCCGCGAGAAGCTCGGCGTCGACGAAGAGCCCTACCTGATCCTCGGCGCCTGCAATCCCCCGTTGGCACACCGGGCCCTCAGCGCCGAACCCGACCTCGGCACCCTGCTGCCCTGCAACGTGGTGATCTACCAACGCGACGGACTGACCCACATCTCCGCCGTCGACGCCGAGCGCATGCTCTCGATCGTCGGCAACGACAGCCTCGCCTCGGTTGCCGCGGAGGTCCGCAACAAGCTCTCCCATGTCGTCGAGCGCGCCGGCAGCCCCGAATGACACCACCCTGACACCAGGTCGCTCCGTATCCTCGAAGTCGCCATGACTCGGACACCGGTGCGATGACCTTCTCGCCGACCACGGCGGCCCTGCTCGTCGTCATCGGGGTCGCGGTCGGCGCGTTCGGGACAATCGTCGGCTCCGGCGGCGGCTTCATCCTCACGCCCGTCCTGCTCCTCCTCTACCCGCACGACCGGCCGGCGACGATCACCGCGATCAGCCTGACCGCCGTGTTCTTCAACGCCGCCTCGGGCTCAGCCGCCTACGCCCACCAGCGCCGCATCGACTATCGCAGCGGTCTCGCCTTCGCCGCCGCCGCTCTGCCGGGCTCGATCGCCGGGGCCCTCGTCGTCAGCTCCGTCTCGCGATCACAGTTCGATCTCCTGATGGCGATCGTGCTCGTCGCCCTCGCCGTCTGGCTTTTGATCGGGGAGCCCGGAGGCAGGCGACAGCCACGAGGACATCTCACCCACCGGACGCTCACCGACCGCTACGGCACCACCTACGACTACGACGTCCCGCTCCGCCGCGGAGTCGCCTACAGCACCGTCGTCGGCTTCGTCTCCAGCTTCCTCGGCATCGGCGGAGGCGTCATCCATGTCCCCCTGCTCGTCCGCGCACTCGGCTTCCCGACCCACCTCGCAACCGCCACCTCCCACTTCGTCCTCGCGATCATCGCCGGAAGCGGCGCGGCGACCCACGTCGCCGCCGGAAGCTTCACCCACGGCCACGGCATCCGCCGCGCCATCGCCCTCTCGATCGGTGTCGTCGTAGGTGCACAGCTCGGCGCGCGCCTGTCACTGCGCGCGAGCGGCCGAACCGTCGAAGCCCTACTCGGTGTTGCTCTTCTCGTGCTTGCCGCGAGGCTGATCTTCGCTTCGGCCTGAACTCGCACTCGCGGGGTCGGCCCGATGCCAGAGGGGCTACCGTCGTCCCGTGAGACTCGCCGCTGGAACGTTCTCGACCGTCGACCGCATCTGCGACCTCCGCGTCGACGACAACCCCGAACCGATCATCGAACGGCGCCGCCTGCTCACGATCTGGCGGCGACGGCAAGCCGAGCGCGACGTGTGATCCGATTCCGCTCGCATCCTGGCAACAAGCCCTCGCGTCTTCCCGCCCTCGGCAGGCGGGGCGAAGGATGGGTTGCAGGCCAATCGCTTCTCATCGCAGTTGTCTTCCTCTCTGCGTTCCTCGGTCGGAGCTGGACCGGCGGCTACGCAGTCGCCACGTTCGCAGCCGGCGGCGTCCTGTTCGTGCTGGGACTACTTCTCGTTGCCTGGGCCGGCCTCCGACTCGGCTCTTCGCTGACCCCGTTCCCGGCGCCGCGAACGGGTCAGACGGTGAAGACAGCCGGTCCGTACGCGCTGGTGCGCCACCCGATGTACGGCGGCGTCATCCTGATCACCCTCGGCTGGTCGATCATCTTCGCAACGATCGTCGGAGTCGTGCTCACCGGCTTACTCGCCGTCTTCCTCGATCTGAAGGCGCGCCGCGAGGAGGCCTGGCTCAGCGAACGTCTGAACGGCTACGCGGCCTACCGCGAACGAACGCCACACAAGCTCCTACCGTTTCTCTACTGACCACGGGCACCGTGCGCGGCATCGGGAGGCAGTTGCCGCTCCCGGACCGCATAGGCCAGGTGGGTCACACGCTGCGTCGGCTCCGCGCGGACCGGCTGGAGGGCCACGCAGCCCGCGTCCACGCCCCCGAACAAGCTGATCCCGGAGCCCAACAGCAGGGGTGCGAGCGCGATCGTGAACTCGTCGATCAAGCCGGCGTTCACGTACTCCAGGATCGTTGCGCCGCCGCCCGCGATGCGGACATCTCGGTCGCCGGCGGCCTCGCGGGCCCGGTCGAGCGCGGGCTCGATGCCGTCGTTGACGAAGTGGAAGATGGTCCCACCCGGTCGCTCCCAGGGGTCGCGCTTCTCGTGGGTCACGACGAAGACCGGCGTGTGGAACGGCGCCTCCTCCGGCCAGGCCTGCGCGCCGAGGTCGAACATGCGCTTGCCCATCACGCTCGCGCCGGTGCGCTCGAACGTCTCCCTCGCGATGTCGTTGTCGCGCCCCTCCTCGCCGCCCTCGCCGAGCTTCAGGTTCTCCCGGAAGAACCGCTGCGGGAATATCCACTGCTGCAGCTCCATCCACTGCGCCAGCCAGCGCTGCGCATCAGGGTCGTCACTGCGCTCCTCGGGCGCGATGAACCCGTCCAGCGACATCGTCACGCTGAAGAACACCTTCCCGGCCATCAGTCCTCAGCTCCCGTCCGAACGGCCCCGGCGACATAGGCAGCCAGGTTGCCCAGGGTCTGCCGGCCGCCCTCGATCGCGTGGTACTTCTCGACCGCCTCGTCGCGCAGCTCTTTGGTGGGGAACACGGTGCGCAGCTCGATCAGGGTCGCCGCGCCGTCGGGCGTGAACGTGATGACCGACTCGAAGGCGTTCGGGTCGCCCCGGGACTCACCGTGCAGCAGCGCGATCCGCTCCGGCGGCGCGATCTCGGTCCACGAGATCCACTCTTGATAGTCCGTCCCGTCCGGCCCGTGCATCACGAAGTCCCATTCGCCGCCGACGCGGAACTCGAACGCCCGCGTGGTGGTGGTGAAACCGTCCGGTCCCCACCAGTGCGACAGGTGCCGGACTTCGGTGAACGCCTCGAACACCAGCTCCCGTGGGGCACTGATGACCCGGGAGATCACGATCTCGCGGTCGGCCGTCGCTGCCATCGGTCACTCCTCCTGTCGTGCCTGATCGAGGTCCTGCACGTATGCGTCCAGCCGGTCGAAGCTCTCGTTCCAGAAGCGCTCGAACCCGCCGGCCCACTCGTGGACCGATCGCAGCCCGCGGGCGTCGAGGCCGTACAGGCGCTGCTTGCCTGCCCTGCGGTCCCGCACCAGCCCGACCTCCCGGAGCACCCGCAGGTGCTTGGACGCCCCCGGCTGGGCCATCCCGAGCTCCTCGGCCAGTTCGGTCACCGGCCGCTCACCCGCCCGCAGCAGGACCAGGATCTGCCTGCGCTGCGGCTCGGCGATCGCGTTGAAGACGTCCGAGGTCGTCGCTGCTCGTGCCATGGCGCCATCATATGCCTATATCGGCATGCGTCAAGCTGGTCTACCCTGCGCCAATGGCGGTCGCCCCGTGACGGGCTGGGAGACATCGGAACGCGTGCTCGAGTCCGGCGGCTTCGAGTCGCGCCAGCGGGTGCTCGTGGAGAAGCCCGTGGTCGAGCCGTCCGAGGCCGGCGCCCGCACGCTCGGCGTCACCTACTGGCAGGCGGTCGACCGCTTCACCCGAGGTTGCGTCCGGGCGAGCTGGACAGGCGGCGGAGGCAGGCTGAAGCTGCTCGGCGGTCCGACGCTGCTCACCTTCGGGCCGCCGGAGCTCTCGTTCGACGCCGGGCTCGTCAGCTGCCGGCACGCGATCCAGGGTGGACTGCTCGCGCTCCGAGCCGGCGGCTCCGTCACACTCGCACAGCGATCCGAGGGTGCTCAGCAGGAGCTGAGCGTCTCGGTCGAGGGGTACCTGCCGCGGCTCGCCGCCCGCGCGGGAGCACCGTCGTGGACCGGGATGCTCTACGCGAGGGGGCAGAGCCCCTTCCATGCCGCGGTCAGCTCCCGCTACTTCGAGCTCCTGCTGCGGAGCCGAGACTCATGAACGTCACCGTGTTCGGCGCCACCGGCGTCGTCGGCCGGGCGCTCGTGCCCCTGCTGGCCGAGCACGAGCTGACCGCGGTCTCGCGGACCGCCCGTGACGAGCCCGGCGTCCGCTACGTGGTCGCCGACGCGGCGAGCGGGCACGGCGTCGCAGCGGCCCTGGAAGGGGCGGACGTCGTCTACTACCTCGTCCACTCGCTCGGCGCGCGCGACTTCGAGGAGCAAGATCGCGTGGCAGCGGAGACGGTCGCGCAGGACGCCGCGGACGCAGGCGTGCAGCAGATCGTCTACCTCGGCGGGCTCGGCGCCGACAGCCCCGACGCGTCGCCGCACCTGCGAAGCCGCCGAGAGAGCGGAGAGAGGCTCGCCTCCGCCGGGGTCCCGGTGACGACCGTGCGCGCGGCGATGATCGTCGGCAAGGGGAGCGCCGCGTTCGAGACGATCCTCGGGCTCGTCAAGCGGCTGCCGGTCATGGTGACGCCGAGCTGGGTCTCGACGCCGACGCAGCCGATCGCGCTCGGCGATGTCGCCCGCTACCTGGCAGGCGTCTGCGGCAACAAGGCCACGTACGGCGAGGGCTACGACGCGGGCGGGCCGGAGGTGATGACCTACCGGCAGATGATCGAGCGGATCGCTGCCCTGCTCGGCCGAAATCCCAGAATCATCGAGGTTCCCCTGCTCACGCCGTACCTCTCCTCCCTCTGGCTCAACCTTGTCACGCCGGTCAGCGCGTCGGTCGCGCGGCCGCTCGTCGAAGGGCTCCGCAATCCGACGATCGCGCGCGAGGAACGGATCCGGAAACTGCTGCCGCTCGAGCTCACGCCGTTCGACGAGGCGGCACGGCAGGCGCTCGCGTGATCCCTTCGGCGGTCGGCGCGGGGCGAGCATCCTCGGCGTCGGGCGGACGCGCACCCCGGGCGCCGTGATCGACCGGCGCTGCGGTCGACGAGGGCGTCTGCCGCAGCCAGGGCGGCGGCACTGTCCGACCCGGTCTTCACGCCGACGACGCTCGTGCCGGTCTGCTGTCGGTCATGCCTCCATTCAAGGCAGCGCCGTGTTAGCCCCACGTCTCCGGTTTTCGATACACCGGCGAAACACACCGGCTCTACCATCGGAACATGCGTGTCTTGATCGTCGAGGACGAGCTCTTCATGGCCGAGGCCATCCGCGACGGCCTGCGCCTTGAGGCGATCGCCGCCGACATCGCAGCGGACGGCAACACGGCACTGGAGCTGCTGAGCTTCAACGCCTATGACCTAGCCGTCCTCGACCGAGACATCCCCGGGCCGACCGGCGACGAGATCGCCGAACGCATCGTCGCCTCCGGCAGCGGCATGCCGATCCTGATGCTCACCGCCGCCGACCGCCTCGACGACAAGGCCACCGGGTTCGAGCTCGGCGCCGACGACTACCTCACCAAGCCGTTCGAGCTTCGAGAGCTCGTGCTCCGCCTGAGAGCGCTCGACCGCAGACGCGCTCACAACAGACCACCCGTGCGAGAGATCGCGGGCCTGCGGCTGGACCCGTTCCGCCGGGAGGTGTACCGCGACGGCCGCTACGTCGCGCTCACCCGCAAGCAGTTCGCGGTGCTCGAGGTGCTCGTCGCTGCCGAAGGCGGTGTCGTCAGCGCCGAAGAGCTCCTGGCCCGAGCGTGGGACGAGAACGCAGACCCGTTCACCAACGCCGTCCGCATCACGGTCTCGGGACTGCGCAAACGGCTCGGCGAGCCCTGGATCATCTCGACGATGGCCGGCGTCGGCTACCGCATCGACACGGGCCTAGACACCGGACATGGCGGAGAAGAGCGTGGCTAGAGCCTGCGCGACTTCGCTCCGTTCGCGGTCGCCGTTATGGGGTTCCTGCTGGTGTTCGGTCTACTGGGAAGGTGGTTTCTCGCCGGCCGCATGCTCGCTCCCCGGAACCGCATCACCGACGCCACACGCATCGCCGCGAGCGGATCGCTCCCCCACCGGATCCAGCTGCCGGGCCGCAGTGACGAGTTCCGCGAGCTCGCCGACAGCTTCGACGCCATGCTCGCACGCCTCGAAGCACAGATCGCCGAGCAACAGCGTTTCGCAGCCAACGCCTCCCATGAGCTCCGCACCCCGCTGGCGATCACGCAGACGCTGCTCGACGTCGCGCGCACCGATCCGGACCGCGACACCGACGAGCTCGTCGATCGCCTCCACGCCGTCAACGCCCGTGCGATCGACCTCACCGAAGCACTGCTCCTGCTCAGCCGCGCCGATCGGCGGTCCTTCACCCGCGAGCACGTCGAGCTGTCCCTGGTCGCGGAGGAAGCGAGCGAAACGCTCCTCCCCCTCGCGGAGAGACGCGGCCTCACCATCGAGACCTCCGGCGGCATGACGCCCACGATCGGCTCGCACGCGCTCCTGCTGCAGCTGACGACGAACCTCGTCCAGAACGCGACCGCCCACAACCTGCCCGAGCAGGACCGTCTGGGTCACGACGAGTGTTCACACGAGGAGCGCGGTGCTCACCGTCGCCCGCTGCGCTTCCCGAACGATCTACAGCGCTCGGCGCATGAATGCCGGCCCTTCGGGCGTCCGGTGGAGCGCCGGTGGGATGTCAGGACGCATGGTTCAGCCCCGTCCGCTCCTCGTCTTGCCGAGAAGCGCGTGGAGCGCGCCCACGTAGATCTCCGAGAAGGTCGGGAACGGCTGGATCGTGTCCCTGAGGACCTCGAGCGGCACGCGCGCACGGATCGCGAGCGTGGCCTGCTGGAGCCACTCGCCGGACTCCGGGCCGAGCGCGTAGGCGCCGGTGAGCTGCGTCCCGTCGCTGAGCAGGGTCAGGAAGCCGATGCTGTCGGCGTACGCACGGGTGTACGTCTCCGTCTTCGCGATCTCCCGCAGCGGGACGGTCGCGCTGAACGGCGCTTCGCCCGCGCCGACGGACGCCGCCGCCGGATCGGTGAAGACGACGCGCGGAACGGCGTCGTAGCTCGCCTCGCGGCGCTCGCCGAGGATGTTCGCGGCGACGACCTCGCCCTGGTACTTGCCGACGTGGGTCAGGGGCCAGATCCCCGTGATGTCGCCGACGGCCCAGAGCCGCTCGCCGGCGCGAAGCTGCGCGTCGACCTGAACGCCGTGCGGGTCCGGCGTGATGCCGACCGTCTCCAGACCGAGCCCCTCGACGCGCGGGCGGCGGCCGGTCGCGACCAGCAGGCGGTCGCCTCGCAGCTCCTCCCCCTCGTCGAGCACGAGCACGTACTCGTCGCCGTCGCGGCGAGCGGACGTCGCGGTGGCGTTCACGTGGATCTCGACCCCGTCGCGGTGCAGCACCTCGCCGAGCGCATCGCCGAGCGGCGCAGGCTCGCGCGGCAGGACGTGCGGGCCGCCCTCCACGAGGGCGACCTCGCCCCCGAAGCGGCGCACGGCCTGTGCCAGCTCGACCCCGACCGGCCCGCCGCCCAGCACGAGCAGCCGCCGCGGAACAGCCTTCATGCCGGTCGCCTCACGGTTCGTCCAGACGCCGTCGAGCTCGCGCAGCCCCGGTACGGGCGGCACGAACGGGTCCGCGCCGTTCGCGAGGACGACGTGGTCGGCGGTATAGCGGCGGCCGTCGACCTCGACGGCGCCGGTTCCCGCCAGCGCGCCGCGGCCCCGGATCAGGTCGATCCCGTTCTCGGCGAGCCAGCGCTCCTGGCCGGCGTCCGAGTAGTTCGAGACCATGAAGTCGCGCCACGCGAGTGCAGCGTCGACGTCGATCGTCGCAGGAGCGGCGGCGGCGTTCGCGGCGTGCGCCGCCTCGCCGGGCCGCAGGAGCGTCTTCGACGGGATGCAGGCCCAGTACGAGCACTCGCCGCCGACGAGCTCGCGCTCGACGAGCGCCACGCGAAGACCGCCCTCTGCGAGCGCACCGGCGCAGTGCTCACCGGGCGAGCCGCCGCCGATCACGATCACGTCGTAGTCGCTCACTCCGGCAGCTCCTTTCCCGCCTGCTCTGCCGCCATGTACGCGGCGTACCAGTCCGGCCAGTTCTCGTCGAACTCCCCGCCGTGGCGCTTCTCGTGCTCGCCGTGCGCGGCGGCCGCGCGGCGCAGGGCGGAAGCCAGGTCATTGGTCGACCCGAACGAGGTGACCGCCGGGTCGACCCGGCCCGGAAGCCGCGCAGTGATCTCCTGGAGGAGCCAGCGGTTGCCGTCGGGATCGACGAACGTCGCGAACGAGCCGTACGTGCCGTGATCGGGCGCCGGGCCTGGGACCCGCCTGCTCTGGCCGGGCTCGAACCTCGCGCCGACCGCCCCCTCGTGGAAGACCTCTCCGACCTCGACGCCGCGGGCGAGGAGCTGCTGCCGCGCAGCCTCGATGTCGGACACGATCAGATACAGGCCCTCCGCCGACCCGGGCGAGGCCGAGGTGAGCTTGGTGCCGAACTGGATCGAGCATCCGGAGCCCGGCGGCGTGAGCTGCAGGATCCGGACGCCGTCGTCGAAGGCGAAGTCGGCGTCGAGCCGCCAGCCGAGGTTGCCGTAGAAGTCCTTTGCGCGGTCGACGTCCGAGACAGGGATCACGACGACCTCGAGCTTCAGGTCGGCGGTACCCGCGGCGGGACCTTCAGCCGCCGTTTGCCTGTCGATCTTGGCGCTGCTCATTTCGACCTCCGGGTGGGGGGTTCCGAAGATGTACCTGACAACTCTAGGCGAGCCGCGCGAGCCGCTGCGCATCGGCGTCGGCGACCGCCGCCCGGCGCCTGGACAGCGGGCGAAACCGGGAAGTATGGTCACCTCGTAGTATGCGGTTGGTGATTGCGTCCTCCACCGGTTGGCAGGTCGGGATCGCGCTGGGCGTCGTCGTGATCGCGGTGGCGGCGGCGATCGTGATCACGATCGTGCTGCTCGCGCTCCGGATCGCCCGGCAGGCGAAGATCGCCGAAGAGGCCGTCGAGGTGGTGCGGCAGCAGACCGCGGAACTCGCCGGCATCGGGCAGATCAACGACTCGGGCGTCCGGATCCTGCACGCCGCGCGCGCACTGCGGAAGGTGGCGGTCGGGAAATGATCCTCGCGGCGATCTCCGCCGACACCTACTGGTGGATCGCGCTCACGATCGGGCTCGTCGCGTCACTCGTCGTCGCGGTATTGCTCGCGATCCTGATCCAGGCCGTCGTCAGCATCGACCGGTCGGTCGGCGGCCTGCTCGAGGTCGCCGGTGCGGTCGCGGCCAACACGGCGAACATCCCCCAGCTCACCGCCACCGCCCCGGTCCTGGCCCTGATCGTCGACGAAGCGGTCGTCCAGGACGGCTACATGAACGCGCTCACGGACGGCTTCGGGGACGCGGCATGAGCGTAGGCTCGACGGAGCTCATCAAGGAGCGGAGGCGGCGGCTCGGCCGCCGCCGGGAGCGGGAATCATGAGCGTAGGCTCGACGGAGCTCATCAAGGAGCGGAGGCGGCGGCTCGGCCGCCGCCGGGAGCGGGAATCATGAGCGTAGGCTCGACGGAGCTCATCAAGGAGCGGAGGCGGCGGCTCGGCCGCCGCCGGGAGCGGGAATCATGAGCGTAGGCTCGACGGAGCTCATCAAGGAGCGGAGGCGGCGGCTCGGCCGCCGCCGGGAGCGGGAATCATGAGCGTAGGCTCGACGGAGCTCATCAAGGAGCGGAGGCGGCGGCTCGGCCGCCGCCGGGAGCGGGAGTCATGACCTTGCTCGTCGTGCTGAGTGTGCTGCTCGCCGTCGTCGTCGTCGCCGTGCTCGCGGCCGCGCTGATCGTCGTCAGGCTGCGTCTCGAGTCGATCTCCAGGAACCTCGCGACGCTCGGCGGCGCGCTGCAGGGCGTCGAGGCCGAGCATCTGCGCCCCCTCGAGCCGGCGGTCACCGCGATCAACGCCCAGTTCGACGTCATCCTCGGTGCCCTGCCGGGGATCGCCCGCAAGGCGGCGGTCGTCGCCGAACGGAGACCGCGATGACGCTCTGGTGGATCGGCGATGCGATCCTGCTCGTCGTGGTGCTCCCCATCGTCGTCTACTTGCTGCACGGCGTGCGCGCTGCGGCGAGAAGCATCGTCCCGAGCGTCCGGCAGATCGCCTCGGTCGCAGCGGCGGGATCGAAGGACCTCGACGCGGCTGCGCTGCTCGTGACGACCAGGGACCAGGTCACGCAAACCGTCGCAGGGGTCGCGAACTACGGCGGCTCACTCGACGTCATCCTCGACGACGCGGAGTAGGGGGAAGCGATGCCCGCAGCCGGAGCCGTGATGATCGTCGCCGTCGTCCTCATCGTGCTCGCGCTCGTCTACTACCTGGTCTCGACGATCGTGGCGCTGCGCAGGATCACCACCGGCCTGGACGAGGCGATTGTCGGCGTGAGCGGCATCGTCGAGAAGAGCGCGCCGGTGAACGAGATCGTGACGGCGATCAACCAGCAGCTCGACGCAGGCGTGGACCTGCTGGAGGGGCTCCTCGTGAAGAAGGCAGGCCTGACCGACGCACTGGGGCTCGTCGACGGGCTCTACCCGGGAGCGGCGGCGGCCGGGTTCCGAAGCATTCCCGGCAGCTCGTGGGTCTCGGCGCCGCGGATCGGCGAGGTCTACACCCAGGGCACGCTCACCCTGGCCCGCCTCGGGCGGGAGGCGCCGATCGCGGCCGCGAGCCCGAACGGCCCGGTCCTGCGCAACATCGAGGGCGGCAGCCTCGCCGCGCGCCTGCTCTACCCCGAGCTGCGCCAGTCGAGCCCGGAGAAGCTGCCGCGCTCGCCCGTGATCGGAACCGACGCACCCGTCCAGTACGAGCAGCGGGATGACATCGGAGCCCCGCGCAAGCGGCTCCCGAGCCGGTCCTGAGCTGAAAGGAGCTCGACGTGCAGACCCCTGCGCAATTCGACTACGAACGCGCGACCAGCGTCGACGGCGTGATCGCCTCGCTGCAGCGGCTCGGCCCCGACGCGCGCGTGATCGCGGGCGGGCACAGCCTCCTGCCGATGATGAAGCTCCGGCTGGCGAGCCCCACACACCTGATCGACATCAACGACCTGCACGAGCTCTCCTACATCCGGCTGGACGGAGGTGAGATCAGGATCGGCGCACTGACCCGCCACGTCGAACTGCTGAAGTCGGAGCTGCTCGAGGAGCATCTCCCGGTGTTCCGCGACGCCGAGACGGTGATCGCCGATCCGGTCGTCCGGAACCGCGGCACGATCGGCGGCTCGCTCTGCCAGGCGGATGCAGCCGAGGACCTCTCGTCCGTCTGCACGGCGCTGAAGGCGAAGGCGGTCATTCGCGGCGCCGCCGGCGAGCGGGTCGTCGGCATGGACGACTTCCACGTCGGCCCGTACACGACGGCGGTCGGCGAGGCGGAGCTGCTGACCGAGGTCAGAATTCCGCTGCGCCCCGGCGGCGGCAGCGCGCACGAGAAGGTCGAGCGCCGCGCCGGCGACTGGGCGATCGCGGCGGCGTCCGCGGCTCTCTGGATCGAGGGCGGCAGGATCGCAGACGCGGGAATCGCGCTCAGCGCCGTCGGGCTGACGACGATTCACCTCTCGCGCGCCGAGGAACTTCTGCGCGGGCAGGTGGCGTCCGAGGAGCTCTACGGGCAAGCGGCGGAGATCGCCTCTACGGACTGCTCCCCGGCCGCGGACGGCCGCGGCCCGGTCGACTACAAACGCCATCTCGCAGGCATCGTCACCGCACGCGCCCTCCACCGGGCCGGCGCCCGCGCCCAAGGTCAGGAGGCCTAGCTCATGCACGTCTCCATCGACATCAACGGCGAGCAGGTCTCCAGGGAGATCGAACCGCGCCTGCTGCTCGTCCACTTCATCCGAGACACACCCGGGCTGACCGGCACGCACTGGGGCTGCGACACCTCGAACTGCGGCGCGTGCGTCGTCCACCTGGACGGTGCGCCCGTCAAGTCCTGCACCGTCCTGGCGGCGATGGCCGACGGCCACGAGGTCCGCACCGTCGAGTCGCTCGAGGTCGACGGGGTGCTCGACCCGGTTCAGCAGGGCTTCCACGAGACACACGCCCTGCAGTGCGGCTTCTGCACCCCGGGGATGCTGATGACGGCACGGGCTCTCCTCGACGAGAACCCGAGCCCGACCGAGCACGAGATTCGAACCGCGATCTCGGGTGCGATCTGCCGCTGCACCGGGTACAAGAACATCGTGGCCGCGATCCAGTGGGCCGCGGAGCACGAACGATCCAGCAGACAGGGAGTGACACCATGACCGTCGTCGAGAACCTTCCGAGCGCCGAGCACGAACGGCCGATCGGCTTCGGGCGGCTGAAGCGCAAGGAGGACGCGCGCTTCATCCGCGGCCAGGGCACCTACCTCGACGACATCCGGCTCCCGGGGATGCTCCACGGCGCGCTGCTGCGCAGCCCGTACGCGCACGCCCGGATCATCTCGATCGACACCTCCCGCGCGCTCGCCCACCCGAACGTCGCCGCGGTTGTCACCGCCAAGGACCTCGAGACGCTCGGGCTCGCCTGGATGCCGACGATCTCCTACGACACGCAGGCCGTGCTCGCGGGCGACAAGGTGCGCTTCCAGGGCCAGGAGGTCGCGTTCGTGATCGCGACCGACGAGTACTCGGCGAACGACGCCCTGGCCCTGATCGACGTCGAGTACGAACCGCTGCCGGCGGTCGTCAACGCGCGGAAGGCGCTGGACCCCGGTGCGCCGCTGATCCGCGACGACAAGGCCGGCCAGCGCGACAACCTCGCCAGCCCGACCTGGGAGGCGGGAGACCAGGAGGCGACCGATCGCGCGTTCGCCGAGGCCGACACGGTCGTGGTGCGCGACATCATCTATCCGCGCTGCCATCCCGCGCCGCTCGAGACGTGCGGCATGATCGCCGACTTCGATCCCGAGACCGGCCAGCTGAACATCTACAACGGCAACCAGGCGCCGCATGCGCACCGAACCGTGTACGCGCACGTCGCCGGCCTGGCCGAGCACATGATCCGCATCCAGTGCCAGGACATCGGCGGCGGCTTTGGCAACAAGGTCCCGGTCTACCCCGGCTATGTCTGCGCGATCGCCGGCTCGATCGTCGCCGGCGTGCCGGTCAAGTGGGTCGAGAACCGCTCCGAGAACCTCATGTCGACGGGGTTCGCGCGCGACTACGTGATGCACGCCGAGATGTGCTCGAAGGGCGGCAAGATCACCGGCCTGCGGGTCGACGTGATCGCGGACCACGGCGCGTTCGACAGCACCGCGCAGCCGACGAAGTTCCCGGCCGGGTTCTTCCACATCGTGTGCGGCTCCTACGACCTCGAGGCGGCGCACGTCCAGGTCAAGGCGGTCTACACGAACAAGGCGCCGGGGGGCGTCGCCTACCGCTGCTCGTTCCGAATCACCGAAGCCGTGTACCTCGTGGAGCGAATGGTCGACGCGCTCGCGCTCGAGCTGAAGGTCGACCCGATCGAGCTGCGCATGCGGAGCTTCATCGGGCCGGAGCAGTTCCCGTACGAGACGACCACCGGCTGGACCTACGATTCCGGCAACTACGCAGAGACGATGCGCGTCGCGATGGACATCGCCGGCTACGAGGACCTGCGCCGCGAGCAGGCGGAGAAGCGCGCCCGCGGCGAGCTGATGGGGATCGGCGTGTCGTTCTTCACCGAGGGAGTCGGCGCCGGGCCGCGCAAGCACATGGACATCCTGGGGCTCGCGATGAACGACGGCGCGGACCTGCGGGTCCACCCGTCGGGCAAGGCCGTCGTCAGCATCAGCGCCCAGACGCAGGGGCAGGGGCACGAGACGACGTTCGCCCAGATCGTCGCCGAGGAGCTCGGCATCCCGCCCGAGGACGTCGAGGTCCGGCACGGCGACACCGATCGTTCTCCGTACGGGCTCGGCACCTACGGCAGCCGCTCGACTCCAGTGTCGGGCGCCGCCGTCGCGGTCGTCTCCCGCAAGGTGCGCGACAAGGCGCGCCTGATCGCATCCACGATGCTCGAGGCGCGGCCGGAGGACCTCGCCTGGGAGAAGGGCCGCTGGTACGTGAAGGGCGACCCCGAGAAGGGCGTGCTGATCGAGGAGATCGCCGCGCGCGCCTACAGCGGCGACGAGCTCCCCGCCGGCATGGAGGGCGGCCTCGACGCACAGGTGATCTACGACCCGCCGAACCTCACCTACCCCTACGGCGCGTACATCGCGGTCGTCGACATCGATCCCGACACGGGCCAGGTGACGGTGCGGCGCTTCATCGCCGTCGACGACTGCGGCGTCCGCATCAACCCGATGATCGTCGACGGCCAGATTCACGGCGGGCTCGCTGAAGGAGTCGGCATCGCGCTGATGGAGGTGATCACGTTCGACGAGGAGGGGAACTGCCTCAACTCCTCGTTCATGGACTACCTGATCCCGACCGCGCTCGAATGTCCCGACTTCGAGCTCGGCGAGACGGTCACCCCTTGCCCGCACCATCCGCTCGGAGCGAAGGGCGTCGGCGAGTCGCCGAACGTCGGCTCGCCGCCGGCGATCGTGAATGCGGTCATCGACGCGCTGCACTCCACGCACGGCGTCGATCACCTCGACATGCCCTGCACCCCCGCGCGGGTCTGGGCGGCGATGCAGGGGCGGCCCGAGCCACCGCAATGATGAGCCCGGCTGTGGCGCGGCGGGCACAGGACCTCGCCGCACGGGGCACGGCCTTCGTGACCGCGACCGTGGTCCGGGCGCAGCGCCCGACGAGCGTCAAGGCGGGCGACGTGGCGCTCGTGCTCGAGGACGGCACGATCGAGGGGTTCGTGGGGGGCGTCTGCGCCCAGCAGAGCGTGCTGGTGTATGCATTGAAGGCGATCGAGACCGAGGAGGCTGTGCTCTTGCGAATCGTCCCCGACGGCCCTACCGGCGAGGACCCCGGCACCGGAGAGGAGATTTCGGTGGAGGAAGGCGCGGTGACCGCACAGAACCCGTGCCTGTCCGGGGGTGCGATCGAGATCTTTCTCGAGCCCGTGCTCCCCGCACCAC
Source organism: uncultured Thermoleophilia bacterium (assembly GCA_963722065.1). GTDB lineage: Bacteria > Actinomycetota > Thermoleophilia > Gaiellales > Gaiellaceae > PALSA-600. The sequence goes on along the minus strand of CAVRMI010000034.1, from coordinate 62,104 downwards.
GTGTTCTCGTCGTCGGCGACACGCCGATCGCCGCGTCGGTGGTCGCACTGGGCGGCGAGCTCGGCCTCGACATCTTCGCGGCCGAAGGCGCCGACATGGATCCTGCAGCCGGCGACCTGGCGATCGTCGTCGCGACGCACGGACGAGACGAGCTGCACACGCTTCGGCGCGCGCTCGACGTGGGCGTGCCGTACGTCGGGCTGGTGGCGAGCCGCAAGCGAGGGGCAGCCGTGCTCGCAGACCTGCGCGCCGACGGCGTCCCGGCTGCACAGCTCGCGCAGATCGACGTTCCCGCCGGGATGGACATCGGTGCGCGCACCCCGGCGGAGATCGCGCTGTCGATCCTCGCCTCCGTGGTGGCAACCCGTCGGGGCGAGCGTGCCGCGGCGCCGGGAGACACGCGGATCGCGGTCGCCGAGCCCGCGAGCGAGCTCGCCGTCGACCCGATCTGTGGGATGACAGTCGCGGCGCTTCCGAGCACGCCGTCGGTGGAGCACGAAGGGAAGACGGTCTACTTCTGCTGCGACGGCTGCAAGGCCAAGTTCGAGGCAGAGCACCGGGCTGCTTGACGAGATGAGCGCGAACGACGTCACGGGCGAGGCAGCCGGGGAACTGCGTCGGCTGGCACCCGACATCGAGACGCTCGCGCGGCGTCTCGCCGAGGTCGACTACCTCGTCGACGAGGGCCTCGCCACGTCGATGTTCCTCAGCCTGCGCCTGCCGCAGCCGTTGCTGCTCGAGGGCGAGGCCGGAGTCGGCAAGACCGAGGCGGCGAAAGCGCTCGCGCTCGTGCTCGACACGCCTCTGATCCGCCTGCAGTGCTACGAGGGCATCGACGCCGCGGAGGCGCTCTACGAGTGGAACTACCCGCGCCAGCTGCTCGCGATCCGCCTCGCGGAGTCGAGCGGAGCGGGGCTCGCCGAGGAGGAGCTGTTCGGCCCCGAGTACCTGATCCGCCGCCCGCTCCTCCGGGCGCTCGAGCATCCAGGCCCACGGCCGGCGGTCCTGCTGATCGACGAGATCGACCGCGCCGACGACGACTTCGAGGCCTTCCTGCTCGAGCTGCTCGCAGACGCGAGCGTGACGATCCCGGAGATCGGCACCGTCCGCGCCACCCATCCGCCGGTCATCGTCCTGACGTCGAACCGGACACGCGACCTGCACGACGCCGTCAAGCGCCGCTGCCTCTATCACCGCATCTCCTACCCGACGCCGCAGCGGGAGGTGGAGATCGTCCGCCGGCGCGTCAAGGGCGCGTCCGAGACCCTGGCCGTGCAGGTCGCGAACGCGGTCTCGCGCATGCGCGCGGGCGACGTGCAGAAGCCGCCCGGGATCGCCGAGGCGATCGACTGGCTCGCCGCGCTGAGCCTGCTCGGGATCGAGGTGCTGGACGCCGCAGCCGCCGACCGCACCCTCGGCACGGTGCTGAAGTACGACGAGGACCAGGAGGTGATCCGCGCGGCCGGCCTGGAGCAGTTCGTGCGCACCGGTGACTGAGGGCCGCATCGCGTTCGGGGTCGAGACGATCGAGCTCGACCTCCCCCGGTTCGTCGGCGCCCTGAGTCGACGGCTCCACGACCGCGGACTGCCGACCGCTCCGCGACGCTCGGCTGATCTCGCCCGCAGCCTCGGGCTGGTCCGGCCGATCAGCCGCCGGCAGCTCTACTGGACGGCGCGCGCCGTGCTCGTCTCCGATCAGTCGCAGGTGCGGACATTCGACTCGGTGTTCTTCTCGATCTTCGGCGGCGGCGTCGAGGGCGACGACGACTTCCTGCCCGAGCCCGCGCCTGCCGCGGCCGCGCCGCGCGACGAACGGGAGCAGCCGCCCCGCCCGGCGCTCGCGCAGAGCGACCGGCCGAAAGGCATGCCGTCGCCTGCGGGCGGCGACCGGGGCGACACCGGCGACGACGAGCTCGAGGTGCTCGTGGCGAGAGCGAGCGACGACGAGCTGCTCAGGCAGAAGAGCTTCGACGCCCTCGAGCCCTACGAGCTCGCGCAGCTCTACCGGCTGATGTCGCGCCTCGAGCTCGCGACCCCGCTCCGGCGCACGCGCCGGCACGAACGTCGCCGCCGCGGCGAACGCGTCGACCTGCGGCGCACGCTGCGCACGAGCCTGCGCACGGGCGGCGACCCGATCCGGCTCGCCCGGCAGCGCCGGCGCGTGATGCCGCGCAGGCTGGTGCTGCTCTGCGACATCTCCGGGTCGATGGAGCCGTATGCGCGCGCCTATCTCCAGTTCCTGACGTGCGCAGCGAGAACCGGGCCGAACGCCGAGGCGTTCGTCTTCGCGACGCGGCTCACCCGCGTGACACGCGCGCTCGCCTCCCGCAGTCCGGAACGCGCGATCCAGCGGGCCGCGGCCGCTGCACCGGACTGGTCGAGCGGGACCCGGATCGGCGAGGCGCTCCGCGTGTTCAACGACCGCCACGGTCGCCGGGGCATGGCCCGCGGCGCCGTGGTCGTGATCCTCTCCGACGGGTGGGAGCGCGGGGACCCGGCTCTCGTCGGCCGTGAGATGGCCCGGCTCGCACGGCTTGCGCACCGGATCGTGTGGGTCAACCCGCGCGTCAGCGCCGACTCCTTCTCGGTCCAGTCCGGCGGCATGCTCGCGGCGCTTCCCTACTGTGACGCGTTCGTCAGCGGCCACAGCTTCGAGGCGCTCGGGGAGGTGGCCGATGCGATCGGCGCCGAGGTGTGGGACGCGCCGGGCCCGGCACCGGCCGCCGCGTCGGAGGCGGACGAGCCCTGGCCGAGCGCCACGCCGGCCCCGGGGAGCTCCGTGGGAATGCCGAGCGGCCACGGCCCGCGCCGGGGGAACATCACACCGGGATGGGCGACCGAGTGACCGGCGAGATCAAACTCTGCATCTATCCCGGCTGCGACCGCCCCGCCGTGCCCCCGCATCAGCTCGGCGGCCCGCAGCCTGCGTTCTGCGACCTGGACGAGCACAACGCGCTGACCGCCCACCAGGAGCGCGAACGGCTCGCGCACACCGCAAGCCACCAACGAGAAGGAGACGAGAGCGATGGCTGACGAGGCGTACCGCGCGGTCTTTCTACGCGTGCATCCCACCGGGAAGATGGTGCTCAGCCTGACCACCGAGGCCGACGGGAACGAAGGAAGCTACGCGCAGCTCGTCGCCGACGAGCTCGGGGTGCCGGCGCTCGACGTGAAGGTCGTGCCCGCGGACACGAACCGCTTCGGCGTCGGCCACGGCTACAACACCGCCCCGTCCGGCGGCACGGCGGCCGCGGTCGTGAGTGCGAGCGGGAAGATCCGGGCGAAGGCACAGCTGCTCGCCGGCGTCGCGCTCGACGCTCCGCCGGAGACGCTGGAGTGGTCGAACGGCGCGTGGGCCGGCCCGGGCGCGGCGGACCCCACCCGGATGAAGACGATCGAGGAGATCGCGCTCTACGCGCACGGCACCGGCGCGCTGCCACCGGGCGTCGAGGGCGGGCTCGACGCGCAGACCGTCTACCGCGACTGATCAGCCGGCGCGGAGACGGCGATCTCGACCTCGTCGGCGACCTTGAGTGCCCCGAAGAGCGCCGAGTAGGGCTTGATGCCCCAGTCGCTCTGCTTCAACGCGAGCGACGCGGCCAACGTGCCGTCCGCTGCGATCGTGACGTCGAACGCGACGGGCCGGGTCGCACCGGCGAGTGTCAACTCCCCCTGGACGCGCACACGGTCCTCCGCAGCGGGCTCGACCGCGGTCGAGTGGAAGCCGATCGACATCGTCCTCAGGATCTCGTCGTCGATCGTCTGCTCGATGTTCGCCTTGTCGTCGTCGCCGAGGGCCTGCATCCCACCGGTGCCCTCGCGCACGCGAAGCGACGTCGAATCGGCGTCGAGCACGAGGCTCACCGGTGCAGAGCCGTCGCCGACCTCGAGCGTCGCCTCCCACGAAGTGACGTGCAGGAGCAGGTCGTGCCCCGCCTTCGCCGCAGCTCCCGTTCGACCGGTCCGCACCGAGAGTTCGGCGTTCCCGGGCCCGAACGTGTGCGTACCGGCAGCGAGGGGCACTCCGGCGAAGCCTACTCCGCTGCTTCGCTAATCTCTCTCGCGCGATGGCCGTCGAGCTCGAGCATTCGTTCACCACGCTGAAGCCGGTCGACGAGAGCTTCGCCACGATCCTCGACCTCGCGCGGGTCGTGCCGTGCGTCGAGGGCGGCAGCGTCCTCGAAGAGACGGGGCCTGCCTCGGTCCGGGCCGAGATCAAGATCAAGATGGGCGCGATGTCGATGACCTTCACCGGCAGCGTCGAGATCGTCGAGCAGGATGCCGCTGTGCACCGGGCCGTGATGAGCGTCAAGTCCCGCGAGGCCGGCGGCCAGGGCCATGCAAACGCAACCGTCGTCTTCACACTCGTGGACGGCGGCGGGACGATTCACACGAACGCGCAGATCACCGGCAAGGCGGCGTCGATGGGAGAAGGCGTCGTCGTCGGCGTGCTCGACGCGCTGATCGCCGACTTCGCCGGCAAGCTCGGCGCGCTCTGAGCAGGCGGAGTTCGATGGCGACGATCGCGATGCGGCGGATCCGCGAGGGCGAAGTCCCGTTCGACGGCGGCACCGCGGTGCAAGACGTCGTCGACCGGCCCGTCTTTCACGGGAACGGGCCGGACGACTATGTGTGCGTGGAGTGCGGGAACCTGCTCGCCGTCTCGATGCATCCCGTGCAGATGACGAAGAAGGTGCGGATCCGCTGCGCACGCTGCTCGACGGTCAACGTCTCGGTGATCGACGGCTACGAGGCCGCAGGCTCAGGAGCTCCGAAGCGTCGCGAGTGACCGGCGGTTCCGGCCGTAGGCGGCAGCTCCGTCGCCGTCGACGGCCGCGATCCGGATGAGCGGCGGGTGGCCCATCGCCGGCGTCGCGAGATCGCGGAGCGCATCCTGGTACGCGCGCTCGCGCTGCACGCCCCCGAACCCGAACCCCTTGGCGGCGAGACCGCGGGCGAGCCCGTCGCTTCGGGAGCACCAGATCCGGCACAGCTCCTCGTGCTCGAAGCGGTCGAAGCCGAGCGCGGCGCCGGCGGGATAGAGCTCGAGCGCAGCGAGGCGGAACGAGGTGAAGTGGGCTGCGTCGTCGACCTCGATCACCGTTCCCGACGGGCCGTGGACCAGCTCCATCGGCAGCAGGAGATTCTCGCGGGCCGCCTGCAGCACCGAGAGGTCACCTTTGAGGCGGGCGTAGATCCGCGCGAGCGCCTCGGTCGCCTCGGTCACCGGCCGCGCGAGCGCCGGGTCTCTCCGCGCCTTCGCGACTCGCTCGAGGCCGACGTGGCCCTGCTCGCACAGCCAGTCGAACGACGCGGCCCCGAGGACGATCCCGTCCTCCGCCGCGGCCTGTGCGAAGGCTGCCTGGAGGTCGCCGGCCGCCACGGGGCGATCGTAGCCCCGTGCCGCTGGCAGGCCCGGAGCTGCCGGTAAAGTCGGTACGTGGAACGCAAGGTTGCGACAGTCGTGTTCGTCGATCTGGTGGGCTCGACCGCTCTCGTGGCGGGCGCCGATCCGGAGGTCGTGCGCGGGCGCGTGAACGGCTACTTCGAGCGGGTCTCAAGGACGATCTCCAAGCACGGCGGGACCGTCGAGAAGTTCGCAGGCGACGCGGTGATGGCGGCGTTCGGCGTGCCGGTCACCCACGAGGACGACGCGGAGCGCGCGCTGCGGGCCGCCCTCGAGATCGTCCCCGAGGTCGAGGCTCTGGGGCTCGGTGTCCGGATCGGCGTCGAGTCCGGCGAGGTGGTCGTCGAGGACGCCGAGTCGACGTTCGCGACGGGCGAGGCCGTGAATCTCGCCGTGCGCCTGCAGCAGGCGGCCGAGCCGGGGCAGGTCCTGCTCGGCCAGGGCGCGAGACGGCTCGCGGCGGGCGCGGTCGAGGTCGAGAGCGCCGGGCCGCTCGAGATCAAGGGCCGGCACGAGCCGCTCTGGACGTGGCGCGCGGTGCGGGTGCACGATCCGGCGCGGCTCCCCGCGGCGCCGCTCGTCGGCCGCGAGGCTGAGCTGGCGCTCCTGGAGAACACGTTTCAGCGGACGGTGCGGGATTGTGCCGTGCAGCTCGTCACCGTCTTCGGCGAGCTCGGCGTCGGCAAGTCGCGCCTCGTGACCGAGTTCACCGACTCGCTCGAGCGCGTGACGACGCTGTCCGGGCGAACGCTGCCCTACGGCGAGGGCGTGACCTACTGGCCGCTCGCCTCGATGATCAAGGCGAGCGCGGGGATCACGGACGACGACCCGGCGAACGATGCCTTCGAGAAGCTGCGCCTCTCCTGCGAGAGCGAAGCGGTCGCCGACCTGCTGGCGGTGGCGCTCGGGGTGCTCGGCGCGGCCGAGGGTGAGCACACCTCGGCGGAGCTGACCTGGGCCGCCCTGCGCTGGGCCGAGCAGCTCTCCGAGCTGCAGCCGCTCGTCCTCGTCTTCGAGGACGTGCACTGGGCGGAGGAGCCGCTGCTCGACCTGATCGAGCATCTCGCCCGGTCGCTGCGCAACGTCCCGGTGCTGATCGTCGCCGTCGCGCGCCCGGACCTGCTCGACACGCGCACGACCTGGGGCGGCGGCATCCGCCGCGCGAGCGCGGTCGAGCTCGGGCCGCTCGACGCCGCCGAGAGCGGCGCGCTCGCCGATGCGCTGCTCGCACGAGCCGAGGTGGCGCCCGCCCAGCGGGCGCTCGTGCTCGAGCGGGCGGAGGGCAACCCGCTGTTCCTCGAGGAGATCGCCCGCGTGCTCCGGGAGGACGAAGAGCTCGACCGCATCCCCGACAGCGTTCAGGCCCTGATCGCCGCCCGGATCGACCGGCTGGAGGCGGGTGAGAAGCGCGTGCTCCAGACCGCCGCGCTGATCGGCCGGGTCTTCTGGCGCGGTGCACTCGACCGGCTCGTGCCCGGCCTCGAGATCGATCCGCTGCTCGACGGGCTGCTCGAGCGCGAGTTCGTCGTCCCCGAGGAGCGCTCGACCATCTCGGGCGATCGCGCCTTTCGCTTCAAGCACGTGCTGATCCGCGACGTTGCCTACGGCGGGATGAGCAAGGCGCTACGCGCGGAGGAGCACCGCGCGTTCGCCGAATGGGTCGACGAACGCGCCCGGGACGAGCTCGCCGGGATCCGCGCCTATCACCTCGATCAGGCCGTGCAGCTGCTGGAGGAGCTGGGCGGCGACGTACCGGACGACCTGCCGCGCACGACGGCCGCAGCTCTCGAGGAAGCGGGTCGCCGCGCGCTGCAGCGGGGCGCCTTCCTGTCCGCGCGCCGAACACTTCTGCGCGCGCTCGAGCTCGATCCGACCCCCGGCCGGCGTTATCTCGCCGCCCACGCGGCGTGGCGGCTGTCCGACGTCCCCACGGTCCGCGCCGAGGCCGAGGAGGCGCTGGCGGATGCCCGCGTCGCCGGTCTGCCGGACATCGAGGGCCGCTCGCTCGTGCTCCTCGCCGACCTGGCGCTGCACGCGGAGAGCGACGTGACGAGGGCGCACGACCTCGCCGACGAGGCGCTCGCGATCCTGCCCGTCGACGAGGCGGTCGGCCTGTACGACGCGAACGCCCTGATCGCGACGATCTTCTGGTGGCGCGGCGACGCGGACGGCGCCACACGCCACGGCGAAGCGATGCTCGAGCTCGCGCACCAGGCCGGCCGGCCGGAGCTCGAGAGCCTCGCGCTCACCCAGCTCGCCAGCGTGGCCGGCGTGCAGGGCGACGCCACGCGCTCGCTCGAGCTGCTCGGGCGCGCAGAGGAGCTGGCCGAGGCGAGCGGCAGCCGCGAGGCGATGGCGTTCGCGCTCGCCGTGCACGGCCGCCGCTTCGGCGAAGCCGAGTCTGAGGAAGCCGAGAAGTACCTGCTCGAGGCGCTCGCGATGTTCCGCGAGACGGGCGCCGCGGGGCGCTACGGCTGGACGCTCGCCAACCTCGGTGCCGTCTACGAGCAGCGCGGAGACATCGCCCTCGCCGAGAAGACGTTCCGGGACGCGGTCGGCCGCCTTCAGGCGACGCACGAACAGGGCTACCTCGTCGAGGCCGAGCGGCGGCTGGCGGAGGCTCTCGTCAAGCAGGGCAGGACCGATGAGGCCGACCGCGTCGTCACCGCGGCGCAGCGCCGCGTCGGACGCGAGGACGTCTGGACGCACGCGTCGCTCCTGCACGCGACCGGCCTCGTCCGGGCCGCGCAGGGCCGTACGGGCGAGGCGGAGGCCGCGTTCACGGCGGCACTCGAGATCATCGAGCCGACCATGTACGCGATCCTGACCAAGGACATCCGCGCCTCGCTCGACTCGCTCCGCTCGACGGTGGCCGCCCCGGCTCCCTGAACGGCACCCGCTCGCGCACCTCGGGCCGTTCGGGCATGCTGCCCAGGTCGCTGTGCTGGCTGACGAGGAGGGCCGATGGCCGGGGAAGACGGGCACGGGGCGCCTGAAGAGGGCCGCGTCGCAGAAGAACAACGGATTGCGCATGAAGGGGGCCTCGCCCGCTGGGCAGGCCACTGTGCGCGCCACCCCTGGCGGGTCGTCTCGACGTGGGTGGCGGTCTTCGTCCTGTTGATCGGGCTGAACGCCGCCTACCACGGGAAGCTGATCAACGATTTCAAGATCCCCGGGTCGGACACCCAGAAGGCGACCGACCTGATCACGGCCAAGTTCGGCGGTGAGAAGGGCGCGGCGCTGCGCGTCGTGCTCTCGTCGCCGAACCAGAGGCTGGACTCGCCGGGCGGACGTGCGGTGATCGCGAGGATGCTCGCCGCGGGCAAGGCCTCACAGCGTTCGCTGGCCGAGAACGTCAAGGACCTGCAGAAGATCACGAGCCCGCTGTCGGACACGAGCCAGCTGTCCGGCAACGGCCGGATCGCGTTCTTCGACGTCCAGTACGACCGCAACGGCTTCCAGCTGCCGCGCTCGGGGATCGTCGCCGTCGAGAACCAACTGCGCGCGATCGGCAATCCGGCGGGCGTGCAGGTCGAGTTCACGGGCGAGGCGGAGAGCGCGCCACCGACGCAGGGCATCAGCGACCTGATCGGGCTGCTTGCGGCATTCGTGATCCTGCTGATCCTCTTCCGGGCGCTCGTGCCGACGGCGATCCCATTGCTCTTCGCGATCGTGGCGGTGCTCGGCGCGTTCCTGATCCTGTTCCTCGCCGCGCGCCTCACCCACTTCAACACCGTCACCGAGATCCTCGTGCCGATGATCGGGCTCGGGGTCGGCATCGACTACACACTCCTCATCGTCACCCGGTTCCGGCAGTTCCTGCACGACGGGCTCACGCCGCAGGAGGCAGCAGCGGCCGCCGGTGCGACCGCAGGGCGGGCGGTGATCTTCGCCGGCGTGACGGTGGCGATCTCGATCACCGGGCTCGCCCTGATCGGGCTCGACTTCATCACGAAGCTGGGCATCGGGAGCGCCCTCGGCGTCCTGACCGCCGTGCTGCTCGCGAACTCGCTCCTCCCCGCGGTGCTCGCCCTGCTCGGGCCGAAGATCGACCGCGGCCGGCTCGGCATGCGGCCGGTGGACGAGTCCCGCGAAGGCCAGCAGCGGACGCCGATCGCCGCCTGGGGACGTTTCGTGTCGCGGAACGCCAAGGTCGTGCTGCCGGTCGTGATCGCCGTCCTGCTGGTGCTCGCGTCACCCGTGCTCGTGGCGCGGCTCGGGCTGGCCGACGCCGGCACGGCCCCGAAGGATCAGACGACGCGCAAGGCGTACGACCTGCTGACCAGGGGATTCGGCCCCGGGTTCACGGAGCCGATCCCGATCGTCGTCGACCTCAAGTCCGACCACGGCGCCGCGGCCAGGATCGTGACGGCGTTGAAGCAGGTGCCGGCGATCAAGTCCGTCAACGCGCCGATCTACAACGCGAAGACCGCGGCCAAGGCATCGGTCGCGATCATCAACACCAACGGCAGGTATGCACCCCAGGACTCGAAGACCGACGACCTCGTCTCCCTGCTGCGGCACACGGTGATCCCCGCGACGCTCGCAGGGTCGACCGCCCACGCCTACGTCTCGGGCACGAACGCGGCCTTCACCGACATCGGCCACCAGATCTTCTCGCGGGTGCCCGTGTTCCTGTTCTACATCATCGGCATCACGTTCCTCGTGCTGGCGATGGCGTTCCGTTCGGCCGTGATCGCGTTCAAGGCTGCGCTGACGACGCTGATGTCGGCGCTCGTCGGGTTCGGCGTGCTCACGTTCGTCGTCCAGAAGGGAGTCGGCCTCAGTCTGATCGGGCTCGACCGCACGGGGCCGATCGAGAGCTTCGTCCCGCCGATCGCCTTCGCGATCCTGTTCGGCCTCTCGATGGACTACGAGGTCTTCCTGATGAGCCGGATCCGCGAGGAGCACGTGCACGGCGCCGAGACGGTGCAGGCGGTGAAGGACGGCATCGCCGGCGTGGGCCGCGTGATCGTCGCCGCCGCGCTGATCATGGCGTCGGTGTTCTTCTCGTTCCTGCTCTCACCCGACCGGGTCTCCAAGGAGTTCGGGCTGCTGCTCGGCGTTGCGATCCTCACCGATGCGCTGCTGATGCGGATGACCCTCGTGCCCGCGTTGCTGACACTGTTGCGCGACCGCTCCTGGTGGATCCCCCGCTGGCTCGACCGTGCGCTGCCGGACGTCACCATCGAGCCGCCGGGCGAGCGCCCGCCGCGCTCACGCCGGGCGCCGGCCGCGCCTGCCCACGCGCCGGCGGAGTAGCACGAGCTAGCTCGTGTTCGGCAGGTCGCGGTAGAGCAGAACCTGATAGTTGTTCGGCAGCGTCGGGAACCACGGGGGCTGCAGGTACTGCAGGTTCGGGTCGTAGTTGTAATAGCGCGTGTCGAACTGGGTCATGCCGTTCCCCATCTTCAGCTGGGCGATCGAGCCTTCGTGGTACATCGTGCCGAGATGGCCGGCCGTGATGCCCGAGGGCTGGCCCCACGAGCCGTTCTCGGCGAGGGACGCGGCACTCCAGTTCAGGTTCGAGTTCGCCGGGAGCCACGACGCGATGTAGAAGTTGTTGTTGGCCAGCAGGCCGAGCACGTCGACGCCCGGCGTGACGTAGCCGGTGTCGTCGGCGACGACCATGTCCGCGCCGGAGGCGACGCTGACGCGGCCCTTCACACAGCCTGCATTCGTGAGCGCGACGTGCGACCCGGTCGGGCCTCCCGCGTTGCCGCCGGACAGGCAGCTGGAGGTGCCGCCCGCGATGATCACGGTCTGATCGGAGTAGATGGCGCCGTTGACCGGCATCGCCACGGTGTTCGAGCCCAGGGTCGACGCGACGCCGTTGACGGATCCCTGGTTCGGAACCGAGCCGTCACAGGTCGGCTGGGTGGACTGGACCGGGTTGGACGTCTTCTTGCACGACTTGTACGTGACCGTGCCGTTCGAGTTGAACGTGACCTGCCAGGCGGACGCGGGCGTCGTCGACGGGGGCGTCGTCGGCGAGCTCAGGTAGATTCCTTTGCCGTTCTGGGCGGCCCGCTTGATGTCGACGAGCGACACCTGGAAAGCCGAGAAATTGGGCTTCGTGGCCAGCTCCGGGGCGGTCCGGATGTTCGTGGAGTTGTACTGCACCGCCGGCGCCACGACCGTGCCCTTGTTGTGCTCGCCGCCGGTGCCGCACGGGTCTCCGGACTTGGCGTTCGTCGGCGGCAGATAGATGTTGCCCTCGGCGTTCAGGTCGGCCTGCGCCGTGCCGCTGAAGTAGAGGTTGCCCTGCGTGTAGATCTTGCCGTTCGTGGTCGCGCCGTCGCCGTAGCAGACCGAGCCCGCGGAGAACATCTGGAAGTCGGCCACCGAGGCGGGACGCATCAGCATCTGGACGACCTGGCGGTCCTGGGCGATGTCGGAGGACAGGTTCGACTTGCCGGTCGAGGTGATCAGCAGGAAGTTGGTCGTGTTGGTGCCCGTCTGCGGTGGGGTGATCTCCAGGTCGTACGAGAAGCCGTTGCCGAGGTCGACCCACGCGTCCTTCCCGTTCGGATACGTCCAGGTCGTGCCGTAGGTCCACGTCGCCGGCGCGGCCGGGGGCAGAACCGACGCAACGGTATTGATGCCCGACTGGCGCGTCGCCTCGCCCGGCGCCACGTACTGCGCGTAGTACTGGGTGTCGTTGAGCAGCTTCGCGACGTACTCGTTGATGCCGGCCTCGGCGGCGGCGTGAGCCTTCGCCTGGACGAGCGAGTCGTTCGACTGCCTCGACGTCGCCGAGATCGTGTCCATCAGCAGCGGCGAGAGCAGCCCGAGCACGAAGATCAGGAACACGACGAGGACGAGCGCCTGCCCGTCTTCACCGGCCGAATGCAGACGCCGTAGGCGGTCGGCGATCAGCATGACTGCTGTGTGCTCCAGGTTCGAATGGTCGCCTCGCCCTGCGTCGTGAGCGAGCCCGTGCCGTGTGAGGCCTTCGGCACCAGGGTCAGGGTCAACGTCACCCGTGCCACCTTCGGCAGCTGGGCCGCCGTCAGCGCGAGCCCGGTGGGTGACAGATCGTTGCCGGAGGAGTCGTAGTACTTGAAGACGGAGGGATTGGTGACGGAGTCGACCACCGTCTGCGCCGGGCTCGTCGTTCCCATCGTCCAGGGCGGCCCGGTGGTGCTCGTGTTCGTGCTCGTGGCGAGCCGGCGGCTCATGACCCCGTTGCCCAGCGTGTAGGTGATCTGCTGCAGGTGGAACGGCTGCTGGCGGTCCGGTGCGGTGAACTGGACCTGCGTCGTCGTCGCGATGGTGACCGGCTGGGTCGTGTCGTTGCACATCGCCGACTGGAGCTCGTTCGACATCATGTCGGTGCCGACGCGGCCCTGTGAAGAGAGGTAGGCCTGACGGGTCAGCGTGGCGTTGCGGGTGGTGAGCATCGACGTGAAGTCGGCGAAGAGCGCGAAGAGGACCCCGAGCAGGACCATCGCGGCGAGCGCTTCGACGAGCAGGAACCCCTGCTCCGACCGGAATGACGGCCGGCTCAGCACGATGTGCTGCCCGTGCTCCCGAGGTTGATCGTCAGCGAGGTCGTCGTCGGGAGCGCCTGCACCGTGACGCTGCTGTTCGTCATGCTGGGGCTGCCGGTCGACCTCGTCGCCTTCACCGTGAACGGAGTGGTGTCGTACGGCGCGAGGTTCGAGACGATGTTCGGGTACGTAGAGTTCGGGAACTTCGCCACGTACGGGGCCGTGTTGCCGGTGCTCAGCGTGTAGTTCAGGTAGCTCGCGGTGTTGGGGCCGCCGCTGACCACGACGGTCGCGTTGTGGCAGGTCAGGAGGCTCGAGTTGTGGGTCATCTGGACGGTGACGTCGAGCTCACCGGCAGGCGGGGTGAGCGGCAGCATCGTCTCGGTGAACGTCGTCGTCAGCGCCGCTGCCGAGGTCGCCGGATATGTGCCCGCGACCGGGACCACGTCGTCGTCGGTCGCGACGCTGAAGCCGTTCGCCTGGACCGAGATCGAGTAATCGATGTTCGGGAGCAGCAGCTGGCCGCTGGGGGGCGCGAGGGTGGTGATCGCGTACGGGGTGCCCGCGGCCGTGAACGGCACGTTGCTGAACGTGTACGACGTCCCGCCGGAGCCGGCGGTGACGGTGATGTTCGCCGTGCCGACCCAGTTGGAGCCGTCCACCTTCTGGAGCGCAACGTAGAGCGTGACCGGCTGGTAGACCTGGATCGACTCCGGCTGGACCTGGGTCGGCGAGAGATCGAAGCCGGCGACGGGCAACTGCGTGTAGAACGCGGGCAGGTCCGCCGACGCGATCCCCACGGTGTAGAGCTGCGAGCCGCTCGTCGGCGTGAGGCCCGGGAAGGTCACGGTGCCGCTCGCATCGGTGGTGTCGCTCTCCGGCCCGCTCGGGATCGCCGGGCTGAGGCCGACCGGAGGCGTCAACGTGACGTTGACGTTGTCCAGGACCGTCCCCGACTGGCTCTGGTTGTTGCCGATGTCGGTGACGGTGGCCTCGACGGCCGCCGTGGTCTGCGAGGACTGTTTCTTCGGGGCCACATAGGTGACAGCCTGAGCGAGCACCTTCGAATCGCTCGTCCGAGTGATCGTGACGGTGACCTGCTTCTCGTCGGCGCCGGTCAGGGCCGACCCCGGCACGTTGGCGCTCGCATATGCGATGTCCGTGGTCATGGTCGCCGGCACACCGAGGGTCTCGTTGTTCACGCCGTCGAAGACCTGCGTTTCCGGGATCGTCCCCGACGGGTTGCCGCCCACGGTCAGTTCCGAGCGATGGGTAATCGACCGACCGGATGTACTCGATCTGGTTGCTGACGCCCTGTTCGGCCAGGGTCCGCTGCTTGGCGAGCGTCGTGATCGACGTGCTCGAGACGAGCATGTCGACGACGCCGGTGGCGACGATCGCGAAGACGACCATCGCAATGAGGGCCTCGACCAGCATGAAACCGTGCTCACGGCGGAGCAGGGCCGGCTGCCGGCTCGCGCCGGCGCTCGTCTGATGCCGAGTGGTGTCGTGTGCCGCTGACACGAGCTCCTTCCTCGAAGGAAAAGTCTGGGTTGGCCGGGGCGCGCCCACTGATCTTGTGCGGCTCCACGTCGCGCGTCGACCCCTCGACAGAGGGATCTTCGCCCACGCCGTCTCGTCCTCCGTCTGCCTCGCCTCCCGGCCGCGCGGCGCGTGGAGACGATGGTCCAGGTCGTCCATGGGCTTCCTATCGGCCGCAGCTCGCGGCTGCTTGAATCGCCGGTCACCCGGCTGAGCAAGGTCCGCCACGAGAACGTAGGCTGCCGAGATGCTGCCCGTCGTCATCATCGCGGCCGTGGCGATCCCACTGCTCGTGATCGCCTTCCTCGCGATGCGCCGCTCGGCGGATGCGGGCGAGCACCCGGCGAACGAGACGGACGCCGACCGCCGTCGCAACGAGCAGGAGTTCGAGGAGGCCGAGCGCTACCAGGCCGAACTGCGCGAGCAAGAGCACGGCTCCTCCGGCAGCCGCTGATCCTCGCGCCGCGGCGATGCGCGCCATGCTCTTCACCGGGGTCGGGGCGCCGCTTCGGCAGGCGGAGGTAGCGGCGCCGGCGCCAGGCGCCGGGCAGGTCCTGCTCGATGTGCACGCCTGCGGCGTCTGCCGCACCGACCTGCACATCGTCGACGGCGAGCTCGGCGAGCCGAAGCTGCCGCTCGTCCTCGGCCATCAGATCGTCGGAACGGTGAGCGGGCTCGGGAACGGTGTCAGCCGCTTCGAGGCCGGGCAGCGGGTCGGCGTGCCCTGGCTCGGCTGGACGTGCGGACGCTGCCGCTACTGCCTCTCCGGGCGGGAGAACCTCTGCGACAACGCGCGCTTCACCGGCTACACGATCGACGGCGGCTACGCCGAGCAGACGGTCGCAGACGAGCGCTTCTGCTTCCCGATCCCCGCGGACTACCCCGACCTCCAGGCCGCCCCACTCCTGTGTGCCGGTCTGATCGGGTACCGCGCGCTGCGGTTCACGGGCGATGCGGAGCGCCTCGGCCTCTACGGCTTCGGCGCCGCCGCCCACATCATCTGCCAGGTCGCGCGCGCACAGGGACGGCGCGTCTTCGCCTTCACGCGCCCAGGCGACGAGGCGGGCCGCGCCTACGCGCGCTCGCTCGGCGCCGAATGGGCGGGCGCCTCGGGCGAGCGGCCGCCGGAGCCGCTCGACGCCGCGATCATCTTCGCCCCGGCCGGGGAGCTCGTCCCGGCCGCCCTCGCCGCGGTCGGCAAGGGCGGAAGCGTCGTCTGCGCCGGGATCCACATGAGCGAGATCCCCGCCTTCTCGTACGACCTGCTCTGGGAGGAGCGCACCGTCCGGTCGGTCGCGAACCTCACGCGCACCGACGGCGAGGAGTTCCTGCAGGTCGCTCCGCGGATCCCGGTGCAGACGGAGGTCGAGGTCTTCCCATTGAGCGCCGCCGGCGAGGCGCTCGAGCGGCTGCGCTCGGGAGCCGTCAACGGCGCGGTTGCACTGTCCGTCAGGCCGTCGGGGTGAGAAAGGCGTCCCGGTAGTAGAGCCGCAGCCATGCTTCGAACTGATCCGGCGTGAGGCGGGCGTACCGGGTGAGGGTGCGGTAGGTCCCCCAGTCGAGCGCGATCCAGAACGCGGCCTCGACGTCCAGCCGCCTCAGGCCCTTGCGGCGACCGGGCTTGCCGAGCAGCGTCTTCGCGGCCCAGCGAACGCCGAAGGCGCGATTGTCGTTCATCCGCTCCCAGAGCGCCTGGACGGCGGCGTCACCGCCGGCTGCCTGCTCGACGACCCAGGCGATCTGCGCGGAACGCTCGTTGACCCTGCGTATGTGTGAGGCGTGGAGGGCGAGCATCGCCGCCGCTGTCGACGCCTCCGCCATCCGGGCAACGTCGTCCCGCCGGGGCATCGGCAGCGGATCGACGTCGCCCCGAATCGCATAGTCGACGACGGCGTGAAGGAGCGCGGCCTTCGTCCCGAAGAGTGCCTCCACCGTCTTCTGGGAGACGCCGGCCGATTCGGAGATCGAACGGATCGTCGTTCCGGGCCAGCCGTGCTGTTCGAACAAGCGCATGCCCGCGCCGACGATCTTCTCGCGCGTGCGGGCCGCCGCCGCCTGCCGCCTCGGAGCGTGATAGGCGCGACGTGGGCTCTTGTCATCGGCGGTCATATTGAGTAGGGTTCTTACCTATCTAATATAGATCTCATCCAGGAGGGACAATGTCACGCTCGCTCACGACCTTGCTCGCGGCTGCCGCGGTCGCTCTCGTCGCGGTCTCTGCGACGTCGAGCGCCGCCGTCCGGGCGCACGCCGGATTCATCGATGGCGTGTGGATCAACGGCAAGGTGCACAACCTCGCGACAGGCCCCGGCCCAGCGAATCCGGCGCACGTGATTCCGCTCTATGTGCTCGCGCCGGTGTCGGCGTCCCATCCGCTTCACCCACTCGCATTCGCGAAGCCGCTCGGATTCGGCGCCCACGACCACGTCGCGCAGATCCCCGACCCGGCCGTCGGCTTCAACGGCGTCTGCGACCTGACGCTCGTCGTCCCGGGCCCCAAGGCGAAGCTCGGGACCAACGTCGAGGCGCGCCGGACGCTCACACCTGCAGCCTCGCAGCCGCTCCTCTACGCCGCACGACTGAGCGGTGCGATGACCCCGCTCAACTGGGTTGCGCGGATCAAGAGCGCCCAGCACCTCGGCCTTGCAAAGCTCATCGACACCAAGGTCGTGATTGCATGCACGATCACACCGAAGAACAAGGGATGAGGGGCAGTCCGCGACTAACGCGTAGCCAGCATCTCCCAGCGTGCGTCCACATGGGACTGAATCGCTTCGATCTCGGCCGGCGTCAGGTGCCCGAAGCGCCCCTGCGTCTCGAGGAACTCGCCGATCGGCAGCGTGTGCTTCGGCGAGAGAGTGATCCTCCACTCCCCGTGGTCGCACTCGAAGAGCGGGAAGTAGCGCGACTCCACCGCCAGCCGCGCCACCTCGGTCGACCGGGCGGTCGGATAGCGCCAGCCGGGCGGGCAGCCGCCGAGGACGTGAAGGAACCTGAAGCCCTCGACCTCTGCCGCCCGCGCGACCTTGGCCCGGAAGTCGCGGAGCATCGGCACGGAGCCGAGCGCGAGCGTGGCGACGTACGGGACCCCGTGCGCCGCCATGATCCGGGAGATGTCCTTCTTCTGCCCGATCCTCGGCGAGCCGGCCGGTGTCGTCGTCGTCCACGCTCCCTCCGGGGTTGCTCCCGACTTCTGCACGCCCGTGTTCATGTACGCCTCGTTGTCGTTCAGGACGTAGATGAGATCCTCGTTCCGGTCGGCGGCCGCGGACAGACCGGAGAAGCCGATGTCGGACGTGGAGCCGTCTCCTCCCCAGACCACGACGGTCGTGTCGCCCAGGCCGCGGAGTCGCAGCGCTGCCTTGATGCCGGAGGCCTCGGCCGCCGCGGACGCGAACGGGGTCAGATGAACCGAGACACCGAAAGCGTTCGCCGGAAAGACACCGGCGATGATCGTCCAGCACGAGGCCGGGATCACGATCACGATCTTCGAGTCCGGCCGCGCTGCGGCCAGCCCCCCGAGCACGTGACGAACGTTGATCGCCGGCCCGCAGCCCGCGCAGGCGCTGTGCCCCGGCAGCAGGAGCTTGTCCTCCGCCACGATCTCGTCCAGCCAGGCAGGCATCACTACACCCCCTCGGGCACGTAGACGGGCGCGTCGTTCGAGCTGCGCGCACGGGTTTGCATCAAGGCCCAGCGCAGCGTGGCCGGCGTCACGTCGACCCCGCCGAGGCCGCCGATGAAGTCGGCCACGGCGCGCGCGCGCGGCAGCTCGAGCGACTTGACGTCGGCGCCGAGCGGCCCGAGCGAGCCGAACCCGGGAGCCCGGTCGATCACGGAGACGTACGACACGCCCGCGAGCGCCGCGGAGAGCTCCGCTGCCGGAAACGGACGGAACGCGTGCACGCGCACGAGCAGGAGATCGTCGTCGTCGGCCAGCAGTTCCTGCGCCGAGTCGCCGATCGTCCCGATCGCGACCAGCGCCGAGCTCGCCCCGGGGTTGCCGTGGATCTCCAGCGCGCCGACCTTCTCGCGTCCAAAGTGCGTCGTGAACTCGGACGCAACGTCTGCGATCACGGCCCGTGCCTGATCGAGCGCGGCCGCCACGTTGTGCTGGAACGCGAAGTACGCGTTCGGCTGCGGCAGCGCGGAGTAGGCGCGGGGGCGCGCCGGGTCGAGCAGCCAGTCGACCGGCGGATGGAGCTCCGGCAGGAACGCGTCGACCGCGTCCTGCTCCGGGATGTCGAGCACCTCGGAGGTGTGCGAGAGCAGGAAGCCCTCGGCGCAGACGAGCACCGGCAACATGACCGTCTCTGCGATCCGGTACGCGCACAGCACGCTGTCCAGCACTTCCTGGGCCGACGAGCAGTACAGCTGGATCCAACCGGTGTCTCGCTGGCTCATGCTGTCCGAAAGATCGGGCTCGATGCTCCACGGGGCGAAGACCGCTCGGTTGACGTTGACGACCACGAGCGGCACACGCTCACGCGACGCGCGGTGCAGCTGCTCGTGCGCGTAGAGCAGGCCCTGCGACGAGGTCGCGGTGAACGTCCGGACGCCCGCCCGCGCCGCAGCGACGACGTAGCCGAACATCGAGTGCTCGCTCTCGAGGTTTGCGAACTCGATGTCGTCGCGACCGGCGACGAGCTCCGCGAGCCGCTCGACGATCAGCGTCTGCGGGGTGATCGGGTAGCAGGCGATTGCGCGCGCGCGCGCGAGCATGACCGCGTACGCAGCGGCGTCGTTGGCAGTCAACACGACCCGCCCGTGGGGCAGTGTCCGGGTCACGCTCCCACCGCCTCCATCGCGATTGCATTGCGAACCGGGCACACGACCTCACAGATCCCGCAGCCCTTGCAATAGAGATAGTCGACGACGATCGAGCCGTCGTCCCTCGTGATCGCGCCCTCCGGGCAGAAGAGCGCGCACACGCCGCAGGCGGTGCAGTCGGGCGAGATCAGCGGCCGGTCGAGCGACCACGTCCCCGTGCGGTTCCCGCGCGAGTCGGTCGTGCTCACCGCGAAGACCGGCGGCCTCACCCGGCGCGGTGCCGGCACCGGAGTGGTGTCGACGGGCACGTCGCCTGCGAGGGTGTGCTGTTTGGTGCAGCGCGCGTAGCCCGCTCTGGCCGCAGCTCTGTTCGCCCCGGCTGTCGCGCCGGTCCGCGCTGCGACCGCCTGCTCGAGAAACTCGAGCCCGCCCGGAACGAGCTGTCTCACGCAGGCACCGAGCACGGCGACGTTTCCGAGCGGGCGGCCCTCGGAGGAGAGGATGCCGTTCTCCTCGGCAATGCGCGAAGCGGGGACGCATGCGATCTCGAACGGACCGGTGACCGGCAGCCTCAGCTCCCGGTTCAGCACCACGAGGCCGCCCGTCCGGACCCGGCGCAGGATCTGCTCGGACGGCGGCGAGGGAGAGACGACCACGAGCACGTCGCAGTCCCGCACCTTGTAGCGGCTGTGGATCGGAGCGGTCTCGTCCCACCGCAGGAAGGCGGAGATGGGCGCACCGCGCCGCTCCGCGGTGAACTCCGGAAAGCTCTGCACCCAGAAGCCTGCTCGAGCGAACGTCTCGGCCAGGATCTGCGACGCGAGGACGACGCCTTCGCCGCCTCGCCCGACCAGCAGCATCTCCTTCATCGACCTGATCTTCCGCCGCGTCGCCCTGCCGGTCATCGGGGAGATCGCCGAGGGCGCCTGCGTAGTCGTGACCGGCCCCGGCAGCGATTGTTGCCGCAGGCGCCGCACCGTAGAATTCCCCAGGTGAGCCAGCAAGCCGGTGGCGGCCGCAGGTACCTGGTGCTGACGGCGATGATCTTCGCCGTCTCGATGCTGTTCGTCGACCAGACGATCGTCGCGATCGCGACGGGCGTGATGGGCGTCTGCTTCGTGGTGGCGGTGCGCCGCCTGGAGCGGGGCGTCCCCGAACAGGTCTCCCACCTCGTCGCAGAAGCCCCGGAGGCGGCCGCAGACGCGCCGGCCGCCGGGTGAGCGCCTACGAACGGGTCCCGGTCGAGGCGGCCCCGGAGACGACGGTTGCCGCGTTGCGCGAGGTGCTGCGCTCGCACGGGATCACCGAGTACGCGGTCGTCGACCACGGCCGCGACATGCGAGCCGCGGGCGCCCCGGGCTTCCAGGCGTGGACGCTCGTCTTCGGCAGCCCGGCGGCCGGCGCAAAGCTCCTCGCGGTGAACCTCGCCGCGGCTGTGGACATTCCGCTTCGCCTGGCCGTGATCGCGACGGAGCGCGATCGCTGCGAGATCGTCCTGCGCGAGCTCCGCTCGCTGCTCGGCGATGAGCTCTGCGAGCTCGCCGATGCTTTCACTTCGACGCTGCGCACGCTGGCGGTTGAAGCGGGCACGCTCGCCGCAACCGGTTCATGATCGAGGGATGAGCACCCCGCAGCCCGGGATCTTCGCGCTCGGCACCGCGTCCACCGCCTATCTCGAGTTCGATGCTCTCGAGACGCGGGCGGCCGGTGACCTCGTCCGAAGCATCGCCTCGCTCCGCGAGCCGCGGACGACCATGGGAGGCGTCAATCTCGTGGTCGGGTTTCGCCCCGAGCTGTGGCGTGACGTGTGCCCGGGCGGAGCGCCGGCGGGAGTCGCGGGGTTCAACGACGATCTGGTCGGGCCTGACGGCTACCGGATGCCGGCGACACAGCATGACGCAGTGCTCTGGCTCTCCGGGATCGCCTACGACGTCGTGTTCGACGTGGCCCGCACCGCGATCGCGGAGCTGGCCACGATCGGGTCGGTGGGGAGCGAGGCGTCGAGCTGGTCCTACCGGCACGACCGCGATCTCACCGGCTTCATCGACGGCAGCGAGAACCCGACGCTGATCGACGCCCCGGAGGTGGCGCTCATCGAGGACGGAAGCCCGGGCGCCGGCGGCTCGATCCTCCTGCTGCAGCAGTGGAGACACGATGCGGACGCCTGGGAGTCGCTGCCCGTCACGGGACAGGAGCAGGCGATCGGAAGGACGAAGGAGGAGAGCATCGAGCTCGCCGACCGCCCTGCGGACTCGCACGTCGCGCGAACCGATCAGGACGAGCTGGGCAAGATCTTCCGCCGCAACACGCCGTACGGCACCGTCACCCACCACGGCACGATGTTCGTCGGGCTCTGCCGAGAGCAGCGGCCCCTCGTCGCGATGCTCGAGAGCATGCTCGGGCTCCCCGACGGCGTCCGCGACGCCCTCACGCGCTACACCGAGCCGCTCACCGGGGCGTACTACGTCGTGCCGTCGACGGAAGCGTTGCAAGAACTGACCCGTGACCGCCTGCCTCAGCCCGCCGGACGGGTCAGGTCGTAGACGGTCGACCCGCCGACCGTCGTCGCAGTGAAGTGGGAAGCGACCCAGGACGCGATCTCGCTCTTGCCGCCGCCCGGCCCCCCACCCGGACCTCCGGCTCCGCCTCCGTCGCCCACCACGTAGTAGTGCACGGCTCCGGCCGCGACGAGCTTCTCGAACGCGGCCGGCGTGATCGCCCGGTCGCTCCCGTTGAAGCCGCCGAGCGCCATCACTGCCTTGCCCGTCGCGAGCTCGAGCGGTGCCGCGGTCATCGACGAGCTCGTGGCGGCGGCCCAGCGGAAGCTGCTGCTGCTCCGCGCGACGAGCGCGTCGAGTGCGGTCGAGGAAGAGGACGACGTGCCGGGCGCCACGAGCCCCCCTCCCCCGGGGCCGCCGCCGATGCCGCCGGCCGACGAGGCCGGGCCGGCCGCGACGAGCGAGCCGCTCTGCGCAGTCGCCGCCGTGCTGAGGGTGTAGGCGGCCGGGGCGGCCAGCGCGGCCGCAAGCCCGGCGCACACGACGACGGCGCGCAACCGCCGCCCCTGGGCGTCGGTCAGCGCAACGAGCGCGACAGCCGTGAGCAGACCGACGACGATGATGGCCCCGCGCAGCTCGGGATGCCAGGCCGGAGTCCGCGCAAGGAGCACGTAGCTCCAGGCCGAGGTTGCGATCAGCATCAATCCCAGCCCGATCGACGCGGCCAGCCGGTCACGCCGGGCCCAGAGCTCCGTCGTGACGACGCCGACGATCACGGCGATCGGCGGAGCGAGCAGATTCGTGTAGTAGGGATGGATGACGCCGCTCATGAAGCTGAACACGAGCGCCGCCGCGACGAACCAGCCGCCCCAGAGGAGCAGCGCTGCACGCGGGCGGTCGGTGCGCGGCCGCCGGGCCGTGCACCAGATCCCGAAGACGAGCGCGACCTGGGCCGCGGGCAGCAGCCAGCTGATCTGCCCGCCGAGCTCGCTGTTGAACAGCCGGAGCAGCCCCGGGGCGCCGCTGAAGTTGGCCCCCTGCCCGGTGCCGGTGCCGTCCAGCCGGCCGACGCCGTTGTAGCCCCAGATCAGGTCGATGATGCTGTTGTTCGTCGATCCGCCGACGTACGGACGCGACGAGGCAGGTGTCAGCTCGACCACCGCGACCCACCAGCCGCAGGCCGCGACGAGCGCGGCGGCGGCCAGCGCAGCCTGCCACGTCCGCCGCAGGAGCGAGCCCGGCGCCGCGATCAGATAGGCGAGGCCGAGCGCGGGGACGACGAGGAACGCCTCCAGCATCTTCGTCAGGAAGCCGAGGCCGACCGCCGCACCGGCGAGCGCGAGCCAGCCCGCACTGCCGCGCTCGATCGCCCGGGTTGTCGCATACGCCGCTCCGACGAGCAGGAGCACGAGCAGGGCATCCGGGTTGTTGAAGCGGAACATCACCGCAGCGACGGGTGTCACGGCGAGGATCGCCCCGGAGAGCAGCGCCGCCTGTCGGGTGAACCACCGCCGCACGGCTGCGTAGACGAGCGCCACGGAGGCAACACCTGCGAGTGCCTGCGGCGCGAGCATGCTCCAGCTCGAGAAGCCGAAGAGGCGCCCCGACAGCTCCATCACCCAGAGCGACGCGGGCGGCTTGTCGACCGTGATGAAGTTCGAGGGGTCGAGCGACCCGAACAGGAAGGCCCGCCAGCTCTGCGTGCCCGCCTTGACGGCCGCGGCGTAGAACTCGTTCGCATACCCGGAGCGGTTGAGGCCCCAGAGGTAGAGGACGGCGGTCAGCGCGAGGAGCGCAGCCGGCGGGCCTTGAGCCCGCAGCCGCTCACCTGCGTGAGCGCGGATCCCGGCAGTGCGTCCCGGCTCCTGCCAGCTCGCGTCAGGCTGCGTGGAGGTCACGACCGAGTCCTTTCGTGACGTGCATCAGGCGCCAGACCCCCCGGAGATCTCCGACAGCTGTGGACACGAGGTCCACGCGCGAGTCGGGGTCGTCGACCCAGTCGACCGGGACCTCATGGATCCGCAGGCCTGCACGCTGGGCTCGCACGAGCAGCTCGCTGTCGAAGAACCAGCCGTCGTCCTCGACGAGCGGGAGCAGCTCGCGGACGCGGTCGCTGCGAATCGCCTTGAAGCCGCACTGGGCGTCCGAGAAATGGGCACGCAGCGCTACGTGCAGGATCCCGTTGTAACAACGGGAGATCAGCTCGCGCTTGACGCCGCGTGTGACACGCGCGGCTCGATCGAGACGCGTCCCGATCGCGATGTCGCTGTGGCGCGAGAGCAGCGGAGCGACGAGTGGCAGAAGTGCGTCGAGGTTCGTGGAGAGATCGGCGTCCATGTACGCGACGACCTCCGCATCGCTCGCGGACCAGGCCGCGCGCAGCGCGCGCCCCCGGCCCTTCGCGTCGAGATGGATCGCGCGCACTCCTGAGAGCTCCTCCGTGAGGCGCTGGGCGATCTGCCAGGTCCCGTCGTCGCTCGCGTTGTCGGCGATCGTGATCCGGCAGCCGAACGGGAACTCACGCTCGAGATAGACGTGCAGCCTTCGCACATTCCGCTCGAGCGCGGACGCTTCGTTGTACACGGGGATCGCGACGTCCACCGCCGGGGCCTGGAGCGACGCGAGCAGCGGCCGCGGCCGCAGGCGGATGTTCGTCGAAGTGGTCATGCACCAACCGTGGCCCCGTGACCTCGGGCGAGCCTCAACCGCGACTGTGGAGTTGCTGTGACACCCTGAACGTGAAGCGGCGGTCGGCGCAGGAAGGTTCACGTCGCCACCCTGAGCCGCCGGACGGTGAGCTCGGTGGGAGAGACCTAGATGCCTGCCGCGAGCGGCAGCTCGATCGTGAACGCCGCTCCCCCGCCCGGCACGGCCGACGCGCTCGCCCGGCCCCCGTGCGCCTCCGTGACCGCGGCGACGATCGACAGGCCGAGCCCGGCGCCGCCCGCGGATCGTGCCCGCGAAGAGTCCGCCCGGTAGAAGCGCTCGAACACCTGCTCCGCCCGCTCGGGGGTCAGGCCGGGGCCGTTGTCCGCCACCGTCAGCCGGGCGAGGCCGCTCGAGCGCTCCAGGGTCACCTCGACAGCCGCATCCGAGTCGGCGTGCGCACGGACGTTGGACAGGAGGTTGTCCACGACCTGCCGCAGGCGGTCCCGGTCTCCGACGACGGTTGCCTGGTCCAGCCTGCAGGCGATTGCGCGCTCGGGCTCGAGCATCCGAGCCGTCTCGACGGACTCGGCCACCACGTCGTTCAGCTCGACGGGCTCGCGCACGAGCGGACGGCCCTCGTCCAGCCGGGCGAGCAGCAGGAGATCCTCGACCAGGAGGCTCATGCGCTCGGACTCGCGGCTGATCCCGGCCATCGAGCGCTCCAGGTCGGCGGGACGCTGTGCCGCCCCGCGCGTGAACAGCTCCGCGTAGGCGCGCACCGCTGCGAGCGGCGTGCGCAGCTCGTGCGAGGCGTCGGCGACGAAGCGCCGCAGCTTCCGCTCGGATGCCTCCCGCGCTTTGAAGGCGGACTCGATCTGGGCGAGCATCGCGTTGAGGGCAAGCCCGAGCCGCCCGACCTCGGTCCGCTCCTCGGCGCGGGCCACCCGGTGGGAGAGGTCACCGGCGGCGATCGTGGCGGCGGTCGCGCCGATCTCGGTGAGCGGCCGCAGCCCGACGCGGATCACCCAGAGCCCGAGCACCGCGACGCCGCCGAGCACTGCCACGGTCACGAGCAGCTCGACGAGGAGGAGCCGGTGCAGGGTGCTGTCGACGCTGCTCAGCGAGGTGGCGACGATCAGCGTGTACCCGTCGCTTCCCGGGTCGATCGACGCGCGCACGCGGTAGCGGCCCCCGCCGGTGGTCGCCTTGACGGTGAAGTACCCGACGCGATCCACGCCCTGCCGCGAGGTGAGCACGATCGTCTTCGGCAGGCGCGGGGGAGGTGACTTCTTCGTCCCCGGAAACTGAGGCGCGGCGCCGGTCGCGACGATCGTCCCGTTCGCGCGTCGAACCTGGACGAAGAGGCCCGGGACCCGCGCCGTGAGGCGTCCGATGTCGGGCCTGTCGTCGGGTGAGGGCTGAGGCCGGTTGTCGCCGGGCCGGCCTCCGTCCCCAGGCCCCTGCAGCGCGCTCTCTGCGGACGAGTGCGCGGTGTCGAGAAAGTCGTCGGTGCGGGAGATGAGGAAGCTGTGGAGCGACGTGTAGGTGACCACGTCCGCGGTCACGAGCCCGACCCCGGCAAGCGCGACCACCCCGAGAATGAGACGCGCACGCAGGGAGAGCCGCGCGGTCACCTACTCCTGCTCCGCCTCGAGCATGTAGCCGACCTGGCGGACCGTGCGTATGAGCGGCGGGCCGACCGCGTCGAGCTTGCGGCGGAGATAGCTGACGTAGGTCTCGACCACGTTGCGGCTGCCCCCGAAGTCGTAATGCCACACGTTCTGCAGGATCTGTGCCTTCGAGAGGACGCGTCGCGGGTTGAGCATGAAGAAGCGGAGCAGGTTGAACTCCGTCGCAGTCAGTTCGATCGGAGTGCCGCTGCGGAAGACCTCGTGCCGGCTCTCGTCGAGCACCACGTCGGCGAAGCGCAGCACCTCGCCCGGCAGGTCGCCGTTCGTCCGGCGCAGGACTGCCTGCACGCGGGCGACGAGCTCGGCGAGGGAGAACGGCTTTGTGACGTAGTCGTCCCCACCGGCGCGCAGCGCCTCCACCTTGTCGTCGACCGCATCCTTCGCGGTCAGGAACAGAATTGCCGTCTTGAAGCCGCGCTCGCGCATCCGCCGCCCGACCTCGACCCCCGAGATGTCCGGCAGCATCCAGTCGAGCACGACGAGGTCCGGCTCCCGGCGGGTCACTGCTGCGAGCGCATCACGACCGTTGGCCGCCTCCTCGACCTGATAGCCCTCGTAGCGCAGTGCCGTCGCGACTGCGTCGGTGATCGACGGCTCGTCGTCGACGACGAGAACGCGGCCGAGTTCCTGTGTTCTTCTCTCTGTCATGCCTGCCACGTTGACCCGCCTGTCTGTGATTCTCCTGTGAAGAGCGGCCGTTCGCCTGTGGATCGTCTGTGAATCAGGCGGCGCGGCGCAGTTGCGGGCGTTGTGCGACCGGAGCGACCGTTGCCTCTCTCCGCTCGAGCATGAACGGCCGGAGCAGCAGGGCAGCCAGGCCGCCGACGACGGCGAGGTCGAGCAGGACGTTCAACAGGATCAGGGTGGTCGGGGACATCACGGCTCCTTCGGTCTGGTGAGTGAATGCCTCCAGAACACCAGCTGCCGGTTCGATCCCCATGGGAGATTCCTGTGGAGGCGCTGTGATCGTCAGCCGTACGAGAGGCCGTGCCCGAAGCTGAAGAGCGGTTCGGCCGAGTCTCCGGGGACGTCCGGCTTCTGCGCGCGAACCGCCTCCATCGAAGACGGCAGCTCGAACGGCAACAGCCCCTCCGGCGCTGAGCGGCCGAACAGCACGTCGAGCACCGCGCCGTCGGACGAGCCGAACACCGCCAGCACTGCCGCGCAGGCCTCTGCGAGCTCGGGCATGACGGACGGGCGCTCCAGATGGAGGACGAGCACCGTCGGCACCCGCCCCGCGAGCTCGATCAGCCGGCCGAGCTCCGGCTCCTTGAAGTCGAGGTCGCCGGCGTGGAAGACGGTCTCGATGAAGCTTCCGGTGCGCGGCTCGAACGGCGCGTTGCGTCGGATGACTGCGACGTCCGCATCTTCCGGCCGCTCGACGACATCGCCGTAAGCCGCTGCCGCCTCGGCGGAGACTCCGTCGAGGTAGAGGCGCGGACGGCCGGCGAGCGGCAGCGTGCCGTCGTTCGTCACGAGCACCGCCGACCGCCGCTGCAGACGGTCGCCGGCTGCGCGGAACTCGGGGCAGCCGCAGATTCGCTCGGCGTCGTCAGGGTCGACATACGGATCATCGAAGAGGCCGAGCCGGAACTTGTCCCGCAGCAGACGGCGGACGGACTCGTCGATGCGCGATTCCGAGACGCGGCCGGCGTGGACGAGCTCCACCAGCAATTCCGGCAGCGCCTCGCCGCCGAGCTGATCGCAGCCGGCCGCGATGATCTTCTCGAGCCGGTCCTCCGTGCTCAGCTCCTCGACGCCCCAGCACTTGGCCTCGAAGACCGAGCCGTCAGGCATCGGCGCGTCCGTGACGAGGCCCCAGTCGGTGCACACCACGCCGTCGAAGCCGTAGCGTCCCCGCAGGAGGCCGGTGATCACATCGCGGTTGTAGCCGAACCCCACCTCTTCGTACGGCGTTCCGACCGGGCGGCCGTAGTACGGCATGATCTGCGCCGTTCCGGCGGCAAAAGCAGCTTCGAAGACGCGCACGTGGTACTCGAACCCGTTGCCGGGATAGATCTGATCCTTCCCGTAGGGGAAGTGGGGATCCTCCCCGTCTCTCTGCGGCCCGCCGCCGGGGAAGTGCTTGGTCATGCACGCGACCGATGAGGACCCGAGCCGGTCGCCCTGGAAACCCCCGATGTACGCGGCGACGAGGCGGCCCGCGAGCTCTGCGTCCTCGCCGAAGGTGTGCATGATCCGCGCCCAGCGCGGCTCGGTGGCCAGGTCTGCCATCGGATGCAGCGCAACGTGGATCCCGACCGCGCGGTACTCGCGCCGCGCGATGTCGCCGAACTCCCGCATCGCCTCCTCGTCGCGGAGCGCACCGAAGCCGATCGGCTCGGGCCAGTGCGAGAACCCTCCGGCCGACCAGCTCGCGCCGAGGTTCTCGGCGAAGCTGTGTCGCGGATCCGACGAGATGGTGACGGGGATGCCGAGCCGGGTCGACTCGGCCAGCCGCTGCATCCGGTTCTGCCATTCGGCATGCAGGCGCGGCTCGGGCGCGTAGTAGATGTTGAAGTGGTTCAGGTGACGGCGGGCCACGAGGTCTTCCGTGTTCCCGCGGAAGAAGTCGTTGTCGTCCTCGATCAGGGTCCCGTCGCCGTTCATCAGGATCGGCGGGTGGAACATCAGCCCCGCCTTCTCCTCGAGGGTCATCTGCGACAGCAGGTCCGCGACCCGGGCCTCGAGCGGCTGCGCCGGATCCTCGTACGGGTCGAGGCGCCCGTTCCCGTTCAGGTCTCGGTGGGCGAGGACCGGCCGATCAGCGCGCGACGAGGACATCGCAATGCGCCTCTTTGACGAGATCGGCGGCGGTGTCCGTCCCGAAGAGCCGTCCGAGCGCCGAGTGGTGATGCGTGCCGACGACGATCGCACACGCCTTGCGCTCGTCCGCGACGCGGAGGATCTCGGAGACCGGGTCGCCGAGCCCCCAGACCGCCTCGCCCGCGCTGCCGGTCTCCTCGAGCCGCCGGCGGGCGTGGTCGAGGAGCGGCTGCACCTCCAGCGGCCCCTCCTTGGGGATCGGGGTGATCGGCCCGACCATCCCCGGCACGCCCGGCCCGTAGGGATCGACCCATTCGTAGGGCATCGGCGCGACCACCACGACGATCACGGGCGTCTCGCGCGACGCGGCCTCCTCCAGCGCGTACTCGAGGGCGCGGTCGGATTCCTCTCGGCCGTCGTAGCCGACGACGACCGGGCCCTGGGCCTCGTTCTCCGGGCTGCCGCTGCTCACTCAGTCGTTCTAACGGGCCTTGCCGGCGTCCAGTTCACCCAAACCGGATGAACGCCGCCTTTACGACCGCAGGCACGGTGCGGGCCGATGAAGGCGATCGCGCTCCTCGTGCTCGGCATCGCGCTCGTCGACGGGCTGAATCCGTCGACGATCGCACCGGCGCTCGTGCTCGCAGTGAAACGGCGCGGCGTCGTCCTCGTCTCGATGTTCACGCTGGGCGTGTTCTTCCCCTCTCTGGCCGCCGGCCTGCTCGTGGTCGTCGGACCGGGACAGGCGCTGATCGACCTGATCCCCCACATCGGCACGCACGCCAAGCATCTGATCGAGATCGGCGCCGGGATCGCTCTGGCGGCGGTCGCCTGGATCCTCTGGATCCATCGCCACCGGGTGGCCGGCGGCATGGCGCGCGACCTGCCGGGCGGCGCCCTCGGGGCCGCCGGCCTCGGCGCGGGCATCATCCTCGCCGAGCTCCCGACCGCATTTCCCTACTTCGCAGCGCTGGCCGCGATCGTCGGCTCGAGCGCCACGCTCGTCGGCCGGCTCGAGCTCGTGGTGCTCTTCAACGTTGCGTTCGTCCTGCCGCTCCTCGTGATCCTCGGAGTGCGCGCCTTCGCCGGCCCTCGTTCCGAGCGGCTGCTGGAGCTGACGCGTGCCGCGCTCGACCGCTACGTCGGTGTGTTCCTGCCGTGCGCGGTCGGTCTGATCGCCGTGGTGCTGATCGTCCTCGGCGTGGCGGGGATCGCGCGCGACTGAACGCGCGTGCCGTCCAACGGCTTGTCTAGTTCCGTAAGGCTCTGATCGAGCCGTTGTAGAGGACGAGCCCGTAGATGATGAAGATGTCGAGCGTGAACATCGCGAGCGCCCAGAGCGGGTAGGCCGGCAGGAACATGAGCTGGCCGATCGCGTTGACACCTGCGACCGCGATCGCAAACCAGACCGCCCAGATGCTGCCGCCGAGCAGACCGACACCGGCGCAGAGCTGGATGACACCGAGGATCAGAACGATCCAGCCCCACGTGCGCAGGTCGCTGAACACGTAGTGGGCGTCGGTCGTGTACACGTGCGACTTCGAGACGGCGAGGACGCCCTGGATGAAGTTCCAGGTGCCTGCCAGGAAGAGCAGGACGGCTGCGAGCATCGCCCACCCTGCTCCCCTCGATGACTGGTCGTCGTACCCGTCCGCGCCGTGATCTCTCGATGCCGTTGCAGCGCTCATTCGCCGCCCCCTTCACGAGTCGGTGAACCGCGAGCAAACACCGGACGGCCCGCGGGCGCATCGTCCGGTTGGGATGACCCCGGCCCGGCCGGGCGCACACAGGCCGCCGCACCGCCGATTTCACCCCAACGGGACTACGCGATCCTGCTGCCGAGCCGGAATCCTCAGCTCGAGCACCTCTCCACGGCCACCGAAGGAGGACACACCCATGGCGGACCTCATCGCCATCGCGTACCCCGACATGACGACCGCCGCGGCGGCGCAGATCGAGGCGGAAAAGCTTGCGAACGACCTGATCATCCAGACCGACGCAATCGCGTCGATCGTGCGGAACGAGAACGGCGATTTCAAGGTGTCGACGAACCACCACTCGGTGGCCGGCGGGACCTCCTGGGGAATGTTCTGGGGTGTGCTCTTCGGCATCCTCTTCTTCGTGCCCTTCCTCGGGATGGCGATCGGCGCGGGCTTCGGCGCGCTGATGGGCAAGCTGAAGAAGGACAGCATCGACGAGGCGTTCATCGACCAGGTCCGCGAGGCGATGAAGCCCGGAACGTCCGCGCTGTTCCTGGTCGTCGAGAAGGTGACGCCGGACAAGGCAGTCGATGCGCTCAGCAAGTTCGGGGGCACCGTCCTCAAGTCGTCGCTGTCGAAAGAAGCCGAGGATGCGCTGCAGAACGAGCTCCACGGCGCTCCGGCCTCCGAGCCGGCAACGGCCTAGCGAGAAAGGAAGGAACGCGAATGTTCAGACGGAGAAGACCACTCGCCCGGGCCGCCATGGTCGGCGGCGGGGCGTACATGATCGGCAAGCATGCGGCCCGCGGGCAGGCCCAGGAGGAGCAGCAGAACGCCGAGATCGACCAGCTCCAGCAGCAGCAGTACCAGCAGCCGGCTCCGGCTGCGCCCGCCCCGTCGGGCGGCATCTCCGACGACCTCGTCTCCCAGCTCGAGAAGCTCGGGAAGCTCAAGGACGAGGGTGTCCTCACCCAGGAAGAGTTCGACGCGCAGAAGAAGAAACTGCTGGAGGCGACATGAGCAGCGAGGCCGCACTTCCGTTCGGGCCGATCCAGATGCTCGTGATCAGCTCCGAACAGACCACGTTCACGGGCAAGGTCCTGCCGGAGCTCCAGCGGCTGTCCGACGAGGGCCTCGTCCGCCTCGTCGACCTCCTCTTCGTGGCCAAGCGCCACGGCGAGATCGAGGCGGTCCAGGCGACCGAGCTGTCGACCGAGGAGGCCGAGGAGTTCGGGGCGCTGGTCGGCGCCCTGATCGGGATCGGCATGGCCGGCGAGGAAGGCGCTCTCCCGGGTGCCGCAGCCGGCGCAGCGGAGGCAGAGGACGGGCACGTGTTCTCGGAGGACGAGGTCTGGTACCTCGCCGACGCCATCCCCGACGACGGCTGGGCCGCGGTGGCGCTGCTCGAGCACCGCTGGGCGATCCCGCTCCGCGATGCGATCATCGCCGCCGGCGGGGTCGCGCTCGCGGATGAATGGATCCACCCGGCAGACCTGGTCGCGGTCGGCGCGGAGCTGCACGAGCGCTACGCACCGCCGGTCACCGGCTGACGAGACACGGGCGGGCGGCCGCGCGAACGGCCGCCCGCCCCCGGTTTGCCGAGGATCAGCCGGCGACGACGAGCGCGACCGTGGCGATCCCGAGGACGACCGTCGCGCAGGCGAGCGCCACGGCGACGCGATCGTCCATCGGCGCATAGCCCCCCGTTGCCAGAGCCCGCTCGACGTTGCGGTGGCGTGCGAAGGCACAGCACGCGAAAGCGACCCCGAGCAGGCAGAAGGCCGTGCCGAGGGCGTGATAGGGCCAGGCGGCGCCCCCGGTCAGGCCCGGAGCGATGCGCCCGATCCCGATGCCGACCGCGAGTGCGGTCAGCGCGCTCCGCCACCACGCGAGGTAGGTGCGCTCGTTGGCCAGGCGCGTGCGCCGGAGCGCGTCGGTCGGCTCGTCGGTCATCCGGTTGGGATGATGCCAGGCGCGGCGAGGCGGGCGACCATTCGCCTCTACGATGGCCGCAGTGGCCCCATCAGCGTTCCATCTTCTGGCCAAGCCGACCGGGGCCGTCTGCAACCTCGACTGCTCATACTGCTTCTTCCTCTCGAAGGAGATGCTGTATCCGGGCTCGCGGTTCCGCATGGCCGACGAGCTGCTCGAGACCTACCTTCAGCAGTTGATCGAAGCCCATGCCGGGGCCCCCGAGGTGATGATCGCGTGGCAGGGCGGCGAGCCGACGCTGATGGGCCTCGACTTCTTCCGCCGCTCGGTCGAGCTGACGGAGAAGCACCTGGCCCGCGGTCAGCGCGCCGTCATCACGATCCAGACGAACGGCACGCTGCTCGACGAGGAGTGGTGCGAGTTCTTCAAGGCGAACGACGTGCTCGTGGGGATCTCGATCGACGGGCCGCGCGAGATCCACGACGGCTACCGCGTGAACAAGGGAGGCAAGGGCTCCTTCGACGAGGTCATGCGCGGCCTCGGGCACCTGCGCGCGGCCGGAGTCGACTGGAACGTCCTGACAACCGTCCACGCGCTGAACGGGGATCACGGCGGGGAGATCTACCGCTTCCTGCGGGACGACTGCGGCGCGAGGTTCATCCAGTTCATCCCGATCATCGAGCGCGC
Organism: uncultured Thermoleophilia bacterium; assembly: GCA_963722065.1. GTDB lineage: Bacteria > Actinomycetota > Thermoleophilia > Gaiellales > Gaiellaceae > PALSA-600. The sequence continues at coordinate 28,969 of CAVRMI010000034.1, read as the reverse complement.
CACCAAGGAGACGCAGGACGGAGCGCCGAGAACATCCTGGCGCGACCGGCCGCTCTATGTGCAGGAAGGGTCGTACGTCACCAATCGAACCGTGTCGGCGAAGCAGTACGGCCGCTTCCTCATCGACGTGTTCGAGGAATGGGTCCGGCATGACGTCGGCGAGGTCTACGTGCAGATGTTCGACGTCGCCCTCGCGAACTGGGTCGGGGAGCCGCCCGGCCTCTGTGTGCATTCCGAAACGTGTGGAACGGCGCTCGCGCTCGAGCACACCGGAGACCTCTACTCCTGCGATCATTTCGTCGAGCCGCGGTTCCGGCTCGGGAACATCAAGGAAGAGCACATGCTCGAGCTCGTCTCGTCGCAGCAGCAGGTTCGGTTCGGGCTCGACAAGCGCGACCGGCTGCCGCAGTACTGCCTCGAGTGCGACGTTCGCTTCGCCTGCCACGGCGGCTGCCCGAAGGACCGCTTCATCGAGACACCGTCGGGCGATCCCGGGCTGAACTTCCTCTGCGCGGGCTTCAAGGACTTCTTCCATCACGTCGACCGGCCGATGCGGATCATGGGCGACCTGCTGAGCGAGAACCGCGCGCCGTCGGAGATCGTCCAGCTCTACGCGGCCGAGGACGCGCACCGCGGCCGGAACGATCCGTGCACGTGCGGCAGCGGCCGCAAGTGGAAGCACTGCCACGGTGCCGCGGAGCAGCACGCGCTCGCGGCGGGAGTGGAATGACGACCAACGCGCGCAAGGAGGCGGGACGCGTCGATGCGCTCTTCGTCCAGAGCAGCTCGGGGTTCGGCTCCGACGACGGCGAGATCACACTGCGCGGGCTCGCCGACGCAACCGTCTTCTTCGCCGACCGGCCGCGCCGGGAGGCCGGGCACCTGCCGTCCCGGCGGTTCCTCGAGCTGTGGGACGACGAGACGACGAACTTCGCCGCCGAGCCCCCGCACGCGGTCCTCTCGTTCCTCGAGGACCCCGCCGAGGCGCAGACCGACGTCGTCCTCGTCCTGCACGAGCCTCGGCTCGCCGGCGACGACCTGACCTACCGGGTCGAGGTGCTGAACGGCGCACTGCCGCTCGAGGGCGGGCCTTGCTCGCTCTTCATCGACACGTTCGGCCGTTCCCTCGCACCCGTCTCCGTCCGCGGACTGCGGCAGCCCCGCCGTGCCGGCGCGGGCCAGGCGACAGTATGACGAGAGCGAGGCTCTCACTCTGGGCGGCGCTCGCGGCGCTCTTCTGCGCAGGCCTGATCGCGGCGTTCGGCGGCGCCGCCGTCAACGCGGCCGGCACCAGCACCGACGCCACGGCGAGCCTGCCAACGACAACGGCCGAGGAGACGACCGCCCCGGTGACGACCGCGCCGCAGACCACCGTCCAGCTGACCGTGACGCAGACCCAAACCACCATCACGAGCAGGCCCGGCACGGTAGTGGTCAATCCGCCCGCCTCGGCGACGGACACCTCGAGCGGCACCAAGACCTGGGCGCTCGTCGCGATCGGCGCCGCGATCGTCGCGCTGATCGCGCTGATCGGCTGGCTCGCGAGCCGGCACAAGGACCTGCCCCCGGAGGCGCGCCGACGCGTGCTCGCCCAGGCCGTCGCCGCGTGGGTCGCCCAGGGCTGGGCCCCGGTGAACCAGACGGACAGCACGGCGGTCCTGCGGCGAGGCGACGAGCACGTCGTCCTGGCGGTCGACGGCCGGGGCAACATCAGCTCGCAGCCCGTCGGGCCTCCGCCGCCGACCGCGGGCTGAGGTCAGCTCGACAGGAGGTGCTCCCGGTGCGCGAGGGCGACTGCCTCGAGCCGGGAATGCACGCCGAGCGCGCGGAGGATGTGGCGAATGTGGTTGCGGACCGTCTCGACGCTCAGGTTCAGCTCACGGGCGATGTCGTGGGTCCGCTTGCCGTGCTCGAGCAGGCGAAGGACCTCGGCCTGGCGCGGCGTCAGGTGGGGATGAGCGGGCCGCGGCGGCGTTTCGTCGATGTCGGCGACCTGCCCGAAGACACCGACCACCCGGTGCCCCTCGACGAGCGGCACCGTGCTCAGCTCGACGCCGATCCGCTCCCCGTCGGCGCCGATCACCACGACCTGGGTGTCGTGCGGCTGCAGCGGCCCGGCGATGTGCCGGGCGAAGGTCTCCCGCGAACGGCGCGCCTCCTCGGGCGCGACGACCGAGGTGAACTGGCGCCCGCGCACGTCCCCGACCAGCCTGCGGGCGGCCGGGTTGAGCCAGCGGATGATCCCCTGCGGGTCGACGACGTAGCTCGGAACGCTGATCGACTCGAGCGCGCCTTCGACATCCCCACCGAGCGAATGGAGATCGGACGTCACCGGGCCGATTCTGCGGGCCCGCGACAGGCCGCGAATCATCCCGACTGGATGATGGCCGAACCCCGGTGGGATAAGGTCGCGGCCTGGTGAGTGTCATGCGCACATGAGCGAGACGGTCGTCGGAGGCGTCGCCACGGAGGACAGCGCCGGGAACCCCAAGCTCGCCGTGCTCCTGGCGATGGCGATGTTCGTGCTCGTCGTGGACACATCGCTGATGAACGTGTCGATCTCGGCTGTGGTCGCGGACCTCCACACGACGGTGAGCGGCGTCCAGTCCGCGATCGCGCTCGAGGCGCTCGTTTCCGCCGCCTTCATCCTGATCAGCAGCAAGGTCGGCGACCTGATCGGACGCAAGCGCGCCTACGTGATCGGCCTGCTGGCGTACGCGGTCGGCGCGCTGGCCATGACGCTCGCGCAGAACCTGACCGCGATCATCGTCTTCTGGGCGATCGTCGGCGGGCTCGGGGCGTCGCTGCTGCTGCCCGCGATGCAGTCCCTGATCCACGGGAACTTCGAGGGCGCCGCCCGCAAGCAGGCATACGCGCTGGTCGGGGCGGCGGCTGCGATCGCCGCCGCGGTGGGTCCGCTGCTCGGCGGGTTCGTCACCACGTATCTGTCGTGGCGTGTCGGCTTTCTGCTCGAGGTCGTCGTGATCGCGGTCGTGCTGTCCCAGATCAAGCTCGTTCACGACGTGCCGTACACGGGGCCCCGGCAGGTCGACGTCGTCGGAGCGGTCCTCTCCGTGTTCGGCATGGGCGGCCTCGTTCTCGGGATCCTGGTCTGGCAGGAAGGCGGCGGGTACGTCGGCCTCCTGATGGCGATCGGCGCGGCCGCGCTCGCGCTCCTCGCCTACTGGCTCGTGCGGCGCAAGCGTGAAGGAAAGGTGACGCTGCTCGACCCCGGTCTGTTCCGCTTCCCGCACTTCACGATCGGGATCTCCCAGCAGATGCTGCAGCAGATCACCCTCGGCGGCGCGATGATCGCGCTCCCGATCTTCTTGCAGATGACGCTCGAGTACAACGCGATGCAAGCGGGCCTGTCGCTGGCTCCGCTGTCGCTCAGCATGTTCGGTGTCGCACTGCTCGCCGGGCGGAAGGCGGGCACTCGCCGCCCGAGCAACATCGTTCTGGTCGGATTCGCGCTGAGCACGATCGGGATGGCGCTGATCATCCCGATCGTGCCGCGCACGCACTCGGGGTGGGCGCTCGTCATCCCGTTGTTGATCGTTGGATCAGGGCTTGGGCTGCTCGTATCCCAGCTGAACAACTACACGCTGTCCCCGATCGAGGATCAACGGGTGAGCGAGGCCGCCGGCGTCAACTCCGCCGCCGGGTCGTTCGGGCTCTCGTTCGGGCTCGCCATGGCCGGCGGCATCATGCTGGCGTTTCTCGCGTTCGATTTCACCAACCTCGTCGACGACAGCGCGGTGATCCCGCCTGCACAGCAGCAGCAGATCTCGAGCACGCTGGAGCACGACGCCGAGGTCATGAGCAACTCTCAGCTCGAGCCGCTGCTCGCCGGCGAGCCTCAGGACGTCCAGGCCGAGGTGCTCAGGATCAACAAGGAGGCCCGGGACCGGTCGCTGCAGGTGGCACTGCTCGTCCCGCTGCTCGCCAGCCTGCTCGGCCTGCTGAACTCGTTCCGGATGAGACGTCTTCCCGACCCGATCGCCGCCGGCTCCGGCGAAGGCATGGCGCTGGGCTGAGCGGGCCCCGCTGCGGACACCCGGCCGTAAGAGAGGCCGTTTCGGCGTTCATCTGAAGTGGACGACGCCGGGGCTTCCCCGGAGTGGCACCGTCGGCAGGCAGATGTTGTCGGCACTCCCAGGAGCACGCCTTGTTTCCGACTACCGGTCTGCTTGGCTGAGGAAGGATCTCGTCGCCGGGCTCGTCCTGGTCGCGCTGCTCGTTCCCCAGGGGATGGCGTATGCCGAGCTTGCCGGCCTGCCGCCGATCACCGGCCTGTACACGTCGATCCTCTGCCTGACGGGGTATGCCGTCTTCGGGCCGTCTCGCATCCTCGTGCTCGGTCCCGACTCGTCCCTCGGGCCGATGATCGCCGCGACGATCCTGCCGCTCGTCGGGGCGAACGGCGATCCGGCGCGAGCCGTCGCGCTCGCCTCGATGCTCGCGCTGCTCGTCGGTGCGATCACGGTGCTCGGCGGGATCCTCAAGCTCGGATTCGTCGCGGATCTGCTGTCGAAGCCGACGATGATCGGCTACATGAACGGCCTCGCCCTCACGATTCTCGTGGGCCAGCTGCCGAAGCTGTTCGGGTTCTCGATCGATGCGGACGGCTTCGTCGCCGAGACGAGAGGCTTCGTGAACGGGGTCAGGAACGGCGAGACGGTGACCGCAGCCCTCGCGATCGGCGTCGTCGGCATCGCTCTCATCCTCGTGCTCCAGCGAGTCCTCCCGAAGATCCCGGGCGTTCTCGTGGCAGTCGTCCTGTCGATCGTCGCCGCTCGGGTGTTCCAGCTCGACGAGCACGGAGTGAAGCTCGTCGGCACGCTGCCGCAGGGGTTTCCGCCCCTGACCATCCCCAGCGTCCATCTCTCCGACCTGTCGCTGCTGATCGGCGGGGCGCTCGGCATCGTGATCGTCACGCTGGCCGACACGATCGCAACGGCGTCCGCGTTCGCGACGCGGACCGGACAGGAGTTCGACGGCAGCCAGGAGATGATCGGAATCGGGGCCGCCAACATCGCCGCCGGCTTCTTCCAGGGCTTTCCCGTCAGCACCAGCGGCTCCCGAACGGCCGTCGCCGAACAATCCGGCGCGAAGACCCAGGTGACCGGGCTGGTCGGAGCGCTCGCGATCGTGCTGATGCTCGTGCTCGTGCCCGGGCTGCTGAAGAACCTGCCTCAGCCCACGCTCGCAGCGGTCGTGATCGTCGCCTCGCTCTCACTCGCCGACATACCCGGGACGGTCCGGCTGTGGCACCAGCGCCGCGAGGACTTCCTCGTCGCGATCGCAGCCTTCCTCGGCGTGGTCCTGCTCGGCGTTCTGGCCGGCATCGCCGTCGCCGTCGCGCTGTCGATCATCGGCGTGTTCCGGCACGCCTGGTGGCCTCACCAGGCAGTGCTCGGCCGCGTCGACGGCCTCCCCGGCTACCACGATCTGGCCGGTCACCCGGGCGCTGCCGAGCTTCCCGGCCTCGTGCTGTTCCGCTTCGACGCCCCGCTCTTCTTTGCGAACGCGAGGACGTTCCGCGATCAGATCCGCAAGCTCGCCTCCGCCGATCCGAAACCGGGCTGGATCGTCGTGGCCGCCGAACCGATCACGGACGTCGACACCACGGCCGCCGACATGCTCGAGGAGCTCGACCATGAGCTCAACGCGCACGGCGTCTCACTCGTGTTCGCGGAGCTGAAGGATCCGGTCCGAGAGAAGATCGAGCGCTACGACCTGACCCGCACGATCGACCCGGGCCACTTCTTCCCGACGATCGACGCTGCCGTCGGCGCATTCCACGCACAGACGACCGCGCCCTCGCCGGCTCGGAGCTCAGGAACGTGAGCGACCGGCCGGCCCAGAGGCTCCGCCGGGTGCTGCCGATCACGGAGTGGCTCCCCCGGTACGACCGCAGCTGGCTGCGGGGGGACCTGATGGCCGGCATTGCCGTCACCGCTCTGATCGTGCCGAAGAACCTGGGCTACGCGGGCATCGCGGGCGTGCCCCTGGAGAACGGCCTGTACGCGGCGGCGGCGGGCGCGATCATCTACGCGCTCTTCTGCACCTCTCGTCAGATCTCGACCGGGCCGAGCTCCTCGCTTGCCGCGGTGGCGGGCGGAGCCGTCCTCGCAACCCGGCTCGGAGGTGCGGATGCCGCCCAGCTCGTTGCGGCGATCACCATCGTCACCGGCGTTCTCTTTCTGCTGCTGGCGCTGTTCCGGCTCGGCTGGATCGCCCGCTTTCTCTCGAAGGCGGTGATCACCGGCTTCCTGGCGGGCGCCGCGATCGACGTGACGATCGGCGAGCTGTCGAAGCTGACAGGGACATCCTCGAGCGGTGACAGCGCCTGGCGGGAGCTCTGGACCTGGCTCCAGGGACTCGGCCAGATCCACTGGACGACCCTCGTGGTGGGGCTCGTCTCACTGGGCGTGATTCTCGGCCTTCGCTTCTTTGCCCCTGCGATCCCCGGGGCGCTCGTGCTGGTGGTCGGGGGCCTGATCGCGTCGGGGCTCTTCGATCTCGGCGCACACGGTGTGGCGCTCGTCGGCCACGTGCCCCGGGGCCTCCCTCGCCCGGCGCTGCCGGACTGGGACATCGTGAGGGACAACCTGTCGACGATCGGCATCGCATCGGCCGCCCTGTTGCTGATCGGCTTCTCGCAGACGGCCGGCGACGCGCGGGCGTTCGCGATGCGTCACCGGTACCGCATCGACGTCGACCAGGAGTCGGTCGCTCAGGGGATGGCGAACGCCGGGGCCGGGATCTTCCAGGGCATGCCCGTCTCGACGAGTCTGTCCGCGAGCTCGCTGAACGAGTCGGCGGGGGCCAGGACGCCGGTTGCCTCGCTGATCACCGGTGGTCTCGTACTGCTCACGCTGATCATCCTGGCACCGCTCTTCTCCGCTCTCCCGAAGGCCGTTCTCGCGGCCGTGATCATCGACGCAGTCGTGTTCGGGATGATCGACATCGGCGAGCTCCGGCGCCTGCACAGGGTCGCGGGGGTCGACTTCTGGATCGCCGTCGCCGCCGTCCTCGGTGTGCTCTCCGCCGGGGTCCTCGCGGGCGTCACGATCGGCATCGCGCTCTCGCTCATCTGGTTGATCTACGTCACGACCTCGCCGCGCATGCCGCTACTGGGCCGTGAGCCGGGCACACAGGCATTCCGCGAGCTCGACGAGCATCCCGGCGACGAGACGTTCCCCGGAATCGCCGTGCTGCGTCTCGACAGCGGCCTGTTCTTCGCGACCGCCGAGGCGCTCGACGATCGAGTCCGCGCGGTCATCCGCGAGAGCGTGCCACCGCTCCAGGCAGTCATCCTCGACCTCGAGGGCGTCGACTTCGTCGACTCTCAGGGAGCGGCGAAGCTCGCCGAGCTCGCCGAGGTCGCCCGGACGGAGGGCGTGACGCTTCGCCTGACCCGAGTCAAGCCACAGGTTCGCTCGGTTCTCGACGCCGACGGGCTGACGGCAGCTCTCGGGACGGACAGCATCCACGGGAACGTCGACCGCGCGGTGCAGGCAGAGCTTTCGAAGCGCACCTGAGCCGGCGAGGTCGTCAGGCGGTCTCGGCGACCGAGTCGTCGGCCGGGGCGAGCGTGATCCCGGCGGCGGCCAGGGCGACCTGCACGTCGTTGCGGGCGCTGTAGATCCGCCATTTGACGGTCGCCAGGGGGACGTCGAGCGCGGCCGCGATCTCGTTGTACGACATCCCCACGACATCCCGGAGGAGCAGGGCGGTCTTCAGGTCGACGTTCAGCTCCTCGATCGCGACCCAGAGCGCGCGGATCGTCTCGGCCTGCTCGACCGGCGGCTCGGGGACCGCCGGGGACAGCTCCGGCACGAGCTCGACCGGCTGCAGGCGATTCTTGCGGGAACGGATGTCGTCCAGGACGACGTTCTTCGCCACCTGGAAGATCCAGGTCGTGAGCTTCGCGCGGAAGGCGTAGCGCGGCAGTGCCTTCCAGACGCGGAGGAAGACCTCCTGCGTCAGGTCTTCGGCGAGCTCGCGGTCTCCCACCGACCTGAGGACGTAGTTGAAGATCGGAACGTGGTAGGTGCGGACGATGACCGAGAACGCTTTTTCATCGCCGCGTTGCGCCTTCCTCACGACACTGGGATCGAGCTGAATGAGCATGCGTCCAGTGTTGCCCGGCGGGGCGACCGCCGTTCTAGCCCATCCGGGTCAATCACACTTCCTTCACACCGTCGCCGGTTCTCCGTCCCCGTCATCCCAATCGGGTGAGTCGCCGGGTCGGATTCGTTGCGACGGTGCGCGGACTGAGGGGTGGACCGCCGGATGAGCAGTTCAGACACCAGTCAATCGCAGCCCGCCGCGTCGACCGACCCGGTCGAGCTCCTCCGCAGCCGGAGCTACCTGGTCCTGCTCGTGTTCTGCGGCGTGGTGGGCGCCGGGATCGCCGTCGTCGCGTACTTCTTCCTCAAGGGGGTCTCCGAGGCGCAGACGTATATCTACGCGACGCTGCCGCAGGACCTCGGGCTCGCCCACGAGCCCCTGTGGTGGCCGCTTCCCTGGCTCGCGCTCGCCGGGGTGCTGGTCGCCCTGACGATTCTTCATCTGCCCGGCACCGCCGGGCACCGGCCGGCGGAGGGCTTCAAGACCGGCGGCCCCGTGCCGCCGATCGAACTGCCCGGGATCGTGCTCGCGTCTCTGGCGACCCTCTGCTTCGGGGTCGTCCTCGGTCCGGAGGCGCCGCTGATCGCAATCGGGAGCGGGCTGGGCGTCCTCGCGATCAATTTCCTCAACAAGGACGCGCCTGCGAACGCGGTCGCCGTGATCGGGGCTGCGGGCAGCTTCGCTGCGATCAGCACGCTCCTCGGCTCGCCGCTCGTCGGGGCGTTCCTGCTGATGGAGGCCGCCGGGCTCGGCGGCCCGATGCTGGGCGTCGTCCTCGTCCCCGGCCTGCTCGCTGCCGGGATCGGCTCGTTGATCTTCGTGGGGCTCGGAGCGTGGACCGGCTTCGGGACCTTCACGCTGGCTGTCCCGAGCATTCCGACGTTCGGGAGCCCGGACGGCCCCGAGTTCCTGTGGGCGGTCGGGATCGGCCTCGCCGCCGCCGTGGCCGGCGCCGCCATCCGGCGCCTCGGCCTGTTCCTCCAGCCCACCGTCGAGCGGCACGCGGTCTCCCTGACCCCGGTCGTCGGGCTGGGCGTTGGCGGCCTCGCGATGATCTTTGCCGCGGCGACGGGGAGAAGCTCGTCCGAGGTCCTCTTCTCGGGCCAGGCCCAGCTCCCTCAGCTGATCGACAGCGCGGCCGGGTGGTCCGTGTGGGCACTCGTGCTGCTCCTCGCGTGCAAGGGGCTCGCGTACGGGCTCTCCCTGAGCTGCTTCCGCGGCGGCCCGGTCTTCCCGGCCCTGTTCCTCGGCGCCGCCGGGGGCATCGCCCTCTCCCACGCCCCCGGCCTGCCCATGATCGCGGGGGTCGGGATGGGGATCGGGGCGATGAGCGTCGCGATGCTCGGCCTGCCGCTGACCTCCGTGCTCCTGGCGAGCGTGATCCTCGAAGCCGACGCAGTCGACCTGATGCCCATCGTGATCGTCGCCGTCGTCGTCGCCTACGTCGCCTCGGCGAGGCTCGCTCCGGCGAAGCCGCGCAGCCCGGCGCCGGCGCCCTCGGCCGCCTGACATTCATCCGATGGGGACGATGGCCTCGACGCCCCGGGCCGGTTCGATGAGCGGCATGGCGGGACAGGAGCCGACGATCCCAGAGCCCAGCTTCGGCGTCACCCCGACCTGGAGCCCTGCACGTCCTCAACTCGGCCTCGGCAAGGTGGTCCTGGGATGGGTGATGGTGACCTTCGCGCTGCTGCTCGCCGCCGAGCTCGTCCCCGGCGCGCACGTGACGGACTTCTGGAACGCCCTCGGCGCCGCCGCGGTGATCGCGGTGTTGAACGCCCTCCTGCCACCGCTCGTCGCGGCCCTGCGGCTGCCGCTGATGCTGCTCGTCGGCTTCGTGCTCGTGCTCGTGCTCGACGCACTGATGCTGCTGGCCGCGGATGCCGTGACGGAAGGGGGTTTCGCGGTCGACTCGTTCTGGGCGGCGCTCGGGGTGGCACTGATCGCTTCGGCGATCGGCGTGGTGCTCGACGCGCTGTTCGGCACGAACGACGACGACACGTACGCCTTCCGGGTGGTCCAGCGAATCGCCCGCCACTCGGGCGACCAGACCGTGACCGACGCACCGGGGATCGTGTTCCTGGAGATCGACGGCCTCGCTCTGCCGGTGCTTCGGCGCGCGATGCGGGACGGCAGTGCGCCGACGATGGCGCGCTGGCTGGTCGAGGGCGGCTATCGCCTCGCCGAATGGGAGACGGACCTCTCGTCGCAGACGGGCGCCTCCCAGGCCGGGATCCTGCTCGGATCGAACGAGAACGTGCCTGCGTTCCGCTGGGTCGAGAAGGAGACGGCGGTCCTGCGCGCGTGCTCCGGCCCCGAGGACTGCGCGGAGATCGAGCGGCGGCTCGCGTCAGGACGGGGACTGCTCGTCGACGGTGGAGCGAGCCGGGGCAACCTCCTGTCCGGAGAAGCGGACCACGTGATCCTCACGGTCAGCCGCCTCGACGCCGAGAAGCGAGCGAACCCCGGCTATCGCGCGTTCCTCGCCAACGGCTTCAATGTGATGCGCGCACTCGTGCTGTTCGCCTGGGAGGTGGTCCTCGAGGTGACGGCAGCCCTCAGGGCCGATCGCCGCGACGTTCAGCCCCGGGGCCACCGCGGTGGGATCTACCCGCTGCTCCGCGCGACGATGTGCGTGGTCGTGCGCGATCTGATCGTCTACGGGGTGCTGACCGACATGATGAAGGGACGGCCCGCGGTGTACGCCACGTTCTCGAGCTACGACGAGGTCGCTCATCACTCCGGCCTCGAGCGCGCCGACACGATGGAGGCGCTCCGCAAGCTCGACGAACAGTTCAGCCGAATCGAACGAGCGCGCCGCTACGCAGCGCGGCCGTACGAGATCGTTGTTCTCTCCGACCACGGACAGACCCAGGGCGCGACGTTCAAGCAGCGGAACGGCTACGGCCTCCAGGAGCTCGTCGAGCGCAATCTCGAGCACGGCAGCGTCACGCACATCGAGGGAGGCGACGAGCAGAATGCGATGGTCGGGCACGCGCTCTCCGAGGCGAGCGGGCAGAAGGAGAAGAAACGCCCGAAGAACGACGTCTCCGACAAGGACGTGATCGTGCTCGGGTCCGGCAACCTCGGCCTCGTCTACCTGATGGAGAAGCGCCGGCGCCTGACCCGGGAGGAGATCGACGCGCTGCATCCTCAACTCCTCCCGGCGCTGCGCAAGCATCCTCACATCGGGTGGCTGCTCGTCCATTCCGAGCAGCACGGCGCGGTCGCGCTCGGCGCCGAAGGCACGCATTACCTCACCGAGGCGCGGGTCGAGGGCGTCGACCCGCTCTCACCGTTCTCGCCGAACGCTCCGCAGCACCTGCTCCGGACCGACGGGTTCGCCCAGGTCGCCGACATCATGGTCGGCAGCTTCTACGATCCCGACCTCGAGACCGGCTGTGCGTTCGAGGAGCTGATCTCCTTCCACGGCGGTATCGGCGGGCCCCAGACCCGGCCCTTCCTGCTCTTCCCGGAACGGCTCCCGTTGACGGATGAGCCGATCGTCGGCGCCGCGAGCGTCCATGATGTGCTCGTGAGCTGGCGCCGACTCCTGAACGAGCAGCATTCGGGTGACCCGACCGGGGCCGTCCGGAGCGCGAGCGAGGTGCCCGCATGACCAGCGCGACCGCCACGATCGCACCGACCGAGGCGAAGCGCTTCCACTGGCTGCGGTGGCTCGTGATCGTGCTCGTGATCGCCGTGATCGCGGCGGCCGCGAACCTCCTCGGCTGGGACATCCGGGGCTGGTTCAAGGAGCTGTGGGACACGATCACGGAGATCTCGGTCGCCGACCTGCTGGCGGCGATCGTCCTCAAGACGGTGCAGACGGCTGCCGCGGCGTTCGCCTACTACTCGATCCTCCGCTATGCGTACGCCGACCGCGTGCGCTGGCTGCAGATCTTCGCCGCGTACGCGATCTCCGTCGGGCTCAACTCGATCCTGCCGGCGAACCTCGGCACCGCCGTGATGCTGATCATGCTGACGCTGATCATCCCCGGAGCGACCTTTGCGGGCATCCTCGCCGTCTACGGCGTGCAGAAGATCTTCTTCGTCCTGATCGGCGCGGTGCCGTACCTCTACCTCTTCCTCACCGTCGGCGGCTCGTTCGACCTCCAGTTCGGCTTCATCAAGGATCACCCGTGGGCGGTGGCAGTGCTCGTCATCGCCGGCGGCATCCTGATCACGCTGCTCGTCCGCATGTTCTGGCCCCGCGTCCTCAAGTGGTGGGACCAGGCGAAGGAGGGCGGCCAGATCCTCTCGCATCCCCGCTCGTACTTCCTGCGCGTCGTGACGCCCGAGGCGGTCTCGTGGATCGCGAGCATCGCCGTGATCGCCGTCTTCCTCTCGGCGTACGCGATCCCGGTCACCCTCGACACGATCATGCGGATCATGGCCGGCAACTCGATCGCCAACGTGACGTCGGTCACGCCGGGCGGCGCGGGCGTCACTCAGGCCTTCAACGTGGCTTCCCTCAAGGGCGTGACGAGCGCCACCAATGCAACCGCCTACTCGGTCGCGCAGCAGCTCGTCACGACGGCCTGGAACCTGACGCTCGCGATCATCATGATGATCTGGGCGTTCGGCTGGTCCGGCGGGAAGCTCCTCGTGGAGAAGTCCTACGGCCAGGCGAAGGAGGAGCAGGCCAAACGGAAAGCCGCGCACGAGGCGAAGAAGGCAGCGAAGGCAGCCGAGGAGGCCCAGGAGGGCGCCTGAGCGTCCGGTTCGATGCGGATCAGATGGGTCGGCCACGCGACGGTGCTGCTCGAGCTCGACGGAACGCGCCTCCTCACCGATCCGATCCTGCGCAGGCGCATCGCGCACCTGCGAACCGTGCAGCCGCCACCCGGGCGGAAGGAGCTCGGGCCCGTCGACGCGGTGCTCCTGTCCCACGCGCACCGCGACCACCTCGACATCCGCTCGCTCCGCCGGCTCGGCAAGGGCGTGCCGGTGCTCGCGGCGAACGGGGCCGTCCGGTCGCTCCGCCGCCGCGGGTTCCGGGGAGCGGTCGATTCGCTCGCGCCGGGAGACGAGCGCACGATCGGCGGGCTCTCGGTGCGGGCGACGCCCGCCCGGCACGGCCGGCCCGGCTCCGCGGTCGGATTCCTCGTTCGGGGCAGCAGCGCCGTCTACTTTGCGGGCGACACCGATCTCTTCCCCGAGCTCGAGGGGCTCGCGGATCCGCTCGACGTCGCGTTCCTGCCGATCTGGGGCTGGGGGCCGAGCCTCGGCGAGGGCCACCTCGACCCGGAGCGGGCGGCGGAGGCGGTGCGCATGCTCAAGCCCAGGATCGTGATCCCGATCCACTGGGGCTCGCTCCATCCGCTCGGGATGTCGGGAGCGGCGTTCCTCCGCGAGCCGCCGGAGGCATTTCGGCGGCTCGTGCACGAACGGGCTCCGGGAGTCGAGGTTCGGCTGCTGCAGCCCGGCGCGGAGACCACCGTGGCTTCGTGAGGCCCGGCGCCCGGTTCACCCCGTTGGGATGACCGGGCCGGGCGAGGCTCCGGCTACGTTCGCACTCGCCAAACGCGAGGAGGGAGCGATGACCACGGAGACCGAGTCGGCGCCTGCGGTGGTCCACCTGACCGTCGAGCAGCGGACAGCGGTGGGACGCGGGGCGCGGGAGAACGCGCCGCGGACGAGCCACTCGACACTCGAGCCGCCTGCGAGCCGCGACGCCGTCGCACTTCTCGAGGAACAAGCATCCGCGCGTGTGCAGGAGCTCCTGCCGATCCGGTACGGGCGCATGCTCGTCTCGCCGTTCACGTTCTACCGCGGTGCGGCGAACGTCATGGCGAACGACCTCGCTGCGGCCCCCCGCTCAGGACTCAACGTGCAGCTCTGCGGCGACGCGCACCTCGCGAACTTCGGCGGCTTCGCCTCACCCGAGCGCTCGTTCGTCTTCGACCTGAACGACTTCGACGAGACGCTCGCCGGCCCGTTCGAATGGGATCTCAAGCGTCTCATGACGAGCTTCGAGGTCGCCGGGCGGGACCGCGGCTTCGGCGACGTGGAACGTCGGACCGCCGTGCTCGCAGTCGCGCGTGCCTACCGGGAGGCGATGCGCGGCTTCGCCTCGATGAGCAACCTCGAGGTCTGGTACTCCCGGCTCGACTCGTCGGTCATCGAAGCACAGCTCCGGGCGCGGGGCGGCCTCAAACAGGCGAAGGCGATGTCGCGCGCCGAGGCCAAGGCGCGTACGAAGGACAGCATGAAGGCCTTCTCACGGCTCACCGAAGTGGTCGACGGGAAGCGCCGCATCGTCTCCGACCCACCCCTTATCGTGCCGTTGCGCGACTTCGAGCACGGCCTCGACCACGCGGCCATCACAGCAGAGCTGCAAGGGCTCGTGCGCACCTACCGTCACACGCTGCAGGGCGACCGCAGGCACCTGCTCGAGGGCTACCGCTACGTCGATCTGGCCCACAAGGTCGTCGGCGTCGGCAGCGTCGGCACACGCTGCTGGATCCTGCTGCTGCTCGGCCGCGACGACAACGACCCGCTGTTCCTCCAGATCAAGGAGGCAAGCGCGTCGGTGCTCGAGCCTCTGCTCGGCAAGAGCGGCTTCGCGAACCACGGCCAGCGCATCGTGGAGGGACAGCGGCTCATGCAGGCCTCGAGCGACATCTTCCTCGGTTGGATCCACATCGAGCACGGCCTCGACGGAGCGTCGCGCGATTTCTACATTCGCCAGCTCTGGGACTGGAAGGCGTCCGTCGATCTCGACCTCATCAAGCCCCTCGGCCTCGCGCTGTACGCGCAGGCGTGCGGCTGGACGCTCGCACGCGCGCATGCACGGTCGGGGGACCGGATCGCCATGTCTTCGTATCTCGGCAAGTCCGACGTCTTCGATCGCGCCGTCGCAGATTTTGCCACGGCGTACGCGGACCTGAACGAGCGCGACCACGCCGCGCTCGCGGCAGCGGCCAAGGACGGACGGATCGTCGTGCAGGAGGGTCTCTAGGGGGAAACCGGCGGCGCCGTCCCGAGCAGTGCGAGCACGTCTTCGCCGACCTCCGAGACGACGACCTCTCCGCCGCCCTGCGCAAGTCCGTCGTTGAGCCTGGCCCAGTCGACCTGCTCGACGAGGGCGAACAGCACCGCGTGCCCGCGTGCGATCGTCGCGCCGAGCTTGCGCATGTGCTCGTCGGAGATTCCCCAGTCGAGCGCGGCGAGCCCCGCGCCGCCGGCCAGGCCGATCAGCGCGCCCGCGACGGGCACGGCGAGCGCAAGCCCGAGCAGGAGCCCGATCGCACCGCCGCTCACCATGCCTTCCCCCGCAGCGAGCCCGTGCGTCTGTTGAAGCTCGACCCCGCCGTCGGCCTGCTTGATCACGATCGCCGCATCGCGCAGGACGAGCGCGTGCTCGTCGCCGAGCCCGCGAACGACTCCGAGCGCCGACTCGGCCAGCTCACGGGTGTCGTAGGCGACGGCGATCAGGTTCGCGTTCGCCAACTAGCCGACGACGCATTCGATCGGATTCCGATCGCCCGTGAACATCCCCGATGATCGTCCTCGCTCCTGCCCACGGACGCTTCATCCCATCGGGGCGATGATCGTGAACTACTGCGACGGTTTGCTCGAATGGTGGTAATTCAGGACTCAGAGGCGCCTCAGGGCTCGACGACGGTCTCCTTCGCTGCGCCGGCGTGGCTGCGCGATCTCGGGCTCACGTCGTGGTTCCTGGTCGGCTGCCTCGTGCTCGTCGCGTCGGTCGTCTGGCTGCTCGCGGCAGCGTTCACGATCGTTGGACCGCTCGTTGCCGCGACGATCATCGCGACAGTCAGCGTTCCTGCTGTCAGCAGCCTCCAGCGTCATCGCGTGCCGAGACCGGTGGGCGCCGCGCTCGTCCTCCTGGTGCTGGCGGCGATCGCCGGGGTGATCGTCGTGCTCGTGATCGGCGGCATCACCTCCCAGGGCGACGAGATCTCCAAGGAGGCGAGTGCCGGAGTGGCCCATGCTCAGAGCTGGCTCAAGAGCGCGGGCGTGAACGAGGCCGGAGCATCGGGCGCATCTGCCAGTGTCAAGAGCGACGCGCCGAAGGTGATCGCAACCCTCGTGAAAGGGACCCTGCACGGCCTCCAGGGCCTGACGTCCGTGATCTTCGGGCTCTCGCTCGCTGCGCTGAGCACGTTCTTCCTGCTCAAGGACGGCCCGTCGATGCGCAGGTGGATCGACGACCACCTCGGGGTGCCGACGGTCGTCGGCCAGACGATCACGGGCGGAATCATCCGGGCACTGCGCGGCTATTTCCGCGGTGTGACCATCATCGCCGGCTTCAACGCCGCGGTGATCACACTCGGCGCGCTCGTCCTCGACGTTCCGCTCGCGGGGACGATCGGCGTGGTGACGTTCGTCGGGGCGTACGTCCCCTTCGTCGGCGCATTCGTGTCCGGCGCGTTCGCGGTCGTGATCGCCCTCGGCGCGCAGGGAACGTCGACGGCGCTGATCATGCTCGTGATCGTCATTCTTGCGAACGGGCTGCTCCAGAACATCGTGCAGCCGTTCGCGATGGGATCGGCTCTCGATCTCAGCCCGCTCGTGGTCCTCGTCGTGACGATCGCGGCAGGCTGCCTCGTCGGCATGATCGGTCTCGTCCTCGCTGCGCCACTGACCTCTGCAGCGGTGCACATCATGCGCGAGCTCAGCGCTGCCCGGACGGACATCGAGCTCACGTCGCCGGAGGCCGAGCCGCCGCTGCCGCCGCCGACTCCGCTCCACACGTAGCTACGAGCGGACGATCTCCCGCGCCGGCCCGGTCTCGGAGACGAGCCCGAGCCGCACCGCCTCTTCGATCGCGTCGCCCCGCGTCGAGACGCCGAGCTTGCGGTAGACGGAGATCGCCTGCGTCTTGATCGTGTTGCGGGACAGATGGAGCCGGTCGCCGATCTCGCGGAACGAAAGATGGGTCGGCAGGAACGGCATCAGTCGCATCTCGGCCGCGGTGAGGTTCGATCCCTTGCCGCGGTCGAGTGCCGGAAGCGCGTCGAGCGCCCGCCGCAGCTCCTCCGTCTGCTCGGCGAGCACACCGAGGTCGGGGCGGCAGTCGAAGATCCGGTCGATCTCGGCGAGCAGCGCCCTGGCCAACCTGATGTCGCGGAGCGCGATGAAGGTCCGCGCCAGCTCCAGGCGGGTCTGCACGGCGAGCCAGGGCACCGCGTCGTTGAGGAACGGCGTGAGCTTCAGCGCGTGATTGAGCATCGCGCGAGCGTTGTCCCAGTTGCCGTGGCGAAGCTGCGAACGAGCTGCAGCGGCAAATGCCACTGCGGTCGGCGCCGACGCATCGAGCAGGCCGCCCGCCAGCAGGCGCGTCAGCTCGCCCGCCTGCTGGTCGGAGCCGGCGAGGTCGTGTGACCCCTCCGAGATGAGCATCTGCTCTCCCGTGGCGATCACCTGCGTCTCGCTGAACCCGACGCGCCTCGCCTGCGCGATCGCGTCACCCAAGAGCTCGTTGGCACGCTTGTTGTCGCCGAGCAGCGTGTGGGCGACGGCGTAGACGAGCAGCGCCAGGCTCCGCCAGTCGCTCGTCTCGGGCAGGGAGGCGACGGCGGAGCCGGCGTCCGACAGCATCGTGCCGACGCCGTCGCGGCAGAAGGAGGCCCGCATGACCGCGACCTGGGCCGCAACCTCCGGATGGTCGGACTCGGATCGTTCGGCCAGCTCGAGCCAGCGCTCGGCTTCCTCGGCGTCGCCGCGCAGCGCGTGCACCCGGGCCGCCTGAACGGCGACGGTCGGGTTCAACGCGACCGCTTCGGGATCGAAACGAGCGAGCCACAGCTCGACCTTGGCGGCGCGGCCTCCGCAGTACGTCGGGAGCGCGATCTCAGCAAAGATCCGCGCGGCCCGGTCCATGTCTCCGACGTTCAGCGCATGCTCGAGTGCCGACTCGGCGTCGCCGTGCTGCTCGAGCCAGTCGGCGGCGCGGCCGCCGAGCTCCTTCGCGAGCTCGGGCTCGGTCTCGAACAACTCGCGCCGCAGGAGCTCGCGGAAGAGATGGTGATAGCGATACCAGATGCCGTCTTCGTCGATCGGCACGAGAAACAGGTTCGATTGGTTGAGCGCTTCGAGCTCGTCGAACGAGTTGCTCGCGTCGAGCACCGCATCGCAGAGCGCCCCGGACATCCTCTCGAGCACCGAGGTCCGCCGGAGGAACCTGAGCCGCTCGGGTGAGAGCGCTGCCAGGTACTCCGAGTGGAAGTAGTCCGCGAGATAACGGTCGTCACCCAGGGTCGGGCTTCCCTCGCCCGCCGGGCGCCGTCCGCTCGCCGCCCCGGACCGCTTGAGCGCGAGGACCGCCAGGTACAGCGCTCCCGCCCACCCCTCTGTCCGCTCGATCAGCATGGCAAAGGCATCGTCCGAGAGGCGCGCGCCGGCGTTGCGCAGCAGGAGCTCCGCCTCGCGCCGGGTGAGCGCCAGGTCGGCGGCGCCGATCTCGAGCAGCCCACCTGCGCTACGCAGCCTCGTGACGAGCGCCGACTCGATGCGGCTCGAGAGAACGAGCGCTGATCCGTCGGGCACGTGCTCGGCCAGGATCGCGAGGACCTCCGACGAGTCCTGCTGCGAGACCTCGTGCGTGTCGTCGAGCACGAGCACGAAGTCGTCGGAAGCAGCGACGAGCGCGGCGACCCGGGGCAGCACCGTCGTCCAGATCGACGGGCTGGAGCCGGCGAGCGCGGCGAGGAGCCGCGGCTCGACCGGCGTGATCTCGTTGATCGCCGCCGTGAGATGCCGCAGGAGCACGACGGGGTCGTTGTCGCGGCGGTCGAGCGAGAGCCAGGCGAAGGAGCGTCCGTCGCGTTCGGCCCACTGCGCAAGGAGCGTCGTCTTGCCGTACCCGCCGGGTGCGACCACCGAGACTGCGCGCGAGCAGCGGCCGGCGCGGAGGCGGTTGACGAGTGCTGTTCGCGAAACGACGCCTTGCCTTCGGAGCGGCGGGCGGATCTTCGCCGCGACCACCTCGAACGGGACAGCACGATCGTCTGTCTCGACGAGGACGGCCTTGGCGCCTGCACGGCCGGAGATCGACATCCACTTCCTTTCAGCCCAGGGACCACGAGTCGCCCTCGAGAAAGGGCCTCTTCACCCTTTCAGGTTGAGGGGGCAATCAACATAAGGGAATCTACTGATCTGACACAGATGTCGCTCGTGCCCGCGGAGATCTTTCGTCCGATTCGGACGATGCCGCCCCGAGCCGCGCCCGATTCGATGGCGCCATGTCACAACCTCCGCCTTCGGAAGCACCCGCAGCCCGGCTGAGCCGCGGCAGGCGCACGGCCGTGTGGGCCCTGATCACGCTGGCGACGATCCTCGGCCTGCTCGTCGTCCTCGCGACCTGGGTCAACCGCCAGATGTTCGACAACAGCACCTGGGACAAGGCGAGCACGCAGCTGATTCAGGACCCGAGCGTCCAGAGCGCCCTCTCCGTCTATCTCGTCAACAGCCTCTACGACAACGTCGACGTGCCCGCCGCGCTCGCCGAGAAGCTGCCCCCGAACCTGAAGCCGCTCTCGGTGCCCGTGGCGGCGGCTCTCCGCCAGCCCGCGACCGACGGGGTGAAGCTGCTGCTCACGCGGCCACGGGTGCAGAAGCTCTGGGTCGAGTCCAACGCGATCACCCATCAACGGCTGATCGCGGTGCTCGAGAACAAAACGCGCGACGGCATCGACACCGGCAACGGCAAGGTGACGATCGACCTCGGCGCGCTGCTCGCGAACATCGCGCCTCAGCTCGGCCTCCCGGCTGCCGCGGTGGCGAAGATCCCGCCGAACACGGGTGTGATCACCGTCATGCGCTCGAACCAGCTCGGTCTGGTGCAGAAGGCGGTCAAGGCGGTCAAGGCGGTGAGCGTCTGGGTGTTCGTGCTCGTGCTCCTGCTGTTCGCGGCCGCGTTGTACCTCGCGGCCGGAGAGCGACGAACGACGCTCCGGAACATCGGCTGGGCCTTCATCCTCGTCGGGCTGATCGCGCTCGTCGTGCGGCGCTTCGGCGGAAACTACGCCGTCAACTCGCTCGTGACGACGCAGTACCGCCACCCTGCGCATCAGGTATGGCTGATCTACACGACGGAGCTCCGGGACCTCGGTTGGGCGACGATTCTCTACGGCCTCATCGGCGTCCTCGGCGCCGTGCTCGCGGGCCCGACGAAGATCGCGACCAGGGCCCGCGCTCACCTCGCCCCGACACTCAACGAGAATCAGGGGATCGCCTGGGCTGCCGTCGGGTTCGCGTATCTGCTGCTCGTCCTGTGGGGCGGGACCCACGCGCTCCGCACCCCGATCGGGATCCTCGTGCTCGGCGCCCTGCTCGCGGCCGGCGTCGTCGCGCTCCGCCGACAGACGCTCGTCGAGTTTCCGCCCAAGGTGACCGAACCGCTGCAGCCGGCTCCTCCTGCTCCTCCTCCCGCGACGGTGGCCGCGCCATGAGGACGGATCGGAGCGTCCGCTTCCTCGGTGCAGCACTCGTGGTGGCATTGGCGATCTTCGCCGCCGGCTGCGGCTCGAACAAGAGCGCCGACACGACGACGACGTCGAGCACCGTCGACTGGGCGAACGGCCTGTGCAGCGCGCTCTCGACCTACCAGGCCTCGCTGACCTCCGCCGCGAAGTCGGTGACGGGGAACCTTTCGAAGTCGGGCCTGCAGGCGGCCGTCGACCAGGCGAAGACGGCGACGGACACCTTCGTCACCACGACGAAGAACCTCGGCAAGCCGGATACGGCCGCCGGCAAGCAGGCCAAGACGACGGTCGACACCCTCTCGTCCCAGCTCAACGACGACATCGACACGATCAAGTCGGCGAGTGACTCCGGCCTGCTCAGCGGTATCTCAACGGCCAGCGCCACGCTCGCCACGGCGCAGAAACAGATCACGACGGCCTTCGATCAGCTCAAGGGGCTCGATCCGAAGGGCGAGCTCGGAGACGCCTTCTCGCAGGCCTCTTCGTGCTCCTCGTTCACCGGCTAGCGACGAGCTCGCCGGGGTGACGCGGCAGATCGCGACCAGGGTGATCCTGCTGCTCGTTGCAGCAGGGTCGCTCTATCTGCTGCTCCCGCAGATCCTCGACGTCTTCTCGTCGTGGCCGGCGCTGCGCGGCATCAAGCTCGTCTGGCTCGCGCTGGCGGTGTTCTTCGAGGCGATGGCGTTCATCGCGCTGTGGACGCTGCAGCGGATCGCGGTCGGAACGCGCAGCTGGTTCGCCGTCGGCACCTCGCAGCTGGCCGCGAACGCGGCCGGCAGCATCATCCCGGGCGGCGGAGCCGCCTCGGGCGCCGTGCAGTACGGCATGCTCGTGCGCGCGGGCGTGCCCGGCGAGCGGGTGGCATCAGGCTTGACCGCGAGCGCCGCGGCGACGACCGCTGCCGTCTTCGCGCTGCCGGTGGTGGCGATCCTCGCCGGGATCGGCGACACGGCGGCGCCCGACGGCCTGCGCAAGGTCGCCTACATCGGCGCGATCGCCTTTGCGCTGCTGGGGCTCGCGATCATCGCGGCTGTTGCCTGGGACGCGCCGCTGCTCGCCCTCGGACGCGGCGCACGGGCGGCCGCCGGATGGGTCGGCAAGCGCGACCGGCTCGAGGATCTTCCCGCGCACCTGCTGATCCAGCGAGACGGCATTCGCCGGGCTGTCGCCGAGCACCCGTTCGTCGCCGGGCTCGCGGCGGTCGGAAAGTGGGGCTTCGACTACCTCGCCCTCATCTGTGTGCTGGAGGGGCTCGCCGTTCACCCCGACCCGGCGCTCGTCCTGCTGGCGTACGCGGCTGCCGCTCTGCTCGCGCTGATCCCGCTCACACCCGGCGGGCTCGGCTTCGTCGAGGCCGGTCTGACCGGGCTGCTCGTCCTCGCCGGGGTCGGCGCAGGCGCCGCCGCGGCGGCAACGCTCGCGTACCGGCTCGTGTCGTACTGGCTGCCGCTGCCCGCCGGGCTGGTCGGCTACTGGCTGGGCCGCCGCCGCTACGGCTCGGGCACCCGGCCGCGAGACACGAGCGCCGTGCCGTTCTAACCCCCGCATCTGCACGCGCGTCAAATGACATATCTGCGTCACGCGACTCCAGGTCACGTGACGCGACCCTGGTGACATGCAAAACGCAGAACTCACGGATGTCGTCGTCTTCGATGTCCCGTCGTTGACTCGGGCCCGCGAGCTGGTCTCACAGCTCGACAGCTCGTGGGCGTGCCACGCCTATCGGGAGTCGAACATCACGTCCGTCAGCGTCTACCTCTCGCCCGCCCGCTACAACGACCTCGCCGCACTGCTGCGGACGGTGGAGGAATGGGTCGCGTCACGTGCGCTCGGCGGCATCATGTTCTGGCTCGACGGACGCGGCTACGTGCTCGAAGCGCGCAACCCCGCGCTCGTGAGCTCGCCGATCTGACGGTACGCTGTCGGTGTGAGCGAGTCGATCGACGAGCTGCGCGCGGTCGTGGCGGCGACGCCGCCGGCTCCCGCTGCGATGACCGCGTACCTGGCCAAGGTGCGCGAGCGCGCGTACACCGTCACCGACACGGACGTCGAGGAGCTGAAGGCCGCCGGGCTGACCGAGGACGAGATCTTCGAGCAGACCGTCGGCGCCGCGATCGCCCAGGGGCTGCGCCGGCTCGACCAGGCGCTGGAGGTGATCGGGTGAGACTGGAGGTCGTCGACCACGGCCACGCGCCGGACGAGGCGGCTTTCCTCGCCGAGATCCGCGAGCGGAGCGGCCGCGAGCCGCTCGGCGTCGTGAAGACGCTCCTCTACCGTCCCGAGCTCTTCGGCCTGCCGTTCTCGAACGCGCTCGACCGGGTGATGCGGGGACCGTCCGACTGGAGCGCCGGCGAGCGGGAGCTGTTCGCCGGGTTCACGTCGTTGCTCAACCAGTGCCCGTTCTGAACGGGCTCCCACGGCGCAGTTGCGTCGTACGCGCTCGGTGAGGAAGTCTGGCAGGCCGTCGTCGACGACTGGCGCACGGCGCCCCTGCGCCCCGAGCTCGCAGCCACGCTCGTCTTCCTCGAGCAGCTGACCCTCCGTCCCGACGAGTTGACCGCCGCACACGCCGACGCCGTGCGCGCCGCGGGCGTGTCCGACCAGGCGCTGCGCGACGCAGCAACGGTCGCCGCGCTCTTCAACATGATCGTTCGCCTGGCCGATTCGTTCGGCTGGGACGTGCCGGCCTGGGACTCGCTGACCCAGCGGGCCCCGGCGATGCTCGAGGGCGGCTACGCGCTCGGCGCGATCAAGAAGCGCTAGCAACCGTGAGCAGAAACCGCGCCGCGGCGGATCTCCTCCCGGCTGGATCGACACCGTGGTTAAGGTGTTCGAATGACCAATGCCACACTGCAGACAAACCACGGCGCCATCGACATCGAGCTCTATGACGAGGATGCGCCGAAGACCGTCGAGAACTTCAAGAAGCTCGCGCAGGACGGCTTCTACGACGGCGTCATCTTCCACCGCGTGATCAGCGATTTCATGATTCAGGGCGGCGACCCGACGGGCACCGGCTCCGGCGGCCCCGGCTACCAGTTCGAGGACGAGTTCAACGACCACAAGGTCGAGAAGGGCGTCCTCGCGATGGCGAACGCAGGCCCGAACACGAACGGCTCACAGTTCTTCATCGTCACCGCGGATGCCTGTCCCTGGCTGGACGGGAAGCACACGGTGTTCGGCCGGGTCACCTCGGGCATGGACGTCGTGAGCACGATCGAGCAGGTCGAGACGGGCCCGGGCGACCGGCCGCGTGACGAGGTGCGCATCGAGTCCGTGTCGCTCGCCTGACGATGGACGAGGACGACTCACCGCAGGAGCACGCGGAGATCGTCTGCCCGCACTGCAAGAAGACGTTCAGTGCGAACCTGATCGACGGCTCGGCCGAGCGCTACCGCGGGTTCAAGTGCCCGCACTGCAGGCTGTTCGTGCCGGCGGCGCGCGTCGAGCCCGACTGACTCGTGAATCTGGTTCGGCCTTCGGCCGAATCAGATTCAGTAGCTCGGGTCAGACACAGTCGCGGAGCGCTTGCGCCTCGGGGAGGCTCTCGAGCTTCTTCAGCGTGTTGTTCTCGATCTGCCGGATGCGCTCGCGAGTCACACCGAACGCCTTGCCGACCTCTTCTAGGGTGCAGGGCTGGCCGCCCGTCAGGCCGAAGCGAAGCTCGATCACCTGCCGCTCGCGCTCGGGCAGCGAGGCGAGGGCGGTCTCGATGTCGGAGCGGCGCAGCGTCAACGACGCCGCCTCGTCGGGGGTCTCCGTGTTCTCGTCCTCGACGAAGTCGCCGAGCTCGGAGTCCTCCTCCTCGCCGATCGGCTTCTCGAGCGACACCGGATGCTGGGCCATGCGCAGGATCTCGCGCACCTCCTCGGTCGTCATCTCGAGCTCCTCGGCGATCTCCTCAGGCTTCGGCTCGCGGCCGAGTCGCTGCACGAGCTGGCGCTCGATGTGCACGACCTTGTTCAGCTTCTCGACCATGTGCACCGGGATGCGGATCGTGCGCGCCTTGTCGGCGATCGCGCGGGTGACCGCCTGGCGGATCCACCACGTCGCGTAGGTCGAGAACTTGTAGCCCTTGCGATAGTCGAACTTCTCCACCGCGCGGATCAGGCCGAGCGAGCCTTCCTGGATCAGGTCGAGGAAGCTCAATCCACGGCCGAGATACCCCTTGGCGATCGAGACGACCAGGCGGAGGTTGGCCTCGATCATCTGCGTCTTCGCCCCCATGTCGCCGCGCTCGATCCGCTTGGCCAGATAGACCTCCTGGTCGGCGGTCAGCAGCGGCACCTTCCCGATCTCGCGCAGGTAGAGCCGGAGGGAGTCGAGCGAGGGCTCGACGGTCAGATCGAGCTTCGGGGCGCTCTTGACCTCTTCCTCGACGAGCGGCTGCTCGTGCGGCAGGCGCTTGTGCTCCTCGCCTTCGACGAGCTCGACGCCGTGATCGATCAAATAGGTGGTGAAGTCCTCGACTTGCTCCTTCGTGAGCTCGACTTCCTCGATCCCCTTGACGATCTCGTCGTAGGTGAGGAACCCTTTCTCCTGCCCCGTCGCTACCAGCTTCTGGAGTTCTTCGACGTCGGGAGGAGCAATGTCGACAGTGAGCACGAGAGCACGACCTCCGGCTATAGCGTGGGTTGACGGGGGAACCTACCAACACACCTGGAGCCGGATTCTTCGTCCCTCTTCCTCACCGGCTCACCCTCTGACCGCGCTGATGCTACATCAGGAATGAACCAAAGAGGAACGAATTTGTCACCGGACCGAAAAGTCCTCCTGCCGGCGGGCTAACCTCCCGGCGTGGTCGCCCTCGTCGCACTGGTGCTCGGTGTCGCGCGTCCGCCCGCCGCGTCCGTCAGCGCCGGGGCGAACAGGGTGCCGCTCGCGATCTCGTCGTGGTGCTGGGGCGCCCACTGCGGCGCGCCGATCGCCGCCTCGACCCGGACCGCGACCGTGTCGCGCGGCGCCACCGTGCGCGTCGAGCTGTCCTTCACCCCCACCCGGGCGACCGTCGCCGTGGCGGGCGTGCGCGAGCGCGCGACGACGAGCGGGCGGGAGATCACCTGGCGGGCCACGCGCGCGGGCGGCATGACGATCAACGTCACCGGCGCCAAGGGCTGGGTGATCTACGTCGGCCGGCTGAAGGTCAGGTAGCCACGAAATGCCCTGGAACGGAGAGAGACGGCGCCGCCGCTGACGCCGTCTCTCGATCCGAACTGCCTTCCCGCCGAGGCCCCGCCGCAACGGGCCCCAAGCAGGTGTGTCTCCTGCACTGTGGACCACCGCGACCGTTTGATCCATCACCCCTTTCGTAGTTGACCGCGTCACTTGACTACGCTCAGTTCGATGACCGGGAGCTTCGCCGAACGCCTGCGGGCCGGGCCGCCGGTCGTGGCCGACGGCGGCATGGGGGTGGTGCTCTCGGCCGCCGTCCAGGGCCTCCGCTGCCCCGAGGAGGCCAATCTGCGCGCCCCGGACGCGGTCGTGGCGGTGCACGTCAGCTTCATCAACGCCGGCGCCGAGCTCATCGAGACGAACACGTTCGGCGCGAACCGGCACAAGCTCGCGCACCACTTCCTCGAGGACGACTTCGAGCGGATCAACTCGGCGGGCGTGAAGCTCGCCCGCGACGCCCGAGAGATCACCGGCCGCGAGGTGTACATCGCGGCCTCGATCGGGCCGGCCGGAGAGTCGGCGGCCGCGGGCCTCGACGAGCAGGCGCGCATCCTGGAAGGGCGCGGCGCCGACGTCATCATGCTCGAGACGTTCTACAACCTCGACGAGCTGGAGCTCGCAGTCGAGTCGGTCCGCTCGGTGACGAGGCTCCCGATCGTCGCGCTGATGAGCTTCGACAGCGACGCCGTGACCCTGGCGGGCGTCTCTGCGCGCGCAGCCGGCGATCGGCTGCGTCAGCTCGATCTGGCTGCGTTCGGCGCGAACCACGGCCGCGGCCCGGCCGCGGCGCTCGCCGCGCTCGCCGAGATGGCGGGCGACGGCGCCGTGCTCGCGGCGCTCCCGAACGTCGGGCTCGCGACGTTCACCGGCGCGCGGGTGGCGTTCCCGCACGCGACGCCGGAGTACTTCGCCGAGTTCGCCGCCCGGGCGCGGAGCCTCGGCGCGCAGCTGATCGGCGGCTGTTGCGGGACGACGCCTGCGCAGATCGCGGCGATCCGCGCGGCGGTGGACGCGAACCGCGCCGCGCGGGCGGCGCCGCAGGCCCGCGGGCAGCGGCACGAAGCCCTTCCTCACCCCGGCGAGGAGCCGACCGGACTGGCGCGGCTGCTTGCGGCACGGGAGTTCGCGGTCTCGGTGCAGCTCGATCCGCCGCTCGGTGGGAATGCCGAGGGCCTGGTCGATGCGGCGCGCCGGATCAAGGAATCCGGGCTCGCGCAGTTCGTCGACGTCAACGACAACCCGCGCGCGCGAGCCCGGATGAGTGGGTTGATGGCGTCGGTCGCGATCCAGCGGATCGCGGGGATCGAGGTGATCCCGCACCTGACACCGCGCGACTCGACCCTGTCGGGCCTCGAGTCGATGCTCCTCGGCGCCCACGCCGAGGGCGTGCGGAACGTCCTCGCGGTCACCGGCGATGCGCCCGAGACGGGGGACTACCCCGGCACCGGCTCGGTCTACGACGTCGATGCGATCGGGCTCGTCGAGCTGATCGCTCGACTGAACGAGGGCACCGACTTCCACGGGCGCGCGATCGACGGCCCGACGTCGTTCTTCCCCGGGGTCGCGGTCAATCCGACCGCCGACGACCTCGGCCTGGAGGCCGAGCGGTTCGCGCGCAAGATCGAGGCGGGCGCCCGCTGGGCGATGACGCAGGTCCTCTTCGACCTCTCGTACCTGGAGGCGTTCCTGGAGCGGATCGGCGGCTCGCCGGTGCCGCTGCTCGTCGGCGTGTGGCCGATCCGGTCGCTCGAGCTCGCGGTCCGGGTGCACAACGAGACGCCCGGCATCGTCGTCCCCGAGCACGTCCAGGAGCGCTATCGCGCGGCGGGGACCGACGGCGCGGAGGTGGGAGCGTCACTCGTCCGCGACCTGGTGGCGCAGGCGCGCGAGCTCGCCGCGGGCATCTACGTCGTCGCGCCGTTCCGCCGGCCGCTCGGGGTGCTCGACCTGCTCGAGACGATCCAGCGCTAACAACGGCCGGTCGAGACCGGCTGCCTCGCCCGCCCGAGCGCCGAGCGCACCGGTGCAGCCGGGACGCCGTACCCGGCCCGCGCGCCGATCCGTGCGGCGAAGACGGTCGCCTCGACCTGGCCGGCCTCGTTCACCGCGGGACCGCCCGAGTTGCCGTGGCGGACGAGGCCGCTGAGCGCCGTCACCTCGCGCAGCGAACCGCTCATCAGCACATCCGCGGTCGCGCCGACCCGGCCCGGCCTGGCGTCGAACGGGCCGTCCTCCGGATAGCCGAGGATCGCGACCGAGTCGCCCGAGCGCGCGTCGACGATCGGCAGCGGCGCCGCACGCAGCCCGGGGACACGCAATACCGCGACATCCTGTTTGCGATCGACGACCAGAGCTTGTGCCGGGCGGCCGTCCGCCTCGATCTCCGACGCCCCCTCGATCACGTGCGCCGCAGTCACGACGAGCTGCGGCCGCGCGACCCAGCCCGAGCCCTCCACCCCGACCCCGCAGGCGGTGGCCGTGATGCGGACCACGCTCGGACGAGCAGCTCGGACCGCCGCCGACGAGAGCACCCGGGTGTCGGGAGGCGTCCGCGGCGGCGCCGGGCCCGCGATCGACGGGAACGGGTCGACGCGCGCGAACGCGCGCAGCACGTTGCGCGGCGGCACGATCGTGTTCAGCCGCTGCAGGATCAGCGAGCCGCGGATCTCGTCGCGCACCTTCGTCTGGTCGGGCAACTGCAGGAGGACCGCTCCCGCCACCCAGACGAGGGCGAGCCCGAGCGCAGCGCCGGCCACGAAGCCCCCGATCGAATCGAGCATACGCAGCGGCGGGATGACCGACAGGCTCCCGCGCGCGATCGAGCCGGCGAGCGAGGCCACGCTCTGGAGGAGCGCCGCGCCGATCAGAGCCCCGGCGAGCGCGGCGAGCGGTGTGTAGGGAGAGTCCGCTCCGTTGTGCAGAAAGTGCGGTGCGAGCCGCGCCCCGATCATCGCGCCGACGACGAGGCCGGCGAGCGAGAGCGCCGTCGCGATCAGGCCGCGCTTGAGGCCGGCGAGAGACGAGAGGGCGATGATCGCGAGCGCAATCCAGTCGGCGCGGGCCACCGGGCCACGTTCGTCGCCCCACCGGTCGATCCTGTGGGTTGGCGCGACCGGGCGACCGCTACACTGGCGCCCGAACCGGGGGCGTAGTTCAGCTGGTTAGAACGCCGGCCTGTCACGCCGGAGGTCGCGGGTTCGAGT
>CAVRMI010000033.1:0-539397 GCA_963722065.1 uncultured Thermoleophilia bacterium | reverse complement strand
TGGCCGTTTGCCCAGAAACGGCCCTGGCAGTGTTTCGGACCGTCCGGGACCTGCTGTCGGGCATGGTGTACTATGTCGTAGTACTCCGTAAGACGCATTAACACACCACCACCGCGAAGGAGGCGCCGTGTCCAAGCGCGTGACCTCGATCCGGATCTCTCCGGACATCAAGGAAGAACTCGAACGACGCGCACGAGAGGCGGGCCTGCCGGCAGCGGCTCTCTACGAGAGATTCATCGACGAGGGCTTGCGACACGATGCCCATCCCATCATCGTGTTCCGAGACGGCGCGGCCGGACGTCGTCCCGTGATCGCCGGGACAAGGATCACCGTCGCGCAGGTCATCGACACAGTCGTGGCTACCGACGACCACTCAGTTACTCAGGCGGCCGAATATCTGGGTCTTCCCGAGAGCCATGTCAGCGAGTGCGTGCGGTATTACGCGGCCTATCGAGACGAGATCGACGAATGGCGCAACCGCTTGGCAGAAATCGCAGAGCGCGAGCGGGATGCATGGCAGCGTGAGCAGGCTGTCTTTGCGTGAAGCTGTGCCTCGACGAGCACTACGCCGTACAAATCGCAGCTGATCTCCGCGGCATCGGTCACGACGTCGATTGCGTCAAAGAGCGCCCTGAGCTGATAAGCCTGTCGGACGGCGACCTTCTCTCACGGCTGAGAGCGGAACGCAGGGCGCTGCTCACCGAGAACGTTTCGGACTTCGCGCCTCTTGTCCGACAAATCCTCGCGGCGGGCGAGTCGCACTACGGAATCGTCTTCTCGTCCCCACGCAGCATGCCCCGATCACGAAACACCATCGGAGCCTTCGTCTCGGCGCTCGACGCAGTCATGCGCCGCTTCCCAGATGAAAGCGACTTCGCCAACAGGATTGAGTGGCTCTGATCTCCGGCCGATCGCCCAAGAGGGCGTGATCGGGGTTTGGTCGGGAGATGTACCGCCTCGATGCGGACCGCCTCCTGGCCTCCTGGTTTCGAGCCCAAAGTGTCCTCGACCACCGGGCGGCCTCCTGGCAGTTTGACCGGAGGCGTGCATCTTTCCGGGGCTTGGCGCGCGGTTCTGGCGGTTTCCTAAACCGCGTGCACAAGTTCGATTCTTGTCGGGGGCATCCGCGCCTCTACGCGCTCTTGGCGTCGAGCGCGTCAACGCTCACGGCGTACACCTTCACCGGTTCGCGCTTTCCCTTCAACGGCAGCTCTCCGTGCGCTTCGACGGTGATGCCTTCGGTGAGGCCGCCGCGCGTGCTTTCGTCGATCAGAATCGGCCGGCCGAGCTCCTTCGTCTGTGCCTCGAGTCGGGCTGCGACGTTGACAGTGTCGCCGACGCACGTGTAGGTCGCGCGGTGCAGCGTCCCCGTGTAGCCGGCGACGACCTGGCCCGACGCGATGCCGACGCCGATCTGGATCTCCACTTTGCCCCGTGCCGCCTGCTCCACGTTGAAGAGCCGGATCAGCTCGACCATCTGGCATGCCGCGAGGACGGCGCGCAACCGGTGATCCTCGCGCGGTACGGGTGCGCCGAAGATGGCCATCAGGCCGTCGCCGACGATCTGGTTGACGACGCCGCCTTCGCCGCCGATCGCGTCCATCATCAATGTGTAGTAGTCGTTCAGCAGCTCGATCGTCTCGTCCGGCTCCCGGACCTCCGCGATCGACGTGAACGATCGGATGTCGCAGAACATCGCCGTGGCGTCGACGTGCTTGCCGCCGAGGGCGAATCCCGAGGTGAGCAGGTCCTCAGCCACTTCCTTCGTGGCGAACTTGCTGATCAGCTCACGCTGCTGGTCGCGCAGCCGCTTCTTCTCGATGCTGGCGTTGACCCGTGCGTTGAGCAGGACCGGGTTGATCGGCTTCGTCAGGTAGTCCTCGGCCCCCATCTCGACGCACTTCACGACGCTGTCGAGCTCGTCGAGCGCGGAGGTCATGACGACGGGGATGTCGCGTAGGTGCACGTCGCTCTTCAACTCCTCGAGGACGTGGTACCCGTCGAGCTCGGGCATCAGCACGTCGAGCAGCAGCACGTCGAAGGGCCGCTGCCGAAGCAATTCGAGCGCCTCGCGCCCGTGCTCAGCGAAGACGACGGTGTGACCCTGATGCTCGAGACTGCGGCCGAGCAGGAGCCGGTTCATCCGGTTGTCGTCGGCGACGAGGACCGTGCCCGGCGCGACGAAACCGCTCACGTCGGCGCCTTCGGGCGCAGCGCCTCGAGCGCCCGCTCGAGCGAGCGGCGCTCGTTCTCGATCCGCGCGACGAAGCCCGGGGCATCCTCGAGACGGCCGTCCTTCGCCTGCTGCTCGAGCCCACGACAGAGCTCAGCGAACTCCGTCGCCCCCAGCGTGGCGCCGTTCGACTTCAGCGTGTGCGCCGCCCGCCGGACCTCGCCGGCGTCTCCTTCGTCGAGAGCGCGCTGAAGGGTCGCGAGGAGCGTCGGCACGTCGGCGAGGAACGTGTCGATC
The DNA here is from genome assembly GCA_963722065.1 of uncultured Thermoleophilia bacterium. GTDB lineage: Bacteria > Actinomycetota > Thermoleophilia > Gaiellales > Gaiellaceae > PALSA-600. The sequence goes on along the minus strand of CAVRMI010000033.1, from coordinate 536,927 downwards.
ACCTCGGCGAGGAAGTCGTCGCCTCCAAGGTCCCGCAGGCTCTCGAGCGCGGCGCCGTCGACGCGTCCGCGGGCGTCCTCTGCCGGCGGCACCGTGTCCCGTCCGGCGGGCCGCACGCGCTTCAGCGCCTCCGCCAACACGTCCGGACGGATCGGCTTCGCCACGTAGTCGTCCATGCCCGCCGCGAAGCACGCCTCGCGGTCCTCGGGCAGTGCGTTCGCCGTCATCGCAATGATGCGCGGCCGTGTTTCGGGCCAACGCTCGCAGATCCGGCGCGACGCGTCGAGACCGTCGAGCTCCGGCATCTGGACGTCCATCAGCACGACGTCGTATCCGCGGTGCTCGATCGCTTCGATCGCCTCCAAACCGTTCGAGGCGACGTCGGCGCTGTACCCGAGCCGCTCGAGCAGGCGGAGCGCGACCTTCTGGTTCACGGCGTTGTCCTCGGCGAGCAGGATGCGCAGAGACGAGGCGCCCGTGCCCGGCCGTTCCGCCTCGGCCACGGGCTCCTGCCCGTCGTCGGCCGCCAGGACCCGCACGAGCGCGTTGTAGAGCTGGGACGCGCGGAGCGGCTTCGCGAGCTGCGCGTCGAACTCGCCGCTTGCGCCGGCCTGCGGCAGGCGCCCGAGCGAGGTCAGGAGCAGGAGCGGCAGCTCGCGCCGCGAGCGACGACGCCGGATCTCGCGCGCCAGCTCGACCCCGTCCATACGCGGCATCATCATGTCGAGCACTGCGAGGTCGAACCGTTCGCCCGCGTCGAGGAGCGCGAGCGCCTCGGCACCGCCCTCGACGGCGACCGGCTCCATCCGCCACGCGCGCGCGTGCCGCGTGACGATCTCGCGGTTCGTCGCGTTGTCGTCGACGACGAGGACGCGCTTCCCGAGGAGCTGCGGCAGCGCATCGTCGGCCGTCGGCCCCCTCGGGAGCTCCGCCGGCTCGACGGCGAGCGAGATGCGGAACGTCGACCCCTCCTGCTCCTTGCTCTCCATCCGGATCGTCCCGCCCATCAGGTCGACCAGGCGCTTCGAGATCGCGAGACCGAGCCCCGTTCCCCCGTAGCGGCGCGTCGTCGACGCGTCGACCTGGCTGAACGACGTGAACAGACGATCCATTCGGTCCTGAGGGATCCCGATCCCCGTGTCGCGCACCGCGAGCTCGAGCCGAACCGGCCCTCGCGCTGCCGGCTCCGCCTCGACGAGCACGACGACCTCGCCCTCCTCGGTGAACTTGACGGCGTTCGACAGAAGGTTGAGGAGCACCTGCCGCAGGCGGGCCGCGTCGCCGACGATCCCCGCGGGCGCAGCCTCGTCGATGAGACAGCCGAGCTCGATTCCCTTCTCCCACGCGCGCGGGGCGACGATCTCGAGCGCCCCCTCGACGCACTCCCGCAGGTTGAACGGCTCGTGCTCGAGCTCGAGCTTGCCGGCCTCGATCTTCGAGTAGTCGAGGATGTCGTCGATCACGTGCAGCAGGGCGTCGCCGCTCGAGCGGACGACCTCGGCGAACTCGCGCTGCTCGCCTGTGAGGTCCGTGCCGAGCAGAAGATCGGTCATGCCGATCACGGCGTTCATCGGCGTGCGGATCTCGTGGCTCATCGTCGCGAGGAAGGCGCTCTTCGCCTGCGTCGCCGCCTCGGCCTCCTGCCGGGCGCGCAGGAGCTCAGTGACGTCGTGGTAGATGCCGAGGAAGCCGACGTGTGAGCCGTCCGCCATGAGCGGGACGAGCTTTAGCTCGACGTCAACCGGTATGCCGTCCTTGCGCGTGCGCCTCGCGATTCGTTGCGCGCGACCTTCCCTCATGGCCTCTTGCGTGATCTCGCGCCCCTCGCCGCGATCGGCGTCGCCGAAGACGAGTTCGTCGACGGGGCGGCCGAGCGCTTCTTCCGCCGAATGGCCGAAAAGCTCAGAAGCCGCCGGGTTCCAGTCGGTCACGCGCTCGTCGGCGTCCATGACCACCACCGCTGCGGGACTGATCGCGACGAGCGACTCCAGGTACTGGCGCTGCCGCTCGACCTCGGCGAAGAGACGCGCGTTCTGGATCGCGACGCCGACGTTCGCCGCGATCGTGGCGAGCAGGCGGACATCTCCTTCTCCGAACCGACCTTCCTCCTCGATGCTCTGGACGCTGATCACGCCGATCGACTTCTCGCCGACCAGGATCGGCACTCCGAGGAACGACCGGGACGGCGTTCCGACCTGCGGCGCCCCCTCGTACTGCTCCTCGCGGTTCAGGAGGAGCGACTCGCGCGAGTCGAGGATCCGGGACGTGAGTCCCTCGCCGTAGACAAGCGGCGGCTCCCGTCGCCGTTCGCCCGACTCGTAGTAGTAGACGAAGTCGATTCTTCCGGCCGCCTCGTCGTGCAGCGCCACGTAGGCGATGTCGGCGTCGAACGTCTCCCGCACGCGCTCTCCGACCAGCTCGATCAGCGCATCGAGTTCGAGCTGCGAGGAGAGCGCCTGCCCGACGCTGTTGACGGTCGCGAGCTCGGCGACACGCTGGCGAGTCTCGTGGATGAGCTGTGCGTTCTCAAGCGCGACGCCGAGGCTTCCGGCAATCGTCGCGAGCAGTCGCCTGTCCGACTCGCGGAACGCGTGCTCACGATCGAGGTTCTGGATCGAGACGACGCCCGTGGCCCGTCCGCCGACGACCAGGGGCTGGAACATCGCGGAGCCGCGGGACGGCTCGCCGACGACGGTCTCCGGATTCCCGTACTCGACGAGCGCTGCGTCGATGTTCTCGTCGATGTACAGCGGTTCGCGGGTGTCCACCACGTGCTTCCGGAAGCCGACCACGGACATCGTCACGTTCGGATAGTGGACGCCGCGCTCGATCTGGTACACGAAGCGCAGGAGCCCAGCCGCCTCGTCGTGCACGCCGATGTCGACGACCTGCGCATCGAAGACGTCGCGGAGCTTCTCGCCAACGAGGTCGTAGATCGCCTGCTGGTCGAGCTCGCCCGCGATCGATTCCTGCACGCTGTTGATCAGCGCGAGCTCGGCGTTCCGCTGCCGCGTCTCGTGCACGAGGCGCGCGTTGTCGAGCGCCACGCTGAGGCTGCCTGCGAGCGTCGTCAGGAGGCGCGCGTCCGCCTCGGTGAAGGCGTGCGTCCGGTCGGCGTTCTGAAGCGAGATTACCCCGGTAGCGCGTCCGCTCACCATGAGCGGGACGTACAGCAACGAGCGGGCAGGCTCACCGGAGATCACGAACTGGTTCCCGTAGTGCTCGAGGATCTCGGGGGTGCAGTCGGCGATCATCAGCGGCTCCCGCGTCTCGATCACGTGCTTCCGAAACCCCATCAAAGGAATCGGCTCGTCCGGGAAGCGGACGCCGCGCTCGATCGCGTACGGGAACGAGATGAGCCCCGACGAGGGCTCGTAGATGCCGATGTCGACCACTTGCGCGTCGAAGACCTCCTGGATCTTGTCGCCGACGACGTCGTAGATCGCCTGCAGCTCGAGCTGACCCCCGAGCGCCTCCTGGACGCTGTTGATCAGCGCGAGCTCGGCATTGCGCTGCCGCGTCTCCTCGATCGCCCGCGCCCGCGAGAGGGCGACGCCGATGTGCCGCCCGACGAACTCGAGCAGCTCCTTGTCCTTCTCCGTGTACTGGACGTCGCGCGTGTACGACTGCACCGCCACGACACCCAGCGCTCGCCCGTCGGCCTCCAACGGGACGCCGAGCCAGCTCGACTCGTCCGTGTCGATCCCCCTGAGCTCGATCTCACCCCGCTCGATCAACTCGTGCAGACGTGCTTGCCCAACCAGCTGCGGCTCCCGCGTCCGGAGGACGTACGCCGTCACGCCCCTTGCCTCCCCCTCGCCGAACGCGTCCCATCGGTTCGGGTCGGGAGTGTCGAAGTCGAACTCGTCGACGTAGTACGGCCAGCTGATCAGCTGCCGCTCGTCGTCGTACAGCGCTATGAAGAAGTTGCGCGCGAACATGAGCTCGCCGACGACGGCGTGTACCTCGCGGTAGAACTCCTGCATGTCTTGCGCCGCGCTTGCGAGCTCGGCGATCCGGTACAGCGCCGCCTGAACGCGCTCGGCGCGCCCGCCATCGACAGAGGCACTCATGTCCGTGCGTCCACGGGCCGCAGCACGGATCCCAGTATCGTTCACAACAAGGATCCCGTCCAGCGCGCGCCCGGTGCGCGTGGCGCTCGTGCACGACGGCGCCGTCTACACGGCGTCTACCGGGAACAGCCGGACGGAGCCGTACACGACGACACTCAACCGCACTCGACGCACGTCACGACCCGGACGAGCCGGAACAGACGTACAGAGACGTACAGCAAGTCACTGGTCCGGCCGACTTCCTAAACCGCGCGCGCAGGTTCGAGTCTTGCCGGGCGCACTTTCGACGGGCCAGCGCAGGGAAGCCGCTGGTTGAGCAAGACGGGTGCGTCGGGAATCAGCGCGTCGTGCTGTTCTCGGTGCTGTACACACGCGTAGACTCGGCAGCGTGATCGAGAGCGTGACCGATCTCCCTCCAGGAACCGTCGGCTTTAGCGCCTCGGGGAAGATCACCAGCGACGAGTACCGGAAGATGATTGAGCCGATCTACGCGGCGCTTGAGCGCGGTGAGAGGCTGAACATCTATTTCGAACTCGGGCAAGACTTCCACGGACTCGACTTCGGTGCGCTCTTGCAAGACGTGAAGGCGGCAGGCTCGATCGGATTGAAGCACCGCTCATCCTGGCAGCGAATGGCGCTCGTCACGGACAAGGATTGGGTCAGGCACGGCGCGAGCGCGTTCGGCTGGCTGGCCCCCGGTGAACTACGCCTGTTCGAGCCATCAGAGCAGGACAAGGCTCGCGCGTGGCTGGCCGAGACTTCGTCCAGCTAGCGGTCAACCGCCAGCCACATGAGCTGCCCAGTTAGTAGTCGCGGTTCTCACTTGAAGGCAAGATGTTGGATCCAACGACCATTTGCGTCGGCGCTACGTCACGATCACCACCCTGCACGGCGAGCAAGCGCTCATCAAGATTGCCCGGTCGCTCCGGCCGGCCAGGTAGGACGATGAGCGCCCAGCCAGCTGCGCACCCGCACCCCGGGTTCATCCAGACCGGCTGGGCGATCTGCCTCGCCTGGTTGGCGGCCGGAATCACCCTCGGACTGACCGGGACGGCGCTGTCACTCGCGGGCGTGTTTGACTCCGACGCAATGAACGGCCCGACCGCGCATGGGTATCTGCGCGGCCCCTACCCGCCGGACAACTGGCTTGCAGCAACAGCCGACGTGTCCGTCGTGATCGTCGTGCTGGCGGTCAGTTCGGCGTTCGTGCAGCGCGCGATCTGGGCACGCACTGGTTTCCTCGTCGGCCCCAAGGCGGTCGTCTCGACGCTCGCCCTGACCGGGGTCGCCCCTTTCCTGCCGCTCGACCCACGCATCGTCAGCGGCCTGCTCGCCCTCCTGATCGCGACCGCCGCCTTGTGCTTCCTCGCCGTCGAACAGACCGAGGAGCAGCCGCCCCTGCCGCTCCGCCAGATCGGCTGGTGCGCCGCAGCCGCCCTCGCGCTCTGCCTGACCAACTCCTCCCTGCACCCGCTGCGCCTCGGCAGCTTCAACCCCGGCTTCGCCACACCGACCAGCGTCTCGATCAACAACGCCGGCTTCGCCGACGCAACCCTCCTCTCAGTCAGCCCTCCGGCCAATCTCCAAGGCAACGGGACCACGCAAGCAGTAAAGGGATCAACGATCCCCGCCCGAGGACACCTCTGGATCACGCTCAAGACACACGGCTGCCCGCCCAACTACCTCACGCTGCGCTACCGGTTGCTGGGCGGAACACACACCCAGACCATCAGCTCCGGCGGCAGGTGCTCACCAGCGCCGCGACCGTGAACGGGCCATACTCGCCGGGGCCGTGACCGACATTCCTCGCCCCGAGTCTCCGAGAGCCATCGTGATCGACTCCGACCTAGCAAGGCAGCGCAACACCGCCAGGGCATCAAAGTAGTCGGGCTCACCACCCGCGCCCCTGCTACAGCCAGGGCCTCGGCGGCGAGCCGCGACTTCCCGATCCCCGGCTCACCCACAATCGTCACCAGCTCGCACCGCTGCTCTCCCACAGCACGCCCCCATGCTTCGGACAGCAGCCCGAGCTCGCGCTCGCGGCCGACGAACAGCGAGTCGTGCCGGCGCTCCGGCGCCGCATGGGCCGCGAGTTCGACGCCCGTAGGACCGCCGGGAGCGACTCCGCTAGGGTCTAGCCGCCGTCCGGCCCCAGGAAGGCGGACGTTGACGGCGCAAGGCCACCCGAGAGCGATCTATCAGCGAGCGATCGAGCGCGGCAACCTGGCCGTCGCCGAAACCACGCTCCGCGAATTCGGAAGGCCGTCGCTCAGCGAGCTGCTCGAGCTGACCGCATTGATCGCACAGAAGGATCCGGGCGGTCACCCGGGTTGCCACCCGATGGCTACAGCGCTGCCTGGACGTGCGCGGTGACGCGACGATCGACGAGGCGATCCTCGTCGCGGCAGCTTTGCGGGAGCTCGGCGGCCACTCGCACGGTGTGGCGCTGGCGGCGCTCCGGGACATGGCCGATACGGCGTCTCGCCGTGGCCGCTCCGACGGCCTAGCGTGAGCCTGGGCCGGGTCGGTGTCCGCGTACGGCGTTCGGATCGCCGTCGGGCCGTTCGGGAGCTAACCCATTACCGCGCCACGGACCCCACCGACGATCGGCGACTCCGGAGCGGGCGTTAGCGCAACGCGGATGACGAAGCAGTTGTTATTCGGGGTGGCGGTCGGCTCGATGTAGTCGGTGATGACCGGCAACCGGTGGATGAGCGCGTCTTCGAGCAGGTCGAGCATCCCCCGCCGCACTGGCTGCGCCGGATCCCCGTCGCGGAGCTGGAAACCGAACCCTTTGTCGGCTCGACTGTCCAACTTGAAGATCACGTCTGCGTCGAACCAGTTCGTTGAGCCGCCTCCGAACCCCCCGCCGGGATCGTTGGCCCTCAGAAAGGTGACGTACCCGGTCGCCTCGAGGAGTTGTGAAGGCGGTGGTTCTGGGTTGTTCATAAGACAGGTGTTCAGAGCCTGAAGCGCGGCACTGACCTGGCTCCGAAGTCCCGCCACCTCGCCTTGAGCGCCGCTGCACTCCGTCGAGTCGTGGCCGAGTTGCGAACAGATCATCGAAGCGTAGGCCGCCTTCTCAGCGACCGCCGCCGACAGTTGGTTGTATCTCTCCCGTTCAGCCTCACAACTCATCAGAGCCTCCTCGGTGTTCGTAAGGTGGCAATAGGACGGATCAGCGGCGACGGATCTTCCAGCCGGGGTGTCAGCGCACGGCGTTCGGATCGCCGCCCGGCCCTCACACGGCCGGGCGTGAGGATGCTCGCGCAGACGAGCATTGCGGTGACTCGGGCGCCCGGGTCGCCGTGGGTGGCGGCGAGTTCTACGTCTGGTTGCCGAGCGCGTAGGCGACGGCGGCCTCGAGCGAGAGCGTGCGTCCATGGCGGCGCGCTTCCTCGAACGGGTCGCCGCGGACGGGCTCGAGGTACGGCTCGTACTCGTTTAGGCTGTCGGTCGTTGTCGACCTCGGCGCTCGCTCGGCGTCGCCTTCGGCAGCCCCCCATAGCGTCCCTGCCCGAGTTGGTTCGCCGAGCTGCGCGGCAAGCGCCGCACCGGCCGCAAGCGCGATCGGGAGGTTGACGAGGTCACGGACGGCATGGAGCAGCTCGAGTCCCTCGGCGAAAAACTCCTGGGCGGTCTCAAGGTCACCGAGGGCGAGCAGCCTCTCGGCCGCACCGATGAGCGTGACGGCGCGAAACCACGCGTTGCCCTCAGCTTCCGCTGCGTCGGCAGCCTCGCGCACGAGGCCCGCGGCGCGCACGGTGTCCTCTTCGGCGAAGGCGACTCGCGAAAGGATGTGCAGCGCCAGAGGCGGATCGGCATCGAACGCCCTGTCAGCGAGCCGCCTAGCTCGCTCGACGTCGCCCTGGTCCGCCGCATCGTTCGCGATTCGCAGCATCAGGTGCCTGGCCTCCGCCTCGTCCCCAACCGACTCGAGGAGCTGGACTGCACGGGCGTACTCCGGCTCCGCGAGATCGCTGCGCCCGACGAACTCCCAAGTTGCGCCACGCAATCGGAGCGCCCCCGCGCGACGGGCAGGATCGACGTCCGCGCCCGCAGCGACAAGGAGCGCGTCGACATGCTCACGAGCGCGGACCGGGTCGTTGGTGAACCAGTACATCTCTTGCAGCTCAAGGAGGCGCAGCCCAGCGAGCGGATCGGCGGCCGTCGCCCAGGCGAGCGCGATGTCCACATTCGCCCGCTCCTCCTGCGCGAGCTCGATCCGAGACTCACCGACGGCATGAACGCTCAGGTTCGCGACTTCGAACAGCTCGAGCAGGTAGGCGAACAAACGCCGCAATAACGCATCGTGCTCCTCGTGCGAGAGCTGCTCGGCCGCGAACTCGCGGATCGTTTCGAGCATCCCGAAGCGGTCGGATTCCCAGCGGCGGACGAGGCTCTTGTCCACCAGTGACTGCATGAGCTCGACGTCGCCGTCTGCGACCTGCTCGGCCGCTTCGAGCGTCCAACCCCCGCGGAAGACCGAGAGTGCCGCGAGGAGCTTCCGTTCGTCGGTGTCGAGCAGCTCGTACGACCATTCGATCGTCGCGCGGAGCGTTCGCTGCCTCGTCTCGGAGTCGCGACCACCCTTGAGGAGGTCCAGTCGGTCGCCGAGCCTGTCGAGGAGCTGCTCCGTCGAGAGGAGCGACGTGCGGGCGGCGGCGAGCTCGAGTGCGAGGGGCAGGTCGTCGAGGCGTTCGCACAGCTCGTCGACCCGCTCGCCTGGCTCGAAGTCCGGCTGCGCTGCGTTCGCCCGCGCGACGAAGAGCCGCCGCGACTGCGCCCGCTCCAGCACCGGCACGGGGTAGACGTGCTCGCCCTGCACGCGCAGTCGCTCGCGGCTCGTCACGAGCACGTCCGCATGCTGGCACTCCGCGAGCACTGCAGCCACCTCGGGCGCGGCCTCGACGACGTGCTCGAAGTTGTCCAGCAGGAGCAGCAGACGGCGACCGGCGACGAGCTCGGACAGCGATCCGCCGCCGCCGAGCGCCCGGGTGGCCGCCGGACCGACGTCCGCCGGATCCGCGAGCGGCGCGAGCGGCACCCACCAGACACCGTCGGGGTACGCGTCCGCCACCTCACCTGCGGCGTGGAGGGCGAGCCGCGTCTTCCCCGATCCGCCTGCGCCCGTCAACGTCAGGAGACGTGCGTCGTCGCGCTCGAGTAGCTTCCGCACGTCGGCGAGCTCCTGCTCACGCCCGAGGAACTGCGTCGCCGGGATCGGGAGGTTTGTCCGGTAGAGCGCCTTGAGCGCCGGGAACTCTTCCTCGCCGAGCTGGTAGATCCGCTCCGGCGCGCCCAGGTCCTTGAACCGGTGCTCGCCGAGGTCGCGCAGCCCGGCGGACTCGAGGAGCGCGGCCGTCACCGCCGAGAGGAGCACCTGCCCGCCGTGTCCGGCCGCAGCGATCCGCGCCGCCCGATGGACATCCTGACCGACATAGCCCTCCTTACCCATGAACGGTGTGCCGGTATGGACGCCAACGCGAACGCGGATCTGTCCGTTCGCCGCGAGGCGATCCGTGAATTCGGCCGCGGCATCGAGCGCGCCCCGAGCCGTAGCGAACGCGAAGAAGAAAGCGTCTCCCTGCGTGTCGACCTCAACACCGCCACTACGCATGCACGCATCGCGGATGACCGCGCGGTGCTCGGCAAGCGCATCGGCGTACGCCACGGCGCCAAGCTCGTGGAGGAGCGCCGTGGAGCCTTCAACGTCGGTAAAGAGGAACGTCACCGTCCCAGTAGGCAACTCCGGCCGCACGACACCGATTCTCGCGCGCGAAAAGCCTCTCTGCCAGTAGCCCAGAACCTTGGATGCGGGGCTTACGACTCCGATGCGGTCCTCGGCCTCGAGGACGCCCTCCTACCAACGGAGCAGAGCGCACTAATGCACCAGGCGCTACAGACAGTCGGTGCGACCAGCGAGGTGGAATGGATCGAAGGGGTCGACCACGCGTTCTTCGGAGTCGATCCCGACCCGATAGCAGATCGATCAGCCGATTTCCTCGCTCGTCATCTCGCCTAGACGGGTCGGTCAGGGATGACTTGACTCGCCCAGTCAGGCGTCTGTGAGAGTCGGTTGGTCGGTCCGTCAGGGGCCGTTGCCAGGCTAGGTGGTCAACGTCTTCGGCGTCGACCCGTTCCGAGTGTTGCCCGTCCCTCCGGGCGGCTCCTGGTGCGGCTCGTATCCGAGGTGATCGGTCAGCTCAACCTCCAGCGCCCGCTCCCCAAGCCGCTTGGTCAGTCGCGAGAGCAGTCCTCCCGGCCCGGTGATCTCCTCCTCGGTGCGTGCCCCAGCCAGCAGCTCGTCGAGCAACTCGTCCGGCAGAAGCGCCTTCAGCTCAGCGGCGAGCTCCGCCCTCAAAGCCGGGCGCCCGCCGGCACCGCCTCGCTTCGCTCCGCGCCGGCGGCAGAAGGATCCGTGGACCCGTCCAACCTGCTTGGGATTGTCGTTGACATGGATCTCCTTTCGATCCATGCCTACACAGATCGTCGGACACTCCCAGTAGCCTCCTTGGCGTGGACATCGCGCTGACGCTCGAGTTGTTCGACTGCCAGATGCGTCGTGGCGTCGAGCCGGGGGAGAGAGACGCGCTGACGACATTGGCGCTTGGCGACGGTTGGAGCGGTGTTGTTTGGTCGCGTCTGGATGAGTCGACTGCTGATGCTGCGGTCGCAAAGCTTGTCGCGCGACTTCGCGGATTCGATGGTCATGCGGAGTGGAAGCTCTACGGATATGACCGGCCAGATGATCTGGCGCAGCGTCTTGTGGCTGCGGGTCTGGAGCCGCTGGACGAGGAGGCTGTCGTGGTTGCCGAGCTTTGCGAGCTTGACCTTGATGCTCCGCTCCCTGTGGGCGTGGAGGTGCGGGTCGCGAGGGATGCGGAGGCGGTCGCGGTGTGGGTCGAGGTGAACGAGTTGGTGTTCGGCGAACGCTACGGTGGGGTTGGAAGCTTGTTGCTGCGCGCGCTGGAGCATCGGCGCCCGCGCGATCTCGGCGTGATTGCCTATGCCGGTGGCGAGCCGGTATCAGCGGGACGGATCGAGTTCAACGAGCGCTCTGAGTTCGCGAGCCTATGGGGTGGCGGCACGCTGGCGCCGTGGCGTGGGCGCGGCATCTACCGGGCGACGGTGCTCGAGCGGGCGCGGCTTGCGCATGAACGCGGGTACCGCTTCCTTCAGGTGGACGCCTTGCCGACGAGCCGACCGATCCTCGAGCGCCTCGGGTTCGTTCAGATCACAACGACACGGCCGTATGTTCCCAGTCGCACGTCTTGCGCATCGGCGTCTGAAATGACGCGCAACTAGCAGGCAGTCCAACAACGTCAGCGGTTGCGGAATGTCACACGAGCGCGGGTGGTCGCTACGGCGCAATCCTCGGTGACGTGCCAGGATCGCCCGTCAGCCATTCGAGGCGCAGCGGCGCTCCGCCGATGCTCTCGATCCGATGGGGCAGCTCCGGTGGCACGCGCACCACCTCACCGGAGCGGACGATCCGCATCTGAAGGTCGCCGAGGAAGAACAACGCTTCGCCCTCCTCGACAGCGACCACGCGCTGACCCGGCCGCGGCCGCAGCTCTTCGAGCAGCTCGCGCGGGCGAACCTTGAGGTACACCCCTGTTAGAAGCTCGTCCTCGGTAGCGCGCGCGTCGAACCACGCCTCCGCTGCCGGAGGAATGCCGCGCTCACGTGACATTGTCAAGCTCGCGTGCTCTAGAACTCGGAGACAGCCGCTGGCGCGAACTCCTTACGGCCTACCATCAACCACCGGCGCTTCAGTTACTTGCCAATCTGGAAAGTACGTGTCATACTTTCCAGCATGGAAAGCACCCCCAGACCGCACATTCCCAGCGCGGCCGAGGCCTCAGCAGCGCTGAACGACGCTGAGGCGGCGCGTGCGACTCTCGCTCAGAGCACCAAGATGCCGTCCTGGTTCTTCGCGTCGCTCGGCGCCGCGATCGCCGTGCAGATCGCCTCGACGGCCGTTGGAGTCGCAGACCCTTCCCCGTTGACGCTGGCAGCCCTCGCATCGGGCATCGCGATCCTGGCAGCCGCGGCCGGAGTACAGCTGGCGCGCTTTCAGCAGCTCAACGGAGTCCGGCTAGGCGGCCTCCTCAGCCGCGTCGTGCTCGGCACCGGAACGATCGCGTCGGCCTCGTACGCCCTCGCGGCTACAGCCGCAATCCTCGCGGCCTTCGACAAGCGGTGGTGGCTGGTCGTGACCGCATCGATCATCGGCGGCGCCCTGTACGCGCTCAACGGGCGCCACTGGCTCCGTGCCTACCGGGCCCAGCCCGCGGCTCACGCGCGCGGGGAATCGCTCACATGGCTGGCACTGCTCACTGTCGCAGCACTCGCCGGGCTGGCTCTGCTGCTGCTCTACCGCTGATGGCCGAACTCGACACGCACGTCCTCGCACCCGCGCGACTGAAGCTCATGATCACGCTCACAGCCGTCTCCGAGGCCGAGTTCTCGACCATCCGCGACACCCTCGAAGTCAGCGACTCCGTCCTCTCCAAGCACCTCGCCGCACTCGAGACCATCAACTACATCAAACGCCGCAAAGGAGTCCATCGCGGACGACGCACCACCTGGATCTCCCTCACAACCAAAGGACGCAAGGCGCTCCAGGCACACGTGGCCGCCCTGCAAGAGTTGATCAGCGGCATCGCCTAGGAGCGCCCCTCTCGATGTGACGAGGGAGGCTTCACGGGGTTCAAGGCGAGGCCAACGCGTCTCAGCAGCGCACCTGAAGGAGTGTGCGGTCGGGCGTCAATAGAGAAACCCCGGCGCCTCCTGGCCCATTGACCGAAACCGGCCTCCTGGGCATGCGCCCGACGCCTACCGGGCCTCCTGGCCCGTTGATCGAGCTGGCCCCCTGGCCGTTTGACCGAAGCCGGCCCCCGGGCGTTCGCCCGGGGGCCGCTCACTTCCAGGCGCCCGGCCGATGTACGTGCTCACACACTTCCAATTGAGGTCCATACGTGAACGGACGTCGTCACCCGGCCGCGGCCGGGCTATCCTTTGATCGGATGAGCGACACACTTCGGCTTACGATTGCCTTCGACGAACCGGACGAGCAAGGATGGATCGTGGCCCGCGTCGTCGAGGTTCCCGGCGCACTTAGTCAGGGCATGACCCGCGAGGAAGCGCGCGAGAATGTCATCGACGCTCTGCGCCTAATGCTGACACCCGACGACGATGATCCGAGGGTTTCGGGCGAGCGAACGGAGCCGCTCGACCTAACGATGGTCGCGTGAAGCTCCGAGATCTCGAGCGACATCTTCGACAGCACGGTGCGCACAAGGTCGCGGAGGGCGCCAAGCACACGAAGTGGCGATCCGCAGACGGCCTCTAGGGCGACGACGGTTCCCCGGCACGCCGAGATCGGGCCCGGACTCGTGCGCGCGATCTGCCGTCAGCTAGACATCACGGGACCCTGACACTGCGCGAACGTTGCCCCAGGCGAGTGTTCAAAGCAGACACCTGACACACCCGCAGGACAGCGATGCCGGTCGCAGTGCACCGGAAGCCCTCGGGCAGTCGCCTTCACCCGACGGCCGCCTCCTGGCCGATTGACCTAAGGGGTGGCGACCTGGAGGTGCTCCGAGGGCTGCCGGCCTCCCGGCCCGTTGCCCGAGGACGACCCCTCGGGGCCTCATTCTCTGTCTGCGCCGACGGAGCCAGGAGCGGACGTCAGCGGACTAGAGCGGACAGCGAAGACGGCCCTAGAAAGACGAACACCCCGGGGCTTGCGGGGGTGTCCGAGTGGTCCTAACTGGGCATCTCTCAAACCTTCCGGAGGCTTGAGACGACTCCTCGCTGACCCGACTCCAGGATCTCACGAAGCCTGATTCGGGCAAGGTGCCGATCTCTCCGGCGCTACTGATCGACCATCTCTCCGGGCTCGGTGCGGGAGACCGTGCGCCACGCGTCCCAGGTGACTTTGAGGATGACGAGGGTGATGATGAGCCCGATGATCGGGTCGCCGATCTGTGCGCCAAGCGAGACGACGATCGCGCTGCCGACGACTCCGAGCGAGACGAACCCGTCGATTCGGGCGTGCTTGCCATCCGCAATCAGCGCTGGGCTAGACAGTCTTTTCCCGCCTCGAAGCCGAACCTGGGCAGCGATCTCGTTACCGGCGAAGCCAATCGCTCCGGCAGCGGCCAGGATCCACAGGTGAGTGAGGTTCTGTGGGTGAATGAAGCGCATTACGGTCTCGTAGAGCGCGACGCACGCCGAAACGAAGATCGCGAACACGACTGCCAGGCCCGCGAGCTTCTCGCCTCGGAAGGAGCGAAGGAAGAAAGCAATCCCGAGCGGTATCGCGGTCAGCGCATCCCCGAAGTTGTGGATTAGGTCTGCCAGCAGGGCTACCGACCCTGACAGAGCGAAGATCGCGACCTGGGCTGCGGCGGCCAATCCGAGGACGCCGAGACTGATTGAGACCGTCTTGACGCCGTCACGCGACCGAACGATCGAACGGTCTACGAGACCGTGCGAGTGGCCGTGGTCAGTGTCGTGGGCGTCATGGTGGTGGGGGTGATCGTGCTGGTGGAGGTGATCGTGCTGGCGGAGGTCGTCGTTGGCGATGGGCTGAGATCGACGGAGTCGCCACACGTGGCGGTGCGGTTGAGTGCAGGAGTGGCTGTGGACGAAAGCGCCGTGCCGATGAAGGACTTCACTATTTGAAGGGCCCACGCGTTAGCCTTTGTCTTTTCCGTTCAGAGCTAAGACGAATGTCTGCTTGCTTCGCCGATCGTGACGAGCTTGTCAGAAGCGGCGTGGTCGACCTGAAGTGTTGTGTGGTCGATTCCATATTCGTCATGGATTAGCCGTTCAAGCTCACGTCGAATCTCATGGCAACCATCGCCAGGGCGAACCAGCACGTGCGCGGACAGCGAGGGAAAGCCAGAGGAAACGGTCCAGACATGCAGATCGTGGACGTTCTCGACGTGCGGGTGCCTAACCAACGCTTGACCGAGTGCATCGACATCGACATCGTCGGGCGCAGCTTCGAGAAGTACGCGGCCTGAGTCTCGAAGTAGGCCGTATGCGGCTCGAATCATGATGGCGGCGATGATCAGCGAGGCGATTCCATCCGCTTGATCGAAGCCGGTCGTGATGATGATCACACCTGCGATGGCGGTGAAGATGAATGCCGCCAGGTCGGTCAGAATGTGCTGGAAGCTGCCCTCGATATTCATTGACTCGCGATTGGCCTTGGAGAGCTGGTAGGTCGCGAGCAGGTTGACGCCGATGCCGATGACCGCGACGACCAGCATGGCTGTGCCACCCGGCTGTGGTGGATTGATGATCCGGCGGATTCCCTCGAAGATGATCACGAGAGCCAGGCCGAGCAACGTGTAGCCGTTCGCCTGGGCAGAGAGGATCTCGGTGCGCTTGAGGCCGAAGGTGAGGTTGCCCTTGGCCGCTCGCGCCATCAGGCGAATAACCCAGAGTGAAAGCCCAATCGCTGCGGCGTCGGCAAGCATGTGGGCGGCATCCGAGAGCAACGCGAGCGAGTGAACGAGGAAGCCGACGACGATCTCCACGGTCATGAATCCAAGAATCAGGCCAAGCGCGATCCACAGCCGACGCGAGTCCGTATCCTTGGTAACGGCTGAATGCGAGTGCGAATGGCCGTGATCGCGTGCTTTGTCAGCAGACATCGCAGCACCCTTCCCCTCGCCAGGTCTCTCGGCCTTCCTTGAGCGCGATACCCGCGATTACCAGCGCCGCCAGCGGGTCGGCCCACCACCAGCCGGCTAGCGCATTCGCGAGCAGGCCTACGAGAAGCGCGACCGAGATATAGGCGCAGAGCATGTTTTGTGAACCTTCTTTGACGGTCGCCGAAGAGTTGAGCTGACGACCGGTGTTCCTCTTCGCACGGGCGAGCAGCGGCATCGTTAGCGCAGTGAAAGCCGCGAGGCCGATTCCGACCCAGCTGACCCCCGGTTGCTGTCCACTTGCGAGATCGCGAATCGACTCGACTCCGACATAGGCGGCTAGGACGAAGAAACTGGCGGCAATCATTTGCTGCGAACGGCGCTCCGCCGTCGGCGAGTCGAGGCGTTGGCCCGTGAAGAGCCAGACGACGACAAGGCCCGAGAACGCCTCGATCAGGCTGTCCGCACCGAAGCCGATTAGCGCGATCGAACCTGCTGCGATTCCAGCGGTGATCGCTATCGCGAACTCAACGACATGCCAAGCGTTCCCGCTCCAGGCGAGCAGTCTCGCGCGCCGCTGTAGCTGCGCCTGTCGTTCTTGCCCGAGCTCGAGGCTGTGCTCCCGGGGGAAAGGCCTGCGCGATAGCTGGATGAGTCCGCTGTTTGGATCAGCCACGAGCGTGCGCCTCATTGGTCACGTGTTGAACGCCGACGTCAAGAAGGATGCGGATGTGTGCGTCGTCGAGTGAGTAGTAGACGTTGCGGCCTTGCTTGCGGTAGCGAACAAGTCGATGCGAACGTAGAAGGCGCATGTTGTGACTGACCGCCGTCTGCGACAGGCCGCTCACAGCGGCAAGATCACAGACGCATAGTTCGCCAGCCTCCAAGAGCGCAGAGATCAACCGCACTCGACCCGGGTCCGACAACACCCGAAACGTCTCAGCCAGGTGGTGGAAAACGTCCTGGTCAGGAAGGCGTTCAAGAACCGCGGCGACACGCTCGGGGTCAACGCACTCGACCTCGCACTGATCAGAGGACAAGACAGACGATTTGGTGGGTGACTCTGACATCTTCACAGTCATGAAGACACTATCTCACAGACTGGGAGCTTCACATTTGCGTACCAATCGGCCTGGCCTGGTGATCGTGGCCCTGGTGATCCATTGGTTTATTCATCATCCGCAGCATCTTCAATCCGCCGCCGTATCGGAAGTAGCGCCAGACCAGCACGGCCGCTAGCGATAGAAAGGCGATGTTGAGGTAGGTGGTGTAGTTCCAGCTGATGCTGGCCTCGACCACCTTGGCGTTTCTGGCTGTGCGTTCGATGCCGAGGCCCTGAAATAGGAACTCGACGATCAGCCCGGCGGCGACCATGGTGGCGTAGAACGTGACGAGGAGAAAGCCGGCCATTTTCCAGCCGTAGTACTTCTTGTAGATGTGCAGGATCGGCAGGATGAGCAGGTCGGCGAAGATGAAGGTCAGGACGCCGCCGAAGCTGATGCCGCCGTTCCAGAGGACCGCGGCCAGCGGGACGTTTCCAACTGAACAGACGAAGCTGATGATCGCCACCAGCGGCGCGATCAACGGCCCCCAAAACTTCGCCAGCGTTGGATGGTGCGCGAGAAACAACCCTTGCCAGAACGAGTGCGGCACCCAGGCCGCGAGCGCACCCGCGATCAGCAGCCCGACCGCGATGTCTCGCCAGACAGCGGCCCAGTCCATTACAAAGTAATCGGCCGTCGCCGTGAACCCTTGCGGAGTGCGAAGCCGCTTCCACCAAGTACCGTCCGCATCGGCCGCCATATCCATCTCGGCGTGTCCCTCCATCGAACCCAACCGACCCTTCTCCGATTCCCGGCGTGCCTCGTCGACGCGCTTGCGGGTCAGGAAGATCCGAAACAGAATGACGAGCAGCACGATCATCACTGGTCCGCCGACGAACTCCCCGAGCACGAACTCCCAGCCAAGCAGTAGTGCCATCACAATCCCGAGCTCGAAGACCAAGTTGGTCGAGGCGAACTGGAAGACCATCGCCGACGTGAAGTCGGCGCCGCGCTTGAATAGTGAGCGTGCCAGCGCGACCGAGGCGTACGAGCACGATGAGGAAGCGGCGCCAAGGCCAGTCGAAACCAGCAACGTCTTTGGTGAGTCGTCAGGCATAAGCCGTCGCATCTCACGCTTTGACACAACCGCCTGCACAACACCTGAGAGGGCGAAGCCGAGAATCAGTGCCCAAAGGATCTCCCAAGTCATCCCGACGGTGAATGAGAGTGCTCTGACGATCTGATGGCCGATCGTCGCCGCCAGGATCACGCTGGCTACCTCGTCTTCGCGAAGCGCTGTACGGCTTCGAGCAGTTCGTCGGTCTTGGTTTCAGCGTCCTGAGTGTCACCGGACGCCAGCGCCCGGCTCACGCAGTGACGGACATGGTCATTGAGCACGTTCAACGCAACGGCTTCGAGCGCAGAGTCGACGGCCGAAAGCTGAGTCAGGATGTCGATGCAATAGCGCTCCTCATCAACCATGCGCGCGACCCCACGCACCTGACCCTCGATCCGGGCCAAACGCTTCATCAGCTCTGTCTCCTGCGGCAGATAGCCACGCGTGGCTTCCTAAGTTCGGTTTCATACCGCTAGACTATAATACCCCTTAGGGGTATGTAAAGAACTTGCTGGTCTTAAACAAAAGGCGGCCCCCGTTACCGGGAGCCGATTTGCTGTAATGTTTACTGCTCTGACAACGGTGGTCATCGGGCACTTGGCTCGAACCAGTGCCCGATGTTCTCACTGTAAGTGCGTAGTGGTCATGCCGCGGCGGACATCGTTCCGGCGCCATGTTCGGTCGCTCGCCAGAACCGCCGTGCCCAGAGCGCGACGTAGACGAGTGCGACCAGCACCGGGACTTCGATGAGCGGGCCGACCACACCTGCGAGTGCCTGTCCGGAGGTGGCGCCGAAGACGCCGACCGAGACGGCGATCGCGAGTTCGAAGTCGTTCGAGGCGACGGTGAAGCCCATGCTCGCGGTCTGTGCGTAGGGGAGCCCGATCAGCTTGCCGATCACGAACCCGGCGACCCACATGATCGCGAAGTAGGCGAGCAGCGGCAGCGCGATCTGGGCGACGTCGAGCGGTTGCGAGGTGATCTTGTCGCCCTGGATCGCAAACAGGAGCACGATCGTGAAGAGCAGTCCGTAGAGCGTGATCGGGCTGATCCTCGGGATGAACTTCCGGTCGTACCAGTCGCGCCCCTTGCGCTTCAGCCCGATCCGGCGGGTCAGGAAACCGGCGGCGAGCGGGATCCCGAGGAAGATCAGGACGGTCTTCGCGACCTCCCAGATCCCGACCTGGAAGCCCTGCGTGTCGAGGCCGAGCCAGCCGGGGAGGACGGTCAAGTAGAAGTAGCCGAGGAACGCGAACGCAGCGACCTGGAAGAGTGCGTTGAAGACGACGAGCAGGGCGGTGCGGTCGCGGTCGCCTTTGGCGAGGTCGTTCCAGATCAGCACCATCGCGATGCAGCGCGCGAGCCCGACGATGATCACGCCGGTGCGGTAGGCGGGCTGGTCAGCGAGGAAGATCCAGGCGAGCGTGAACATGAGCAGCGGTCCGACAACCCACGACAGGAAGAGCGAGACGCCGAAGAAGAGACGGTCGGAGACGCCGTCGTGCCTCATCTTCCCGAGCTCCTCGTAGCGCACCTTCGCCAGGACCGGGTACATCATCAGCAAGAGACCGAGCGCGATCGGGAGCGACACCGTTCCGACTTGCAGCTTGTTCAGGCCGTCGTTCAGGGAGGGGATCAGGCGGCCGAGCCCGAGCCCGGCGGCCATCGCCAGGCCGATCCAGAGCGGTAGGAAGCGGTCGAGCGTCGAGAGCTTGCCCAGAACTTCCTTTTCTTCGGGCACCGGCTGAAGCGCCGGATGGCGGAGAGTTTCAGTTGCAGCCACTGTCATCCACTGCGGCGGCGTCTTCGAGCAGGCCGCCGACAAGCTCGTGCAGTTCGGCGAGGCGTTGGCGGCTCACGCAATATCCGATCCGTAGACCGTCGATCTCGCCGACGATCAGCCCGGCCTCCTTGAGCACCTTCAGATGCTGCGAGACCGTTGCCTGCGCGAGCGGGATCTCCTCGACGATCTCGCCGCAGTAGCAGGCGTCATGCGCAAGCAGCAACCGCAGGATCCGCACGCGAGCCGGATGACCGAGGGCCTTTGCGAGCAGCGCGACATCGTGGTCGCGCTGCTCGGATGTCGGCGTTGCAAGAACGGCGGCGGTCACGCGACACCAGCGGTGTGGTGGCGGGTAGAAGCGGCGATCCCGGCAGGCATGCCGCGCATCGGTTTCACGTTCGGAATCGTGTGCGAGCAACCGAAGATCGTGCCCGCCACCCGGTAGTTGTGTGCCTCGATCAGATGGTCGAAGCAGAGACCGACGTTGCACTTCTGGCAGGTCGCGACGGCCGGAACCGTGTCGTTGACCTTTGCGCACTCGAAGCAATTCATGACGCCTCCTTGCTCCTATCGTTGATCGCAAATCGACGATAGGCCCGGCGGGACTTCCGGACAGGCGTTTTCGGCCGCAATCGTGCAGCGGTTTCTACGGATTGCCGAAGCTCTCACCCGACCGGCGTGGCTCGAGCCGAAACGAGTCCGTCTGTGTTCCCCTCGTTCAGTCTCGACAGGGATTCCGACTGAAGCTACGGAGTGTTTAACCGCCTTCTCGGTGCGGAATGGAGCCGAGGGCCTGTTCGAATGGGGCCGGATCGGCAGGTGCGGCTGTCGGTACGGCGAGCAGGTCGCCGTTCGCGCGCACCACGAAAGCGCGCTCCGCGAAGGTCGCGCTGAACCGGAAAACGCTGTACGAGCTCGACGGCGGTGATCGCTCGAAGGTGAGGTCGTTCAAGGTCAAGGTCGAGCCGGCCGCAATCACGGTGCACGTTCCCTGCGCCAATTTGTCGTCTCGTACGGTCACGTGAAGCACGCCCATCGAGAGAGGAACACTGCATGAACGAAATGCGATCGACCGGAGAGATCAACGCCGTGGAGGGTGCCGGCGCCGGCTTCGTCCAGACGCCCGCGTTCGAGTGGCTTTCGCGGGCTGGTTTCGTCGCGCGCGGAGCGGTCTACGCGATCATCGGGATCCTGGCGTTCAAGCTCGCCGTCGGTCAAGGCGGCAAGCTGACGAACCAGCAGGGAGCGATGCGCGCATTGGCTCATCAGCCGTTCGGTAAGTACCTGCTCACGTTGCTCGCGGTCGGTCTCGCGGGCTACTCGATCTGGCGGTTGTTCCGGGCCGCGCTCGGGCGCGGTCCGGAGGGCGCTGATCGGGGGTTCGACCGCCTCGCCGCGCTGGGAAGCGGTCTCGCCTACGGCGCTCTGTGCGTCCTCGCAGTCGAGATCCTCCTCGGCGCCGGCTCCTCAGGAAGTGCATCGCCCAAGAAGTCGGCGGCCGGTGTCCTCGGCTGGCCGGCCGGTGCCTGGATCGTCGGGCTCGCCGGAGCTTGCCTCATTGGGATCGCTCTCTACCAGGGATACCGGGGCGTTTCCAAGGCGTTCCTCGACGACTCGAAGGTCGAGCAGATGCCGCCCGCCGTGAAGACGTGGATCGGCCGGATCGGAACGGTCGGCCATCTGGCGCGGATGGTCGTGTTCGGCCTTGTCGGGATCTTCCTCATCAAGGCTGCGGTCGACTTCAATCCACGCAAGGCGGTCGGCCTCGACGGCGCGCTGGCGAAGCTCGCGCACGCGGCTTACGGCCCCTACCTGCTCGGTCTTGTCGCCGTAGGCCTGATCGCCTTCGCGCTGTTTTCGTTCAG
Source organism: uncultured Thermoleophilia bacterium (assembly GCA_963722065.1). Classification (GTDB taxonomy): domain Bacteria; phylum Actinomycetota; class Thermoleophilia; order Gaiellales; family Gaiellaceae; genus PALSA-600. Next base: position 515,374 of record CAVRMI010000033.1, on the reverse strand, counting down.
CGACGCGCGCTACCGAAGGATCTGACGGTGCCCGAAAGGCTCGATTCGGTGGGACGCGTGCTGTACCCGCTGGAATGTTGGGTGGGACAACAGATCTCCGAGCAGATCTGCCGTCACCATCGGAGGCGACTCGGGCGGATCGGATGGTCGCACGCCTTGGAGCCCAGGACGAGCACGTGGGCAGAAGGGGAGTTTCCGTCGCGGCCTGGGAACAGCGTCGACATCCTGATCGACGGTGCCCAAGCGCTGCCGTCGATGGTCGAGGCACTGCGGAGCGCGAAGTCGCACGTTCACATCACCGGGTGGTATTTCACCCCCTCGTTCGCGCTCGAACGCGGGAGCAGCGACCCGCTTGTCCTCCGGAACCTCCTCGCCGAGCTCGCAGAACGACTCGACGTGCGCGTGCTCGCCTGGGCGGGGGCGCCTCTTCCCCTCTTTCGCCCCTCGCGCGGAGACGTCTCGACGATGCGCGACCGGCTGACCGCGCACACGAAGATTCGGTGCGCCCTCGATGCGAAAGAGCGGCCGATGCACTGCCACCACGAGAAGACGATCGTCGTCGACGACCGCATCGCGTTCGTCGGCGGCATCGATCTCACCTCGGAGTCGGGCGACCGGTTCGACACGAACGACCATCCATCCCGCTCCGACGTCGGCTGGCACGACAGCTGTGCGCGCATCGAAGGGCCGGCCGTCGTCGATGTTGCGGCGCATTTCCGCATGCGCTGGCACGAGGTCACCGGCGAGCAGCTCGCGGCACCCGCCCCGGCTGAGACTGCGGGCGACGTCGAGCTCCAGGTCGTGCGCACCGTCCCCGAGCGCATCTACGACGCGAAGCCTCGGGGCGAGTTCACCATCCTCGAGTCGTACGTTCGCGCTCTCCAGTCTGCACAGCGATTCATCTACATCGAGAACCAGTTCCTCTGGTCGCCGGAGATCGAAGACGTGCTGTACCAGAAGATCCTCGATCCGCCCCACCCCGACTTCCGCCTCGTGCTGCTGCTGCCGTCAAAACCGAACAGCGGCGCCGACGACACACGCGGCGTGCTCGGGCATTTGGTCGCCGCCGATGGAGACGCCGGACGTGTGCTGGCCTGCACGCTCTTCGCACGCGCCGGCGATCTCGCCGACCCCATCTACGTGCACGCCAAGATCGCAGTCGTCGACGACGAGTGGTTCACGATCGGCTCCGCCAATCTGAACGAGCACTCACTGTTCAACGACACCGAGATGAACATCGTCAGCCGAGATCCGGAGCTTGCCCGCCGGACCCGCCTACGCCTCTGGGCCGAGCACCTCGAGCTGTCAGAAGAACGGATACCGGTGGATCCGATCGAGGCGATCGACCAGCTGTGGAAGCCGATCAGCAAGGAGCAGTTCGAACGCCGCCAGGCGGGTCTTCCGCTCACGCATCGTCTCGTCAGGCTCCCCCACGTCTCACGCCGCTCCGCGCGAGCGCTCGGCCCCGTCTCGGGGATCCTCGTTGACGGCTGACGCCCGCCGGGACCACTGCGAGCCGAGGTCGTGAGGGGCTGCACCCTGGTCGGGTACTCGATGCACGTCGCGTGGTGATGCTCCGTTGGTGAAAGCTCGCCGAAGAGTGGGCGGTCGCGTCCGCGCCGGCTATCTGTGGCTCGAGGACAAACCGTTCGTGGTGGTGCTCGTCGCAGCGGGCGCGACCGTCGCCGTTGCATTCGTGCTCGCCTCCTACTCCGGGATTCCGCACGTGTGGCGGCTCGTGCAGTCGCGTCACAACTGGTCGTGGCTCCTCGGATGCTTCATCGGCGAGCTCGTCGCCTACGGCGGCTACGTCCTCACCCTTCGAGACATGGCCCGGGTCGACGAGGGCAACGAAGTCGATCTCAAAGTGTCGGCGAAGACGGTGGTCGCCGGTTTCGGCGTCTTTGCCGCCACCCGTTCATCAGGCGGTTTCGCCGTCGACTACTGGGCTTTCCGAGAAGCAGGCTCGTCCCGACGCGACGCCGTGCGGCGAGTGGTCGGGCTCGGACTGCTCGAATACGTGGTGCTCTCGATCGCCGCGCTCGGCGCCTCAGCGCTCCTCTTCTTCGGCCTCGACGGTCACGCAAGCAACGGCGTGACCCTGCCATCGCTGGTGATCGTCCCAGCGCTCCTGATCGGCTTCTGGCTCACGTCACCGGCGAGGGCTGAGCGGCTCAGCCGGCGACGCTCCGGCCTGGGGAGGCGTTTGCTCGCGGACACCGTCGCCGGAGCAGCCACCGTTCGTCGACTGTTCATGAGCCCAGTCGACCACGGGCTCGGCGTGCTCGGCAATGTCCTCTACTGGTTCGGGGACACCTTCTGCCTATGGGCAGCGTTGCAGTTCGTCGGCGTGCAGATCACGGCATCACTGCTCATCCTCGCCTACTCCGGCGCGTACGTCTTCACCCGGCGAGCGCTCCCCGCCGGAGGCGCAGGCATAGTCGAACTGGCACTCACGGTCGCACTAGTCGGGATGGGCGTCCGGTTCACACCCGCACTCGTCGGCGTCGTGGTCTACCGCCTCTTCAACTTCTGGCTGCCAATCGTCCCCGCTCTCGCACTGATGCCAGCCATCCGCGATCTTCGGGAACGCTTCCACAAGGCAGAACAAACCGCCTAAGCAATCGTCGCTCCTGGCTCGTTGACGGGAGCCGACCTACTGGCCGCCACCCCGAGGCGTGGTTCCCTCCGTGGGTTGCCGACGCGGCCCCCTGGCCCCTTGACCGAACCGACCTCCTGGCCACTGCCCCGAAGGCTGCCGGCCTCCTGGCTAATTGACAGAAGATGGCCTCTGACACGGGAGCTGGAGCGCGCCACTCATGCCGAGCTGCCCGGTTGCCGGGCGAACTGCCTGCGCCGTACCTCTTTGTTTTGTACGTACAATGGGTGTACATTGTGCCGATGACTCAAACCACCACCAAGAGCACTCGATGGAACGTCAGGGTTGCGGCGGAGGACGACGTCATCGTTCGCGAGGCCGCTTCCGTCGTTGACCGAAGCCTGACCGAATTCGTCCTCGACGCTGCGATCGCCGAAGCCGAGCGGGTTCTTGCCGATCGACGGCAGTTCGTACTCGACGACGACCGGTGGAATCAATTCAGCGCCCTCCTCGATCGGCCAGTCCGAGCGAATGAGGGGCTCACGCGGCTCTTCTCACGGCCCAGCGTCTTCGTAGAACCCCCCAACGAGGAGTAGTTGACGTACCTCGACCCGGTGCCGCTCGAACGGCGTCATGTAGCGGCCCGATTCAACTCCGGAGAACCCTCGCTCGATAGCTGGCTGAAGGAGCACGCGCTGGCGAATCAGGCGGGCGGTGGAGCTCGGGTCTTCGTCACTGCGGACACGGTGGCCCCAAACGTAATCGTTGGGTACTACGCCCTCGCGGCCGCACAGGTATCTCCAGCCGACGCCCGCGGGCGGCTTCGCGCCGGCCAGCCGCAGCATCGACCAATTCCGGTCATTCTTCTCGGCCGTCTGGCTGTCCACATCGACCATCAGGGGCGCGGGCTTGGTGCGTCACTCCTGAAGGACGTCATGCTCCGTGTGAATCAGGCGGCCGACATCATCGGGGTGCGAGCATTGCTAGTCCACGCCAAGAACGAAGCTGCACGAGCGTGGTATCTCAAGTACGGCTTCGAGGTGTCTCCAACTGACGACTTACACCTCGTGTTGCTCCTGAAAGACCTGCGAGGTCACCTGAGTCGAGCGAGTTGAGAGACGCGACCCGTGCGATGAAGCTGCGCCCACCTACCGACGGCTACTGAGCGTGTCAAGAGCGACGGCAGTGATAGTGACGTCGGCGCCGGCGCTGATTGAGTTGTCCGTCGCCGACTCGCAGTCGAGCTCGACAGAGCCGGCAGGCGGTCAGCAGGAAGCTCTCGCTGCCACGCAGCGCGGGCAAAGAGGTGAACCGCCGCCTGCCGCCACCCACCGGTGGGCACCCCTCGGCTCAAGTCGTATTCGACGGTGGACGCCGGCCACTCGGTGTCGTCTGACATACGAGCCTCCTCGTCTAGGGCTCTCGAATCATCGGCGATTACGCCGAGTCGGAGAAGCCGGTGCTGCGAGCCTCTGGCGACGCTCCAGCATCGCTGGCCCAGGCGACGCTCGTAGGACTGCTGGGTGTCCGATCGTTGGGCTGCCTGGCTTCGGGTTCGCCGTGATGGCGGATCGCTCGAACAACGCAAGGCAGCACTCGCCTTCCTTTCCCCGATCCGTGATCAGATTCTTGTGACCGGCCCCCTGGGTTTGGTCCATTTCTATTGAGGGTCCTCGTCGGCCCACGCCCAGTGAGCGTTGTCGACGGAGTCGACACGCGTGCCGGGTCGACTGGTCCAGGTCGTGTGTGGGGAGTCGCTCTCACTTAGGTCCCGCGTTGCATCTTTTGGCGAACTGGGTTGGGGTCATCATGCCGAGCCCGCGGTGGGGGCGCAGCGTGTTGTATTCGACGAGCCATTCGGCGATCACGACTTGGGCTTCGAGCAGGCTTGCGAACTCTTCGCCGTCGAGGACTTCGTCGCGCATCGTGCCGTTGAAGCGCTCGACGAACGCGTTTTGTTGCGGACTGCCTTTCTCGATGAACGCGGTCTGCACGCCCTGCTCTGCGAGCCATTCGCCGAGTGAGGCGGCGACGAACTCGCGGCCGTTGTCGGACCGCAACAGCTGCGGCTTGCCGTGCGTGCGGAAGAGCTGCTCGAGCTCGGCGATCACGTCGCGGGCGCCGATCGAACGGGCCACTTTGCAGCCGACGGCGACCCGTGTGTACTCGTCGACGACGTTGAGGATCCGCAACGAGCCACCGTCGCGGGTGCGGCCACTCATGAAGTCGTACGACCAGACATGGTTCGGCCGCAGCGCCGGCAGATTCCAGACAGCCTGCTCCGCCGTCCCCTGCGCCCGGCTGCCGAGGTTCGAGCTGCGCCGCGGCGGCACCCGATGGCCCTCCAGCCGCCACAACCGCTCGATCCGTTTGCGGTTGACCCGCCACCCCTCCGAGCGCAGAAGCGACCAGACCCTGCGGTAGCCCCAACGCGGATGCGCGGCCGCCAACTCGTTCATCCGGCCGACCAGCCGCAACTCGTACTCGGCCGGCAGCCGCTCGTAGCGCTGCGTCGAGCGATGCTGCCCGACCAGCCGGCACGCCCGACGCTCCGACACCTTGTGCCGACGCTGCAGATGGACGGCCGCGTCCCGCCGGCGCGTCGGGCTCACCATTTTCCCCGCTGCAGATCCTTCAGCATCGAGATGTCCAACGCCTGCTCCGCCACGATCTTCTTCAGCCGGCTGTTTTCCTGCTCCAGCGCCTTCAACCGCTGCGCCTCGTCCTCCTTCAACGCGCCGTACTTGATCCGCCAACGGTAAAACGTCTGGTCACTGACCCCCAGCCGCTTACACGTCTGCGGGATCGTCAACCCCTGCGCCTGCAGCTTCTCGGCCTCTCGCAACTTGGCCACGATCTGCTCCGCGCTGTAGCGCTTCGCACGCATCGACTACCTCCATTCGGTCTACCAAAGTCAGCCAACACCACACACCAGCTGGACCAAATGAAGGGGGGCCGGACACATCTCTCCCCTGCGGCTATCGCGCATCGGCGCAGACGCTGATGAGGAGGACTGCCGTGGGGGAATCCCCCGCGCTGCGTTCGAGTCCTGGTTGACCGTTTGCCAACAGACGTGAACCCGTGGTTTCCGACGTGGCATCTATTGCCGTCTTGCGCCGTGCCGTCGAAGGTGCATAGCTTCGGCGTTCATGATCTGTGCGGAGTGCAACCGGGAGGCGTTCGGCAAAGCGCTCGGTTGGCGCTGCTACCGCTGCAGCGCCGACGACGAAGACAGCGAGTTGGTTTTCTACTGCCCGTTCTGTGCGCGTCGCGAGTTCGGGCCAGCGAAACCCCGTCACGGCAGGCGAAACGACTAGCCCCTCAGGATCGGAGGAGGTACGACGCCATGACGTTCCGATACCGGCTCTACCTCGAAGACGGCGAAGAAATCGGCACCGTCGAGACGATGGCTCCGGCCTGGCGGATCGGCGACGAGCTCTACAACGACGACCACAACCGCTTCCGCATCACCGCAACGATCCCAGCCGACGACTTCGGCAGCGAAGACTTCCACGGGCTACTCGTCGTGAGACCGCTCGAACTCGCGGAACCGTAAGCGGCCGGAGAGAACACCTGAAGCTCGGATCGCCGCCTCGTGAGCCCGACGGGCGTGCAGACTCAATCCTTAGCTTCGTCTTCGCGATCGCCTTACTCGCGCATGTCCCGACGCTGGCCGGGCCGGGCGTACAACAGGAGATGCATCGAATGACCCTTCCTCCTGTTGTCGGCGCCGGCGGTTCCCCTGCCGCCGGCGCCTGAAATTCGAAGAAGCAACGGACGGAAAGTCGTTGAGCCGGCGGTCAGCGCACGGCGTTCGGATCGCCGCTCGGCGCTAGACGCAGAATCGGTGTCTTCCCGGATGAGGCTGCGATCGAAGGCTCGTACCGTCCCGTGAGTGTCGATCCCTCCCCAAATGCGCTGCCCCGGAAGCTTGCGTCCCCCAGCCGCCCAAACTGAGCAGCAATCACAGGGGAACGTCTGCCCGGTCTGCGGGGCGGCGCTCAGGCTGAACTACTCAGGCCGCATCCCGATCCACGAACCGAAGTAGCCTCCGGGACCAGGCGCCTCCCTTCCCTTTCTCGAGCCGCAGCACGTGGCGAAGCTCATCTCGCAAGCGACTCTATCCGGGCTCCGTCTTCAGTGGCGTTCGGATCTCCTCCCTCGTCATTTCTCAAGCCGGCAGATGCAACTAGTACGCTCGCCCACTCTGTCTGAAGCGCCTGCGTCGATTCTCCGCGACTCGCTTCTCCTTGAGCGTCGTCAACTCCTCATCAAGCACCGACCCCTTCTTCATCTCCTTGACCGCGATCAGCCCCATGAGAAGAACCTCGCGCAGCTTGTCGCCCTCGCGGCCCCAACGGAGACGGTTGCAGCTTGTGCAGGCAGGCAGGTAGTTGTCGATGTTGCTGATGCCTCCCTTGCTCCGCTGCGTCACGTGGTCAACCTCCCAATGGCCGCTCGGTCGGCTTGACCATCCTCTGTTTCGGTAGGTGAGCGGGTCGCCGCCGTTCAGCACAAGCTGCGAGTTAGCGCCGTGAGGGCTTGTCGATGGGTGGCCGCAGGGTCGACGGTGCCCCCAATCCGCTGACCGAACCGGCCTCCTGGGGAACGCCCCGAGCTCGCCGGCCTTCTGGCCCGTTGAACGAAAACGGCCATCGGGATGACCGGGAAGCGTGCGAACGGTTTCCTTGGACTTCACGTCTTTGCAGGGTGGCCCGATCGGCGGTCTGACGCGACTCGGTTCGCTCGGCGACAGCGGGGGCGGCTAGACCCTCCTGTTGGCGGCCACGTCCCAGTTGGCTTGCACGGGTGTGTCGAGGCTGCCGTCAGGCCTTTGTGGCCGGTATTCGACTTTGATCTGCCCGAAGCTAAGCGAGACCTGGTCGACTGGATATGGCTGCACGGGTGTTGACGCGATCGTGTAGGAGGAGACGAGCACGTTTGTGAGCGTGAAGGTCAGGAACTCTTGTGGCGTCTTGCCGGCTTTGCGGGCGGTTAGTACCGCCGTCTTCAGGTGTTGGCCGGAGGCGCAGGCGAGCAGCAGCTGTGCTGACGCCTTGTTTGTGCGCATAACGAAGTGCAGGTCGTAGATCTGCACCTTTCCTGCGCCGGCGCCGCTTCCCGCGGGCGTGGCGGTTTGCTGTGTCTCTCCCCAGCTGAATGATTCCAACTGCATCTCGCCTGTGTGCTTGGCGTCGAGGGATTCACCGACGATCCCGTCAATCTTCAGGAAGTAGTCCACTGCGGCCACGCTGCCTCCGATCATCAACGACAAGGCGCCGGCCGCAATCGGCGGCCTGACTCTAACCGAGTCCGATCGCCCCGTCGACCACCCGGCCGACTCTGGACGCTGACCCTTCTTTGTAGGCGTGTCGTTCGAGGGTGCCCGCGTGTGTCGCTCCCGAAGCCTGTATGCCAGGAGCGCCCGTCAGAGCAATATGGCATAATATGGCAGTGGCCCGGCGTCAGACACTGATTCAGCTCGATGATTCGCGCCTCGCTGCGCTCGATGAGCGGGCAGCAGCCTCTGGCCGCTCGCGATCCGATCTCGTCAGAGAGGCAATCGACTTGCTCCTTGGCACGGGTGATGCCGCTGCCATCGACGCTGCGATCGTCGACGGCTACGCGCGCTCACCGGCGTCCGAGCGGGACCCATGGGCATTCGAGGGAGCACTCGCGGCGATCAAGGCCGAGCCCTGGTAGCCCGCAGCGAGATCTGGTGGGTCGAGCATCCGGACGCGGGCCGGCGTCCATTCCTCGTCCTCACCCGCCAGGCGGCCATTCCAGTGCTCAACGCGCTCCTCGCGGTACCTGCGACGCGGACGGTCCGACAGATCCCGACCGAGGTCGTGCTCGACAAAGACGATGGGATGCCGGAGGAGTGTGCGCTCTCGCTCGACAACCTCACGCTCGTCCCCAAGGAGCTGTTCGGCACCCGGATCACCCGCTTGTCCGTTGAGCGGATGAGCGAGGTGTGTCGAGCGCTCACGCTCGCTTCCGGGTGCGGGTAGAGCGCGAACGGCTCAACGACACGGGAGCGGCCCCCAGGTGGGGAGCCCGAAGCGTGCCTGGCCTCCTAGCCCGTTGATCGCTGCGGCCTCCTGAGGGATTGACCGAGGGCGTCATACGAAGGCGCTTGCTTCGAAGGGGGCTGAACATCTCAACCGTGGTCGAACAAGAGATGCCACGCATAGCCAACTGTGGCACGAACGTCTTTGATGTGGCACAATGAGACGACGATGGCAAAGCGCCGTACGATCGAAGTCACAGTTGGCCCCCAGGGGAGGCTGGTCGTGCCTGCGCCGCTCCGGCGGCGTTTGGGGATCGAGGCAGGTGACGTTCTCGTCGCACGAGCCGAGGACGATCGCCTGGTGCTGGAGCGGCGCGACGCAGTTCTCGCCCGAGTCCGGACGCTCTTTGTCGTCGTGCCCGCCGACGTCAGCATGGTCGACGAGCTGATCGCCGAGCGCCGTGAAGACGCGAAGCGCGAGGGGCGCGCCGGATGACGGAGGCAAGCACCGCCTACATCCTGGACGCGTCGGCGTTGCTTGCGTTGCTGCATTCGGAGCCTGGCGCAGAGGCGGTCGAAGCGGTACTCGAGGACGCAGCAATCTCCGCGGTGAACTGGTCCGAAGTCTGCCAGCGGTCAATCGCCCACGACGTCAACGTCTCCGATCTGCGAGCCGACACCGAAGCACTCGGGCTTCAGATCGTGCCGTTCACCGTCGACGACGCCGAGCAGGCGGTCGAGCTATGGAAACCGACGCGACAGCTCGGATTGTCGCTTGGCGACCGAGCCTGTCTCGGACTCGCCCTTCGCCTCGGGCGACCTGCTCTCACCGCCGACCGCGCATGGCTCGACGTGGACATGGGCGTCGAGATCCGGACGATCCGCTGAGATGCGGCCACTTACACGATCAGCCGAAGTACGCCGACCTCGAGCGGCGCCCGCCGCCGACTTGGGGGGCGCCTTCGTCGTCGCTCACCCGAGGACTCTGACCTGCTCGACACTCTGACGCACCTATTGCAGGCCTCGGAGCAATGGCGTACGCGAGCGCGGCGTCCAAGCCTTCCGACAGAAACGGCCTCCTGGCTAGTTCACAGAAGATGGCTTCCTGGAGTCCTGCCGGACGGGCTGACTTCCCTTGACCGGCAAAGCGCGGCTGGCTGCCTACGGCGCCAGCGCGTGACGTTGCGTACCGCTCAACGCCTCGAACTGATTGCGGATTTCGGCCGCTAGCCCTCCTGAGCCCTCCCGGTCGCATATGCAATTGCCTCGTCCATCGAGAAGCTGAGCCCACCTTTCCGCCCGCCCTCGAACGCAGGATCATTCGGCCTTTCGATCCGCGCTGCGTATTCCGGACGGTCGACCATCCAGCCGTCGAGGCGAGCACGACTCTCTTCGGCTTCGATCGATCCCCACAGCGTTCCGGCGCGAACGTCGTCTCCTCGGGCCTGGGCGACAAGCGCGAGGCTCGCAAGCGCGAACGCCATTCGGCTGCGATCCCCGGTCTCACGGCTCAACGCAAGAGCATCGAGCGCGTGAGCCTCAGCGACGTCCGGTCGCTGCAGGCGACAGGCGAGGTCGGCCAGGGCGATCAACGCGATTGCGTCGCCCCACTTCCAGCCTCCCAGCTCACGGCTGATCTCCAGGCTCTTCAACTCGAGGCCGTAGGCCGAGTCGAGGTTCCCCTCCTTGAACTCGATCTGGCTCAGCGTGCCAAGGATCCGCGACTCCTCGAACCGAGCCCTGAGCGCAAGCGCTTCCGCCAGGGCGTCCTCGGCGAGTTGCCGTGCGCGTCGAAGCTCACCGCGCATGAACGCGACAATGGCGAGCCGATAGCGGAGCTTGAGCACTCCGATCGGCTCTCCGATGCTCTCGTAGAGATCGAGGCTGGCTCGGTAGTGAGGCTCCGCCTCGATGGGCCGACCGGTCATCTGGATGCATCCGCCGAGATCTCGGAGCGCTGCAGCTCTCAACTCCGGCGGAGCTCCGTCCGCTCGCTCGAGGAACGCGCCGATCCGATCGGCGCCTTCGGAGGCGTCGACGGCGAGCCAGAACTTGAGGAGGGCGAGCGCGAGACGGAGCCCGAGCTCCGGGTCGTCCTCGAGCGCCCAGTCAAGGGCGGCTCGCATGTTGTCTTGCTCGGATTGAGCAACCTCGTACCGCTCCTCCACCCCTGTCCCGGACGCATCGGCGGACAGCCCGAGCCCCTCGGCTTTGGCCAGGGCGTTCTCTGCATGGCGTCGCCGCACCTGCGTGAGCGACCCCGAGATCTCGAGACGTTCGGCCGCGAATTCGCGGATCGTCTCGAGCATCCAGAACCGCAGGGCTCCATCCGAGTCCGTGCGGCGGCGGATGAGGCTCTTGTCGAGGAGCGACTCGAGCGTGTCGACGTCAGCGTCGCACACTCGTTCAGCGTCACCGAGGCTGTGGCCGCCCGGGAAGACGGCTAGCTTGGCGAACAACACCTGCTCGTTCTCCGCCAGAAGGTCGAAGCTCCAGGTGATCGTGGCGCGAAGTGTCGCGTGGCGCTCGTCGGCATCACGGCCGCCCTTCAGCAAGTCGAGTCGTTGTCCGATCCGCTCGAGCAGTTCCGTAGGCCCGAGAACCTTGGCCCGAGCGGCGGCAAGTTCAATCGCAAGCGGGAGGCCGTCGAGGCGGCGGATCAGCTCGCGCGTCGCCGCCGAGTCGCCGACACCCGCGCGGACCGCCTGAGCTCGCTCGATGAAGAGCGTGACGGCGTCCCGCTCCTCCATCGGCGGTAGGTCGAACTCGAGCTCACCTGCGATGCGGAGCGGCTCCCTGCTGGTTGCGACGATCCGCAGTCCCGGAGCCGCAGCGACCAGCTCTGCGAGCGGGCGGGCCGCATCAGGTAGCAGTTGCTCCAGGTTGTCGAGCAGGACGTGGATCTGCTTCGCTCCGAGGTGCGCTGCGACGGCAGCGGGGTCGGCGCTCGGGGCACCCAGGCGATCGGCGATCCTGGGCACGATCAATGCCGCGTCGCGAACGGCAGCGAGCGGCACGAAGATCGTTCCGCCGTCCGCCTCTTCGGCGAGACGTCGGACCAGTTCGATGGCGAACCGCGTCTTGCCTGTTCCACCCGGACCTGTGACGGTCAGCAAACGGGGAACGCGGTCGAGCCAGAGCGTGACAGCCTGGAAGAGCTCACGCTCGCGGCCGAGGAAGTGCGTGGCCGGACGGGGAAGATCGACTGCGGCCGGAGTCCGCAACGGGGGAAACTCGCCGACGCCGAGCTGGAACAGCTGAGCCGGCACGTCGAAATCCTTCAGCCGATGCCGGCCCAGGTCGAGCAGCGGCTCGTCTTCGAGCAGTGCCGCCGTCGCTGCCGAGAGGATGACCTGACCGCCGTGAGCGACCGCGGCGACCCGGGCGCCGCGGTGCACGTCGATCCCGACGTACCCCTCAGCGGCCACGATCGGGGCGCCGGTATGCAGCCCCATGCGCACGGTGATAGGCGCCGGCGCCAGCCCGAGCTGCCCCGACCGTGCCGCGGCGACGGCGCCGGCGGCCGTCGGGAAGGCAACGAAGAAGGCGTCCCCTTGCGTATCGATCTCGACCCCACCCCCCGCGGCGAACGCCTGCCTCAGAACGCTCCGGTGCATCTCAAGCGCCTCGGAATAGACCTGCGGTCCCAGTTCGCGCAGGAGCCGCGTCGATCCCTCGATATCGGTGAAGAGAAACGTCACCGTCCCCGTCGGCAGTTCTTTCACGCCAGGATGTCCCAATCAGTCCTCCTCGTCGACGAGGACTTCCGCTGCGTCGCCATGAAATGAATATCGCACGGTCGCGGAGTCGGCCCCCGGCCGAACGGGGCCTCCTGGCCCGTTGACCGACTAGGCCCTCCTGGCCGGTTAAGGGAGGCCGCCGTGCACCTTGAGCACCGGGGTAGGTATCGCGCGCACGGACACTTTCTCCTTTTGTTCTCTTATTAGAATGTAAGATTTTGAGGTGCCGCACAACGCTCGTCCTATCCATGAGGTGAAGGCTGCGTTTTTTCGGGCGCTCGGCCACCCTGCCCGGGTTCGCATTCTCGAGCTCCTGCAGGACGGGGAGCGTTCGGTGGGCGCACTGCAAGTTGAGCTCGGTCTCGACTCGGGCGGCACCTCACAGCATCTGGCCGCGCTACGCCGAATCGGCCTCGTAACTCCTCGGCGAGAAGGAACGAGTGTTTTCTACCGCGTCAGTGACGAGCGAACCTTCGAGCTGCTCGAGGTCGCACGCGAGATCCTGACGCGCCAGCTTGCGAACCAGCAGTCGCTTCTGCGCGAGCTCGAAGCGGAGTGAGCTCGCGCCTTCAGGTGCTCGCCGCGGCGGCGCTGGGCTGCTTCGGCTTCTGGGCGCTGGCGTCCGGCACGACCTTTGGCTCCGGCTTTACGGAGGGGTTCACGCCCCGCTTCGGTGTCGATGGGTTGACGGCGTTCTTTCTCGGCACGCTCGGTCTTGTCGCAGCGCCGAGTCTCGCGTTTGCCTCGCGCTACTACCCCGAGACCCGGCGCGGCCGTGCGAACTCGATCCTCACCGCCGTGTTCGTGCTCGTGCTCGCCGAGGTGCTCTGTGCGCGCGACCCGATCACGTTCCTTGGCGGTTGGGAGCTGATGACGCTGCTGCCGGCAGCGATCATTCTTGTCTCGCGGAGCGACGAAGAGGCTCGGCGCACCGTCTTTCTGTATCTGGCTATCACGCATCTCGCCGGCGCTTGCACGTGGGTCGCCGTGCTGCTCGCAGCACATGTGGGCGCCTTCGGTTCGAGCGGTGCGGTCGCGCCGGGCTCGGGCCTGCAGATCGCGATCGCGATCGCGGCGCTCGTTGGCATGGGCACGAAGGCAGGTGTGATGCCGATGCACAGTTGGCTCCCCCGGGCTCACCCGATCGCGCCGGCGCCGGTCTCGGCGCTGATGAGCGGCGTGATGATCAAGGTGGCGATCTACGGTCTCGTGCGCGTGCTCGTCGACTGGCTCGGGCCGCTGCCAATCTGGTTCGGCGTGCTCGTCCTTGCACTCGGCGCGCTGTCGGCGCTGGGAGGCGTCACCTATGCGCTGTTCCAGCACGACCTGAAGCGGCTGCTCGCCTTCCACTCGATCGAGAACGTGGGGATCATCGTCCTCGGCCTCGGCGCCTGCCTGCTGCTGCGCGCCAGGGGCGCCGACACCTGGGCAGCGATCGCGCTGGCCGCCGCGCTTCTGCACACGCTCAATCACGCAGTGTTCAAAGCGCTCCTCTTCCTAGGAGCCGGTTCGTTCGAGCGTGCAGCAGGCTCGCTGGGGCTCGACCGGCTCGGAGGTTTGTTGCGGCGGCTGCCGTGGACCGGCGGCGCGTTTCTCGTCGGCTCTCTTGCGATCGCCGGCGTGCCTCCGTTGAACGGATTCTCCTCGGAATGGGTGACCCTGCAGGCCCTCCTGCACGTGCCGTCAGCCGGCCACTTGGGCGACGGGCTGGCCGGTTCGCTCGCGCTCGCCGCGCTGGCGGCGACCGCGGCGCTCGCGGTTCTTTGCTTCGTCAAGGTGACAGGCCTGGTGCTGCTCGGCCCTCCGCGCAGCGAAGCAGTTGCGAGCGCTACCGAGCGTCCGCTGCCGATGTGGGGAGCGGTCGGTGCGCTCGCGGCAACCTGCATCGTCTTGGGAGCAGCACCGGGCCTGCTCCTCGGCTCGCTCGTGGATCTCGCTCCGTGGCCCGCCGTCCTCCCCACGACTATCGGCCTCCACCTGCCGAGCACCGGTTCGCTGCCGACACTCGGAATCGCAACGACCCTCGCCGTGGCCACTGGCGTGCTCGTGCTCCTTCGCGGCCACAGGGCTGCGGCGCCTGCGCCCACTTGGGCGTGCGGCCAGCTCGTCGAGCCGTCGCTTGGCTGGACGAGCGCCGGCTTCACCAAGCCGCTGCGGCTCGTACTCGAAGGCGTTCTACGCCCGGAACGCACGATCGCCGTGCACAGCTCGGGCGGGACGGTGCAGGAGGTTTCCTACAGCGGCCGGGTGCCGCAACTGCTCGAAGAGCAGGTCCTCGAGCCGGCGGTGCGGCTCGCGCTCGGCGGGGCTGCGCAGGCCCGCCGTCTGCAAACGGGCCGGCTCGGGACCTATGCCGTGTACCTGATCGCGCTGGTGCTCGTGCTGCTCGTGGCGGCCAAGGTCGGGCTGATCGGATGAGCTTCCTGTCGATCGTCGTCGAGCTCGCGGGCGGGATCCTGCTCGCGCCACTTCTTCCCGGGCTGATCCAGCACTGGAAGGCCCGGCTGCAGGGACGCCGCGGGCAGACGCCGTTGCAGCCCTACCGGGAACTCCGGCGGCTCTGGGGCAAGAGCTCGGTCGAGATTGAAGGCGCCGGGATCGTGTACCGGCTCGCGCCGTCGGTCACCGCCGCGAGCCTCGTGCTGGCGGTGCTGCTCGTCCCGGCTGCTGCCGGTGCGCCGTCGCTCGGCGTTGGACGTGACGCCCTCGCGCTGCTCGGAGTGTTCGCGCTCGGCCGATTCGCCGTAGCAGCTGCATCGTGGGATGTCGCGAACGGCTTCGCGCTGATGGGCGCGAGCCGCGACCTGATGATCGCCGTGTTCACCGACGCCACGTTGGTGCTCGCAGTCGCGGTCGCGGCGCTCGTCGCGCACACGACGAACCTGTCCTCGATGATCGCCGGCACCGCCGGCTCGGCACCGTGGTCGAATCCAGCGCTCGGTCTAGCAGCCGTCGCGTTTGCACTCGTGATCGTCGCTGAAACCGGCCGGCAGCCCGTCGACAACCCCGACACCCACCTCGAGCTGACGATGATTCACGAGGGCCCGTTGCTCGAATACGCCGGGCGTGACCTGGCGTTCCTGCAGTGGTCCGCCGCCGCCCGACACTGGGTGGTGCTGGTGCTCGCGGCCCAGATCTTCCTGCCCCACTCGACGGCCGTCTGGGGGCAGCTCGCGGCGCTGCCGTTCGTCCTTGCCGCGCTCTGTGCAGGGCTTGCGCTTCTCGAGACGCTGACCGCGAAGATGCGCATCCTGCTCGCGCCGCGCCTGCTCGCGGTAGGAGCGGCCGCGGCGCTGCTCGGGATCGTCTCCTGGCTGGTGCAGATCTCGTGAGCGGAGCGTTCGTGTGGCTGCTGGTTGGTCTCGGCGTGGCCGTCGTGATCGTTCGGAGGCGTTCCATCGCCGTCGGGCTGGTCACCTTGCAGGCGCTCGTCCTCGCCGGAGCGGCCGCGCACGCGGCGGGCGGGAACGATGCCTTCGCCGCCTGCGCGCTGGCGTTACGCGCGATCGCGCTCGGCGCGCTCCTGCTCTTCGTCGTCTCACGCACGCGCGAGCCACGGCCGGTCCGCGCCGGTCTCTCTCCACTTGCGCGCGGGGGAATCGCGGTCATGCTCGCGCTCGCGTTGACCTGGCTCGTCCCGGTGATCGGGCTGGACTCCAGAAACGTCGAGCGCGGCGTGCTCGCCCTCGTCGCGTTCGGAGCGGCGACGGTGGCGTTGCGGCGGGCGACGCTCTTCCAGGTGCTGGGGATCGTGCTCACCGAGAACGGCCTCGCCCTGGCCGCGCTTCGGCTCCCGAACGGCTCGTCGTTCGCAATCGAGTTCGGGGTGGCCTTCGACCTAACACTGATCGCGCTGGTCGCGATCGTCTTCCACGAACGTATCTTCGCGGAGTTCGGCGCCGGCGACTCGGCCGTGTTGAGGACATTGCGTGACTAGCCGCGAACTGCTCGCACTCGCCGCAATCGGCGCGCCGGCCATCACCGCGCTCGCCGTCGCCGTCGTGCCCCGGCCCCTCGTCGCTGCGACCGCCAAGGCCGGAGCTGTGCTCGCCGCCGTCGCAGCCGGTGCACTCGCGACGGTCGCGCTGACGGGCCCCGACAGCCCGCTCGTCGAGCGTTGGCTCGTCGTCGATGCCGCAGCGGGTTTGCTGGTCGCGGTCATCGGCTTGGTCGGGCTCGCGAGCGTCTTCGCCGCCTCGGGCTACCTCTCATCGACAACCGACTCGCTGCTCCTTCCGGCGCATCGGTCGCGCGCGTTTTACGGACTGCTGTTCGCGTTCTGGGCGATCCTCACCGCCGTTCCAGTGATCGGGAACCTCGCCGGAGCCTGGCTGCTCATCGAAGCGACGACCGCAGCGTCGGCCCTGCTCGTTGGATTCAGCGGTCGGCCGGCCGCGCTCGAGGCGGCCTGGAAGTACCTGATCCTCACCTCGCTCGGCCTCGGCTTTGCTCTCCTCGGCATCGTGGCGCTGGCCGCCCAGTCGACCTCCGGTGGGCTCGACGCGCTCTCCTGGCGCGAGCTCTCGACCGTGCAGCCCGGTCACGCAACGCTGGTCGCCTACCTGTTCCTCCTCGCCGGACTCGCCTCGAAGATCGGGTGGGCGCCTGTGCACAACTGGCTTCCGGACGCACACTCCGAAGCGCCCGCCCCCGTCTCGGCCCTCCTCTCAGCGGCGCTGCTTCCGACCGTGCTACTCGTCGCCTGGCGTTCCAGCCAGGCACTCACGCCGGTGCTCGGCGAGTCGACCACGCACGGGGTGCTGGTCGCCTTCGGTCTGCTCTCGCTCGCGGTCGCAGTTCCGTTCCTCTGGCGCTCCTTGCCCTGGAAGCGGCTGCTCGCCTACTCGAGCCTCGAGCACATGGGCGTGATCGCCCTCGGGATCGGCTTCGGAACCCCACTCGCGCTCGCCGGCGTCGCCGTCCACATCGCAGGCCACGCAGTTGCGAAGGCGGCCGGCTTCTACGCCGCCACACCGCTGCTCGCACTCGATCCGCGCGGAAACATACGCGCAAGCCACGGGGTCCTCCGAACCCAGACCGGGCTCGGATCGGTACTCGGAGGCTCACTCGCGGCCCTCGCAGGACTTCCTCCCTCGCCGCTCTTCGTCAGCGAGGTTCTCATCGTCGCCGGCGGGTTCGCGGCCGGGCGCCCTTGGACCGCTGCAGCCGCCGCCGCGTTGCTGGCGCTCGGATTCCTTGGTCTCGCGCACGCCCTGATCGAAACGACCGCAGGTCCCGCGACACCGGCCGAAACGCGGCGGCCAGCAGGCTTGCGAGTCGTGCTCGCGCTGGGCGCCGTCGCCGGCGTGCTCCTCCTCGCACTCACCGCGGCCGCCCTCCTATTACCCGACAGCGCGATCGCGCACGCACTCGTTCAAGGCGCCGGGTGAGCGAGTACCGCTCGAGAATCGTGACCGCTCTCGACAGCGGTGCGCGCTTTGCCGGCTTGCATGCCAGCGGCGACGTCGTGCGCGCCGCGCTCGTCGCACCCGATGGCGCAATCAATCTCGAAGCCGTCCCGATCGTCGGCGGACGCGTGCCGTCGATCGTTGATCTCGCCCCGGCTGCGGACTGGGACGAACGTGAGGCCGCCGACCTCTACGGTGTGCGCTTCGACGGTCACGATCCGCTCCGTCCACTGGTCGACCACGACCTCGATCTCTCCTCCTGGACCGTGCCGGTGCGCGGCGACGACGCCTACCAGGTCGCGGTCGGCCCGATCCACGCTGGCGTGATCGAGTCCGGCCACTTTCGCTTCCACGTCGTCGGCGACCTGATCCTCCACCTCGATGCCAGGCTGTTCTACAAGCACCGCGGCCTCGAACGCGCCGCCGAGGGACTCACCCTCACCGAAGGGATCGCGTACGCCGCGCGGGCCTGCGCCGCCTGCGTCGTCGCCAACACCGTCGCCTACGCCCAAGCCTGCGAACAGATTCTCGGGCTCCATCCCACCGCCGAGGTCGCGCGCGCCCGCACGATCCTCCTCGAGCTCGAACGGCTCTGGAACCACCTGAACGACCTCGCGGCGGTCTGCGCCGGCGTCGGACTCGCCGCCGGGAACATGCGCTTCATCGCGCTCACCGAGCGCGCACGCCGACTGAACGCGCAGCTGACCGGCCACCGCTTCCTCTTCGGCTCAATCGAGGTCGGCGGCAACCACCTCTCCTTCGACGTCGACGGCGCACGCGAGGAGCTTGCGGCGATCCGCGCCGAATCAGAGAGCGCCTGGCGGGAACTGCTCTTCAACAGCTCCTTCAGCGACCGGCTCCCGAAGATCGGGATCGTCACCCGCGAGGCCGCGCTCGAACTCGGAGCGGTCGGGCCCGCCGCACGAGCCAGCGGCATCGCCGAGGACACGCGGGCAGGCAGCGACCAGCTCGCCTACAACGGCTTCGCGACGATCGTGCCACATCGTGCCGCCGGCGACGTCCAGGCACGACTGGAACAACGCGCACTCGAGGTGCAACAGACCTTCGACCTACTCGCCTCGCTGCTGGATCGCCCCGTCGTCGCAGCCTCATGCGAACCGACGCAAGACCGGCAGACGATCGGCACCGCACGCGTCGAAAGCCCACGCGGCGCCACGCTCTGCATCGTCGAAGAAACCGGCGGCCGCATTAGACGGCTTCGACTACGAACCGGCTCATACGCGAACTGGCCCGTCGTCGCCCACGCAGCCGTCAACAACCTCCTCCCCGACTTTCCCTTGATCAACAAGAGCTTCGAGCTCTGCTACGCCTGCGCCGACCGCTAATGCTGAAACTCCTCAAAGACCTTCGCCGCCTTCGCCGCCAACTTGCTCTCCCCGCACCTGACCGCGCGCAAAGCCTCACCGTCCGTCACGTCGACGCCGGATCATGCAACGGCTGCGAACACGAACTAACACTCACGGCCGGCCCCGACTACGACCTCGCCAGATTCGGATTCAGCATCGTCGCCTCCCCCCGACACGCCGACGTGCTGCTCGTCACCGGCACAGTGACGACACGCATGCACGCGCCGCTGCTAACCGCCTACCACGCCATGCCCGAGCCCCGCCGCGTCATCGCCCTCGGCGACTGCGCCCTCGGCTGCAACATCCTCGGCCTCGGAGCCGAACTCGCCGGCCCAGTCGAGGACATCCTGCCCGTCGACCTCCGCGTGCCTGGTTGCCCGCCAACACCCGACGCAATCACAGCGGCGCTGAACGAACTGACTCGGACAGACCAACCATGTCAACAAGAGAGTCTCTAGACGCCACTCGATGACGAAGGAAGGCGGTCTTCACATCGACTGGTGTTCTCCAGCATGCGGAATTGCAACTTGCGGCGTTCGGCAACGCAGGTCGTTGGCGCTACTACCGCTGCACCAAGATGGCAGCGAGTTGATCAGCGCATGGCCTCTTGGCCGGCACCCCGAGCCTGTCGGGCCTCCTGGCCCGTTGACCGAAGAGGCCTCCTGGCGTACTACCCGGGCGTGCCGGCCTCGTCGCGCGTTGGTTGTTCGGTGACCTACGTGGCTAGCTCTCTCGATGCGGAAGACCGGGTGGGCGGGCGCAGCGCGATCCGCACGAGTTCGTCAGAGGCCGAGTAGGGCCTGACGCCATCGAAGAACTGTCCGACCTCCCACTTCCAGCGGCGGAGGTACTCGCGCAGGATCGGCTCCTTCTCGGCAGCCGAAACTTCAATGGCCCGGAACGGCTCGCTTCGCCGCCCGAGCAGAAGGTTCCCCGGTTGACCGACGGGTCTGTCGCCGCGAAGAACTCTCACTCCAAAGAAAATGCCGAAGCCCGCGACCCTTGGCTCCGAGGAGCTGTTGGGCTACGGGCTTCGACGCACCTAACTTCTCATGCTCAAGGCAAGCCCGTCAAACCAGTCGGTCGGAGCAGCGTCTTTTCAGGCGTAAGGATGGTCGCTCGGGCCGACAGCGCGGGTTTGGGTGTGAGTTCTTCGTAACGTTGCTGGGACGGCCGCGGCTTAGAGTCCGTTGGGGATGGCTTCAACGGATTGTTCGTCGAGGCAGGTGTTTGGGTGGCGGTCGCGGCGTGTCGCGATCTGGCTGTCGCTGTCTCTGGTCGCATTGTGGGTTGCGGCGCTTCCGCTTGCGGCTTGGGTGCATCAGCTGAATGGTGGGCTGGTTTCTTATCTTCTTCTGTTGGTGCCGTTTACGGCTGTCGGGGCGCTGTTGGCTGTGCGGGTGCCGTCGAACCCGATCGGCTGGATCTTCTTGCTGGTCTCTCTGGGGTTGGTGTTGGGGCAGGATGCCGCCTCGTACGCAGTCCGTGCGTATCGCATCGACGGCCACGCCTTGCCGTTGTCGCGTCTTGCGGTTGCGGTCGCGACTGGCTGGGTGTCGTTTGCGTTGTTGCCGCTGCCGATTCTGTTGTTTCCTGATGGGCGGGTGTCGGAGCGCGGCTGGCGGTGGACGTTGCGTGTCTACCTGGCTGTCGCCGCCATAGCGGTGGGTGGGGTCGGGGTCCACGACCTCGGCGCCTTCACCGATGCTCAGATCCACGTCGACTCCTCGGGCGAGCTCGCCGGGGGGGCACCTCCTGTTTTCGTGAAGGCCCTGAGTGCGGTCGCGCTAGCGACACTCGCGATCATCGCGGGCGCCTGGGTTGTGCGACTGTTGCGGCGCTACCGACGTGCGACCGGCGACCTGCGTGAGCAGCTCAAGTGGCTGATCAGCGGCGGCGGCCTCTGCATCGTTGGCTTCGTGATCTCGATTCTGCTCAACAGCGCCCATGGCGAGCCGTGGTATGCAATTGCGCAAGCCGCACCATTCTCGGTCGCGGCCCTGCCGCTCTCGATCGGCGTCGGCGTCCTGAAGTACAGGCTGTACGAGATCGACCGGCTGATCAGCCGCACACTCTCCTACGCAATCGTGACCGGAACGCTCGTCGTGGTCTTCGTCGGGATCGTCTCGCTGACCACCGACGTGCTTCCGTTCTCCTCGCCGATCGGCGTCGCCGCCTCGACTCTCGTCGCTGCGGCGCTCTTCAACCCACTGCGCCGACGCGTCCAACACCTTCTCGACCGTCGCTTCAACCGCGTCCGCTACGACGCCGAAACCATCCTGGCCGGCTTCAGCGGCCGCCTCCGCGAGACCGTCGATCTCGCAACGCTCGAGAGGGAACTCCTCGCCGCGGTCACCCTCTCACTCGCCCCCGGTCATGCCACACTCTGGATCAAACCACCAGCCTGACACGCCTCAAGCGACGCTCGGGGTCCTTCCGGGACGCTGGTGCAGGCCCAGGTGTTAGGCCGCTTTGAACACGAACCAGGCAGGTTGCAGCGGATCTCGCCGGCGCGGTCGAGACTGGAAATCCATCTCTACGCGCCAGTGAGGACGCTGGCCCCGCCTTGTCCTCCCGCTTGAGCTGTCAGCAGAGCAAGCGAACCGCCTCGTGGCCCGCTGACCGAGCTGGCCTCCTGGTTTCAAGCCCGAAGCACCCTTGATCCGCCGTTGCGAGGAGGCCGCGTCGAAGGCGCGCTCGAGGGGCCGCCTCCTGCCCCGGACTCATCAATTCTAGAACGCGGCCCGGTCTCATCAAGGCGCGGTTCGCTATCAGCTTTACGATCTTCGACGGTCTCCGACCATGTACGCGACGATCAGTGCTAAGGGGAAGAAGACCAGGCTGAAGAGGAAGTAGAGGAAAAAGCTGTGACCTTTGCGGGCGGCTACACGCGCCGGCCAGAAGGCAATAAGTATCCAGATGATGAGGAAGAGGATTCCGCCAAACCACCAGCCGCTCATTGAGGCAAGGATCATCACGACTCCGTTCGTTTCGGCGGTCGCCGCTTGAGAAACGTCGCAACCTTACGTGCGACCCTGAGCCTCCCGGAGATAGAACACGTCACCTCTTCCGGATGATCGCCACGACAAACCTCGGAGTCATGGCCCAAGCTGGCTGCCCCGACGCGGGGCTCCGGCGGCCCGACGCGGGGACGCTACCGCTTCGCGGCGTGGCTTCCCGGGAGACGAGCATCAGGAAGATGAGTACGAGCACGACCCACCAGACCACGCGCAGCCAGTGCGGACGAAGGCGCTGCCGTCGACTCGATCGCAAACCACGCCAGTACCACTCGGCTGGGGCCGGTGCGGGAATGGCCCCTGAGGGGGCGAAGTGAGAACATCCCCAGGATGCCTCGCCTCCGCACGGTCATGATCATCGCAGTTGTCGTCGTTGTGACCGACGTGACGTGGGACGGGATGTCGCTGCACATCTCGTTCGGCTGGCCACGGCGAAAGCCAATCGCCTCGTTCGTGTTCCCATAGACCGGGTTGCTGCCGAGACTCGGGGCTGGCCTGCGCGAGCGTTCCGCAGTGACGCATGACGCAGTCGGCGGTCGGGGTTCCGAGGCGGTGCGACCTTGGTTCGAGCCGTAGGCTTCGGGTGGCTTGCCACGCTCGATACCTCGCCGACTGATCGCGCTGAGGGTCCATCGAAGACGAGGCCGACCGCGTAGAGGAATGGCTCGAACCTTGGCGACCGGCACGACGCTCACGACAGCCCTCGCGTCTAGCTCGCGTCCGGCTCTCCGGCTTCTTCGCACTCGAGGCAGACCCAGTCGCCGGCGCGTTCCGGGTATGCGCTGAGCGCCCCGGGGACCATCGTCACACCGCAGGTGGGGCAGATCGGCGGCCGTTCGTCTTCCATGCCCGAAGTATGTTTGCCCCCGTCGCACTTGTCGTTCAACCGTCGGGGTTGGCGGTGCGAAGTCAACCAAGGCGGTCAACCCAGCAAGGGTGATTGCGTCAACAGCACGGTGGCGACCATTGTGCGTACGTCGAAAGGGCCCGATGCGGCGAGGCCCCCCGACTTCACAGACGTGTAGATGAGCGGGGCTGCGGCAGCCCCGCTCTCCACGTCAGAGACGTGGGGTAGGGAGCGGGGAAGGTTGGAGTGCGCGTTGCGGGTATCAGGGTGTTGCGTGGAGGAACGTGAGTAGGCGTGGCCAGAGGTCTTCGCGGCCGCGTTCGTCGTCGGGGACGAACATGTCGCTGGCTAACGCGCCGGGTTCGTAGATGAAGTCGGGGCTGCCGACGGCGTGCCCGGCGTTCGGATAGACAGCGAGCTCTGTGGGTTCGCCGTGGGCTTTGCGTCGCGCGACGATCGCCCGGGCGTAGGGGCAGGAGCTCCAGATCGAGTCTTGGGTGCCGCAGGCCAGGAAGACGGGTGCTTGGACGCGCTCGACGGGGATGACGGCCTGTGGGTTGTCCCAGGGCTTGGGGTTGTTCAAGACGGCGGTGTGTGGGAGCGGTTTGCCGTTCAGCGTCCACGGCGATCCAAGACACGCGGGGCCGGTGGAGCGCTCTCGGCCCGCACCAACGATGGCGCAAGTGACAACCGAGCTCGGCACGAGCGCGGCGACGCCGTGGACGAGTTTTGGGTAGTGGACGCCGAGCAGGAGCGCCGCCTCGCTGCCGTAGGAGATCCCGAACACCGAGACCCGTTTCGGATCGACCTCTGGGCGGTGTTCCAGCCACTGGAGTGCGGTGCGGAAGTACTCGAGCGGAATGTTCTTGAGCTTGTCGGGCAGGCCGGGCGCGTGGAAGTAGCCGATCACCAGCGCCGGGATGCCGTGCGCGGCCAGCCGCGCTGCTTCGTACCGAGATCCAGGGCCGCCTTCCGAGCCACCGAACGCCAGCACGGCTGCTTTGCGGCGTGCCTCGGCAGGCGCGACGAACGTCCCCTCGAACCCCTGATGGGCGACCGTCGCCTGCACTTCGGTGTACCTTCCGCGCACGAAGCGACGGAGGAAGTTGCCGGTCGCGATCGTGCGCCCCTTCGAGGTCACCGTGAGCACGAACTTCTGCGGCCCCTCGCCCCACCAGTAGAAGGCAAACGGCGTCGCCACCGGCCCGGACATCGAAGTCAGCAACCCCATCGGCCAGACCGCCGCGTAGCTGCCGCCCGGCAGCGGCGCGGCACGGGCGAGGTCGACAACGCCCTTGCCGTCTGCAACGAACGACGCCCGCGACGCGAACGCGACGCCCTTGGCGTCAGTCGATCGGAGCCCAAGCCGTACCTGCTGATGCGGCGCAAGACCATCAACCTCGATGCGAACAGCCTGATCCTCGACGGCATCAGCCGGCGACACCCGCAGGCGCACGCGGGAGTGCGAAGCACCGCAACCTGCTGCGAACAACGCAACCAGGGCCACCACCGCTCCGCAATAACCCCGACCCACGAGCAGAAGCTACCCGGTATCCAGAGCAACACCGAACAAAGTCGCCTGCGCCACTGTTTTGGAATGAAGCCTGAGCCTGGTCGATTAGAGTCGGGGTGTGCCTGAGCTCTATCCCTTTCTCGCGGTCAAAGACGTGGATGCCGCCGTCGCGTTCTATGCACGGGCCTTTGGTGCCACGGAAGAACGGGAGCGGGTGGTTGCGCCGGACGGGCCGCAGGTCGCGCTCCTACTGATCGACGGGCAGCGCGTTGGGGTGGCAACGGAGGCGCCCGACCTCGGCACACCAAGTCCGGAGACTGTCGGAGGCACGACCGTTCGCATCTCGTTGCACGTCGACGACGCCGATGTTGCACAGGCCCGCGCAGTCGCCGCCGGAGCAAGCGAGATGTTCGCTGTCGCGGATCAACCCTACGGTTTGCGACAGGGACGCGTAGTCGATCCGTTCGGACACCACTGGCTGATCTCCCACCCGCTCTGAACACCCGACCGTCGCCTGCGCAAGCGTCTCCCACGAGAGCCGGTTGCATACGCGGCCAAACAGGCCTCCCGGCCCGTTGAACGAGCTGGCCTCCTGGCCCGAGTCCTGCCGGCCTTCTTCGCCCGCACCCGAACAAGCCGAAGAGGAATCGAGTCGCGAACGCCTAGCCGCCGACGGGTCCAGGGTCAGCACTCGCCACGACTGGAGGTGCTGCAACGTGGGTGCGCTTACGTCCTGCACCGACCTGGCTCGGATGATGCATCCGATCGGGCGAGGCACAGTCAGGGAACTTCGCGTTCACGGCTGGCTAGGCAGCGTGTAAAGAGGGTAGATGCCTGCTGGAACATGCATGTCGTGCGACGCGTAGCCGTCGATCACGTATCCCTCTGGAGGCTGACGGCAGCTCAAGCCCTCGTGGTCGATGAAGTTGGCGAGTACTGCTTCGTTGACCATCAGGCGCGACAGCGGGTGCTTGAGCTCAAGCGGCACCGGGTTCCCGTTCAGGCAGTAGAGGACAAACCGCGGCGAGGGCAAAGCCCGCCCCCGCTCCTCCCACACCTCGGCCGCTCTTGTACCGACTGTGTGAAAGACCGTGTGCCCTTGGGGAGGTGTCGTGCTCGGCGTGAACGTGATTCGCGTGGCCCCCAGCATCCCTTCAGGGATGATCTGGAAGACGCATCGCCAGCGACCATCGGCCCGCGCTGGCGCTGCGATCTGGAACTGCCAGATGTGGCCCGGCTCGACAATCGCTTCCGTTGGCCGCTGGTGATCGACTGAGAACTCGACACCGGGCGTTCCCTGTTGCACGCCTTCGACGCCCTGCCTGGCGAAGAGCGAAACGTTGAGTCGCCCTGGGCGGCACCCGAATACGACCGTGTCGACGGGCGAGACGATGTCATGGTTCGGTAGCAAACCATTCGTCTCCGTCGACACGGTCGCTGGACTCTGACACACGCCAGAGGACAAGGCCCGGTTCGTCACGGCCCTGCGTGATCACGTTGAGGCGCCGACCACGGAACGTGAGCCGGCTGGATGCGACGACCAGATCCGAGAAGACACCGCCCTGGCCATTCTCAACTGCGAGACGTCCGTCGGGCCTGATCCGAACGGGCACAATCCCCGTCCGCGGTGCAGCCGCAGGGCTCGAGATGGCTGCCACCCGGTCGATCTTGGTGTTCCAGAAAGCCTCATGCCAGAGCCCGTTCCACAGCGGGCCGCCATCGTCGAGGTAGGTGACGGCGCCTTTCGCGGTTCGGTCGATCCACTGGGGGTCGTTCCGGCCGAAGAAGTCCGATCGATCGAACGCTGAACGCTTGTCCAACTCGTGTTGCGCCGAGAGCGATGATCCCACCAACGCCAGGAATACGATCACTGCCAGCGGTAGAGCTCCTCGTCGCGGCGTGAAGACTGCGAGCAGTACGACGAAGGCGGCCGCGAGAGACCACGTCAGGACGAGCGTTCGGGAGGAGACGCGGTCAGCCAACTCCACCCACGGTGCTGTCATGAAGCCGTCGGGAACCGCTCGATCCGTCAGGAGTGAATGAACCGGCAGCAGTACTGCAAAAGCACCAAGAATCCACGCTGCGACGGCGGTGAGCATCGGCCGTCGCGGCATGCCACTGCCCAGCCAGACACAAAACGCGACGAAGAGCGCGGGCGCAACAGACGAGATGTCTCGCTCCGCCAGTTGATGGACGTTCACCGAGGCGAACGCCCCTACCTGAACCACCGTCACCAAGGAGTAGACGAGCGTGACCACGATCAGCGAGACGACCGCTGCGTCCCGGTGACGTGCGCCGACCTGCCAAATCAGAAGGGCGAAGACAGCTATCAGAGGCAGCCCGACCGACAGAAGGAACACATCACCCACCTCTCGTATCGACCAGGTGAAGACACCTCCGACGGTGTAGCCCGGCCCGGCGGTACCCCCATAGGCACCCAGAACACCACCTCCCGCGCTCACGAAAAACCTGGCCGCATACAGGAGCACGAGACCAGCCCCGAGTCCGAGGAGCGTCGGCAGGAAGAGTCCCAGCTTTCGCGCGTTCCCACTTAGGGTCGCAATCGCAAGAACGGAGACCACGATGACGGGGAGCAGCGTCAACCCTTGCAGTCGAATCGCGATGGCCGTCGTCGCGCCCGCTGCAAGAATCACCTGATTTCGCGTGGTCGGCTCGACGAGCGCCCGGGTCAATCGCCAAAGAGTGAACGTGAGCACCGGTAGGTAAACGGGCTCGGTCATGATCAGGCCCGAGCGGGCCATCTCGGGAGTTGCGACGGTGAGCAGGGCTGCCACGATTCCCCACCGCGCCCCCACCATCTCTCTTGTCCACAGGAACGCAACCACCGCGGTCAGCGATACAAGAGCCGCCTGAAACGCCTGCAGTGCCAGCAGGCCGGCCGCCGGACCGAACACCGCGAGAGGTAAGCCGGCCACAACCGGATAGAACCCGTAGAACGGTCCCTGCTGTCCGAAGAGCTCGAACCGTCCCGTCTGCCAGAAACCGCGGCCGATCAGCCCGTACAACATTTCGTCAGGAGCGATCCACGGTGCTCTCAGGGAAACCGAAAGCCCGAATCGAACTGCCGTCGACGCGGCAGCAACAGCTGGCACGAGCCAGCGTTGTCCTGTGTCAAGGGACAAAACGGCCGGGAGTGTGACCGGGGCACCGTGGTTTGTCCTGATGCAGGTGGATCAATTACTCGTCGGCCGGTGCGACTGTCTGGCTGGACTTCGAATAGAGGTTCAGCCACGATGTCGGGGCGATGGCGCGTTGGAGCTCGATCGCCAGGGTCGATGTCTGAGTCCGAGACCCTCGGTGGGAATTTCCGAGGAGCCCTCGAGAACATCACCGTGCCGAGCTACGTGATCGACAAGGCAGGAGTGATCCGCTGGGTCAATCCAGCGGCGATAGACCTCGTGGGGGATGTGCGCGGACGGCACTTCACTGAGGTCGTTGCGCCCGAAGACACCCGACGCGCGCGTGAGTTCTTCACACGCAAGATCCTCGGCGCGGTCCCGGCAACGGAGACGGAAGGGGTGCTCTTGAAGGCCGACCGGACCAGGGTG
The DNA here is from genome assembly GCA_963722065.1 of uncultured Thermoleophilia bacterium. GTDB lineage: Bacteria > Actinomycetota > Thermoleophilia > Gaiellales > Gaiellaceae > PALSA-600. The sequence continues at coordinate 487,304 of CAVRMI010000033.1, read as the reverse complement.
GCCCTCGAGATCAGTGCGGTGCCGCTCAAGAACGGCGATCGCATCGTCGGCGTCTTCGGCCAGCTCGTCAGCGAGCTCAAGGAACCCTCGGGGGCACCACACCCGGGCCTCACACCTCGGCAAACCGAGGTGCTCAGACTACTCGAACAAGGACGCTCGACCCAGCAGATCGCCGACGAGCTCCATCTGACCACCACAACGGTCAGGAATCACGTCAGCAACGTGCTACGCGCACTCGGCGTACACAGTCGCATCGAGGCTGTAGCCGCAGCGCGGCGTGGCGCGTGGGTGACCGACTAGACCAGTCGGAGTATCAAGGGCCGGCCCGGGCCTCCGGGCCTGTTGACCGAATCCGGCCTCCTGGTGAACGTCCCGCAGGCCACCGACGTTCTTACGGCTTCCGGCGTCTCGCAGGTGGAAGAACTCGACTTCGACCGGTGCAAGGTAGGCGCCGCAGGCCGAGCCAGGCTCCGGAAAGCGAGCCGCCAACTCAAGGATCGACTAGTTCGAACCGATCTCTGGTCGGGTGACGGTGAGTGCCTGGGTCTGAGCGCTCTTCCGGCCGTTCGACAGCGCTAGTGAGGCTCGAGGGGTAACGGCGGTGGTCACACCACCCACGACCGCTGTCGAGCGCTATTCCGCTCGTCCTCTTCGAGCCGGCGCGGGCGTTCGAGCACTGCCGCAGGCCACCGTTGCTGGGCCGGTCGTCAGACGCGGCACCGACGGCGGCGGGACATCCAAGCCTCCGTTGTCTGGCGGTACTGCTGGTCGTGCTGTTTCACGCCGGGCTGGGTACGCCCGAGAGCTTCATCGGGGTGGACGTGTTCTTCGTCATCTCAGAGTTCGTGATCACCTCGACCCTGGTTGACGAACTCCAATCGAGCGGCCGGATCTACCTGCCGCGGTTCTACCTGAGACGGATGAAGCGGCTGCTGCCGGCACTCGCCGCGATGTTGCTCATCGTCACGGTTGCGGGCATCCTGCTCGATCCTGCGCGCGCGGGGCGGATAAGCGCGAGTACCGGAGCGTTCGCCTCGCTCTTCAGTTCGAACTTCTATCTGTACTCGCTCCGAAACGGCTACTTCGCCGTGAGCGAACAGCTCAATCCCCTCTTGCATACCTGGACGCTCTGAGTCGAGGAACAGTTCTACCTCGTCTTCCCGGCGCTTCTGCTCTGCGCCTGGGGTGTTGCGATGCGCCGGAGCGGTTTCACGTCCGGTCGGATAGCGGGTGGCGCTGTGATCGCGGCGACGGCGGTTGGATCGTTCGCGCTCGCACTGGCCTGGTCTGATGGCTCGTCGCTTGGTGGACTTCGTTCGCCGGAACAGTTCGCGTTCTTCAGCTCGATCGCGAGAGTGTGGGAGTTCGCGGCGGGTGCCCTCCTGGCGTTGAGCGTGCCTATTCTCCGCCGCGCTCCGTCGACGTTTGCGTCGGCCCTCGGCACCCTCGGCGCGACCGCGATCGTCTTTGGCGGCTTCGCGCCCGGGAGCTACGGCGGTGTGTCCACGACTATCGTGATCGCTGTCTGCGGCGCGGCCGCGCTGATTGCAGCCGGCACTGCGTCACGGAACAGCGTCTCTGGGCTTCTCTGCTCACGCGGCCCTGTGTGGGTGGGTGACCTCTCCTACAGTTGGTATCTCTGGCACTGGCCGTTCATCGTGTTTGCAAGAGCGCTCTTCCCCGCGGCCGGCTGGGCGGCGCCCGTGGCGGCGGCCGTTTCTCTCGCACCCGCGTGGACATCGTACCGCTACCTCGAGAACCCGATCAGGCGGAGTCCTCGCGTTCGTGGGTGGGTCGTGCCAGCGCTGGCCTGCACGTGCATCGCACTGCCGATCATCGCGGCGGCCGGCTTGGCGAGGATGCAGAGCCACCTGCCGGTGATGTCTGCGACTGCTCAGCACGCCGACGTTGTTCGCGGGTGCGACGACCCCGCGCCGTTCGGCGCGCAATCGCGTGCGCACTGCACCTGGCAGGTTGCGAACGCCCTCGGAACCGTTGTGCTCGTCGGCGACTCGCAGGCGGGCCAGTTCACCGAACCGGTGACCGAAGCCGCGAACCGCGCGAGGTTCAACGCCACCGTCGCGACGCTCTCGGACTGTCCGTTCGTTCATCCCAGTGGCGTCTTGATGCGCAACCGGCCCTGCGCACGCTTCAGCCGCGAATCGCTTGTCGCTTTGGTGCGGGCAAAGCCGAGCCTCGTGATCATCGCGGCGAGAACCGACCTTTACATCGAAGGCTCAAGAGCTGTCTTCACTAAGCCGACACCGCCAGCCGTCGGGCCGCCGGTCAGTACGCGTTTGTTCAGTGAGGGTCTTCGAGCCGAACTCGCAGCGCTGAACAGGGTCGACGTACCTGTGATCATCGTTCATCCGATCCCTGTTCTTCATCAAAGTCCGGATAACTGCGCCGTTGTCCTGCTGCTTCTGAGCAGATGCCGCGGCTCGCTATCGCGCGCTGCCGCTGACGCGGAACTGCGCGCGGCGCGCGAGAGCGAGAACCGTGCGCTGGCCGGACTTCCCAGTTCTTCGTCAATGAACTTCGAACGTGAGCTCTGCTCGGCCGACACGTGTTCCAGTTGGCGGCCCGGCGCAAGTCAGGTGACTTACCGCAACTTCGATCACCTCAGTGTCGCGGGAGCGCAAACGCTCGAGCCTCAGTTCTATGCGGCGATCATGTTGCACGCGCGGAGTCGGAGGAGGTGACGCTTGAGGCGCCTGCCGCATGATTCGCCGGTCATCGCCGCGGTGCTCGTTGCGGCGGCGCTCGAGTGGTGGCTCATCGGTGCGGTATGGGTCAGCCGTTCCGCCGCCGGGACGCTCTCGTGTTGGGGGTCTGGTGGGTGGCGCTCTTCGCCGAGCGTCGACACAGGAATGGCGGTCCGATGGTCGTTCTCTTGGCAGTTGGGATCGTGCTCGTCATCTAGATCCTCAAGACCTTCGCAGTGGCGTTTGGGTAGGGCGATCACTACCAAGTTCTCCACGACCTGGAACGACGTAGTGATTGATTACCAACCAATTGGTTCGGCCGCCGCAAGTCTTGGAGTCTGTCCGTCTCGACCCTGAACTGCGCGAAGCACTCGTCCAGCGAGCACAGAAGGACCACGAAACCCCTTCTCTCTCCGTCAATCCGCAAAGTTCACTGCGGAAATACCTCGACTTCGCCTAACCAGGCGACTATCGCCGCGCGATGCGGCCCGCCTGGCCCGCGGCACTGACCAAAGGCCCCGGTTCGTTCCCGAGTCCTGTCCTGCGCGAACGTTGCCCGGCGAGTGTTCAAAGGGGACACCTGACACACCGGCAGGACAGGGATGCCGGTCGCACTGCGACCGAAGCCCTCGGGCAGTCGCCTTCACCCGAGGGCCGCCTCCTGGCCCGTTGACCGACCCGGGCCACGTTGAAAGCCACGCTCTCGCCACGAGCGCTTGCTCGTACCAATTTCGCCCGAGCCGACGCTTCTCTCTTTTCTTCCCTTCCTCGGCGAGCGTCGGCTGGGGACGCACTGCCGAACCCTGGCCGATCCAGCGTCCTCCCGCCTGAGGGGCCGGCGTCGGCGCAAATGTCAGCCGCTGACCGACCGAGAATCTGGTGCTCCAGAGGGCGTTGACCCAATGGTTTGCATGCGAGAGGATCGCGCTATCGGGCGGGTCTCGCAATCGACTGGGCGGCGTCTTGGCCTTGCTGGGGCTGCCCTGCTGGGCGCGACCGTCGTCGGCCTCGTCTGGTTCCTTCTCCGCGGTTCCACCGACACGAATGCGTCGCTCGCCGCCCTCGGCCAGGCACCTAACATCGTGCCGCCCGACTACGCCTACCTCGACAACGCACGGGTGGCGCTCTATCTCGGACAGCTCGAGGGCGGCACAGCCACAAGCGAACAGCTGACCCAGCAGTTGACGAAGAGCGGAACGGCCGGTGCGAACGTCGGCGGGTTTTCCGTCGGTGGGTCAGTCGGCTCGAGCGCCACGGCAGAACGAGTTGTTACTCCGACCGCGACGGCGAGCTTCTACCAGCTACTTGACCTGCTTGGCAAGGACGCCTACCTGAAGACAGTCGACATGGCAGAGCCGGCGAAACAGATTGAGCGCGATTTTGCGCGCATCGGGGAAGGCTCGTTTGTGCGATTGCAGAACTGCACCGTGCGGCTGCCCAGCTACGTCCAGCTCTTGCAGGCGGCCGTTTCGCCAGGCTTCGATTACACCGATCCACTCGGGTTCGCCGGCAACCTCGGAAACCCCGGGGCGAACGAGAACAATCCATTTCCCTTGCTCAGGCGGGCGGTGAGGATCGAGGAACCCTCGAACCGGACGAACTTCCCCATCTTCGATGATGGCTATCGGCGCGGCCAGCTCAAGCAACTCGACAGCGCGATCCACGCACTGATCAGAACGGTGGGCTCGAACCCCCGCGTTCCGGTCGCAAGCTGCAACGGCTACCCGGGCGAACGCAGGCCACGGGGCGTGGACCTTCTGCTGCCGATTCAGCTGGCCAATTTCTCACCCGAGCCCGGCTTACTGGACCGCCCAGTGACCGTGGTCGGGAAACTCGTCCTCCCTGTTCGGGGAAAGAATGACTTCTATTTCGATAACGGGTCACTCACGACGTTCAGCCAAGTGCTCGACCGCCTTGACCCAGCCGCTAACGGACCTGGCTCGCAGATGTACGAGAACGAACTCATCGCGGATGCCGTAGTCCTGCCGCCGGGGGCCGTCATCATCCCAATTGCCATCTACAGGTAGCTGTCGGGCCATCGACGAAGCACCCGCGCCCACGAGCGCTCCGGTGGTCCAGCGATGCACCCACCTTGAACTGCCTTCGATCAAGCGAGCACACGGCCTCCTGGCCCGTTGGCAAACGCGGCCTCCCGGCAACCTCCTCGGGATTCGGGCACCACTACGTCACAGTTGCATTCAGCGGCACTCACGCCCACCGGTGGACGGCCATGTCCTTCACAAAGACCTAGGGCAAGAGCTGGCTTCGGCATGCGCTACACCTGCACGGGTTTCGCTCAGCGCCTGCCGCCGAACTCCCAATTGTGAACCTCGACCTCGGAGAACACGCCGAGCCCTGTCCGCTCGTCCTCGATGAGCGCATCGACAGCTTGCGGATCCGGCGCCTGAACTGCCAGCGCAACTCCGGCCGGCTCACCGCCGTCGAGTGTGGTGAGTGCTCCGTAGAGGATCAGGCGCTCGAGCCACTCCGCCGGCAAGGTCTCCGTTGAGACGGGCCGACCAAGATGCGAACGACCGATGATCAGGAACCGCGGCTCGGCCGGCTCACTCGAAAACTCCCACATCGAGCGTCCGAGCAGGTTCTCGAACCGCCAGGCCAAGTGCTCCCTGTAGAGGCCCGCACGGTTGTTCGGCTCCAGCGCAACGAACTCGCGTACCGCATCGACGCTCGGCAACGCAAGGACGTGAAGGCTGCCGGTCGCGGTCTCACGGTCGCTCTCGAGCGTCGGCCCGCGGGCGATCATGGACGCCGCGAACCTATCCATGTACGACCAGTGTTCCTCCAGGAGCTCCTGGTCGGCTCGCAGATCTGTCGCATCGGCCACATCCCGGCTGTACACAAGAAAATCCATTCGCGACGGAAGGCTAGACCGAGCTTGTTCAACCGCGAGCCAGATCCGCCAGGGTTGGAACGCAAGACGCGGCCGGCTAGTGGTTGCTAGACCGGGCTGGCATCCGGGTGTGCCTCGTAGAGGCCGCGTCGCCGAGTGTGTGTGGACACAGGTTCAAGCGGTACCTGCGTCGCCCGGCGCGCCTGACGGCGGCGCTCTGTCCGAGTCCGCCTGCGTTGACGAGTGGGCACGGGATTCTCCTTCCGTCCTTGCAAGCGTCCGCCTCAAGGGCCACACCGTCATCGGGGAAACTTCGCAACCGAGACCGCCGAGCAGTAGGTGGCGATCGCGGATCGGAGGGCATGAGCGCTTTCTAGCGGCCAGACCTCTGGCTCTGCCCTTTCGGAGACCCTGGACCTTCAGCCAACTGCACGAGTCAGTTGACGAGGATCAATAGCGGTCGATTTCGACGAGTCGCTCGTCGCTGATCCCGAAGTGGTGTGCGATCTCGTGCAACACCACACGACGGATCTCGGCGCGAAGCCTCGCCTCGTCCTCCCCGTAGAGGCGCTCGAGCGGCCGACGGTAAATCGTGATCCTGTCCGGTAGAGCGCCTGCATACCACGAGGTGCGACGCGTGAGCGGGATCCCCTGGTACAGGCCAAGCAGCCAACTATCCGACGGCGCGTCGTCGTCGATCACGATGGCGACGTTCGACATCCGCGAGCGCAAATCGTCAGGCAGGGAGTCGACCGCCGCCTGGACACACAGCTCGAACTGGCGCTCGTCCACGCTGCCACGGTAGCCCGGGTGAGTCTCTTCGAAAAGTCCCCCGGCAAAAGCTTGCGCTCCACCGACTCCCGAGGAGCGGGGAACCACAGTAGCTGGCGTCAGTCTGGCTTCGCTAGCCGACCGACACGCCGCTCCGTTGTGTTCCCTCCTTCGCTAGCGCCGGCTTGACTAGCGATGCCGAACGCGTCGCAGGGTGCCGCTCGAGGCGCCGCCACCCGGGTGAGGAGTAACGGAGTCGTACAGGTTGGCCCCGACACGCATCAGGCAATCGACGTCCCCGCCAGCACAGGTCGCGCCCGGTGCGAGCCGACGGCGATAGTGGTGGTAGCCGCCTGAGACGCTGTCGAGCGTCAAGCGGCCGTGACAGGTCGTGCTCAGCTTCCAGGTCCCGGCGCGCTCATCCGCGTTCAAGACGATCGCGATGCGTTCGCCGCGCACGCTGCCCGAAGAACCCGTTAGTACGCCGGCCCACGTGCCGGCGAGAGCTCCGCCGGGCCTGGCCGGCGCCGCGCCTGCCGCCTCAGGGTCGGCAGCGTACCCAGCCGCCACCGTGACGATCAACAAGAACGCGATCGCGAAGCCAAGACGAGCCACCCGTGCCGACACCCAATCCACAAGGACTCCATCGGCGGGCTCGGGCCCCCACCCGTGACCCGGTTGAGGGAGAGACCGCCGAAAGCCGACGGGCCGGCTGAACTCGGACAGGATCAGGCACAGCTCACGCGCGGAGGCGGAGGAAGATGTGCAGAGCCAGAACTCTTTGAAGCACCAGACGTCAGGCTGGCGGATTCTCGAGCCGTGGGTCTCGGGCTGGGTCACCCTGGCAGACGTCGGCGATGATCCGCAACTGCTCCTTTCTGATCGCGCGCCCCATCGCCCCCACCCAGAAGTTCTTGCCGTCAACACGGACAAAGGTGCTCTCGTGGCGCTCGCAGGCCAGACACCGCCAGACCCCGATGTCGAAGTTTGCTGCGCTCCCGGACCCGACTGAGGTCATTGCCTTCCCGCAGCAGGTCGGTGGCCCAGGTGGAGTCGGCACGACGATTGGTTCCAGCGGCGGTGGGTGCTTCGAACGTTCCATTGGCTCTTCCTTTCTTTGTCGCCGTTGCCCTCGGCTGAGGGCCGCATCCATTTGGGCACCGTGCGGTGACGCCGGTTGCCGGAGCTGAGCGCTCGCTCTTGATGCAGATCCAATTATCGGTGCACGGCATGCCGTTGTCGAGGTCATGGGCGGCACAGACGGTCCACTCGTCGCGCGATGATCGCCGTCATCGCGAAGCGCGGAAGAGCTCGCACTCTCCCAATGATGGTCAGAGGGAGATCGTGTGCCCGACAACTCGGCCGGCGTCGATCTATCCGAGCTGAAGGAAATGCCCCGGCGGACAGGTCACGAGATCGAGCGAGGGGGCCAATCCGCTCTGTCCGCGACTGCATCCGCCACTTGTGTGCGGAGGCTCTCGGAAGCGTGGTAGCGGGTGGTTGGCCCTCTGCCTCGCTGCGAGACAAGGCCTGCGTCGAGTAGTCGTCGGAAATCGCCGGACGCGGTGGCCGTCGAGACGTCGGCCTCGACCCCATATCCGCTCCTGTCGGCGCCACCCATCAAGCTCCGTTCGAGCGCGATCACGAGCCGGTTGGGCCAGCCGCGTTCCTCGACGAGGCGCTCGAGATGAGTCCAGCGTGCCGATGCGGTCTCGACCTGGCGAAGCCGTTGTCGTGCCTGTTCGAGATGTGCGTCGATGCAGAAACTGATCCAGGGCGTGGCATCTCTTTCGGGCTGATAGCGACCTCCTTGAACCTCCTGCAGCACGCTGTAGTACTGCTGGGTATGGGAGGCCAGGTACTCCTCGATCGATCCGAACTCAGGAGAGAGCAGTCCATTGAGTGCGAGGACGAGCGATTGCACGATTCGCGAGATCCGCCCATTGCCGTCTCGAAACGGGTGAACCGAGACGAGATGGAGATGCGCCATCGCAGCGCGTACGACGACGTGTTGCTCCGGATCGCTCGTGCGCAACCACTCGATCATCTCGCGCATCAGCGGAACGATCTCGTCGGCGTCGGGGGCCTGGTACGCGAGCGTCCCGTTCGCAGCGGTCACTCCGATCGGCCCCGTGCGCCAATGCCCAGGGCTCTTATCCCGTTGGAAGTAGCACGCGTCGAAGTGGAGGTCGAGGATGACCCGGTCCGCCCACTCGAAGGTCGGATCGAGCGCCATCACACCGACGTGGTCCATCGCCCGCGCGTAGGAGGCCACGGCCAGCCTGTTCTCGTCGCCTCCCTCAAGCCCGGAAGCAGCGCCGGCGACCACGTTCTCGACCTGCCCTGCTGCGAGCTCAAATCCTTCGATCGAGACCGAGCTCTCGACCGAAGCCGCTCGCACCTGCCGGCGAAGGGCGCCGATCCATGGGGTCGGATAGGCCGTTTCGCGCCCAAGCTGGCGCCGCAGCTCATCCAATTCGCTGAGGCGAGCTTGCTGATCTTCCGGGAGAGTCGGTGTGCCGTAGATCACTGTGATTATACGATTAATCGTCTAAACGTCAAATAGACTAAGAGATGATCGCCGTGAGCAGGCGGACATGGCGCGTGCGAACGCCGCCCTCGACCCCACCCCTTCCCGAACGCACCTGCTCTGGGAGCTGGGACGAGCGGTCCGCGCTTCCCGATCCCAGGCCCGCTCTCGCGCAGTTGCGTCAGCCGCGGTGGGTCAGCAGCTCGTCCAGCTCGAGCCTGCCGTCGTTCGGCGGCGGGTCGCCCGAGCCGTAGCGCCGCCACTGCTCGAACGGCCGGCCCCACGCAAGTTCGAGGTCGTTCCCGTCCGGGTCGCTCAGGTGGCAAAGGTGACATCGCCAACGCGCCGCTTTGAGCGACGAACGTCTCGTTGCCGAAGACAGGCTCACTTCGCGATGAGCGTGAAGGGAGCCGTCAGGACCCGGCCGTGCATGTGGGTGAGCAGGAACATGCGCCAGGCCCCGGACTCCGGTAGCAGAACGCCGACTTTCAGTGTGCCGGGAGCGCTGGAGCTGCCCGTCACTCGCGTCGCGCCTAACGCCGAGAAGCAGTAGGTCGCGCCCGGGCTGCAGACGTGGGTGTGGAAGTAGTCGAGCGAGCCCGTGTGGAAGAAGATCGCGTGCGCCAGCGCCCCGCGCCACGCGGTGAAGACGGCCTTGTGCCCGCTTGGGTCGAGCACCTTGATGTTGAGGAAGTTCGCGGCGATCGCGCGCAGCTGTGGATGTCCCTGGATCTGGAAGCGGTAGCCGTCGACGACTTGCGTTGCGCTGTAGGCGGGCACGGGCCGAGGGTGGTAGCTGCCGCCGACCGTCACCCACTTGAACAGCTGGAAGTTGAAGGGCGAGTCGGGGCTCGTCACCTTGGGATAGACGTCGACGACGATCCGATAGCGGCCCGGCGCGGGGAAGACGACCGGCTGGCTGATGCGCCCGTCCGGGGCGATGTCCGAGTCGTCGTACTGAACGTGGCTGTCGTCAGCCCGCACGATGATCAGGTCGACGCCGGCATGGGGCTCACAGCACTTCTTGAACGCCGTCAGTGGGGCCCCGGAAGGAGTGCGGATCGTGAAGGAGAGCACGGTGGCTCGACCCGGGGCCACGGTCCCCGACGGCTTGAACCCGACGAGGGCGTAGGTGCGAGCCGGGGCGACCCGCAAGCTGTTGGCCGAGCCCGAGACGGACCCCGATCCGCATCCCGCGAGCACGACGCAAATGAGCGTCGCGAAGGCAGCGAGGACGGCGAACTCCGTCCTCCGATGGATCTCCGGCTGCGCAGCGATGGCACATGCGAGTCTATACCACGACATGGTCTAACCCGATGAGGGAGTGCAGCGCAGGTCGGCGTCGAGCCGGCCGATCCGGTATTGCGCGAGCGTGGGCACGACGCCGGTAAAACCGCCGCTCGTGCAGTCCTGCTGCGCCTGCATGAGCGTGGCCCCGGTTCCGGCCACCCAGTCGGGCAGCTGGCCGTTGAAGACCGACGGTGTCGTCCGCGCCGTCAGCCCGGTGATGTCCTTCCACTGCGCGCTGGTGGAATAGATCCCGATCGGGCCGGTCACGCCGGCGTTGCGCAGGCCGGCGATGAAGCCCTGCAGCGCGGCGATGTTAAGCCGGTAGGTCCCGGCCCAGCTCGCCGTCAGCTCGACGTCCAGCCACCACGGGGCGGTCTCGGCCGCGACCGGGTCGAGCGCACTGACCAGGCGGTAGGAGTGGGCGGCGCGCTGCTCGCCGTAGAGGTACGAGCAGGCGTTGGTCAGCTTGCCGTTACAGGAACCGTAGGCCGGCGTAATGCCGCCGCGAGGCCAGTCCGCGACGTGGTGTCCGCCCGGGTTACCGGTGTCGATGTACAGCGAGAGGGACGGCTGCTTCGGGCGCTTCTGCCCCGGCGACTCGCGCGCCCAGTGCAGCTCGCCGCTGATGCAAGGGTTCGCGGTGTTCGCCCGTCCGCCGTTGACGCCCACGATCCCGAACAACGGATTCGACGGATACGAGCCCGAGCACTGCGGATAGGAGACGTCGTAGCCGGTAGTCGGCGACGAGCGGCCGCTGATCCAGACGATCAACACCACCACAACGACAACGAAGGCGAGCGCGACCACCAGCACCCACCGCGCTCCGGGCCGGGACCGGCTGGCAAGCCGCACGCGCGGCAAGCTACCACGGCGATGGTGCAGCACCCCGATCTGTGGAATCGCAATGGAGGGCAGCCTGTCTTTGCGGCTCACACCGTTCGCAGTGCGACGGTGGGCGGCATTCGGGAAGCTCGGACGGCAGGCAGCAGTCCGGCGACGGCGCCGATGAGGATGGCAGAGGCGATGCCGCCCGTCCAGGCCTCGGCCGGGATCACGACGGCCCAGCCCTTCGAGCCGGCGTAGACGGCGGTTGCCGCTGCTCCGGCGAGGACGCCGACGAGGCCGCCGACGAGGGCGAGCAGGATCGACTCGGCGAGGAACTGCGTCCGGATCTGCCCCTTGGTCGCACCGAGGGCGCGGCGGAGACCGATCTCCGACCGGCGTTCGAGAACGGAGATGATCATGATGTTGGCGACGCCGACGGCACCGACGATCAGTGCGACGACTCCGAGTCCGAGGAAGAGGCTGTTGAAGGCGCCCGCGGCGGCGGCCCGGGCGGTGAGCACGTCGGATGGTTGGCTGACGGCTGCTTCGTAGGGGGCTTCGGGGTTGGCGGTTTGCGCGAGCAGCGGCTGCACCGCCGTCTCGTGGCCGGTGGCGGCGCGCACGTAGATCGTGCTCGGCGGTCCGGTTTCTTGCTGGCCGTGGACGACGCTGACGTAGCCGAGGTATGCCCGGGCGGCCCGATAGCCGATCAGGGCGCTGACGTCGATGTCGGGTGCGAGCGGCGAGGGCTTGAGGATGCCTGCGACGTCGAACCACTGACCGCCAAGCCAGATCCGCTTACCCGGATAGACCCCGTCGATGCCGAGCTGTTGCGCGGCGATAGCACCGAGCACCGCGACCGGCTCGCGTCCGGTGCCAGCGTTGAGCCAGACGCCGCGCGCGATGCCCGTGCCGAGCACGGACAGCAGTCCCAGGCTGGCGGCTCGCACCTCGAGGCCGCCGGTCTGTGTCGCCGGCATCGCGGAGCTCCGGTAGACGTTCGCGTTCGCGATCAGGGCAGTGTGTGCCACCTGGAGAACGTTGTTCAGAAGCGTGATCCGGGCCGGCGCCTCGCGAGGTAGCTGCGCCGCGCCTCCGGTGAGGCTCTGTCCAGCCTGGACGGTCAGCAGGTTAGTGCCCAGCTGGTTGATCTCGGCGATCAGCCCGGCTTGCGAGGACGAGGATAAGCCGAGGACGCCGACGATCGCTGCCGTTCCGATCGCGACCCCCAGTGCCGAGAGCGCGGCGCGTAGCGGCCGGGCGCGCGGCCCGGCGCTTGCGACACGAAGCCAGTCCCTTAGCCCGAGACGTCCGCCGTCGGCGCTCATGCCACCCCGCGGTAGGCGGTGTCGGAGACGATCTGCCCGTCGAGCACGCGAATCTGACGGGGCATCTGGTCGGCGAGGCCCACGTCGTGGGTGATCATGAGGATGGTGGCGCCGGCAGCGTTGAGGTCGCGAATGAGCTCGATGATCGAGCCACCGGTGGAGCTGTCGAGGTTGCCGGTCGGCTCGTCGGCGAGCAGGATCGCCGGCCGGCCCACGAGCGCGCGGGCAATCGCAACGCGCTGCCGCTCCCCGCCGGAGAGCTTCGTGGGCTTGAAGCTCGCGCGGTCGGAGAGGCCGACCCGTTCGAGCGCCTCGTCCGCGCGCAGATACCGCTGGGCTGCGGGGACGCCGGCGTAGAGCAGCCCGTCGGCGACGTTCTCGCGCACCGTCGCATGCTCGGTGAGGAAGAACTGTTGGAAGACGAAGCCGATCTCGCGGGCTCGCAGCTGGGAGAGGTCGCGATCGTTCAGCTGTGCAGCGTCGACGCCGCCGATGCGGACGACGCCGCTGCTGGGCCGCTCGAGCGTCCCGATGATGTGCAGGAGTGTGGACTTGCCGGATCCGGAGGGCCCGACGATCGCCGCCAGTTCGCCCCGCCGGACGGAGAACGACACGCCACGGAGGGCGGCCACGGCCGGCTCGGTGCCGTAGACCTTGCTCACCCCGTCCAGCTCGAGCACCGCCTCGCCGCTCACGAGGACGGCACTACCACTCGCTCGCCGACGCGCAGGTTGCCCTCGACCTGAACTCGTCCGCCCGCGGTGTCGAACAGGCCGAGCTTGACCGCGACCAGCCCGCGTTGCCCGCCGGCGCGTACGACCTCGACGGCGAAGCCGCCGCCGGAGCGCCCTACGATCGCGGTGACCGGGACGTTGAGCGCGTCGTTCACGCCCCGGGTCGTGATGTTCACCTGCACCGGTGCCTGGTCGAGTCCGTGTGCCTGTTCGGGGTGGTCGAGGCTGATGGAGACCGGGATGGTTGCGCCTCCGGCGGTCGCGTTCTGCCCCGCCGGGGCCTGTGCCACTCGCCCCAACCGGTCGACGTGTCCCGACACCGAGGTGTTGCTCGGCAGCGTGATCAGAGCGGGGTCGCCTCTCTTCACCGATCCCTGTTGCGACGGGTCGAGAGCAAGCTGCACCTCGGGCGTGTCCGATGTGGCGGACAGGACCCGTGCCCCGGGCTGAGCCGGTCCGCCGAGCTCGCCGGTCACCGTTGCGATCCGCAGCGACTCGGGCAGAAACACCACCTGCCCCCGAGCGAGTGATCCGGTCCGATCCTCGCCCAGTTTCGCTTGCAGCTTCCGGAGCGCGGCCGCCGTTGCCGCGCTGAACGCGTCGGAGGACGGGTTGAGCTGCGCACGGGTCGCGTAGCGGAGATCGACCAGGTTGGTGTTGAGCTCGACGACATCGGGGCCGCTGGCGCCCTCCGACAGAGAGCGGTAGGCGGGTGTCGAGCCGCACAAGAGCAGCACCGGCTGGTTGTTCACCCGATACAGCGTGCTGCCGCAGCCGACCGGGTCGCCGCTGGTGGGAAGCTTCGTGTAGATGCCGCGGGCGCGGTCGAACACCGTGTACGACGAGCCGTCCGGTCCGGCCCGATAGGTCAGGGTGCCGGATTGGGAGATCTGATCCGAGAGCGTCCCCCGTTCGACCGTCGCGGTGTGCAACGACGGTTCCTGACCGGCGGCGGTCGCCTGCTTCGCACCGGACAGAGCGAAGACGCCACCGGTAGCAGCCACGGCAACCAGGATGACCGCGCCGGCCAGCAGCCACGACTTCCCCATCACCGGCCTCCCGTTACGCCCGCCGCGTTTGCGAGGGTGCCACACGTGCGCGTCGCGGCGTTGAGAGCGCTCATGCCGGCCGGGGTATTCGTCGACGAGATTCGATTCGTGTCGATGAGAGGACCGTTCGGGGTGGGGTCGGGGAAGTCCGGCACGCCGTGGCCGCGGACGCACTGCGCGAACGCGAGACGCGCCGTTCTCTGCGACGGCGTCACCGGGGCGCCTGTGAACCCCGGCGGCTGCAAGTGCTTGCACGCGCTCATCGCCTGCTCGAACGTGGCGCTGTTCGTGTCGATCGACGAGCCGTTCGCGACCGCGTCGATGGTCAGCTGGCCCGACGCGTTCGGATCCGGGAAACCGCCGACGCCGTTGTTGCGCATGCACTCGGCGAACTTCACCGCCTGATCGCGGGCAGTGGAGGTGCTGTTTCCGCGGTTGCCGCCGCCGGCGGATGCGCTGCCACAGCCCGCGACGACCACGGCGAGCAGGGCGAGAGCGGCCAGCGGCCATAGTGTTCTGATCAACGGTTTCTCCCTAGGGTTGAGGTGGACTTGTGCGCGACCGTGGTCGCCGTCTGGGCGCAGTTAGCGGCGGCGGCGATGGCTGCTGGGGGTCTGGCGTCGTCTGCTGCCCGCTGATGCGGTCGACCATGGCGGCGGCGGCCATGAGACCTGCGTTGATGGGGTCGTAACCGGGCTGGCCCAGCACGACCCCGGTGATCGTCGTCGGCGTGCCATGGATCGAGCGGATGGCCCGGAAGGCGAAGCAGCTGCCCGCAGCTCTGTCTGAGCCAGTCTTGACGCCGACGAATCCGCTCTGCCCGAGCAGTCGGTTGGTGTTGTACACGGTGCCAACGACCGGCAGCCGCGCGCTTTGTGTGGCGACGATGCGCGCGAACACCGGCAGGCGCATCGCCTGTAGGACGATCCGCACCTGATCGGCGGCGGTCGACACCGTGGTGTCGTCGAAGCCGCTTGGGTCGGTGTATCGGGTATGGGTCATGCTCAGCGACCGCGCGGTCGCGTTCATCCGGGCGACGAACCGCGCCGTCGAGCCGGCGTCCCAGCGCGCCAGAACGGCGGCGATGTTGTTCGCCGACGGCAGCAGTAACGCCACAAGCGCCTGCTGCTCGGTCAGTCGCTCTCCGGCGGCGATCGCCACGACCGACTCGTCCTGTCCAGCCCTTCGTTCGGTGTCCGCGACGTCGGCGTCGGTGAGCGTAATCGTCGGGCCGGCTTGGCCAAGCCGCAAAGGATGATCACGCAGGATGAGATAGGCGCTCATCACCTTCGCGACGCTCGCGATCGGGGCCGCGTGCTGGTTCGGGCCCGCCTCGATCTGCGACTGTCCCGTCTTGATGAACGCGGCTTGGCCGTATGCGGGCCACACTGTGCTGGCTACCGCTTCGCCAACCACCCCGCCGTGCCGACCGCGAGAGGCCTCGAGGGATGAAGCGGCCGGCGAGGAGTCGGACGGCGGCGACCGGTAGGCGATGGCGGCGATCGCGGCCGAGGCAGCCAGCAGGCCGGCGAGGAAGAGTGTCGGAACCCGGCGGTGCGCCGTGCGCGCAGTGATGTAGTGATCCATGCCCCGAGTCTGGAAGGCACGGTGTTGCCGGCCTGTATCGGGTTTTCGATACGCCGACGATACTCGCCGGCTCGTAGCATCTGGAGCGTGCGTGTCTTGCCGGCTGAGGACGAGCCCTACATGGCGGAAGCGATCCGCGACGGCCTACGACTCGAAGCGATCGCCGCCGACATCGCAGCCGACGGAGAGACCGCCCTGGAGCTGCTGAGCGTCTACGCCTACGACATCGCGGTGCTCGATCGAGACATCCCCGGGCCTTGCGGTGACGAGACCGCCGAGCGCATCGTCGCCGCCGGCAGCGGCATGCGGGTCCTGATGCTCACCGCCGCCGACCGTCTCGACGACAAGGCGTCCGGGGCATGGGACGAGAACGCCGATCCGTTCACCGACGCTCCGCGCATCATCGTCTCGGCACTGCGCAAACGCCTCGGCGAACCCTGGATCATCGCCACCGTGCCCGGCTTCGGCTACCGCATCCGCACGCCCGACACCGGACTCGAGGACGACCAAGGTGAGTAGAGACCCCGGGCTGAGCGCTCGCCTCAAGCTCACCCTCAGCTACGCCGGCTTCCTCATGCTCGCCGGCGTCCTGATGCTCGCGGCCGTTTGGGTGGTTGTTCTGCGCTACATACCGAACGGGGTGCTCGCCCACATGCATCCCTCGTGGTGGTTTCTCTTCGACCGCTCCGACCTTCTGCACGGCTTCGGCTCGATTGCGGCCATCGTGCTGACGTTCCTGCTGGCATTCGGTCTCGCGGGAGGGTGGATTCTCGCCGGCCGCATGCTCGCCCCACTGACGCGCATCGCCGACGCCACACGCATCGCCGCGACCGGATCCCTCTCCCACCGGATCCAGTTGGAAGGCCGCAGTGACGAGTTCCGTGAGCTCGCTGACGCCTTCGACACCATGCTCGCGCAGCTGGAAGCACACATGGACGAACAGCGGCGAATCGCGTCCGAACAGCAGAGATTCGCAGCCAACGCCTCCCACGAACTGCGCACCCCGCTCGCGGTCACCCAGACACTGCTCGACGTCGCCCGCAACGATCCCAACCGCAACGCCGCCGAACTCGTCGACCGACTGCACGACGTCAACGCTCGAGCGATCGACCTCACCGAGGCACTCCTCCTGCTCAGCCGCGCCGACAGACGATCCTTCACCCCCGAGCAAGTCGACCTCTCCCTCGTCGCAGAAGAAGCCACAGAGACGCTCCTCCCCCTCGCCGAACAACGCGGCGCCACTATCGAAACCTCCGGCAACACGACCCCGACGATCGGCTCACCCACGCTCCTGCTGCAGCTGACCACAAACCTGGTGCACAACGCGATCGTCCACAACCTGCCCAGCCGCGGCACCGTCTGGATCACAACGCGCGCTGAAGCCGACAGCGCAGTCCTCACCGTCGAGAACACCGGCGTGAAGCTCACCCCGGCGCTCGCCTCCACGCTCGCCGAGCCGTTTCAGCGCGGCAGCAGACGCATACGCACCGATCACGCAAATGTCGGGGCCGGTCTTGGGCTCGCAATCGCCAAGAGCATCACCCAGGCACACGACGGAACCCTCACCCTCACCCCTCGGAACGGTGGCGGGCTCCGCGTCACTGTGCGACTACCCGCAGCGCAGATGCCTAAAGAGATCAAGGGACGCGCACGGCGAACGCCGCCCTAGCTTCGGTCAAGATGGCGTTCCGAGGTTCGACGACGTGGTCCGTATGCTCCGCCCTTCGAGGACTTTCGTCACCGATAAGCGGTTCACGGCCGACCCGGCACGTGAGCACCCGCAACCGAAGCGCCGCGGCGCGCGGGAAACCGAGCCGGCCCCCGGGCGACACCTTCGGCGCGACGTTCGGAGATCGAGCCAGCCCTCACGATCAAATTGAGTTCGGGAATGCCCCTTGAGCGATGCCGGTGCGGCTAGAAGCTGACCACGATCATGCCAGGCGACCGGGTCACCAACTTGGTCTACGACGTGTGCACGGGGTAGCGCAGGTGCGTGACACCCACACCGGTGACGACTGTCGGATTGCCGAGGACGACCGGCGTGTTCGCGACGTGGTCGAACAGCCGCACTCCTGCGCCCAGCAAGACGGCAGCCAGATCGATCTGGATCTCGTCGAGCAGCCCTGCGTCAAGGCATTGCTGGATCGTTTGGGCTCCGTGCACTCCCACGGCCTTCGGGCCGGCAGCCGATTTCGCTCGAGCAACGGCGCTTTCGATGCCGTCGGTGACGAACTCCAGTGTCGAGCTGACCCGCGACCAGCCGTCGGGCACGCGGTGGGTGACGACGAACGCGGGGATGCCCCACGGGTGCTGGCCGTCCCAGCCGGCGGCGCGCTCGAACGTGCGCCGACCGGTGAGCATGGCGCCGACCTCAGCCATCAAGCCCCTCAGGTGGTCGGCGCTCGGCGGCGAGACGTGGAACGTCATCCTCGACTCCGTCATGCTCGCTGTGGCCACCTCGACGTCGCCTGATGAGACGTACCAGTCGAACACCTCGGCGACCCCGTCGTTCGTGTCGGCGACGTAGCCGTCGAGAGACATCGACATGAGTGCGACAACCTTGCTCATCTCGGGTGCTCCTTCGTTCGCGGGACGGGAGTAGCGCTTTCCTCAGAGACCCGCCAGGCACGCATGAATCATCGTCAACCCCTGGGGCAGCGGGCCGGTGGCGCACGCTAGCCCAGAACCGCCCTCGTCCCGCAACTCGCCTCCGCGAGCTGAACAACGTCCCTGAGATCTACAGCTCGTCGGCGATGAAGACGAGTCTGTAGCTGGAGAGAGCACCTCGCTGCGCCAGCGTCCGCTCACCTCTGCGGCCTCGTGATCAAGAGAGACACGCGAGTGAGTCGCGAGAGCCCCTCTGAGCCAAGACTCACGCCACGGCTATGGCGTTGATCTCGACGAGCATGCCCGGCAGGGCAAAGCCGACAACGCCAACCGCGGTCGAAGCCGGCGGCTCTTCCGTGTTGACGAACTCGTCTCTGACGCGCGCATACGTCCGAAGCTGGCTTATGTCGGTCATGTAGACGCCAACCTGGACGATGTTGTCGAAGGTCATCCCAGCCTGTTCGAGGATGCGGCCGACGTTCTTGAACGTTTGACGCGTCTGCGCCTCGAGATCGCCGTCGCCGACCACCGATCCATGTTCGTCGACCGGCGCTTGCCCTGCCACGAAGAGCAGTGTTTTTGGATCATCGACACGCCAGCCCTGCGAGAACCCGAACTTCTCTTGCCACGTCGTAGGGTTCATCTGCTGCTTGTTCACCTTGGCTCCTTCCCGCGTGGCGCCCGCCTCGCGACGAGCCTATAGCGCGACCGCGAACGTGTACGCAAAGCCCAACGCGACGCAGGCGGGGCTCCCCCTCGCCTGCTGGAGGAGGGTGAAAGGTCACTCCATTCGGGAGGGCCACGGTGCTTCGAGCTCGAGGCTTGCCGACACCCGCTGTTCAATGCGTTGGGCCAATACTCGCTACCCTCGATGCGGTATCTCGGAAGTTTCCAACATCACTGCTCGGCCGATCAGATGACCGCGGTTTCGGCGCCGGCCGGCGAGACGTCATTGCGGGCTGATCTCGCGCCTTATGCGGTGCCGCGACTCGGTCTGCGGAATCTCGAATCTCCTCACCTCGGTCGTCCCATACGTCGGGCTCATCGCGGCGGCGTGTTTCGCGCTCAGGATCTCGAGCGTTCTTGCATTCGCGCTCTCGCTGATCGCGGCCGGTTTCCTCATTCGCACGTTCATCGTCTTCCACGACTGCGCGCACGGCTCGTTCCTGCCGTCGAAGCGCGCCAACGCCGTGGTCGGGGCGGCGTTGGGCGTGCTCGTCTATACACCTTTCGCGGTGTGGCGGCGCGAGCACGCAGTTCATCACGCGACTGCCGGCAATCTCGGCCAGCGCGGTATCGGAGACATCCAGACGCTGACAGTCAACGAGTATCGGGCCCGGCCGCAGTGGGGTCGGCTCGGCTACCGACTGTTCCGAAATCCACTCGTCATGTTCGGGCTCGGCCCGCTCTGGGCCCTCCTGCTCGAGCCACGGGTCGTCTCCTGGTCAGCCCCCCGGCGGCTTCGGCGGAGCGCCTTCGGGACGGACGTCGCCCTGATGGTCCTTGTGGCCACGCTCTGCTTGGTGGTCGGCTGGACGGGATTCCTGATCGTGCAGCTGCCCGCACTCCTGGTGGCCGGCAGCGTCGGGATCTGGCTCTTCTATGTCCAGCACCAATTCGAGGACACCTACTGGGAGTCGAGCGAGGCGTGGAGCTACGACGACGCAGCGCTCAAAGGCAGCTCCTACCTGAAGCTGCCGAAGATCCTGCAGTTCGTAACCGGCAACATCGGCCTACACCACGTCCACCACCTGAGCGCACGGATCCCGAACTACAACCTGCAAGCAGCCCACGACGAGAACGCCGCCCTCCACACCGTCCCGACAATCTCGTTGCTCGAAGGACTCCGAGCAACGCGCCTAAAGCTCTGGGACGAGCAACAAGGGAAACTCGTCAGCTTCGCGGCGGCCCGCACCCCTCGAACGACTCCTCGGCTCACACAGCGCTGACGGGACCACCTGCATTTCTGGCACCGGGCAAGCCGGCGTCGAGAGGGTCTCAGGACCCCCAATCATCTGCCGGCGCGTGACTCGGGTCCCAGCAGACGCGTCGAGTGCGTACCGTTCATCCCAGGAGGCGAGAAGACGACCGACGCGAAAACCAGTTGAGACGGCACAGGAGCCGACCGTGGACAGCGCTCCGGCGTCCTCTGCCGAGCCTCGCGGGCAGCGTGCTGCTCGCCACCTGCATCGCGTCCGCCTGTACGTACACCGGAGCGCTCGCGTCTGTCGCACTGATCGCCGTCCTGATCATTCTGATCTCGGCAAACACGCGCAACGTGAAGCTGTGCTGGGCGTTCGGCTCGACCCACGGGTCACTCGTCTGGATCATCCTCGCAGCCGGCGTGTTCGGATGGCTGCTCGGGCTCGCAACCGTGTGACCGAGATCCGCGCCGCGAATGACTCAACCGAACGGAGGGACGTTTCTGAAGAGCTCGTCGAGCATGGCCTGAATCTCCAGCCGAACCTCCTCGACCTTCGCGTGACGCTCAGCAGCCCACTGCCGTAGCAGATCTTCGTCCTCGTCCAGATTCACCATTGTCTGCGCGAGCGCCATCTCCGCCGAGAGGAGCTGGTCTCGCGCGTTTAGGACCTCCTCCCAGAACCGCCATTCCGGCGTCCGTTGCTCCCGCCTCCGCGGCTCCTTCTTGGTCCTCCACCGCTCGAACCTGTCCTTCCCACCGAACATGCTCGCTGACGCTACTCCGTGCGAGAACGGACGCCTAGACGTCCTTTTCCGCAATACATCTGCGCGCGTTCCTGGGCGTTCGACCGACGAGGCCTCAGGCCTCGGGGCGCGTTGAGAGAAGATCGCCTCCTGGCCGGTCGTTCTAAGCGCAGGTCGAGCCGGTGGCGTGCTCAGATCCTTCACGTGGTCCTGGCTAGAGGCTTACTTGCGTTTGTCCCCACGTTGGCGGAACCGGGCGTAGAACGAGTGCGGTATCGAAACAACAGAAAGGAGCCGGAAATGCGGCGCAAGTTCACAGCCTCTGTTCTGTCGGTGGCGGTACTCGCCAGCGGCGTCGCGAGCGGCGCGGCGCTAGCGACCCCCTCACCGTCCGGTCCGGCCGCCGACCACACTGCGTCGGTTGATCGGAGCTCATCGAAGCATTCCGAGAGCATCAAGGATCGGTCTCGGCACGAGTCTGCAAGCCGCGAGCCAACCGCGCATGCGCGCCAATTTGACGCCGTACGCGACCGCTAGGTGATCTGTCCAGGCGCCGACGGCACGCCCGCCGCCGGCGCCGACGATTGAGTTTCGATCACATTCGCCAGCGAGATTGAGGTTGGTGAGATGTCAGCGCAAGAGGAAATTCAGAGGCTCGACAGTCTGATCGCAGCGGACTGGGCCGCGCGAGACGACAGAGTCTGCCGTATGACTTTGCGTTGGGCTGTCTGGCGTATTCGCTTCCTGCGGACACGCTGCTGACAAGCAAGCGACGAGCACCTGCGCCCTACTGTCTGTCGATCGAAAGCGCCCCAATCGGGCAGACGTCGCAGATCTCCTTCGCGCGTTCTTCTTCGAGTTCGGGTTGGGGCGAAACGGGCGCCTGCCGCCACGAGTTCGCGCGCTGCCCGCAGGCCCGATGGCGCGTTCAGCAGGAGGACACATGCCGGCGACCGGCCGAGTCGAGCCCGACACAAAGACCGTTTTCGTCGCTCCATTCGACTGCTGCTGGAGAGCAGAACACTGCGGCTTTCCGAGCTGGCGTTCCAGGATGTTCCTCAGCCTTGCGGCGTGTTGACAGCAACGGCCTCCTGGCCAGCGACCCGAGCGAGGCCGCCCTCCTCCCCCGTGGATCGAACGCCGCTGACCGGGGCTCGTTTCCAGGAACGACCCCTCACAGGCTCAGGGCGTTCGCGGATGCGAGCCTCACTTGATGAGACAACCCTGGTCTCTGATGGCTCGTCTCGCTAACCGTCCGCGCTGGCAGCGCCGGCTCGTCTACGGCACGTTCGCCGTGCTCGGAGTCTTCGTCCTGATCCAATTCGTTCCTTACGGCCACAATCACACCAACCCGCCAGTCACCCAGGAGCCCAAGTGGGACTCGCCCCAGACCCGGGAACTCGCCGCACGGGCGTGTTTCGACTGCCATAGCAACCTGACCAAGTGGCGCTGGTACTCGAACGTCGCCCCCATCTCCTGGCTGATTCAACGTGACGTCGACGGCGGCCGCTCCCAGTTCAACTTCTCCGAATGGAACAAACCACAGGACATCAGCGCCGGCGACCTCGCCGACTCGATCCGCAGCGGCTCGATGCCGCCCTGGTTCTACGTGATCCCGCACCCCAGCGCAAAGCTGAACGCAGCCGAGAAACTCGCCCTGATGCGCGGCCTCGCAGCGACACTCGCCGCCTCGCCGCCCAAAGGCGGCGGCGGCTAGCTGGGCTCCGGCCCGCGGCTCCACCCAATCGGAGCGGCTAGTCACTCTCTCTCAACAGAGTTGGCCATCCGACCGGAACACCGCATGTTTGAACGTTGTGGGTTCCCCGCAGAGACAACGAGGGACGACGCCGATGAACGCGGGCACGCCCCGATCAAGAATAGGCGCCCATCCTTGCAGAGAGGTGTTCGCTGATGACCGCAACACTGAGCGAGCCGCGCACCCGCAGACTGACTCCGCGCGAGCGGCAGGTCGCCGTGCTACTCGCCTACGGCTACACCAACAACCAACTCGCGCGAGAGCTCGCGATCTCGACGCGCACCGCCGAGATGCACCGCCACAACGCGATGGACAAGCTGGGCGTCCACTCGCGGGCCGAGATCACTCGCTGGGCGCTCGACCAGCACCTGCTCCACTAGCGACGATCTCATAGGCCAGCGGGAGGGCGCAGGCGAAACCGACTACCGGGCAGTTCGGACGGCCGGTCGTCAGGTTGAGTCGACGGGAATGTATGTGCGGCGCGACGGCCGCGCGTGTACTCGTGCTTCAGAACGCCGACCGGCGGGGCCGCCAAGATATGCCCTCTCGTCGATGGTGGAGCCTCCGTCTTCCAGTCGCTTGCTGCTTGTGCTAGCCGTGGCGCTCGTCGTGGCTGCTGTCTGCGCAAGCGGCGGGACGGCGGCCCCCTCAGCGCCGCAGGTGTGGCCGGGCATCGCGATCGGCTACCGCGACCTCACCGGCGCCCACGGCTACCACGCGGCCGTTCGCCATGCCGTCACTGCCTGGAACCGCGTGGGGCTCGGCGTCCGCTTCGTCCCCGCGCCGGCCGGCCAGTCGATGGTGCAGATCGTCTACTCATCCGGGCGCTGCCTGTCGGGCGTCGCGGGTCGTGCACCGATCGGGTTCCAGAGGTTCGGTGCTCGCGTGGTGCTGCGCTCGTGCCCCGCGATCGTGCGGTACTTGCTCGTAGCGCACGAGCTCGGTCGTGTGCTCGGGCTCGGCAACAACGACGACACGTGCTCGCTCATGAACACGAAGGGTGCGAGCGACGGCCAGACGTTCGCGGCTCCTGCCCGCTGCTCCCGTTACGCGCCGCCCGCATGGCTGCCGCGGCTCGTCGACCCGCTTAGCGCCGCCCGAGCCCGAGCGCTCTATGCGGCGCCGCAGGCCGCCCTCGAAGTGCGGTTCACTCCTGGAGCAAACCCGCGGGTCGACTGGCGGCAGCCGACGGGCTCGAGTCGTCGCAGCGTCCTTCTGCGGACGACGGGGCGCTGCCCGGCGCGCACCGATGTCCTTGGCCACGGCGGAGCAACGGTCGTCTACTCGGAGCCGAGCTACGCCGGTCGGCACTGGGCGGTCGATACGGGCCTCGGCTCGGCGCCCGGGAGCTACTGCTACCGGCTCTTCAACATCAGTGCCTCCGGCCGACCGACACCATCTGTGCCGTTCCCGTTCCTGGTCTCAGCCGCCCCCGCTCCCGCGGCCGTCGTCGACTCGCTCGCCGTCGCAGACCGGCCGACGGCGTTCGCCGACCGATCGACCGGCCAGATAGTGCACTGGCATTGGGACTTCGGCGATTTCGCCAGCGGCGCTGCGAACATCGTCGACACCGGCGACCCAAACGCTGGCCGCACACCGTCACACACGTACGCCGTGCCCGGGAGCTACACGGTCAGCCTCACCGTCATCGACGAGATCGGGCGTAGTGCCACGACCACGATCGTCGTGACAGTCCAGTGAACGCCGTGCTCTTGCCCGCCTACCTCGCGGCCGCCGGGCTCCTCGTCGCCTCGGCAGTCGCGAAGCTACGACGCTCGGAGCCGGCGGCGCGCGCGCTCGCCGAGCTACGCCTGCCCGCGGCTCGCCTGCTCGTCATCGCCGGCTCGCTCATTGAAGTCGCTGTCGCGGCGCTGATGGTCGCACGCCCCGCGCTCGGCGCTCCCGCAGCCGCCGCGCTCTACCTCGGCTTCGCCGTTCTCGTCCTCGTCCAGCTCCGCCGCGGCAGCTCCTCCTCGTGCGGCTGTCTTGGTTCGGTGGAGCTGCCACCCACGCGCCTGCACGCCGGCGTGAACCTCACGCTCGCCGCCGTGTGCGCCGCCGCGCGACCTGAACCGCTCGGCGTGTTCCGCCACCCCGTCGCGGGCGGTGTCGTCTGGGTTGCCGCGGCGACCACCGCCTGGGCGGTGGCCGCCGGATTCGAGTTGCTCCCAGCCGCCCTTGACGCGTACCGGAGGCCGGTCGCATGAACCGACTGCTCGAGAGTCTGTCGTCGCTTCTCGAGACGCGTTCGTCGCGGCGCGGTTTCCTCGTCCGCACCGCGACCGCTGGTTCGGCGCTTGTCGTCGCTCCGCTTCGCTTCCTTCTGCAACCGCAGACGGCGCTTGCGGCGATCGTACGGCCCTCCGAGTGCGTCGGCGGTCTCTGCAGCGACGGCTGGACAGAGTTCTGTTGCACGATCAACGACGGGGTCAACATGTGCCCGTCGTACACGTTCGTCGGAGGCTGGTGGAAGTGCACCGACTACAGGGGCAAGCAGCTTTGCGCCGACACTGGCGTTCGCTACTACATCGACTGCAACCGCCTGCCGGGCCACTCGATCCCGGGCGGCTGCCACTGTGCGAACGCCGATTGTGGCCGGTTCCGCGTCGGCTGCAACGTCTTCCGCTATGGCCAGTGCAACACACAGGTCGCCGCGGTGACCGAGGTCGTCTGCCGAGTGATCACCTGTGAGCATCCCGCCTCGATCGCGGCGTTCAACTGCGGCGCCACGTACAAGCAGGACAACCGCACCTGCGGCCACGAGGCGCCGTGCCTCGGCGCGCCCGCGCAGGAGTTCGCGTGGTGACGGCAATCGTCGGCGCCGAAACGCTCCTGCTCGCACTGCTGACGCTGTTCGCGGTCGCGCTGCTTCGCAGCCACGCCGAGATCTTGCGCCGCCTCGAGGCGCTCGATGGGGTCGGAGTCGGCGCCCTCCCGCGCCCCGCGATGGCGACCGGCGCCCGGCCCGCGCCTGACCTCACCGGTGAGACCCCGTCCGGCGGCGCGCGCCAGGTCGCCGCCTCGGGCGACGTGTTGCTCGCGTTTCTCTCGAGTGGCTGCACCTCGTGTGCGCGGCTGATCGCCACCGTCCCCGACGGCCTCGTGCAGCTTCCGCGCTCGACCCGACTCGTGGTCGTCACGAAGAGCCCCGAGGTGGAACGTGTTCAGCGTTTCCGGCCGATTGAGGAGCACGTCGACGTCGTCATGTCGTCTGCTGCCTGGGACGCCTACGCCGTCCCAGGCAGTCCGTATTTCGTGCACGTCGAGAACGGTCTGGTCGTCGGCGAGGGCTCGGGCACCACGTGGGCGCAGGTCACCGGCCTGCTCGGTGACGCTCTCACCGAGCGCGACAACGCGGAGCGCGTTGATGCCGAGCTCGAGGCGGCCGGAATCGGGGCCGGCCATCCAAGCCTGCATCCAAGCGCCGATGGCTGAGCTCGTCACCGGGCTCTGCGTTGCGGCTATCGCTGCCGTTCGCTCGACGTGGTCGCCCTGAGGGGAGTCGATGCTTGCGAGCATCACTCCGCTCGGCGAGCGGAGCAGGCGACAGCGATGGCTGGTCAGCGTCTCGGCGCTGATCGTCGGTGCGACGGTGACCGGCGCCACTGTCGGCTTTGTCCTCGCGGCCGCAGGGCGGCTCCTGCCGCTCTCGCTCACGGGCGGGCGGCGTCTCGATCTCGTGCTCGCGGTCACCGTCGCGGGCATAGTGCTCGAGCTGCGGCCGTTCGGCTTCGCGTTGCCGTCCCACCGTCGGCAGGTCAACGAGAAGTGGCTGCATCGCTACCGCGGCTGGGTCTACGGCGTCGGCTTCGGTGGTCAGTTGGGTGTCGGTGTCTTGACGATCGTGACGACGCCGGCCGTTTACGTGGCGCTGCTCGCCGAGGCGCTTGCACCGACCCTTGCAGCCGGAGTCCTGATCGGCGCAGCATTCGGGTTCGTGCGCGGCGCGATCGTTCTCTCGACCGCGCGTATCAACTCGGGTGAGCGACTCGCTGCGTTCCACCGCCGGTTCCACCGCGCCGAGCGTAGGGCCGGCGCTGCCTCGGCCGTCGCCCAGGCGGTCGTTGTCGCTGCTGTCATCGCGGTCGCTCTGTGAGCCGACTCGCGGCCTACGACATCTCGCTCGAGCTTCCGCGCGGCTGGGAAGGACGCGCGTTCCGGCATCGAGGTGGCGAGCCGACGATGCACCTCGCAAGCTTTCCGTTGCCGAGCTCGGACGGCGAGTTCGGGACGAGTGCAACGGGAGCAATGCCGGCCGGCGGGCTCTTCCTCGCGTTGACGGAGTACGCGGTGGGGCCGGGAGAGCTCGAGGAGGGGATCTTCGCCGGCCGGCCGCCGCGCGCCCTCGACCCACGGCTGTTCAGCGGGCAGGCCTTGCTTCGCCCGATAGCCGGGCAGCGGGGGGTGCAGCGCTTCTTCTCAACAGCGGGCCGCGCGTTTTGCCTCTATGTCGTCGTCGGCCGCAGCGGTGAGCAGCTGCTTGCCGCGGCAAACGACGTGCTCGCGAGTCTTCAGGTCGCGGCCCGTCCCGCCGCGAGGACGGCACGGACGTAGCGACTGACCTGCGAGGGCGTCGCCGGACCCGCCGGCAACTCGGCGGCAAACGCGGTCGTGCCCAGCAGTGCGTGGTTCTGCCAATCGATAGCGGAGCCGCGGAGAGGCGGCAGCGGATGGTACGGCAGGCCTGAGACCCTCGCGAACAGCTTCTCGACGCGACGGTCGCCGCCGGACGCCCAGACAACATCGAGATGCTGATGGAACCAGACCGTCACCCTCGGGTGGACACGGAGGATCAGCCGGTAGACGACCCGCGCCTCGCGTTCCGAGAGGGGGCGTGGCCCGGAGTTGAAAACGCCGATGCGCGACCGCCATGCGTATGGGAAGTTCCGGTTCAGATCGACGCCGTGCGCGTTGCCGCGCGTGCCGGCGGCGACTCCGTCGGGGTTCAAGTCAGGGATGATCCAGAGGTCGAGCCCACCCGCAGCGACGCGTTCGAGCGCGCGGGAGACAGCGATTCCGGCGGTTTCGTTGCCGTGTATGCAACCGACCACGAGCACGGGCGTCCCGCTTGGGTCGCCGACTTCGACCGCCTGGATCGGCCTTCCCTGCCAGGAGTGGCCGAGCAACGTGACGTGAGGCGCTGGACCGGCAGCAGTGACGCCGAACGCGCAAACGACCGCCGTCAGGGCGATTCTCACGTGACCGCGTCGAAATCCACTCTGATCTGTCTAGCAGCTGATTGCGAACGTAAGCGTGCACATCCAGCGGCCGCTCGCCCGTTGACCGTCACGGCCTCCTGGTAGCTACCCCGAAGCGGTGCCCCGCCTCCCTGGCCCGTTGACCGAACCCGGCCTCCTGGCTATTAAATCAATCCTGGCAAGCTAGCGACGGGCTTAGCCCGTCCCCCTACCAACCGTCGCGAGCTACAGTTCTTCGCCCTACCGGTAGCGTCCTGGTCCTCGCCGCGCGGCGTGAACCAGAATCGCCCGTCCCAGTGCCAGAGACCGGTCTTTGGATCGAGCGAGACTGCAACGCTCGCGCGGACCCGGTGAGCTGCCCCGTCCCGCCCGAAACGTGACCGTGCCCGTCTTGGCCACGAATCGAGGACGACGTGGCCGAAGGCCTTGTCGTGACCCGTATAGAGGATGAGGTCACTGTCCAGCGAGGACCGCCGGCCGCCGACGCATAGACAACCTTCGAGCCGACCTTGATCGCCCTCAGGTTCGACGACGTGATCGTGCAGAGCTGAGCAGCGAGGCCGGGATAGGCCGAGCGCTCCTTCGCGACATGGAGAGCCCCGTATCGCGGGGAGTGCTGCGTGCTGCGATTGCCGGCCTGGCTCGCCGCGGCAAGGGCTCCTGCCACGGCAACGGCAAGGATCAATCCGAGAGTGCGGTTCATGCTGATCTCCTTCATGGTCGTGGCCCGTTGGGCCGGTCTCGGCCTCCTCCCCGGTCGTGGACGTCGAAGCCACGGCCGCATCGGAGTACCGTCTTCGTTCATCACCTCTACGGCGACGCTACGAAAGGGCTGCTACGTGCCGGCGAGCTCGATGCGAGACGACGGCTACCGCGTGCGGTGCGGAGGTCTCGCTCACAGGACGTGTCTCGATCAGGGCCAACGGTGTGCTGATCGACGAGGAGCGCCTGCCGGGCCGGCAGGGACGTCTCGTCTTCGCCTACCTGGTGAGCGAGTCGGTCGGCCGTGACCCGCGCGAGCTCGCCGAGGCGCTCTGGGGTGAGGAACCGCCGCCGACATGGGAGAAGGCTTTGGGCGTGATCGCGAGCAAGCTTCGCGCCCTGCTCGCGGAATGCGGCATCGACGGAGCGAAGGCCCTGTCGAGCTCTTTTGGCTGCTACCGCCTCGAGCTGCCGGCGGGAAGCCAGGGTCGACGTCGTGATGGCCGCAACGTGCTGGCCGAGGCAGAAGCCGCGCTTGCAGCAGGTGACTCGGACACGGCCAGCACAGCGGCGAGCCTCGCTGCGTCGCTCGTCCGAGAACCGCTGCTGCCCGGCGAGGACGCCGTCTGGGTCGAGGGAGCGCCGCGAGCTGACAGATCTGCACGTTCACGCACTCGACTGTCTGGCCGCGCGTGCCGCGCTCCGGTGACTTTTCCGATGCGCGAGGTGGGCACAGGAGCGATCGGCTCGCCGTTCCGTGAGAGCGGCTATCGGGGGCTGAGAAGGCACACGCCGCGGCCGGCAACCGAGGCGAGCGCTTCGACCTACGACGCTGCCGGCGCTTCCTCGCAGACGAGCTCGGCGCGTACCCCTCGCCGGAGACAGATTCGGTCTACCGGGCTTCTGGCGACCACGCCCGGCCACCAGGACCGGCGACCCTCCCCGATCCCACACCCGCGGCCTTGACCATGCCGGCGGTCGGCCCCGAGGAGGCGCGCAAGACCTTGACCGGCTCTTTGCCGACCTGGCCGGCTGGATGGAGATTGTTGAACGTCTCGATGCGGAGCCGCAGACCAGCTCGCAACACGCTATACCGTGAGACGCAGCGCATCGTCTGCGTCACGGCGGCATCATCGAGAAGTCCGCCGGCGGCGTGATCACGGCCGCGTTCGGCTTCCCGGTCGCCCACGAAGACGACGCATGAGGCGGTACGCGCAGCGCTCGAGCTCGTCCGGCGGCGTCGGCCCTGAGCGAGGGCTCGAAGGCGATGAGGGGACTCGTCTCGCTCTGAAGGTGCAGTGACCACCGGGGACGTCTTCGTGAGCCTCGAGGGGCCACACGGGCCTCGCTGACCGGCGATGTGGGGCGATCGCGGCCCGGCTGAGAGGAAGCCGGC
Source organism: uncultured Thermoleophilia bacterium (assembly GCA_963722065.1). Lineage (GTDB taxonomy): Bacteria > Actinomycetota > Thermoleophilia > Gaiellales > Gaiellaceae > PALSA-600. Next base: position 457,308 of record CAVRMI010000033.1, on the reverse strand, counting down.
AGCCGGCGGAGATACTGATCGGTTCGACGACCCGCAACCTGGTCCGTGCGTCGTCGAGGCGGGGCACTCGGCGCGTCGCGCTCGCGGGTCGCGCGGCCTGTCGAGGTCTGGCGCGTACTCGGACTGCTGGAGCGCTCCGCACCGACCCGGCAGCGATCGCGCCCTTCGTCGGACGGGAACGCGAGCTCGCGCAATCGAGGAGGCACTGCCGGGCGACGCTCGAGCGGACGGTCGGCTCTACACCCTCGTCGGCCCGGCGGGTCGGTAAGTCGCGCTCGTCAGCATCGTCGCGGCCGTCGGAGATCGGCCACCGTCCTCGTAGGCCGCTGCCTTTCCTACGCGAGGAAACCTACGGCCGCTCGCCGAGGGCTGAAGGAGCACTTCGAGCTGCTCGACACCGACCCGCCGGAGAAGATCCTCGAGCGGCTCGGCGAGCGGCGCCGCTCGCCCTGACACTCGGACTCGAGGTCGCGCGAGCTCCATCCGCTGGTCGCCCGTACGCTTTCAGGATTCCTGGGCCGAGTTCCTGGCCGATCTGCCTCGGAAAGCCGACGTCGGCTGATCGAGCGCACTGGGCGAGCCGCCCCGCTCGAGCTGATCGAGTGGCTGCGCGTGCGGTCGAGGCCCCGTGCTCGAGGGACCGCGCGGCCGGAGCTCATCGAACGCCGACCTGTTGAGAAGACGCCGGCGCAGCTTCATCGAACTGGAGCGCTCTCGCGGCAGGAACCGCGACCCTGATCGAAGAGCTCCTCGCCGGGAGGCACCCCCACGCCTCAACGAGCTGGTTCTCGACCGCTCCGAGGAAACCCGTTCGTCGTCGAAGAGCTCGTTGGCAGTGATCGATCGCGGTCAGCTCACGCGCAGAGCAGCCTGGACAGGAGCGAGCCGCGCGGAGATCGAGTCCCCGACTCTGTTCAGGCGTGTTGGCTGCCCGGATCGACCTTCTCATCCCTGCGGACAAAGAAGCGCTACAGACGGCCGCGGTCATCAGTCGCGGTTCTAACATAACAACTACGAACTCGTCACCGGCGAGCCGACTTCCACGCACTCGAGGAACGAGACTTCATTCGCTTGCGCTCGACATCGTCGATCACCGGCAGCGCGAGTTCGCGTTCTAGCTTGCGCTCTCGCGCGGGTCTCCACGCCGGTCTTCCGCGAGCGCGTCGAGCCCGTTTGCACGCAGGCTTCGCCGCTTGGCTCGATCGACTCGCCGAGGACACCGGCGACAAGCACGCTCCGCTTCTCGCCCACCACTACGCCGAGGCGGTGCGCCCGGTAAACGCCGACCTCGCGTGGTCAGTTGTAGAGGCCGAGCTCGCGCAGCTCCTAGACAGAGCTGTCCTATGGCTGCGTCGGGCGGCGGAGCTGGCCGCCGGCCGATACGTAGTCGACGTCGCCGTCTCTCTGGTCGAGCGAGCGGCCGCTCTCGAGACGAACACAGCGGCGCAGGTCGAGATCTGGCGCGAGCTCGGCCTCGCGCGCCGTCAGTTACAACGGCAGAGGGTTCGAAGCGGCAATGCAGCACGCAATCGACCGAGCCAGCGTCGACGTCACGACGGCGGACCTGTATTCGGAGCTGGCCTTCCAGACACTCGCCCGGCCGGCATGTGCGTATCGCGCCCCAGTCGGTACCTCGTCGTAGGTTGGATCGGACAGGCCCTCGAGCTCTCCACACCCGACAGCGAGTCGCGCGCGTAGGCGCTCATCGCTCGCTGCTACTCCGTCTACGACTAGTCTCTCGAGCTCACGAGCGCAGCGTCCGATTTCGGAACGCCTCGTCGACCCCGTCCTCCGTTCCTACGCCTACGACGTCGCAGGCTGCGGGCGTTCGCCGGCGGCGACTTCGGCAATGCCTACAGATGGGCCTCCGGCGCCTTCGCTCGTCGGCGAGATCCGGACCCTGACCACCAGCAGGACATCTATCACTCCGCGATCGCTCCAGCCCTCGCTCTTGGACACATCGATGAAGCACGGCGCCACACGGTTTCCCATGACGAGATCACACGCGGCTCTCAACCCACCATCGACTACACGGCGTCGCCGCCGGCCTGTTGCTCGCGGAGCTGCTCAGCAACTGGTAGCTGTGGCCTTCTGCAGCGGCGGCTGGTAGACGCAGTAGCGCGAACGTGGCGACCCCGTGTGTGTTCCTTGAGCGCTCGCTGCTCGTCTGTGCGCTCGCACGCGCACACCTCAGCGTCGCGGAGTATCGCACCTCTCGCACAGTAGGCAGCGCGCTTGCGTTGACCATCTATTTCCGTGTCCAGTACGCCGCGCGTACAGCTCGCTCTGCTGCGCAGCGATCTGTCTACCGTCTAGTCGTTGTTAGGCTAGCCAGGCGTTCGCAGATCACTGGCCCTACCTCAGTTCCATGCGACATACCTGGACGGTCTGGCGCTCTGGCTAGCGTGCACGCGTCTAGACAGACGCGAGCCGCTTGTTGCAGCCCAGCACATATCTCTAGCCGTTCGCTCTTCGCGCCCTAGGTCTCTTGCGCGCGACACTAGCCTGTCTAACGCGCCGCCCTTCGTCGAGGCGTTCGGCCTCTATGCTCTCCGCCCGACGCTTCACTCCTCTTCGACCCAGTAGTCCTGTTGAGCTCCACGTCGTCGAGCCTTCCTGGCGCCGCGATCGTCACGAGACAGCGTCCTCATCGCTCGCCGCGCGAACGCCCTCGCTCTCGCGCACGCGACGCAGTCCACGCTCGAGTCGACAACCTCGCCGTCGAACTTCCCCTGCGCCCCCCCGAACAAGTAACCTCCTCCTAACATGCCTGTACCACAGCCTCCCACCCCCCCCTCATCACCATTCTACCTCCCACATCTCAACACCACCACTCACCTCTACCACACACATCCACACTCCTAACCTACCCCACCCACCTAACACACCACACGGAACTGCCGCTCGCCCGTTGACCGAACCGGCCTCCTGGGGGATTGGCCGATGCGACCTGCCGGGCGCTTGACTAAAGCCCGCGGAACTCGGCCTCCAGGTTTGCGTCACCGAGCGGCCTTGTGGTCCCAGGTCGGTTTGGAGAGCTAGAGCTCTATGCCCGTTTTGTACTCATCATGAGTCGGGTCGGAGTCCGGAACCCAAAGCTCTTCGGAGCCAAGGATCGCGGGCCTCGGCATTTGTTGGGAGAGCCCAAACTCTTCCGCGCGGGACGCTGTCTCCCGCGCTGCTCGAGTTCACCGATTGACCATGACGTCGACGGACCCTTCGCCGCTTGCGAGCAGTCCGGCTGTTCCCTGCGCGGCGGCGCTGATGTGGTGTACGCCTGCCGGCCGGATTGAGGTCTCGTTGAAAGTCGAGGTGCAGCCGGTGGTCGCGCTCGAGCCGTTCGCTGCGTCCCGCCAATTGAGAGCGCACTGTCCGTTGCCAAGCTGTTGTCCGTTCGTGTCGTAGACCTCGGATCGGACTGTAAGTTCCGTTCCGACCTGTCTGCGAGCGGCATTGGGGATGAGCACGACACGTAACTTGCTTCCAACGGCGGGCGTCTGGCTACGCGTTGACGGTGGTGCCGTGTTGTCGCCGTGGTGGCGCTGGACGATCAACCATGTGAGACCGCCGATGAGCACGAGTGTGCTTGCTAACGCGAGCGGCTTTTGCCGGGTCCCCGGGATCGACGGGAACTTGACCGGTCCTGCTTCGATCCCGCTGCCAACGATCGCGGCGAGCACACCGACAACGCCGAGCAGAACGAGAAGTCCAGCAACATCGCTCGCGCTCATCTTCGGGAGACTTTATGATCGCGCTCGGTTGTTTGCCACCGCTGGAACGCGACCCAAAGTCGGCGTACGCAGCTTAGTTGGGAGAGCCCGAACTCTCTAAGCCCGCCCGACGTGCGTTGAACTCTGGCTCCGCCAAGCTGCCCTTGCTCAGGCCGCCGTGAATGTGACCAGCTCTTCGTAACGACGAGGGATGAAAACCAGTCTGAGCAAACGCGAGAGCAGGAGAAGCATTTCGTCGCAGCCGACGCGCTTTCGCCGTCTGCTCTGCATTCTTCATCTTCGCCGTAGGCTGAACGACATCCGGAAGACCCGGAAGAGCTATCGCTCTCCCAATTGGGGCAGTGATGCTTCAGGCTTGAGGACGCTGGCGCTTTGTCCACCCACTTCAGTTGTCAGCAGAGCAAGCGAACGGCCTCCTGGCCCGTGCGCCTTCTCGGCCATTGGGCGGCGTTCTTCCACCAGGACAACGAACTGGACGACCTACTGACCCGCGCGCGGCGGCGACCGATCTGGACGCCAGGCTACTCCTCTATCGCGAGGTCGACAGGCGGCTCACGTGGGTGCACGCCCCGCTGGTGCCGGTCGCCTACTTCCACCGGGTTGTGTGCACGCGGCCCTGGGTACACGGTATGTGGGCGAACCAGATGGCCTGCTCGACCTGGGACGCCGCCGTGATCCGCCGCGGCTGATGGGGGGAGTGCGGACTCATCCGTCCCGGGCCGTGAGCAATCGCGTCCACAAGTTCGATTCTTGTCCGGGGCATAAGCGGCCTTCACCACCATTCGCTTCGTCGATGCCGCGCAGACCCCGTGTGCATCGATTCTGTCGGCGGCCCAAAGCGCGCGGATCATGGCGCCCCCGCCGGAGGCGCCTAGTGAGCCAAATCAGGGCGTCGTGTGGGGCGTCAGGGGGCTTCATGATGGAGCCCCCGCCGCCTGACTCGAGGTCAAGATTGCGACTGCGCTGCGCGACGACTCAAGCGGACAAAGCGTGCGAATGTTCGCAGACGCAAGGTCCTCGCGCCCGTCGAGCTCGTGGCGGTTTCGAGAGTCGCTCGAGCACCCCTCCGCTCACGGGCAAAGCGGAGCTCGCGTTCAATCTGCAGCTGGCGGGTTTCGAACTGAACGATCGGCGGGTACATCGCTTCCCCCTCTGTCTCGGTGACTCATGCCGTGCCCGCGACGGTAGGGGGTTGCCGGGACCGGCGAAATCGGCCGTGCGGCCGGGATTAACGCGCTTCGTCCTGCGAGGAACCGGCCGGGCGGGACGGGCCATGACCGGTGGCGAGTCGCGCCGGGAGCTCGGTGCGTGAGCCGATCTCGAGCTTGCGGTAGATCTTCGAGAGATTCCACTGCACCGTTTTGGGGCTGATGAAAAGCGCGTCGGCCGTCTGGCGATACGAGAGCCCGGATGCGATCAGCTCTGCGATCTGCTGCTCTGTCGGTGTCAGCTCGGCGGTCGCGGGTGCACGTCCGCCGACGCGTGCGAGCTCCGCGTGCGTCTTCTGCTCCCACAAGACCGCCCCGAGCCGGCCGAAGGTCTCGAGCGCGCTCTCGAGCGCTTCGCGGGCGGCGCGCTTCTTCCGGTCGCGCCGGAGGACGTTGCCGAGGACGGCGAGCGTGCGGGCGCGCTCAAACGGCTCCTCGAGCCGGTCGTGCAGCACGAGCGCCCGCTCGAGCTCTCCGTAGGCCGCGCCGAGGTCGCCGCGGGCAGCGCTCAGCAGCGCACGGCCGCGGCAGGCCATGACGATGCCCCAGGGGCGCGCGAGCGTCGCCCCGAGCCGGTCGAGCCCGTCGAGTAGCGCTTCCGCCTCGTCCAGCTGGCCGAGAACGATCTTCGTTTCGATCGCGTCGCCGTGAAAGCGGAAGAGCGCTGGGTCGCGGAGCCCAGTCTGCTCGGCCGCCGCCGCGAGGCGGGCGAGCGCTCGATCAGCTTCAGACGCGTTTCCGAGCGAGAGCTCGAGGAAGCCTAGAGTGGCGAGCAGCTCGAAGCCGGCCGAGCGGACATCCAGTTCGTCCGCGACCTTCAGCCCCTCCTCGATCTTCGCCCGGGCCGGCTCGACGAGGCCGAGGTGGGCGTCGACGAGCGCCTCGACTACGAGCGAGAACGAGTAGTGCATGGCGAGCCCGCTCTGCAAGCTCGTCTCCCGCGATTCCTGCGCGTGGATCCTCGCGTGCTCCCAGTCACCGGTCAGAAGCTCGATACGTGCGAAGTGGTAGAGGACGAAGGGCAGGGCATGCTCGTCGCCCCGATCGAGCGCGGTGCGGTAGAGCGCCTCGAAATGGGTGTGGGCGGCGCTCAGCTCACCCGCCCATTCCAGGAGCATCGCGTGGATCCAGTCCGGCCGGCCGAGGATCTGCGACCACTCCGGCGGGTGACCCAGCGCGACGGCGCGTTCGACCGTCGACAACGGGATCCCCTCGCCCGTCAACGCCTCGAGAAAGGCGACATGGGAGAGCGCGCCGGCCAGAAGCGCCGGCTCACCGAGCGACTCGGCGAGCTCGAGCGCGTTCTCCGCATAGACCTGCGCCGCAGCGACGTCCTGTGTCATGTGAAGAGACCAGGCCAACCCCTCCTCGATCTCGATGCGAAGCGCGATGTCGTCGCCATGTTCGGCCAGCGCGGCGCGGAAGACCTCCTCGGCGGGATGGAACCCCTCGGCGTGAGCGCACACCCAGCCGAGCCGTGTCAGCGCCTGTGACCGCTCCCGGCCGGGCGCCGACTCGGCCACGACCTCCTCGAGCAGCGCCCGCGCCCGATCGACCTCGCCGGCGTCGAAGTGCCTTTCCGCCGCCTCTACACCGCGTCGCCGCGCCGCACGTCCCTCGTCCGCCGGCGTCAGCCGGCGAGCCTGTTCCCACAGCTCCGCGGCCGACGCGGGCGCTCCACGAGCCCTTGCCCGCCGGGCGGCTTCGTCGAGCGCCGCAGCGACCGCGGAGTCGGGGTGCTCGACGCTCAGAGCGAGATGGCGCCCGCGCTCCTCCGGATCTTCGAGGATCTCGGCCAGTCGCGCGTGCAGGGTGCGCCTCCGGGCCGGCGGGATCTGCGCATAAGTGATCGAGGCGAGCACCGGGTGTGCGAACCGCACGCGGTCGCCCTCCAGCTCGACGATGCCCGCCGCCGCCGCTGCTTCGAGCGCAGCGCCCGAATCGCTGCTGCCCGTGACCGCCTCGAGGAGCGTCCGTGTGGGCCTCGACAGCGCCGTAGCGATCTCCGTCGCCTCGCGGGCGGCTTGAGGCAGGAGCGCAAGCCGGGCGCACACGAGCTGGTGCAGGCTTGCCGGGATGGGGACATCGTCTCCGGCGGTAGGAAGATCGTTGCGTTGCTGCATCGCTCTGCCGATCTCGAGGGCGAAGAACGGGTTCCCGCCGGATTGATAGTGAATGCCGATGAGCGACTGCTCGGACAGCCGCGTGTCCAGGCGAGCCACCAGCAGACGGTCGAGCTCGGCCGGACCGAGCGGCTCGACCGGTACGTGGCCGAGGCGGCCGTCGACGAAGGCATGCTCGAGATCGAGGGGCAGCGTTGACGAGCCCTCGGATCGCCGGGTCGCGAGCAGGCCGATTCGCTCGTCCTTCAAGCGGCGAGCCACGAATGCCAGCACGCTCTCCGACTCCGGATCGAGCCACTGAACATCGTCGATACCGATGACGGCCGGACGCTCGCGCGCGAGCACACGGAGCACTCCCAGCGTTCCCATTGCCACCGCCCGTTGCAGCGGCTGCCCCTCTGGCTCCTTCCGTAGCAATGCCACCTTGAGCGCCTCCCGCTGCGGGTCGGGAAGCTCTCCCATCTCCTCGTCTGAAACCTCGGCCAGCAGATCTCCCAACGCGGCAAACGCCAGCTGTGCCTCCGACTCGATCGGTCGACAGACCAACACGCGGTACGAGCGATCCGCGGCCGCCGCCAGCCCCGCCTTCCAGAGCACGGTCTTCCCGATCCCGAGCTCGCCGTCGAGCACCAGGGCGACCGGGCCAGCTTCGACCCCGTCCAAGAAATGGCCTAAGGCCTCCAGCTCCTTCGCGCGACCGATGATCGTTTGCGGCTCCGCAAGTACCCGCAGGGTTCCTCCCTCGGCAGCCCGAGCGTGCAACCGCCTGCGAAGTCGAGAATCGGCCTGCGTTGATTCGGAGGGTCGCGATCCTTGACTTCTGTCGGAACCTTACGTGCGGAACGACAGCAAGTGGGAGGGACTCGGCAGCGGGACTCATCCCGCAGCCCAAAGCGCGCGGATCATGGAGCCTCCACCGCAGCCCGCTTGATTGAGGCAAATTCAGCGTGTCGCGGGGGCGTCAAGGGGCTTCATGATGGCGCCCCCGGTCCAATGAGGGGCGCCGGCCGGTCCCCCGTCGTGGCAGTACTTGCGCGTGGCTGCAGTCCCGGTCACGGCAATGCACAGCGCATCACCGGCTCCGCCCACGCCACCGGGGCGACAAGAACCGGTAAACAGCACACCTCACGCGGCCGGCTCCGGTCGAGGCGACTCGTGGTGCTGCCGCCGAGACCGACGCTTGCCGAGGCCAGCGAACGCGATACGTTCGCGCACATGGCATCAGCGAGTGAGTGGCTCGAGAGAGTCAAGAGCGCCGAGCGGCGGGGCGAGCTGCTCACCGCCGTGGGCTGGCCCTTGCTCGCGCGGGGGCGACCGAGGAGGCGGCCGAGCGCTTCACGCGTTATGGACTCGCCTCCTCACAGAATGAGGATGTCGCAGCGCTGAGCGCCCGCATCGCGAAGGATCTCGCCCTCGCCGCCGCCGGAGTCGAGCGCAGACGCGCGGCCGAGCATGCGCGCACGCGCTACGAAACGATCTACAGGAGGACCGGCGGTTCTACCCGGCGATCAACGCGGCGACGCTGAGCCTCGTCGCTGGCAAGCCACATCGGGCCCGACGCCTCGCGCACGCGCTGCTCGACCTGCTGCGGGCGACAGGCGAGAGCTCTTACTACGCCCTTCGCCAGCTTCACCGGCGGCCAGACCGCCGCGCAAGTCCCTTTGCAGGTCACGCGTGCACACCCGCCCGCGCAATCATCCGCGGGCGGCATGCGTAGTGCCTGCCGAAGTCCGGCTCACGCAGCGGCCCTCGACGACGAAGAGGTTGCCGAGCCGCCCACCTGCGCTCAGTGATGCTTCGACTTGGGCCCTGCGACGTAAAGCTCGAGGGCGCTGTGGGGCTGTTGGGCAACTCCGTCCGCGGAATCGCCGCCATATCTATAGCGAGCCTTCGCCCGCTCTTCACCCCCCGAGTGTTTGACTCGGGATATGAGAAGTCCCCACATCTGCCCGAGCTGCGGCTCACAGGCAACCGCGTTCGCTGCGGGCTGCTCGATCTGTGGGGCCGCGCTCGACCCGAGTCGAGCCCAGGGCCGGCGGTCGGTGTGGCAGCGTGTTCGCTCGGTGCCGTTCACTCGCCGTCCGCTCTTGCGGATGCCGCTCGAGTCGCGAAGCCGTACTAGTGCCTCCCAGGAGCCGCGGAGATGGACGATCTCCGTCTGAGGACTTGGATCGACTGGTACCGCTTCGCCCGTCGCGAGTTCGAGTATTCGCACGGTGAGGCAGTCGTCTACGCCAACGTGAGAACAGTTGAGGAGCAGAACCGGCAGCAGAAAGTCGGTCGAAAAGACGCCTGAACACGGTCGTCGTCGGTGTCGATGGGTCGGACGCGTCGCGAGGAACGCTGCGCTTCGCCGTGTCGGAGGCGAAACGCTGGCAGACGGGCTGCACATCGTCCATGCCTTCTCGGAGTGGGAGCCCATTCCCGGGACGGAGATCAAGCAGGATCGAGGCTCTGAGGAGCGCGAGGCGTGGCTTGCTGCGTTCATCTGCGATGCCATCGGCGAAGCCCGACGGCGCCGCGACGACGCGCGAGTCGACCACAGTGAGCGCGATGATCACATGGATGCGCTGCGCGGCGAAGGGACTCATCGCGCGAGGCCGAGCGGTCTCGAGCCGGCCAAGAATCCTGAAGGAAGCCGCTCGCGCGATGACCGTTGCGGCCTCCTGGTTGGCTAACCGAACCTGCGCCGGCCTCCTCGCCCGTTTGACCGACCGGGCCTCCCGGGCGGTTGACCCAAGCCAACCTCCGCCATCCCGAAACCGGCGAACAGGACGCCTGCTCGATTCTGATTGGCGTACTCCTCGAGGATGGCGCCTCGAGGCAGTGTGCGGCGCCGGTGGTCGAAGTCTCCCCAACAGTGCGGAGGCGGGTAATCCGCCGGAGCGGACCTGCCCGCCTCCGCTTGAACGTTCCACTGCCCGGGCGACGATGGGCCGGCCCGGTCGAGGCGTCTTCTAGCCTCTCTTGTCGTTGAACTGGAGATGGAGCGTGCCCTGGAAGCACAGGCTGCCGAACACGTTCCCCGGTGTTGCAATGGGGCAAGTAACCCACTGCGTGTATTGCCCGGTCACTCGCGCCCCGCTCATCCAGCCGACGACGACAACGCCGCGGAGCATGGCAGTGGCCGGGCTCACCGTGTCGTTCTCTGTGATGTGAATGTCCGCGACGAACGAATGAGATCGACCGAAGAACCCATAGAGGGCGTGCCCGAGCCAAAAGCCGGGCATGGACGTGGTGTCGTCGCCCAGTACCAAACCTCGATAGAGGCCGGTTCCGACATCTCCCCCGACGACCCCTGACATGTGAACCCCGGCCAACGTCGATGGGTCGGCTGGGAGACTCGTCACCCATTTTGTGAACGTGACGTCAGCGGCACCATGATCACGGCCGACGGCGGTGCCGGGATCCGCGCCGCGGTCGCCCAGTGCCGCGCCGACGCTCAGCGAGACGGACAGGGTCACAAAGACGGCGAGCGCGAGCGCGAACACCATTGGACGACCCCTGACCTGCCGGGCTTCCACTTCATTGAGCCTCATCGTTTCCCCCATTCACCAGATTCGGATCGTTATGAGTCACTGCAACGATGATCGAGGGTGAAGCGTTGGTGCGCCATACGTCACCTGCCGTATTCTTTGGCGATGACAGCGCTGTCGGCATCCGACTACCGGCGAGCCCTGGACTTTCTTGCTACGGCAAGCGAGAGCGACGAGGTGGATGCCCCCTTCTCCGAGGATCTTCTGGCTGCGCTTCGAGTCCTGATCCCAAGCAGCATCGCCGCGTACCACGAATGGGACGACGGCGGTGGTTACCACTGGCGCGCCTCCGGCGTCGACAGGGTGAGTCTCAAGAGTGTGTGGACCGGCTATCCAAACGTCGTGAGTCAGGACCCGATTCCGGGCGGGTCGGGCCGTTGCGAGCACGCCGGGATGGCGCTCAAGTCCTCCGACTTCGTGACGCTCCGCGAGTTCAGGCGGCTCGACCTGCACGCAGAGATGTGCCGACCGTTCGGCACCGACTACGTGATGAAGCTGTTTCTTCGCACACGTTCAGGGGGCGCGAGCTTCGTCCTCGACAGGGCGGGGCGCGACTTCAGCGAGCGTGACCGAGCAGTCCTCGACATTCTCGCGCCCCACCTCGACGCAATCCGACGGCGGCATCAAAGACCCAACCGCGTCGCTTGGAGTGCCGCATCGGACACCCTTACCCCGCGCGAAGATGAAGTGCTTCGCCTGGTCGCCTGCGGTATGACAAACGGCGAAGTCGCAACCGCGCTCTTCATCGCGGTCGGGACTGTGCGCAAACACCTCGACAATGTCTACGCAAAGCTCGGTGTCCGAAGTCGGGCACAGGCGGTCGCCGTGACCGCCGGCCGTGGTGATCCGGGCTCATCGACATACGCTCGCCGCGAAAAGCTCTCCCGCTGACACCAAACCCGGTCTCGCTCGGCGACGCTCCACATCCGTGCGGCCTGGGCGGACGGCTACCTGGCCGTTTGGCCGAGGTGACCCGATGGCTGCTCGACCCGACGTCGGCTGGGCCTTCTGGCACGGTTGGCAGCTGCGTCCTTCTGGAGGATTGACCGGCGTAGGCCTCCTGGTCTGTGCCCCGGGGCTGCCGGCCTCCCTGGCCCGTTGACAGAAGATGGCCTCTTGAGCGGCTTTCCGACGTGTGCCGGCAAAGGCGCGGCCTACACGCCTGAGTGACCACGGGCGCCGAAGTCGCTCCGCGCCGCCAGCCCGGGGCAGCCTGATTCCACAACCACCGGCATGCCCCAGAGATCGCGAATGAAGCCTGACGTGACATGGGCACCTGGCGGAAGAAACGGTCGCTCGGCGAACCCGGGATCAGAATAGGGCACTGAGCCAGTCGATCAGCTCTTGCTCGTACGTGTGCGAGATCAGTCCGTTTGGGTGAGTAGGCTCGTGTCCGGTGTTAGGCAGTACGACAATGTCGACTTGATCCCCTCGGGCATGACGCCACACGTCGATGCTTGTTTGGACGGGCGTCCAACTGTCGTCATCACCGTAGAAGAGCAGCGTCGGTACACGCACCGCGGCGAAGACCGGTTCCGGATTGAAGAACATCTCCTCGCTGAGTGCACGTCGGAGAACATCCGCCTCCGATTCCGAAGGAGCGCTCTCAGGCAGAAAGGCAAACTCCCACCACGGCTCGTGGGCAGCGGCAGCGAGCTCGGCATCGAGCGCTTCATCGTCTTCGCCGCGAATCCAGCCCTCGGCGCGTTCGCGAAGCCTGATCGCGCGTGCGGCCGCTTCGTTGCCGAATCCGGCCCGGCGGATCTGCTCGGCGACCGCGTAGCGCATTTGTTCGGCTGGCGTGACACCAGTGGAGGCGAGCAGAACGAGGAACGCGATCCGATCTGAGCGAGTCGCGGCAAGCGGGGCCACCCAGCCGCCCTGGCTGATCCCCCACAAGCCGACCCGCTCCGCATCGATCGCGTCACCGAGGGCAAGTGCATCCTCGGCCTGAACCGCGAAATTCCCGCGGGACGGTTCGCCTGTCGATGCCCCTTCGCCCCGACGATCGAAGGTCATCACTCCGATCCCGGCGGGCGGCAGCAGGTCATGCAGATGGCGGTAGAGGTACCAGTCGCGCTCGCCCTCCGCGGCACCATGAACGGCTACCACGGCGGTCGATCCAGCCGGTGAATACGAGCCGACCAGCGTCACTCCGTCGGACTGAACCCGAACCTCCCTCACAATCCTCCGATCGCATCGCAGTACCCGTCTCAGGCTACAAGCTCCATCTTTGGGAACCGTCAAATGCTCGGCGAGACCACGACACACCCACAGTCCTCTCACCCCACCGCGTAAAGGGGCCGGGCGGCGATCCGAACGCCGTGCGCTGACACCGACCCGCTCGCGCGAACTGGTCTAATCGCACCGGACACGGATTTGCAGGTCATTCAGAAGAATCGAAACGATCGGCATCTGTGACCGCCGAGCAGCAGCGCTACCTTGCCGTCCGCGTTTCGGGACGCGACCAGCCCAGAAGGTCGCCCCGGCGACGGCGACTCCGTCCGCGACGAGCTGGCTCGGTTCCTGAAGGTCGGATGACCAAGGTCAAGGTCGCGGCCACGCACTCTCGCAAATCCAAGGCCGCCAACTTGCACGCTCTGTAGGCCGTCTGACTGGGAAGCCAGAAGGGGCTTGACTTTTGCTGCGTCCGAAATTTAGACTCCGAACTTAGTGTTGGCCTTCCTTGGTAGTCAAGGGCAGGACATCGGCTCGGTGAGCGCGTGAGCAGCCGTCGGACGGGCTCGCCCGGAATGAGCCGTGGCTACAACCGGGTCGCCGTTCTGCGTTTGATCGGGAGCTCGGGTCCGATCGCGCGCGTTCAGATCGCCGAGCAGCTCGGCCTCAGCCCGGCCACCGTGACCGCGGTCACCCGCCAGTTGCTCGATCACGGCTCATTCGGGTGGCAGACCGGAGGCCTTCGAAGGGCGGCCGGCCGCTCTCCTGCTCGAGCTCGTCTCAGGGGCAGCGACGGCGTTCGGGTCAAGATCGCTCCCGATCATCTGGTCGGTGTTCGCGTCGACCTCGATGGAGCAGTGCTCGAACAGTTCGAAGAGGCGCTGGACGTCACAGCGGCCGGTGCGATCTACGAGATCGGGAACCTACTCGAGCGCTGGATCGGCTCGTCCACCTCGAAGTCCCGACTGCTCGGCTGGGGGTCGGGGTGCCGGGCGTCGTCGACGCCGACCAGGGCCTCGTCACCGCACCGATGATCGGGTGGGAGGATCTGCCGCTCGCGCGCTTCGTCCAGCACCGCCTGGACGTGCCCGTCCTGGTCGACAACGACGTCAACACACTGGCCGTTTCCGAGCGCCTCTACGGTCGAGGGCGCCACATCGACGATTTCCTGACCGTCACCCTCGGCCGCGGCATCGGGCTCGGATCATCACCGGCGGCGACATCTACCGTGGCTTCGGCGGCGGAGCCGGCGAGTTCGGGCATGTCACCGCGAAGGACGACGGACCGCTGTGCACGTGCGGCAAGCATGGCTGCCTCGAGGCGCTCGTCGGCGATCCGGCGCTCGTCTCGGAAGCCCGGCGCCGAAAACTGATCCCACGTGATGCCGGCATCGGCCAGCTCTGCGAACTTGCCAACGCCGGCGATGCGGCGGCGCGCGCGATCTACGCAAACGCAGCAGCGATCCTCGGCCGCTCGATCGCCGATCTCGTCAACGTCCTGAGCCCGCAGCTCGTACTGATCAGCGGCGAGGGCACACAGGCCTGGACGCACCTCGCGGAGCGGTTCGAGAAAATCTGCGCTCGCATCTCTTCCCGCCGCTTCGGGGCGTCACGGTCGAGATCGATCCCTGGGATGACGCGAAGTGGGCGGTCGGAGCTGCGGCGCTTGTGCTGCGCCCGACCTTCACCTCGCTCGCCGACAACTCGGACCAAGCCAACTCAGTCAACGCATGGGTGCGGCAGAGTCACGCGGTCAGGAGGTGAGTGCCTGACGGTAGCCGAGCGTCGCCAGTTTGGGCGCGCGATCGGGACGATTTCCGGCGCGCTCGAGTTGTGTCTGTCCCTTTCTCCTCAGGGAGGTACTAGCGTCATGTAAATGAAGCGGCTCAATGCCGTGCTGATCTTGTTCGTCCTCGTCGGGGTGACTGCGGGGATCGCCGCTGCTCGTGTAAGCGCATCGCAGAAGACCACCACGATCACCTTTTGGGATGCCTACAGCACCGGCGGTGCCGAGGTGCAGCACCTCGAGAAGGTCATTATCCCGGCCTTCGAGAAGAGCCATCCCGGGATCGTCGTCAAGGACATGACGATCCCCTACGACAGCCTGCACCAGAAGCTCTTGACCGCCGTTGCCGGCGGCCAGCTTCCGGACCTCGTCCGCTCCGACATCATCTGGGTGCCCGAGCTCGCCAACCTCGGCGTGCTCGCTCCGCTCGACCAGGACCTGCCCGACTTCAAGAGCCTTTCGGCGAGCGTCTTCCCCGGGCCGCTCGCGACGAACTACTGGAAGGGCCACTACTACGGCCTGCCGCTCGACACCAACACGCGCATCTGGGTCTATAACCCGGCCGCTCTGTCCGCGATCGGCGCCAGCGCGCCTCCGAAGACGTTCGCCCAGCTCAAGTCGATGTCCGCACAGGCGAAGGCGAAGGCTACGACCTGTACGCCGAGAGCGGCACGAGCTGCTGGAACATCTGCCCGTGGATCTGGTCGAACGGCGGCAGCATCACCAACTCGACCTACACCAAGGCGACCGGCTACCTGAACAGCCCGAAGAGCGTTGCCGCCATTCAGATGCTCGTCGATCTGTACAAGGCCGGTGAGATGCCCGGGATCATCGTCGACTCCAACGCCGGCCTCGGCACCTACGACGGCATCAACCAGAACAAGTACGTCTCGACCCTCGACGGTCCGTGGTCGTTCGCGATCTTCGCCGGCGCGTACAAGAACACGCAGCTCGCCGGCAGCCTCATCCCGGCCGGTCCTAGCGGCAGCGTCAGCGTCGTCGGCGGCGAGGACATCGTCATGACGAAGGCGTCGAAGAACAAGACAGCCGCCGCTGCGTTCCTGCGCTACATGCTCGGTACGTCTGCGCAGACGCAGATGGCGCGCGCCGGCAGATGCCGGTGATCAAGTCGTCGTCGAAGTGGCTGACGAAGATCCATCCCTACTACGCGACCTACCTGAAGCAGATCGCAACGGCCAAGCCCCGCACGCCGACGCCGAAGTGGACACAGATCGACAGGTGATCACGACGGACGTCGCCAAGGCCTTCCAGGGCTCCGAGTCCGTGCAGCAAGCTCTGACCGAGGCTGCCACCCAGATTGACAGCCTCCTCAAGTAGCTCTCCTCCCTCGGGTCTCCTCGGGCGCAGCGCGTACGCGCTGCGCCCAAGGTCCCGAGCAAGCAGGCGCCGGCGCCGGGAGGTCGGCGCCGCCTATCTCTTCCTGCGCCGGGCTTCCTGCTCTTCGCGCTGGTGATCCTCTACCCGATCGTCCGCGCGTTCCAGATCAGCCTCTACCACTGGTCGATCGTCCCCGGCACGGCGAGCAAGTTCCTCGGTCTGCACAACTACAACCGGCGATCCACGATCCGCTCTTCTGGCGCGGTCTCGAGAACGCCGGCTTCTACATGGCGTCACCGTGCCCGCGCAGATCGTGCTCGGTCTCGCCGTGGCCGTGCTGCTCGACGCGGATGCCGGCGCGCGCCTTCTTCCGCGCGCTCTTCTACCTCCCCGTCGTCACCAGCTGGGTCGTCGTCTCGCTGCTCTTCCGCTACCTCTTCATCACCGACGGCGGCCTCGTCAACGGCGTGCTCCACATCCACGTCGACTGGCTCGGCCAGCGGTGGACTGCGATGCTCGTGCTCAGCATCCTCGGCATCTGGAAGGGCGTCGGCTGGTCGATGGTGATCTTCCTCGCCGCCCTGCAGGGCGTGCCGCGCGAGCTGAACGAGGCCGCCGCCGTCGACGGCGCCAAGGCCTGGGCCGCTTCCGTGCCGTCTCGCTGCCCGCGATCCGGCCGTGATCGCCTTCGTCACCATCCTGCTCGTGATCGGCGGCTTCAACGTCTTCATCTCCGTCTTCCTGATCACGCAGGCGGCCCGCTCCACGAGACGCAGGTGCTGCTCACCTACATGTACCAGCAGGCGTTCTCGTTCCTCGACTTCGGCTACGGGTCGGCGCTCGCGTTCATCCTCACGTTGATCGTCTTCGTGCTCTCGCTCGTCCAGTTGCGCCTGTTCCGCCGGCCGTCGGAGGCCGCGTGATGGTCGTCGGCAACCCTCGCCGCGCGCACGCACTGCTCACCTGCCGGCTCGGGTCCTCGCGCTCGGCGCTGTCGTGCTGATGATCCCCTTCGTCTACATGCTCTCGACGTCGTTCAAGCCGAACGCGCTCGTGCTCCAGATCCCGCCGCAGTTCATCCCGCACCATCCGACGACCGCGAACTACACCGCGGCGTGGACCTCGAACCGTTCGGCCGCTACTTCCTCAACTCGCTGCTCGTCGCGCTCGCGACGACGTTCTCGGCCGTCCTGCTCTCGTCGATGATGGCCTACGCGTTCGCGCGCTTCCGGTTCCCCGGCCGGCGTGTCCTCTTCGGGCTGCTGCTGCTCGGGCTGATGGTGCCCAGGATGATGCTGCTGATCCCGCAGTTCCTGCTCGCGAAGCAGCTGACGCTGCTCAACTCGCTCTGGGGGCTCGTCTTCTTCTACACCGGCGGCAACCTCGCGCTGAACACGTTCCTGCTGCGGAGCTTCTTCCAGGACATCCCGCGGAGCTCGAAGAGGCGATGGTCGTCGACGGCGCCGGGCCCTGGACGCGCTACTTGCGGCTGATCCTGCCGCTCTCGCGTCCCGCCGCTCGCGATCGTCGCATCTTCACGTTCCTCGCGAGCTGGGACGAGTTCACCTGGGCGCTGACGACGATCAACGACCCGAGCAAGTACACGCTGCCGATCGCGATCGCGCTCTTCCAGGGTCAGCACTCGACGAGCTGGGGGCTCGTGTTCGCCGCCTCGACGATCGCGATCGTCCCGGCGATTGCGATCTTCGTCGTCTTCCAGCGGCAGTTCATCAGCGGTCTCTCGTCCGGAGCGCTGAAGGCATGACGACGATCACCACCGGCGACCTGATCGCACGCCGCAGCGTCGAGTGCTCAAGCAAGGGCAGGCCGCGAGCGGCGCCTTCGTCGCGAGCCCGACCTTCCCGACCTACCGCTACGCCTGGCTGCGCGACGGCGCGTTCTGCGCGCATGCGCTCGACCGCGTCGGCGAGTCGGCGGCGGCGCCGCCTTCCACGGCTGGGTCGGGCGCAGCATCGAGGCGCACCGGGCGATGATCGAGTCGGCGATCGCGCAGGTCGCCGCCGGCGAAACGCCGCCGCCCGAGGAGATGCCGCCCGCGCGCTACACGCTCGACGGCTCGCTCGAGCAGCCCGAGACGAGCCGTGGCCGAACTTCCAGGTCGACGGCTACGGCATGTGGCTCTGGGCGCTCGCCGAGCACCTCAACGGCCGTCCGTTGCAGCGCTGGCGCGACCGTCGAGCTCGTCGCGCGCTACCTGAGCGCGACCTGGCGGCTGAAGTCGTTCAGCTGCTGGGAGGAGTTCGACGACGGCGAGCACGCCTCCACGCTCGGCGCGATCGTCGCCGGTCTCGATGCGGCAGCGCGGCTGCTGCAGGATCCTGCGTGGAGCCGAGAGGCCGACCGCGTGCGGGCTACGCTGCTCGAACGCTTCGTCGCCAGCGGCCGCTTCACGCGCGGCCCCGCCGACGAGCGGCTCGACGGCAGCCTGCTCTGGCTCGGCGTGCCCTTCGGCGTGCTGCCGCTCGACCACCCGATGCTCGAAGCCACGGTCGACGGTGTGCGGCGCGAGCTGCTCCGGCCGGGCGGCGGCGTCTACCGCTACCTCGGCGACACCTACTACGGCGGCGGCGAGTGGATCCTGCTCACCTGCTCGCTCGCCTGGCACGAGGCGACCGTCGGGAACCTGGAGGCTGTCGCGCCGCTCCGCGACTGGGTGCGCGAGACAGGCGCGCCCGAACGGCGACCTGCCCGAGCAGGTCACCGAGCACGCGCAGGAGCCCGGCGATGATCGCGCCCTGGGTCGAGCGCTGGGGGCCTGTCGCGACGCCGCTCCTCTGGTCGCACGCGATGTACCTGATCATGGAGGAAGCCTGCGCGCGCATGATCGAGCTGCTGCCCGCCAAGGCGACGTTCGCACCCGGCGAGCCGATCGAGATCGAGGTGCGCGGCGAGCACGACCGCCTCGCGCTCGGCCTGTGGCACCTCGACCGGCTCGTCGCCGAGGTCGAGGTCGCCGACGGCGACTCGCACGCCGCCTTCCCGCCGCAGCCCGAGGGCGGCTACGGCGTCGAGTGCCGACGGTGCTCGTACGGCCGTCGATGTGCTCGCCGATCCGCTCGAGCCGCGCCCGCTACGGCTTCGTCTCCGACTACGCGGCCGGCCGCGACGTCGACGGCGTCGCCGAGAACGTTCGCCGTCTGCACCTGAACGCCGTCCAGTTCTACGACTGGATGTACCGGCACGCCCAGCTCCTGCCGCCGACCGACGACGTTCGTCGACGCGCTCGGGCGGGAGCTCTCGCTCGACAGCGTGCGGCGCTGGCCACCGCGGTCGAGGGCGCCGGGTCGCTGCCGCTCGGCTACGCGGCCGTCTATGCCGCCGGAGCCGACGAGTGGCCGCAGCTGGGAGGCAGACGGCCTCTACCGCGCGAACGGCGAGCCGTGGATGCTCGGCGACTTCCTCTGGAACGTCGACCCGTCCAGCGAGCGCTGGCTCGCGCACTTCGCCGCCGAGCTTCGCAGCGCCCTCGCCGACGTCGGCTTCGCCGGCTTCCACCTCGACCAGTACGGCGCGCCCAAGCGTGCGCTCCGCGCCGACGGGACAGAAGTCGATCTCTCGGCCGCGTTCCCGGCGCTGATCGACCGCCTTGCCGGCGAGCTTCCCGAGGCGCGGCTGATCTTCAACAACGTCAACGACTTCCCCACTTGGTCGACGGCCGCGGCAAATCAGGCCGCGATCTACATCGAGGTCTGGTCTCCGCACGACCGGCTCACCGACTTGGCCAGACTCGCCGAGAAGGCGCATTCGCTCGCGCCGGACCGTAGCGTGATCCTTGCCGCCTACCTCTCCGTCTACGCACAAGGCGGCGACGAGGCCGCCGCCTCCGCCGCACAGTGCCTCCAGCTCGCGACGGCGTTCTCGCACGGCGCGACCGTGCTCCTCCACGGCGAAGAGCGCGCCGTCCTGACCGAGGCCTACTACGTCCGCCACCGCGAGCTGACCGCCGAGAGCCACGCCTCGACACGCCGCTACTACGACTTCGCCGTCCGCTACGGCGACCTTCTCTTCGACCGGCAGGCGGTCGACGTCACGACGACGCACGTCGGCGGTGTCAACGAGGAGGTCAAAGTCGACGCGCCCGTCCCGATCTCCCACGAGAGCCGGGCCGGCTCGCTCTGGGTGCGCGCCGTTCGCCTCCCGGCCGGGCTGCTCTTCAGCCTGATCGACCTGTCCGAGCAGCCCGACGACCTCTGGGACACACCGAAGCGAGCCGGGCAGCAGCTCGCCGGCGTACGCCTCTCGATCGAGCGCTCTGCCGGGCAGCCGCGCTTCCTCTTCGCCTCTCCCGACGACCAATCCGCGCTGCTCGAGCTCGACAGCGAGTTCGACGGACGTTACGACACGATCGCGCTGCCGACCTTCTCGACGTGGGCGCTCCTCTGGCTGCCGGACGAGGGCCGCACGTGATCCGGCATCGCCCCGACGGCCGCGGTCACGCTTACCTGGTCGAGCCCGACCAGCGCGTGCCGGTCCGACCGGTTGCCGACGCGACCGTCGAGTTGCGGGCGACGACGCCTGTCGGCACGGATGGCGTTCGTGTGGAGGTCGAGATCGACGGGGCGGCGACCGTGCTCGAGGCGTCGCTGCGCGGCCCGGCCCTGCCGGAGGTGGTCGACGACTACGGCGTCGCGGCCCCGCGCGCCGACGAAGGACACCTCAGCGACGCCGTCGCCCGGCTCGGCGCACAGCCGGGCCGCATCTCCTGGACGGCGGAGCCCCCGCCGCTCGCTGCCGGTCAGCGTCCTGCGCTACCGCTTCCTGGCCGGAGCCGAACGCACGCGTTGGTTCGAGGCGAGCGTCTGCAGCTGGCGGTCCGTCGGCGGCGAGCTTCGAATCGAGGCCGACACGGAGCGGCTCGGCGAGCGGCTCGTCCCCGGCAGCGTCGCCTGGCTCGCAGACGGCGATCAGGCCTACCGGCTCCGCTTCGCCCTGCGGCTCGAAACCGGGCGAGCGCGTCGTCGGCTTCGGTGAGCGCTTCAACGGGCTCGACCAGCGGGGACGTCTCGTCGACTGCGCGGTCTTCGACCAGTACAAGGGGCAAGGGCGCACGCACGTACATTCCGATGCCGTTCGCGATCGTCGTCGGAGGCGAGTTCGGCTTCCACGTCGACACGGGGCGTCGGGTGCGCTTCGACGTCGGCCAGAGCGATCCCGACGTGATCCTCGTCGAAGTCGAGCTCGAGCCCGGGGAACAGGACGCGGTGCTCCCGCTGCGCCTCTTCGCCGGCGCCCCCGACCGGGTGCTCGCCGCGTTTCCTCGAGACCACCGGCCGTCCTGATGCGGCGCCGCCCGACTGGATCTACCGGCTGTGGATGAGCGGCAACGAGTGGAACACCCAGGCACGCGTGCTCGAGGAGGTTCGAGCGGAGCGAGCAGCGAGGGGATCCCCGTCGGAGCGATCGTGATCGAAGCTTGGTCGGACGAGGAGACATTCGTCTCGTTCAACGGCGCGCAGTACGAGGTCCACCCCGATGGGAGCCCTCATTGCTTGGCCGACTTCCACTTCCCCGCGGACGGCCCGTGGCCGGACCCGAAAGGGATGGTCGACGATCTCCATGCCCGCGGGATCAAGGTGCTGCTCTGGCAGATCCCACTCGTGTACGCGAACCGGGGTCAAGCGCGCGCCGACCGCGCGACGATGATCGCCCGCCGTTACTGCGTGCAGCGAGCCGACGGCAAGCCGTACCGCAATCGCGGCTGGTGGTTCCCCGGCGCGCTGCTCGCCGACTTCACCAACCCGGACGCCCGCCGGTGGTGGACGGACAAACGCCGCTATCTCGTCGATGAGCTCGGCGTGGACGGGTTCAAGACCGACGGCGGCGAGCACGCCTGGGGCTCGGATCTCCGGTACGCCGACGGCACGCACGGCGGCGACACGAACAACCGCTACCCGGTCCTGTACGGCAACGCTTACCACGAGCTGATGCGGTCGGCAGGGCACCACGCCGTCACGTTCAGCCGGGCCGGCTTCACCGGGTCGGCCGCCGTGCCGTGCCACTGGGCGGGCGACGAGGACTCCACTTGGGAGGCCTTTCGAGCTTCGATCTCGGCCGGCCTCAGCGCGGGCGCGAGCGGCATCTTCTTCTGGAGCTGGGACCTGGCGGGATTCTCAGGCCCGGTGCCGAGCGCCGAGCTGTACCTCCGCTCGACAGCGATGGCAACGCTCTGCCCGATCATGCAATACCACTCCGAGTACAACCACCACCGCCGACCCTCGCGTGACCGCACGCCGTGGAATGTCGCCGAGCAGACTTGGGGATGCGCACGGTGATTCCGATCTTCCGAAGCTTCGTCCGTTTGCGGGAGCGCCTCGTTCCGTATCTCGCCGAGCAGGGCGAGCGCTCCCTCCTCCACGGCAAGCCGCTGATGCGCGCGTTCTTCTTCGAGGTCGAAGGCGATCCTCGGATCTGGGACTTCCCGGAGCAGTACTTCCTCGGCGACGATCTCCTCGTCGCTCCCGTCACCGAGCCGGGCGTCCGCGACTGTTCGTGTCTACCTCCCGCGGGGCGACTGGGTCGACGCGTGGACCGGTGAGACACTCACAGGACCGGAGGTCGTCGTGTGTGAGGCGCCACTCGATCGGATACCCGCATTCGTTTCCGCACGCCGGGCTGACTCGCTCGTGCCGCTCTTCCGCGATCCCGACGTCGAGTCGAGCGCACCGCTGATCTCCGAACTGCTCGAGGTCGAATAGTGGCAACCGTTCAGTTCACCGACGTCAGCAAACAGTTCGGCACAGCCGTGCTCGCGGTCGACCGCCTGAGCCTCGAGGTCGGTCAAGGAGAGTTCCTCATCCTCGTCGGCCCGTCAGGCTGCGGCAAGACGACAGCGCTGCGCATGGTTGCCGGGCTCGAGGAGGTGACGAGCGGCGAGATCCGGATCGGCGGACGGCCTCGTCAACGACCTTCCGCCGACGCAGCGCGACATCGCGATGGTCTTCCAGAACTATGCGCTCTACCCGCACATGACCGTCGCCGAGAACATCGGCTTCCCGCTTCGCCAGCAGAAAGTGAAGCAAGGCCGAACTGCGGCAGCGCGTCGACGACGTGGCGCGCCTGCTCAGCATCGAAGAGCTACTCGACGCGGCGCCCGCGGGAACTCTCCGGCGGCCAGCGCCAGCGCGTCGCGATCGGGAGAGCCCTCGTGCGTCGGCCGCAGGTCTTCCTGATGGATGAACCGCTCTCGAACCTCGACGCGAAGCTCCGCGTCCAGATGCGCGCGGAGCTGATCAGCCTGCACGCACGCGTCGGGATCACAACCATCTACGTCACGCACGACCAGACCGAAGCGATGACGCTCGGCGACCGCGTCGTCGTGATGGACAAAGGCGTAGTGCAACAGGTCGACACCCCGGACCGGCTCTACCGCATGCCTGACGAACACGTTCGTCGCCGGCTTCATCGGCAGCCCCGCCATGAACTTCTTCCACGGCCGACTGGAGAGCGGCCGGCTACGCCTCGGCCCGCATGAGTTCGAGCTGCCGGAAAACGTGATGCGTGAACTACGAACCCCGCCGAGCGAGGTGATCGTCGGTGTGCGGCCGGAAGACTTCGTGCTCGGTGGGGACGGCTCGGTCTCGATCGCGGCGCAGGTCGAGATCAGCGAACGCCTGGGACCCGAGGTGCTCGTGCACCTGCGCGCAACAGACCTGCCTGTCGCAGATGTGGCCGCTCCCGCGAGGCAGAGCGACGACCAGAGCTCCGGCCGGCTCGAGGGCGCGATCGTAGCCCGGTTCGATCCAGCGTTCTCGAGCGGCACAGGCGACACCATCCGCCTCGGACTGAACCGCGAGAAGATCCGGCTCTTCGATCCACAGTCCGGCGCCTCGCTGCTGAACCGAGACGGCAGAGCACGACTCGCGACGACCATCCCGGAGCGCCGCGCGGAATCCGGCTCGACCGCTCCCTGAGCTGCGACAGGCAATAAGGTCGGCTTTCGACCGCCGAGGCCTCCTGGCCCGTTGACCGGTTTTTTGGCTAATTGACCGAAGAGGGCCTCCTGGCGTGTTGCCAGGGGCAGATAACTCGAAAGCCTCAACGGTCCTGGAGCGCGTTCACACGGTGATATTTGTCGGGCGCACCGGACGAGTACGACCTCGAGATCGAGATGGCCCGCGTCTCTACGAAGCGCGGTGGATCGTCGACGGTGAGATCAGCGCGTCGGCGTTGGTATGGAGGTGGGAGACCAGCTCGCTGTCGGCTGGCGCAGGTCGGCGACTAGCGCGAACCGACGTCTGCGCGCGTAGCCGCTCGGGGTTGCTTAGGCAGGGGCGCGGGCTTCGTGTCGGACGAGCTCGAGTATCTCCGGCACTGTCAGCTGCTGACCGAATTCCGTTGCCCGTGCCAGTTCCGTTGCCGAGAGTGCAGCGCGGCCTTGCTCGACGAGCTCGCGGCCCGGAGTCTCGTCGGAGTAGACGACGACGATTCCCTCCTCCTGTGCGAGCACTCTCCGCTGCGGCGGCGATCTGCGCGGCGCGCTCGGGACGGCCGTCGGCGGCCTCGGCAGCCGCCAGCCCGACGAGTGAAAGCCCGACGCCGCGCACGCTCGCGATGTCGGTGTGCGCCTGCACCGACTCGAAGAAGTAGCGGCGGGCGAGCGCGGTGTCGCCTGCTCGCGAGGTGTGTCCAGGCCATCTCGGAGAGGATGCGGGCCTCTTCGCCACGGTCTCCGCACGTCTCGAACGCGGTCAGCGACTTGCCGGTAGAGCTCGAGCGCGCTCAGCTGCGTTCGCCTCGCTGCGCGGCGAGAGAGGCGAGCCCGCCGAGGGACATGCCGCCTCCTTCCCAGTCGCCGAGCCGCTGCTGGATATCGAGAGCGTGCGAGAAGCTCTCTGCTAGCGGCGGTCTTCATCGCCTGACGACCGCCTCGAGCATTCCCTTCACGGTCGCTCCGATCGCCTCTCCCCAGGCGTAACCCGGCTCACGGCACCTCGCTCGAAGGCTCTCCCGAGCGGAGGCGAGCCCGGCGTAGGGTCGAGGATCATCAGCGCCAGAGCGCTGGCGAACTGCCGCGACGCAGAGCTTCGCGCTCGGCGCCGACTGCGTGTGCGATTCGCGTGCGCCTCGGCCCACTCGGCAGCCGACCGCTCGTATCTCGCCGGACATCCAGGAGCCGAGTCCGGCGGTGATGAGCGCGCCCGCGCGACCGAGGCTCGCCGCGGTGTCTCGGCGAGCTCGAGGAAGGCCGTCGCGTAGTCCCGCGCCGTGAGGTTCTTGCCGCGGATGTGCCAGTACATCCAGAGGTCGCCGGTCATCTGGAGCCCGCGCTCGAGCGCTTCTGCGTTGCCGCTCTGCGCCGACGCGAGCAGGGTATCGAGCGCGCTGTGGAGGTTCTCCTCCTCCTGGATCCCGCGCTCGACCGCCGCGAGCTGCTCCGTTCCCTCGACTGCCGTCGCGGATCTCGCGCGCGACTGCCGCGTAGCGTCGCGCGTGGCGCGAGCGCGATCTCGGCCGGCCTCGCCCGAGGCCTCGAGTTGTTCGCGCGCGAAGTCGGCGATCGTCTGGAGCATGCCGCAGACGGCCGTTTGCCTGCACGAGTGCGGCGTCGACGAGCGACTCGAGCGTCGTCGAAGCGTTCCCTCGCCGGCCACCGCCTCGGCGTCGGCGAGCGTGCAGCCGCCGGCGAACACGGCCAGGCGGCGGAAGACGTGCTGCTCGCCGACTCGTCGAGCAGGGAGTAGCTCCAGTCGATCGTCGCCCGCAGCGTCTGTTGCCGCTCGGTGGCTGTCGCGCGCGCCCGTCGTCAGCAGCTCGAGCGCGCGATCGAGGCGCTCGCGCAGCTCTTCCGGGCCCGAGGAGCCGCAGCCGCGCGGCCGCGAGCTCGATGGCGAGCGGAAGCCCGTCCAGCCGCCGGCAGATCTCCGCGATGGCCTCGCGCGTGGTCGCTGAGTCGGAAGTCCGGGCTCGTCGGCCTGGCACGCGCCGCGAACAGCGCGACGGCGTCCTCGGTCGGCGAGTGGTTGCGACGGGGTAAACGCGCTCGGCGGCGATCCGCAGCGGCATGCGGCTCGTCATCACGATCCGAAGCTCAGGACAGCGCGCCGACGAGCGTCGGCCACATCGGTAGCGGCGCGCGACGATCTGCTCGAGGTTGTCGAGGACGAGCAGCACGCTGGCGATCGCCGATGAGCGTCACGATGCCGTCGAGGAACAGAGCGTTCCTCCGCCTCCTTCACGTCGAGCGCCGCGGCGAGCGCCGGCAGGAAGCCCGACAGGTTCGGTCACATCGGCGAAGTCGACGAACGCCGACGCCGTCCGGGAACTCCGGCAGCGAGCAGCGTGGCCGAGCTCCGTCACGAGGCGCGTCTTCCCGACTCCGCCCGGCCCAGTGATGGTCACCACTCCGTGCTCAGCCGGACGAGCGTCGGCGAGCTCGGAGAGCTCGCGCTCCCGTCCGAGGAGCACCGTGCTCGGCTCCGGCAATGACGCCCGCATCGCGACGACCGCCTCTCCCTTTCCCTTCGAGCGTCGGACCGTTCGGGCACGACGAGGCCGTGCGCCTGCGATGCGCATAGAGTTCGAGCGGCCGTCCGACGTTCTTGAAACGAAACGAGCCGAGCGGCAGCCATCTCGGATCGTCCTGCGATTCTCGACCTGCTCTGAGGCGGCGTCCGAGAGGAGGACGGAGCCGGGGCGGCGAACGACTCGACCCGCGCGGCGATGTTCACCGCGTCGCCCGTCAGCCGCTCCGCTTCGACGACGACCTCACCGACGTGGATACCGATCCGCACCGGAACGTCCTGCTGCGGCGCAGATCGCGCTGGATCGCGACCGCGGCCTGCAACGGCGGCCGAGCGCGCTCGGGAACATCGACAGACTGCCGTCGCCCAGCCGCTGCACGATCGTCCCGCCGGCGGCTTCGTGGTGCCGCGCTCGAGCGCGTCCACGTAGCGGTCGCGCTTCTCGACCGCGCGTGCTGCTCGTCTGCCTGCATCAGCGCCGTGTAGCCGACCATGTCCGTGAACATCACGGCCACCAGACGTCGCTCGGAGCCCCACTCATCACTCGACCTTATCCCGGTAGACGGGACACCCAAGTCTTCCGCCATCGCCAACAAAGCTTCGCTCCAACGGGCCTCCGGGTATCTAACCGAACCGGCCTCCTGGGACCGCCCCGGGCGGCGTGCCGGCCCGATGGCCGGTTGGTCGTTACTCCGGAACGAGAGCGACAATTGCGTTGCTCGGGTGAGTTGGTCGCACTCTGGCGATGTCGCGCCGCCACCGCGGAAGGGCGTAGTCTCGGAGGATGCCCAGGGAGGGAGCGCAAGCGAGCCCGGATCACTCCACCCGCGACGATGTGTCGGCGCGCCCCAGCTGGAGCCTGCTCGGCGGCTTGGTTGGTTTCGAGCTCGTCCTGTACGTCGCCGTCGGGATCCTGCTCGCGGTGGCCTCGGTCTTCGTCCTCATCGGGACGGTGCACGAGCTCACGCACGCCATCTCGACCAGAAGAGGAGGCGTCGATACAGGTGTGATCGTGCTCGATCGCGTTCTGCTGCTGCTGATCATCGCCGAGCTCGTGTACACCCTTCGATTCGTCCTGCGCACCCACGAGATCGCCGTCGAGCCGTTCCTCTTCGTCGGCTTGATCGCCGTTGTCCGGCGGATCTTGATCGTCACCGCGCAGCTCGAGCGGCCTGTGTCCGCTGGACGCGCGCTGACGAACCTGCTCCTGGAACTCGGGTTACTCGGCCTCCTCGCGCTCGCGCTCGCCGCATCGTTGTTCCTGATCCGGCGCGGCCGCCCAGCGACCCGCATCTAGGACGGACCCGCCACGGGTCTCCGCCTCACCCGCGGTGCGAGCCTTCAAGGCGAGCTGCCTCGAACGAGCCGGACCGCGGCCAGCCACTCTATAGCCGGGCGGCCACGGCTACGCACGCCCCCACAGCGTTGCGTAGCCAACTGCCCCCGAGCCGCCGTCTCCGAGGAAGGGTAAGAAGAGAGAACCGTCGGTCGGACGACCGAACTTAGTACGAGCGATCGCGCGCGGCTAGAGCGTGGTTTCCCACATGCCATCTATTGCGGTCTTGCAGCACGTGATCGCGGGGCGTAGCTTGGGCGTCCGTGCTCTGTGCGGAATGCTAGCGCCCAAACAAGCCCTGAAAGTGACAGCGCATCCCTGAGCTGAGCAAGCTCGACGGGTTCGCCGGCTACTACTTGATCGAGGCCGGCAACGGGATCCTCAGCTCGCTCGGCCTGTTCGAGCGGCAGGAGCAGGTAGACGAGTCGACCAAGCTCGTCGCCAAGTGGATCACCGACGAGCATCTCGACAAGGTGATCCCCAACGCACCGAAGATCACCAGCGGCAAGGTCGTCGCTCACAGCGACCGCATGGTCGCCTTCATCTAGCACGACCATCCTCCGACACGACCAGCGCGTACGCCAGCACTGAGTCAGTGACGGGAGAGGCGGCGGCGGAGACCCGGGGAGAGGGAATGGGTCAACCGCCGCCGTTCCTCGCACTCGCAAAGGCGGCCGGCGACGACGCTGATCGTCGATCGGTTCGACCACGAGAAAGCCACAGCGCTGCCAGTCGACGAACGCCTCGATGGGTTCGGTCGGGCACGACCCGCTGGAGTGGCAGAACTCGATCGAGATCGTCCTGCGCCGCTTCGCCGAGTACCAAGACCTCGAAGGAGCGTTCGCCCGCCGCGCCACGATCGAACGAGCAAAAGGGAACTAGATGGTGGTCGCTACGGCGCAATCCTCGGTGACGTGCCAGGATCGCCCGTCAGCCATTCGAGGCGCAGCAGCGCTCCGCCGATGCTCTCGATCCGATGGGGCAGCTCCGGTGGCACGCGCACCACCTCACCGGAGCGGACGATCCGCATCTGAAGGTCGCCGAGGAAGAACAACGCTTCGCCCTCCTCGACAGCGACCACGCGCTGACCCGGCCGCGGCCGCAGCTCTTCGAGCAGCTCGCGCGGGCGAACCTTGAGGTACACCCCTGTTAGAAGCTCGTCCTCGGTAGCGCGCGCGTCGAACCACGCCTCCGCTGCCGGAGGAATGCCGCGCTCACGTAGAC
This sequence comes from uncultured Thermoleophilia bacterium, assembly GCA_963722065.1. Lineage (GTDB taxonomy): Bacteria > Actinomycetota > Thermoleophilia > Gaiellales > Gaiellaceae > PALSA-600. The sequence goes on along the minus strand of CAVRMI010000033.1, from coordinate 428,368 downwards.
CGGCGAGGATTGCCCGGTCGTCATCGCCGTTGCCGCTGACGAGCTCAAGCACGTTCTCGGGGTAGACCCGCAGGCGTGCCATACAGCTGTGGTCGAGCGGGCAGCCGAACGGCGGCGCATCGCTGTCGCCGCTCAGCCGCGCCCGCGCCTTGTCGAACATGCGCGGGAGGTACGCGTAGCCCTCGAGTTCGTCGGCAAAGTCCCGAACGGCAGCCATCACAAAGCACGCTACCGAGTGCGCCCACCGATCGGGGACACAGGACCGCGCCGGTGGATCCGGGCACCAGCGAGTGGCCGGCCCACGGTTTCGGTAGCGATCCTTGGAGGAGCCGCCTGCGCAAGTGCAGGCCGTCCGGGCCCCGGCCGCCGAGCCATCGCGCGAGTACGCTGAGATGCGATGAAGGTGCTTGGCGTTTTTTCGACACTTGCAACCGCGACCATCCTTCTCGCCGGCGCCGCCGGCGCAGCGGTCGACTCGACAGGGACACTTGCAGGAACGACGCAGATCTCATTCGGCTGCCCAGGCCCGGTCAGCGATTCCGGGACGGGATGCAATCCTTGGCACAGCTTTCCCTCCGGACGCTTCTCGATCTCGCACCGCAGGACGGGTGGACTCCCCTTCTCCAACACCCCGGTGGCGGTTACCTCGGGAGCGAATGGGCGATTCAGCCTGCGGCTCTCTCCCGGCAGCTACCTGGTGACGCCCCTGCCCGGGCGAAACACACACGGTGGCCCGCGGTTGACCGTGCGCGTTCGCGCAGGATCCGTGACCACCATGCTCGTCCGCTTCGTCGGGTTCCCACAGATGCAATAGCCGGATCGGGTTTGCGCCCCGGCCCGAACTGATCCTGGCCTCCTGCCTAATCACCCGAAGCGTGCCCCTTCTCCCGTTACCGCCAGGCCTCCTCAGTGGCCCCGCGGAGGCCGGCGGTGCCGCATCAGACGTGCCGGCCGACCAGAACGAACGCGAGCCTATCCCGCCGCACATTTGGCAAGAACCGATAGAGCAAGCCCTTCCCGCAGGCCCGCCCCCACGAACTCGAGTGGGACGGCAATTCGGCGCTGCAACGCGGCGAGGATCAGGACACCCGCGGCTACGGTGGGTGTGCGCGCCGAGTCGATGGCAACATTCTTCGGTCCCTTTGATCCGGCGCCGGTCCGCAGCAGGTGAAGTGCATCCGAAAGCTGACTGGCATCGAGGCTCTTCCCGGCAATCCTGCTGATGGCGCGGGCGCTGCCTCCGACCGCTACGGCTCGCAGCGGCGACGGCATTGGCGAGTTCCCAAGCATCGCTTCCACCTCCACCCAGCCTGCTGCGAGCCGCTTCTTCGTCAGCCGCTCATCGGCGTCCGGCTCTCGCAGCCGATCCAGATACGCCATGCGTTTGTCCTCAAAGGCACCGGAAACCGTCCCGACTCGCAGACCAGAAGACTCCCTTGCGACCAGCCGCATCGCGAAACCGCCCCGTCCCAAGCAAACTGAGCTTCCTGCTCGCCCGAGAGGACGACGACAGCCTGCGACGTCGTCTCCCGTTCGAGTCGAGAGACGAGCTGGTCGGCGTTCGTCGCCTGACGCCCAGGCGAAGTCACTGCAACCACCAACCCCGCACACCCGAGTTCTTGCGCCCGTGTGACGAACTTTCGAACGGCAACGGCAGCCTCGCGGATCTTACGTTTCGAGATCCGGCTCTTGTTCTCACTGGGGTCGACTCTACGCCGGCTCGACTCCTTAACTACCGCGACTCTGCAATCGCTCGACTCTGTGAGGATCGCGCCCGTCAGTGTTGAACCACCTCGATCCGGAGCCTTCACCGCGGGAGGTTCTTCGCGACCCCCCGGAAGACACGTGGCAACAATCTGGAGACGAACATGTGTCGGGCGACCGTAGAACTCGCTTTAGGAGACAGACAGACTTAGGCCCGGGGCAGAGCCGAAGCCAGATACCGGCTCGACCGCGAACGGCCATGTGTTGGGCTCAGTCGTCGACGAACTCGGATCGAGGATCGCGCTGTTCGCGCGGAGCTGCGTCAGTTCACGGCCGAGACTCTCTTATCGTGCGTCACGAGCCAGAACTCAAGACGTCTAGTGCCCCTGGCTCGATGTCGTAGAAGAATGCTCGGCTTGGTCGGTGTCGGCGATCGAGCCGTGTCCGGCTCTCGCAGCCGATCCAGTACGCCAGCGTGTTCAAAGGCACGCTGTTCGGACGATTCGGCTCTCCCCAAAGATGCCGACGCCGTGTTGACAGTGTGCTGGGCATGAACCGATCGTAGGGGCCCATCCGTTTCGTCGTGGTGAACAACCTGCTGCTTCATGGGTTCCTGTTCCCAGGGCGAGGACGTGACTCGGTTTGCGTGGACGAGCTTCGCGAGGAGTACAGCGACACCCCGGCAATTGCGTCGGGGAGATGACGGAGGAAGACGAGTTGTGGATCCGGAGGGCGAGGTGCGACGTCCGGTATCCCGCCAGCGTTCGTTTCATTGTGGTGAAGAGTCTGGGTCATTGCGGCATCCATCAGCGTCTAGCAATGTGATCGCGCTAGATCCGTCACAATGCCTCGCAATGCCTAGCAATCGCGCACAACTCGCAGAGAGACGGGTCCTCGAGGCGATCCGCACGGGCCGGATCCGTCGCTTTCGCATCCAGCGGCGCGTCTACGAGCGCGACACGCGACTCGACGTCGACGCAGCCCGCATCGCACTTGACCGACACCACCGCATCGAACACGGCCTACTCGTAGAAAGCGCAGCTGTTCGCGCCGAGTAGACAGCCTCGGACTGATGCGGCACCGCTTGGATCAGGGAATCCCCTGTTTCGGATGGCGACCGCTGCCGATGTGATCGCGGGGAAATGACCAATGATCTGCATGGCATCGACCCGAAAACCGGTCGACCGTTGGACGCTGACGGCGAAGCGATCGACTCGTTGAGCGCCGAGGAACTCGAGCGTGAACTGACGCTCGCAGCGATCGAACACGCACGGGACCACCGCTTCCAGCGGCTGCTCGCTGAGCGCCGACGCAGGCTGCAAGCCGCCTGACAAACACCGGAGTACAGGCACGCGGCCGGGGCAGCCGGAGGGTCGGCTCTTGGCAGGAACGGGCCGTTCACTCCAGATCAGTCGTCCGAGTCCATGTCCCCGAAGCGGCATATTGTCTCAGGAGTCCGTTGGACGGTGAGGTGTGGCTCGACGCAGCAGGGCGGCTGATGTGTCGACCCCAACGATCGAAGGTGAACCTTGGGCAAGGTCTTTCTGTTCTCCCTGACGGCAGCGCTCAACCCGACGTTGCTGACGGTGACGACGGTGATGCTGCTTCTTCCGAATCCAAGACGGCTGATGTTCGGCTATCTCCTGGGTGCTTATACGACCAGCATCACGGTCGGACTCGCGATCGAGTACTGGCTCCACAATTCGGGGGTCGTCAGCACGACCAAAAAGACGATCAGCCCGGCCCTCGACATCGCGCTCGGCCTGCTTGCCCTGCTGGTCGCGGTCGTGATCGGAACCGGCCGACTGGCACGCGCCAACCAGAAGCGCAAGAGCAGACATGCCGACAAGCCGAAGAAGACACCACGCTGGCAACAGACCCTGAGCAAGGGCTCTGCCCGCGACACCTTCGTCATCGGCGTCCTGCTGAGCTTCCCCGGCGCCTCCTATCTCGCAGCGCTCACCGAACTCGACAAGCAGAACCTTGCGGCGGTCGAGGTCGTGCTCACGGTGGTCGCGGTCACGCTGATCATGCTGATCCTGCTCGAGATCCCCCTGATCAGCTACGCCGTCGCACCCGTCTGGACACCCGTCGCGATCGACCGCTTCAAAGGCTGGTTCGCCGACAACGCCGCCCGGGTCGCCGTGATCGGCGCGACCGTCATCGGCGTCGCCCTCATCCTCCGCGGAACGATCACCCTCCTAAACTAAGCGACCCAGATGGACCAAGGTCGAGCCGAGCGGCACGGCAGCGGGATGTCCGATCTTGAATGGCCCTGTCTCCTCTCCCCTTCGGGCGCTTACGGGTTAAGACAAATGGGTTATGCCGTTGACTCCCGGAGATCGAGGGTTCTCTGGCGAGAGGACGCTTGGCCACGGCAGTGAATGGCGGTGCGATGCCGGGGTTTCAGAATTCAGACCGCTCTGACTTCGGCGAGCCGCTCGGCTGCGAACTCGTGATGCCCGCTGGTGTAGCAGAGAGCGGCGTCCCAGGCGGCCCATGCTTGCGCGGCAACGTCGTGCGTGTCGTCGTCGAGATCGGCGGCGTTGTAGGGCAACACCAGGTCGAGGTCGGGGACGTCGACGCGCGACTCGTCCCAGTCGATCAGCCCGACCCGATCCCTGGTCATGCGGATATTGCCCGGGGTGGGATCACCGTGGACGACGGACCGCTCTCGTCCGGTGAGCCGCGCCCAAATCGCCCGACATCGAACGACACCCTCCGGCGGCATCGCGCCGAGGTCGATCTTCGTCCCGGTTCCCGCATATAGGTAGTCGGTCGACGATCGCCAGCCCGGGCGTTGCGGCCAGCCCTGCGTCAGGCGGTGCAGCTGGCGGAATGTGTCGGCGACGCGACGCCAGTCGGCCTCCGTCTCGGGCAGTCGGCCCTCCACGTAGGTCATCACGACCAGGCCGTCGGCGAAGTAGCGGCCGTCCGTGGTCGGGATCGGCGCCGGAACCGTCATCCCGCCACGGGCGAGGTGCCGCAACAGCTCGGTCTCCCACCCCAGGTCGGCGTCGCTGCGCCTGCCGAGCCGACCGACGGCCAGTTGCCCGTTGACGCGCACGCTCCACACCTCGTTGACGCCTCCGCCACTGAGCGGTTCGATCCGAGCGACGTCGTCACCCCACTGATCCAGTGCCTCCCATCCCACGCCCACCATCTTCGCGGAACTTCATGAAGGTACTGTCCGACTAACGGTGTAAATGCAGTTGCTTGACTTGCCGGCTGTGGTGCCGGTGGAAGGGAGCTGTGATGTCTGATCTGACTACACCGTCGCCGGGGTTGGAGAGCTCGGAGCGGACGGTCGATGAGGAGCTCGCAGAAGAGCTTGTTGAGCGCGCTCGCTCTGAAGGCGTTGAGCTGGTCGGCCCGGGTGGCTTGTTGACGGGGTTGACGAAGACGGTGCTGGAGACGGCGCTCGAGGCAGAGCTCGACGACCACCTCGGGTATCCGAAGCACGCCGCCTCGGGCCGCGACAAGGGCAACTCGCGCAACGGCAGCAGGTCGAAGACCCTCTGACGCGGTCAGCGAGGTCGAGATTCGCTTGCCGCGCGCCGCAGGCTCGTTCTGAACCGAGGATCGTCAGAAGCGTCAGCGCCGGTTGGCCGGCGTCGACGAGCTGGTGATCTCGCTTGCGGCGAAGGGGCTGACGACCGGGGAGATCGCGGCGCACCTGGCCGACGTCTACGGCGCCGAGGTTTCCCGGGACACGATCTCGCGGATCACCGACCCGGTGCTCGAGGAGCTGACGGCTTAGCAGATCCGTCCGCTCGACCAGCTCTACCCGGTCGTGTTCATCGACGCGATCCATGCAAGATCCGCGACGGAAGGTCCGCAAAGCGGCCCGTCTACCGCCGTCGGAGTCACGCTCGACGGCGAGCGCGAGTCCTCGGGCTCTGGCTCGGCGACGGCGGCGAGGGCGCGAAGTACTGGCATCAGGTCCTGACCGAGATCCTGAATCGCGGCGCGGTCGACGTCCTGATCGTCGTCTGCGACGGGCTCAGAGGGCTGCCGGAGGCGATCGGCGACGTCTGGCCGCGAGCGATCGTGCAGACCTGCGTGGTGCACCTGATGCGCAACGCGTTCCGTTACGCGAGCCGCGCCGACTGGGACGAGCTCGCCCGCGACCTGCGGCCGATCTACACCGCCGCGACCGAACAGCACGCACAGGATCGCTTCGACGAGTTCGCCGGCAAATGGGGCGAGCGCTCCCCCGCGATCGTCAAGCTCTGGCAGAACGCCTGGCCGGAGTTCATCCCGTTCCTCGCCTATAGCCCCGAGATCCGCCAGGTCATCTACATCGACGGATGAGATTGTCAAGCGAGCGCGGCCGGTCGTTGGGGTTGCCAGTGGGCGACCAGCACCTCGTAGGAGCGTTCGGCGTGCTCGACGAGCGCGCGTTCCTGGTCGCGTAGCTGCTTGACGTGGTAGTCGTGGCTGGCGCCGCGGACGGAGTCCTCGCTTGTGAGTGGCGCCGGCGGCGAGCTCGAGCTTGCGGCGCTTGTGCGCGTTCAGGCTGGGGCGGGCGAACGCGTAGTCCTCGCCGCTGGTTGATCAGGTGCCAGCAGAGCACGGTCATCTTGCGCGCGGTCGCGACGGTGGCGATCTGGAAGCCGCGGCGGTCCTTGACGCGGCGGTAGAAGGCGCGCAGGGGCCCCGGCGCGCGCGAGGCGGAGAACGCTGCTTCGACGAGCATCCCGCGCGCCTGGGCGGGGCCGGCCTTGGTGATCCGGCCGTGGACGGCGGGGCCGTTGCCGGACTGGCGGACGCGCGGGTTGAGGCCGAGGTAGGAGACGAGCCGGTCGGGGCTGTCGAAGCGGGCGAAGTCGCCGACCGCAGCGAGATCGAGATCGCGACGGTGACGTCGATCCCGGGCACGGCCATCAGCCGGGCGACGATCGGGTCGTCGATCGCCTCGATGGCCATTCGCGATCGACCTGGACGAGTTCCTCGCCGTGGAAGTCGAGCTGGCGGACCAGCGCTTCGACGCTGCGCCACTCGTCGGCGGGCAGATCCTGCCTGACGAGCCAGCGCCTGCCGACACCGGAGAAGGTCGGCGTGCGGACAGGTCGGCACCAGGTTGCGCGCCAGGATCGCGTGCACCTGGTTCTTCACCCGCGTGCGCTGCTTGACCAGATGAGTCCGCCGCATCACAAGCCGCCGCAGCATCCGGGTGCGGTCGTCGGCGACCCACGTCCCCGGCAAGAAGTCCGCCGCGAGCAGCTGCGCGAGGATCCTGGCGTCGACCTTGTCGGTCTTCACCTTCGCCTCCGCGATCGCCCTCGTCTTGCGCGGGTTCGAGACCACGACCCGGCGCACCAGCGGCCGCAGCATCGTCGCGATCGCGTCCGAGTTCGTCGTCGCCTCGAGCGCGACCTCGTCGTCAGGCCGAAGCCCGGCCGCCCACGCGCGCAGCTCCTCCGGCCGCACGCCGATCCGGCCCTCGTCCGACACAGACCGTCCTCGACCATCGGCGATCTGCGCGAACGACCGATGCACATCCATACCGATCGACCTCACCTCTGGCTCCCTTCTCTGCTCGGTTGGGTCGAGGAATCGGCCGGGCGGAAGCGACAGAAACGGATTCGCGCTCGCGGCGCAGTCGGGTCAGTCGCGGGGGCGGCCAAGTACTAACGCGAGCTCGCAGCTCAAGGTGTAGAACGGCCTGCCCTAGCTTGATTCCTCCACGACGCCCCGAACCCGACCAGCAGACCCTAGAACCGACGGCCCGACGGCAAGCCCGAGGCGCCCGCATGTCATACCTGTTACCAACGCGATCGAGAGCCTGCACGCACGCTTCCGCCGCAGCGTCCGCACCCGCGGTCACTTCCCGAACGAGCAAGCCGCCGTGAAATGCTTGTACCTCACGATCCGAAGCCTCGACCCCAGCGGCAGAGGACGAGCCCGCTGGGTCACTCGCTGGAAGGCAGCACTGAACGCGTTCGCGATCACCTTCGAAGGACGAATCGACCTCAACAACAACTAACCATGACAACCGCGTTTACACCGTTGATCTGACACTCAGACAAACCCACCCGAACGTGGTCCGTAGTTCGGTCGGCGCCGTCAAGCGTAAGGACGCGCGTCCAGGCGACCTTTCTCTCGGTCGGGATCACTCGTTGCGCTGGGTTTTGGTGTTCCAGGCTTGTTCGATCTGCCGCATCAGCGCCGGGTAGACGACTCGATGTCGAAATGGCCCGATCAGTGCCATGTAGGCGGCCCCGAGCTTGCCCTGGGGCTTGACGTACACGCCCATCTGTCCTTGATAGCGGCCCTCGCCTTTGTCGACCCAGGCGAGGTGCATTACGGCGTGGACCGTTCGGTTTGAGAGTTCGGCGGCCCACTCGAGGTCGGTGCGATAGAGGGGGCGAAAGCCGGATGGGCTCCGATCGAGGTTCGTGGCGGTGTTGCGTAGATCTCGGGGGAGTCGTGTGCTCAATGTCGTTTCTGGCTCGCCTGGGATCGCGCGTGTTCGACTGGCACCGTCCCAGCCGAGCCAGCCGCCGAGGCGAAGGCGAATTGAGAAGAGCAGTCGGGTTGCCGCGGACGCTCCGCGGGCGGGGTCGAGGGACGCTATGACCGCAAGCAGCGTTTCGAAGTCCTCGGCACTGCCTCGCGCCGGTAGCGCCCAGACGTCCTCGAGCCTGAAGTCGGGTGCGATTTCGGCGATCCGCCAGCGGCGGGATTCGTGCTCACTGTTTGGAAGCCTCATGTTGTCGCCTCGATCTTGACGAAGAGCGCCTCGATAACGCGGTTGTGCCTCGCGCAGCACTGGCGCAGTCCAGTACATCTCGATCCTCGCCCCGCCCTTCAGGCGTGAAGGCCGCGCGCCAGCCGGGGTCCGGGCGCGTCGCATACCCTCGCGGGATGACTTTGGCGGTAGAGGTCGTGGTCGCCCATGACGAGCGGGCGACCCTGCGCGTCGGGGACATCTTCTTGAAGATCGACGCTGATCAGACGCGCATTGACGTCGAGGTCGAGGCTATGGCTGCCGCGCCGATCCCGACTCCGGAGGTCCTGTGGCGGAAGCCGCCGGTGATCGCGCTCGCCGCCCTGCCCGGGACTGCGCTCGGCCACCTCGGGGAGCCGTCCACCGCAACATCGGCAGCGTGGGCCGCGGCGGGTACAGCCGCACGGATGCTGCACGACGCGCCGCTGCCGCCATGGCCCGGTCGGAGTGTCGACGAGATCGCATTGCGCCTCGACGACGAATGCGAGTGGCTCGTCGCGAACAGTGTTCTGCCTGCCGGCCTGGTCACGCGCAATCGGGAGGTCGCCGAGGCCGCACTCCGCCCGTGGACATCGAAGTTCACACACGGCGACCTGCAAGTCACCCACGTATTCGTCGACGGTGACGAGATCACCGGTGTGATTGACTGGTCCGAGGCAGGCCAAGGCGATGCCCTGTACGACCTCGCGAGCTTGACGCTCGGACACGAGGAGCACCTCGGCGACGTTGTCGCCGGCTACGGGGCCGACGTCGACCTTGACGTGATCCGGGCATGGTGGTCGTTACGAAGCCTGCTGAACGTCCGCTGGCTGGTCGAGCACGGCTTCGATCCCTTCGCGCCAGGCTGCGAGGTCGACGTGCTGAGATCCCGGATGTGACGTGATCGTGCAAGTCGCCCCCTAGCTAGGCGTGCAGATGCTCGGCACGCTCACGCTCAAGGATGAACACCGCCAACGCCACCAACGCCGACCGACTCCAGCAACTCGACACCACGAAAAACCTGGGTAGATCACGGTCCCCGCCGAACCCGGTCCGGCTCACCCCGCCAGGCCTGTCTTCACCCGGCGTTCACAGAGATCGACAGCCAGCTCCTACCCCAGGCAAGAGCAGCACTACGGCAAGAAATGGATAGGCGTGTGGGCAGCGCTCGCTCCGCCCGCCAATTCCCCTGGATCGAGGATCCGGTAGGCGAGCAGTTTGATGCGGTCGGTGACGAGGAACCAGGCGAGCGCGTATCCCCAGACGAAGAGCGCCCAGTCCCAGCCGAGGGGTGTCATGAACACGCCGAGAACCGCGATCAGGGTCGCGAGCGCCTGGGTGCCGAGCACCGCGAGCATGAGAACGCGTGCGGGGCGGATCGACCAGAACGGGCCGCGGGTGCGGGTCAGGAAGATTGTCAGATGGCCGGCTACGGACAGCATTAGGTACATCAGCGTTTGGAGTTCCGGATGCGGGAGATGGGCGACGCTGTCGCCGATGTAGAAGAGGCCGAACGCGGCGATCGGGCCGACGACGCCGAGCACGGTGGCGATCCCTAGCACCAGGTGCATGTTCCAGGCCTCGGGCTGTTCGCGGTACCGAACGTTGTCATAGGCGATTGAGAGGATCGCGCCGTCGTTGAGCAGCGCGAGGATCACGATCATCACCGCGGTGACCGGGAAGAAGTTGAAGATCAGGATCACGAGCGTCACGAACAGGAGCACGCGCAGCGTCTCGGCGATCCTGTAGATCGCGTAGCTGTTCATGCGCTGGAAGATCTTCCGGCTCTCTTCGACCGCGTCGATGATCACCGACAGCCCCGGGGTTGTAAGCACGATCGAGGCTGCCGCACGTGCCGCATCGGTCGCACCGGAGACGGCGATGCCGCAGTCGGCTTTCTTCAGCGCGGGGGCGTCGTTTACCCCGTCGCCGGTCATGCCGACGATGTGGCCCTGTTCTTGCAGGACGTCGACGATGTGGAACTTGTGTTCGGGGAAGACCTGGGCGTAGCCGTCGGCGTTCTCGATCGCCTGGGCCGCCGCCGTTGTCTCCTTGCGCTCAACGTCGCCCAGGCCGGAGGCATCGAGAATGTCGGTGCCCATTCCCAGTGTCTTGGCGGTCTCCCGCGCGATCGCGAGCGCATCGCCGGTGACCATCTTGACGTCGACGCCGAGCTCTCGTGCGGTGGCGATCGTTTCCTTGGCGTCCGTCCGGGGCGGGTCGTACAGGGGCAGCACACCGAGGAACTCCCACTCACCGTTCCCGTCGGCCCGGGCCACCCCCAGCGAGCGGAAGCCGCGCGCGGCGAACTCGTCGACGGCCTGGTCGACCTCCGCCTTCACCTTGCCGGCGTTGGCCGATAGTTCCAGGATCACCTGCGGCGCGCCCTTGGTCACCTTGAACGCCTTCCCGTCCCCGGCTTCGACGGCCGCCTCCGTGCGCTTGCTGACCGCGTCGAAGGGCTGAAAGTGCACGACTTGGTAGCCCGCCAACACCTGCTTGTCGTTCAGCCCGCCCAGGACGGCCAGGTCGATCGTGTCGTCATCCTCGGCGCGTGAGGCGAGCGCGGCGTCGAGAATCAGCTGCGCGGCCGGAAGTCCATCGATCGTGAAGGGGTCGCCCAGGGTCAGCTCGTTCTGAGTCAGCGTGCCGGTCTTGTCGGTGCAGAGCACGTCGACGCCGGCCAGCTCCTCGATCGCGACCAGCCGGCTCACGATCGCCTTCTTCGTGGCGAGGAGGCGCGCGCCGACCGCCATCGTCACCGACAGCACCGTCGGCATCGCCACCGGGATCGCCGCCACGGTCAGCACCAGGGCGAACTGCAACGTGGTCAGAACCGCGTCGCCGCGGAGGATGGAGGCGACGACGATCACCGCAACGAAGATCCCAGCTAGGAAAATCAGGTAGTTGCCGATCTTCAATACCGCGCGCTGAAAGTGACTGACCGTGTGCGCCTGTTCCACCAGCAGCGCCGTCTTGCCGAAGTAGGTGTCCGAACCGGTCGCGTAGACCAGCGCGCCGATCTCACCCTGACGGATGATCGAACCCGAGAACACCGCCCCGCCCGGTTCGACGGTGGCGGGCAGCGATTCTCCGGTCAAGGCAGACTGGTCGACCCCGATCGGGTCGCCCGCCAGCAGCCGCGCATCCGCCGGAACGATGTCACCCAGGCGCAACCGGATCGCATCGCCCGGCACCAGCTCGCGCGCCGATAGCGTGACCCACTTCCGGTCACGCTTCACCCGGGCCTTGATCGCCAGCCTCGCCTTCAAAGCAGCGATCGCGTTGCCCGCCTGCCGCTCCTCCCAGAACCCGATCGTCGCGTTGGCGACGAGCAAGAGCAGGATGATGAAGAAGTCGGGCCAGTGCCGGACGACGGCCGAGAGGGCCACCGCCACCTCGATCATCCATGGGATTGGGCCCCAGAAATAGGTCAGGAACTTCAGAAACGGACTGGCCTTCTTCTCCTCTATCTCGTTCGGCCCATATCGGATCAGCCGCGTCTCCACCTCGGCCTGAGTTAGACCGTCCGGCGACGACCCCAACAGCTTCTCCACCTCCGGCAAGGGAATCGTCACCAGATCGTCCTTCGCTACGGACTTCGCGTACGGCCTCGCCTCGTCGAGCTTCACTGCGTGCCGTTTCACGACGAAGCCCCTCCTGTTCGTGCCACTGCCGGCGGGTGGCCGGCTGCACCCGGTGGCAAGGAAGCCGGGATATCCAGGCGAACGACGCCGACCCGGTCGCCGGCCATCCCGTAGTCGACGTCGAAGCGCTCTCGCGAGCCGCCAGCCGCCGCTTCGATGTAGTCCCCGCGCGTCGCCTCCCGAACGGTCGAGACAACCTCAGGACGCTGCCGACTCGCCTGATCGTCGACGACAACAACACCGGCGCCGACAGACTCGATCCCCTCGACCTCGACCCGCGCGGAACTCGACTCAAACGCGAACGAGCCGATCCCGCACGCGCGCGGCGGATAGATCGAGGAAATCGCCACACGCAATGGCCGTCAACCAACTCCCGATCGCTCTGACCAGGCCCGGGTCGTCGAGCCTGGTCAACCGAGTCTCCCGGGCGAACCCGGCGACCACATCGGGAACCCTGCGGAACAACCCTGCGGGAAACCCGCGTCGGCCTAATCCAGCCCACCTTGCGGGTCTACAACGGCCTGCTCGTCGTGACACCGCTCGAACTCGCCGAGCCGTAGCGGCGAGACGATTCAGCGCGAGGCATTTGAATCGCCACCACCAAGCCATGCTCTAGCGCTGCTTAATGCGCCTTAATGCGGCGAGGTGGGATCACGGCTAGGGTGGAGTCAGCGCGTTGGCTCTAGCTGTTGAAGCCGCCGAGGCTGAAGCACGTTCCTCTCCGACTGTGACCCCTGGCCTGACGCTGTGGTGCGCCCATTCGAGTGCGCCGTCCTGAGATCGGAAGGAGCAACATGTTTGCAACCATTCGTCGTTACGAAGGCGTCGACCCTGCCCGCACCAGCGAGATCACCGGCAAGGTGAACGAGACGCTGATCCCTGAGCTGAGCAAGCTCGACGGCTTCGCCGGCTACTACCTGATCGAGGCCGGCAACGGGATCCTCAGCTCGCTCGGCCTGTTCGAGCGGCAGGAGCAGGTAGACGAGTCGACCAAGCTCGTCGCCAAGTGGATCACCGACGAGCATCTCGACAAGGTGATCCCCAACGCACCGAAGATCACCAGCGGCAAGGTCGTCGCTCACAGCGACCGCATGGTCGCCTTCATCTAGCACGACCATCCTCCGACACGACCAGCGCGTACGCCGGCACTGAGTCAGTGACGGGAGAGGCGGCGGCGGAGACCCGGGGAGAGGGAATGGGTCAACCGCCGCCGTTCCTCGCACTCGCAAAGGCGGCCGGCGACGACGCTGATCGTCGCTCGGTTCGACCACGAGAAAGCCACAGCGCTGCCCGATCAACACCCAGAGCTTGGGCGTTCGCGACCAGAGGGCGTCGCGCAACAGGTGCGGTCGGCCCTCTGGCCTTGCGTTCTGCGCCGCGGCTACATGGCCGCCGGCGTCGGGCTCGCTGCTGCGACGGGCTTCGAGCTCTTCAGCAAGCCGTCGCCGCCTCGGAGCGCGCCGGCCGCGGCCAGGACGCCGAAGCCGATGCCGCAGAGAAGGAGCGCGACTCCGACCACGATCGCGAACAGCCCCAGCTGTGCTGCCATGTAGGAGCTGTTGAGCGCTGTCGTCAACGCCGTTTCGGTCACCCAGACGTTGCGGGCGCCGTTCGCGACGGGCTGTTGCGTCTTCGGGTCGAGCACGGCGTACGCGGCGTTCGAGGTTGCGCCGTCCGGGGTCAGGTCGGACTTCGGTGTTCCCGGCTTCGCCTGGTACTGGCCCATCTGGGCGTAGACGAAGCCGCCGGTCGCCTCGAGGGCGTGGATCTGCATGTACTGGGCGAAGCAGCGTGCCTTCGCCCCGGTGTTCACCGCGTCGTTCGCGACGCTGCACGTCGGGATGTCGATCGCGTTCAGGTCGAGCTTCGCCGTCGTCGCCGCGGCGGTGATGCCCGCCGGGGTCATGTCCGGTGTGCCGGTGATCTGCTCGGTCGTCAGCGAACTGGCGACGGTGTTGCGTCCGTTGACGCCCATCACGATCGTGACGACGCCGAAGGCGATCAGAACCGCCGCGGCGACGAAGCCACCGATCTCCAACAACTTGCGCATCTTTGCCTCTTCTCTCAGGGGTTGGCGTGCCCGTGCCGTCAGTGGGCGATCGCAACCGCCTCCTCGCGCTCGGCTTCCAGACGGTCGACCGACGCCCCGGCGAGCACGACCTTGAGCGCGTCGTTCGCGCCGGCGTTCGCGAAGACGTCGTAGGCGCCGATCATGTCGGCGAGTGCGAAGTGGTGAGTGGCGAAGATCGTCGGGTCGAGCCGCTCGTCGACGATCAGCTGCAGAAGGCGCGGCGTCGTCGAGGTGTCGACGAGCCCCGTCGTGATCGTCACTCCCTTGATCCAGAGCGTCTCCAGATGCAGGGTCGCCGGTGAGCCGTGCACGCCGACGTTCGCGACCTTTCCGCCCGGCCGCACGAGCTGGGTGCAGAGCTCGAACGTCGGGGACACCCCGACCGCCTCGATCGCGACGTCCGCGCCGAGGCCGCCGGTCAACTCGAGCACCTGCGCGACCGGATCGCCGCTGCTGTTGTTGATCGTCACGTCCGCGCCGAACTGGCGGGCGCGTTCGAGACGCGAGTCGGCGAGGTCGATCGCGATGATCCGCCCCGGGGTGTAGAGCGTTGCGGTCATGATCGCTGCGAGACCGACAGGCCCCGCACCGACGACAACGACGGTGTCGCCGGGTGTCACGTTGCCGTTCAGAACACCGACCTCGTAGGCGGTCGGCAGGATGTCCGCGAGAAACAGCACCTGCTCGTCGGAGAGCTGTTCGGGCACCGGATAGAGCGAGGTGTCGGCGAACGGGATCCGCGCGTATTCGGCCTGGACGCCGTTGATCGTGTGGCCGAGGATCCAGCCGCCGCCGCCGATGCAGAGCCCGTAGCGCGCCTGCTTGCAGAACCGGCAGCGGCCGCACGAGCTGATGCACGAGACGAGGACGCGATCGCCGGCCGCGACGGTCGTGACCGCCGCG
Organism: uncultured Thermoleophilia bacterium; assembly: GCA_963722065.1. Classification (GTDB taxonomy): domain Bacteria; phylum Actinomycetota; class Thermoleophilia; order Gaiellales; family Gaiellaceae; genus PALSA-600. The sequence continues at coordinate 413,331 of CAVRMI010000033.1, read as the reverse complement.
CCGACCTCGGTGACGATGCCCACGGCTTCGTGGCCGAGCGTCGTTCCGGGCAGGCACGTCGCAACGTCGCCCTTCAGGATGTGCAGGTCGGTACCGCAGATCGTCGTGCTCGTGATCTCGACGATCGCGTCCGTGGGCGCCAGGATGGTCGGGTCGGGGACGGTGTCCCAGCCCTTCTCACTCGGGCCGTGGTAGGTGAGCGCTTTCACGGTGATCCTTTCCGTTGATCGTTCAGGGGCTGGACCGTGCGGCAGCGCAGCACTCAGGTTGTCTTCTTCTTGCTGAAGAACGAGCGGATCTGCGCGTACAACGCTTCCAGTGACTTCATGGGTTTCACCTCCTCCAGGACGAATGGGATCCGGGGGCCGCAATCGAGCGACCCCCGGGGCGGTGTGGTGTCGTTAGCCGTTGAGGTTGACCTGGACGGAGAAGAGGCGGCGGGTGGAGATGCCGCCGAGGAGGTCTTCTCCGGACTTGCGAGCGCGGGTGAAGATCGCGATCAGCTGCTGGTTCGAGCTGACCGGGAAGCCGGCTTGCATCTGGAAGTTGAGCTCCGCCCAGCCGTCGCTGCCGGTTGTCTGCTCCGGCGGGATCGAGAGCTGGTTGAACGGGACGGCGGTCGCGTAGACCAGCGCTCCCTGCACCGACCTGCCTTTGCAGGCGGAGACGTGGTAGCGGACGATCAGCTGCCTGCTCCCGCGGTTGACCACTGACGGACTGGTCTGCTGCTGGTCGATCAGCAGCCGCGCCGGCGAGCTCAGGTTGGCCACCTGGATGAGGCCGGTGCCGCTCGGGCAGCCGGTCACGGGAACAGGCGGCGGCTTTGTCGCCGCGGTGACCACGGCTGTCGGCACCGACGACGCGAAGGTGTTGCCGTCGGCGTTCTGGGCCCGCACCTTGAAACGGATCGTCTTACCGACATCGACGTTCGTCAGCAGCAGCCCGTTTCGGTCGGTGGCGCCGCTGATGTTCGCGCAGCTGCCGCCGCTCTTGTTGCAGCGCACCCAGTAGTCGTTGTAGTCGCTCGGATTGCCGGTCCACTGGCCGCGGTGGCCGACCAGCTTCTGCCCCTCCTGCGGGGTGCCGCTGATCGTCGGCGGGTCGGTGTTCGTCGGCGCCGCCGAGCTCGCGGCCGCCCCCGCACGGGCAAAAACACCGAGGCCGACCGTGAGCGCAAGCAGTGTTCCGATGCCGACGAGCCCTGCAAACAGCGCCCAACGTTTGTTGATCGAACGAGACATAGCGCCTACCTCCAGCAGTGGAATGGCCGGCGTCGCCGGCGGGACGGCGTACTGCCGACCGAAAGCTGGGGTCAGGCTGATGCTCGGCCGAATGGCTGGGGCCAAGCACCCAGGACCGTAGCACCTGTGAGTGAGCGACCCGTTGATCCGAGTCGAGAGTGCAAGTTCGCATCTTGATAACCTTTCGGGTGAGCTCGGCCCCAATCCTCGGCCGAACGCAGCCGACTGATGAATCGCTCGCCAAGGCGTAGGATCTGGGTGTGCGCACGTTCGGGTACGCGACGGCGGTTGCGCTGGCGGCTGCCGGAGGTGCGGCGGCCACCCGCCGTTCGGTCGCCACCTGGTATCCCAGCCTGCGCAAGCCGAGTTGGACCCCGCCGTCGCGAGCCTTCGGACCGGTCTGGACCGTGCTGTATGCGCAGATGGCGTACTCGGCTCAGCGAGTCGACAAGTCAACCGATCCCCGACGTCGACCGGCGCTCGCCCTCTGGTGGCTGCAGTTGGGGCTGAACGCCGCATGGACACCGGTCTTCTTCGGCGCCCGCCGACCCGGCGCCGGCGCGGTGGTCATCTGCATCCTCCTGCCTGCCGTCGCGGCGACGGCGGCCGCGAGTGCGCGCGTCGACCGCCAGGCCGGACTGCTCTACGCGCCCTACCTCGCATGGTCGACATACGCGACCGCGCTCAACCTCGAGATCTGGCGCCAGAACCGCCCCTAGATGGCTGATCGGTAAATGCCGTCGTTGCGATCCGACCGGGCGAACCGGTGGGCTCACCGAGTTCGAAGGTGTTGGCACGGATTGGGTTGAACACCGTCATGACCGGGCGCCCGAGTTGTTCGCTCACCCAGCTCAGCCAGAGGGATGCGCTGCTTGCTCGATGCGTTGCTGGAGTTGGATGGTGAGTGCGCGGGCGGCGGTGACGGTTGGGCGGCCACGTTCCACCGGGATTGGCTCACCGACGATCACCCGTGTTTGTGGGCGCCGCCAGGGCCATGGTTTCCCGCGTGTGCCGATGAGCGTGACGGGCAGGAGGGGTGCGCCTGTCGTGAGTGCGAGGCGTGCGGCGCCTCGGTGATAGCGCCGCGGAGACCGCAGTTTGGATGTCCCTTGCGGAAAGAGTCCCAGCACCTGGCCGTCGCCAAGGAGTTGCGCGGCACGCGACATCGCTGTTGCGTCGCCCGCGCCACGTTCAATGGGGAACGCTCCGAACGACTCCATTGCAGCGCCGATCACTCGGTGCTGCCAGAGCTCTGATTTCGCCATGTAGCGAACAGGTCGGGGAGTAGCGAGTGCGAGGATCCACGGGTCGAAAAGCGATTCGTGGTTTGCGACCAAGATTGCCGGGCCAGTCGATGGGATCCGTTCGACCCCGATGAGCTCGACGTTGTACAGGCGCCCGGCAAGGCTGCGAAACCCGGTTCGCTCGAGCAGGCTGTAGAGCTTCATGAAGTGACCGACTCTGCGCCGGCCGCGATCCGCTTCAGCATTCCGCCGAAGACGTAGTTGTGGATCGGCCAGAGCGTGTACCAGTACGCGAGCCCGGGCACACCGGCCGGGTCGAAGATCGCGGTTTGACGAATGGTCGAGCCGCCCGCGTCGTCTGGTTCGACCTCGAACTGGAGCCAGGCGCGGCCGGGCACCTTCATCTCGGCGACGAGCCCGAGCAGTCGATCCTGCTCGAAGCGCTCGACACGCCAGAAGTCGATCGTGTCGCCGACCTGGATACCGACCGGGTCACGGCGGCCGCGCCGCAGGCCCGGCCCGCCCGCAAGCACGTCGAGTGCGCCGCGGAATTCCCAGAGCTCGTTGCCGAGGTACCAGCCCGTGTCGCCGCCGATTCGCTGGATCGGCGCGAACGCGAACGCGGGCAGGCACGGCACGCTGACGCTGCGTGAGTCGACGAGCCGCGAGCCGTAGCGCGCGCCGCCATACCCGCTGCTCGGCGCAGACGCCTCGTCCGACCAGCGAGTCTCGGCGATTTCCCTGTCCTCGTTCGCGAGCGCGCGTGCGACAGCTTCAGCCGAGCTGCGCGGCCGCACCGGGAACACCTGCAGCGCCCGCGGATCGTTGATCACCGTCTCGTTGCGCAGGCTGTCGACCAACTCGCGGCCGATCCCGGCGTACACCGGCGTGACGAGGTGGAGCCACAGGCTCGACAGCCGCGGCGTCAGGACCGGCACCGGCACCATGTGCCGGCGCAGGCCGCGCTGGTCGGCGTACTCGTGCATCAGGTCCAGGTAGGAGCAGACGTCGGCACCGCCGATCTCGAAGACCTCACCCCCGGCCGGCTGGTAGTCGAGAGCCGCCAGCAGGTAGGCGATCACATCCTCGATCGCGATCGGCTGGGTGCGCGTGTTCACCCAGCGCGGCGTGACCATTACGGGCAGCCGTTCGACCAGCGCGCGCAGCATCTCGAACGACGCGCTCCCGGAGCCGATCACGATCGACGAGCGGAACTCGATCGTCGGCACCCCCGACTCACGCAGGATCCGGCCAACCTCCTGCCGCGACGACAGGTGCTCCGAGAGCTCCCCCTCACCAAGTCCACCGAGGTACACGATCCTGCGGACACCGGCAGCACGCGCCGCATGCCCGAACGCGGACGCCGCCTTGCGATCCGCCTCTGCGAACGAGGCACCCGACCCCATCGAGTGCACCAGGTAGTACGCCGTTTCGACGCCCTCGAGCGCGGCGCGCAGCGTCTCCGGCCGCAGGACATCGCCGCGAACGACCTCGGTCCCGGGCCTGACGCGAGCCGAGAGATACTCCGGGCGGCGCGAGAGGCACCGCACTCGCTCTCCGCGCGCCTCGAGCGCGTGCAGAAGCCGACCACCGATGTAGCCCGTCGCCCCCGTCAGCGCGATCAAACCAGCCACGCTCCCTAGGCTGCCACAGCAGACGCGGCCACCGTGGCTTCGAGGACTTCCACGGCGAGCCGGGCACCCGGAATGCGCCGTAGTTCGCTACCGAGCGTTGCCGCTCGCCGAGCGGCGTCTCCGCCGAGCAGCTCGGCGAGCCGTGCAGCGATCTCGTCGCCCGCGGCGGCCGCGGGATCGATCACGTCGCCCAGGCCGGCCCGGCGCAGGTCCTCTGCCCCCGCGAACTGATCGGTCGAAAAGGGGGCTGCGAGCACGGGCAAGCCGGCCGTGAGCGCCTCCGTCACAGTGTTGTTCCCGCCGTGGCAGACCACGATGTCGCACGCCTGGAGTGCGGCAACCTGCGGGAGGTGTTCCTCGACCACCCAACCGGCCGGCGTCGTGGCGAGCGCCTGCGGTCGCGCAGCACCTGTCGCCATGATGGCATCCCAGCCCAGTGCCTGGATGGCGTGGGCGATCCGCTCCAGGACGTCGGTCCGGGCGGAGAGGAAGCTGCCAAGGGAGACGTACGCTCGTGGGCGGGATCGCTGCTCGCCGGCGAGGCTCTCGAAGAATGGAACTGGTTCCTCGACCCGGATGCAGGAGCCGAGGAACGAAACCCAAGGGAGCCGGCTCGTGTGTGCTCCGAGTTGCCGGGGATAGTTGACGAGCGTCCCGAGCGTGCCGCCGGCAGCGAAGGCGTCGTCGAGCGGCGCTGCGGTGTGGTCCAGTGCGGCGGTCGCGGCGTTGTACGCGGCGGTGAATTCGCAGGCGACACCCGTGCACAGCTCCCTCAGTGATCGCAGCGCTTCCTCGGTTCCAAAGCCCGGCGGCCGGAGCTCCGGGCAGCCGAATGTCTCTCCCGGGCCGGGCAACTGGCACGGGTGGCCGGGAAGGAACGAGAGGAACGGCACTCGCAGGCCGCGCAGGGAAGCAGTGGCATTGAACGCGAGCTGGTCGACCAGCACGGTGTCGGGCCCGACCTCGCCGAGGATGTCACGGAGCCGCGCGGCGACACCCTCCGGCTCCCACAGGAGGTCGTGGCGGCGTCGTTCGGCCTGGTACCTCAGCGTGGCGACCATCCCCTCACGGGTCGCCGCGAGAAACGCGTCGATCTCCGTCTCCGTGCCCGACGGCCGAACGCCGCCGTTGCTGCCCGACCCGAGAGTCAACTCGACGTGCTCGTGCCCAGCGGCGACGACACGCGGGGCAAGCGCGCGGCCCGTTGCCACGAAGACCTCGTGTCCCCGACGACGAGCAGCACCGGCGACGGCCGACAGGGGGTACCAGTGTGATGCGTAGTCGGGGACGACGACGAGAACGATCAAGCCGCCACCTGCGCCGGCTCGTGCACCACGTGCGTGTAGACGGCGGCGAGCGAGGCCGCCATCGCCTCGATCGTGTAGCGGGAGCGAACGAGGTCCGAGATGCGCCGGGCGCGTGTCTCGTCGGCACGGTCGGCCGCGGCCCGCCGCAGGGCCTCTCTCACATCCGCAACAGACGAGGTGTCTGCCAGGCAGCCGGTGGATCCCTCGTGGACGTAGGTCGCCGGCCCACCGGCGTTTGGCGCGACGACCCCGAGCCCGGTTGCCATCGCCTCGAGGAGCGCCACGCCGAACTCCTCCTTCTGGCTCGTGCAGGCGTAGATGCCGTGCGGGGCGACGAGGCCGCCGAGCCCAACCCGGGCGATGCGAAGCATCGTCGCCACCTCACCGTTTGCGCGATGGCCGAGCAGCACGAAACCTTCGCGCGCGCGCGGGACACGTGCGCAGACGTTGTCGAGTTGATCGAGCACCAGCGCCTCCTCCGGCGTTGGTTGCTCGAGGCCGCCGCCGACGATCACTAGGTTGAACGAACGGTGGAGTTCGTCGTCGCCGGCCCACGCCTCGAGCAGGAGCGGGAGGCCCTTGACCCGATGCAAGCGGCCGACGCTGACGAGCAGTGCGAGGCCGTGGCGCTCGGGGGACAGTGCCGCAACGCTGTCGAGCAAGTCACCGGCAACGGACGGCAGGCCGTGATCTCGGTACGTCCGTGCCGGCTCTCGAGCAGCGCGGTCGATCTCCGCAAGTGAGATTCCTTCCGCGATCGTGTGGACACGGGCGTCTTCGACTTGCGTGAACGGAGCACCGATCAGCCGATGGAGCGCCGCACGGGCATCGGGGCGAGGCAGGACCACGATCGCCTCGGCCTGGCCCAGGAGGTCGGCGACGAGCTGGGCGCGAAGAAGGTAGTGCTCGTTGAGCTCGGACTCGGGGAAGGCGTCACGGGTCAAGTCGCCCCGCTGCTGCGCGCCGGCGATCACGGCGTGCGGATCGGGTGCGGCTGTGAACGCCACCGGGACGCCGAGCCGCTTGAAGACCCGCGCGGCTGCGAATGCGCCGGCGTCTGCGAACCGCAGGTGGGCGACGTCGAACCCTCCAAGCTCCGAGACAGCGGTCTCGAGAGCCCGCTCTAGCTCGAGCCGGTGCTCCCACATCGCCGGCGCCGGCAAGTAGCCGGCCGGGCCGAACGGCACTCGCTCGATCGAGACCTTTGGGCTCTGGGCTTCGCTCAGCTGGGTGTGGCGCCAGTCGGTCTCGGGCTCGGCGAGCGCCCGCGCGAGCGTCACCACACGAGCGACCTCGGGCTCGGACCCGAGCGCTCTGCCGAGTTGAACAAGCAAGGTCGAGATCCCCCCGCCGTCCCCCACACCTGCGTTCGTCAGCGCGCCGTCGAGCCGGCCCTGCAGGAAGACCTGGGCGATCCGGATCCCGCGCCGTTCCGAGGACGAGGCCGCCGAGCGACCTTGCAGCAGCGCGGCGAGCAGACGGTCGAAGGGCTCGTCCGAACCGATTGCCGACCGAGCGAGCGCAGCGGCGGCCTCCAGGGCGCGGGGCGTACGCAGCGCAAGGAGTGCGCGGGCGGTGGCGAACCGGAGCTCGGGCCCTCCGGCACTACCCGCCTGCCAGAGCCCGTCGAGCAGCATTGGAGCGGGCCGGGCCGCAAGCCCGCGTGCGGCGGCGGCACGCACCGCTTCGCTCTCGTGCGCAGAGCCAAGCAGGCGCGCGAGCAGCCGGCGAACGTCGTGGTGGTCGGCGACGGACGCGGCCTCGACGAGTCGGACGCGCGGACCCTCCGCGGCATGACGCTCGAGCGCGGTCGAAATGGCCGACACGACAGCACGGGCGGAGGCTGCCCAGTGCTCGATTGCGAGCTGCGCGATCACGGCGGGAAGACCGCCGTCGGCGATGGCCGTCACGGCCGCGTCGACGGCACCTGGTGTGGCAGGGCGGTCGGCCAGCGCCCACAGCGCCTGCTCTCGCAGCAGGGGGTCGTCGCTGTGCGCAAGGCCAAGCAAGGTCGAGTCGAAGGTGCTCCCCGCGAACCGGGCCAGCGGGCGGATCACCAGGCCCCGCGCGAGACGGTCGCCGGTAGCCGCGAGCGACCTCAGGACTTTGACATCGGCCGTACCACCGGGTGCGCGAAGCAGTGCGAAGTGGGCTTGCAGCGCCGCCAACGGCTCCCCGTCCGCGAGGGCGTCGTAGGCTGCGCCGGCCCGATCCGGGAACCTCACAGTCCGCGCCGCACCCTCAGGGCCGGGTGTGACCCCGGCTCTGAGGGGAGCGCAAGTCGAACCGTTGGCCAAGTCGAACCGGGCTAGCCGGTGAGGCTGGGCGGGACGAGGACCGTGTCGATCGCATGGATGACGCCGTTCGTGGCCAGGATGTCGGCCGTGACGACGGTGGAGCTGCCGTCGAGGGTCAGCTTCCCGCCGACGAGCGAGAGTGCGATCGGCTCGCCCTCCAGGGACGTGACGGAGCCGTCTTGCTGCGCGGCGGTGATCGCCTGGGTGCTCTTGATCGAGCCGGCGACGGCGTGGTAGGTGAGCACCTTCGTGAGCAGTGCGGGGTTGGCAAGCACGGCCTGGTAGGTGGCCGGAGCACCCGCCGCGAGCTTCTGGAACGCCTCGTTGGTCGGCGCGAACACGGTGAACGGCCCGGCGCCGGAGAGCGCTTGGACGAGCCCTGCCTTCTGCACGAGCGAAACCAGCGTCGAGAGGTCGGGGTTACCGGCCGCGAGCTGGAGGATCGACTGCGCCGGCATAGACGCCTTGGTCAGGGACGGCGGGACGAGAACGCGGTTGATGACGTGGATGACGCCGTTCGATGCAGTGACGTTGGCGGCGACGACGGTGGCGGTTCCGTTCAGCTTGAGCTTGCCGCCGGCCAGCGAGAGCGCGATCTTCTCGCCCTCCAGTGTCCTCACCTTGACGTTTGCCTTGGCGGCAGCGATCGCGGCTGGAGCGAGGATCTTCTTGCCGACCACGTGATAGGTCAGCACCTTTTTCAGAACAGCCGGGTTGGTGGAGACGGCCGTGTAGGTCGCGGGATCGTGCGCCTTCAGGTAGGCGAACGCAGCGTTGGTCGGCGCGAACACCGTCAGACTGCCCTTCGACAGCGCACCGGCCAGCCCGGCCTTCTTCACCAACGACACGAGCGTCGAGAACTGCGGGCTCGACGCCGCCACCTGGACGATGTTCTTGTTCATGCCCGCCCGCTGCCGAGACGACGCGGTCGCGCTCCCACCGACGGCGGCAAACGCGACGGCCGCAATGACGAGCGCTACGAGTGACTTCCTCATGCTGGGTCTTCCTTTCTGCTGCTTCAGATAGATGCGATTACGCCGCGTCGTCGATGACGCGGAGACTGCTGCCGCCGGTCTGCTCGCGTTCTTCGGCGAGCAGACGGGCTTGCTCGTCACGGCCGTCGAGCACCGCGCCCCAGCACAGGAGCGCCATCGAGGCCATGACGAGAAGGGTGACGAGGGTCCCGACGACGAACAGGCCGACGTTGCTCATCGCCGCACGGTCCTCGGGAGCATGATCGCCCCGAGCGAGAGGATCGACGGGACCCAGAGACCGACGAAGATGCCCTGGAGCTCGTGGCCCGCAAACCAGAGCAAGACCGAGAGGGTGAACGAGACGGCCGCGGCGGCCAGAAGCAGCAACCGGGAGTGCTGTTCTGTACCCGCGAGGACTTGCGACGCGCGATTCGAGGTAGGTGCGACCTGTGTCATTGGTTCCTCTCTGTCCATAGTGCGTAGAGAGTTTGTACAGGAATGGATCGCTGATGTCAAACTACTGTCTATAGTCTGTATAGTCGCGGGATGGATCCCGTCGGCCATCTCCGAATCGGCGAGCTGAGCCGCCGCGTCGGCGTCAGCCCTGAGCTCCTCCGGGCCTGGGAGCGGCGGTACGGGCTGCTGCGGCCGACCCGCTCCGGCGGCGGCTTCCGGCTCTACTCCGACGCCGACGAGCTCCGCGTCCGGCGGATGCAGAGCCACCTGGGGCAGGGGTTGTCTGCGGCCGAAGCCGCCCACGCCGCACTCGAGGGCGGCAGTACACCTGAGGTCGACGCGACGGCAACGCTCACCGACAGCGCCGAAGCGCTTCAGGAAGCGCTTGAACGCTACGACGAGCAGGCGGCGAACGCCATTCTCGACCGCACACTCTCGACCTTCACCATGGAGACCGTCCTCACCGAGATTCTCACTCCGGCCCTGCGCAGGCTCGGTGACCGCTGGGCGGCCGGCGAGGCGACGATCGCCCATGAGCACTTCGCGAGCAACCTCGTGCGCGGCCGCCTGCTCGGCTTGGCCAGAGGCTGGGGCCGCGGAACCGGGCCGATCGCGCTGCTCGCGTGCCCCTCGGGGGAATGGCACGACCTCCCGCTCGTACTGTTCGGCATCGCCCTACGGGCGAACGGTTGGCGGATCGTCTTGCTCGGGGCGGACACGCCCATCTCGACGATCGAGCGCGCAGTCGAGGACATTTCCCCGGCTACCGTCGTTCTGGCCGCCACCATGCCCAAGCCGCTGAAGGCAATCGAGCAGGAACTTGCCACTCTCACCGCACGGGTGCCCGTCGCGATCGGCGGCCGAGCGGCGAATGCGACCCTTGCCGACCGCGCCGGAGCCCTCCTTCTGGAAGCGGATCAGGACGCAGCTGCGACTAGCCTCGCCAGGCGCATCGGCCACGTTGCCTCAACCTCTTCGACGGCCTGAGTCGTCGCGCTCGACGACACTACGGGCCACCCTGATCCTCAAGAGTCGAATGCGGCGCCGAGATCGTGGCCGACTGAACGTCCGCTCGCCGTACTCGTCAATGCGCGCTCGACGCTCGAGTCAAGTGCCCGCCCGGGCGTTACCGAGGCGAGAAGGGGAATGTCTGCGAATCGCGACGACCCCGGGGCGCCCGTCGTGCGGCCCAAAGGGGCATTCGGGATGATGCGAGCGTGGATGTCGCATCGGTTCTGACCTTCGTCGAGCAGCACAGCCAGTGGGCGTTGCTTCTTCTTTTCGTCCTGCTCACGCTGGAGTCGTTCGGTCTTCCGGTGCCCGGCGAGACGGCGCTGATCGCGTGCTCAGTGCTCGCGTCCCAAGGCTCGTTCTCGATCGTGTGGGTGATCGTGCTGGGTGTGCTGGCCGCGATCATCGGCGACAACCTCGGCTACTGGGCCGCCCGCAAAGGCGGGCGGCCGCTGCTCGAGCGACACCGGCTGACGCGTAGCTACGCAGAGAAGTACCTCCCGCGAGGCGAGCGGTTCTTCGCCAAGCACGGGGGAAAGGCGGTCTTCTTCGGTCGCTTCGTCGCCGTTCTCAGGGTGACCGCGGCCTGGGTGGCGGGCATCTCGCACATGCATTGGTGGCGGTTCTTCTTCTGGAACGCGGCGGGCGGGATCGTCTGGGCAACCTCGATCTCACTGATCTCCTACTACCTCGGAGACGCGGCGGCGACCGCGTTCAACCGTTATGGCCTCTACGCCGCGGGCGGTGCGATCGTGCTTTCGGCGATCGGGTTCCTGATCGTGAAGCGACTCGAGAAACGGGTCGTCGACGAGGATTAGCTCCGCGGCAAAGGACAGAGGGTCATCGCCCGCCGAGTCATTGTCCGCCCGTCACTGCCCCGCTAGCATCGCGGCGGTGTCGGTGACAACAAGTGGGCCGGTTCCTCAACCTTTCGGAGGGACGAATCGAGATCAACGATCGACAAGATCGACAACAGGACGCACACCGAAGACCTGATAGACCCGGCCCTGACGGACCGACTCTTACAGACGCCCGAGCCGGTCTTGCCTTCCGGCGTCGTTCTTGACAACATGGGTGACCGGTTCCTGGGTTGAACGAGTCCCAGTGTCCTGGCTTCTTCCGGCGGGCGAGGAGGAGCTTGCAACAGGTGATTCCAGGGGAGAGGGAGCAGCGTTCGATGCGGTTTCTGCCTAGGCTGCCGTGCCGTGTGCACTTCCTTCTCGTGACTGAACAGACGAAGGGAGCAAGTATGCGGTTTCGTATCGGGCTCGGCGTGGTGATGGTGGTGGCGTTGTCTGCGGTGGCTGTCGGGTTTGGCACCGGCATCGCCAGCGCTGCCCTCGGCAAAACCGTCTACACGTGCAGCGGTGGTAATTGGACCGGTGACCCGTCCACGTCGACCTTTATCACCATTCCCTCGGGCACCTACGACCGCATCTCGGTTACGGGTGCGTGCAACGTCTTGCCCGGTGCTGTGATCAACGTCGCCGGCAACATCGACGTCGCCCCCGGTGGCATGTTCGACGCGCAAACCTTCTCGTCGGCGATCACTGTCGGACACGACGTCACGGCCGCTGCGGGCTCGCTCCTCGGCCTGGGCTGCCTGCCTAACCCACCCGGACATACGACAGGACATCCGTGCCTCGACGACCCCGCGAGGTCCAGCATCACCGTCAAGGGGAACCTGACAGCCACGGGAGCGGACACCGTTCTGCTGGACGGAATCACGGTCAACGGGAATGTCAGGCTGACCGGAGGCGGCGGCGAGATTCCCTGGGCGATCAAGATGAACACGATCGGCGGCGGCCTCGTTGTCAGCGACATGACGCCGAACTGGCTCGGTGTGATCCGCAACAAGATCGGTGGCAGCGCGACTCTCAGCAACGTCTACATCACCGACGCTCTCTTTGGCGACGGGGCCCCGACGATCTTCGTCGCGAGCAACACGGTCGGCCGGAACCTCAGCTGCTGGGGACTCGGCCCAGCGGTAGCTGGAGGTTTCCCAGGCGAGGTCAACGTCGTGGGCGGCCAGGCGAGCGGTCAGTGCGCAAACCTGCCCGACCTCATCCCAGGCTCCTAACCCGTCGGGCGGACCGGTCAGTGCCGCTGACGAAGAAGCTCTGACCTCGTTCGCACTCCATCCGTCCGTCACCCCAAGCGGGTGGCGGACGGATGGCTCTGCTTAGGGAGAGCTGCCCTTCACCCTGGGCGCACCTCTGGCTACTGCAACGGGGTTTCGAGGCCGAGCGAGGGCTCGTTGATCAGCGTTCCATACGGAACGCCCACCGACCCGTCCGGGTAAGACCGGTAGAGGAGTGAGAAGCACTCGCCGCAGCGCACCTCGTGGGCCGAATCGGGATCACCCTCCACGACCCACGACTCCGCGCCCTTCGTCACCGGGGTCTACGGCCCACAAGGTATGTCTCCCATGGCCGTACTCTTGACGGGCCTGCCGGACTTGTGCGATGGCGTGCATCGCGAATCTTCGGGCGCGTTCCAGCCACTGTCTCCTGACGGAGGACGGCATAGATCGCAACGCTTGCGCGTTCTTCAGGTAGGGGCAATCAGATTTCGGATCGGAGGGATAGCGGTGACAGTCGAAGCGGATGCGTGGGGCGGCGAGCGCAGGAAGAAGACGAGTACTACGGTTCGATACGAGACGCGCACGACGATCGACCGACCGATCGGCGACGTGTTCGCGCGACTGGCGGACATCGATGGTTACCGAACCTGGATGCACCGTACCGGCTTGTTCCGCCGGTCCGGCGAGACACCTGATGGTCCTCGAGGCCCGGAGACCACATACTTCGACGCCACGAGAATGGGCACCTTCCGCGGTCGAATAACCGACTACCAGCCGCCGTCGCGGATCGGGTTCAGCGAGACTCTGCGGTGGTTCGGCTCCGACGTGATGGAAGCGAGACCCGAATACCTCCTCGAAGCGGACCGGGACACGACGATCGTTCATCACGTCGCGGAGGGTGAACTCTTCGGCTTGATGCGATTGATGAAGCCGGTCGCGGCGCTGTTGGCAAGAAGTGAACGGACGCGAACCGTCAAGTCATTGAGGCGTTCGCTGGAGTCGGGGTAGACCCGCAACAGCCTGGCTACTCTGGCGCGTCAGTGCACGCGATGCGTGCGTACTCGCGCGCCGACGACGCCGGATTCGAAGGCTCGTTCTACTCGGCCGCCGGCTTCACGCCGGCCCCGATGCCAAATCTGCGCCCCAGGCCGAACGCTGCATCCTCCGGCCGGCCAGGCATCCGCTACCGGCTCGACCGAACGGGTGGCCCGCAAATTCAGCCGCGCCTTGCACATGATCCGGGCTATCTGATCCCCGTGTCGATCGAGAAGTCGATGTGCCGGTAGTGGCCCTGCCGCACGCGGGCGCTCCCCGGGTCGACCGGCCGGGTCTGGAGCACCCGGACGTTGTACAGGCCAGGTGTCAACGTCAGACGGTAGGCGCCGTTCGCCGCTGTGCGCGTGTGCGCGACCTTGTGCCCTGCCCGTGAGAAGACGATCATTGCGCCAGACACCGGCCTGCTGCATGGCCGCTCGGCGATGCAGACCGGCATGATCGGGCCGCGGGTCACCTTGCCGTACAGCCCACTCTTGACCGTTGATCCCTGAGCGACGCCTCCGAGGAGGCACATCACGCCGACGAGAGAGAAAGCAAATCTCATTGACGGCATGTTCGCAACACCCTCGTGCTTTACAACGTGTTTACAGGTCGTTACGAGGTCAGCTTGCTGATCCTCGTCGACCAGTTGCCTAGTGCCCCGCGGACGCCGGGCCCGTGACTCGCTCCACCACACGTCCCGAGGAGGTTGTCACCGGTACCGCCCATGAAGGACGGGTCGCCCCACGCGGTGTAGTCGCAGGTGTTCGCAATGTACTCGCTTGCGATCCAGATCGCGGCAAGCCTTCGTGGAGCGGATCAACGGCACGCGGCGCTACGGATAGATGAGTTCTTGCTGTCCTTTCTTTTCGTGCATGGCCCAGAGTAGGTCGGCAAGGTGTTCGGGCTCGACGGTGGGCATCTCCCAGACCGGGTCGCCCGCAGCTTTGGCCTGCTCCATCTCGGCGTGGAATGCACTGTTCTTGATCGCTGCACCGACGTAGAGCATGCCGACGTAGACGCCTTTCTCGGCTATCTCGGCGTGCAGGGCTTGCAGATAGTTGCGCTGGGCGGCTTGGGCAGGACTGGGGCCGCTCATGTTGGGCAGACCATGCACGGTACTGCCGCCCTGGGCGGTCAAGATGGCGCCGTCCCCCTGCTCGAGCATGTGCGGCAGGAACTCCTGCACGAGTGCCAGCAGCGTGTAGAAGATCAGCGGCATGAAGTTCTGCGCCTCTTGTGGGGTCAGGTCGGCTGCGGAGACGAACCCGGTGTTTGGGGTGGGTGCGTAGTAGAAGGCGTCGAGGTTCCCGGTTGTAGCGCGAATCTGCTCGGCCAGTCGGGGCGTGGCACCGGTGTCGGATAGGTCGGCTGTGATGACGTGCGCGGCTGTGCCGGCGCGGCTCAGATCGTTCGCCAGACGGGCAAGTCGCTCCGAGCGGCGCGCCACTAACGTGACGGCGTACCCCTCTCGCGCGTAGCGACGAGCGACAGCCTCGCCGAGACCGGGGCCGGCTCCGAACACGGCGATGGATTTGGACACCGGCATGCTCCCATGGGTAGATCGACCGCCACTCCGAACCACTGTGATGCTAAAGGCGCAGGCGTGACGAGGTTGACCAACCTCGACGGCGATCCGACTGTGTTACCGCAGCGTAACGACGCGGCCTCGACCCCCGCGAGTGTCTCGGGCAGCGCGGCGGCCGCTTCCCCCGAGTCCCGCAAACGCGGTCATGGAGCGTCGGATGACTCGATGATCTGCTTGAGATGTGCGAGATCCTTGCGGTTCGCACGACGCATGGCTTTCGCCATCATCGGCGCCGCAACCTTCTTGAAGCCGGCTGGTTCTCCGCGGTTGCGCAACGTCATTCGAGTGCCACCCGCGGGCGCATCTGACCAGGTGTAGGTCGTTTCCATCGGAAATGGCCCGTCGACTGTCGCCATCACAAACCGCTCATCCGCGATCAGCGTCTTGACCTCGTAGGTGTAGGAAAGGCGGCGACCAAGAAACCGGGCGACGAAGGCGATCCGAGAACCCACGGCCAAAGGCTTGGGCGTTTTCCATTCCACGGACTCGATGTTCCGGTACCAGTTCATCGCATTGTCCGGATCAGCGGCGTAGCGCGCGACCTCAGCCCTCTCGCCGCTGATCTCGATCTCCGTCAACACGTCCACCGGCACGCCAAGATCGTACGCCGGGGTCGTCCTGGTCGAGCGGGCCGAAGACGGCGATCACGTCCTAGATGGAGTCGATCCAGCGTTCGAGGCGGCGGGCCTCCCGGAGCATCAGGTCCGGGTCACGGAACGTATTCGTGAGCAGCGATACGCCCTGGTAGGCGGAGATGAGAGCGACGGCAAGGTCGCGGGCGTCGCGTCGCCCCATCAGCCTGAACTGCCGCTCCGCCCAATCGAGCGGCAGCGCCAGCAGCACGCCGACGGTCTCCCGAACGGGGCCCTCGCGCTTGTCGAGTTCCTGACAGAGGCTCCCGTGCGGGCAGCCGTAGCGTGCGGCGAGCTCGCGCTGGTGGGCGAAGGTGCGGAGGAGGGCCTTCAGTCTTGCCTGTGGTGTGCGATGGCGCTCGAGCGAAGTGAGCATCGCCTCGATCTGGCGACGGTGCTCATCGATCGCGGCCTCGACGAGCTCGTCCTTCGTCTTGAAGTAGTAGTAGACGTTGCCCGGCGGGACGTCGGCCACCTCGGCGACGTCGGCGAGCGTCGTCCGCTCGACCCCTTGCTGGTGCATGAGCTCTCGCGCCCCGGCTACCAGCCGGTCGCGTTTGCCCGACATCGGCGCCGAGTCAGTCATCTCACTCACTATAGCTTGCGCGCGCCATCCGGATTCTGCTAGTTAGTGAGTCAACTAACTCAATCTCATGAAAGGGAAGGCATGAATCCGGAGCCCGAGTCGTTTCTCTCGACCCGCCTGGGCGCGTTGACGCTGGTGTTGTTGTGCGCGGTCCAATTCCTCGACGTCGTCGATGGCTCGATCGTCAACGTCGCGCTGCCGTCGATCCAGCGCAGCCTCCATTTCTCGCAGCAAAACCTGCAGTGGGTCGCGAGCGGCTACGTGCTCACCTACGGGGGGTTCCTGTTGCTCGGCGGCCGTGCTGCTGATCTGCTGGGACGGCGTCGAGTGCTCGTCGCCGGCGTGATCGTGTTTGCATTCTGCTCGCTCGCCGGCGGTCTCGCACGAAACGAATCGACGCTGATCGTCGCGCGGCTCGCGCAAGGAGTCGGGGCGGCGCTGATGGCGCCGGCCGCGCTCTCCCTCGTCACGACCAGCTTCAAGGAGGGAGTCGACCGGCACAAGGCGCTCGGAATCTGGGGCGCGATCAGCGGCCTCGGCGCAGCGGCCGGGGTGTTCCTCGGCGGCGTGCTCTCCGAAGGGCCCGGCTGGCGCTGGGTTCTGTTTGTCAACCTCCCGTTCTGCGCGCTGATCCTGATCGGCGCCTTCCGTCTGCTCGACACCGACAGTCCGGCTGCGGTGCGCCGAAGCTCCGACGTGCGCGGGGCCGCGCTCGTCACGGCTGGCATGCTCCTGCTCGTCTACGCGCTGATCAAGGCGCCCGGCCACGGCTGGGGCACGAGCCGTACGATCGGCGAGCTCGCCACCGCCGCACTCATCCTGGCGGTCTTCGTGCTCAACGAGGCACGCGGCCGCGATCCGCTGATGCCGCTCTCGATCTTCCGGGTGAAGGGGCTCGCCGCGGCCGACGCAACCCAGCTGATCGCGTTCGCCGGCTTCTACGCGATGTTCTTCTTCCTCACCCTGTACATGCAGAACGTGCTCGGCTACTCGCCGATCGAGGCCGGCGCCGCGTACCTGCCGGTGACGGCGATCCTTGCGATTTCCGCCACGATGTCGCCGAAGCTCTTCGCACGCTTCGGCACGCGGCCGGTGATCGTCGGGGGCGCGCTGCTCTCCGCCGGCGGGATCTACTACCTGTCGCGCATCCCGGTCCAAGGTCACTACCTCACCGACCTCCTCCCCGGGCTCGCCGTGATGGCGTTCGGACTGGGAGCGATCTTCGTCGGTGCCACCGTCGCCGCGAACGCCGGCGTCCCGGCGAACCAGGCCGGACTCGCGGCCGGCCTGCTGAATACGTCGCTCCAGCTCGGAATCGCACTTGGACTGGCAGTCTTCTCGGCACTGGCCACCGCGCGCAGCAGCCACCTCTTCGCCGCTCATGCGACCAGGCCGGACGCACTCACATCTGGGTACGCGCGCGCCCTGCAGGCGGCGAGCATCTTCCTCCTCGCTGCCGCAGTGATCGCGCTTCGCACCGCCAACTCGCGCGGCGAGCCCAGGCACGAAGTCAGTCCGGAGCCGGTGCTCGAAGCGCTCTAGCGATCGGCGTCCCAACCCCACTCGAAAGCGAGGCGACACAACGATGACCACCTTTGCACTGCTCGTGTACGACACGCCCGACTCCTTGGAACCGCTCGCAGAAGACGAGCGGCAAGCCGTCTACGCCGAGTTCGTGGCCATCTCGCAGCTCCCCAACATCGTCGGACACCGGCTCCAGCCGGAAGCCGCCGTCACGCTCAGCCTCAGCAACGGCGAGATCCTGACCAAGCCCGGGCTGCACGACGATGCGCAGCAGCAGCTGGCCGGCTTCTACCTGCTCGAAACCGACGACGCCGACTATGCACTCGAGATCGCTGCGCGCATCCCGACTGCGCGACTCGGCGGCGCGGTCGAGGTCCAGCCGCTCGTTCAAGGGGCCTGAGTTCGGCACCGAGCACCCGCGTTGACCGAAGCGGGCCCCCGGCCACCCCGAAGACAGTCGGGCCTCGCAACCTCGCCGGTCCGTTAACGGAGAGTTTGCTGGTTACAGAGGTACCTCATAGGTCCGGTGCCTATATTCGAGCCAGTGGCGCCGGGGAGGATGGCTGCGACCCCCTCCCCGGCTCCCTTCCCCTGCGCGAGCAGTTGCCGCCATCCGCTACTCGCCCGGAGCTAGGACCGGCTGCCCCGGAACTCTTCACCGCGGTCTTGAAGTCACTCGGCTGCGATCGGTGGGGCGCTATGGCCGGTGACCAGACGTTCGGGGTCGAACAGCCGGGAGACGATCCGCCAGGCGAGCAAGTCGATCGCGAGCAGGCCGAGCCCGCAGCCGATGGCGAGCGGAACCGAGGGGGTGATGATCTGGAAGGAGACGAGCGCGGTGAAGCCGAGCAGGGGCAGTCCGGCGAGGGTCGCGAGCTGCTGGGCGACGCGGACATCGCTCGATCGTGTGGATATGCCGATGCCGACCCAGATCGACCAGAGAGCAAGCAGCGGGATGAAGAGCAACTGGGCGAGGAGCTCGGGTGTGTGCCAGAGGACAGTGCTCACGACGTGAGCGGCGCCGATGCGGACGGCGAGCAGCACCACAAAGTAGAGCGCGTAGGCAAGTCCTACGGAAGGGATGAAGACTGCCACGGCCTTCCCGAGCAGCAGTTCGGAGGCGCGCACCGGGGCGGTAAGTACGGGTTCAAGTGTCCCCTGGTCGCGTTCGCCGACGACCGAGTAGGCGGCGATCACGGGCGGGAGAACAATCGGGATAATCAGCATCAGCAGCGAGATAACCCCCACTGCCGCCTTGACCTGCGTTCCCGTGGCCGACTCGGGAATCCTGAAGATGGTGATCATCGGGGTGATCAGGAAGAAGAGCGGCAGCACGGCCATCGTTCCGATCACGAAGCGGTTGCGGCGGAACTCCCGTACCTCCTTGCGAACCACGACGCGGACGCGCCGGGGGTTCATGCGGTGGCCTCGACGTCGTGGTCGATGAGTTCGAGGTAGACGTCCTCGAGCGAGTGCTGACCCTCGCTGAGCGAAAGGACATCGGCGCCGGCGGCGACGAGCGCGCGCGTCACCTGTGGCGCCGTCGTGCGTGCGTCGCTGACCGTCAGCAGGTAGCCCGCCTCGCCATTGGGCTGCCAGTGCTCGACCCCCGGGACGACAAAGACTCGCGCCGGGTCTGGCAGCGGGTCGACCGTCCTGATGAGGAGTGTCTTCGTGAAGAGGCGGTCGCGGAGCTCATCGGGGCGGCCGATCGTGCGCAAACGCGTGTTGAGGATCGCGACCCGGTCGCACAGCCGCTCTGCCTCTTCGAGCCGGTGGGTGGTGAGAAAGACGGTGACGCCACGGCTGCGCAGCCCATCGATCAGGTCGTGCACCTCCCGGCTAGCCACCGGGTCGAGCCCCGACGTCGGCTCGTCGAGGAAGAGGATCGCAGGATCGCTGAGGAGCACGCGGGCCAGCCCGACACGCTGGCGCAGACCCTTCGAGAGACTGCCGCAAAGATCGTCGGCGCGGCTTCCGAGGTTGACGGCGTCGAGAGCCTGCTTGATCCGTGGCCGCGGGTCGCGCAGACCGTACAGCCCGGCGAAGTACTCGAGATTCTCGGCCACGGTCAGCCGCAGGTAAAGGCCGGGGTTTTCTGGCATCACGGCGATCCGCTGACGAATTTCCACGGCGTGTCCCGGTTCGAGCGCCACGCCCGCGATCACAGCGGAGCCAGAACTCGGCGAGATCACGGTCGCGAGCATGCGCACGGTCGTTGTCTTGCCGGCGCCGTTGGGACCGAGGAACCCGAAAACCTCGCCCGCTGCAACCGAGAACGAAATGTCGTCAACCGCCAGGCGACCGCCGAACCGCTTCGTCAAACCCTCCACCACCAGCGCCGGACCTTCCGAAACCAGCCGCTCGCTGTCGGTTCCCGCCAGGACTCGCAGAGCTTCGCGCTGCCGGCCGGTCAGTCCCGCCGATCCGGAAGACGCCGGGGTTGACACGCCGGCAGCGCTCGACGGTGGCGCGTCATCCGAGCGACGGCCGCCGGTCAGGAACGCGACGACCGCATAGAAACCCGCGATCAGGATGACGACCGGAATCCGCAGGGCAGACCCGCGAAACACG
Source organism: uncultured Thermoleophilia bacterium (assembly GCA_963722065.1). Lineage (GTDB taxonomy): Bacteria > Actinomycetota > Thermoleophilia > Gaiellales > Gaiellaceae > PALSA-600. The sequence continues at coordinate 393,145 of CAVRMI010000033.1, read as the reverse complement.
ACGACCGCCACGACCGCAGCCGTGACCGCGACCAGAGTGATCAACCACCCCTGCCAGCTGACCGGCCTCCACCCCAAACCGACCCGACGACGCCGAAACCAACGCAGCGAACTCAGGTCGTCCATCCCGCGTCCCTACACAAGCCCTAGGTGCCCCACGGAACCAGCGTACTCGTCAGTTAGCTGAACACCCTCGAACGTGTTTCGGACTCGTGGAGACAGATCTTGGGGACAGGTTCGGGTCTTCTCGCGCCGCCGAGGACAACCGTAAGACATCCGGAACGGCCACGTGACCCGAGATGCGATCACGACCCAGGCATGCACGACTGTGCCATCGTGCACCTGTGCAGAGAACGCGGGCGACCTACAGCCTCGACAACTCGGTGCTCCGGGCGACCCGGATTGCCGCCGCCCGCCAGGGGAAGCGCGAGTCCGAGATCGTGGAGGACGCGCTGCGCGGCTACCTGGGCCTCGGCGTGCTCGAGGAGATCTGGTTGCAAGGCTCCGACGACCTCAACGCCGACGAAGCACTCGCGCTGGCGGTGACAGAACAGCACGCAGCGCGCGACGGCGAGTGACTCGTGCGGTCCTCGACCCGAATGTCCTCATCGCCGCCGCGCTCGCACCGACCGGCCCACCTGCAGACTGCCTGCGAGCCCACGCCGACGGCCGCTTCGAACTGATCGTCAGCGAGACACTGCTCGCTGAACTCACAGCAGTCCTCGCGCGGGAAAAGTTTCGCCGCTACCTCTCCTTCGCGCAGGCCGAAAGGCTGGTGGCGGCACTTCGTCGTGACGCGATTCTGTGCGCCGAGCCGGGTGAGGAGCCTCCGACCCGGTCGCCGGACCCGAAGGACGACTACCTGCTCCCACTCGCGCACACCGAACGCGCGCAGGTGCTCGTGACGGGTGATGCCCATCTCCTCGGCGTGCGATCGCCGCCGCTTCGCATCGTCACGCCACGCGACTTCCTGGCACTACTTCCCACGTGAACGCGTCGAAGAAAGCGGACCCCTGGATGGCCGGCAGGCTCAACCGGTGCAGGCTGGAACCGCTAAGAATCGTGGTGTGCCGGAGGTTCGAGGGGCGTGGAAGATATGACCGTGCTACGCGGTAGTTGCGCGTGCGGCGCAACCGAGTACGAGGTCGAGGACGCGTTCGTGTACGCGATGAACTGTCACTGCTCGAAGTGCCGTGCATCCACCGGTTCTGCGTTCAAGCCGATGGGCGGCATCGAGCGCGAGAAGCTGCGCGTGACGCGAGAAGACGTCCCGATGTTCGTCTGGGGCGAGCCTGACGCCGGCGACTTCCGCTGCGGCGTCTGCGGGTCGTTCCTGTATTCGATCGTCCGTCACGGGAAGTGGGCGCATGTGACGTTCGGCTCGCTCGTGGACGTACCGTCGCGGCTACCCGACCACCACATCTTCGTCGGGTCGAAGGCCGCGTGGGACGAGATCTGCGACCGCCTCCCCCGCCACGACGGCTACGCCACGTAGACCCCTTGCGTCGCCGGATCTCCCATTCGGGCCGCAGAGCGCGAGATGAACGATCAAGCTCGGGCGCCTGTGCGCGCCACCTGAGGGCAGGAAGCCCGCGAGAACGTCATCGACGCTCTTCGCCTCATGCTGACGCCCGACGATGATGACCCGAGCGTTACGGGGCGAGCGAACGGAGCCGCTCGACCCCGCGGCACACCGAGGTCGACTGCGGTAGCGGGGACCATCCGCACACGGAATCGATTCGCCCAGCTCGCGAGCTGGTTCCGATCCATCTGCTCGACCAGCCGAGAAGGCGTGCTACTGGGGCGGGCCGCCGGCGAGCCGCACAGACCCGCTGTGCCTCGTTCCGTACGCGTCGGACCAGATCACGGTGACGCGGTCGCCCGGATGCCTCTGCAGGAGCAGCTTGACCAGTGCGCCGGGCGAGCCGACCGGCCGGCCGGCCGTCATCGTGATCACGTCGCCCTGCTGCAACCCGGCGCGCTCGGCCGGCGACCCTGCGACGACTCCCGCGACAACCGCACCCCGGATGCCGTCAGATGATGAGGCCGAGGCTGCTGTCTGGATTCCGAGGAAGGCCGTCGGACCGATGTGGACGGTGGCGGAGGCACGACCCGCTCGGATCTGCTTCGCAACGCCGAGCGCGTGATTGATCGGGATCGCGTAGCCGTCTGTCGTCGTCGCACCGCTGATCGTGAACACATTCGGTCCCGAACCCGTCGAGGCAGCGGTGTTCATGCCGACCACCCGGCCGCCGCTCGTCACAAGCGGCCCACCAGAGTCACCGGGCCGAAGAGCCGCGTCGATCTCGATCAGGTCGCGCAGCTGCTCGGTTTGCCCCTCGCCGTTCCCTGCCGTGATCGTCTGGCCGAGTCCCGTGACCTGGCCGGCCGAGGACGTGAGGCTGCCGGTGCCACCAGCGTTCCCGACGGCGTGCACCAGCTGTCCGACCGTGACCCTCGACGAGTCCCCAACCGCAACCGTTGCGAGGCCCGACGCGTTCCGAAGCTGGATCACCGCCGTGTCGGCGCCGACGTCGTAGCCGACCACCGTTGCCCGGTAGGAACGACCGCTTCCCGGTATCACGACCTTGATCGACGTCGCACCCTCGATCACATGGTTGTTCGTCAGCACTTCCCCGGAGGAGGTCAGAACCATGCCGGTGCCCGCCGCCCGGGCGCCCTCCAGCCCGAGGCTCGTCTCGATCACCACGACACCGGCCCTAGCGGACCGCCCGCTCGTCGAGCTCTTGACCGAGAACGTCCCGCGTGCGGAGGCAAGACCGCCTCCGACGAGCGCCGCGGCGCCTGCGATCACCACAGCAAGGACGGTCGAACGGAAGGCACGGCGGCGGGAGTTCACCAGTCAAGAGATACCCAATCGACCTAAGACGATGCTCAGACTTGCCGGTGACCTGGTGGAGACCGGCTCGGCGAGTCAGTCCCGCACCGGTCGGGCCCCTGGCCCGTTGACCGCTCTCGCGCAGTTCAGGCTCTCCTCATGTGGCCAACGCAAGATCAGAGCCGTGGCCGCGCACGCCGAACATGACTGGCCGGCGATCGGGGTCGGGCCCGACCAGGACGACGACAAGCTCCTATTCGTCCTGAGCTTTGGAGCGTCACTGGTCGCCTCGATCGGGCTACTGATCTACCTACTCATCCGGTAGGGCTCATTTCCCCGAGATCGACGAGATTCGCGGATATGCTTCGAGCCGGAGACATGACCGGCCTCGAAAAGATCAAGACATGGTTCCGGAGGGCGACCAAGTCGGTCGAAGACGTGGCCCATGGCTTGGAACCGGCCGAGACTCCGCCGCCAGGCGCGAGATCGACCATCGGCGGAACCGATCGGGAGACGTCGACCAACGCGCAGGTCGAAGGCGCCGTTGGCGAGCCGTACGAATAGCGTCCCGCGAGCGAGGCCCTGAAGAACCGTCAAGCTGGCGGCGATGCTCGTCGTGGTCATCGGCGGCCCGATCGCCAGTGGGAAGTCGTCGCTGGGCCGAGCGACGGCTGCTCGTTTCGAAGAACTGGATGGGACGGAGGTCGCGGTGATCGACCTCGATCTGATCTACGAGATGCTCGACCCGCGAGGTGCGTCAGGTCGGGCCAAGAATGACGAGCACCTGTGGTCGCAGGCGCGGCGGGTAGCGGGTCGACTGTCAGCGGTCTTGCTCGCCGAGGGTCGGCATGTCGTGGCGGAAGGGAACTTTGCCGAGGATAGGTCGCTCGCTGAGTTCGAGCGAGAGTTGCCGGGGGCTGTTCGGCTGCGGCTCGTCATGCTCGACGTTGACTTCGAAACGGCGCTGGACCGCACGCAGGCAGATGCCTCTCGCGGACTCTCGAAGGATCCAGCGTTCTTGTCGGCTCACTACGGGGTGTTCTCGTCTCAGTGGCGCGAGCGAGATGTGCGTCGTCTCAACACGGGCGCACTGTCGCTCACCGACGCCACGGGGGCGGTGATCACCTGGCTCACCCAAACAGCGTGACGGTTGTCAGGACGAGCGTCCACTCGCCTGAACGGCCTTTCAAGAGAGCAGGCCGGCCTGCCGGCGGTCTGTCACAGAAAAAGGGCCTCCTGGCTACCCACCAGGGACTCGCCGCCGCTTGGCTGAAGCGCCGCGACTCATGGACGCCAGGAGGGTGCGGCACGGGTAGAGAATAGGAACTGACCTCGACGAACGTGAGGAGCGCGAAGGATGAGTCAAGGCGAAGGGCGACACGGTTGGCGCTTCCGGGTCGAGCCGCACCAGCTCGGGCCCAGGGTGTACTTCCTAGGCCGACGCTGGCACGACTGGCACCTCGGAGTAATCGTGCTCGTGGGACTTGCGGTCGGTCTGCTTTCGGGGATCGTGCATGTGGGCTTGTCGGGGGCATTGGTCGCGTCTGCCGGGGTCTGGTTGATCGCGAAGGACTGGCGTGACCTAACCGCTACGCGCCGAGACACGGCGGCGTGGCGCCTCGGGCTTCATCGTCGTCCGCACCCGCTTCGGGCCTTTCGCCGCGCTGATCCCCTACCGTTGATCGCCGCGCTTGCCTGCACAGCAGTAGCCGTTGCCGAACTCGACGCCGCTCTGACACCGGATGTCCACTGGCGGAGCGACCTGCTCAGGGACGCCCAGGCAATCCAGAAGTTGAGGGTCTTCCACGCCCTCGCGATCCCGATCGCCGTCGTGCTGCTGATCAGCGCCTACTACCTGTATCGCCGGCGCCGCCGAGCACTTCAGCTGGCGATCTCGCTCCTCGTCGCGCTCGCCGTCTTCAACCTTCTGAGAGGTGCCGCTGTTGAGAAGGCGATGGGCGACCTCGCCGTCGCAGGCGTCCTCTGGTGGGGACGAAGCTCCTTCTACGTCGAACACGAGCCTATCGGACGGCGGGCAGCACTTCTGCGCGCGCCCTTTGTCGCGCTTGCAGGGTTGCTGCTTTCGTTTTCTCTGGTCGCGATCGCGGCCCGAGACGCGCCGGTCACGACGCTGATCCGCGAAACCGCTGATCTGCTCGTCTGGCAGCCAGGCCCGCTGTCGTTCCACGACGAACTCGGGCGTCTCGATCTCGCCGTCGGAATCCTGGGGGTCGCAACTCTGGCTGCAACCGCCTATCTGATCTTTCGACCGCTCGCGGCGCCACGGGATCTTCCCGACCCGAAAGCGCGGCTGCTCGCGCGGGAGCTCGTGCGCGAGCATGGCAGCGACTCCCTCGCTTACTTCAAGCTGCGCTCCGACAAGCATTACCTCTTCTCCGATGACCGCAGAGCATTTGTCGGCTACCGGGTGGAGAGTGGCGTGCTGATCATCTCCGGGGAGCCAGTCGGCCCCGAGGATGCGCTGCCGGCGTTGCTTTCGAAGGTCGCTGCCTTCGCCGAGCGGCGTGGGCTACGGATCGCTGCGATCGGAGTAAGTACCAGGATGCGGCCACTGTTCGAGCAACTTGGGCTGCACAGCCTCTACCTCGGCGATGAGGCGATCGTCGAAACCTCGACCTTTTCGCTCGATGGGCGCGCAATCCGGAAGGTTCGTCAGTCGGTCAACCGTCTCGAGAAGGCGGGGTACGAGTGGATCGCCTCGACAATCGCCGAGCTTCCTGCGGAGTCGGTCGCCGAGGTCGCCGAAGCCGCGACCCGCTGGCTCGGTGGCGCCGAGGAGCGCGGCTTCTCGATGGCGCTCGACTCGGGACTGACCGAACACCGAGACACGCTGGTCGTTCTTGCGCGCGACAAGGACGGTTGCCTGCGGGGCCTGCTCCACCTTGTTCCCACCGCCGCCGAGCGCCGAGGCCTATCACTCTCGATGATGCGCCGGGATCCCGAGGCGCCCAACGGGCTCACCGAGTTCATGATCGTCAAGGCGATCGAGAGCTTCCGGGAACAGGGAATCGAGGAGATCTCGCTGAACTTCGCTGCCTTTGCCCGCCTGCTCCACAGCCCACAGGGAGCGGCCGAACGGTTCCTCAGACGCCTCCTGCAGCTCGGCGATTCGTTCTTCCAGATCGAGCGGCTCTACCGCTTCAACGACAAGTTCAACCCACGCTGGGAGGCGCGCTATCTGATGTACGAAGGAACGCTCAACCTCCCGCGAGCAGCGCTGGCGACGTTGTGGGTCGAAGGTCAACTTCCCCGTCCGCGCCTTCCCGGACGAAGCAGAGCGAGTCGAGCCTGAGCGCAGCATCCTCGCTATGAGGCGCGCGATCCGTTGGCTGCTGTGGTCACTTGCGGTTCTCTTCGCAGTCGTGACCCTGGCCGCGTTCGCAATCGATCTGTCGCCCCTCGGGGCGGAACACCCGGCGCAGCGGCTTTACGCAGGACCATTCGTGCGCGTCGGGAGCACACTCGTCGCGTACCGCACCTGGGGCCGAACGGGATCGCCAATCCTGTTACTCGGCGGCGCTGCCGAACCTAGCTGGGTCTGGCACGAAGTCGGGCCACGGCTCGCGGCGGCCGGACATCGGGTTGTCGCGGTCGACCTGCCGCCGTTCGGCTACACGCAGCGCAACGTCTCGTACACGATGAACGGCTGGCTTCGGCTGCTCCACGGGTTCGAGCGGAGGCTTGCGATCAACCGGCCGCTGCTCGTCGGTCACTCGCTCGGCGCAGGCGTGGCGGCTGCCGAGGCGCTGGCACGCCCGCACGATGTCTCAGGGATTGTGCTTCTGGACGGCGATGCTCTTCCGTTCGGAGGCGGCCGCGCGTGGCTCGCACGTCTGCTCATCTACCCCTGGTACCAAGCCGCTTACCGGCTGCTGACGGGGTGGGACTGGCTCGTCGACCGCACGCTGCGGAACGCGTGGGGCCCGCACTCACCGGCCTTCTCGCAAACCACGCTGGCCGAGTTTGAGCGACCGTTCAGCGTCCAGGGGACAGCCACAGCGCTGAGACAGCTCGCTGCGAATGGCGTCCCCGGCGTGCCGCTCAGGTCATTGGAGAAGATCCGAGCGCCGCGCGCAGTCGTCTGGGGCGCCGACGACACGGTCGACTCCGTCGCGAGCGGCCGCGCCACCGCTTCGGCACTCGGCGTCCCTCTGCAACTGATCCCCCGCGCAGGTCACCTGACGATGCTTTCCCACCCGCAAGGAGTTGCACAGCGCGTGCTGAACGTCCCTGTCCGCCGGTGATCAAACCCCTCGCGCGTTCACTCGACGAGCCGGTCGTGCGCAGCGCGGCCACGGAGCTCATCCACTTCAGACCAGTTCAGCGAAGCAGAAGCCAGATTCCGAGGCCAACCACCCCAACGATCACCAGCAGGAAGACCCAAAACAAACGCGCACCGTCGTCCTTCTGCCTCTGCCCCTTGGCCCCTTAGGCTGGCACGACGACCAATTTGCCGCCGTTCTCCAGGTTCGGGTGGACGAAGAACACGACCCGGTAACTGTCGGCGGTGACGTTTGATGACGTCACCCGACGTCAGCTCTCACCGACGAGGTAGGCGGTGCCCCTCCTCAAGAGAACCGGGGGGCTCACGGTTCTCAGGGAATAGACATGCCGGGTGGCAGGAGGCATCCGGTCGAAGGTATGTCCCTCTTGCACTGCGCCAGGCAAGAGTTAGGTTGGGCGCCGATTAACCCAGTAGACGTCGACGCCCAGGAAGCAACAGCGAACAACCGCAGTCCGTCGAGCGCGTCGTTGCGAGAAGTCTTGGCCGAATCCGACGTCAAGCTCACCTCACGGCCTTCCGCAAGCGCACATCACCGTACCCCCAGCGTCCCTCAGGACCGCACAACCTCGGCAAGATCATCTTGCGACCGTGGAGCCGCGGCATCGGGATAACCCCCGATCGCCGGTTACCGCTCACGACTCGTCGATCCAACCTCACCTGGCCCCCAGCGCCCGAACCCGATCAGATGGATGCAGCGGGCGGCTCATGGGTCCTTCAGATACTTCCGAGATGATGGAACGGTGTCCGCTCGCCATTCTGAGCGGCGCCTTCGCGCGCGGGCGCGACGGCGCCGGGGTCTGACCAGGCTCCTCCTCGCCACGGGTCTGTTCACCGCACTCGCAGCCGCGATCATCGTGATGACGGGAGGCAAGCCCATACGGGAGGCGAGCAGCGCGTCGCATGTACGCCCTTTGCCCCCCGCACTGCACCCACCGGGCCCGATTCCCGGCTATCTACTGATCGCCGATCGAGGGAACAACCGGATGCTGCTGGTCGACAGCTCCCGACACATCTACTGGCGCTACCCGGGCGGCGGTCGCGAGGCTATGCCGTTCGTCTTCGACGACGACACTTTTTTCGGGCCACGCCACGACCGGATCATCTCCAATCAGGAGGACCAAGACACGATCCAAATCATTTCGTTCCCCGGCAAACGCGTCCTGTGGCGGTACGGCCACGTGAACGTGAAGAGCGGCGCCGCCGGCTACCTCCACACGCCGGACGACGCGTACCTGCTGCCAAACCACCTGATCTCCGTCGCCGACGCATACAACTGCCGCGTCCTCTTCATTGCCCACAACCACGCAGTCATCCGGCAATACGGGACTACCGGAGTCTGCCGTCACGATCCGCCGCGATACCTCGGCGCCGTGAACGGTGCGACGCCGCTCCGAGACGGCGGGACACTCGTCAGCGAGATCACAGGCTCCTGGATCGACGACATCGGCCCAAACGGAAGATTGCGATGGAGCGTTCAGGCGCCGGTCGCCTACCCGTCCGATCCGCAGCTCCTGAGCGCGAATCGCATCCTCCTCGCGGATTACTCGAAGCCGGGCGCCGCGATCATCATGACCCGCTCGGGTCACGTGATCTGGCGATACGGCCCAAGCGGCGGCCCTGGTGCGCTCGACCATCCCTCGCTCGCGACACGCATTGCCCCGGGGCTGATCGCGATCAACGACGACTACCGCGACCGCGTCGTCATCGTCAACGTCCACAGCGGCAAGATCGTCTGGCAGTACGGGCATACGGATCAGCCGGGGACAGGCGACGGCTATCTGAACACACCTGATGGGCTCGATCTTCTCGCCACGCAAGCCGCGCAAGCACGGCCGAACCTCCGCTCGCTCTTGACACGCCACAAGACGCTGAGCCCGAGCACGGCCGTCGCGTCGGGGCAGAAACCGACCGTCCGGGTGACGGTTCCGTTCCATCTCCCGGAACCCGTTGAGCGAGAAGTGGCGGTGTCGCGTGGCCGCGAAATCTTCATCGCCGGAGGGCTCGACGCTTCGGGCGACTCGACGGACGGCGTTTTCCGGATGACGGCGGATTCGCCCGTTCTCACCGCGCTGGGAAGGGTTCCGCAGGCCTTCCATGACGCGGCCGGCGCGGTCATCGGTGACAGCCTGTTCGTCTTCGGAGGCGGCGCGGCCCAGAGCAGCGCGGAGGTGCAGCGCTTCGACCTGGCAACGCACACGGCGAAGATCGTCGCCCAACTCCCACGACCGCTCTCCGATGTCGCGTCGGCCTCGACGCCACGCGGCGTCTACCTGGTCGGCGGATACGACGGCCACGTCCCGCGGCGCGAGATCTACCGCACCGGTGACGGCGTCCATTTTCATGAGGTCGCCCGGCTGCCGGTCGGTCTGCGCTATCCCGCAGTGGCCGCACTGGGAGACACGGTGGTGATCGCCGGCGGGACAACGGTCACGGGCGCGTCGGACCGCGTCTATCTCCTCAACACGAAAACAGGTGTCCTGATGCCGTTCGGACACCTCCCAGCCGCAACGGCGCATGCGCAGGCGTTCACGCTCGGCAGCGCCGTCTACGTCGGCGGCGGCGTCGACACCTCCGGAAACGTGAACGGAGCCGTGTACCGCGTGGATCTGGCCGCGCGGCGCGTCACGCGCGAAGCCGGATCGCTGGCGGTGCGGGACGGCGCGCCCGTCGCACTCGGAAACTCGGCGTTGGTCATCGGTGGGGCGACGTCCGCTGGGACGATCGCGACCGTGAGACGCATCACCCTTCGCTGACCTCGCGCTTCGGCACGTGAATGAACACGGCGCCCCGTGGGCTGACCCGGGACCGCATGTCGAAGCCGAACCTCGTGTCTCCCGCAGGCGCCGGCAGGTTGTACTCCGCTACGCCGATCGTTCCGTCCGGGCGCACAGCCGTGACATACGCGACGTGCCCGAAGGGCCGCGCGATCCTTGGCCAGACGACGACGGCGCCCAGCCGCGGATTCGCATCAACCCGCAGGCCGGACATTCTGGCAACGTTCGGCCAGTTCCAGGCATCCATCGATCCCGCGATGAACCAGTCCGTGCTCTGCCCGTTCGCGGAGAGCGCCCACGCCACATACGACGTGCAGTTGCACGCGTACATCCCCCACCGATCGACGAGCTCGGCGATGCCTGCTCCCGGACAGCGAGCTGCATACGGGTAGCCGTAGACAACCGGCCTCCCCGCCGACCCGGCCAGCCCGCTCGGCGCGTGCATGGTCGCGGCGACCACGATCACGACCGAGGCGACGATGCGCCAACGCATTCAACGATCGTATCCGGCGACCGACACGGTTCCCTCATGGCGCGAGCCGGCACTGGTCGTACACGGCTGCCGCGTTCTTCTTCCGGAGGCAGTCGCGCGGAGGGCACACGCCGCCAGATGTGGGAGGCCGGGGGAGAAGCGGCAGGGCAAGTACAGCTTCTTCCCCGGCCAGACGGTCAATCTAGGCTGCGCGTCGTTAAGGGACGATGAAAGTCCCTTCCATAAGGCCGATCCATTCTTGGCCTTGTCTTCGCGATCGGCTAACTCGGGCATGGCCCGAAGCTGGCCGAAGCAGAGCTAGAACAGGAGATGCATCGATTGCCCTTCCTCTGTTGTCGGCGCCGGCGGTTCCCCTGCCGCCGGCGCCTAGCTCCCGAGCAAGCGACCGACGAGAAGGTCGAACCACCCCACAGCAGTTGGCGCCTTCAGGCTTTCGGTCACGAGCAAGCTCCAACGCCGAGCGCACCGACTCCCAAGACATCGGCGATTGCCGCGAACGTACCCCCTGTGCGCGGTCACAGGCATAGCCGTCCGACAGCGGTCGCGAAGTCCGTATCGCCTACAGTTCACCTGCTGTCGTTCTCGCGACAACGTCCACCTTTGACCTTGCCGGCGCAACCGGCACGGATTCCCCGATCGATCTCGTCACCGGAGCGGCAAGGGACACGTTGGTTCTAGCGCTCTTCGGCGGCCATCTCCGCGCCTGGATAGACACCTACGGCTACGAGGGCGTCTTCGTCCTGGTTGGACTGGAGAGCGTCGGAGTCCCGATTCCGGGTGAGACCGCCCTGATCACGGCAGCGCTCTACGCCGCGACGACCCACCGCCTGAACATCGCGATCATCGTCGCAGTTGCCGCCGCGGGAGCGATCATCGGCGACAACGTCGGCTTCGCCCTCGGTCGCTGGGGCGGCTACCGGATCCTCCGGCGCTACGGCGGATACGTCCGCTTCGACCAGCGGCGCCTGAAAATCGGCCTCTACATCTTCCGCGAGCACGGCGGCAAAGTCGTCTTCATCGGACGTTTCATCGCCGTCCTCCGCACCTATGCCGCGTTCCTCGCAGGCACGAACCGCATGAGCTGGCCGCGCTTCCTCGCCTTCAACGCAGCCGGAGGCATCACCTGGGCGCTCGTCATCGGCCTCACCTACTACTACGCGGGCAGCGCAGTCGCACATCTACGCGGCCCGCTCGACATCATCCTCGGCGCGATCGCCGTCGCAGTGGTAGTCGGATCCCTGATCTACCTCCACAGGGCCGAAGCCCGTTACGCCGCCAAGGCAGAACAAGCCTTTCCAGGAGACTTACCGGAGTCGTAAAGGAGCCAGAGCCTGACGCTCGGCCGAGTGAATCCCTTGCACCCCCGACGGAGTCTCAAGCGGAAGATCGATAGCCGATCCACCGCCGTTCGCGCAGTTGGAGCGTGCCCTCGACTTGCCATCGAGCGACTCATGTTTTATGATTTACACCAGTTCACATTCAGAGTCGCTTAGGAGGTTCGGACGATGTCCACTCTCGTTCGCTGGGACCCGATTCGCGATGTGGCGGCGATGCACACCGAGCTCAGCCGCCTGATGAACGGGATCTCAGAAGGAAACGGCCGCGCGCAGGCTCAATCGTGGGTGCCCACCCTTGACGTGTGGGAGACCGAGGATTCGGTGTTCTATGCCTTCGATCTGCCGGGGATGACCGAAGATCAGATCTCGATCGAGGTCGAGGACGGTGCGCTGACCGTCAGCGCCAATCGGACGCGCGAGAGGAGGTCGGCCGGCGAGCGCTTCCAGCGCTTCGAGCGCCGATACGGAATCTTCTCACGCACGGTCGGCCTTCCCCAGGGCGTCTCGGAAGACTCGATCGAGGCGTCCTATACAAACGGTGTCCTGGAAATTCGCGTGCCGAAGCCTGAGCAACCGAAGCCAAAACGGGTGCCGATCAAGCCCGCAACCGGCTCCGAGCCCACGATCGAGGCCAAGCCTCGAAACACGAAATAGGCAGCAGGAGTGAGTGGCGGGCGCCCTCAGTTTGGGGGTCGCCTGCCACTCACCACCACGAGCACCGTCATCCTCGGGCGGAACCTACGATGATCACCGTGAGTCGCCGGCGCCCACATGATCGCTTCCAGCGGCGTCAGCCACGTGATCACCAAGGTGGCGGTTCCCCGGCTTCGACGCACGATCGCGTCCTCGAACGGTTCCAGTTCGTGCCTGTCGACATCGAAGAGGCGTTTGCGTTCTTCGCCGACGCCTGGAACCTCGAGGCGATCACGCCGCCGTGGCTGCGCTTCCGGATCGTCGAGGCTCCGCGGATGCTGGGAAGGGGGTCGCTGCTCAGGTACCGGCTACGGCTCTTCGGTCTGCCGATCCGCTGGCAGACCGAGATCGTCGACTGGCGGCCCCCCTTTGAGTTCACGGACGTGCAGATAGCAGGCCCGTACCGCCGCTGGGAGCACACCCACCGTCTCCATCCGGTCGACGGCGGCACCGAGATCCGCGACCACCTCGTCTACCGGCTCCCGTACGAGCCTCTTGCGGGTCTCTTCGCGCCGATCACGGTGCAACCGTGGCTGACCGAGATCTTCGACTACCGGGCCCGACAGACCGCTGGCTCGCCTGACCGGTGACCATGCCCTTCTCGCCTGACGTCCCGAGGCGCTTTTCGTTCCGTTTCGCCCCGGGCTACCGCCGGCTCGCGCGCCTGTTCGGCGTCACACCGGAACGTGCCTGGGTCGAGGTGAGGGAGGACGAGCTCGAAGCTCGCTACGGCCGGTGGCGCGTACGGACGCCCAGGAGCAATGTCGCCGGTGCCGAGGCGACCGGGCCGTACTCCTTTTTCAAGACGGCAGGGCCGGCGCGACTCGCGATCACCGACCGTGGCCTGACCTTCGCATCGAACGGCGACCGCGGCCTCTGCATCACCTTCCATTCGCCGGTCTCCGGCATCGACCGTTCCGGTCGCATCCGCCACCCTGAGCTCACCGTCACCGTGGTCGACATCGACGGCCTCGTCGAAGCGCTGGCTCCTCGCGACTCTTCGCGCTGACCACTGTCAGGACGGCGGCTGGAAGTAGCGGCCCGGCGTGACTCCGGTGTGGGCGCGGAACGCGGCGACATATGCGCTCGTCGTCCGGTAGCCGACGCGTCTCGCGACGGTGCTCACCGGCACCTGCTCGGCGAGGTAGGGCAGCGACGCTTGCAGGCGCACGAGTGTGCGCCAGCGCCCGAACGACAACCCGGTGTCGCCGAGGAAGGCGCGCGCGAGCGTCCGGCTGCTCGCGCCGACGGTGCGACCCCATTCCCTCAGCGTCCGCGGATCGGCGGGATCGGCGAGGAGCGCGTCGGAAACGTCCCGCGCCCTGGGATCCGTCGGCGGCCGGACGTCGATCGTCGCGATCCGAAGCGGGAGCAGTAGATCGAAGAGCATCGCCTCGGCGCGGCTGCGCTCGTCCGCGCCGAGCCCGCGGTCGTCGAGGTGGTGGATGAGCTCCCCGAGGAGCGGGCTCACAGCGACCGGTGTCGGCGCCGTCCAGTCGATTGCGCAGCGACGCGGCTCGAGGTAGACGGAGCGGAGGACGGCGACCCCCGATGCGCGCGTCTCGTGCACCGTGCCTGCCGGGATCCAGAGCGCGCGCGACGGCGGTAGGACATAGCTGCCGCCGCCCTCGATGACCACGACGAGCACCCCTTCCGGTGACCAGGCGATCTGGTGGTCGACGTGGGCATGCCACTCGAACAGCGTCCCTACCGGCATCGGGTAGGTACAGACGATCCCCGCCGGAGCAGCTTGTCCGTTCATCGACATAACTTGGCATCATACTCCCTTTCGGAAAGAGACCGGCATCGCTAGCGTCGGCCCCATGAACGAGAACCACGCCCTCTGCAGCACGCCCGAGTGGGCCGAGTTCATGGAGTCGGAGGTGCTCGAGCCCGTCACGGCCGGTGTGGACCTCGGGGAGGAGATGCTCGAGATCGGGCCCGGCCCGGGCGCCACCACCCGCTGGCTCCGACACCGCGTGCAACGGCTCATCGCGCTCGAGCTCGAGCCCGACGCCGCCACGCATCTCGCGGACGAGTTCGCCGGCACCAACGTGACGGTCCAGGTCGGCGACGCGGCACGTTCGCCCTTCCCCGACGCGTCGTTCGACTCGGTCGGCTGCTTCACGATGCTCCACCACGTCCCGACCGCGCAGGACCAGTTCACGATCCTCCGCGAGACGTACCGCGTTCTGCGACCCGGCGGCGTGCTCGTCGGCGCCGACAGCCTCGCGAGCCAAGGACTGCACGAGTTCCATGAGGGGGACACGTACAACCCGATCGATCCCGCGCGCCTGCTCGTCTTCCTGCAGGCGGCCGGGTTCGGCCGCGTCATGGTCTCGGCCGGCGACGGGCTCCTCTTCACCGCCCACAAGTCGCCCGAAGAAAGGAGCTGCGAATGAGCAGCATGGCACTCCCCTACCAGGCGCCGCTCGTGCCCCGCGAGCCCGGCCCACGCCAGATCCCCGAGCCGCCGCGCCGCGGCGAGCAGGGAGGGCCGCCCTGCGCAATCTGCGGCGGAAAGACGACGCCGGCGGTCTGGTCGGACGACAACTGGACGCTGCATCCGCCCGTCGGCGGCAGCCTGCCTGGCGCGGTCTGGCTCGCGAGCCGCGTCCATGTCGACTCCTTCTCCGACCTCCCGGAGGAACTGCAGGCCGACTTCGGGCGAGTCGTGGCGAAGGTCGAGCGCGCGATCCTCGCTCTCGGCGACGTCGCGCGCGTCCACCTCTACCGCTGGGGCGACGGCGGCGCGCACTTCCACGTCTGGTTCCTGCCGCGACCGCTCGGCATGATCGAGGCGGCGGGGATGGCCCTCCCGGTCTGGGAGGACGTCCTCCCGAACGTGCCCGACGAGGAGCTCGCCGCGGCAGCAGGGCGCGTAGGCGCAGCGATGTGACCAATACGGCTGGAGCCTGCTGATCCACCTCGGCGGCCCATCGGCGCCTCAGCTTCACGTCGCCCAGCTCTTGGCTTACAGTCAGTGACATGGAGCGGGAGAGCGGATGATCTGCGCGGGTTGCGCCACGGAGAACGTCGCGGGAGCGAAGTTCTGCGTCGAGTGCGGGACTCCGCTCAGCCGGGCCTGTCACTCGTGCGGTGCGCAACTGGCCGCCGGGGCGAAGTTCTGTGCCGAGTGCGGCCTGCCGGTCGTGGGCGCCGGCCAGTCTCCGACTGACGGTTCGCCCGCCGTTGTGCCGGTGCCGGTGGCGGAGCGGCGCCTTGTCTCAGTGCTGTTCGCCGACCTGGTCGGGTTCACGGCGCTGTCCGAGTCACGGGATTCGGACGAGGTTCGGGAACTTCTCTCACGCTACTTCGACGTCTGCCGTCGGTTGATCGAGCTCTATGGCGGGACGGTCGAGAAGTTCATCGGCGACGCCGTGATGGCGGTCTGGGGCACCCCGGTCGCAACTGAGGAAGACGCAGAACGGGCCGTGCGTGCAGCCCTCGATCTCGTGACGGCGGTGTCGGCGCTCGGCGACGAGGTCGGGATGCCGGAGCTACGCGCTCGCGCCGGCGTCATGACCGGCGAGGCCACAGTCACGCTGGGCGCGACCGGCGAGGGGATGGTCGCCGGTGACCTCGTGAACACCGCGTCGCGCGTGCAGTCGGCCGCCGAGCCGGGCACCATCCTGGTCGGCGAGTCGACCAAGCGTGCAACCGACGACACGGTCGCGTACGCCGACGCCGGCAGTCACGAGCTGAAGGGCAAGATCGGTCTCGTCCCCCTCTACCAGGCGCTGCGGGTCGTGTCGGGGGCGCGCGGGTCGCTCAAGTCGTCGGGTCTCGAGGCACCGTTCGTGGGCCGCGACCGTGAGCTGCGTCAGATCAAGGATCTCTTCCATGTCTGCGCGGACGAGGGCAAGGCGCACCTGATCTCGATCACCGGCGTCGCCGGGATCGGCAAGTCGAGGCTGGCGTGGGAGTTCTACAAGTACTTCGACGGGATCGCTCAGATCACGTACTGGCACCGCGGACGATGCCTCTCCTACGGCGAGGGAGTCACCTACTGGGCGCTCGCCGACATGGTCAGGATGCGTGCGCGGATCACCGAGGACGAGGAACCGGCGTCCGCGGTCGCCAAGCTCGCCGCCGTCGTTGAGGAACACTTCCCCGACCTGGACGAGCGGCGATTCGTCGAGCCGCGTCTCGCGCACCTGCTTGCGCTCGAGGAAGGCCGCTACGAGCGAGATGACCTCTTCGCGGCGTGGCGCCTGTTCATCGAGCGGCTGGCGGACGTCTACCCGGCGGTGCTCGTGTTCGAGGACATGCAGTGGGCCGACCAGTCGCTGCTCGACTTCATCGAGTACCTGCTCGAACGGTCGCGTAACTCCCCGATCTATGTCTTGACGCTCGCTCGGCCGGAGCTGCTCGAGCGCCGGCCCACCTGGGGTGCCGGACACAGGAACTTCACGTCGATCTACCTCGAGCCCTTGTCGGAACAGGCGATGGACGAGGTTCTTTCGGGCCTCGTTCCGGGCCTGCCTCCGGCCTTGCGCGCGCAGATTCTCGGGCGGGCGGAGGGGATCCCGCTCTATGCGGTCGAGACGGTGCGGATGCTGCTCGATCGTGGAGCGCTCGTCCAGGAGGGCTCGATCTACCGCCCGACCGGAACGATCGAGTCGCTCGCGGTTCCCGAGACGCTGCAGGCATTGATCGCCGCCCGTCTCGACGGACTGCCGGGCGAGGAACGCCGCCTGGTCCAGGACGCGGCGGTGCTCGGCAAGACCTTCACCAAGCGAACGCTGGCAGCCCTTGCAGGACTTCCGGAAGCCGCACTCGAGCCGCTGCTTGCGTCGCTCGCGCGAAAGGAAGTGCTCGGGGTCCAGAACGACCCACGCTCGCCCGAGCACGGCCAGTACGGGTTCCTCCAGGACCTCTTGCGCAAGGTTGCCTACGAGACGCTCGCTCGGACGGATCGCAAGGCACGCCACCTCGCGGCTGCGGCTCAACTCGAACAGGGTTGGGGCGACCAGGAGGTGGTCGAGGTCGTTGCCTCCCACTACCTCGCCGCCTACCAGGCCGTCCCGGACGCAGACGACGCGCCGGCAATCCGAGCGAAGGCCGGCGAACGGCTCGCGCGGGCCGGCGAGCGTGCGGCGTCGCTCGGCGCGAACGAGGAAGCGCAGCGGTACTTCTCGCAGGCGGCGGAATTGGAAGACGATGTCGTGACGAAGGCGGGCTTGCACGAGCAGGCAGGCCGGATGGCTTGGCGCGGAGCGCGTACCGCCGAGGCGAGGGCGCTCCTCGAGAACGCAGGCGCTGTCTTCGAGGAGAACGGCCTTCCACAGCGTGCAGCGCGCGTCTCGTCGGCGCTCGCGGAGCTCGACTACCGTGACGGGCACCCACCGGCAGCCGTCGCCCGCCTGGAGTCGACGCTCGAGGCGCTCGAAGGCGTCAGAGCCGACGAGGTCGTCGCCGAAGTGGCCGCGCAGCTCGGTCGCTTTCTCGTCCTCAACCGCCAATATGAGCTCGCTGCGCCTCGGCTCGAGGTGGCCCTGGAGCTGGCTGAGGCACTGTGCCTTCCGGAGGTGTTCGCACAGGCGCTCACCAGCAAGTCGATCTTCTACACGTACCAGAACCGGTTGGAGGAAGGCCGAATCCTGCTCGAAGGCGCCCTCGAGCGTGCCCTCGCCGGCGACTTTCACGCCGCCGCGCTGCGGGCGTTCAACAACCTCGCCGTGACTCTCGAATCCTCCGACCGCTACTCGGAAGCTGTGGAACTGAGCGATCGTGCGCTCGAGCTCGCACGCCGGATCGGCGATCGCCTCTGGGAGGTGCTCTTCGTGGGCGGCCCGATCAGCGGCCTGGCAGTGCTCGGGCGCTGGAACGAAGCGCTCGAACGCCTGGACGAATTCGAGTCGCTCGGAGGCAACGACATCGATGCGTTGCTCAGCTCGCCGGCCATGGAGATCTTCTGTGGGCGGGGCGATCTCGTAGCGGCCCGCGCGTGGCTCGACGACCAGGCGGCTCTCGGCGCCGGCGAGGAAGACATCCAGCAGCGCAGCGGCTATCTCCTCGCGGAAGCGCAGCTTCTCAGGGCCGAGGGCAGACCGCGAGATGCGCTCGAGGCCGCCGAGCGCGGAGTCGAAGTGCACGGGCTGCTCGGAGTCACCTACCTCACCGTCAAGCTCAGCGTCGTCGAGGCGCTCGAGGCAGCGTTCACACTCGGCGAGCACGAAAAGGTTCGGGAACTGCTCGCGCGCGTCGACGAGCTACGACCGGGCGAGCGGCCGCCGCTCCTTGCAGCGCACGCGCACCGCTTCCGCGGGAAGCTCGCAGCGGACGAGCGCGAGTTCATCACCGCAGCGGCAGGGTTCCGCGAGCTGGCACTTCGCTTCTATCTCGCCGTCACGTTGCTCGAGCACGGAGAGCTTCTCACCGAGAACGGCCGTGGAGACGAAGGCGCGCCACTGCTCGCCGAAGCACGACAGATCTTCGAGGAGCTCGGCGCACAGCCGTGGCTCGACCGCGTCGCCGTGCACGTGGAGGCGGCTGCGTGGGAGCCGGGCAGCCCCGCCGTCCCTGACTGATTCCGGCCGGGTGATCGGCCGGTGAGAACGGCCGGACCGCAGGGGCAACCACGGATCGATTCGCGTGGACGGCGATCACCACCGGGAGCGGCGGCATCTGGGTGCTGGACGAAGGGGACGGCACGGTGACCCGGATCAACCCGAGGACGAATCGTACGACGAGGATCCTCGTGGGCCGCGACGTGACAGGCATCGCCGCCGGCGACGGGCTCGTCTGGGTGACGGTTGCCGGTGGAGCCTCGAGAGCGCCCGCCACCGCAGCGCGGTTCACGCCGCTGCCGCATTCGGACTGCGGCCCCGTGGTGACCGGAGGAGGCAGGCCCTGCGTTCGAATTCATCCTCGTTCCCGCCATCGACTGATGCCGATCGCCCGACGACGATGACCCGAGCGTCGCGGGCCGGCGGACAGAACCGCTCGACCCGACGATGGTCGCGTGGAGCTCCGAGACCTCGAGCTGCCGGCTCATCGACGCTTCATTCGCCGAGACGACACTGCGCGCGTCCTGAAATCGACAAAGGAAGACTGATGAGAAGGTTTTTTGTTCTGCCGGTGCTGGTCGCCGCGGTCGCAGTCGCTGGAACGGTCACGGCGACGTCATCTGCCCACCGGGCGGCCGGTCCGCAGCGGGTGCTGATCTCCGCAAAGAGTTCGGGCTCTGCCTTCGACACGAAGAACCTCACAGCACCAGCAGGCACGGAGTTCCTCCTGGTGTTCACCAACCACTCGACGCAGAAACACAACGTCAGCCTCGAATTCGGCGAACTCGAGTATGGAGCGACACTGACGATCGGGAAGACCTCGACGGCGACCATCTTCACCCTGAAGAAGGGCGTCTACCACTTCTACTCGTCCGTCGGCAAGGACGAGACGAAGGGCATGTCGGGGACGTTGACCGTTCGCTGACCAGCGGACTTGAGCAGGTCGAGCGCCGGCACGTCGTCCTCCTGTCCTCTGCGTACGGAGGACGACGTGCCTCGTTATTCCGACCTGAGCGTGACGATCGGTTCCGCGGCTAGAGCACCTGAACGGAGTGCGCGGCGGTGAGTGCCGCGATCAAGAGCAGCAGGAACCACGCGCCACGAGCAACGCGCTGAGGAAGAAAGCTGCGCGGCAGGAGGTGCCCGAGAGCGACGACCATGAGGGCGAGAACGAACAGTCCGATCGCCGCCCCGAGTTCCACCGGGTCAAACGGCGCCGGCACGGCGAAGCGCTCGACACCCAAATGGAGTGGCGGAACACTCCCGCCGGTCGAGAGCCGAAGAGGCCGCGCGACCGCGACACTCGCCTCGGATGCTGTGATGTAGCCGTTTCGCACCATCGATTGCAAGACCTCCGTCTGACGCGCTCGTGCTGCTGCGGGGTCGATCCGCGGGTCGTAGAGCGATGGCGCCTGTACGAGGCCCATCAGAAGGCTCGACTGATCGAGCGTCAGGTCTTGCGCGTCGCGGCCGAAGTAGTGGCGGCTCGCGTTCTCGATCCCATACTGGCCATCACCGAAGTAGACGGTGTTCAGGTAGGCCGCGAGGAGCTGCTCGTGACTGTAGGAATGACCGAGCCGGTAGCCGAGGACGACATCCTCGGTCTTCCTCAGCGGGGAGCGATCGCCCCCCGCGAGATAGATCGTCTTCGCCAGTTGCTCCGGGATCGTGCTCGCTCCCTCTGCAAGCGACAGGTGAGAAAGATCGAACGGAACCGCGCGAGCCAGCGCGATCAAATCGACGCCGCCATGCTGGTAGAAACGCTCGTCCTCGGTTGCAACGATCGCTTCGCGCGCGGCGGGCGCGATCCTCGCCAGGGGCACCGCGGCGACCTGGTGCGCACGTTCGTAGCTCGCCACGCGTGCGGGCAGATCGCGCACCGCCGGCGCCGATGCCGCGGCGACGGCGAACATGCCGGCAACCAGAGTGAACCCGCACACGAGGAGCGCCCCAACAAGAGCCCAGACGCGGTGAGAACGGATGTGCCCGAGCAGCCCCACCCATCCAGGGTAGGCCCTACGCCCTCGGAGCTCAGTGCTTTTGCTGACGACGAGTCAGCGTTTGTGCCGATTGATGCAACCGCGTTTGCAAGGAGAGTTGCGAGGACCGGAAGGAGGAGGCATGTTCGGGACCATCATCACGATGACCTTCGTGTTCGTGATCCTCGCAATCGCGGTGTATGCGCTCTTCGAGTTGACTCCGTTTGCGCATCACACAGACCGCTATCACGAGCCCGGCCAGCGACAAGAAAGCCCGCGTCTCGACTAACGAATTTCCCACGGCGCCGCCGCGGGCAAGTTAGGACATCACTCGATCGGGGGATCCCCGGACGGATCGCGCCTGCCGACTGACCTACGGGGTGAGCCGATGACGCGCACTTCAGGGCTGGCGATCTCACTGCTGGCCGGCGGAGCCGTTGCCGTTGGGGCCTACTCGGGTCTGACACGAGCGCATCTCGGCCTGCAGCCGTCCCAACAGGCGCGCGTCGCGCGCTCAGTCGTCGCCGCGCGCGACGCGAAGCTGAACCGCTACGCGGCGAAGCTCGATGGTGCTCTCGCGCAGCGCCCGCCGCGGCTGCCGGGCGTGCCGCACTACAAGCCTGTCGTCATCCCGAAGGTGCCGAAGTTCGTTGTTCCGCCCGCTCCGATCACGACCCCGTCCGCCTCGGAGACCGTGCTGATCGATCAGCCGTCCTCGCGCGTGACGGTGGCGACGCATACTGCCGCGACGGCCACGCCGCCCCCGCGGCCGGCCGTGAGCACTCCGACGACGACGACGACCACCGCCACCGTTTCGCCAAATGGGGAAACCGACGACTCGCGCAGCACGGCGTCGGGCGGCGACCACTCCGACGACGGCTCGCCGGACGGCGAAGGCGATGACGGGAGCGGCGGCCCGACAGGCTCCTGGTCGCACGACGGCTGACGATGGGCCGCACCCTCTCGCGCCTCGCGGCGGTCGCCGCCACGGTGATCCTGTTTGGCCTGCTTTGGATTGTCATCGCACGCAACCCGTGGGCGCCCAAACGGAGCGCCGAGCCCGATCCGGCGCTGACCGCGCTGGCTGCGAAGCGGGACCGACTGCAGCGCCGCGCGATCCTGGTCGGCAAGACCGTGAAGCGGCGCTGGACGGTGTACGAGCGCGCCCTTGTCGCCCGGCGCCGTGAGATCGCGAGCGTTCGCGCAAAGCACGCCTCCGAGCTGCGGGCAGCTCGCGCGGCTGCAGCCCGTATCGCGGCTGTTCAGGCCGCCGCGGCCGATGCAGCAAAGGGCCGGGCTGCGCGGCCGGCCGCCGGTTCATCGAACGTCGCCGTCTCGGCCTCGCCCACGATCACCGCGGCCCCGGTGCGGGCGGCCTCTCCGTCCCCGGCGGCCGCGGTTGCTCCGGCGCCCACTTCCGCGCCCGCAGCGCCTCCTCCACCGCCGGTGCAGGTGACGTCGGCTGCACCGGTCACGACCAGTTCGAGCTCCGGGACGGCACATTGAGCGCACTGATCGAGGAGCGCGCCCGTGGAACGACGTATCGCGCGTTTTCGTGCATGGGCGTCCGCGTTGAGGTCATCCTCGTCGGCTCCAGTGCCAACGCCAACGACGCCGCAAAGACGGTCGAGGCCGAGTTCCGCCGTCTCGACGCGATCTTCTCCCGCTTTCGCGCGGACTCCGAGCTGACCGCCTTGAATCGAGACGGCCACATCGCCGCGTCGCCCGAACTGCTCGAGGTGGTCGCTCGCGCCGTCGAGGCGCGCGCCGATACGAACGGCTCGTTCGACCCGACGGTGCACGATGCGCTCGTCGCGGCAGGCTACGACCGGACGTTCCACGACCTCCCGGCCGAGCGCGTCGACAGTGCGGGCCCTGCGCCGCGCTGCCGCGGTGCCGTCGAGGTGAGCCTCGACGCCGGAACGATCGACCTCGCGCCTGGTGTCCGTCTGGATCTCGGTGGGATCGCGAAAGGGTACGCCGTCGATCGTGCGTGCGACCTCCTCGCCGGTGGCTGCTCGTGCCTCGTCAACGCCGGCGGCGACCTTGCCGTACGAGGTTCACTGGACGGCAAGCCCTGGCCGATCGGCGTCCTCACACCGGCGGGCACGATCACGCTCGAACTGCCCTATGGTGGTATGGCAACGTCTGGGCGCGACCTTCGCCGGTGGCGGCGCAACGGCGCCGAGGCACACCACCTGATCGATCCGGGGACAGGCCTGCCCGCTACGACAGACGTCCTGCGGGTGACCACCGTCTCGCACACCGCTGTTGCAGCCGAGATCGAGACCAAGCGCCTGTTCCTGGCGGGTTACGCCGACGGCGTGCACGAGGCCGACGCGCGCCGGATCCAAAGCGTGTTCGTTGGTGACGGCGACCGCTGGACGCTCGCCGGAGGACTGTCGTGAAGAGCGATCCATCGTTCTGGATCGCAGCACGAGCGAGCGGCCTGACGGCGTACGTGGTCGTAACCTGCTCGGTGCTCGCGGGCCTCGTGCTGAAGTCGCGTCCGCTCGGGACGCTGCTGCGGCCCAAAGCGGTCACAGAGACGCACCGCATGCTTGCGCTGATGGCATTGATCGCAACCACCGTGCACGGCGCCGCCCTTCTCCTCGATCCGACGCTGCACCTGCGCTGGTACGGGCTGTTCGCCCCCGGCTACGTTCCGTACCGGCCGGTATGGACCGGCGTCGGGGTCGCCGGCGCCGAGCTGATGGTCTTGGTCTACGCATCCTTCTCAATGCGCAAGCGCATCGGCGTCGCGAACTGGCGACGACTGCACTGGGTCACCTACGGGCTGTTCGCAGCGTTCACCGCGCACGGGCTTCTCGCCGGCTCGGACAGCGGGCGCCCGTGGGCGATCGACATCTATGTCGCTGCCGTCGCTGCCGTCGTCACCGCGACGATCTTCCGTGCGCTCGTTCAGCCGGTGCCGGCGAGGAAGCGGACGGCAGCGCGCGCTACGACATCACGAGCGTGAGTTCACCTCGCGTGAACGGCCTTCGATCGGAAGAGCAGATCGGCCTCTGTTCGGGTGGCGCCCGGGAAGCAGGCGGTACCGTCTGGGCTCCAGCCCATCGTGCTCGAGGAGGGAGATCGTGAGCGAGCTTCTTGAAGGTGGCTGCTCATGCGGATCGGTGCGTTACCGGCTAGGCTCCGATCCGCTCTTCGTTCATTGCTGTCATTGTCTGAACTGCCAACGGCAGACCGGAAGTGCCTTCGTGATCAACATCCTGATCGAGGCAGACCGGGTGGAGATGCTCGCCGGTGTTCCCGGGCCGGTCGACGTGCCGCGTGACGACGGCAGCGCACAGCGGATCTTCCGCTGTCCGGACTGCCAGGTCGCCGTCTTCAGCGAGTACGGACGGCCCGAGCTGCGGTACGTGCGCGCGGGAACGCTCGACCGGCCGTCGGCGGTCACGCCCGACGTCCACATCTTCGCGAAGTCGAAGCTGGGCTGGATCGCAATCCCGGAATCGGTGCCGGCGTTCGACGTGTACTACGACATGCAAGCGCTGTGGCCGGCCGCGAGCCTCGCGCGGTTCGCCGCGATCGCTACGCCGCCGGATTCCGCCACCTGAGCCGCGGCTACTACGGTCGGAGCACCTGCACGACACACAACAGCTCGAACAGTGGGTCGACCTCGGCACGACCTACGCGCGCTCACTTCCAACCAAAAGTGAGGTGCCCCGAACGCTCGTCCCATCAACTCCTCGGCGAGAAAGGGGCGGGTGTCTTCGATCGCGCGAGTGACGAGCGCCGGCCGGGATGGCGGCTTAGGCATCGGGCCGGGACCGGCGCTCAGCCTCGGTGATGATGGCGTTCATGGACGAGCGAACCGCCTTTTCCCACGAGCGCGCCACGACGTTGCCCCAGCGCGCGCCGAGTGCTCCGAAGTCAGTTCCCAATTCGCCTTCCCAGGTCAGTGTTGAGCCTCCTCCGGTGGCCTCGAGGACGAAGGACTCGCGGACGTGGGGAACCGGCCCCCGTACGAGCCGGAAGTTGATGCGCTCGGGTCGCTCGAACTGGACGGTCTCGACCGTGGTCGTGACTCCGCACTTGACGTTCGTGTAATGGGCCGCGAGGACCATGTCCGTGCCGCGTTCCCAAACGTCAAGGTGATCCTTCATCGACTGCGGCGTCTTCCCCAGGTACGGGCCTGCGATCACATCGAAGACGGTTTCGCGCTCGGCTGCGATCTCCCAGGTCACGGGGCCGAGTTCGCGAACACGCCGTCCGAGACCGCTGTCGATCGTGACACCACCGCTCGCGTAGAAGCGATAGGCGCGCTTGCCGGACAGAATCAGGGCAGCGCCAAGAAGCAAGCGACGCATGCACGGAAGGCTAACGGTCGCCGCTCAGCCGGCCGAGTCGGGCGGCACTGCCCCGAGCCAAGCGCGCCGCCCCGCTAACCCGACCCAGACAGCTTCGTTCGGATCACCTTGCCGGAGGCCGCAAGCACGTACCACAGGCCGCCGTTCAGGTTGAGGGCTTGTCCGGTTGCCTGCCCCGGCCTCGTGTCGGCCACGTAGGTGTAAAGCGGCCACTTGTTGTAGGTGACGACGCGTCCGCCCGCTGGGTTCGGGTCACTCCCGAGCAGCGAGCGCTTCACCCCGCCGGCCGCGGCGAGCTTCTGGCCCTTCGCCAGCTTCACCGGCGGCCAGACCGCCGCGCATGTCCCTTTGCAGGTCACGCGCGCCCGCTTGTCGGGAGCGAACATGTACAGCGTCCGGCCCTGGCCGTCGACGAGCACAACGCCAAGCTTGGGGACCCTCCTGGTCGTGATCGTCACCTTCGCCGCTCGTGTGGCCGAGGACGACGCGCTCGGCGCTACCGCGCCCGCGACGGTTGCGAGCAGCAGAGCCATCACCATCACAGGCACCAACAATGCTTTCTGCATGGAGCCAACCCCCTCGCCTGCCCGACGAAAATGCAGATTCACAACACCGTACTCCTTACGGGCCTGGGCCGGACCCAAATTCCCAGGAGCCGGCCGACCGGCTACCTCACCAAACGAAGACGAATGGGATCCGGGGGCCGCAATCGAGCGACCCCCGGGGCGGTGTGGTGTCGTTAGCCGTTGAGGTTGACCTGGACGGAGAAGAGGCGGCGGGTGGAGATGCCGCCGAGGAGGTCTTCTCCGGACTTGCGAGCGCGGGTGAAGATCGCGATCAGCTGCTGGTTCGAGCTGACCGGGAAGCCGGCTTGCATCTGGAAGTTGAGCTCCGCCCAGCCGTCGCTGCCGGTTGTCTGCTCCGGCGGGATCGAGAGCTGGTTGAACGGGACGGCGGTCGCGTAGACCAGCGCTCCCTGCACCGACCTGCCTTTGCAGGCGGAGACGTGGTAGCGGACGATCAGCTGCCTGCTCCCGCGGTTGACCACTGACGGACTGGTCTGCTGCTGGTCGATCAGCAGCCGCGCCGGCGAGCTCAGGTTGGCCACCTGGATGAGGCCGGTGCCGCTCGGGCAGCCGGTCACCGGAACAGGCGGCGGCTTTGTCGCCGCGGTGACCACGGCTGTCGGCACCGACGAGGCGAAGGTGTTGCCGTCGGCGTTCTGGGCCCGCACCTTGAAACGGATCGTCTTGCCGACGTCAACGTTCGTCAGCAGCAGCCCGTTTCGGTCGGTGGCGCCGCTGATGTTCGCGCAGCTGCCGCCGTTCTTGTTGCAGCGCACCCAGTAGTCGTTGTAGTCGCTCGGATTGCCGGTCCATTGGCCGCGGTGGCCGACCAGCTTCTGCCCCTCCTGCGGGGTGCCGCTGATCGTCGGCGGGTCGGTGTTCGTCGGCGCCGCCGAGCTCGCGGCCGCTCCCGCACGGGCAAAGACCCCGAGGCCGACCGTGAGCGCAAGCAGTGTTCCGATGCCGACGAGCCCTGCAAACAGCGCCCAGCGTTTGTTGATCGAACGAGACATAGCGCCTACCTCCAGCAGTGGAAATGCCGGCGTGGCCGGCGGGACGGCGTACTGCCGACCGAAAGCTGGGGTCAGGCTGATGCTCGGCCGAATGGCTGGGGCCAAGCACACAGAAGCGTACTCTCATGCCGGATCTGGCGCATCGGAAGAGAGGGGTGGCTGCTGAGCCGCGTTCGGAGAGCTCACATCTTGATAACGTTTCGGGTGCATTCGGCCCTACTCCTCGGCTGGATGACGCGCCAGACCCCAGCATTCGGTCGGCAGTACGCCGCCCCGTCGGTTCTCACAGCCGGCAGATGTCGCTTGGAGGAGGCTCCAGAATGCAACAGGTTGAGCAGCGCACCGTGAGGCTCGGAGCACGGCCGAAACGGCAACCGCCGCGCGGCAACGCCGGGCTGGGTCAGGCACGCCGAGCCGCAAACCGCGAGCACGGGCGTGGAGATCTCCGCTGTGAGTGCGACCAGTCGGGCTGCCGTTCCGCCGTCCCGGCCCAGGCGTTGGATGACCGTCGAGCACGCGGCGGCTTCGTTGTCTTCCCGGGCCATCAGGGCCAGGACGTCGTCGTCGCAGCGGCCGACCGGTTCTTCATCATCGAACACGCGAATACGCAGCCGATGCTCGACCTCCACCCGTGACGACCGACACGAAAACGGCTCAGACGGCACGGGAGCGGCCCGCAGACAGCGCTCCGGCCTCCTCTGCCGAGCCTCGCGGGCAACGCACTGCCCGCCACGTGCGCCGCGTCCGCCTGTACACGGGAGCGGTCGCATTTGTCGCGCTGCTCGCCGTCCTGATCGTTCTGATCTCGGCAAATACGCGCAGCGTGAAGCTGAGCTGGGCGTTCGGCTCGACCCACGCATCACTTGTCTGGATCATCCTCGCGGCTGCCGTGGCCGGGTGGCTGCTCGGGCTCGCAACCTCGACCACCTTCCGCATGCGCACACGGAGACCGAAGTGACCAAACGGCTGCGCGTCCTGGTCGCGAACGAGCGCCAAGACCGGCTCGCCGACGTCGCGACGATCGTCGCCGACCTCGGCCACGAAGTCATCGCACCCCAGATCGTCGTCTCAGAAGTCGGCGCCTTCACCGCCCGCGAACAGCCCGACGTCGCGCTCGTCGGGCTCGGCGACAGCTCCGCCCACGCGCTCCGTCTGATCGAAGAAATCGTCCACGAGGCCAGCTGCCCGGTCGTCGTGCTCCTGCACGCCCCGGATCCCGGAGTTCGTCGTCGAAGCCGCCAAACGCGGCGTCTTCGCCCACATCACCGACGGCGAACCGTTGGAGTGGCAGAACTCGATCGAGATCGTCCTGCGCCGCTTCGCCGAGTACCAGGAGCTGGAAGGAGCGTTCGCCCGCCGCGCCACGATCGAACGAGCAAAAGGGATCCTGATGGAACGCCACTCGATCGACGAGCTCGGCGCCTTCGAGCTCCTCCGCGACCACTCACGCAAACGACGACAAAAACTCGTCGCCATCGCCGAGGCGATCGTCGACGGCCACCTCCTGCTCCCCGGCAAGAGCGGCAGCTGAGGCTGGAACGGGTAGACACGAGGCGCACCGGGCGCAGCTATCCGACCGCCCCGCGATACTCCCAGACTTCGGATGCGGCTCCGATACACCCTGCGGCGGTGGGACGGATCTGACGTCGGCACGGTTGAGGTCGCTCAGCCGGCCTGCGCAGGCGACGAGCTGAGGACAGCCAAAGGCGAGCGCATGCGCGTCCGCGCCGTCGTACCGACTGGACGGGTCGAAGAGTTCGCCGACGACGAGCGCGTCGGGTTTCTCATCGTCGAGCCGCTCGACGGATAGTCCGCGATTTGGCGGGGGCCGCGCGGGAAGAACCGGCAGTCCGCTATCTCTCACCACCGGCCGGGGGCCTCCCCGGCCCGTCGGCCGACGGGCCTCCTGGTTGTTCGCCCCAGGGCGAGCTAAGAACTCCCGGCACCAACGGGGTGCTGGTCTCGTCGATGCCGTTCGTGTCCATGGTCGCGATCGTGCGGCCGTCGGGGCTGAAGGCGGACCCGAGCAAGGGGGCCTGGCTGTCGAGCGTGCGCAGGAGCCGGCCGGTCTTCGGGTCCCACACGCGGGCGGTGCCGTCGCGGCTCGCGGTCACGAGCAGCTTGCCGTCGGGGCTGAAGACGACGTCCGAGATCTTGTCGGTCACGCCGCCCGGCAGCGTCTATGTCACCGAGCCGTTCGCCGCGGCGCTGGTGCTCGCGAGCAGTCCCTATGCGTGCGATTACGTCGGCCACATACCCGCAGCGAAGGACCTCGGCCGGCTCCGCATGTACCGCCTCCGTCGCAGCTGAAGAGAGATACGCGCGGCACCCGGCTCACACACTCCCGGCGCAGACTCGGGTCACGAGAAACGATCGGACAGGACGTCGCCCTGGCCGACGGTTGCAAAGCCGAGCCGATCGAGGACCGGTCCGGACATCGACCCAGCCGCCACGGTCAGCGCCGGCGTGCCACGCTCGACCGCCGCGTCCCAGCGGGCGCGCACGAGCGCCCGGTACGCGCCTCGCCCGCGCCGATCGACGCGCACCGACCCGCCGACCATGAACGCCGCATGGGCTCCGAAGATGGCGCTGGCGTTGCCGACGATCTCGCCGTCGACGTAGGCGGCGAACGTCTTGAAATCCTCGTAGCGCTGCTGCCACTGCCAGTACTCGGCCTGACGCTCCCGGAACACCTCCCGATCCTGCTCCGACATGTGGAACGCCTCATGCGCCACCTTGGCCGCGGCCACGAACTCCTCGAACGTCTCAACCTGCCGAGCGACCACCCCCTGTCCCGGAGGCGCCGGCTCGACCGCGAGCGCCATGCTCCGGAACCGCCGTTCGAACCCCTCGGCCTCCCGCTCCCAGGGCACGAGCCCGAGCTCCTCCAGGCGGGCGGCGAGTCCCGCCGGCTCGGCCGCCTCGCTGACGACCCACGCCGCCCGCTCGAAGCCCTCGGAGCCGAGCAGCGCCCGTACCTCCGCAACACACGAGGCGAGCGTCTCCTCTGCAAGCCGACGGACG
This sequence comes from uncultured Thermoleophilia bacterium, assembly GCA_963722065.1. Classification (GTDB taxonomy): domain Bacteria; phylum Actinomycetota; class Thermoleophilia; order Gaiellales; family Gaiellaceae; genus PALSA-600. Next base: position 363,276 of record CAVRMI010000033.1, on the reverse strand, counting down.
AAGACCATGGCGTACGAGGTGCCCGTGGTGAAGCCGATCTGGTAGCCGTCGCCCTTCCGAATCTGGAACGGATGCCCCGGCGGCGGGTCGGGCAAGTCGAGCTCGGGGAACAGGGCCGCCTCGATCAGCGCGGGAGACATCTCCGTCATCGGCGGACGTTAACGCGGCCGTCGCGCGCCGGTCAATCCCCTGGCAGAGCGGCGAAGCTCGTACACGGTCATCGGCTCCCCGAAACGGCCGCGGCCTTCGCCGCGGACGACGAATCCGAGCTTCTCGGCAACGCGGCGCGACGGTTCGTTCTCACCCGCGATGTACGCGGCAATGCTGTCGACGCCGGGACGCCGCCAGAGGTCGCGGATCGCTGCTTGCATCGCCGCCGTGGCGATGCCCTGGTTGCGCCGATCTTCGGTCACCCACCAGCCGGCCTCTACCTCGGACGGAGCGATTCCTTCGATGCCTTCGCCCGCAAAGTGCAGCTCGGCGACGCCGACGAAACGATCGTCTCTCGCATCGCGGATCGCCCACGGACCGAAGCCGTGTGTTTGCCAATGGCTCTCCGCCGCCCGCGTGTCCCGCAACGCGTCCGCGGCGGAGCCCGACGCGGCCGCGTGCTCGGCCTCGTGGAGCGGCAGCAACGGGACGAGGATCAACGTCTCCGTCGAGAGCGTGTTCGCCTCAGGCAGCTTCGAACCATCCACGCAGCGGATAGTAGGCCGCTCGAGACTGCTGCCCGGAGGGGGCTGGGCCCGCGACATCCGGCGGGGTGGCCACCCCGGCGTCTTGCCTGGTAGCACCGTAGGAGCCCGGACGCGTGCCTTCTAGCGTCGACGTCAGCGGGATCGCGCGAGTCGATCCCTCGACGGAGATCGGAGGCAATCGTGAAACGACTTCTCATTCTCGTTCCTCTGGCCGGTGCAGCCATCTGCGCGTCTGTCGCGCTCGCAACGCCGGCGACCGGGACGAAGTCGACCATCATGTCGATCGGCACGTTGAACGGCGACGTCGCCTTCAACACCGGTCTACCGGTGACGGCGAACGGCCTGACCTGGGGCACGAAGCACTACAACGCCGACCAGCTGCCGGAGTTCCTGATGGCGCGCCGTGCAGCAGGTGTGACGAGCCTCGGCGACTGGCTCAACCTGCATCCGCTGGTGTCGGCGGCGTTCGGCCTCGTGCCGATCGGCGTGCTCCACTCGCCCGAGGTCGTCACCCAGACGGTGAACTTCCCGCCGGGCGCGGCGTCGGGCTGGCACACGCATCCCGGCTTCCTGGTCTCGACGCAGCTGACGGGAACGCTCACCAAGTACGCCACCGACTGCTCATCGCAGACCTATAGCCCAGGGCAGGCGTGGACGGAGACGGGTGCGAACACGTTCATCGTCAAGAACGAGACGAGCGCGGCTGCGAGCGACATCGTCACGTTCATCGTCCCGGGCGGTACGCCGACCACCAGCCTGCGGATCGACAAGCCACAACCGTCGAGCTGCAGCAAGTGACGGGGCGCGGTCGCGGCGGCGTTCGGCGGGCCCTTGCGCTCGCCGCCGTCGCCGCGATCGTCGCGCTGCAGGTTCCTGTCTCGCTCGCCGACGGCGACCCGGCGAGCGACATGTTGCTCGAGCAGAGCGTCTTCTTCCCGTACAACGCGCCGTCGCAATCCACACGGCTCGCGATGCAACAGGCGGTCGGCCGCGTGTATGCCCACGGGAACCGCATCAAGGTCGCGGTGATCTACGACGAGACGGATCTCGGCTCGATCCCGTCTCTCTTCGGCCATCCCGCCGACTACGCGCACTTCCTGGGAATCGAGCTCGGGCACTGGTATGTCGGCCCGTTGCTCGTCGTGATGCCCGCCGGATTCGGGATCTACGACGGCGACCGCTCGACCGCATCCGAAGAGGCGGCCCTGCGCCCGCTGCGTGTCGACGCCACGACCCCCGACAGCCTCACGCAGAGCGCGACGACGGCAGTTCACGACCTCGCCGCCGCATCGGCACTCGACTCGACCGACATCAGAGCACCGCTCGTGACGGCGTATCCCGCTTCGGCGCAGCAGGGCAAACCCGCGCGCTTGCGCTTCGACGTCTTCGACGACAGCGGCCGAAGCAGCGCCCGCGTCCGCGTGTACGAAAACGGCGCGCTCGTCGCAACTCTCACCACCCAGATGCGGTTTCAGATCGGGACACGCCACGCCAACGTGACCTGGCACGTGCCCGAGCGGCTGCACAGCCGCCAACTCCGCTTCTGCGTCGTGGCCTCCGACCCGTCCGGCAATCGAAGCGCCGCCACCTGCGCGCCGTTTCTCCGCGTGACGTAGAGCGCGCGCAGCCGGAGCTCGAGTCGACGCGACTGACCGACCTTAGATCCACTTTAAGGACGTGTGCTTCGGACCACAAGAATCGCCACGGTCGAAGTGTGCTCCAGCTCGCCCTGACGTTTCTCTGACCGTCCACGGGCAGTGGGTCGAGCGGTGAGAGACTGCCTCCCCCACTCCGGGGATGGTCGACCACCGATACGCCTGACACTCTGTGGTGATGCGCGCGTTGATCCTCGTGGCTTGCTTTGTGACCGTTGTCGCGTCTGGCTGTGGCGCATCCAACGCTGTCGTGCAGGTGGTCACGAGCACTCCGGCGGCGGCTGCTCTTCAGGTCGCCGAGGCAAACGTCAGCGAGGCGGCCGCGCCCATGCAGACGTACTTCGACGACCACGGCAGTTATCAGGGGGCAACGGCCGACGACCTACGCACGATCGACGCGGGCCTCAGTCCCACCGTTTCGATCACGAGCACCGGAGCGGGCTACTGCATCGAGAGCGTGGTCGACGGGACAGCCGCAAACCTGCGCGGTCCCGGCGGCGCTCCAGCCGCTGGAACCTGTTAGGCGCATTCATTGGCTCAGAGAGCCGGGCGCGGCCCGACCGGCCGCTGCCCCCGGCACACGGCTGGTACCGTGCGCACGCTCGTGGCTCGGCCCCTCCCAGTGCTGCTCGCGGCATGTGCCGCGGCTCTCGTTGCGTTCGTCCCGGTCGGCTCGCCTGCCGCCACGGTCGGCGACTGCACCCCCGGTGCCGCCTTCCGCCCGGCGAACGCCGCGTTCGCCGGCCAGGTCGTGCAGCTCGTCAACCAGCACCGCGCGACACTCGGGCTACGGGCGCTGAAGGTGTCGCCGTCGCTCTCTGCCTCCGCCGTCTGGAAAGCACGCCACATGGCGACCTACGGCTACATGGCGCACGACGATCCGGCTCCGCCCGTCGCGCGGAGCGCCGGCGACCGCATCGCCGCCTGCGGCTACCGAGGCGGCTGGGGCGAGAACATCGCCGCCGGCTTTGCAACGCCTGCCGCCGTGCTCGCCGCGTGGCTGCAGTCGCCGGGCCACCGCGCGAACATCGAGAACCCCGCGTACGTCGTCACCGGCGCCGGCGCGTCCGTCACCGCCGGAGGAGTCACGGTGTGGGCGCAGGACTTCGGCCTGGCGGACGACTCCGGCTCGAGCGCACCCAAGACGTCCCCGCCCGCGCAGAACAAGATCGTCCTCCAGAAGGTGCACGTGACCCAGCACTCGGGCCGCCTCGTGCTGCGCGCGCATGCGGTGCTCACCCCGTCGCTGCAGCCGCTGCGAAAAGGCAGCACAGGCTGCGGCGCCTCTGCCGGAGACCGGAAGCTGCACGTGCTCGCGCGCCGGTTCGCGGCAGGGACGGTGACCTGCGTCTGGCGCGTCCCGGCAGCCTCACCGCCGATCAAGGCGACGGTGTTCGTGAGCGCAAAGGCGGCCGGCTCCGCGCATGCCACGGTCGCCGTCGATCCGTAGGACGTCCGTTCAGTGGGCGGGCCGGAACGGTCTGACGACGAAGCTTGAACTGATCGCCGTGTAGTCGCTCCCACGCGGTTCATCGGGCACGTAGGTGTAGATCCCGTCGCCTGACGTCTGCCACCGGTCGCCGAGTTGCTCGGCGAACCAATCGTTCCGCCATCCGTCGGCATCCAACCCACTCTCGTCGTGCGGAGCGCCCTCCGTCGTTCCCGGCATTCGAACTCACCACCTGTCTGTGAAACCTAGAACGCCCAACCGCCCGGGCTGAACCGCCGGGGCAGATCTGATCATGGGCGCGTCCGGCTCCGCGCTCTTGCGGCCATCGTCCAGACGACCCCCCGCCGATGGTCGCGGACCATCCACGCAGCGAGAGCAACTGCGGCTTTCGTCCATCGTGGCGACCGCGGATGCGCGCGGTCGCCCCTTGCGGAACGCTGAAACGGACGAAAGGAGCAGCGATGAGTGCATTGCGCAGGGTTCTCCTGGTCGCGATCGGCGCACTCGTGCTCACGATGGCCGTCGCAGCGACTGCGACTGCGGCGGCGTTCCCGGCAGCGATCCAGACCACGCAGTACGTCTGGGCGCAACCGCCTGCCTGGGTGGGCGTCGTCCCGGCCGTGACCTCGGCCCCACAGTCGACCGCCTACATCTGGGCTCAGCCGCCGAGCTGGATCCCGATCGCGGGCTGAGGCCGAAGGCTCGGCCCGAAGCGGCCCTCGCCCGCGCCCATCAGCGGGCGCGAGCGAGGGCGGAGCAGGTGCGGCTCAGGCCGCTTCCAGCACGAGCTCGGCCTCGACCGGCTCCTCGGCTGCGACGGTGACGGCACGCGACTCCGTCATCACGGCCGCGACCACTGCGCCTGCTGCCGCGATCGCGGCGAGCGCGTAGAAGGCGACCTGGAAGCCGTGTGTGAGCGCCGCGCCGCTCAGCTCGGACGCTCCGGAATGGGCATCGACGTAGCGGGCGGTGAACGTGGTTGCGATCGTCGTGGCCGCGGCGACGCCGATCGCTCCACCGATCTGCTGGCTCGTGTTGATCAAGCCAGACGCAACGCCCGCGTCGGACTGGTCGGTGCCCGTCAGCGCGCCGATCGACATCGAGACGAACGCGAGCGCGAGGCCGACCCCACTCAGCATGAACGCCGGGAACAGATCCCAGAAGTAGTGGCCCTGGACCGGCAGCTGCGCGTAGAGCACGAGCCCGCCCGCCGACAACGCGAGGCCGCCGGTGAGCACGGGACGAACGCCGACACGCGTCGTCAACGCCTGCGCGATCCCCGAGAAGGCGATGATCGAGAGGGTCAGCGCCACGTACGCGACGCCGGTCTTGAGCGCCGAGTAGTGCAGCACCTGCTGCATGTACAGCGTGAGCAGGAAGAACTGCGAGAACACCGCCGCGGCGAGCAGCAGCCCACTGATGTTCGACGCGGTCAGCGTCCTGAGGCGGAAGATCCGCAGCGGCAGGAGCGGCGCCTTCGAGCGCAGCTCGATCACCACGAACGACACGATCAGTGCAGCCGAGGCCGCGAGCAGCCCGATCGTCTCCGGGTTGATCCACCCGTGCTGGGCCGCGCGTGTCATGGCGTAGACCAGCAGCATCAACCCGCTCGTGATGGAGGCAGCACCGGCGGTGTCGAAGTGCCGGTGGTCGAGGTCGGCGCGGCTCTCATGCAGCACGAACGGAACGGCGGCGAGAACGGCCAGGCCGGCGGGGACGTTGATGAAGAAGATCCAGGACCAGCTGAAGGCACTGGTCAGCGCGCCGCCGAGCAGCACGCCGGCTGCGCCGCCGCTGCCCGATGCGGCGCCCCAGATGCCGAGCGCGAGGTTGCGCTCGCGGCCCTCCGCGAACGTCGTGGTCAGGATCGAGAGGGCGGCCGGAGACAGCATCGCCGCGCCGAGCCCCTGGAGCGAACGGAACGCGATCAGCGAGCCCTCCGACCAGGCGAGCCCGTCGAGCAGCGAGCTGACGGTGAAGAGAACGAGGCCCGCAACGAAGAGCCGTCGGCGCCCCAGCAGGTCGGCGAGCCGGCCGCCGAGCAGGAGCACGCCGCCGAAGAAGATCGCGTAGGCAGTGATCACCCACTGCAGGCTCTCCTGGCTGAAGTTGAGGTCGGTCTTGATCGACGGCAGGGCGACGTTGACGATCGCGACGTCCAGCACGACCATGAACTGGGCGGCGACCACCACCGCGAGGGCGAACCAGCGTTTCCGGGAATCGAGCGAGGTCATTAGCGGCTCCAATCGTTTGTTCAATACACGATGAAGCCTAACAACGATGCCACGCGCTACGCTTATTCCCCGATGACGGTGCCGGTCTCCGAGCCGAAGCAGCCCGACGCGATGCCGGCGGAGCTGCGCGCGTGCACCCCGTTCCTGCTCGCCCGCGTCGGCTACGCGATCAAGCTGAACGCGATCGAGGCGTTCGAGCGCGCGGGCTTCAGTCTCTACCAATACAGCGTGCTGGCCGTGCTCGGCGAGGGCACGAAGGAAACGCAGGCGACGATCGCCGACACGCTGAAGCTCGACCGCGGCCAGCTCGTCGGCGTCCTGGACGGGCTCGAGCACGCAGGGCTGATCGAGCGGCGCCGCGACCAGGTCGACCGCCGCCGGCACACGGTCAGCCTGACGCCGGCGGGCAAGAAGGAGATCGGGAAGATGCGGGCGATCGTCAAGCAGATCGAGGATCAGTTCCTCGAGCCGCTCGACGCCGAGGAACGTGCCGGTCTGCACGATGCGCTCCTGCGCGTCGCCGCGAACCACGATTCCCGCTTCGCCACCAGCGACTGACTCGACGGCATCCCGCGGAACGGGCCGTGCGTGCTCGGCGGCATGGCGAATCGTGGCGGGTCGCTCGGCGACCTGGTCGACGACGGCACCCTCCAGGTGCACATCCACGAGACCTTCGGGCCCGACCGCGCCCCGGAGGCCCTGGAGGCGCTCGCCGCCACGCACGTTCGGGAAAAGCTCGCGATCAGCATCCCCTGAACGACGAGCCCGTGCGGCTAGTTGCGCGGAGGCTCGTCCCCGCCGGAGCCCGGGTCGGGATCGCCGCCTCCGAGATGCTCGCTGACGAACTCGTCTGCCTGGAAGTCCTCGACGCTCTCGCCGGCGAAGTGCCGCTCGGCCGCGCTCATCTGCTCCCGCTCGGACTCCCGCGCGACGGCTCTGTCCCGCCCACGCCCGACGAGCCGGCCCCAGATGCCGCGCAACATCTCCCCAGCTTAGTCGCCGCGAAAGTGTCGATCGGCGGTTTTCCGTTCGTCGTCGGAGTGACCAGCCCCGGATGGGGCCCCGACGAACGAACAGGATGGACCGACGATGATCACGCAACTCGACGGCTACTTCGCCGACCAGGCCGGACGCACGCGGACCTACGCGGAGCAACAGGCAGACGACGCACGGTCGGCGGGCTTCATCGCGAGCATCGCCCGCGGGCGCGCCGCGCTGACCCGCCTGCTCGGGCGCCTCCCCCGCTCCGCCGCCTCCCCCGCGCCGCAGCGCCGCGTGAGTCATCTAGGGTCAACCCGATGCGGGCAGAGGGGATCCGCGATGCGCTGAGGGAGCGCAACCTCCGGTTTCTCGTCGCCTCGGGGACGGTCTCCGCACTCGGCAGCGGCATGGCGCAGGTCGCGCTCGCCTTCGCCGTGCTCCGGATCGGCGGCGCGACCGATCTCGGCTACGTGATCGTCGCGCGGGAGATCCCGACCGTCGTCTTCCTGCTGATCGGCGGCGTCTGGGCCGACCGGATCTCGCGGAAGCTGCTCCTCGTCTCCGGCGACTTCGCGATGGGAGCCGCGCAGGCCGTCACGGCGTTCCTCTTCCTCACACATCGCGCGACGATCTGGCAGGTGGCGGCGCTCCAGGTCGTCTTCGGCCTTGCCAGCGCCTTCACCCGGCCGGCCTCGACCGGCTTGATCGCCGAAGCGGTCAGCCGCCCCCACCTGCAGGAGGCGAACGCGCTGTACGACCTGGGCCGCTCGACGAGCCGCGTCGCGGGGCCCGCGATCGGCGCCGTGATCGTCGTCGCGACGAACCCCGGCTGGGCGCTCGCAGTCGACGCCGCCTCATTCCTCGCCTCCGCCCTGCTGCGCCTCCAGATGCAGATTCGCGGCACGGCCCGGCCCGAACGCACGCGGATCCTGCACGAGTTGCGCGAAGGGTGGGGCGAGTTCTGCGCCCGCACCTGGTGCTGGGTGATGGTGGCGAGCTTCGGCTTCTTCCAGCTCACGCTCTTCCCGGCGATGCTCGTGCTCGGCCCCGTCGTCGCGAAGACGCAGCTCGGCGGCGCCGGCGCCTGGGGAGCGATCCTCGCGTGCCAGAGCGTCGGAGCGGTCATCGGCGGTGTCTTCGCGCTGCGCCTGAGACCGTCTCGCCCGCTGCTCGCCGCGACGCTCCTGATGATGCCGACGGCGGGATTCATCGCCATGCTCGGCGCGGCAGCGCCGACGGCTGTCCTCTGCGTGGTCGGCTTCGCGGCCTCGGTCGGCATCACCTGCGGCGACATCATCTGGATCACGACGTTCCAGCAGAACATCCCCGACCACCTGATGTCGCGCCTCAGCTCGTTCGACTGGTTCGGGTCGATCGCCCTGAACCCGATCGGCTACATCCTGGTCGGCCCGCTGTCCGGCAGGATCGGCGTGCCGGAGACGCTCTACCTCGCCGCAGCGCTCAACGCCGCAGTCACGTTCATCGTCGCGGCGACGCCCAGCATCCGCGGGCTCACGGCAACGCGCGCGCAACCGGCGGCCGCCCAGGAGGCAGCCGGGTGACCGATCCGCGCACGGAGCTCGTCGGTCGCGGCTACGACGAGATCGGCGAACGCTTCGCGGAGTGGCGCGACCGGATCGTCGGCGATCCGCGCCGCGAGTGGGAGGAGGAGCTGGTGTCGAGGCTGGAGGACGGCGCACGGGTGCTCGAGCTCGGTTGCGGCGCAGGCGTGCCCGACACGCAGCGCCTGGCCGCCCGCTTTCGGGTCACGGGCGTCGACGTGTCAACGGAGCAGGTGCGGCGCGCACGGGCCGCTGTACCGCAGGCCGAGTTCATGCAGGCCGACTTCACCGCACTCGACCTGGAGCCCGGCTCGTTCGACGCGGTCGTGTCGTTCTACGCGTTCAATCACGTCCCGCGCGAGCTGCTCGCCCCCACGTTCGCGAGGATCGCCGGCTGGCTCGTGCCGGGCGGCCTGCTGATGACCGCGCTCGGCACCAGCGACATCGAGGCCTGGACGGGTGACTTCCTCGGCGCACCATCCTTCTTCTCGAGCTTCCCGCCCGAGACGAACACGCGGCTCGTGCAGGAGGCGGGCTTCGCCATCGTCCGCGACGAGCTCGTCACGTTCCACGAGCCCGAGGGGAACGTGACCTTCCAGTGGGTGCTCGCGAGCACCTTGCACGGCCGTGACCGGTGAGGCACGCTTGAGCGGATGAAGCTGCCCCAGAGCGCCCGCAAGCTGATCGAATCCGGATCGCTCGCCCACCTCGTCACCCTCAACGCCGACGGCTCTCCGCAGGTCAGCTGCATCTGGGTCGGGCTCGACGAGGACGAGCTCATCTCGGGGCACCTGAACCCGGATCAGCGGAAGCTGCGAAACATCGCCCGCGACCCGCGCGTCTCGCTGTCGATCGAGGGAACCGAGATCCAGCCGCCCGGTCTCAAGCAGTACCTGATCCTCCACGGACGCGCCCGGGTCGAGGAAGGCGGGGCGGCGGAACTGCTGCAGCAGCTCGCCCACGTCTATCTCGGGCCTGACGTCACGTTCCCGCCGATGGCCGACCCGCCGCCCGGCTGCGTGCTGCACGTCACGGTGGAGCGGATCGGCGGCGTCGGCCCGTGGGCCGCGTAGCCCCGCGCCGAATCGCCTAAGCTCCCCACGGGGGTCCTCGAGCCCGTCCTGCGCAACCGAGACCGCCTGGTGAGACGGCCGTGAGAAGAATGTGGACAGCACTGTCGCTCGCCGTCGTCTGGGCGGGGCTCGCCCTCGGGCTGCAGGCGATCACGACCCGCGTCGTCGATTGGTACTACATGACCGACGAGCTGCTCTACGAGCGGCTCGCAGTGTCGATCGCCCGGACGGGCTCGCCGTTGCCCTACCTCCACGGGCGGCTCGTTCCGGTCGTCGATCAGCTCTATCCCCTGCTGATCGCCCCTGCGTACCGGCACGGCCTCGTGCCGCACGATCTCGAGCAGGCGCACGCGATCAACGCCTGGGTGATGAGCTCGGCGGCGATCCCCGCCTTCCTGCTCGCACGACGGGTGACCCGCACGCAATGGATCTCCTACCTGGTCGCACTGCTCACCGTGTTCGTGCCCTGGATCGTCTACTCGTCGTTCCTCTTGACCGAGGTTGCGGCCTATCCGGCGTTCCTGTGGGCGATGCTCGCGCTGCAGGCGACGACCGCGCGCCCGTCGCACCGGAACGACGTGCTGGCTCTGCTCGGGATCGCGCTCGCCGTGCTCGCACGCACCCAGTTCGTCACACTGCTGATCGTCGCCCCGGTCGTCCTCGTCGTGCACGATCGCCGCGCTGTGCTCGACCGTCACCGGGCGCTCGCGTGGGCCTACGCGGTGCTCGCCGTTCTCGCCGTCGCGCTCATCGCCACCGGGCACGTCGGGAGCACGCTCGGCGTCTACGGCGAGACGGTGCACGGGCAGCTCGTGCCCGGCGGGATCGGACGCGCGGTCCTCGACCACTTCGCGGTGCTCGCGCTCGGGCTGGCGATCCTGCCGTTCATCATCGCCGCGGCATGGCTGGTCTCGACCCTCATGCGGCCGCATGCGATCGACGAGGCCTATGCGTTCGCCGCGATCAACCTCGTGACGACGCTGGTCGTCGTGCTGGAAGGGGCGCTCTTCGACGTTCGCAACGGCTACGGCACCGTCGTCGTGCGTGACCGCTATCTCTTCTACGCCGTCCCGCTGCTCCTGATCGCATTCTTCTGCGCTCTCGGGGATCGGCGCCGGCTCCGCTGGTCGCTCGTCGCGCCCGCTGCGATCGTCATGGCCGGCTTCGCGATGCTACCGGTCCCGGACTACGGACGGCTCGATGTCGGCTCGCCCGTCGCCGTCGTCGTCGTCTATCTGCGCGACGAGCTGCGCTCGGTCAGCGAGACGAGGATCTTCCTCGCAGCTGCAGCGGGCGTCCTGACGCTCCTCTACGTCGAGGGGACGATCCTGCTCCGCCGCCGCTACGTCGCCGCGGTGCTCGTGGCGCTCACGGTGGTGGCGCTCCCGGTCGAGACCCAGTACGCGTTCCGCCAGCTGCTCGACCACAACGGCACCGCGGGCCGTCCGGTCACCCTGCCGCAGGGCGAGGTGTTCGACTGGATCGACCGGACGGTCGGGACCAACGCGTCCGTGACCATGGTCCCGTATCCAACCCTCCAGACCGACACCGGGGCGAGCATCGCCTTCTGGTGGGACCTCGAGTTCTGGAACACCGCCGTCGTCCGGGATGCTCACTATCCCGGCCAGTTCATAGGCACGCCCAGCACCTTCCCGAAGCTCTATCCCCACTTCGACGATCGGACCGGCCGCGCGGACATGTCGCCCACCCGGTACGTGGCGGAGAACGCGAAGGAGACCCGTTTTCGCGTGTCCGGCAAGAGCGTCACCGTCACGCGAGACACGCTCCTGATCGACGCCGAACGGCCCTGGCGGACCGACTGGCTGACGTTCGGTCTCTACGAGGACGGCTGGACGGGCGGGAGCCGGCCGGCGCGCATCCGTGTCTTTGCCTACCCGCATCAGAAAGGAGCGGTCATGCGCTACCTGGCGGTGGGAGCCATGGCTCCGTTCGCGCCGACGCTGGTGCAGCGCGCGCCGTTCGAGGTCGTGTCGAACGCCGACGAATGGAAAGGCGTGGCCAACGGCACCGACCGGGTCGAGCGCTCGGTCTCGGTGTGCGTCCCGGCGGGCGGATTCGCCGACGTCCGCGTCGACACCTACGGCCGCGCCTACAACGTGTACGCCGACGGCCGCAGCCGGAAGGGAGGTGTGCTCCTCACCGAGATCGCGCTGGCGGACGAGGTCGGGCCTCCCTGCAGCGTGAAAGGCGCACAGGCTTCCTGATCCACGCATTGCGCTTCGGGCAGAAATGCCCGACAATCGGTCGAGTATCGGTCTGCGGCCACACACGAGAAAGGAAGGAAGTCACGATGCGCCCTCGCCTGGTTCCCGCCCTCTGGATTGCCGCAGTTCTCGCCGTCTGCTGTAGCGGTACCGCCGCGCTCGCCGCGGTGGACACCTCGACATCCCACCTGGCCGGGACCTGGAAGGGGAAATACGGCGGCGCCTTCTCAGGCACGTTCACGCTCACGTGGACGCAGACGGGGTCGAAACTCACCGGGTCGATCAAGCTCTCGAGCCCGAAAGGGAAGTACGGGATCACCGGCAACCTGAACCGCAAGGGCATCAAGTTCGGAGCCGTCGCCGTCGGGGCGACCTACACCGGCACCGTGTCGGGCACGTCGATGTCGGGCCACTGGAACAGCCCGCAGGGCGGCGGCACCTGGAGCGCTCACCAGGTGGTTCGGAAGCAGTAGCCCCGGCCGCCTCTAGGCGATGATCCCGGCAACGGCGAGCCGGGGCGGCACGCCCGCATCGACTGGAATCGCTTTCGAAACTCGTGAACCTGGTTCGGCTCCGCCGAATCAGGTTCAGCGGGGGCCCAAGGCCGAACCAGATTCGCTCTCTGAATCTGATTCGCGAGTTTTCTCGGCCGCCGGCGGCAGCTCGAAGCTCGTGAACCTGGTTCGAGCTCGGCTTCTACCGCCCGTCTGCGCGTTTCAGGAGTTCGGTGGACGAGAGCCGTTCAGCGAACGCCGTTCTCCATGAGGTGCCTGGGCAGTTCCTGCTGCTGCGAGCGCGGACCGGCGACGCGCCTCTACGAGCGCCACAGAATCGCCAGGAACGCGGCAGCGAGCGCCGTAGCGGAACCGAGAACGGTGGCCAGAGCAAGACGCGACGTCATACGTTCAGCATGCGTCCGCTTGTACCATCTGTCACCTGGACGAACCGGGGGCAATTCGGCTAGGTGTTCGATGCCCGCCCCGGCCCCGCCGGGCGGCGGAAGGCCACCCACCCCTTCCCTGCTCGTGCTCGCCCGGAAGGAGGACGCAGCTAGTGGACGGTCGCGTCGGCGACGAAGTCCCGGATCGCAGCCGTGAAGGCGCGGCGGCTCTCCTCCCAGGCGTAGAACATGTGGCCCCCGCCGAAGTGGCGGACGGTGACGCGGCCGACAGTCGCCGGATCCAGCCGCATCAGGTTCCGCAGACGATCGCTTGCGTAGTACGGCGTGACGAGGTCGAACCGTCCGTGCGTGATGAACGCCTTCAGGTGCGGGTTCAGCGCCATCCCGTAGCGGAAGTCGTCGGTCGCGCCCGCGGGCGGAACGAAGAAGTGGCGCTTGTCGTCGTCCTTCCACTCCTCGTTGACCTCTTCACTGAGCAGCGCGTACTCACGATCGGTCTCGACGCCGAGCTCGGAGCGCAGCTGGCGGTTGATCGCCGTCGTGAACGCCGGGGCGATGCCGGAGAGCGTCGGGTCGGGGCCGGCGAAGGACTCGCGATCCGGGAACGGGTCGCTCGCGGTGACCGTCGCGTCGTAGCGGCCGATTACCTTCCGCTCGTCCCGCAGCAGCTCACGGGCGAAGACGCCGATCGGGATCCGGCCCTCGGCCCGGCTGACCAGGTCGGCGGGGAGGCCGATCAGGTCCGCGAGCCGTCCCACGACGCGTTCGCGCTCGTCGGGCTCCATCGCGGCGCCTCGCGTCAGGAATGCGGCGAACTCGCCGGTCGCGAACTGCTCGGCCTCCCGCTGCACATCCTCGACCGGAACGCCCCGGTCGAACACGCGCGACCGGCCGTGATGGGCGGCCACCCCCGCCATCGTCGGCACGAGATCGACCCACGGGAGGACGTCGTAGTCGCCCCCGATCAGCGTCGAGAACTCGAGCGCGGGCGAGATGAGGATTGCGCCGTTCAGCCCGATGCCCGCCGTCTCCTGAAGGACACGCACGAGGCGTCCGACGCGATAGCCGCCGTAGCTCTCCCCCGCGATGAAGACGGGCGAGCCCCAGCGGCCGTTGCCGGAGAGCCAGCGGCCCATGAACTCCGAGAGCGATTCGAGGTCGCGCTTGTAGCCGAAGTACTCCTTCGGGTCCGCGCCCTCGCTCTGCTTACCGTCCGCCTTCTGGTTGTCGTCGTCCTTCGCGTTGCTCTCCTGCTCGATGATCCGGCTGAAACCGGTGCCGACCGGATCGACGAAGACGAGGTCCGTGAACGCAAGCCACGACTCGTCGTTGTGCACGAGCCGCGGCGGCATCGCCGGGAGCGATCCGTCGGCCGGGAAGTCGACGCGCTTCGGGCCGACCGCGCCGACGTGCAGGTAGGCAGACGACGCCCCGGGGCCGCCGTTGAACACGAACGTCACCGGCCGGTCGAGATCGGTGTTCGCGCTCACGTACGAGACGGCGAAGACCTCCGCCGACGGCTTCTCCTTCTTCCGGAGCACGAGCCACTGCGCCGTGGCCGAGTACTCGAGGTCGTTCCACTTCCCCGTCGAGACGGCGCCGGCCGGCGGTTCGTGGCCGGGCGAGGTCTCCTTCGGCTCGTCACCGCTCATGCGCGTGACGCTACAGGAGCGATCGAGGCCAGCTCGCGGATCGCGCCGGCGAGTGCCGGGTCGACGCCGGCGTGCGCCTCCAGCCAGGCGAGGACCGCCAGCGCTGCCTCACGATTCCCCTCGTAGCCCGGCACCAGCGCCGCGAGCGGCATCTCCGCGCCGAAGCGCCGCTCCGCTCCGCGCTCGACCGCGAACACGTCCTGTTGGCCCGCCCCACCGGCCTGCAGCCCGGCGATCACGAGCACGCGGTCGACCGCGTGCATCTGGATCAGCCGAGTCGCGCTCAGCACCTCGCCGCGGGCAAGACGATGGAGGCCGACGTAGAGGTTCGTGAGCGCCTCGTTCGCCTGCCACTGCACGTCGTCGTACGGCGACAGGCCCGGCACGCCCCGGGCCGTCTCCAGCCCCGGCGGCGCGTCTGCGCGCTTCCAGATCAGCCGGCCGGCGGGAGCTGCGCACGCAGCGGCTCCGTCGACGGTGAAGACGGCGTACTCCGCGTAGAGGCCGTCCGTGAACAGCACCTTGCGGCCGTCCAGCGTGTTCGCGAAGCTGAACGCGACCGGGGACAGGCCCTCGAGCCAGTCGATCGAGTCGAGGTAGCGCTGACGTGCGTCGTCGTCGACGATCACGAAGAAGTCGAGATCAGAATGATCGTCGAGCCGGTCGAGGTCCACGCCGACGGAGCCGAGCCCGATCAGCGCGATCGCGTCGCCGCGCCCGGCGAGCACGGCGCCGAGGTCGTCGAGCCGCTGCAACAGCCGTTCCGGGATGCTCGAGCGGGTCATGCCGCCTCCTTCATTCCTGTTGGATGCAGACGTTGCCTGGTCCCTCTGTCACCGGAGCGCCGCCGATACTGCTGCACGATCCGACCGCACACCGGCTGATCATTGCGGCGGCGGTCGTTGTGGCGGTCGGCGAGGTGGTCGCCACGCTGCTCGGAAACGCGCGCGACGGGAGGCCCTTCGGCGGCCTGGCGGATGCGTTTCTCCTCTTCACACGCAACCGCGGCACCGGGGTGCAGAAGGACCGCGGGACGAGACTCGTCTTCGCAGCCGGCGCGTACCTGGCGATCATCGCGGCGATCGAGATCGCGAAGGCGCCCCACCTGCGGACCGGCGCGAACAACTGGTGGGCGTTCGGTCTCGGGATCGCGCTCGTCCTCGTGGGCGTCCTGCTGCGAGGCTGGGCGATCGTCAGCCTCGGCCGCTACTTCCGGCGGACGGTCACGATCGAGCCGGAGCAGCAGCTCGTGCGTCGAGGGCCCTATCGCCTGCTCCGCCACCCGTCCTACACCGGTCTCCTCCTCGTCTTCGCCGGGTTCGGACTGGCGATCGGCAGCTGGCTCGGCGCCGCAGCCGCGCTCCTGATCGGCCTCGCCGGGACGCTGCCGCGCATCCGCGTCGAAGAGGCCGCGCTCGCGGAGAAGTTCGGAGATGACTACACCGACTACGCGAGCTCGACCGACCGCCTGGTCCCCCTCGTCTGGTAGCAGCACGCTCACGCAGAGTTTGTGAGGAAACATCGCAAGGATGTTTCACGGTGGGTCGAGCGGGGATCCTGGTCAAGCCGCTTCTTGGCGGAGTCCACGAACAAAGGAGGGATCATGGGAACCGGAGTCAGCCTGTTGCTGATCGCCGCTGGTGCGATCCTGACCTGGGCCGTCTCGGCGACGGTGTCGGGACTCAACATCCATGTCGTAGGAGTGATCCTGCTGGTTGTCGGGATCATCGGGCTTGTCCTCTCGCTCGCCTTCTGGTCGAGCTGGGGCGGTTTCGGCGGTAACAGCCGCCGGACGACGGTCGTGCAAGACGGGCCACCTCAGCCCTGACGCGACTCGGTTCGCGTCAGCTCGGCGCGCAAGCGCCGGGCTGCCACTCACACATCTTCGCCATCGACGAAAGGTATGCACACATGTTGCTGCTCCTTGCTCTGCTGATCTTGCTGCTCGCACTCGGCGGCGGGATCTTCATCTCGAAGTTCTTGTTCATTCTGCTGCTCGTCGCACTGATCGTCGCCCTCTTCTCACGCCGAACCGTCTGAGCGGCCGAGGTTTCAAGCCTGCGAGAACGCGGTACACCTCGAACCGCTGAGCCTTTCTTGCACGAAGGGGGAAGGCCAGACGATGGGGGAGGTGCGCGCCGTTCAGCGCGCGCACCAAGGAACGTGTCGAAGCCCGTAGCCCGAAGGTTCCTCGGAGCCGAGGACTGCGGGCTTCGACACGTGTCGCGACGAACCAGTGCGACTCGCCGGCCGGCGAACGGCTCAGCAGGTGGCGGGCACGCCTGGGCCGGTGCGCGTGAGCGCCGGAGCCCCGTTCAGGTAGACGTCGACCCGCACTCCCGTCGGCTTGCACGCCCGCCGCAACGGGACGCTGATGTTCCGCCGGCCACTACCGGCAACCGTCGCGAAGAGAGCAAGATCCGCGGGCTGTGTCCAGGCGCCGCGCGACAGTGGCCGTTCGTAGCCGATCCCGCTGAGTGCGGTTCCTGCGGGCAGTCCCACCCACCGCAGCTGCATCATCAGACGGCCGCCGGCAAACCGGAGTCGGCGCACGGAGACCGCACCCTGTTTCGGGGGCCGCGCACGCGAGGCGCGACCAAGTGTGAACGCCGTCTCGATCGAGACGACCCGGTCGGCGAGTTCTCGCGCCGCACCGGCTTCCGCGGGAACGTAGCGCTCCACCCAGGCGAGGTAGCTGAGGTAACTCGAGGCGAGGAGTCGCGTGCGCTGGGAGGGCGCGGCACCGCGGAGCACGGCGAGAGCCCGGTTCAGCGAGCCGGTCGCACCGCTTCGATCGCCCTCTGCAGCCTGGGCCGCGCTCTTCAGGAGCCAGAGGTCGGGCACCTTCGGGTTGATTCCGAGACCTTCGTCGGCGGCGCTGATCGCATTGCGGTAGTCGCCCCGGTAGAAGCTCATCACTGCAACCAGGGCGGTGCCGAGAATGTCGCGGCGATCGAGTGCGAGCGCCCGGCGGGCGTCGATCTCCGCCCTGCCGAACGTGCCGACGCTGGTGTCGGTGACCGCTCTGGTCGTTGCATAGTCGGGGTTCGCCGCCAGCAGCCGGGCACGGGCGCGCCCGCTGTATGCGGGCGCGTACTTGCGGTCTACAGCGAGCGCGCGGCTGTAGGAGGCGAGCGCGGCGGCGTAGTTGCCGTCGGTGCTCAGCACGGCGCCCCGCGCTGCCGCCTCGATCGCGCTCTGCGGCGTGGACGGGATCGGAAGCCGGTAGATCCAGACTGTCCACCCGGCCGCGAAGATCCCGACGGCGGCTCCCAAGGCATACGTCGCAGGGCGAACCGAGCCTTCGACGACGAGCCCGAAGCCGACGAGAAAGATCGCGACGGCGAGCACCGCGATCACCGTGGTGTACTGAGTGGACCGGTCGTTCCACGTGATGCGAGTCGTTGCGAGGGCTCGTTGTTGGAGGGTCAGTGTCTGCGCACCCGTCTGCAGGACGGGAAGCAGCTTCCCGACGGCGAGATCGGGAACCGCTTGCTGGGCGACACGGAGGCTGCCCTCGGCGTGCGCGGGCCGAGGCCGGCCGGCCGCCTCGGCGAGGCTCGGCTCTCCGGCGGCGAGCGGGCGCCGGAAGGCCAGAAAATCTCGTTCGGCCGCGAGCACGGGTTGAAGGCCCGAAACGGTGTCGGCGACCACGTTCGCGCGCAGCGCCTGGACGGCCACCCGCGTCGTCTGGCGAGCGGTGTTCGACTCGTTCGCGCTCGCGTCCACCTGCAAGATCGCGATCCCCGAGCCGACCACGATCAGGGCTGCCAGCGTGAGCGCGATGTTCCGCTTCAGGCGATCACGCGGCGCCTCGACCTCGGGCGTCGTGTCCGGCTGCTGCACGCTCATGCGGAGAAGAAGACGGTCGACAGTGCGATTGCGAGCCCCCCGAGGTAAATCGCAAGCCCGCAGCCGAGCAGGACGTAGACGACCCGCCGGCGGGTCGCAACCTCGGCAGCCGTGTAGAAGAACACCGCAACAAGAACGAGGAACGCCCATCGGGTGAGGCTCTTCATCCGGTTCCGAATGTGCTCGGCCGCCCGCGCCCAGTGGTCAGGATCGAGGTTCGCCGGCGAATCGAGCCCTGTCGACATGTCGGCGGCGAGTTCACGTGCTCTCGCCCTGTAGTCGAACGACCGGGGCTGCGTCGTCGGCCGGAGCAGGTCGGTGCCGATCGTGAATCGTCCGAAGACACCTGCCTCGGCTGCGCGGCGTGTCGCTCCCTCGCGCAGCGCGCCGGCCTCGCCCTGCGAGACGGCGGCCAGTCGAGCGGCGCCGCCGGCCGCGAGTTGACGGGCTTCGCGATCGAGGGCCGCGGCGGCGGCGTAGTCGGCGCGGTAACGCACATACTCCCGCGCTTGTGCAGCGACTGTGACCGCGCGTTCGACGCGTGCCTGCTCGACACTGACGGTCTCCCCGATCGACTGCCGATCGTCGTAGGCCGCCGTGCTTCCGATCTGCGCTACGCGCCAGCCGAAGCCCGCTGCGGTCACCGTTGCGAGCCCGATCAAGAAGGCAATTGTCCACCTGAGTCGGGTGTCGACGGCCTCCATCGGAGTGGGACGATAGTTCGCCGCGCGGCCGTTGCGGTGAATCGCGAGGCCCCACCCGGGCCGGCGGGATCCGCGCATCCGACGTGGGCGCCAACCAAACCGCCTCTTGACACGTCGTAGTTCAAGGGCCATAACTCACACCTGAATCGGGTATCAGGTTCGGGCACTCATACCAGGAGGATGCGTTCATGCGTCATCGCTTCACGAAGGTCCTGCTCGGGGCTGCGCTCTTCACGCTGCTCGCCGGGACCGCCACGGTCGCCGCACGCTCCCAGCACACGTCGGCTTCCTACAACATCGGGTTCATCTACCCCCGCACCGGGATCCTCGGCGCCTACGGCGCGGAAGAGCTCGAGGGATTCAAGTACGGGCTCCAGTACGCCACGAACGGCACGGGCAAGGTCAACGGCAAGACGCTCAACATCACCTATCAGGACGACCAGGGTGTTGCCGCCACCGGCGTCACCGAGGCGAAGAACCTGATCGGGCAGGGCGTCAAGATCCTGATGGGCACCGGCTCGTCGGGCGTCGCGGTGCAGATCGCCCCGCTGGCCGCTCAGAACCAGGTGCTCTACATCTCCGGCCCCGCCGCTGCCGACGCGATCACCGGGATCAACAAGTACACGTTCCGCGCAGGGCGTCAGACGATCCAGGACGTCCTCGACGCGAAGTCGTTCCTCGGCAAGACCACGGGAAAGAAGGTCGTGGTCTTCGACCAGGACAGCGTCTTCGGGCATGGCAATTACGCCGCCGTGAAGGCGTTCTTCACCGGTCACAACGTCTCCGAGATCTCGGTCCCGCTGACGGCCACCGACTTCACCCCGTTCGCACAGCAGGCCAAGAACGCGAACCCCGACCTCCTCTTCGTCGCGTGGGCCGGCACGACGGGCGGAGCGATGTTCAAGACGCTCGACCAGCAGGGCGTGTATACGGGAACCCAGGTCGTGACGGGACTCGCCGAGCGGGCAACGTGGGCCGCGTTCGGCGACCAGGCGACCAAGATCCACTTCCTGTCGCACTACGTCTACACCGCTCCCAAGAACAAGGTGAACAACTGGCTCGTGCAGCAGATGCGCAAGCGCGGGCAGGTGCCCGACCTCTTCACCCCCGACGGTTTCGTCGAGGCGCAGATGCTCGTGCACGCCTTGCAGAAGGGCGACTACAACGTCGACAAGATGATCGGCGCGCTCGAAGGCTGGAAGTTCCTCGCCCCGAAGGGCTTCCAGGCGATCCGGCCGCAGGATCACGCGATGCTGCAGCCGATGTTCAGGGTCGCGCTGGTGAAGAAGAACGGTCACCTCGTCGCGAACGTGCTCGGGACCGCGTCGCCGTACGACACGGCGCCTCCGCTCGTGGCGATGAAGGGCTAAGGGGCCGGGGCCGGCATCAGCGCGTGAGCGCGTCTCCGATCCTCGCGACCAGGGACCTCGGACTCGACATCGGCGGCGCAACCATCGTCGCCGATGTCGGGCTCGAGGTCCGCGAGGGTGAACTGCTCGCCGTGATCGGCCCCAACGGGGCAGGCAAGACGACGCTCTTCAACCTCGTCTCCGGCCTGCACCGACCGACGAGCGGCACCGTCGAACTGGACGGAGTCGACGTCACCGACCAGCCTCCGTTCCAGCGCGCACGAGCCGGGATCGGGAGGACGTTCCAGGTGTCGAACGTCTTTCCGCTGCTCTCCGTGCACGAGAACGTCCGGCTCGCCGCGGAGGCGGCGATCGGGGGAACGATGCGCCTCTGGCGACGCGCAACCGGGGTGAGCGAGGCGGTCGACCGGGCGACGTGGGCGATCGGCAGGGTCGGCCTCGCCGGCCGGGAGCTCTGGGCGGCCGGCCTCCTCTCCCACGGGGACAAGCGCAAGCTCGAGCTCGCGATGCTGCTCGCCGGCCGCCCGCGCGTGCTGCTGCTCGACGAGCCGATGGCGGGAGTCTCGATGGAGGACGTGCCGGAGCTGGTCGAGCTGATCCGGTCCGTGCACGCCGACGAGGGCAAGACGGTGCTCATGGTCGAGCACCACATGGAGGTGGTCACCGGCCTCGCGCAGCGGATCGCCGTCATGCACCACGGCAGGCTGCTCGCCGTGGACACTCCCGAGGCGATCATGAGGAACGAGACCGTGCGGCAGGCCTACCTCGGGGAGGAGCTGTAGTGCCGCTGCTCTCGATCCACGACCTGCACGTTCATCTCGGCGAGTCCCATGTGCTGCAAGGGATCTCGTTCGACGTCGCTGAGGGCGGTGTGACCGCGCTGCTCGGTCGCAACGGCGTCGGCAAGACGACCACGCTGCGCGCGCTGATGGGCCTGGTCGACCGGCGAGGCAGGATCGAGCTCGCGAGCCGTGACATCCAGCAGACCCCGACGCACAGGATCGTCCGGCTCGGGGTGGGCTACGTCCCGGAGGATCGAGACGTCTTCTCGGCGCTGACCGTCGCCGAGAACCTTCGGCTGGCAGAGCGCGACGCCGACCCCCGGTACGACCTCGTCTACGAGCTGTTCCCCGAGCTCCGTGAGCGCGGCAAGCAGGCGGCAGGCACGCTCTCGGGGGGCCAGCAGCAGATGCTTGCGATCGGCAGAGCCCTTCTGAACGAGAACCGCGTCCTGCTCGTCGACGAGCCGACGAAGGGCCTCTCCCCTCTGCTCGTGACCGAGGTCGCCCGCGTCCTCGAGCGGGTGTCGGAGCTGACGACGGTGCTGCTCGTCGAGCAGAACCTCGGCGTCGTGCAACGGGTGGCACGTGACGCCGTCGTCCTCGACACCGGACGCGTCGTCCACATCGGGCCGGCCCGGGAGCTCCTCGACGACAAGCCGATGATCCACCGGATGCTCGGGGTCGGTTGATCGGATGAGCACGTTCATCCTCCTGACCATCACCGGCCTCGGTCTCGGGGCCATGTATTTCCTGATCGCCTCAGGCCTGTCCCTGATCTACGGCCTGATGGGCGTTCTCAACTTCGCGCACGGCGTCTTCCTCACGGTGACGGCGTACGCTCTGTGGTTCACCGAGTCGAAGCTGGGCGGCCTGCCGGTCCTCCCCCGCTTCCTGATCGCCGCGCTGGTCGGGCTGATCGTCGGGACGGTCTTCGCCGCCCTCACGGAGCTCGTTCTCATCCGCCCTCTGTACGGCCGTCACATCGAGCAGGTGCTCGTGACCGTCGGGCTCGCTCTTGCGGTCACCGCTCTCGTGACGGCGATCTGGGGGAGCGACGCCCGCGTTGTCGTCGCCCCCGCGTGGGTCAGCCAGACGACGACCGTCTTCGGCGCCCACATCCCGAACGACCGCTGGCTCGAGATCGCCACGGCGGTCATCGTGCTGTTCGCGCTCGAGGCCTTCCTGCGGCGGACCCGCTACGGGCTGATTGTCCGCGCGGGCGTCGAGAACCGTGCGATGGTCACCGCCCTCGGCATCGACGTGCGCAAGTCCTTCACCCTGGTCTTCGCGATCGGCGGTCTGGCCGCGGGCATCGCGGCGGTGCTCTACACCCTGTATTCGACGACGGTCGACCCGCAGCAGGGGACGTCCCTCGTGATCTTCGCGTTCATCGTCGTCGTGATCGGCGGTCTGGGCTCGATCCGAGGCACCGCCTGGGCCGCGGTGATCGTCGGGCTGGTGCAGCAGTACGCGAACTACTACGCCTCATCGGGGCTCGGCGATCTCAGCGTCGTCCTGCTGCTCGGGATCGTGCTGATCGCGCGGCCGCGCGGCCTCTCCGGGAGCTTCGCGTGAGACGTTTCACGATCCCGGCAGTCATCTTCCTTGCGCTCGCGTTCGTGCCGAGGCTGTCGATCGACATCCCGTATCTGTTCGCAGGGGGCCTGAACACACCGGGGACGCTCGAGTTGATGGCGCTCTGCCTGCTGTTCGGCGGGCTGGCGTTGAGCTACGACCTGCTCTTCGGCTTCACGGGCCTGCTGTCGTTCGGTCACGCGCTCTACTTCGCGATCGGCGTGTACATCGCAGCCATCGCCATGACCCGCTGGCACTGGGACTTCTGGGAGTCGGTCGCATTCACCGCGATCGTCGGCTTCCTCGTCGCGGTCATCCTGGGCGCGGTGTCGCTGCGCGTGGCCGGGATCGCCTTCGCAATGGTGACGCTGGCCTTCGCGCAGGCAGGCTCGATCCTGGCGTTGAAGAACCCGTACGACTGGACCGGCGGCGAGGAGGGATTCGGCGTCGACTACCACCAGCTTCCCGCCTGGACGGTCGGGATCCTCAACACGAAGCACCTGTACTGGATCGCCCTCGTCTACGCCGCAGCCGTGTTCGCGATCGTCCGTTGGGCCGTCAACTCTTCTCCCGGCCACGTCTGGCAGGCGATCCGCGAGAACGAGCTGCGCGTCCAGGTGCTTGGGCTGAAGCCGTACACGTACAAGCTGATGTCGTTCGTGCTCGCATCGATGCTCGCGACGGCAGGCGGCATCGTCTACCTGCTGTTGCTCGGCGGCGCGAACACCGAGGTGACGACCGCGAGCTTCACGCTGACGCTGCTCCTGATGGTCGTGATCGGCGGGACCGGGTCGCGCTGGGGCGCGATGATCGGCGGCATCCTCTACACCTACGCCGACCACCGGCTCGGCGACCTTTCGTCGTCCCACGCGGTGTCGACGCTGCCGTCGATCGTCCGCACGCCGCTCCAGCAGCCGCTCTTCATCCTCGGTGTCCTGTTCATCCTCGTCGTCTTCTTCGTGCCGGGCGGACTGACACGTATCGGACAGGTCGGCGTACGGCTGGACAGGATCCTGCGCCGGCCGGCAACTCAGGAGGAGGTCACATGAACATCAAATGGGAGTCGACCGGCGAGGGGCCGCCGCTGCTCCTGATCCAGGGGCTCGGGTACGGACGCTGGGGCTGGGACCCGATCGTGCCGGGCCTGGTGGCGGCCCACTACCGGGTCGTCTCGTTCGACAACCGGGGCATCGGCGAGTCCGACAAACCGGCAGGCCCGTACACGGCTGCGCAGATGGCGGGGGATGCCCTCCAGGTGCTCGACGAAGCGGGCATCGACCGCGCGCACGTGCTCGGGGCAAGTCTCGGCGGCATGATCGCGCAGGAGCTCGTGGCGGCCGCACCCGAGCGGGTGGAGAAGCTCGTCCTCTGCTGCACGACACCCGGTGGCCCGACCGCCGTGCCGATGCCCGAGGTGACCATGCAGCTGTTCGCGGAGGCACCGTCGCTCGCACCCGACGTGGCGATGCGGCGATTCATCGAGAACGCGCTCGGGTCAGAGCTGCGAAAGGAGCTCGTCGACGAGCTCCTCGCCCGTCGAGTCGCGAGCCCACCCGATCCGGCAGGCTGGCAGGCGCAGGCGGCGGCGGGAATTGGATTCAAAGGAGTCGAAGCGGAGATTGCAGCGCCGACCCTGATTCTCGCCGGCACTGCCGACAACGTCGTCGACTATCGCAACGCGGACGTGCTCGCGGCGAGGATCCCGGGTGCCCGCGTCGAGCTCTTCGAAGGTGCCGGCCACCTGTTCTTCTGGGAGGAGCCGGACGAGTCCGTCAGGATCATCACCGAGTTCCTCCAATGAACGAGCAGACGATCGACAGGATCATCCGCGACCGCGCCCGGATCACCCCGGAGCGGATCGCGATCGACGAGGCGGGCCGCACCTGGACCTACGCGGAGCTCGACACGCGGTCCGACGAGCTGGCCCGCTGCCTGTCGCATGGCGACCGCGTCTCGACACTCACCGGCAACTCGGGCGAGCACGTTGCGCTCATGTTCGCGTGCGCGAAGACCGGTGCGATCCTCCACCCGATCTCGTGGCGGCTCGCCCCGGCGGAGATCGCCTACCAGCTGGACGACGCCGAGCCGGCGGCCTTCCTCGTCGAAGACGACCATCGCGAGCTCGGCGCGGCCGCGCTCGCGCTCGCGGACGTGACGCCCGCTCATGGCACTGGAGCCTCGCTCGCCAGGCGCACCGGGCGCCACCGTTTCGAACGACGATCCGCTCCTCCTCATCTACACCTCGGGCACGACCGGGAAGCCGAAGGGCGCTCTGCTCACGCATGCCAACTGCTTCTGGACCAACCTCTCCTTCGATCTGGCAACCGGAATCCGCCCGGAAGACGTCGTGTTGCAGGTGCTGCCGCAGTTTCACTGCGGCGGGTGGAACGTTCAGTCGATCCTGGCCTGGTGGAAGGGCGCCAGGATCGTGCTCGAGCGCGGCTTCGACCCGGTTCGGTCGCTGGAGCTGGTCGAGCAGAAACGGATCACGTCACTGATGGGCGTTCCGGCGAACTACCTCTTCATGTCCCAGGAGGCACGATTCGCAGACGCAGACCTCAGCTCTCTGAGGCTCGTCGTCGTCGGCGGAGCGCCGATGCCGGAGGCGCTGCTCGACGTGTGGGCCGAGCGGGGCATCGAGATCGTGCAGGGCTACGGGCTCACCGAGGCGGCGCCGAACGTCCTCTGTCTGCCACCCGAGGATGCACGGCGCAAGGCGGGCTACGCGGGCAAGCCCTACCCCTATGTCGAATGTGACCTGTCGGCAGACGGCGAGCTGCTCGTCCGCGGGCCGAATGTCTTCCCGGGCTACTGGCGCAACGAGCAGGCGACCGCGCGCGCGTTCAGCGACGGCTGGCTGCTCACCGGCGACATGGCCGAGCGAGACGACGAAGGCAACTACCGGATTCGCGGCCGGCTCAAGGACATGGTCGTCTCGGGCGGCGAGAACGTCTACCCGGCCGAGATCGAGGCCGTGCTGCACGAGCATCCCGCGGTCACGGACGCCGCCGTGATCGGTGTCGCGGACGAGAAGTGGGGCGAGGTCTGCGCCGCGTTCGTCGTCGTCGATGCCCCGGTGTCCGAGAGCGAGCTGCGCGAACATTGCCTCGGACAGCTCGCGCGCTTCAAGGTGCCGAAGTCGTTCACGTTCATCGACGAGCTTCCACGCAACTCGATGGGCAAAATCCAGAAATCGGAATTGAGGGTGCTCGCGTGACAGAGATCGTCAGGAACGTCGACGGACGCCCGCTCTCGAAGCGGGGCCTCGACACGCGGCGCCGCTTGCTCGACGCGGCTGAGGCGGTGTTCGGTGAGCTCGGGTACCCGGACGCCTCGATCGTCAAGGTGGCGGAGGCCGCGGGAGTCGCGACCGGCACCTTCTATCTCTACTTCGATTCCAAGCGGGCGATCTTCGTCGAGTTGATGCGCGACCTGAACCGTCGCATCCGCCATGCGATGAGCGAGGGAGCCGCGCTCGGGACGACGCGCATCGAGTCCGAGCTTCTCGGCTTCCAGGCGTACTTCCGGTTCACCTCCGAGCATCCGGCGCTCTACCGGATCATCAGGCAGTCCGAGTTCGTCGCGCCCGAGATGCTCCGCTACCACTACGACCGCGTGGCGCAGGGGTACGTAACGGCGCTCGAGAAGGCGATGGACTCCGGCGAGATCGGCCAGATCGACGCCGAGGTCACCGCCTATGCCCTGATGGGCCTCGGCGAGCTGGTCGGGATGCGCTGGATCTTGTGGGGCGACGGCACCCCGATGCCGGGCCGTGTCTCCGAAGAGCTCGCGCGAATCGTCCGCTGCATCCTCGAGGCCAAGGAGTGAGACGGGTCGGCCTGGTTGCCACCGCTTCGTATCTGCCGGAGCGGTGGATGACCGCTGCCGAGGTTGCCGAGCAGTCCGGCATTCCCGAGCAGGTGATCGTCGAGAAGTTCGGGCTGCGCGGAAAGCACATCGCTGCCGCGGACGAGCACGTGAGTGACCTCTCCGTGCGCGCCGTCGAGCGGCTGCTCGACGAAACCGGCTTCGATCCCAAGGACATCGACGTCGTCATGTACTACGGCTCGATGTGGCGCGACCACGCCGTCTGGCAGGCGGCTCCCCACGTCGCCTACCGCGTCGGAGCGACCAATGCCTTCGCAGTCGAGTACGACAACGTCTCGCACGGCACGCCAATCGCTCTGCGGTTGGCGCGCGACCTCCTGCGCGCGGAGAAGGAGCTCGACACCATCCTCGTCGTCGCTGCGTGCCGCGAGTCGTACCTGCTCGACTACGCGAACCAGAGATCGCGATTCATGTTCAACTTCGGGGACGGCGCGGTCGCCGGTCTGCTCGTCGGTGACGCCGAGCACAACGAGGTGCTCGGCTCGCATGCGATCACGAACGGCGCGTACTCCCTGCAGGTGAAGATCGCGGGCGGCGGCTCGGTCGATCCAGACGGCTACCGCTTCCTCGACGTGCAGGATCCTGCAGAGATGAAGGGCGGCCTCGACCAGGAGTCCCTCCCGAACTTCGTCGCCGCAGCACGGGGTGCCGCCGAGCGCTCCGGGCTCACTCTGGCCGACCTCGCGTTCGTCTGCCCCTTGCACACCAAGCGCTCGATGTTCGAGGCACTGCTGGTCGAGCTCGGAATGCGGGAGGAGCAAGCCGTGTACCTCGACGACACCGGCCACATGAGCGGCGTCGACCCGCTGCTCGGTCTCGACCGGGCGGTCGGCGAGGGCCGCGTCGGCGAGGGAGACGCCGTGCTGCTGCTCTCGGCGGGGACCGGCTACACCTGGGCGGCCACCGTCGTGCGGTGGGGGACGATCGCATGAAGGCCCGCGGCGTGGAGCAGCGCGTCGCGCTCGTCACAGGCGCAAAGGGCGGTATCGGCGCAGCAGTGGTTGCGAGTCTCGAGAGCGAAGGTTGGGCAGTGCACGGCGTCGACGTCGACGAGGGCGACCTGACGACGCGCGAAGGAAACAGACGCGTCGTCGACGACGCAATCGATCGCTTCGGGCGGCTCGACGCGGTCGTGCCCAACGCCGGCTTCCAACACGTAGCGCCGGTCTCCGAGTTCCCGGAGGAGCAGTGGGACAGGCTGATCGCGCTGCTCCTGACCTCACCGTTCCTGCTCGCACGCTACGCGTGGGATGCACTCGCGAGCTCGGGAGACGGCCGCATCTGCGTGATCGCGTCCGCACACGCGCTGTCCGCTTCACCGTTCAAGGCCGGCTACGTCTCGGCGAAGCACGGCGTCCTCGGGCTGGTGAAGACGCTCGCGCTCGAAGGTGCCGCGGTGGGCATCAGTGCAACGGCGGTCTGCCCCGCCTATGTCCGGACACCGCTCGTCCAGGCACAGGTCTCGGCGCAGGCGCGCGCACACGATCTCGACGAAGCGGAGGTGCTGGAGCGCGTCCTCCTCGACCGCCAGGCGGTGAAACGGCTGCTCGAGCCGTCGGAGGTCGCAGCGGTGGTGGCGTTCCTGCTCGGCCCGGCGGGACGCGGCATCACCGGCGTGCCGGTGCCGATCGACCTCGGCTGGACGGCCCGCTAACCATCGAGCTCGCGCCGGCGGGGCGCAATGCCCCGCCGGCGCGACTCAACCTCAGGCGGGCGCGGCCTCGAAGTCGACCTCGAGAGGAATGCCGGCCTCCTGGGCGCGCACCTTCCCCGCGAACGCGTAGCCGATCAGGCCGATCACCACGATCACCGCGAGCGTGCCGAGCGTCAACGCCTCGAACGTCCCCTCCGTCACCCCCCACGACGACTTGAACCCGTAGCCCACGCCGAAGAGGCGCTCGATCGTGTCCGGGAAGACCGCCACCCACGAGCCGAGCGCGATCCAGAACGTGACGAGGATCGTCGAGGCCCAGATCCCGGCCGTGCCGAACGGATGGCGGAACGGCCGGTGCACGTGCGGGTGCGTGTACCGCAGCCGGAGCGAGGCCGGGAAGATCCAAAGGTACGAGATCAGGGTTGTCGAGATCGCGATGTCGAGGACGACCGTGAAGGCCGCGGCCGTGCTCGCGTTCTTGAGCAGATAGATCGCCGCGATCGAAAAAGCCGAAGCCGTGATCCCGGACAGCACATTGACGCGCACCGGTGTCCCGAGCCTGCGGTTGAAGACGCCGAAGTACGGGAAGAACGCGCCGTCGTACGCTGCGACGGCCTGGATCCGGTCCGAGCCGATCATCCATACCGAGCCCGACGTGATCAGCGCGCCGATGAAGCACAGCGTCATGAGCACGAGCAGCGTGTGGGCCGCCCCGCCGTAGACGCCGTGGAAGGTCAGCGTCACGGCGTCGATGAAGCCGCCGATGCCCGTCACCTTGCTGGCAGGCAGGACGAGAAGGATGCAGAAGATCGGGATCACGTACATGAGCACACCCGTGATGCCGCTCCGCAGGACGGAGAGCGGCACGTCCTTCTGAGGGTTCTCCATCTCCTCGGCGGCGCCGTTCTGCAGCTCGAAGCCGACGTAATTGAAGAGCAGGATCGGCACCAGCCCGAAGAAGACCGCACGGGTCGGGCTCAGGCTCGAGGCGGAGAAGCCCGCGACGCCGTGCTTGATCCCGTAGATGATCACCGTCAGCGAGAAGAAGCCGAGCACGACCACGCGGAGAATCGCGCCGAAGTTCGGGATCCACTTGCCGTAGCGCAGCGAGGCGATCGCCACGCCGATCGAGATCCAGATGAACACGAGCTTGAAGAGATAGTCGCCCGCCGTGGCTGTCCCGATCCCGGAGATGTTCGCGCGCCAGGCGTCGGTCGCGATGAACGCGAGCGAGCCGCCGACCCAGAGCGGGTTCGTCACCCAGTACAGGATCGCCGCGATGCCGGCATGCATCCGGCCGAACGCCATCTTCGTCCACTCGTACGGGCCGCCTTCCTGCGTGAACGCGGCACCGACCTCGGACATCAACAGCATGTACGGAATCACGAACACGATGGCGAGCACGACCAGCCAGAAGAAGCCCTGCGGGCCGTTGTGAGCCACCTGGCCCAGCGTGTCCAGGCCGACGAACGCGCAGATCGTGAAGAAGACCATGTCGAACCTGCGAAGCGACTTGATCAGCTTCGCCTTCTCCTCGACGGCAAGCACCGTCGTCTTCTCTACCGCCTCCGCCGTTGCCACCGTTCGCCGAACATCTCCCGTAGGGTCGAGGGAAACGAGGCTCGACCCTAAAACAGCGCACTGCGCTCGGGCAACCCCCCGAAGCTCCGCTGCAGGGCAAGGGCGTAGCTTCCACCGATGCGCGAGCGGTTCAGGCTCGCTCAATTCAGAGGTGCACCTCCATGCCGGGAGGCACGTCGTGAATCAGACGCTCACCGTTTTCCTCGCCGCCACAGCCACGGCGGCCGCAACCGGGCTCGGAGCGTTGCCGTTTGCCTTCCGACGCTTCCGGGGCGAACGCCTCCTGGGCGTCTCGAACGCGCTCGCCGCCGGGGTGATGCTCGGTGCAAGCGCGAGCTTGCTGATCGAGGGCGCCGACCGCAGCA
Source organism: uncultured Thermoleophilia bacterium (assembly GCA_963722065.1). GTDB lineage: Bacteria > Actinomycetota > Thermoleophilia > Gaiellales > Gaiellaceae > PALSA-600. The sequence continues at coordinate 333,074 of CAVRMI010000033.1, read as the reverse complement.
TCCCCCGCGTCCTCGCCGGGCTCGCCGCAGGCGCTGTCTTCGTCCTTGCGATGGAACGGCTGTTCAGCCACGTCGGCACTCCCGAGATCGGCCGGCTCGTCGGCGTCGACGCCCGCAAGGCTCTGTTGATCATCGCCGTCATGACCGCTCACTCGGCCGCCGAAGGGGTCGGTCTCGGAGCATCGTTCGGCGGCGGCGATGCCCTCGGCCTGGCGATCACGATCGCGATCGCGATCCACAACATCCCCGAGGGCGTCACGATCAGCCTGGTCATGGTCCCCCGGGGATCGACGGTCCTGAGCGCGGCGCTGTGGAGCATCTTCACGAGCCTCCCCCAGCCTCTGCTCGCGGTTCCCGCCTACCTCTTCGTCGAGCAGTTCACCGCGGTCCTGCCGGTCGGGCTCGGTTTCGCAGCCGGCGCGATGGTCTGGATGGTCTGGCGCGAGCTGCTCCCCGAGGCGATCGAGCAGAACCCGAGCCGTCGGTCGGTGGTGGGCTGGACGACCGCGGCATTCATCTCGATGCTCGCCTTCCAGACCTGGCTCCTCGCCTGATCACGATCCGCCGGGTTTGTACCGATCGAGCGTCGTGGAGGCGCCTGATGACCGGCCCGTTGCCCCACCGTTCAATGGAGGTTGAACGATGGGCGAAGTCCAACCCGCACCAGATCCCACCCGTATCGCATCTCTGCGTGCGCTCGCCGACCCGGTGCGACTCGCGCTGATCGACGAACTTGCGGTCGAAGAAGCGTGCGCGTGCGAGCTGCGCAAGCGGCTCGAGGTCTCGGCGCCGCTGCTCTCACATCACCTGAAGGTGCTGCGCGAGGCAGGCCTGATCTCGTGTGACAAGGTCGGCAGGCGCCTGGAGGTCCGACTCGACCGCGAGGCGCTCGACCACGTCGCCGGCTCGCTGATCGGGGTGCGCGCCGCGTGAGCACACTCGCCCTGCGTGCCCAGACCGCGCAGAAGAGACATCCACTCTGGCTGCTCGGCGCCGCCGCGGCCGGCTGGTTCGTTCTCTACGAGGCACTGCTGCCGTTCTGGGACCGGCTGCTCTACGACGTGTTCGCCGTTCCGCAAGGGCGGCGCTGGTCGGACGCGCTCCACTTCTTCCTCTACGACACGACGAAGATCCTCCTGCTGCTCGCCGGGATCATCTTCGTCGCCCGCATCCTGCGCAGCTTCCTCTCGATCGAACGAACCCGAGCCTTGCTCAGCGGCAGACGGGAGGGCGCAGGCAACGTCGCTGCCGCCTGCCTCGGCGTGGCGACACCCTTCTGCTCCTGCAGCGCGGTTCCGGCGTTCATCGGCTTCGTCGCGGCCGGCGTGCCGCTCGGGATCACGCTCACCTTTCTGATCGCGAGCCCGATGGTCAACGAGGTCGCGGTCGTCCTCCTGTACGGGATGTTCGGCTTCGAAATCGCCGCCCTCTACGTCGCCTCGGGCCTGCTGATCGCGATCGTCGCCGGAGGCATCCTCGGCCGCCTCAAGCTAGAGCGCTACATCGAGCCCTTCGTGCTCGAAGCAGCCGCGAAGGCAGGCAGCGCCGGACTGGTCGAAGTGCGGCCCACGTGGCAGGAGCGGTTCGAGCTCGGCTGGGACGAGGTGAAGCTGATCGTCGGCAAGGCATGGCCGTACCTGCTGGTCGGGATCGCGCTCGGCGCGGTCATCCACGGCTGGATGCCCACCGACTTCTTCGCCCAACATGCTTCGTCCTCGAACCCGCTCGCCGTGCCGTTCGCCGTCCTGATCGGCGTGCCGCTCTACTCGAACGCGGCCGGGATCCTGCCGATGATCGCCGTCCTGCACGCGAAAGGCCTTGCGATGGGAACGCTGCTCGCCTTCATGATGAGCGTCGTCGCGCTCTCCCTGCCGGAGATGATCCTGCTCCGCCGCGTCCTTCGCCCCCAGCTTCTTGCTTGCTTCATCGCCGTCGTCGCCGTCGGCATCCTCGCCACCGGCTTCCTCTTCAACGCCATCCTCTGACGAAAGGAACGACCATGTCCACGATCAAGATCCTCGGCTCCGGTTGCGCCAACTGTCAGCGGCTGACGCACCTGGCCGAACAGGCTGTCGCCGAGCTGGGGCTCGACGCGCAGGTCATCAAGGTGACCGACTACGGCGAGATCGCTGCCTACGGGGTCATGAGCACCCCGGCGCTCGTCATCGACGAACAGGTCGCAATCGCCGGTCGCATCCCCGGGCTCGCGGCACTCGAGGAGCTGCTGGCCAGAGCTACTTCGTCTACCACGCCGAGCGGCCGCGCCCGCACGCGCAGCAACGAGCCGGCGCCGCGCGTTCGGCAGACCCCATCCCCAGCCGCACGGGTGGGCGGCCCGCGCTGAGACGCCTCGTGCTCAGGGCGCGGAGGCCGAGCTCGTGCCTGCGCAGTTCTTCTTCTGATACCAGGCGATCGGTGCCGGGCCTGACGCGCTGAGCGTCGCGCTGCCGACGGTGGCGTTCAGACAGTAACTCGTTGCCGTCGGTTTGCCCTTCGAACCGGTCCCGACCCTGGCGGAGACCGAGGCATCGTAGAACGTGATCCCGGGTGGGCTCTTCTTCGTCGAGTTGCCGAGACCGACATAGGTGTCGTTGTCCAGGAAGAACGCCTGTGCTGCAGGCATCGCAGCGCGGATCTGCTGCTCCGCGGTTCGCGTGCGCGCCCGGTCGGTGAGCATGCTGTAGGCAGGCACTGCGATCGCGAGAAGAATGCCGATGATCACGAGCACGACGAGGAGCTCGACGAGGGTGAAACCGGCGGTCGACGAGCGCAGAGGGTGCGCATACGCACCGAAAACGCGGACATGCGTCTTGCGGACGGAGAGATACATGAGCCATGCATGTATCGGAGGTCAGCTCACCTCCCCCATACCCCGGACGGGGGATCGACATGAAGGACACACGCGCACGCGACGAGAACCCTGATCCGTGGAGCAACAGTTTTCCGAGCGTGCCTATCTCGACGCTGCAACGTTGCGCATCCGGCTCCTGACATTCCAGCGCCGGACCGAGGAAATCACCCGGAAGCACGGGATCACGCCCGAGCGATACCTCCTTCTGCTGCTCGTCCGGGCGGATGCGATCAGGGGCACGCCGAGCACCGTCGGCTCACTGTGCGAGCCGCTCCAGATGACGCAGAGCAGTGTCAGCCGGCTCGTCGCGGGGACGATCGGCGCCGGCCTGCTCGAGCGTAAGGTCGACTCGTCCGACCGTCGCCGCGGACACCTCCACCTCACCCGAGAGGGAACCGCCCGGCTCGACGCCGTGTTCCACCAACTCGGGCCGGGACGGACGACGCTGGCTGCTGCATTGAGCGACACCTTCTGAGCCGGGATGTCCCCGATACCCGAGGACGACTTCGACGGATCCGGCGCCGAGGCTGTCGAGGGCGAGCGCCTCCGCGATCGCGGCGAAGATGTTCTCGCCGCATGTCGAGTACTCAGGGTCGTCGAAGTCGACGGCGCCGTTCAGCTCGATCACGGTGAAGCCGTCCCCGTCGGGAAGCAGGTCGACGCCCACCAGGTCGGCGCCGATCGCGGCAGCCGCGGCGAGCGCGAGCGAGCGGGCTGGGGCCGGCAGGACGACGGGCTCGGGTGTTCCGCCCAGGCTGATGTTCGTGCGCCAGTCGCCGGGTCTCGCGCGCCGTCTGATCGCGCCGACGACACGGCCGCCGGCGACGAGCACGCGCAGGTCGTGGCCGCAGGGCGGGACGAGCTCCTGGACGAGCACGCCCTGGCGCAGGAACCAGCTTCGCTCGCGGAGGAGCGCCAGCCGCCGCTCGACCTGGCGGCGGCTCTCGCACCGGGTGACGTCTGAGCCCCAGCTGCCGAAGCGCGGTTTCAGCACGAGCGGCGGGGCCAGCTCGGGCAGCGGTTCACCGCTACGCAGGTGGACCGTTCGCGGATGCGGTAGGCCTGCGGCGGCGAGCAGGCGCGCTGTTCGCAGCTTGTCGTGCGCAGCGAGGAGCGTCGCCGGCGGGTTGTACACACGGACGCCGCGTCGAACGAGTGCGAGCAGCGCGAGCAGTCCCGGCTCGAGCCCGTCGAGCGTCGGGCGAACGTCGAGCCGGCCGAGCGCGGCGTCCCCCGGTCGCAGCAGCGCCTCGGCGGCTGCCGGTGCAAGCACCCGCGCGTCGATCCCGAGCGCCCGCCATTCCCGTTCGAGCAACGGATTGGTCGGGCTCTCCCTGCGACCGACGATCGCCACCCGGCCGGCCGGGAGCCGAGGTTCGACCGACGGGACTGTCATGTCCCGATCCTCGCGCAGCGAGCCCGCGACCGGATCCGTAGTTTCGCGCGACCGTGCCGCAAGCGAGTATTCGGGCATGGGCCGTTTTGCGAACTTCGCCGTTCCGTCGGCCGCCGTCGCCGTCGGCGCGCTCCTGGCCGGCTGCGGCGGGTCGAGTTCCAGGCACCCCGCGGTCTCCTCGACCGCGGCTCCGATCGCCGCTCCGGGGCCGGGGGCCCGCGATCGGTGGGGGACGGCGTGGCTGTGCCGCCCCGGCGAGCGCAGCAATCCCTGTGCGGGCAACCTGACGGCGACGGCGGTGGCCGCGAGCGGCGCAGCGAAGGTCGAGCGCACAGCCCCGGTGGGGGATCCACCTGTCGACTGCTTCTACGTCTACCCGACGATCAGCGGACAGCCGACGATCAACGCCAACCTGCAGGTCGGGCTTCGCGAGGCCGAGGTCGCGACCGCTCAGGTCGCCCGCTTCTCCCGGACGTGCCGGATCTACGCGCCCGTCTACCGCCAGATCACGCTGGCCGCCCTTCGACATCCTGGGCGGATCACACTCGCGGACGCGCTGATCGCCTACCGCAGCGTTCGCGCCGCGTTCCGCGACTACCTGACGCACTACAACCACGGCCGCGGAATCGTCTTCATCGGGCACTCGCAGGGCGCGACGATCCTGATCCGCCTGCTGCAGCAGGAGGTCGATCCGAGCCCGGCGCTTCGCCGCCGTCTCGTCTCGGCGCTGCTGCTCGGCGGAAACGTGACCGTCCGGAAGGGGAGCGGCGCCGGCGGCGACTTCGCCCATATCCCGGCCTGCACGTCGAGCCGGCAGACCGGCTGCGTCGTCGCCTACTCGAGCTTCACCACGAGGCCGCCGAGGAACAGCCAGTTCGGACGCACCAGCTCCGACGCCGGCGTCAACCTCCTCGCACCGCGCCATCCCGCCCCGAACCTGCGGATCCTGTGCGTGAACCCCACCACGTTCGGCGGCGGAGCCGGCACGCTCGAGCCCTACGTCCCGACTCTGGTGCTCGCGTTCACCGGCGCCACACTCGGCGCGACGACACCCTGGGTCGCATTCTCCGGCGGCTATGCCGCCCGCTGCGAAACCTCCGGGAACGCGAGCTGGCTCCAGATCACGCATACCGCCGGCCGCGCCGACAAGCGGCCGCTGCTCACACGTTTTCAGCAGCCGATTCTAGGCCTCCACATCCTCGACGTGAACATCGCGCTCGGCAACCTCGTCCAGCTCGTCGGCCGCGAGGCGGCGAGCTACCACCACCCGTGAGCCGGCCGGTTCAGTGCGGCGGTGCTTCGGGGCCGCCGAAGCTCACTCGGTCACTCTTGCGCCGGCGCTTGCGGGCGTGCATCTCGTCGGTCGCGCGCCGCAGGATCGGCTGCAGGTCTTCACCGGGGCCGGCCGTCGCGGAGCCGACGCTCGCCCCGTGGAAGTACGGCCTGATGTCCTCCGGGACATCGAGTGCGTCCAGTGCGAGCCCGAGCTCCTCCGCACGCATGACTGCGACCCGTTCGTCCGTGTGCGGAAGGAGGACGATGAACTCGTCGCCGCCGAGCCGCACCGCGAGATCCTGCTCACGCAGGTTCTTCTGCAGCGAGGCGCCGATGAGCGAGATCAACGCGTCGCCGCGGTCGTAGCCGAGGACGTCGTTGACGTGCTTGAGGCCGTCGAAGTCGACGACCAGGATCGACACCTCTTCCCCGCGGAGGTTCTCGATCTCTTCCTCGAGCCTGCGCCGGTTCGGAAGACCTGTCAGCGGATCGGTGTAGGCGAGATGGTGAAGGCCCGCCCGGACCCGAGCGTTGTAGAGCGCTGTCGCCGCCGAGTCGCAGAACTTGCGGAGCGAATCGAACTCGGCGTCCGGCAGAGCGCCGCGGCCGGCGAAGTGAAAACAGATGACCCCGACGAGGTTGCCGTACGCGCTCAGAGGACGGGCCAGGCAGAGCCCCTGGCGGAGCCGGTAGGAGGCGGCCAGAGCCTCGACGCCCGGATCCTCGAAACGGTCGAGGGTCGTCACGGTTCTTCCCGTTGTGATCGCGAGCCGGCGCAGGTTCCGCTCGACCGACTTCGCCTCCTGGTCGAGCAGCGCCCCCTTGTGGAACGTCGCCTCGAGTGCACCGCCGCTGCCGACCGCCTCGCGCAGCGTCACGGAGTCGTGGACCGCCAGCACATGTGACCCGTGCGCGATCGCCTGACGCACGTCCTCGATCGCTTCGGCTGCGAACAGCTGCTGCAGCATCGCCGCGAGCGCGGGTGCGCCGGCGGTGCCGTGGACCGAGCTCATCCCACCCGCCGCCGAGACGGGTCAGGCGATCGCGAAAAACTGAAGATGTACGCCACAGTTGCCGAGCCGGTCGAGCAGAGTCGAAGAAGCCGCCCACTCACCCTGAGTCGGGAAGCCCCGCCCGTCAACCTGGACGAACGGCCAGATTTGTCCAGGAGACTCGGCGACAGCCGCAGCCCGATACTCGCGAACCTGGTTCGGCTATGCCGAACCAGGTTCGGTGCGCGCCGCCAGCAGCTCGGCGACGCGCTCCGGCTGCGAGAAGAACGGCTGATGGCTCGAGACCAGCTCGACGACCTCGCGGGCGCGCGGTGCGAACACCTCGCGTTGGACGGCGATCGGAAGCGATCGGTCCTCGGTGCAGGCGACGTAGGTCGACGGGATCGTGCGCCAGGCGGCGGTGGCGACCGTTTCGGTGAACGGCGCCGTCACCTGCGGGCGCAGACGCGCGATCGCCTTCGCACGCGTCTCCTCGTCGCAGTCGGCATAGCCGACCGCCGCGGCGTGCGCGAGATCCGGAAGCGTCCGGCCGTCCTCGAGCAGGTCGATCCACGGCGCGGGGCCGCCCGTGAGTGTGAACAGCGACTCGCCCTCGTCCGGCATGAACGCGCAGAGGTACACGAGCTCGACCACGTCCGACCGTCCTGCCGCGGCAACGGTGATGACCATGCCCCCGTAGGAGTGGCCGCAGACGACGAACGGCCCGCCCGTGTCGTCGAGCACGCGGGCGACCGCCGCCGCGTCGGCTGACAGATCGGGCGGCTCGGCGGGGTCCGCCCCCACGCTCGGCAGATCGACGGCGAGCGCCCGCACGCCACGCTCCTCGAGCAGCGGCACGACCCGCTCCCAGGACCAGCTGCCGCCCCAGGCCCCATGGACGAGGACGACCGTCGACCGTTCTTCCCTCATGGCCCGGCCAGCCTAAGCGATGATCGGCAACGCAGTGAGGCGGCCGACGGTGACGGATCCCACGACCTCGTTGCTCCTGGTCTTCGTCCTCGTGTCGTTCTCGGCGAACTCGCTGATCACCCGCCACGTCGTTTCCGGCGATCTGCTCGACGCCGGACTGCTCTCCGCTGTGCGGTTCGTGGCCGGCGCGCTCGCCCTCGTGGGCATCGCCGCCGTGCGCCGTGAGCGAATCGTCGTGGGCCCCGCCAACCTGCTTCCCGCCCTCTGGCTGGGGATCTACGCCGTCTGCATCTCGTACGGCTACCAGCACATCGGCGCAGCCGCCGGGACCTTCGTCTTCTACGCCACCGTCCTGCTCACGCTCGTCCTGTGGGACGTTCTCCACGGCGACTCGATCCCGCTCCGCCGCGGCGCCGGCGCGGCGATCTCGCTCGCCGGGATCGCCGTCCTCGCGAGCGGCTCGATCCGGACCGTGACCGTGCTCGGCGTGCTGCTGCTCGCGGTGACCGGCGCAGCCTGGGGCATGTACACCGCCGCCGGACGCACCGGAGACGACCCGCGGGTCGCCACCACCGGCCACTTCCTGGTCCTGGCGGCAGCCCTCGCCGTCCCGGCCGCCGCGGGGACGATCTCCGGGCTGCACGTGACGGCCGCCGGGCTCGCCTGGGGGATCGCGATGGGGGCGGGAACGACGGCGCTCGCCTACGTCGCCTGGTACGCGTGCCAGCGGTCGCTCTCCGGCACGACGGCCGGCGCGGTGCAACTCGTCATCCCCGTCCTCACGGCTGCGGGTGCCGCGCTGCTCCTGGGGGAACAGCTGACCGCCCGGCTGGGAGTGTGCGCGGCGCTCGTCGGCGCAGGAACCTGGCTCGGCCGCCCCTCGGCGACCACCACGTGACACGCCGGCCGTATGCTCGCGAGGTGCCCGGAGAGAACCCCGCACAGCGCCCCGGCGAGACCTTCGACGCCGTCGCGGAGGCCTACGACCGGGTTCGGCCCGGCTACCCCGACGACCTGATCGACGCGGCTTTCGCGGTCGGCGGCCTGGTGACGGGCGCGCGGGTGCTCGAGGTCGGGTGCGGCACGGGCAAGCTGACCGAGGCGCTCGTGGAGCGGGGACTGCGCGTCGACGCGGTCGACCCCGGTCCCAACATGATCGCGGTCGCACGACGACGGACCGGCGGCTCGAAGGCGGTCGAGTTCCACGTCGGGAGGTTCGAGGACCTTCACCTCCCCGAAGGGGCGTTCGCCGCAGTGTTCTCGGCGACCGCGTTCCACTGGGTCGATCCGGCGGTGGGCTGGGCGAAGGTCGCGCGCGTCCTTCGTCCCGGCGGAACGCTGGCGCTCCTCATGCACATCGGCTACCGCAAGGAGGAGACCGCCACGGAGGTCGAGGCTCTGAGGGTCGTGCTCCAGAAGCACCTCGGCGACCACGAGATGTGGCGGCCGCTTCGGGACCTCCCGGCTCTCGAGGCCGGAGTCGCCGAGCACAGCGCCGATGTCTCGGCGGTGTGGACATGGCTCGGCCACCACGACCTCACGAGCCCGGACGCCGCGGCGCTCTTCGACGACGTTCGCTGGACGACGGTTCCGCTCTCACATGCGGAGACCGCCGACCAGCTCTGCGACTTCCTCGAGACCACCTCCTCGTTCCAGCGTCTCGAGCCTCGCACGCGTGAAGCGCTCCAGCACGACATCCGCGACCTGATCGAGCAGCTCGGCGGCGCCATTCGATTCAGCGACCTCGCCGTCCTCGTCACGGCCAGGCGATCCGACACCTCGAGGGCAGGTGCCTGACGCCCGATCTCTCCCTCGAACGAGTGCTTCGATCGCCAGGTGCCCTGTTCGGGGGACGCCGGGACGGCCGTCGACAAGCTCAATATGCGTGGCGGCCGACGCCTCCCTGCGGCAAATAGGGAGCGGCGGCAATTCTGCGGAAGGGAGTCAACGGTGTTCGGACCGGACGAGATGTCGGTTGCTGAGTGGCTGGCCATGACCCGGTGGGAGGTCGAGATGAGCGCCTACCGTGGCGACGCGGCCGCGACCCGCGACGCGTACCGCGGCCCAATCCCGGCCGGCGGAAAGGCGACGGCCTGCGACCAGCTCGCGTGGTCGCTGATCGAAGAGGCTGCGCGCGAGCTTCAGCGTCGGCAGCTGCAGAGGGTGACCTTCGCAGCCTGATCGCCCGGCGGCTCGCACTATGATCGGCGAATGCCGAGCTTCGCGGACGACCTCAAGCGGGTCCCGCTCTTCAGCGATCTGAACCAACGCCAGCTCGATCGCCTCGAGCGCCTGTTCCGTGAGCGCCGGCTCGAGCCCGGCATGTCGGCAGTGCGCGAAGGGCACATGAGCGGCATCGGCTTCTTCATCGTCACCGAGGGCACCGCCATCGTGACGGTCGGCGGCGAGCAGGTCGCCACGCTCGGCCCCGGCGACCATTTCGGAGAGCTCGCGATGATCAACGAGAGCGAGCGCACCGCCACGGTCACGGCGGAGACGCAGGTCGTCTGCCTCGAGATCCCGTTCTGGGACTTCAAGGAGTTCGCGCTCAAGAATCCCGACGTCACGTGGAAGCTGCTCCAGCACGTCGTCAACGTGCTCTCGGCAAGCCCCGCCTGACGATCACTGGAACCGCTTCGCGGTGACCGCGCTGATGCGCACGACGCCGCAGTGCAGAGCTTTGTGCCGACGATCGCGCTTCGTCTTCCACACGCTGCCCGCTCGCCGTTGGGCGGCAGCGGAAGCCTCAGCCGGCCTGAGCCTGCTCGACGACGAGCGTCAGCTCGCTGCGGTCGACGACCGTGACCGTGTCGCCGAGGTCGGCGCCCTGCTCACAGCGGGCGGCCCAGATCTCGCCCGAGATGCGGACCTGCCCGCTCGGCCGGCACGGCGTCACCACGGTCCCCGTCTCTCCGATCAACGTGTGCGCGCCGACGACTGCCCGCCGTCCGCGGACCTTGCGCTGCCAGAAGGACACCTCGCCGGCGAAGCAGACGAGTGAGACGCCGAACCCGATGAAGCCCCACGGCGAGGGCAGGACGAACAGGAGAACGACTGCGACGAGCAGGAACACCCGGCAAGCGTAGTCCGAACGGCGCAGTGGTCCGCCCGGCACCTCGAGCGCTACGTGCCGATCGTCTTCCGCGGCAGGTCGGTCCCGCGGGCGGTCCTGCCGCACACGCTGCTCGTCTACACGGCAACGAACCCGAGCAGCCGCGACGGCATCGGGATCTTCCTCGTGTTCGGCCGAGCCGGCCGTGAGGCGATCGTCATGCGGAGCACGCTGGACCATGCGCTCGACCTGGCCCGCACCCCCACAGGGGCTGAAGAAGAACGCGACCTGGGTCGCCTTCCGGCTCAAGCCGACCACGGAAGCCGGCCGGAGGGCCGGGCTGCAGGCGCTCGCCACCTGCCTCAATCAGCGGTCCGGCCGACCGCTGCTCCGGAGCACGCCGGCGGCCAGCGCGATGATCGCGACCAGGGCCGCGACCACGCAGAACGACGTCGTCAGGGACGACACCGACGCGATGCCGCCGATCACTCCGGGCGCGACCAGTCCGCTTGCGTAGGCGACGACCGCCACCCCGGCGATGCTGCGCGCAGGGTGCGGCCCGACACGACCGGCCGCTGCAAAGACGAGTGGAACGACGAGGGCAACCCCGACCCCGAGCAATGCAAACCCGGCGAGGCCGACCGCGAGGCTCGGAGCAAGGACCACGGCGATCGCTCCACCCGCAGCGCACAGGCCCGAGAGCCTGACGATGCGCACCGGCCCCAGCCTCCGGATCGCGTGATCGCCCAGCAGCCGGACGCCAGCCATCGTGACGGCGAACGCCGAGACGGCCAGTGCCGCGACGCTGGCGGATCCGCCGAGCTCGCGCTTGATGTACACCGCCGACCAGTCGGTGCCGGCCTGCTCGCCGAACACGGCGCAGAGGCCGACGACCCCGATCAGCAGCACCGGCCGCGTGGGCAGGGCGAAGGGAGGCGGGGCCGGGCCCTGGGCGGCGGTCGGGTCGTCGACCAGGAGCCGTGCCATGCCTGCGCCGATCGCGGCGAGGACCAGCGCTTCGAGCGCGAACTGCACGCGTGTGTCGACACCGGCGTGGGATGCGAACGCCGAGGCAGCCGATCCCACCAGGACGCCGACGCTCCAGAAGCCGTGAAAGCTCGACATCACGGATCGGCCCATGAGCTTCTCGACGAGGACGCCTTCCGCGTTCTGGGCCATGTCGGCGAGGCCTGCCGTTGCGCCGAAGACGACCAGGACGACGCACAGCAGCGCGAGCGAGGTCGGCAGCGCAGTCAGGACGAGGCCGGCAGGCCACGCGACGATCGTCACGGCGACGAACGGGCGGAGTGGATAGCGATGGGCGATCCGCCCCGAGAACGGCATCGCGATCAGCGCGCCGATCCCCGGCATGAGCAGAGCGAACCCGAGATGGCCGACGTCGATGCCGACGTGGGCAGCGATCCAGGGAATGCGGGCGGCGAAGCTCCCGGTCACACATCCGTGCACCGCGAACACGACAGCGGTGGCGCGCCGTGCGCGCCGAAGCTGAGGAGCAGGGACGACCACTACCTAGGAACTGCGGGAGGCGCGCGCGGCGAAGGCGCGGCCGCGGAGCTCGAACTCGCCACCCGGGCTGCCGAGCTGCCGGTGGAGCTCGTCGTGCGCGAGTGCGCGCCGTTCGGCATCGAGGCCGTGCAGCCAGGCGCCGGCGGGGCCGACCTGCAGGTTGAGCGCGCTCCAGAACTCCTCGAAGTCGGCGTAGGACGCCGTGACGTCCAGCTCGCCCGCCTCGACGTCGGTCAGGCCGGCGTCCGCCAACAGGTCGTGCAGCTCTTGCGGCGTGCGGTAGCGGCGCGCGCGCAGCTCGGCCACGCCCGAGTCGATCGCCTGCGCCGTCCTCCCGATCGCCGCAAACATCTGCATCTCCTCGATGCCCCACATGCAGATCGCGATCTGCCGGGCGACGCGGGCGAGCTCTCGGATGGCGGCGGGCGCGTCCTGCATGAACGCGACGACGAGCTGCGCGAGCGCGAGGTCGAAGCTGTCTGCGGCGAACGGCAGCCCTTCCGCCGGCACCTCGTGCACCTCCAGCTCGGGGAAGCGCGTCCGCAGGACACGCGTGAACTCGGGCGACGGCTCGGCTGCGACGACGGTCGCGCCGCGTGCCACAAGCTCGCGGGTCAGCGCACCCGTGCCGGCGCCGACGTCGAGCACCCGCTGTCCCACGGCGGCGCCTGCGAAGTCCGCGAAGAGCGGCGCAAGCCGAACCGAGTAGCGGCCCATGAAGGTGTCATACGACTCGCCGTCGTTGTGGAAGACCCCGCTCACAGGATCAATTCAAGCAGCCGGACCGAAGCGGTACCCGATTCGTCGCCCGCGCCCGCTCCGGCACGAGCACGCCGCGCAACCTATCCTCTCGGTGCCAACATGCTGACCCGCGCCGAGATCGAGCATGCCCAGGCGCGCGCAGCCGCGGCGCTCGCCGCCGCCGGCATCGTGCTCACCCCGGCCGAGCAGCGCGACATCGAGGTGGCGGACTTCGGCCTTTCCGAGCTCGAGCAGACCGGCCTCGAGGTCGTCGTCTACGTGAACACCGAGCGTGTCTGCGCGAAGGAGCTCGTCATGTTCCCGGGTCAGACGTGCCCCGAGCACCTGCATCCGCCGTTTGCAGGGACACCCGGCAAGGAGGAGACGTTCCGCTGCCGCCGGGGCCGCGTCTACCTGTACACCGCGGGTGACCCGACGCCGGCGCCGGCCTGCCGTCCGCCGCGCGCGGATCGCGGCGCCTACACCGTCTGGCACGAGATCGTCCTCGACCCGGGCGACCAGCACACGATCCCGCCCGGCACGCTGCACTGGTTCCAGGCCGGGCCTGACGGCGCGATCGTCTCCGAGTTCTCGACCGAGAGCCGCGACGAGCTCGACATCTTCACCGACCGGGAGATCGGGCGCACGACGGTCGTCGCCGATGACTAGCGGGCCTCGCCTGCAGGTCGTCTGCGCCGGGATCGTCGTCGCGGACGTGTTCGTGCCGCCACTCGAGCGTCTGCCCGAAGCGGGAGAGCTCGTGACGACCGACGACTTCGTCGTCGAGACCGGCGGCTGTGCCGCGAACGCCGCGATCGCGCTCGCGCGGCTCGGTGTACGAGCGGCGGTCGTCGCGAAGGTGGGAGACGACCACTTCGGCGCGTTCGTCGAGGACGAGCTGAGCGCCGCCGGCCTCGACGTCACCGGCATCCGCCGTGCAGACGGGCTCGACACATCGAAGACGGTGATCATCCCCGTGACCGGGGACGACCGCCGCTTCATCCACACCTTCGGCGCGAACGCCGCGCTTTGCGCCGCCGACCTCGCGCCTGCGCTCGCAGGGGCGCCCGATGTGCTCTACATCGGCGGCTTCCTCGTGCTGCCCGCTCTGCGTCAGGACGAGCTCGCGGCACAGCTTCGGCTGGCGCGGCGGGCCGGCACGCGTGTCGTGTTCGACGTCGTCGCCCCGGCGGGCCGAACGCTGTCGCTCGACGACGTCGCGGACGTGCTGCCCGAGGTCGACTACTTCGTTCCGAACGACGACGAGGCTGCCGCGCTCACGGGCGAGGGCGAGCCGGTCAGACAGGCGGAGCGCCTGCTCGAGCTCGGCGCGGGCACGGTCGTCGTCACGCTCGGGGAACGGGGGCTGGTCGCGGCGACCCGCGACGAGACGTTCGAGCTGCCTGCCCCCCACGTCGACTTCGTCGAGCCGTCCGGCGCCGGCGACGCGTTCGCCGCTGGGCTCGTCTACGGGCTGCTCGAGGACTGGCCGCTGTGCCGCACGCTCGAGTTCGCCAGCGTGATCGGCGCGTCTGCGTGCACACACCTCGGCTGCACCGCCGGGCTGTTCACCCGCGTCGAGGCCGACGCCCTCCTCGAGAGCTACGCGCCGTGCCCCTCGCCCCGCTGACGACGCTCCTGGCCGACGCGCGCGCGCACGGCTACGCAGTCGGGTACTTCGAAGCATGGGACGGCTATTCGCTCGAAGCCGTCGTCGCAGCGGCCGAGGCCGAGCGCGCACCGGCGATCATCGGCACCGGCTGCCTGCTCGGGCACCAGCCGTGGTTCGACGACGGCGGCATCGAGCTGCTCGGCGCGCTCGGCAGCGAGCTGGCCCGGCAGGCCCGCGTGCCGGTCGCCCTGCTCCTCAACGAGACGCACACGCTGGTGCAATCGCTGCGCGGGCTCGACGCCGGGTTCAACGCCGTGATGCTGCACACCGACTCCGTTGCCGCGGTGACGCAACTCGTCACCGCAGCGCACGCGCGCGGCGCCGCCGTCGAGGGTGAGCTCGGCAACCTGCCCGATGCGGCGCACGGAGCGGTCGACCACTCGGCGGCGAGCCTGACCGACCCCCAGGAGGCGGCCGCCTTCGTCGAGGCGACGGGCGTCGACTGCCTCGCCGTCTCGGTCGGGAACGTCCATCTGCTCGCACACGGGAGCGCGACGATCGATCTCGACCTGCTGCGCGCCGTGCACGAGCGCGTACCGGTCCCGCTCGTCATCCACGGCGGCACCGGCTTCCCCCCGGACGCGATCGCACCCGCGATCGCTGCGGGCGTTGCGAAGTTCAACGTCGGCACCGTGCTGAGGGCCTCGTACCTGCGCGGCCTGACCGAAGCGGTGGCGGAGCTGCCCGGCGAGCCGGACGTGCACGCCGCAGTCGGCTCCCATGGACCAGACGACGTGCTCGAGGCCGGCAAGGCGGCGCTGGCCGAAACGGCCCGAGACCTGATCCGGCAGTATGGCGGCAGTGGCCGAGCAGCCTGACGAGGAGACGCTCGCCGGCCTTTACCGGCGCATGCTCCTCATCCGGCGCTTCGAGGAGACGGTCTACTACCTCTTCCTCGAGGGCGAGATCCCGGGGACGCTGCACCAGTACCAGGGCCAGGAGGCGGTCGCGGTGGGCGTCTGCGACGCGCTCCGGCCGACGGACTGGATCACCTCGACGCACCGGCCGCACGGACACGCGCTCGCCAAAGGCGTGACACCGCGCGCCGCGATGGCCGAGCTCTACGGGAAGAGCACCGGCTGCTGCGCCGGCAAGGGCGGCTCGATGCACCTCGGCGATCCGGCGGTGGGGATGCTGCCCGCACTCGCGATCGTCGGCGCCGGCAACACCGTCGTCACCGGCCTTGGCCTCGCCTTCGCGCTGCGCCGCACCGACCAGGTCGCGGTCTGCTTCTTCGGCGACGGCGCGAGCAACGAGGGCGCATTCCACGAGGGGATGAACTTCGCGGCCGTCCGCCGGCTGCCCGTCGTCTTCGTCTGCGAGAACAACCTGTACGGCGCCTCCACGCCGTTCGACGCCGTCTCGGCTCTGGTCGACGTCGCCGACCGCGCTCCCGCCTACGGGATCCCCGGCCGCGTCGTCGACGGCATGGATGTGCTCGCCGTCCGTGAGGCAGCCGCCGAGGCCGTCGCGACCGCGCGTGCAGGTGACGGGCCGACACTGCTCGAGTGCAAGACATACCGCTTCGTCGGCCACAGCCGCAGCGACGCGCGCGGGTACCGGGCCGACGACGAGGAGGCGGCGTGGAAGGAGCGCGACTCGATCCCCCGGCTGCGCGCCATGCTCGCCGAGCCCGCCGCGGCGGCGGTCGAGCACGAGGTCGAGGCGACGATCGAGGACGCCGTCGAGTTCGCACGCGCCTCGCCCGACGCTTACCCGGAGGAGGCACGCACCGATGTCTACGCCTGAGCCGGCGCGCCGCCTGACGATCGGCGAGGCCCTGCGTGAGGCGATCGCGGAGGAGATGCGCCGCGACGCCGACGTCTTCCTGATCGGCGAGGACATCGGCATCGAAGGCGGATTCGGCGGCGCGTTCGGTGTGTACCTCGGCCTGCCCGAGGAGTTCGGCCACGACCGCATCGTCGACACGCCGATCAGCGAGAAGGCGATCGCCGGCGCGGCCGTCGGCGCCGCCGCGCTCGGGATGCGCCCGATCGCCGACATGCAGTACTCCGACTTCCTCTTCGAGTGCATGGACGAGCTCGTGAATCAGGCCGCGAAGCTGCGCTACATGTCGGGCGGCAAGGTCTCGGTGCCGCTCGTGATGCGCGCGCCGGTCGGGGCGACGAACCGCGGCGCGCAGCACGGTCAGAGCCCCGAGAGCTACTTCATGCACGTGCCGGGGCTCAAGGTCGTCTGCGTCTCCGACGCCTACAACGCGAAGGGCCTGCTGAAGAGCGCGGTCCGCGACGACAACCCCGTCCTCGTCTTCGAGCACAAGCTGCTGTACGGCAGCAAAGGGCGCGAGCAGGCGGGCGGGCTCGACCTGACGGCAGAGGTGCCGCAGGAGGAGTACCTCGTCCCGATCGGACAGGCGGTCGTGAAGCGCACGGGCAGAGACGTGACGGTGGTCGCGACCCACATCGCCCTCTACCGAGCGTTGGCGGCAGCCGAGGAGCTGGCCGCTTCGGACGGGATCGAGTGCGAGGTGATCGACCCGCTGACGCTGCTGCCGCTCGACACCGAGACGATCTGGGCCTCGCTGCGCCGGACCGGGCGGCTCGTGATCGTTCACGAGGACACGCTCACCGGGGGCTGGGGCGCGGAGGTCGCGGCGCGCGCGGCCGAGGAATGTCTCTTCGACCTCGAGGCACCGATCCGGCGGATCGCCTCGCACGATGTGCCGATGCCGGCTGCGCCGTCGCTCGAGGACGCGATCGTCCCCTCCGTGGAACGGATCACGACCGTGATCCGCGAGCTGCGCGACTGATGGCCCGTCCGGTGCGCATGCCGCCGCTCGGGGCGACCTCGGACGAGCTGCAGATCGTGCGGTGGCTCAAGGAGGTCGGCTCGACCGTCGAGCAGGGCGAGGCACTGCTCGAGGTCGAAACCGACAAGGCGACACTCGAGGTCGAAGCCGCGGTCGCGGGCACGCTTCTCGCGGTCCTGCACGGCCCGGGCGAGACCGCGTCGGTCGGTGAGCTGCTCGCGTACATCGGCGCGCCCGGCGACGAGATCCCCACCGCCGAGCCGCCGGCGCAGGCGAAGCGGCAGGCGGTGCCGACCGCCCGCAGACTGGCGCAGGAGCACGGCATCGACCTCGCGTCCGTCCAGGGCAGCGGCCCGGAGGGGCGCGTCGAGAAGCAGGACGTCCTCACGCTGATCGAGACCTCCTCCTCCTCCCCCGCCGACGGCGATCTCGAGGTGTCGCGGCACCGGCGCGCGCTCGCGGAGCGGTTGACGCGGTCGGTGCAGACGATCCCGCAGTTCACCGCGGCGGTCGACGTCGACATGAGGAGCGCCGCCGCGCAGGTCGCGCAGG
The DNA here is from genome assembly GCA_963722065.1 of uncultured Thermoleophilia bacterium. Taxonomy (GTDB): domain Bacteria; phylum Actinomycetota; class Thermoleophilia; order Gaiellales; family Gaiellaceae; genus PALSA-600. The sequence continues at coordinate 315,316 of CAVRMI010000033.1, read as the reverse complement.
CGCGCGAGGGCGGTCTCACCGGCCTCACCTACACGCATCTGCTGCTGCGGGCGACGGCCGCCGCATTGCGCGAGCACCCCGCCGTGAACCGCCTGTGGCTGAGCGACGGGCCGCGCCTCCGCCAGCTCGAGCGGGCCGACGTCGGCCTCGCCGTCGCGGGCGACGAGACCCTGCTCGTGCCGACGGTCGCCGAGCCCGACCTCGTCGAGCTGCCCGCGCTCGTGGAGGCGACGGCGGCGGCCGAACGGCTCGCGCGCGCGGGCAGGGTCACGGGGGCGACGGCCGCGCCGGCCGCGATCACGCTCAGCAACCTCGGCATGTTCGGCGTCGAGCGCTTCTCGGCGATCGTCGATCCCGGCCAGACCGCGATCCTCGCCGTCGGCGCCGTGACGGAGCGGGTGAGCGCCGCCGCGGGCGAGGTTCGGATCGGCCCCTGGGTCGAGCTCACGCTGACCGTCGACCACCGCGTCGTCGACGGGGTGCTCGCGGCCCGGTTCCTCGCCGCAATCCGAACGCGCCTGGAGGGCTAGCCCCGTAAGGCCTGCAGCTGCCCGGCGACGAGGGCGACCTCGGCCGCCGAGATGAGCCGCGGCGTCCCGAGCAGCGCCGCCCGGTAGTACAGCGTCGCGAGCCACTCGAGGAGGACGCTGCGCCAGTACGCCTGCTCGAGCGAGCGGCCGATCGTCAGCGTGCCGTGGCTGCGAAGAAGAACCGCGCTCCGCCCGGCAAGCGCAGCCATGACGCTCGCGGCGAGCTCGTCGGTTCCGAAGGTCGCATACGGCGCGACGCGGACAGAGCCACCGAGCTCCGCGATCAGGTAGTGCACCGCAGGCAGTTCGTCGACGACGCTTGCGAGGACCGTCGCGTGTGGAGCGTGCGTGTGGACGATCGCCGCCGCGTCCGTCGCGTGGTAGACCGCGAGGTGCATCGGCAGCTCGCTCGACGGCGTGCGCTCGCTTTCGACGATGTGCCCGTCGAGCCCGACGACGGAGATGAGAGCCGGATCGAGCGCGTCGTAGTCGACAGAGGTCGGCGTGATCGCGACGAGGTCGCCGCTGCGAACGCTCAGGTTGCCGGCCGTCCCGACGACCAGCCCGTCCGGGCGCAGGCGCCGGGCGTGGTCGACGATCACCGCGCGTTCGGCCTCGAGCAGCATCCCTTCGCGACCGAGTCTACGAGCCGCCCCGCACCGGCACGTATCGGCTTTCCACGGATTCGCGCCGAAGTGCTCCTACGTCGTCGGACGAGCCGGCTCGACGACCCTCGCGACGACCCAGCGATGCTTGCCGATCCGACGGTCGCGGCGGAAGCCGAGCTGCTCGTAGGTCGACAGAGCACCGTTGAAGAGAAAGCCGGCGGGCACCGAGCCGGCGTCCTCCGGATATCCCTCGACCGTGCCTCCGCCCAGGCCCGCGATGAGCTCGACCGCTCCGGCGAGCGCCGCCGTGGCGACGCCCTGACGGCGGTGCCCCTTCCCGACGAAGCAGCACGCAATCCGCCAGTCCGGAACGGTCGTCTGGCTCTTCTCGTACGCCGCGCGGCTCTTGATCCGGGGCAGCTCGTCCGGCGACCCGAACTGGCACCAGCCGAGGCAGTCGTCCCCGTCGAAGACGAGCGCTGCATGCGTGGTTCCTGCCCGTACGCGTGCGAGCTTCCGTTCGCGATTGAGGGCCGGGGTCGTTCCCTTGCCGCCACCTTCGGCGTGGAACCCGATGCACCAGCAGCCGCCGAAGACACCGTTGTTTCGCTCCACCAGCGCCGCGAACGGCGCCCAGGTCGACTCGTCGAGCGGCTTGACGGTGTAGCCGGGCTCGGCCACTACGCGCCCTCGCGCCGGACCTGTCCGGCGAACCACTCGACCCAGTGCTCCTGCTCGGCGCTCTCGACGGCCTCGGCCCGGTAGTTGCGCCGGACCCAGGTGACGGCCTCCGTCGGATCGACGCCGGCGAGAACCGTGAGGCAGGCGAGCACGGTGCCCGTCCGGCCGAGCCCACCGAGGCAGCCGATCTCGACGGTCTCGCCGCTGCGGGCGCGCGCGAACGCGTCCTGGATCTGCAACGCGGCCCGCTCGGGATCCGATGGGAGCCCGAAGTCCGGCCAGGCGATGATCTCCGCGGGCCAGGTGGGCTCCCAGCGTGCGTCCATGTAGAGGCCGAAGTCGCGCGTCGGGTCGTTCTCGTCACGCTCGAAGATGGAGGACGCGCGAATCCGCGTCCCGTCGGGCAGCGTCACATCCACGGCAGCAGCCTACGCCTGCGGCTCGGGGTGGTGGATAATCGCCCGGTGCGCGTCGACCCCCTGTTCGGCAACGCGATCGGATCGGGCGGGGACGACTTCGTGATCGTCGAGTGGTCGGCAGAGGTGGGAGACCACTGGATCGCGCCCCTGCACGTCCACGACGAGGACGACGAGGCGTGGTACGTGCTCGAAGGCACGCTCGGGCTCCGGCTCGGCGAGGACGACGTCGAGGCCGGCCCCGGCTCCGCCGTGCTCGCTCGCCGCGGGACGCCGCACACCTACCGGAATGCGGGTGCGGGCGAAGCGCGGTACCTCCTCGTGATGACCCCGCGGATCGCACGGCTGATCGAGGAGATCCACCGCCCGGGCGCCGACATTCCTGCGGTCTTCGCCGCACACGCATCGCGTCTCCTCCCCGGGCCCTGAGCGCCTGGCTCGGAGCGCTCTCGAGCGCCTGGGGCGGCAGCAGCCGGCGGGTCTGCCGGCGGCGGGCGGCGAAGGCGCCGCCCGAGATGGCCACGGCGAGACCGAAGACGATCAGGTCGCCGCCCGGGAGGCGCGTGACGCCAGGGATCAGTCGGCAAGTGCGCGCCAGCCGGCGAGCGCCGCCGCGCAGAGGAACACGCCCGCGATTCCATAGCCCGCCCGCGGCCCGACGTACTGGGTCGTGAACCCGGTGACCAGTGCGGTCACGGGCATGAGGCCGGGGAGCACCATCGTCCACAGCCCCATCACCGGCCCGCGCAGCCGCGCGCTCGGCCAGAGCTGCGCCAGCGTGTTCGCCCTCGCGATCATCCAGATGGAGAGGAAGCCCACGAGCACCATCAACGGGAATGCGACCGCCCCCGACGGTGCCGCCGCGACCGCGACGACCGCGACGCCGCTCGCCAGGCAGAGGACGCGCACCTGGCGGCCGGTGTGGGCGGTGCGGGCGTAGGCGGCCGCGATGCCACCGGGAATCGCACCGAGCCCGAAGCACGCGGTGAGCGCCCCGAGCCCCGCCTTGCCGAGCCCGAAGGTGTCCGTTGCGAGCACCGGGATCGAGGTGCCCGTGTTGAAGATCATTCCGGCGGTCGCGGCCATCAGCAGGCAGGCCGCGACGGCCGGCGTCCTGCGCACGTAGGCGAGCCCGGCCCGGAGCGTGTCCCGTGTCCGCAACCTGGGTCGCGGGCCGTCTCCTTCGTAATGCGGCCGGTAGCGAAGGAGAACGACGAGCGGCACGACGTACGACGCTGCGTTGACGAAGTAGCAGGCAGCGACCCCGGCGAGCGCCAGGACGACACCACCGATCGCCGGCCCGATCAGGCGCGAGGCGTTGATGATCACCTCGTACAGGCCGACTGCGCTCGCGACCCGATGGCGGCCGACGAGGTTCACGATGTAGAGCTGGCGTGCCGGTCCGTCGAAGGTGAAGACGCACCCGTTCACGACCGCGAAGAAGAAGACCATCCACATCTGCACCACACCCGTCACGACCAGCACCCCGACGATCGCAGCCACCGCGCCGGCCGCGACCTGAGTCGCGATCAGCGTCCTGCGAACGTCGGCGTGCGCCAGGCGGGCGCCCGCCCAGGCGCTGCCCAGGAGGACGGGCGTGAATCCGACCGCGGACACCGCCCCGAGCGCCACACCGCCGCCGTGCAACACGTGCAGGACGAGCCATGCCTGCCCGACGAGCTGCGCCATCATGGCGGAGCCCGAGAAGATCTGGGCGATGAACCAGCCGCGGAACGCGGGGATGCGGAGCGAGGCGAAGGCCCGTCCCTGCTCCTGCTCCAGCTCCGGAGCGAGCACCTCGGCTGCGACCTCCTCGACGGTCCTCATCCAGCCCGATGATCGCACCGCCGGGAGCGAACGTAACCCGGGCTATCCCGCAGCACGGTCGCCGGAAACCGTCAACCGGCCTCTACGAAAGACTGCCCTGGTGAGCCAGGTGAAGCCGAAAGACACGAACGGCACGCTCTCGGTCGTCTTCGCAGCGAGCATCGTCTTCGCGCTGGGGCCGCTCGGCGCGCTCCTCGCGATCATCTTCGCCGTTCGGAGCCGCCGCGAGCTCGGCTACCGCAGCACCAAGGCCTGGATCGGACTGGTCGTCGGCACGGTCGTCCTCACGCTGTTCGCCCTCCTCGCGTTGCTGATCGTCTGGTTCGATCATTCGTCGCTGACCTACTAGAGGCTTGATGTGGAATTGCGTGTTCGCGGGGATGGCTCAGACCAAGCAGGTCGCCCGCGGCGGGCGCAGCGTAGCGGTGGCTACGGGCAAGCCCGACCCGGGCGTAGATGCGCGCCGCGTCTGAGCCACCAGCCGCGAGCGCGCGTGCATTCACATCAGGCCTCTAGCTTTCGAGAACTCGGCTAGGTTCCCGTCGTGGACGTCCCGCGTGCTGTTCGCGACCTCGCGCTCCATCCATTTCGTGAGCTGCCTCCGTCCCCCGGCCTGGAGCGAATCGAGCGGGACGGGTACCTCCTCCTTCTCAACCCCTTCAGGGCTCGGCGTCTACCAGGCGCTCATCGCCGCCCGCTGGGAGGCAGCGGTTTCGCGTGGCACGCCCGCCCTCACGGTGCAAGCCGGGCGCCTGTCGAAGCCGATCGTCGAAAGCGTCGGTTTCGCGGAGGTGGGGCAGGCCCACCTCAACGTCGACACGCTCGTCGACTGACGCCAACACCCGACACGAGGAGGATGCATGCCCGTCGACGAAGCCAGCTCTGAAGAGACCCCGTACGGCCGGTACGTGACATCGGACGGCTGGTTCGTCCTCAGCCTGTCGGATGCGCTCGCCGTCCGCAACGACGAGAAGGGCGGCGCGGTGTACCCGCTCGAGGCACGGGAGGCACGGTTCCGCGACTTCGGCGTGAACGTGCATGTCATCTGGCCGGGCGAGCCGAGCGCGCTGTACCACGCCGAAAGCTGCCAGGAAGGGTTCCTCGTGCTCTCGGGTGAGTGCACGTTGATCGTCGAGGAGCAGGAACGGACGTTGCGGCAGTGGGACTACTTCCACTGCCCGTCGGGAACCCGGCATATCTTCGTCGGCGCCGGCGACGGGCCGTGCGCGGTCCTGATGGTCGGCTTGCGACCCGAGGTCGAGACGCTGCACTACCCCGTGAGCGAGGTCGCCGCGAAGTACGGCGCGTCGGTCGCGACGGAGACGCACGACCCGGACGAGGCGTATGCGGACTGGCCGGGCGACTACCAGCCTGTGCGCCTCCCGTGGCCACTCGACCCGCACGCGTAGCCGCGGTGCACGCGACGGAACTGGTCGGCGTCGGCGTATTGCTGTCGCTCGTCCCGGCGGCGATCATCACGATGCTGAAGGGCCGCTGGACGTTGATCCTGGCCGGCCTGTGCCTGCTCTTCCCGCTGCTCTGGTACGGCGCGTTCGCTCTTGCCGCACCGGAGTCGTGGTGGTCGCGCCGCTTCTACCGCGGCGAGAAGCTCGAACGCGCGCGGGCCTATCAGTCGCGGTGGGGTCGGCGGTTCGCAGACTAGAGCCGGTCGAACAGCACCCGCTCGATTCGGCGGTCCGGAATGAACCACATGATCGCGACCGCCACGAACAGCCCGACGGAGACCCAGGGGAAGACAAACGCGCACCCGAACGCGACCAGGTACATGGCGAGTGACGCCTTTCCCTTCCTGTCGCTGCCGATCGCCTGCGCGAGCTTCGAGTCGCGCTCGTGCGAGGCGAGCAGCGCGAGCGTGAGGAGCGTGTAGGCGATCGCGCACCCGAGCAGCACGATCGCATAGGTCGCGACCGGCCCCGTCTCCACACCCGACTGCCCGAGCCACGCGGTCGCGATCGGCGTCAGCGAGAGCCAGAAGAGCAGAAGGATGTTCGCCCACAGCGTGCGGCCGTCGATCCGGTAGACGACCTGCATCAGGTGGTGGTGGTTCACCCAGTAGATCGCCACGAAGACGAAGCTCAACACGTAGGCGAGCAGCCTGCTCTTCTCGTCCAGGATGTCGGCGAGATGGTCGCCGGCGGGAGGCCGCAGCTCGAGCACGAGGATCGTGATCAGGATCGCGACCACGCCGTCGGTGAATGCGTTCATCCGGTCGGGCTTCACCGGGCGACTATCTCATCCAGCGGCGAACGGCTCGTCGGGCGCGTCGTCGCCGGGAAGAAGCGGCATGGTCAGGCCGGACGACCGGCCGAGGAGCACCGCCCGCGTGATCGCGGTCGTGCCGAAGCGGTCGCGAATCTCGTCGAGCGCACCGTCGAGCTCGGCGCCGTCTTCGGCGCCGAGCGGCAGCGAGAGCTGGCGCGGCAGGTCGGCCTCGAGGTTGGCGATCGCAATGCCGATCAGCGTCAGGCCGCGATCGTCCATCGCGGGCCGCGCCGCTGCGAACAGGCTGCGGACAACGGCGAGGACGACCTGCGTCTGCGCGGTCGGGTACCGAAGCGTGTGCGAACGCGTTGCACGCGAGAAGTCCGCGAAGCGAAGCCGAAGCACGACGGTCCGGCCGACACGTCTGGAGGCCCGCAACCGCCGCGTGACGCGATCGACGAGCGCCACGAGATCCGCGTCGAGCTCCTCGGGGGCTCTGGGCCTCCGCCCGAGCGCCCGCTGCGAGCCGATCGAGCGGCGACGGCGACGAGGCCGCACGGCACGGAGGTCGACGTTGTTCGCGAGCGCGTGCAGATGACGGGCCGCACCTCGGCCGAGCAGCACGGCCAGCACCGGCTCGTCGACACGCGCGAGCGCGCCGACCGTGTCGATGCCGCAGGCGCGCAGCTTGTCCGACGTCACCCGGCCGACGCCCCATACGCGCTCGACGGGCAACGGGTGCAAGAACTCCAGCTCGCCGTCGCATGGCACGTCGAGCAGGCCGTCGGGCTTGGCCAGCGCGCTCGCCAACTTGGCGAGAAACTTGGTGCGGGCGATGCCCACGCTGACCGGGAGCCCGACGCGCTCGCGAACTGCGCGCCGCAGGCGCACCGCGATCTCGACGGGCGTCCCGGCGATCGGCTCCATCCCGCGAACGTCGAGGAACGCCTCGTCGATCGACAGCCCCTCGACGAGCGGCGACATGTCCTCGAAGACTGCGTAGAGATCCTTGCTCGCCTGTGTGTACGCCGCCATTCGCGGCGGGACGACGACGGCCTCGGGGCAGAGCCGGCGCGCCTCCCGACCGCCCATCGCCGTCCGGACTCCGCTCGCCTTCGCCTCGTAGCTCGCCGCGAGGACGACGCCGCCGCCGACGATCACCGGGCGGCCGCGCAGGCGGCGATCGTCGCGCTGCTCGACCGACGCGAAGAACGAGTCCGCATCCGCGTGCAGGATCGTCCCCGAGCGCGACACGAACATATGTTCTCACGGAGTCAGGCGCAGCGGAAGCGCACGGTCGACCCCGGCGCGAGCTGGCCGGCGAGCGGCAGGTCGCCCGTGGCCACGACCGCGATCACCGGGTAGCCGCCGGTCGTCGGATGGTCCGGGCCGAGCAGGATCGGGTGCCCCGAGGGCGGCACCTGGATCGCACCGGTGACGAGCCCCTCCGAGAGGAGCTCGCCTCGGTCGAGGCGTGCAAGCGCCGGGCCCTCGAGCCGGATCCCGATGCGGTTCGACGCCGCGCCGACGTGCCAGGCCACGTCGGTCAGCAGGTCCATCGCCTCCGGCGGGAACCAGTCGTCGCGCGGCCCCGGGAGGACCCACAGCTCGCCCGCCGGTGCCGCGATCGCGCCCGCGGTTGGAAGCGGCTCCCCCTCGGGCTCCGGCCCGACCGGCAGCACGTCGCCGTCCCGCAGGGGCGGCGGCCCGAGGCCGGTCAGCAGGTCGTGGGAGCGGCTGCCGAGCGTCGGCTCGACCGCGAGGCCGCCGCGGATGGAGATGTAGGCGCGCACGCCGTCACGGCACCGGCCCAGGTCGAGCACGCCGCCGGCCGGCACCTCGACCGCGCGGCCGCGCTCGAGCGGACGACCCGAGACGGTGGCGCCCGCCTCGGCTCCGGTGACGGCAACGAGAGCCGGTTCCCAGAAGCGCAGCGCCGGCCCGAGCAGCGTCGCCTCCAGGCCCGCGGCGGCCGGGTCGTTCCCCACGCTGCGGTTCCCGAGCTCGAGGGCCTGCTGGTCGGCGGCGCCGGAGGGCGGGACGCCGAGCTGTGCGAGCCCGGGACGGCCGCGATCCTGGACGGTGGTCAGCAGCCCAGCCCTGACGACTCCGACCTCGTTCACCGTCGTGTGAAGTGCACGCGGTCGCCGCTCGCGAGGAGGGCGGGCGCAGCCCGCTCCGGGTCGAACAGGGTGAGTGACGTGCGCCCGAGGAGCCGCCAGCCTCCGGGCGAGTCGCGCGGGTAGATCCCGGAGTACGGGCCGGCGACGGCGACGCTCCCGGCAGGCACCCGCTCACGCGGCTTCGCGAGCCTCGGCACCGCGAGCCGCTCGTCTCCGCCGATCAGGTAGGCGAAGCCGGGCGCGAAGCCGATGAACGCCACGACATACTCCGCCGCCGCGTGCCGCTCGATCACCTCCTCGGCCGAGAGGCCGGCGAGCTGCCCGACCACCTCGAGATCGGGCCCGTCGTAGACGACCGGAATCTCGACGCCCCGCCCCGGCGCGGGCGGCGCCCCGGGCGCGAGGGCCGACTCGACGAGCTCCTCGAGCTCGTGTGGCCGCTGCCCGGCCCACGTGACGAGGACCGTGCGGTGGCCCGGAACGACGTCGATGAGCTCCGGGCGTCCGGCCAGCGCCCCCGCCAGGCGAACGGCGGCGGCGCTCTCGGGCACCTCGATCAGCGCGCCGCGGTCTCCCGCCGCGCGAATCGTCGCGGTCATGCGAAGGCCCGCAGCTCGACGTGGCCTGCGACGAGCGCGTCGCGCACTCCCGCAGCGAGCACGGCGGCACCGGCGGCGTCACCGTGGACGCAGATCGAGGCCACGCCACCGCCCAGCCGTCCCTCTGCCAGGTCCACCGCCTGGCGGGCTGCAGCGGCCGGCTCGAGCATCGACCCCGGTTCGCCCCGCGGAGCGAGCGTCCCGTCGGCGGCATAGGCGCGGTCGGCGAACCCCTCGGCAACGGCCGCCAGACCGGCCTCGCGGGCGCAGGCGAGGAGCGCCGAGCCCGGGAAGCCGAGAACCGCGAGCCTCCCGGCGTGCGCGGCTGCGGCAACGACCGCCGCCGCGCACTCGGAGTCGCTGCTCGCCCGGTGGTACAGGGCACCGTGCGGCTTGACGTATCCCACCCGGCCGCCCGCGAGAGCCGCGGCGGCCTGCAGCGCCTCGATCTGCTCGGCGACGTCGCCGGCGACCGTCACCGCGTCGACCGCGAGCTCACGCCGTCCGAAGCCGTCGCGATCGCGGTACGACACGTGCGCGCCGATCGAGACCCCCGCAGCGACGGCCGCCGCGCAGACGGCGACCATCGTCGGTTCATCGCCGGCATGGAAACCGCACGCGACGTTGGCACTGGTCACGAGCAGGAGCAATGCCGGATCGTCGGCGAACCCCTCCCCCACGTCGGCGTTCAGATCGACGACCACGACCGCGACGAACGATAACGTCCCGGACGTTGCGGTTCGGGCCGGGCGGGGTAGGGAACCCTCGTGGGAACGCTGGAGCTGGACGCCGGACGCATCTTCAGAGGGCATGATCCGTTCGGCTGTGCGCTGATCGGCCAATGCTGCTTCCTCACCTTGATGCTGAGCTGCTGCGCGATTCAGCCGTCCCGGCTCGCGGTCGAACGCGGGCTGAGCTACTACGGCAACTCCGGCGCGACGATCGTCCCGTACGCCATCGGCTTCTCCACCTTGATCGCGTTGACGGCGCTCGGATTGCCGGCGATCAAGCCCGAGAGCAGCGCTGCGAGGCGCTTTCGGAACAGCGTCGCCGGCATTCTCGTGCTGACGGCGGCGGTGCCGCTCACTCCCTACGCGGTCGACGTGATCTTCGACTGGCTCCATCTCGCCGTCGTGACGGTGCTGTTCGGTGCAGGTCTCGCCCTGGGCGGGTGGATCGTCCTGCACGAGCGCAACCGCGCCACGGTGGTCTTCTTCCTGGTCGAGCTCGGAGCGGGCGGTTCGATCGCCGCAGCTCAGGTGGGGCTCAACCCGTACATGATCCCGAGCGAGCTCGTCTTCCAGAGCGCGGCCTTCGCGCTCGTGGCCTCGAACATGCGACGGCTGGTCGGGCGCCCTTCAGTGCTTCCGCAGGTAGAGCCGCCAGGCGTAGTACTCGCGGAACGCGGTCGGCACGGTCGCCATGCGGTGGGCGAGGTGGAGCACCGCGTCGCGGTAGAGCGGCGAGTGGTTGTAGTGCGTGAGCGCTGCGCGCTCGTTCGTACGTCCGCCGTTCGCCGCCAGGAGGTTGGCGGCAGCGAGGATCGCGTCGTGCGCGTCGTAGACGTCGCCGCCCAGACCGTACGCCCGCCACGTCGCCGGCTCGAATTGCATCGGGCCCTGCGCGTCGGCGCGCGCTGTCGTCCGGGCGCGGCCGAAGTCGCTCTCGACGAAATTGATCGCAGCCAGCAGCTCCCAGCGGACTCCGAACCGCTGCTCCGCCTCGCGGTAGAACGAGCGGAGTGTGCTCGCGTGCCGCGCCGGGCCAACACTCACACCGCCGACCTGCGGCGGGCTCTCCGCCGACAGCTCGAGAAGATCGCGGCGCGCATCGAGATCGTCTCGCTCGCCCGGCGCGAGCCTCGCCACCGCCGCAGCCTGCTTCCGATCCCGCGCAAGCGTGCGGATCACGAGCTGGCGGTCGCGCGCAACGGCGACGAACCGAGCACCTGTCGCAGACCGCAGCGCGCGCTCGTCGGCGCGGAGCCGGCTGACGATGGCGGGCGGGCTCGAGGAGAGCAGCGGCGTCAGCTCTTCGGCGTGCGTTGCTCGAGGAGGGCTTGCCCACCCAGCGCAGCGCGCTCAGCACACGCTGGTCGAGTCGACGATGCCCTCGACGACGAGGTCGTTCGTCTCCGCAGCTCTGCGCCGACCTCCTCGGGAAGTCGGTCGACGTGATCGCGCTCGGCGGGTTTCGTCATATCCGAAGCTTCGAGCAAACGTGTCTTGACGTCAAAAGACCCGCGTATCCCGGCCGCGCCCTGATCCTCTTCTTCAACATCAGCTGCCACGAGCTCGGCCACACGCCGCCCTTCGCGAGGACCCGCGGTTCCAGGCGCTGATCGCCTGACCGGGAGCCGGGCCGCGTGCCGGACGGGAGCGTCCGGCTACGATCGGGACCGGCCACCGGGAGGGTGTCGTGGATCGTGCTGAGCTCCGCAGTCTGCAACAGCCGCTGAAGGACCGCTACCGCGAGGACCCGAGCGCGGCGCTCGTCACCCTGAGCGCGACCTCGACGCTCTCCGAGGGCATCACCTGCTCGGTCCGGAACGGGAAGGCGATCGCGGCCGCCGGTCTCCATCCGGCAAGCGGCGGCGACGGGTCGACCCTGTGCTCGGGCGACATGCTCCTCGAGGCGCTCGCCGCCTGTGCGGGCGTCACGCTCCGCGCCGTCGCGACGTCGCTGGAGATCGAGATCACGCAGGGAGTCGTCCACGCCGAGGGCAACCTGGACTTTCGAGGCACGCTCGGTGTCGACCGCGACGTGCCGGTCGGCTTCCAGTCGATCGAGCTGCGCTTCGACCTCGAGACCGACGCGCCGGACGACCAGCTCGACACGCTGCTCGCGCTCACCCTGCGCTACTGCGTCGTCCATCAGACGCTCTCGTCCGCTCCAGGGCTTTCGGCCTCGTGGCAGCGGGTCGCCGCCTGACGAGCGCGCAGTCCCGCGACTTTTGCCGGCGGCGGCCTTAGGCTCTTCGGATGGTTGTCTGCACCGCCTGCGGCCAGGAGAACCCGGAGGTTGCCCGCTTCTGCCTTGCGTGCGGCTTCGCGATCGGCGAGGAGAGCGCGCCGCGGGACGAGCGTCGGATCGTCACCGTCATCTTCGTCGACCTTGTCGGGTTCACGGCGAGGGCCGAGCGGCTCGATCCCGAGGAGGTCCGCGCCGTCCTGGCCCCGTACCACGAGCGCGTCCGGCGCGAGATCGAGTCGTTCGGCGGCGTCGTCGAGAAGTTCATCGGCGATGCGGTCATGGGTGTCTTCGGAGCGCCGCTCGCCCACGGCGACGACGCGGAGCGCGCCGTTCGCGCAGCGCTCGTCGTGCGGGACATCGTCGGTGAGCTCGCCGGCGGCGACCTGCAGATCCGAATCGCCGTCAACACCGGCGAGGCCGTCGTCTCCCTCGGCGCGCGGCCCGCGCTCGGCGAGTCGATGGTCGCAGGCGACGTGGTGAACACGGCCTCCCGGCTGCAGGCGGCGGCACCCGTGAACGGCGTCGTCGTGGGTGAAGAGACGTACCTGACGACCAGGGACGCGATCGAGTATGCGGCAGCCGAACCGGTGGTCGCGAAAGGGAAGGAGCACCCGGTCGAGGCATGGCTGGCGGTTCGCACGATCACGGCAGCCGGGCAGCGCCCGATCTCGAGTCAGGGAATCGTCGGCCGCACGTTCGAGCTGGCGATCCTGGACGCGCTGTGGGAGCGCGCTTCCGCCGAAGCACTACCGCACCTGGTCTCGATCTTCGGCCCTGCCGGCGTCGGCAAGTCGACCCTGGCAGCGGAGTTCGGGCGGATCGCCGCGGACGGCGGCGCCCGGGTCGTGCAGGGCCGTTCGCTCCCCTATCGCGAGAGTGGCACCTACGGGGCTCTGGCTACGCAGGTGATGAGGCTCGCCGGCGTGTTCGAGAGCGACCCGGCGGCCTTGGTCGCCGAGAAGCTGCGGCTGACCGCAACCGCGCTGCTCGACGGGACGGCAGCCGACGCCGACGCCGTCGGCGGGCATCTGGGCGTGCTCGTCGGCGTCGACGCAGGAGCCGAGGCGGCCGACCGCGAGGCGCTCTTCTACTCGATCCGCGAGTTCTTCGAGGCCGTCGCCCGCGACCGGCCCACGATCTTCGTCTTCGAGGACGTCCACTGGGCCGACGACAACCTGCTCGACCTGATCCTGGCGCTCGCAACGCGGATCCGGGCCCTGCCGGTCATGTTCCTCACGCTCTCGCGTCCCGAACTGCTCGACCTGCAAGAAGGCTGGGGCGCCGGCGTCACCGGCTACACCGCGCTGACACTCGGCCCGCTCGATGAGGCCCATGCACGCGAGCTGACAGGCCGGCGGCTCGGTGACGGCGTGCAGGCCGACGAGGTGATCCGGGTGGCCGAGGGCAACCCGCTCTTCATCGAGCAGCTTGCGGCGAGCATCGGCGAGCTCCCGGCCGGGAAGCTCCCCACGAACGTCCGTGAGATCGTCGCGGCGCGCCTGGATGCCCTGCCGCACGCCGAGCGCTCGCTGCTCCTCGATGCAGCCGTGGTCGGCAAGGTGTTCTGGCTCGAGGCGCTGCGCACGATGAGCACCGGGAGCAACGATCTGACCTACGTGCTCGAGAAGCTCGAGCGCCGCGACCTCGTTCGGCGCGAGACGTCATCGATCATCGAGGGGCAGCAGCAGTTCGCCTTCACCCACGTCCTGATCCGCGACGTCGCCTACGACCTCCTGCCGCGCGCGGACCGCTCGCGCCGCCACGCGCTCGTCGCCGAGTTCTTCGGCAGCACCACGGGCGCGTCGGGCGAGGCGATCGGCGCACTCGCGCGCCACTGGCGCGACGCGGGCGACCACGAGCGGGCCGTCGAACAGCTCGTGCGCGCCGCCGAGCTCGCTGAGCGCGGCTGGGCGAAGGATCACGCGGCACTGCTCTACCGGGAAGCGTACGAGCTCGTCCCGGCCGACGACACCGAGCGCAGGAACGTGCTGCGGCGCCGCCTCGCACTGGCGAGCTCGGCGTCGTTCCACCTACAGGACGTCAGGCGGGCGGGAAGTCCGCGGGGGTGACGTCGCCGACGATCTCGTCGATCGACTCCACCTTGTGCCGCCCGAGCCGCGTCGAATGGTTCCGAACGGCTTCCTCGTCCGGCGCCGAGTAGACACAGAACGTCCGCACCAGGCCGGTGTCGTCGACGACGACGTGGCTGTGCTCCCAGGTGACGCCGACCACCTCGGTCTCGAGGATCTCGCGCGAGCGGCGGCCGACGAGCGGCATCTCCGCCTCCCCGCAATCGAACGCGCGAACGATCATGTACCGCGGCATCGCGGCGATCCTACCTCCGTGGCAGCGGGTTGTCTGCTTGACCTAAGGTGCCCCGGTGGCTCATCACGACCCGCTCGCCGACCCGGAGCCGCTGATCCGGAGGGTCTACGCGTACGTCGCCTACCGGGTCGGGGACGGCCCGGACGCGGAGGACATCACGTCGGCGGCGATCGAGCGCGCGCTGCGTTACCGCGACCGGTTCGATTCGGGTCGCGGCGACGCCGCGGCCTGGCTCGTCGGCATCGCCCGGCGCTGCATCAGCGAGCACTTCGCGGAGCGCCCTACTCCCGTCGAGAGCGTTCCCGAGGAGGTCGCGCCGGGAGAGCTCGCGGCAGACTCCGCGACGCGGCTGGATCTCCGGGAGGCCGTCTCGCTGCTCGGCCCGCGCGACCGTGAGCTGATCGCGCTGCGCTACGGCGCCGACCTCACGGCGCGCCAGATCGGCGAGGTGCTCGACGTGAAGACGAACGCCGTCGAGGTCGCTCTCCATCGCGCACTGCAGACGCTGCGCGACGCGCTCGAGAGCGGCGGGCGGGCGGCGAGCGCCGGCGGGCCGCAGGACGAGCCGTCGCTGGGGGTCTCGGAATGACGAGCCACACGTTCGCGAGTGCAGCGCCGCTGGACCGTCGGCGACTCCCCGTCTGGTCGGTGCTCTCCCTCGTGCTGCCGCTGACGGCCGTGCTCGCCGTCGCTGCGGCGAACGGCGGCTACTTCGCCACGGCGTTCGGGTGGAGCGCGCTCGCCTTCGCCTGGGTGACGGTGGTCGCAGTGGTGCTGGTGGCACCTCGCTGGGGCCGCATCGACATCACATGGGCCGTCGCCGGCGCAGCGCTCTGCGTGCTCACGTTCTGCTCCGCGCTCTGGGCGGGCTCGGCGGGCACCGCGGTCGACCAGGGGCAGCGCGCCGTCGTCTACGCCACGGCCGTCGCCGGCTCGCTGCTGCTGCTCCGCCGCCGCGACCTGGAACGCTGGCTCTGCGGGCTCGTGCTCGGCGCGACGGCGATCTGCTTCTACGCGCTCGCGACACGGCTCTTCGCCGACCACTTCGGCGCCTTCAATGCGGACGCGGGGTATCGCCTGTTCGTCCCGATCGGCTACTGGAACGCGCTCGGGATCTTCGCCGGTGCGGCCGCCCTGCTGGCTCTCGGCGGTGCAGTCGCCGGCCGCATCACCGCGCTGCGCGTCGTCGCCGGCGTGGCGCTCGTCGTCCTGTTGCCGACGCTCTACTACACCTACAGCCGTGGAGCGTGGGCTGCGCTCATCACCGGTCTCGTCGTCACGCTGCTCTACAGCCCCGGGCGGGAGCGACTGTTCGTGGGGCTGTTCGTGTTCCTGCCGCTGCCCGTCCTCGCGGTCTGGCTCGCATCGCGGCCGCCGGCGCTGACCGACCGGTCGGCATCGATCGCCGCGGCGTCACACGCCGGTCACCGGCTTGCCGCAGAGCTCGCGGCGCTCGCGCTGTTACAGGCGATCGTCGCGGGCGCCTACGCCGTCTTCGCCGGCCGGATCGAGGTCTCCGCGCGCGTGCGGATCGGTGTGGCCGTCGTCGTCGCCGTCGCAGTGCTCGCGGGGGTCGCCGGCGTCTTCGCGCACTACGGCTCGCCCTCCAGGCTCGCGCACCGCACCTACCACTCGTTCACGGGGCCGCCGACCGGCGGCCAGAACCTGAACAGCCGCCTCTTCTCGTTCTCGAACAACGGACGCACCGTGCTCTGGCACGCCGCCTGGAACGAGTTCCGCGCCCACCCGGTGACCGGCGGAGGAGCGGGCAGCTTCCAGCGCTGGTGGCTCGCCCATCGCACGAACGGCTACTACGTGACCGACACGCACAACCTCTATGCCCAGACGCTCGGCGAGCTCGGGCTCATCGGCGAGGCGCTGCTCGCGCTCTTCCTCGCGCTGCCGCTCGTCGCGGCGGCGAGGGCGCGCTGGCACCCGCTCGCGGCCACCGCCCTGGGGGCCTACACCGCGTACCTCGTGCACTGCATCGTCGACTGGGACTGGCAGGTGCCGGCCGTCACCCTGCTCGCGCTCTTCGCGGGAGCGGCACTCGTCGTCGCAGCGCGCGGCGAGAGCCAGGCCGCCGCGCGCCCGCTCGGGCGAACGGTCCGGGTCGTGATCGGCGCGGTGGCAGCGCTCGCCGGGGTGGTCGCCTTCGTCGGGTTGATCGGGAACATCGCGCTCGCCCGGAGCGAACGGGCGCTGCTGGACGACAGGGGCAAGGTCGTGGTCTCGGAGGCGAAGCGGGCCCACCGCTGGGCGCCCTGGTCGGCCGAGGCCCTGCGCGACCTCGGCGACGGGAACATCCTCGTTGGGAACAAACGGGCCGGGCTCGCCGACCTGCAGCGGGCCGCGGCCAAGGATCCGGGCGACTGGGAGACCTGGTACGACCTGGCCACCGCGGCCGATGGGCCCCTGCGGGCCCGCGCGATCGCCCGGGTGCGGGCACTGAACCGGTTCGGCCCCGAGCTCGGCCAGCTCGAGCATCCACCGACCACGAAGAGCCAGTAGCCGCCCATGTAAGGGTTCCGGGCTCTGCTCGGGTACTAGGGTCGAGATGAGATTCGGGAAGCAGACCGGCGAGACGAACCTCGAGCGCGAGCTCCGCGCCCAGCGGCCTCAACCGCCCACCGAGCTCGTCCGCATGCTGAGCCGCCAGATCGGGCCCGTGCAGCGCACGCGCCGGTTCGCGCTGCCGAAGGTTGCGCTCGTCGCCGCCGTCACCGCCGCGCTCGCCGCCTCGCTCGGCGCGGCAGGCGCGCTCGGCGCAGCGGGCGGCTCCGTCCACACCTTCGGCGTCAGCGTCGTCCACCTCGTCGCACCGCCCAAGACGACGGTGGTCGTCCACCCCGTCAACACGCCCACGCCGGGCCACGCGACGACGACGCCGAATCACACGACGACGACGACCAGCACGAGCAGCAGCGGCGTGGACCCCGCGCACTACCCGTGGCAGTCCCAGTACGGCCACATGATCTCGATCTGCTGGAAGGGCGAGATCATCCAGATCCCGGCCCGCGAGCTCTTCTTCTATCTGCGCCGCGGCGCACGCCCACCGGGGCTCTGCCTCAAGTGGGGCCCGTACCCGAAGCCGTAGGTAGCGCCTCCTAGGTCACAGAGGCTCGGGCCGCGCCGTGTTGGCGAGAGCCGAGTTGGGCAGCGCCACGACCGAACCGTTCGCAGCGGGTGCCGGAGGATCGTGCTCGAGCGTGTTCAGAGCATCCTGGAGGCTCGAGCGCAGCGCGACGGCCGCGTCGAGCACGGCCCGTGCGTCGCCGGCGGCGCGAATCGCCTCCTCCTCGATCTCCGCGGCGCGGCTCCTGGCCTTCTTCAACGCCAGCTCGCAGTCGGCGCGCGCCGACTCGCGCATCTCCCGCGCGGCCTTCTGCGCTGCAGCGAGCAGCAGGTGGGCTTCCTCGTCGAGCTCCGCCCGCGTCGACCGGGCCGGCTGGGGCTGCTCCGGAGCGGCCTGCGGCTGCGCATCGGCGGCCGTCTTCAGCTTTCGGTGCTCGCCCGCGAGGACGGCATAGTCCCACGCGACGCGCCTGAAGAGCTCCTCGGTCGCGCGCCGGTTGTAGCCGCGAAACGAGCGCGGGAGCGATTGCGGATCGGCGTCGATCGAGTCCGGGGCCATCGGATCACGGAGTGTAGTCCTGTGCGCAGGCCCAGGCAATCCGCGCGGGTCAGCGCCTGAGGAGCCGTGCGAGCCGGGCCTGGAAGCGAGACCAGTAGAGGTGGTCTCCGCGGGCATACGGCGCCAGCACGGGCAACGCCTCGTCGGTTCGCGCCAGCGCCAGAGACATCGCGTCGCTCGCCGACTGCGAGATCGGATCGCTCTCGCGGTGGGCAGCTGCGAGCGCGTTGAACTGCTGCACGTCCACGAAGACGGAGAAGACCTTCGTCCACTCGGCGCCGCCGGAGATGTTCGAGGCGAGCAGCGCCTTCCATTGGTTCCACGCCTCGAGCGAGACCGGCCGGGCGGCCAGCATGACCCATATGCCTTCCTCGAGGCAGCGCTCGTAGGAGGCTTGGGCGGTCGCGATGTCGGCGACGAGCAGGCGCGCGGCGACCTGCACTGCCTTGCGATTCCGTCGCGCCGCGGCCGAGGACGCCACGAAGCCGATCAGCAGCGCCCCGACGATCACGCCGACGAGGCCGAAGATCGCCGCGTTCATGCGTGCCTCCTGCTCGATTCGCCCGATTGCAAAACGGCCGGGTCACCGGCGGTACGCCAACGTGCGCGAGACCTCTCGGAAGCCGAGCGACTCGTAGAGCTTGGCTGGGACCGGATACGCGGCATCGCCTCGGCACTCGACGAGCGCTGAGGCCGCGCCCAGTTCGCGCAGCCGCTGCAGCGCGAACAGGCCGACCGCGCGGCCGAGCCCGCGGCGGCGATGGTCGGCGTGCGTGCCGACGGGCTCGAACTGGCCGACGCCGTTCACCTCGTCGAGCCAGGCGAGCGTGAAGGCGGCGATCGAGCCGTCGGGCGCCTCGACCACGCAGTCGAGGTCGGCGCGATACGCAGGCGTCGAGCGGGCGAACGCATAGAGGTCGTCCCGGAGGCGCGACGGGTGGAAGGCCGAGCGGTGGGCCTCGGCGCGCGACGACCAGTCGCGTTCCTCGACGGTGCGCACGCGATAGCCGTCGGGGAGCTGGGGCTCGTCGATCTGCTCCAGGGAGCGCGCGTTCAGCCGCATCCACGGTGCCTCCGGGTCGCGCGTGAGCCCGTGGGCCTCGATGCGCGCGATCGCGTCCGTATGGTCCGAGCGGACGACGAGCTCCTTCGGCTGCGCCCAGTCGAGGATCTCGTCCAGCACCTCGCGGTGGCTCGGGCGGACGTCGAACTCGAGCTCCGTCCCTCCGCTGAGCCAGCCCCAGCCGACGAGCGTCCCGCAATCGTGCCAGAGGCGCGCCTCGGACTCTCCGTGCGGGATGCTCGCCGCCCACCAGGCGATCTGGCCGTACGTGCAGCCGGTGTCGGGCCACAGCTCCTGCGTCAACCGAAGAATCGCCTCGAGGTCGGGAAGGAGGTCGTCCGCGCCCACGACGGGCAGTGAACCACGCCGCCACGGGGTCAGACCCCAGACGTGTCTCACCGAGCCGGCGAAAGCCGTCCAACAGACGAGTCGCTCCCGGGGTCAGACCCCCGGACACGGCCCAACCAGCCAACCCGGGGGTCAGACCCCGGACTTGTCGGCAGCGGACGCGGCCCGTGGAGCCGGGTCCGCTCCGGCGCTGCGTATGATTCCCCGGCAGTCGTTGCCGACGCCGTTCGACCAAGGAGCTGAGATGCGTCACGCGTTCATGTCAATCGAAAAGGGCTTTGCGACCTATTCGGAGGGTATGACGCGTGACGACGAAAGAACTGAACCTCGGGATCCTGGCGCACGTAGACGCCGGTAAGACAACTCTCACCGAACGCCTGCTGTACGAAGCGGGCGTCATCGACCAACCCGGCAGCGTCGACGCCGGCACGACACAGACCGATTCGCTCGCGCTCGAGCGGCAACGGGGGATCACGATCAGGTCCGCCGTCGCGTCGTTCGCGCTCGGCGACCTGCACGTCAATCTGATCGACACACCCGGCCACCCGGACTTCATCGCCGAGGTCGAGCGCGTCCTCAACGTGCTCGACGGCGCGGTCCTCGTGCTCTCGGGCGTCGAGGGCGTGCAGCCGCAGACGCGCATCCTGCTGCGCGCCCTGCAGCGTCTGCACGTTCCGACCCTGCTGTTCGTGAACAAGCTCGATCGACCTGGTGCCGACGCGGAGCGCGTCCTGCGCGACATCTCGGACCGTCTGACCACGGCCGCCGTGCCGATCGAGCTGCGCGGCGCCCCGCTGGCCGAGGTGCTCGCGGAACGGGACGAGGGGATCTTGGCGGCCTACGTCGAGGACGAGACGAACGTGCCGTCCCAACTGTTGCAGGACGCGCTGGCCGCACAGACGAGGCGGGGGCACGTCCATCCGGTGCTCTTCGGCTCCGCCGTCACGGGCGACGGGCTCGAGTCGCTGCGGACCGCGATCACCAGCCTCCTGCCCGCCGCCGACGGCGAGCCCGGGGGGCAGGTGTCGGCGACGGTCTTCAAGATCGAACGCGGCGCGAACGGCGAGAAGATCGCGTACGTCCGCATGTTCTCGGGAACGATCCACGTGCGCGAACGGCTCCACTTCGGCCGCGGGCTCGACGACAAGGTGACCGCAATCACCGTCTTCGAACACGGAGGCGCTGTTCAGCGCCCCGAGGTCGCAGCAGGCTGCGTCGCAAAGCTCTGGGGGCTCGCCGGAATCCAGATCGGCGACCACATCGGCGATTCTCCGGCGGCGGGAGCCGAGCACCACTTTCCCCCGCCGACGCTGGAGTCGGTTGTCTCCCCCGCGCAGCCCGACGACGGCGCGCACCTCCGAGTCGCGCTGGCGCAGCTGGCCGAACAGGATCCGCTGATCGACGTCCGCCAGGACGACACGCGGGGCGAGCTCTCCGTCTCGCTGTACGGCGAGGTGCAGAGGGAGGTGATCCAAGCGACGCTGGCCGACGAGTTCGGCCTCGACGTCACCTTCCGCGAGACGACGCCGATCTACATCGAACGTCCGGCGGGCTCCGGGGAGGCGATCGAGCTGCTCCACGCCGAGTCGAACCCCTATCTCGCCACGATCGGTCTCCGCATCGATCCCGCCCGGAGCGGTGCCGGGCTCGACTTCCGGCTGCAGGTCGACCCTCGCACGACCCCGCTGTACGTCTACAAGACGCTCGACGGCTTCGCGGAGCGAATGGGCGAGTACGTCCGGGATGCGCTGCACGAGGGCCTCTTCGGCTGGCAGGTCACCGACTGCGTCGTCACGATGACGCGCTGCATCTACAGCGTCCCGGACGGCCCGCCGTCGCGCCGCGGGCCGCTCAGCACGGCGGCGGACTTCCGCAAGCTGACTCCACTCGTCGTTGCGCAGGCGCTCGAACACGCGGGCACCGTGGTGTGCGAGCCGATCGTCCGGGTGACCGTCGAGCTGCCGCCCGGCGCGATCGGGGCGCTGCTCGCCGCGCTGGCACGCCTCGGCGCCGCGGTCGAGACGCCGTCGCTGCGCGGGAAGCTCGCGACGATCGAAACGGTGCTGCCCGCGGCGCAGGCCCAGGAGCTCCAGCGGCAGCTCCCCGGCCTGACGAGCGGCGAGGGCGTGCTCGACTCGGCCTTCGCCGGGTACGAGCCCGTCAAGGGCGATCCGCCGAACCGGCGCTTCTGGCAGACCCCGTCGGGTGTCTAGTCTTCGACGATGGACGACCTGCGCGATCTGCTCGAACTGACGACGGGGCTCGCGGCCGGGTACTACGACACGCTGGACGAGCGTCCGGTGTTCCCCAGCGCCTCGTACGCGGAGCTCTGTGAGACGATCGCGTCGCCCCTGCCGGAGGAGCCTGCCGACCCACGGCGGGTGATCGAAGAGCTCGCGGCGGCAGTCGATCCGGGCCTCGTCGCCGAGGGCGCGGGCCGCTACTTCGGCTTCGTGATCGGCGGCGCCGTGCCCGCGTCGCTCGCCGCGGACTGGCTGACGTCAGCGTGGGATCAGAACGCCGGCCTCTACGTCGGCGGCCCTGCGGCCGCGGTGGTCGAAGAGGTGGCGGGGGCGTGGCTCCTCGAGCTGCTCGGGCTGCCGGCCGACGCATCCTTCGGCTTCGTCACGGGCGGGCAGATGGCGAACTTCACCGGGCTCGCGGCGGCGCGCCATCACGTCTTGAACAAGATCGGCTGGGACGTCGAGCGCGACGGCCTGACCGGAGCACCCCGCATCCGCGTGATCGTCGGTGAGAAGCGTCACGGCACGATCGACCGCTCGCTGCGCATGCTCGGCCTGGGCGCCCCGACCGACATCGTTCCCGCCGACGCCCAGGGACGGCTTCTCGCCGACCACCTGCGGATCGGCGACGAGCCGACGATCGTCTGCGCACAGGCAGGCGAGGTCAACACCGGCGCGTTCGACCCGTTCCACGCGATCGCCGACGCACGAGACGAAGCCCCGAACGCGTGGGTCCACGTCGACGGCGCATTCGGACTGTGGGCGGCAGCCTCGGACTCGCTCCGCCACTTCGTCGACGGTGTCGAGCGCGCCGACTCGTGGGCAACCGATGCACACAAGTGGCTCAACGTCCCGTACGACTGCGGGATCGCATTCACGGCGCACCCCGAGTCACACAGCGGCTCGTTCGCTGCGCGCGCCGCCTACCTGACTGCGGACGACACGCAGCGGGAGCAGATCGACTGGAACCCCGAGCACTCCCGACGCGCGCGCGGGTTCACGGTGTATGCGGCGATTCGCTCGCTCGGGCGCGCCGGGATCTCCGACATGGTGGACCGCTGCTGCCGGCACGCCCGCCGCTTCGCCGCCGGGCTCGAGGACCTCGGCGCCGAGGTGCTCAACGATGTCGAGCTGAACCAGGTGCTGTTCCGCTTCTCCTCGGACGCCGAGACCGCCCAGGCGCTGCGCGCGGTGCAGGACAGCGGCGAGGCGTGGATGAGCGGAACGACCTGGGACGGGCGCGGCGCGATCCGGATCTCGGTGTCGAACTGGCAGACGAGCGACGAGGACGTGGAGCGGACGCTCGCGGCCTACGCCGGCCAGCTCGCCGCGCGGTAGAGCGAGCCCTCGAGCCGTCGGCCGAGCAGCTGCTCGAGCCAGCGCGAGACGTCGACCAACGCGTCGATGTCGACCCCTGTCCGCAGCCCGTCACGCTCGAGCTGCCAGACGAGATCCTCCGTCGCGACGTTGCCGGTCGCGTTCGGCGAGAACGGGCAGCCGCCGAGGCCACCGACCGACGCGTCGAGCACCGTCGCTCCGCCCTCGAGCGCGCCCCACGCGGACGCATATCCGGTATTGCGCGTGTCGTGCAGGTGCGCGCCAACCGGCCTGCCGAGGATCGAGACGCGCTCGACCAGGCGCCGCACCCTGCGCGGCGTCGCCACACCGATCGTGTCGGCCAGGACGAGCTCGTCCGCACCGTCGAGCCGTTCACAGAGGTCTGCGACCGCGGCCGGATCGACCTCGCCCTCGAACGGGCAGCCCCACGCGCACGAGACCGTCACCGTCGCAGGGACGCGTGCTCCCGCGACGATCGCCCGCACCCGTTCGACCGCTTCGTCGAGCGAGGCATTGCCGTTGCGCCTATTGAAGGTCTCCGTCGCGGCCAATGTGCAGTTCACCCGGACGAGATTCGTCTGCGTGAGGCGCTCGTAGCCGCGCTCGTTCAGCACGAGCCCGGACAGCTCCGAATCGCCAGGCCGCGCCGCCGCGACGACCTCTTCGGCGCCCGCCATCTGCGGCACGCGATCGTCGCGCACGAACGAGACAGCCTCGATGCGTGGGACGCGCGCATCGGCAAGGCGCGAGACGAGCTCGGCGCGCACGGCCGGCGCAAGCGTCTCGGGCTCGTTCTGGAGCCCGTCACGCGGGCCGACATCGCAGATCGTCACGTTCATCGCCGTAGTTTCCCCCGATGTCGCACAATAGGGCCGCTCCTACCGTAAACGGCATGCACCCCTCCGCATCTTTCAGCGCCACTGTCCGCGTCCGACTGGACGACAGCCCCGGCTCGTTCGCCCGGTTCGCTGCGGCGATCGGCGAGGCAGGAGCGTCGCTCGGAGCGATCGACATCGTGCGCGTCGAGCGCCTGACCAAGGTTCGCGACGTCACCGTGCTCTGCGCCGACACGACGCATCTCGACGCGGTCGTGAACGCAGTCGAACACGTCGACGGCGTCGAGGTGCTGCACGTCTCCGACCGCACGTTCCTGATGCACCTGCGCGGCAAGATCGAGGTCGTCCCCCGCGCGCCGATCAAGACGCGCGACGACCTGTCGATGGCCTATACACCCGGCGTCGCGCGCGTCTCCCGCGCGATCGCCGACGACCCGCAAAAGGTCTGGGCACTGACGACCAAGCAGCACATGGTCGCGGTCGTCACCGACGGGTCCGCCGTGCTCGGCCTCGGCGACATCGGGCCCGAGGCCGCTCTGCCCGTGATGGAGGGCAAGTCGATGCTCTTCAAGGAGTTCGGAGAGGTCGACGCCTTCCCGATCTGTCTCGCAACGCAGGACGTCGACGAGATCGTGTCGATCGTGAAGGCCATCTCCCCCGGGTTCGGCGGCATCAACCTCGAGGACATCTCTGCGCCACGCTGCTTCGAGATCGAGACGCGGCTGCGTCGCGAGCTCGACATCCCGGTCTTCCACGACGACCAGCATGGAACCGCGATCGTCGTGCTCGCAGCACTGATCAATGCGCTCCGGATCGTCGACAAGCGGATCGAGGACGTGAAGGTCGTCACGACCGGCTGCGGTGCAGCAGGCACCGCCGTCACGAAGATCCTCCTGGCCGCCGGCGCGCGCCTGATCATCGGCTGCGACGAGGGCGGCGCCCTCTACCGCGGACGGCCCGGCCTGAACGACGCGAAGCGCGAGTACGCCGAGCTGACGAACCCTGGCGGCGAACGCGGCACCGCTGACGAGATGCTCGCCGGCGCGGACGTCTTCGTCGGCGTCTCCGTCCCGGGAGCGGTCACCCGCGCCGGGATCGAACGGATGGCCGACGACCCGATCGTG
This sequence comes from uncultured Thermoleophilia bacterium, assembly GCA_963722065.1. Classification (GTDB taxonomy): domain Bacteria; phylum Actinomycetota; class Thermoleophilia; order Gaiellales; family Gaiellaceae; genus PALSA-600. Next base: position 290,425 of record CAVRMI010000033.1, on the reverse strand, counting down.
TTCGCGCTCGCGAACCCCCGCTCGGAGGTCGAGCCGGAAGAGGTCGAGCAGCTCGCCGCGGTGATCGCAACCGGCCGCTCCGACTATCCGAACCAGATCAACAACGTGCTCGCGTTCCCCGGCATCTTCCGCGGCGCCCTCGACGTTCGGGCGCGTGCAATCACGCCGGAGATGGAGCTCGCGGCCGCACACGCGATCGCGGCGGCGATCTCCGACGACGAGCTCGCGTCCGACTACATCGTCCCCAGCGTCTTCGACCGGAGCGTGGCGCCAAACGTTGCACGTGCGGTCGCAGCCGCCGCAGTCACCGCGGGCGTTGCCCGCGACAAGCAGGAGGTGCAGCGATGACCGTCACCTACACGGAGCTCGGGACCGGCACGGTCGGCGAGGCGATGAACCCCGGCGTCCTGACCTGCCTGCCCGTCACCCCGCTTCGCACCGTCGCCCGCATGATGGCGCGCCATCGTGTGCACGCGATCGTCGTCTTCGGAACCGACGACCGGCTGCACCCCTGGGGCGTGATCTCCGACCTCGATCTGGTAGAGGCGATCGGCACGAACGCGAATGCCGGAACGGTCGCGGCGTCGCCGGTCGTCACCGTCACACCCGAGTTGACGCTTCTGCACGCAGCGAAGCTGCTCGCCGAGAACGAGACGAGCCACCTGCTCGTGATCAACGACGCGGGCCTTCCGATCGGCGTGCTTTCGACGCTCGACATCGCGCGCGCGTTCGCCGCCGAGGCCGGGCCGGACGAGAACTAGGCAGGCGCCGGCGCTGGTGCGGGCGCCGGCACCCGCTCGATCCGCTCGCTCCGCGCCGGGAGCAGGGCGACGACGAGGGTCGTCAGCGCAACGCCGACCCATTGCCAGCCGGTGAGGACGTAGCCGAACTTGAAGTAACCGACCAGCGTCGCACTGACGGGGAACGCCAGCTCGGCGATCGTTGCGGCGACCGCCGGCGTGCTCTGCAGGCCGTAGTAGTAGAGGCCGAGCGCGATCAGCCCCGTCACGAGCGCGAGCACCGCGATCCAGCCCATGTCGTGCCCGGACGCGAACGCAGGCGCACCGAGCACGAGCAGTGCGATCGCCGCGGCAGGCAGGCCGAACGCAAAACGCAGAGTTGTCACGTACTGAAACTTCATGCGCTGCGACAGATACCGGCCGAGCACGGTGCCGAGCGCCCAGAGCACCGCGGCGCCGAGTGCGAAGAGCATCGGTTTGAGCCCCTGCGCGGTGGGGTGCAGCGGATGGTTGACGCCGATGAGCCACGTGCCGACGAGTGCCGGGACGAGGTAGAGCGCAAAGCGTGGCCGCGGCCGCTCTCCGAGGATGATCCGCGCGGCGATCACGGCGATGATCGGCTGCACCTTCTGCAGCACCACGGGCGTCACCGGGTCCCCGTCCACGAAGGCCTGCGTGAACAGGATCGTCGCGATGGCCGAGGAGCCGGCGCCGATCACCACCGCGGCAAGAACATAGCGCCAGCCGAGCCGGAAGACGGTCGCGAGCGCTCCGAGCAGGAACGGCAGCGTGCACAGGACGAGCACGAGGTGCTCGCCGAACACGATCGTGCCGACGGCCGTCGACTGCGCGAGCGGTTTGCGGATCCACGCATCGAGCCCCCACATGGCCGCAGCAACCGCCACGAGCGTGATGCCGACCGACCTACCCATTCGAAAGAGCGTAGTTGCACCCGGCGCCGTCGCGCCGGGGCTGCGGCGACCGGCTCGGTGCTAGACGACCCGCTTCCAGGCCTCGGTCAGGACGTCGCCGAGGATGCTGACGATCTCGCCGATCTCCTCCTGCCCGGCGACGAGCGGCGGGGAGATCTGGACGACGGGATCGCCGCGGTCGTCGGCGCGGCAGATGAGCCCCGCCTCGAAGAGCGCCGGTGAGAGGAAGCCGCGCAGCAGCGTCTCGGACTCGTCGTGGCTGAAGGTCTCACGCGTCTGCTTGTTCTTCACGAGCTCGAGCGCGTAGAGGTAACCGGTGCCGCGCACGTCGCCGACGATGTCCAGGTCGAGCAGCTTCTCGAGCTGCGCGCGGAAGTCGTCCTGGGTCTCCGCAACGTGCTCGACGACCTGCTCGCGGTGCATGATCTCGAGGTTCTTGAGCGCGATCGCGCACCCGACGGGGTGCCCGCCGAAGGTGATGCCGTGCGCGTACATCGCGGTCTCGCTCTTGAACGCGTCGGCCACCTTGTCGGCGATCAGCACCGCCCCGATCGCGGCATAGCTCGAGGACAGGCCCTTGGCACAGGTGATCAGGTCGGGCTTGATGTCGTAGCGCTCGCTCGCGAACCACGCGCCGGTGCGGCCGAACCCGGTGATCACCTCGTCGGCGCAGAGGAGGATCCCGTAGTGGTCGCAGATCTCACGCACGCCCTGGAAGTAGCCGGCCGGCGGCGTGAACGACCCGCCCGCGTTCTGCACCGGCTCGAAGATGACCATCGCGACGGTGTCGGGGCCGGCCTGCACGATCGACTCCTCGAGGTCGGTGAGCAGGAAGCGCGTGAATTCGGCCTCGCTCTCCTCGGGAGGCCGGTGGTAGCGGTTCGTGTTGCGCACGTGCACGACATCGGGCACGAGCGGCTCGAACGGCGCACGCAGCGCGGGAATGCCGTTGATCGAGAGCGCGCCCATCGTCGTCCCGTGGTAAGCGGTACGGCGCGACACGGCCTTCCAGCGGCGCTGGCCGCGGGCCATGTGGTACTGGCGCGCCATCTTCCAGGCGGACTCGACGGCCTCCGATCCGCCGGACACGAAGAACGCGCGGTTGATGTGCGGCGGGGCGATGCGGGCGAGCTCGTGCGCGAGCTCGATCGCCCGCGGGTGGGCGTACGACCAGTTGGTGTAGAACGGCAGCTCGCGCATCTGCTCGAGCGCCGCCTGGCCGATCTCCTCGCCGTGCGAGTAGCCGATGTTGACGGAGAAGAGGCCCGCGAGTGCGTCGAGGTACCGCTTGCCCTGGTCGTCCCAGAGGTAGCAGCCCTCCCCGCGCACGATCACGGGCGGCTCGTACTCGTGCATGCGCGTGAAGTGCAGCCACAGATGGTCGCGCGCTGCTGCGCGTAGGTCGCTCAGGGGCATGGTCCCGAGCATATTGATCATGCAGCTATTCAGCCAGTCTCGATGCCGTGGTCCAGCACCCGCTCCGGCGTGATCCGTGCGATCACCCGGTCGGCCGGAGTGTGGAAGTCCTTGCCTTCGTAGCGCCGCGAGAGCTCGCTGATGTGCTCGTTCGCCCCCTCCTCCGTGAGCTCGACCGGGCCTTCGACCTCGAAGTACTTGTACGGGTCCTCGTTGTCCCAGACGCTGATCGAGACGCGCGGGTTCGCGCGCAGGTTCCGCCCCTTCGCACGACGGTTGGTCGTGTTGACGAGGACGTGCTGCCCGTCCGTGTCGACCCACACGACGCTCGTCTGCAGGCGCCCGTTCTCGCCGACGGTCGCGATCACGCCGAAGTTGAGCCCCCGCAGGAGCTCGATGTGCCTGGCGCTCAGTTCTGTCATTTGACCGTCGTCGGGATGTTGGTGATCTTGCCGGATGCGATCTGCTGCTTGATCAGCGCGACCTTCGCCGCGATCCCCGCAGGCGTCTTCGGGGAGAACTTCCCGATGCCCACACCGCCGACCTCCAAACCGTAGACCGCATCCGTCCCGCCCTTGAACTTCCCGGCCTTCGCGTCGCGGATCGCATCGTAGACCGACGTGTCGACGCGCTTCAGCGCCGAGGTGAGCACGTAGGTGCCGAGGTAGCCCTGATCGGCATCCACCCCGACGCCCCACACGTTGTGCTCCTTCGCGGCGTCGAGCGCGCCGAGTCCGCAGCCGCCCGCGACCTGGAACACGACGACGGAGCCCTGGGCGATCTGGTTGAGAGCGATCTCCTTGCACTTCGCCTGGTTCTCGAAGTCCTGGGAGTACCCGTTCAGCGTGGTGATGCCCGGGTCGGCCGCCTTGGCCCCTGCCTGGAAGCCCGCGATGTAACGGTCGACCGGCGGCTGCTTCTCGCCGCCCACGGACGAGACCGCTTTCCCGCCGCGCTGCTTTGCAGCGAGCCCGGCCGCGTAGCCCGCGAGATAGCCGGCCTCCTGCTCCTTGAAGAGGAGGCCCTGGACGTTCTTGAGCCCCCCCTCGTCGGCGTTCGACACGTCGACGATCGCGAAGTGCGTCTTCGGGAACTGCTTCGCCACCGCCTTCAGCGCGTCGATCTCGGTGTAGCCGACGCCGATCACGAGGTTGTAGCCCTGCTGCGCGAGTTTGCTGAGGTTCGGGATGTAGTCCGCGGGTGACGCGGACTGGATGACTCTCGTCTGCACCCCGAGCCGGTGCTGCGCCTGCAGGAGACCGACGTAGGCGAGGTGGTTGAAGCCGCGGTCGTTGAGACCGCCGATGTCGGTGTTCAGGCCGACCTTGAAGGAAGCTCCAGCGGTGGTGGTCGTAGTGCTCGAAGTGGTCGCGGCGCTCTTCTTCGAGCCGCACGCCGTGGCCGCGAGGGCGAGCACGACGAGCAGCGGGATCAGGGACTTCAACGGTGCCTCCGAGGGGGTTTTAGACTGTGGGACGAAAACCGTGGCCGATTCTACTTCCCACACCGTGCTCGGCGTCGCGCTTCGCGCCCGCGGCAGGCACCTGGAGGTGCTGCTCGCAGGGGGCGGGCTCCCGGAGTCGCGTGTGGCGGCGCGTGAGCCGCTCGCCGCGGCGCTCGGCCGAGCGCTCGACGTCGCCTCGCTCGCACACGTCGAGCAGCTCGAGACGCGGCTGCTGCGCGACGGGCGCATCGCGACCGCGTATCTCGGCCTCGCGCCGGCCGACGCGCGGGTCGACGGTGACTGGCGGTCGGAGCCCGCGCTGCCCCCCGACCATGCGGAGCTCGTCGCCGCGGCCCAGGCGAGGCTCCGCGCGAAGCTCTCGTACACCAACGTCGGCTTCGCGCTCGCGCCCGCGACGTTCACGATCTCGGAGCTGCGCGAGATCTACGTCGCCGCACTCGGACACGATGTGTCGGCGACGAACCTGCAGCGCGTGCTGGTTCGCCGGGGGGTGCTGGAGCGTGTGGAGGGGGTTCGCGCCCCAGGGCGAGCGGGCGGCCGCCCGGCGTCGCTCTTCCACTTCGCCTCGCAGCGGCTCGAGGTGACCGACGAGTTCGCCGCGCTCAGGCCGCCGCACCGCTGAGCCCCGGAGCGCGTCCTCGCAACGTCCCACCGGGGTCAGACCCGAAGCCATGGTCGAACGGGCGAAGAGAGCCGCAGCGCAGTGCGGTCTGCGATCGCGCGGGCCGGCCTCCGGGAACCGGGGACGCGTCCGAACGAGACAACTGCGGGGTCAGACCCCGGACGTGTCGACCTCGGACGTATCTCAGTGAGCCGTGTCTGGGGTCAGACCCCGGACGTGTCTCGACGGGACACGTCCGTGAGGAGTTCGCGCCAGCGGGCGAAGAGGATCTGGTGCGTGTCGCCGGTCAGGTGGAGCGTCGCGTCCGGGAGCCGCTCCTCGTAGATGCGCGCGATCGGCAGCGGGCACACGGTGTCGCGCTCGCCCCACCACAGCGTGACCGGCGCCCGCACGTCGGTGAGCTCGAACCCCCACGGTCGCCCGAGATAGGCGAGCTCGCGTGCAAGCCACATCCCGCCGTCGCGAAACGACTCCGCGCGGCCGCGAGCGTACGCCGCGTCCGTGGCGGGGTCGCCGGTCGGCGGCGGCGGCCGCCTCCCCCACCGCTCCAGCCCGCGCGCGGCGAGCTGCGGCGCGATGCGCGCCACGCGCATCACTCGGCGCACATCGGCGGGCAGCTCGGCGATGCCGTCGGGCGGCGGCATCGACGCCACCAGCGCAACACGCGTCACCCGCTCCGGTGCCACCGCAGCCACCGCGAGCGCGTGCGGGCCACCGGCCGACCAGCCGATCACCCCGAACCGGTCGACGTCCAACATTCCGACGAAACGCTCCGCCCACTCGCGAAGCGTCCGCGCGCGCACGGCAGGCCCGCAGCGGTCGACGGCCAGCAGGCGCACCGCGAGCCCGGCCGCGATGCGATCGTCGGGATGCCGGGAGAGGCGTGAGTCGCCTCCACCGTGCAGGTAGACGACGGGGCGACCGTTCGGGTCACCGACGTCGTCGAGGCTCAGCGCGTGACGACGAGCGTCGCCCGCATTCCGAGCGCGCGGTGATTCGCGACGGAGCACCAGACCAAGTATCGCCCCGGCGCGAGGTTCAGGCTCAGGTCGGCTCTCGTGCCGGGATCGACGATGCCGAGGCCGGCGATGTGACGCGACCCGATGCGCTGCAGGCGCAGGTCGTGCTGGTCCTGGCCGAAGTTCGCCAACTCGATCACCGCGTGGCCGGCCTTCACATGCGTGCGCGAGAGCGCGAACGAGTACTCCGTCGCGACGACCTGGGTGCGGGTGAACGAGACACCCGCGAGGGCGAATGCCGCGAAGACGCCCGCCGCGACGAACCCGAGGGCCACGAGGACGAGCTTCATTTGACCAGCGTGACGCGCTGGAACCGGTTCGCGTTCGGAATGATCCGCGCCGCGTCGAAGCGCAGCCACTGCTCGAGCAGTGACGCGTACACCGAACGGAAGTCCGAGGTCGCCTTGAGGTTGCCGTCGGGGTCGAGGCCGGCGGAGAGGCCCGGGAACTCGCCGATCTGCTGCCCCGCCGCGCGAGAGCCGATCAGGAAGCCCGTGCCCGCAGCCCCATGGTCGGTGCCGCCCGAGCCGTTCTCCTGAGCCCGCCGGCCGAACTCCGACCAGACGAGCGTGAGCACGCGGTCGGCGACGCCCCGGGCCTCGAGATCACGCTGGAACGCGTAGAGCGACGCCGCAGTCAGGGTCAGCGCCGGCGTGAGCGCAGCGGTCTGGCCGGCATGCGTGTCGTACGAGCCCGAGGCCTCCAGCGCGACGCAGCGCAGCGGCAGCCCCGCCGCCACCATCGCCGCGAGGCCTTGCAGGCTGGTCGGGAACGAGTCGTTCCCGGTCGGATAGGCCACCGGCGGCTTCACCGCGCCCTCGGCGGCGAACGGCAGCAGCTGGCGGCGCAGCGTGTCGGCATGCGCAGTGACCCCGGCGACGGTCCGCACGGCGGGGTCGCTCGAGCGGATGCGGCCGAGCGTCCCGATCGCGTCGAGCATCCGCGTCTCGGGCTGGCCCCACACACCCGGGACCCAGAAGTCGTACTGGCTCGGCCCGTCGATCGCGGCGACCGGCACCTTGGCCGTCGCGAGCGTCGGCTGCAACGACCCCGTGAGCGAGAGGCCCTGCAGCGGGTTGTCGAGTGTCCCGACGTCGTCGAGATAACGCCCCATCCATCCGGTCAGCAGCCGCGGGTCGGTTGCCCCGACCTCCCAGAAGTGACGTGAGGTGAAGTGCGACTGGTCGGGATGGTCGTAGCCCACCGCCGGCAGCACGGTGACCTTGCCCTCGCCGTACAGCTGCGCGATCGGCGCGAGCGCGGGGTGCCACATCAGCCGCGGGTCCTCGGTGAACGGGGTGCCGCCCGTCAGCGCAAGATCGGTGCGAAACTTGCGATACAGCGGGTCGCCGTCCGGGTAGAGCAGCGAGAGCGCGTCCGCGCCGCCCTGCAGGAACACCGAGACGAGCACGGGCTGGGCCGGAGCGGTCGTCGCGGCGGCTGCGATCCCCTCGTCGAAGAGCTGCAGGCGGCCGGCGCCGTAGACCGACAGCGCAAGCCCGACCGACCGCGCGACGAAGCTGCGGCGCGACAGGCCGGTCCCGGCCGGCGTGGGCATGCCCGGCTCGATCGAGGGCAGTCCCCGGCCCGCAACCGCGCGGACCGCATCGGCGCGCGTGCACTCGTCACAGACGACGTTGCTCTTCGTCACGACGTCTGCAGCTCCGGCGAGATGGCGATCAACTGGCGCAGCGCGTTCTCGACGAGCACGGGGTATTGCTGCTGCTTCCAGGTGTCCTTGCCGGCATCCCCGAGCGCCGCGCGCGCGAAGTGCATCAGCGCGGCGTGGGTCGCGTCGGCGAGCGGCGGCTTGTTCCAGAACGCGAGCGCGCGCCGGAGAACAGTCTCGGCATCCATCGGCTTCTTTCCCTTCGACGGGTCGAGCTTGCGGTCCTGGAGGATCCGCTCGACGGCGATCCAGCGTCCACGGAACGTCGCCGTGTCGAGCCAGCGCGTGTCGTCCCAGCCCGCGACGTTCGGCGGATAGAAGAGCTGCTGCCCGGAGAGCGAGCCGATCCACGCCCAGTCGGTGGTCGTGATCCCGGCGCCGATTCGACGCAGCAGCCCGGCCAGGTGCACGATCGGCGGCTTGACCATGCGCGGGCCGTCGTAGAGCACCGGATGCTCGAGGATCGCCTGCACGACCGGCCTGACCTGCCAGCCGTTACGGTAGATCGCGATCAGCGCGGCCTCCGTCCCGTGATCCGGAGCGGTCGGGACGAAGTACGACCAGAGCTTGTTCACGAAGAACGACGGGTGCAGCGGGTGCGAGATGCAGAGCTTGCAGGCCGCCTGCCAGTCGTAGCGGCCGCGCTTGTGGAAGACCGTCTTCATGCCGTCGTCGTGCTGCGTCGGGTCGAGATGGAAGCCGTAGTCACCGAGCCCGGGCTTCCATTTGTTCCGCCAGCCGGTCAGCGATCGCGCCTGCTCGCGCACGTCACGCTCCGTGTACGCACCGCGGTCCGCCCCGAGTGTGAAGAGCTCCATCATCTCGCGTCCGTAGTTCTCGTTCGGCGAGCCCTTCTCGTTCTGCGTGCCGTTGAGCCAGAGCAGCATCGCCGGGTCCTTCGTCACGTCGAGGAGCAGCTTCTGGAACGAGCCGAGGCCGTGATTGCGGAAGAGCTGGTTCTGCGCGAGCATCAGCTTCTGGCTGCCGACGCCCGCGTTGGACGTCGCGAACCAGTCGTGCCAGACGAGCGCCATGCGCTCGACGAGCGGACGTGAGGTTCGCACCATGCGGTCGAGCCACCAGCAGTGGTCGTGGCCCCAGGCGTCGGCCGGCGCGAGCGGGTGGCCCTTGGAGTCGTGCGGCTTCGGGCCCACCAGCTTCTCGAGCCCCGGGTAGAGCAGCGAGTGCACCGCATCGTGGCGGCCGAGCTTCGCGAGCGCCTCGGCTTCGCCCCGGCGCGGGCCGAAGCCGGCGCGCCAGAGCAGCCGCTCTGCCTGCGCCACGCCGAATTCTCCCCGGTACACGGGAACCCCCACGGCAGCATCGTGGCCTGCCCATCGGCCGGCGGCATCCCCGAAAAGGGGGTCTTAGACCGGTGTCGCCAGGCGCTTGACGAGGAGCACGCGGGCCTCGCCGCGTCCGTCGTAGTCCTCATCGATGCGCTCGATCTCGAAGCCGAGAGCGCGGTGGAATGCGACCGAGCGCTCGTTCACCGGCGCCGTGACCGCGCGAACGATCGTCCGCGGCGCGACCGCCACGAAGAACCGCTCGTAGAGAGCCCGCGCGACGCCGGCACCGCGCCGTTCGGGATCGACACCGACGAAGTGGATGTACGCCTCGTCCTGGTGCGTCTGCGACCGGAAGCCGCAGAGAAAGCCGGCGACCTCACCGTCGTCCTCCGTCACGAACGACGTGTCGCGGAAGTGGACGAAGAACAGCTTCGGCAGCATCGCGGCCATCGGCCGGCCGCCCCACCATTGATCGACGACGCCGATCACGGCGCTGTGATCCGAGGGCTCGGCGTGACGGATGTGCATAGGGTGAGCGTAATGCGCATGCTCGTTCTCGGCGGGACACAGTTCCTCGGCCGCCATGTCGTCGACGCCGCACTCGACCACGGCCACGAGGTAACGCTCTTCAACCGCGGTCAGACGCGGCCCGAGCTCTTCGCGGATGTCGAGAAGCTGCACGGCGACCGCGACGGCCACGTCGATGCGCTGCGCGGGCGCGACTTCGACGCCGTCGTCGACACGAGCGGCTACGTGCCGCGCGTCGTGCGCGAGACCATCGACGCCCTGGGCGACGTGGGCCACTACACGTTCGTCTCGTCGATCTCCGTCTACGCGAGTCTCGCGACGCCGCCGAACGAGCAGTCGCCGGTCGCGCAACTGGCCGAGCCGACCGAGGACTGGCGCGAGGCCTACGGCGAGCTCAAGGCCCTGTGCGAGACCGCCGTCCGCGAACGCTTCCCGGACGCCTTCATCCCCCGCCCGGGGCTGATCTCGGGCCCCTGGGACCCGACCGGCCGCTTCACCTACTGGCCGCGCCGCATCGCCGCGGGTGGCCGGGTGCTCGCGCCGGCGCCGCCGGGTGCCGCCGCCCAGGTGATCGACGTGCGCGACCTGGCCGCCTGGATCGTCCGGGCGGCCGAGAGCGGCACTGCGGGCACCTTCAACGCGGTCGACCGGCCGACGACGCGCGAGCACCTGTTCGAGATCTGCCGCCGCGTCGCGGGCAGCGACGCCGACTTCGTCTGGGTGGACGGCGACTTCCTCGCCGAGCACGAGGTCGGGGAGTGGATGGAGCTGCCCCTGTGGCTGCAGTCGCCGGACTACGCGGGGATGCTCGCGGTCGACCCGGCACCGGCGCTCGCCGCCGGCCTCCGGCCGCGGCCGCTCGAGGAGACAGTGCGGGCGACGCTCGACTGGGCGAGCAGCGGCGAGGCACCTGCCGAGCCGCCGGCCGGTCTTGCGGACGAAAAGGAGCAACGGGTGCTTGACGCCTGGCTCTCGAAAGAGTAGTTTCGAAAGATCTCTTTCGAAACCACGCTCACACTCAACGACCCACGCGCGATGCGCGCCCTGGCGCACCCGACCCGCCTGGCGCTGCTCGACTACCTGCACACTGTCGACCAGGGGACCGCCACCGAATGCGGCCTTGCAGTCGGCGACAGCCCCTCCTCCTGCAGCTACCACCTCCGGGCTCTGGCCAAGTGGGGCTTCGTCCAGGAGGGAGCGGGCGGAGCCGGCCGCGAGCGGCCCTGGCGCGCGACCGCGGCCCGGATCGAGTTCGGCTCCGACGGGGTCGAGTCGGCCGTTCTGCGCGACGAGCTCGTCGCACGGCAGCAGCAGCGCATCCGCGATGCGCTGCGACACGAGCACGAGCTGCCGGCGCGCTGGCGCCGCGCGGCCCAGACCTCGTCGGCCCAGCTCCAACTGACACCCGCCGAGCTCGAGGAGCTCGGCGAGCGGTTCGAGGAGCTGCTCGACGAGTTCCGAGGCCGTGGGCAGCGGCGCGGGGCACGGCAGATCGTGGTCAGCTTCGGCGCCGCCGCTGAATGACGCTGCTGAAGGACCGGCGCCTCACGACGCTGCTCACGGCGGAGGTCATCTCGTCGATCGGCACGCAGATGACGTGGGTCGCGCTGCCGTGGTTCGTGCTCCGCACGACCGGATCGCCGCAACGGATGACGTGGATCCTGATCGCCGAGATCGTCCCGATCGCGGTGCTCGGCTTCTGGGGCGGCGCGATCGCGGGGCGCGTCGGGACGCGCCGCACGATGCTCTTCTGCGACCTCGCGCGGGTGCCGCTCTTCGCCGCGATCCCGATCCTCAACTCGCTCGGCCTGCTGCCCTTCTGGATGCTGATGCTGCTCGTCGCGGTGAGCGGCATCTTCATCGCGCCGTACCTCGGCGTGCAGCGCGCGGTCGTCCCGGAGCTCGTCGGCGAGGAGCACGGCGACGTCGCCGCCGCGACCGCGCTCTTCCAGGCTGCGAACCGACTGACGATCTTCCTCGGGCCGCCGCTCGCCGGTGTGCTGATCGCGGTGCTCGGGGCGGCGAACATCCTGTACGTCGACGCAGCGACCTATCTCGTGTCGTTCGTGCTCGTCTGGCTGTTCGTCCACCCGCCGGAGGTGGCCGCGCCGGAGGACTCGCGGGGCGCCCTCGACGGCGCCCGCTTCATCCTGCGCGACCGGCTCCTGCGCATCTGGCAGCCCGCGTTCACCCTGCTCGACGTCTGCTGGATGGTCTTCTTCGCAACGCTCCCTGTGCTCGTCGTGACGCGATACGACGCCGACCCGCACGTGCTCGGCTGGCTGTTCGGCGCGCTCGGCGCGGGTGCCCTCGTCGGCGCGCTCGTCGCGTTGAGAGTCGTGCGGCGGTTCGAGCCGCTCGCGCTGACCTCGGGCGCATTCCTCTGCCAGATGGCGTCGATGTGGGGGGTCGTCGTGCCGGGCCCTTGGCTGCTCGCCGCCGCGGCCATCGCCTGTGGCGGCTTCTTCATGTCGCTCGTCAACGCTCCGATGCAGGCGTTCGTGATGCTGCGGATTCCCCGCGACCTGCGCACCCAGGCGCTCGCGTTCTCGGCGGTGCTCAACTGCGTCGCCGCGCCCGTCGGGCTGCTGCTCGCGGGCTGGGCGCTGAGCCAGTTCTCGACGCGCACCGTGATCGCGGCGGTGCTGGCCGTTCAGTCGGCGGCCGTGCTGACGATCGTCGGCAGTGCGCTCGTCGAGCGCTCCGCACTCCAGGGCGACCTGCTCGACTCGCTCGCCTGAGTCACCTCTGGACGATGCCGTCCGGCTCGGCGGTATAAGGTTGCGCCGTGCTCGAGGGTGACTACATCCGCAGGGGCGTCGCCGAGTTCGTCGGGACCTTCGCGCTCCTCTTCATCGCCTGCGGCGGCGCCGCGTACGCGCGGACGCCGACCGACCTGGCACTCGCCAACGGTCTCGCGATCGGTGTCATGGTCGTTGCCGTCGGCTTCATCTCGGGCGGGTTCTTCAACCCCGCCGTGACCCTGGGCTTCCTCGTCACACGCCGAATCTCACCGCTGCTCGCTGTCTGGTACTGGGTCGTGCAGTTCGGTGCGGCGGCGCTCGCGGTGCTGCTCGTCAAATGGGTCCTGCCCGCCGCTCCGCAGGCCGGCGGCAAGCTCGGCGTTCCGGCGCTCGGGACGGGGGTCAGCTCCGGCAAGGGCGTCGTCGTCGAAGCAGTCCTCACGTTCTTCCTGGTCTGGGTGGTCTTCGCGGCCGCCGTCGACCTGCGCGGCACGGCCAAGCAGGTGGGGGGCCTCGCAATCGGGTTCACCATCGCGATGGGCGTGCTGATGGCCTACGGGATCACCGGCGGGGCCATGAACCCGGCCCGGGCCTTCGGCCCGCAGCTCGTTGGCGACTACTGGTCCAACTGGTGGGTCTGGTACATCGGCCCGTTCGCAGGCGCGGTGATCGCGGCGGCCCTGTACGAGCTGGTCTATCTCCGCCGCCCCGCCGCGGACGACGCGTCCCGCAGCTAGTTCCGGTAGGTTCCCGCCCCGGATGCTCTCGACGGTCGCACTCGTCGTCGCCGGCCTGTCCACGGCGAACAAGATCGGGCTCGCCACCGTGGGTTTCCTGTTCGTCGCCTTCGCGCTGGTTTCGTCGTTCGTCCTGCCGCGCCGCAACCCGGACTTCCCCGGAAAGCGCCTCGGCTGGTACGTCGCGCTCTGCGTCCTCTTCTTCATCGCGATGATCTCGGCCGTCCTCTACTTCGACCGCGAGCCGTCGGAGGCGTCAGGAGCCGCCTCGACCACGACCGCCGCGCCCACGACGACGGCCTCTGCCCCCACGACCACGTCGCCGGCGCCGGCGCCCACGACGACCGCGCCGGCCGGCCAGGGCGATGCGACGGCGGGCAAGGCGGTCTTCGCCTCGGCGGGCTGCGGCGGCTGCCACACGCTGAAGGCCGCGGGCTCGACGGGGACGGTCGGTCCGAACCTCGATCAGCTGAAACCGCCGCTCGATCGGATCGTGCAGCAGGTCGACAACGGCGGCGGGCCGATGCCTGCCTTCAAGAGCCAGCTGACCGCCAAGCAGATCCAGGACGTCGCGGCGTACGTCTACGCGTCGACGCACTCGTAGGAGAGAAAACAGCCCCAGAACGGACGAAACCCGCCCGGGGGAGGGACGGGAATCGCCGCAGTTACGTCAATCGCCGGTGGTGATCAGGGGGAGCCGGCAAGGCGAATATTCAGGGACCGGGGGCCTCTGGGCATCGCCCGGAAGGGTGATTTCGCGGAAACCTACAATTCCGTGCCGTCTGCGCCTTCCGCACCGGCATCGACGCCGGCGATCCATTCGGAGAAGAGCGGGTCGACGACGCGGAGCTTGCGCGCGCCCGCCTGCTCGAGGTCGGCGCTCTCGAGGAGGCGGTGGACGGCGGCCGCCGCTGCGCTCTTCTGCAGATCGAGCCTCGCCAGGATCCCCGTTCGGTAGGCGGATCCGTCACCCGCGACGATCGAGCGAAGGGTCTTCTGCACGACCGCCGACTGGTAACCGCGCCACATCGCATCGAACTCCGGCTCGAGCTCCGCCAGAGTGACAGCATGGGCCAGCCACCAGCGCTCGAGCGTGCCGGCCTCTCCGGACGGAACCTCGTTCCACAGGCGGTGGGCCAGCATGATCGCGCGCTGCGGATGGCCCTGCGCAGTCTGCAGCAGCGGCCCGAGCGCCTCGCCGACGCCACGCTTCGTGTGCACGAACCGGTCGGCGACGTAGTCGGCGATGTCCGCGTCCCGCAGCCGGCCCAGGCGCATCGGGACCGCTGAGCCGTACAGCGGCCGCTCCTTGGTCTCGAACAGCTGTCGCATGAGGCCGGGCTCCGACCCCGCGAAGACGTACGAGGCGACCTCGCCGTGGTGCTGGATGTGGCTTCGGATCAGGCCGTCGAGGTCCTCGATCTTGCCCACGTCCTGGAACTCGTCGAACGCGATGTACGCGCGGTAGCCGCCGCTCTGCTCGAGCTTCGTCGGCAGGTCGAGCAGGGCGTGGAGCGCCGCAAGCGGCTCCGCTCTCGGATCGACCTGGATCCGCGCGCTGATGCCGTAGGCACCGAGTGAGAGACCGAGCCCGGTTCGCTGCAGCAGCTCCTCGACCTTGCCCCTGATCGAGCCCTTCAGGTGCTTCGCGTAGGCGCGCTCGAACCGGATCGTCACGTCGGCGATCGAGTTGACCCGGTAGAGGTCGACGAGGATCGGGATGAGCCCCTCCTGCTCCTCACCGTCTCGCAGCGCCCGCTTCAGCAGGCTCGTCTTCCCGAACTTGCGCGGCGCGTAGAGGCGCACGTAGTGGCCGCCGACCGCGTTCTGCAGCAGCTCGTGGGTCTCATTGTCCCGGTCGAGGATGTCCTCGGGCGCGATCGGCCTCGAGTAGACGAACGGATTGACGTCGGTGATCATGTTTGCCGACAGCGTACCGAAAAGTGTGCTGCCAGCAAACTTGGAGTCGGGCCGGCGGCGTACCACAGCGCACGACGACGGTTCAGCGGAGAAGGAGGGATTCGAACCCTCGAGGCAGGGATTTCCCCACCTAACGCCTTAGCAGGGCGCCGCCTTCAGCCACTCGGCCACTTCTCCGGGCGCGCGCATCGTACCGCAGGCCCCTGCACGCGAAAGCCCGCGCGGGCGCGGGCTTTCGGGCAGCGGAGGGAGAGGGATTTGAACCCTCGATGCACCTTTCGGCACATACGCGATTTCCAGTCGCGCTCCTTAGACCGCTCGGACACCCCTCCATCCGGCCATCCCGGCCCGAGCGCAAGCGTAGCCGCCCGCGCCGCCGGCGAGCGCCTTCGTGAATCAAGCCTCAAGGAATGAGGCAAATCTGCCGACAATCGTCGAGATTCACGATCAGAGTCACGATCAGAAGGGGCTTGGTACAGATGAGCGATGCGGTGATGGACCAATCGAACGAAACAGGCATGCGAACCGCTCTCGGAACGCTTCTGATCGAGCGCGGATTCCTCGACAACCAGAAGCTCGACGAGGCGCTCCGCGTGGGTGCGGAAACCGGCGAGCGGCTCGGCGAAGTCGTGGTTCGCATGGGCTGGGCAAGCGAAGACGACCTGGCCAAGATTCTCGCCGACCAGTGGCACCTCCGGTACGTCGAGCGTTCGGAGATCTCCTTCAATGGAGACGCGCTCAGCCGGATGTCCCGCGAAGAGGCGACCAGGCTCGAAGCTCTGCCGATCCAGATCAACGACGACGGCGCCGTTGTGGTCGCCCTCGCCGAACCGACTGACGCACGACTGCTGGCACTCCGCTCCCTGCTCGGCGACCGGATCGACTGCGTCGTCGTCACGAAGACGGCGATCGATGCCGGCCTGCGCAGCGACCTCCTGCCGAAGAACGGGAGCAGCCCCGCCTACGTGGCGGACGTCCCGGAGCCCGAGGTGTCCGAGAACGTCGAGACCGAGGCGAGCGTTGCGGAGAACGTCGAGACGCAGAACGACACCGAGCACGAGCACTTCGACCACGACCTGGACCCCGGCAACGACGGGGCCAACGACTTCGACGAGGTGGCGCGGACGCTGAGCGACGCAATGAGCTCGCAACTCGCCTCGCTCCGCCAGATCGTCGTCGAGGCCGAGCGCAAACGCGAGCGGGACAGCACCGAGATCGCCCGGCTCCGCGCCGAGCTCACCGATCGCAAGCAGGAGCTCGCCGACCGCAACGAGGAGCTCTCGGACCGGAACGCCGAGCTGGCCGACCGGAACACCGAGCTCTCCGAGCGCAACACGACCATCCAGTCGATGCAGCAGAAGCTCCGGGAGCTGGCCGACACACTCGGCTAGACGACCGCCGGCTCAGCGGCTCGCGATCTGAAAACCCAGTAGACGAGGCGTCGCCGCGAGAGCTCTCGCGGCGACGCTCGGCTGCGTGCCGGCCGCCTCTGCGTCGTCGATCGCGAGCAGCGCTCGGGTGACGACCGCCTGCCCGAGGGAGCGGAGCGGTTCGGGCGGAAGCCTCGCCTGCGCGCGACCGACGAGCGGCAGCTTCGTCCACCGGTCGTCCGCCCCGGTGGCGAGCGAGGCGAGGATCTGACCGCCGAGCCAGCTCGGGCCGACCCCGTTGCCCGTGTAGCCCGCGCCGAAGTGGATGCGGGTGCCGGGCACCGTGCCGAAGAACGGCAGCCGGTCGCTCGAGACGTCGATCGGGCCCTCCCACGCGTGCTCGACGGGGACGTCGGCGAGCGTCGGCAGCAAGGTGCGCAGCGCCGCCTCGGCGCGCGCGACCGAGCCTCCCGCGCTCCCCATCAGGACACGGCCGTCGCGGGTGGTGCGGAAGTAGCTCAGGAAGGTGCGGCCGTCGAAGACGCCGTCACCGCCCTCCCAGCCGACGCGTTCGGCGAGGTCGAGGACGGGCGCAGTGAGCACGATCGCGCTGCGGAGGACGGCGAGCTGCCGCCCGGCGGGCCAGCGGGCGGCCCAGGCGTTCGTGGCGAGGACGATCTCCGGCGCGCGGACGACACCGCCGGGCGTGCGGACGCTCCCGTCCTCGAGCGCAAGCGCCGGCGTCCGCTCGTAGATGCGCACCCCTCGGCGCAGCGCGCGGACGAGCCGCGCGGGATGCACCGTCGCGCCGTCTCGGTAGTGCACGGCGGTGCGAAACACCGGCGAGCGAAGCCTGTCGGACGGATCCACCCGCACCGCCTCGGCCGCGACACCGAGCTCGGCCGCAAGGGCGATCGCTCGGTCCACGTGACCGTCCTGGGCCGGCGCCGTCGAGACGAAGAGCAGCCCGCCCTCGTCGAGCCACACGTCCTCGCCGAGCGAGCGCACAGCGGGGATCACGCCGTCAGCGGCGCGTGCCGTCTCGAGCGCCGCCTCCGCGCCGACCGCGTCCTTCAGCCGCTGGAGCGACGACCAGTAACCGTGCAGGAAGCCGCCGTTCCGAGCGCTCGCGCCCGCGCCGCAGGTGGCCGCCTCGAGGACGACCGCCGACGCGCCCCGCTCCTGCAGCGCCCGCGCCGTCCAGAGCCCGGTGAGGCCGCCGCCGACCACGGCGACGTCCGCCTCGATCGTCCCCTGCAGCGGCGGCGCGACCTCGTCCGGAGGCGCGTCGAGCACCCACCACGGGCTCGTCCCCCCACGCACCGATTCGTCCACGCGAAGCCGGCGCACGCCGTGGCCCCGCCTGCTACCGCTCGAGGCGCGGGTCGCCCTCGACCATCCCGTGGGGCTCGCCGTACTCCGCCAGCAGGTCGAGGAACGGTGCCGGCGGGAAGGCCTCGGGCCCGTGCACGCCGGTCTCGGCCCACGCGCCCTGCGAGAGAAGCTCCAGCGCGACGACCGGGTTCAACGCGGTCTGGAAGACCACGGCGTGGTGGCCGTACTCGCGCATCGTCCGCTCGTTGTCGGCGACGTGGTAGAGGTAGACGGCACGCGACGCTCCGTCCTTCCCCGTTCCGGTGACGAGCGTGCCGGCGCAGGTCTTGCCGCGCATCCGGTCACCGAGCGTGGCGGGGTCCGGCAGGCAGGCTGCCACGACGTCGCGCGGTGCGACCTCCACCCCGCGCACCCGGACCGGCTGCACCGAGTCCAACCCGAGCTTGTGCAACGTGCGGAGCACATCGATGAACTCGCTCCCGAGCCCGTACTTGAACGTCACCCGGCGGCAGTCGAGCTCCCGCGGAACGAGCACGACCTCCTCGTGCTCCACGTTGACGCACTCGACCGGCCCGATCCCCTCCGGGAAATCGAACAGCTCCGGCTCGGAGAAGGGCTCGGTCGTGTAGAAGCCTCGCCCGCGCTCCCAGATGAGCGGTGGATTGAGGCACTCCTCGATCGTCGTCCAGATCGAGAAGGTCGGAGCGAAGTCGTATCCCTCGACCACGAGGTTGGCGCCGTCCCGGATCCCGACCTCGTCGAGCTCGTCGAACAGCTCGTCGGCAGCATGGCGTGCGAAGACGTCGGCGAGCCCGGGCTCGACGCCGATGCCGACGAGCGCGAGCAGCCCGGCGGCCGACCACTCCTCGTGCGCCGCGAACTGGAGATCGCCGAGCATCACGCCCGGCTCGCTGTGGGGCCGCTCCGGATGGGGCTCCGAGAGCGTCGCCGCCATGTCGAGATACGTGCAGCGCGCCTCGAAGGCCGCAGCGAAGATCTGCGGATTGAAGCGCGGATCGGTCGCGTTGAGAACGGCGTCGGCCTCGACGTCACGCAGCAGGGCGACGAGCCCGGGGACATCCGAGGCGTCGATGCGGCCCGCGGCGAACCGGCCGTCGTCGAGCCCCGCGACCACGGTGTTCGAACGGTCGAGATCGAGGTCGGCGACGATGATCCGGTCGAAGAAGTTGCGCCGCTGTGCGATGGTGGCGGCCGCGGCGCCGACGCCGCCTGCCCCCACGACGACGATCTTCACGTCGTGGTCGGTACGACGAGCACCGGCACGTCGGAGACGTGGAGCAGCTTGTGCGCCACGGAGCCGAGCACGACGCCCTTGATCGGATGCTCGCCGTTCGTGCCGACGACGATCATGCTCGCGTCGTGCTCCTTCGCGGCCATGACGAGGCCGTCCGTCGGCCGCTCGGGGACGAGCGCGATGGTGAACTCGACGCCCGCCTCTTCGAGCCGCGGTACGGCTTTCGCCGTGGCTTCCTCTGCCCGCTCGCGAACGACTCTGCGGTAATCACCCGTCTCGCCGCCGTATGCCGCGGGGATCTCGTAGGCGAACACGACCACGATGTGGGCGGCTTCCAGTTTCGCCACCTCGATCGCCTCCTCGAGCGCGACGCCGGCGCCGTCCGAGCCGTCGTACCCGAGCACGATCGTCCTAGCCATGCGCAGCCTCCGCCTTGGGGCCGTCGAGCACTGCTGGATCGGCGACCTCGGTCTTCCAGCTGAAGAACGGCTCCGGAGAGACGATCCGCTGGCCGATCAGGATCACGACACCGATCGCGAGACCGAAGATCGCCATCGCGAGCGGCACCGAGATGCCGAGCCACGTGCTGCCTGTCGACGAATTGTTCGGGTTCCACGCCTGGTAGGCGCTGTCGCCGAGGATCGCGAACAGGATGATCCCGCCGACGAGCGGCAGCAGTCCGACGAGGAAGAAGTTCCGGGCGCTCGTGAAGAGCTGCTTGCGGAAGAACCAGGTGCAGGCGACGCCGGTCAGGCCGTAGTAGAAGGCGATGCCGAAGCCGGTCGAGGTGACCGAGTCCTCGAGGATGTTGCTCGAGACGGTGTTGAGCAGCACGAAGACCACGATCGAGACGGCACACATCCAGACGGTCGATGCGCTCGGAGTGAGGTACCGCGGGTGGATCTTCGCGAAGTGCTTCGGCAGCGCGCCGTGGCTCGCCATCGAGAGAGTTGAGCGTGTCGTCGGGAGAATCGTCGTCTGCGTGGACGCCGACGCCGAGGTGAGCACGGCGATGATCAGGAGCTTGTCCCACGGCGACCCGAGGACGCCCTTGCCGAGTGCGCCGAGCACGTCGTCGGAGTTGTTGTTCAGGAAGTCGATCCCGTGGAAGGCCTGCGCCGCAATGGAGACGAGGAGGTAGATCGCGAGCAGCAGGAAGGTGCTCACGACCGCGGCGCGGCCCGGGGTCTGCGTTGCGTCCTCGGTCTCCTCGTTGACCGAGACGGCGGTGTCCCAGCCCCAGTAGATGAAGATCGCGAGCAGCAGCCCGCTGCTCATGGCGCCGAACGACGAGATGTCGAACGGGTTCAGCCAGCTCAGCGAGGGATGAACGCCGCCCGGCGCGTGGCCGGTCCAGACCTTGGTCAACGCCACGATCGAGAAGACGACGAGGATCACGATCTCCGCCCCGAGCAGGCCCCACTGCGTCCGCGCCGAGGCCTCGATGCCGACGTAGCAGATCAGCCCCATCAGGAGGATCCAGATCACGCCGGCGACACCGACCCAGAGCTTGCTGTTCGCCTCGCTCGTCATCCCGAAGAGGTCGAACGTGTAGGCCCCCGCGATCTGCGACAGGCTCGCCATGACGAGCACGTCGGCGAAGATCACGCCCCAGCCGCCGAGCCAGCCGGTGATCGGCCCGAACGCCCGAGAGCACCACGTGAACGTCGTGCCGCAGTCAGGGTCGGCCTGGTTCAGGTACTTGAAGCCGAGCGCGACGAAGAGCATCGGCACGAACGCGAGCACCATGATGATCGGCGCCTGGTACCCGACCCCGACCACCGCGGTGACGAAGCCGAGAGTCGCAGCGAGGCTGTAGGCAGGCGCCGTGGAGGCGACCCCGATGACGACGCTCGACATGAAGCCGAGCGCGCCGGCCTTCAAGCCCTTGTCGAGCGGATCGGAATGATCGGCTGAGACCGCGACGTCCAAGGCGACGGACAATCGCAGATCTGCTCGGCGCGCGCTGGTGGAGCCGTCAGGTGGTTTGACCGCGCGCGACGGGGTGGTAGGCTCGCCCACAGCTGCGGCAGGCCGGACTCATGGCAGGCGCCGCAGCACATAGCTCCTCTCGGAACCATCGCGATGTGCGAGGGCCGGCCCCGGCAGGCTCTGACCCGCCGACGGAGGAGTGAGATGCTGGGCATCGACGTACATCAGGACAAGGGCAACCCGGACTGGCAGCGCGTGTTCGCCGCCGGTGTCCGGTTCGCGTGGCTGAAGGTCAGCGAGGGAGCGGGCGGATCCCCGAACCCGGCGATCCTCACGTGGTTCCGCCACAACGCGCCGGCTGCGAAAGCAGCCGGGGTCAGGATCGGGGGCTATCACTACCTGACGACGGCCATCCCTTCGAGCACACCGGTCGAGGAGGCGGACTTCTTCCTGTCACGCCTCTCACTGCACACGGGCGACCTGCTGCCGGCGTGCGACTTCGAGCAGAACCCGCCGGACGCAGCGCAGGCGCTCGCGTTCCTGCAGCACGTGGAGGCCGAGATCGGCGTGAAGCCGATCCTCTACACATTCCCGGACTACCTGACCCGCGCGCTCGCTCACGCAACGCCCGCCGTCCAGCAGGGCCTGAAGCGGTACCCGCTCTGGTTCGCGGACTACGGCCGGAACGACGGGGTCGACCACGGTGTCATCCACGACACACACGGCTTCAAGGTGATCGCGCACCAGTACACCTCGAAGGGAAGGATCGACGGCGCGAGCCCGCCCACGGATGTCAACCAGCTGATCGCGCCCTCTCTGGACGCGATCTCGTTCAAGCACCAGACCGCCCCGGTGTGACGGCGGCGGCCGTGCCGATGCGATCAGGAAGCGGAGGGGGAGGGATTTGAACCCTCGATCCGCCTAACGACCGGATTTGGGAGCGAAGAACCAGCGTAAACGAGCGTAGGTTTGGAGAGGCCAGCCGGTATTTCCCTGCCTTGCCTAAGCTATGATTTAGGTGTGGCTACAAATGTGGTGGGGCGGAACCGACTGTCTGTGGCGGTCGAGGATTACTTGAAGGCGATTTACGAGCTCGAGGGCCGTTCGGGGATTGCGTCCACGAACGCGCTTGCGGAGCGGCTCGCGGTGCGGCCGGGGTCGGTGTCGGGGATGTTGCGCAAGCTTGATGCGCTCGGCTTGGTCGTCCACGAGCGCTATCGCGGCGTCCATCTGAGCGAGTCGGGCCGGAGGGTGGCGCTGGAGGTGTTGCGTCATCACCGTTTGCTCGAGCTTTACCTGGCAAAGAGCTTGGGCATGAGCTGGGATGAGGTCCACGCGGAGGCGGAGCAGCTCGAGCATGTGATCTCGGAGGAGCTGGAGGAGGCGATCGCCGCCGAGCTCGGCTACCCGACGCTCGATCCGCACGGCGACCCGATCCCCGACCGCCTGCTCACCGTGTCTGAGGCGGCGAGCAAGAGCCTCGACGAACTCGAGGCAGGTGAGCGCGGCAGATTCATCCGGGTGTCCGATTCGGACCCGGCGATGCTGCGCTTTCTCAGCGAGCGGCGGATCGCTCCCGGCGATGAGCTCGAACTGATCGAACGGCAGCCGTTCGACGGGCCACTCTTCATTCGCGCCGGCGACGAGGTGCACGCGTTCGGCGTTGGTTTGGCTCGTGCGATGCGTGTGGCGATCGAGGAGCGGCGCTGACGCCGCCACCTGAACGGCTGCCTGCGCTCGCGGCCGACGTGGCGGTGCTGCCGGCGCCGTTTGAGCAGGAGGCGAGCGCGCTCGACCTACTGCTTGCGAAGGGGCGTTCGCGGGCGATGTTGGCGATGCTCGGTCCGGCGTTCGTGGCCGCGATCGCCTATGTAGACCCGGGCAACTTCGCCACCAACGTGCAGGGCGGAGCCCAGTTCGGCTATCTGCTGTTGTGGGTTGTGCTGGCAGCGAACCTGATGGCGATGCTGATCCAGTATCTGTCGGCCAAGCTCGGGATCGTCACCGACCGCAACCTGCCCGAACTCTGCCGTGACCGCTACCCGCGCCCAGTTGCCTGGGGCCTGTGGGGGCAGGCGGAGCTGATGGCGATGTCGACCGACATCGCGGAGTTCCTCGGCGCCGCGCTCGGGTTGAACCTGCTCTTCCACGTGCCGCTTCTTGTCGCAGGGGTCATGACCGGCTTCATCGCCTTCGGGATCCTCGAGCTGCAGCGCCACGGCTACCGCCGCTTCGAGGTCGCGATCACGGCCCTGCTCGGGATCATCTTTCTCGGCTTCCTCTACGAGGCCCTCAAGATCGGCCCCTCCGCCTCCGGCTCGCTGCAGGGGCTGCTGCCACAGCTACGCGGATCCGACTCCCTCTATCTCGCGGTCGGGATCATCGGCGCGACCGTCATGCCCCACGCGATCTACCTGCATTCGGCCCTCACGCAAGGACGCATTCCGGTCCGTAACGAAGCCGAGCGCGGGCGTGTGCTCCGTTTTGAGCGCATGGACGTGCTGATCGCGCTCGGCCTGGCCGGGCTCGTGAACATGGCGATGCTCGCCGTCGCGGCCAAGCTCTTCTACGGAACCGGCCACACGAACGTCACTACGATCCAACAGGCACACACAGGGTTCGAGAACATGGTCGGCGGTGGCGCCGCGCTCGCGTTCGCGGTCGCTCTGCTCGCCTCGGGCGCATCATCGTCAAGCGTCGGCACCTACTCGGGGCAGGTCGTGATGGCCGGCTTCGTCAACCTGCGCGTGCCGTTGCTGCTCCGTCGGCTCATCACGATGGTCCCGGCGATCATCGTGCTCGCGCTTGGGGTCAGCCCGACCAGCGCTCTCGTGCTGAGCCAGGTCGTACTGTCCTTCGGCATCCCCTTCGCCCTGATCCCACTCGTCCACCTCACCAGCCGCCAGGACCTGATGGGCATCCACGTCAACCGACGCACCACCACCTGGGCAGCAGTGGCGATCGCCACCCTGATCAGCCTCCTCAACGTCTTCCTGCTCTACCAGTACTTCGCCGGCAGCTAGCCAAGACACAGCGCGATCGGCCCGGGTTGTTGTCGCGTCCCTAGAAACGTGGGGCTGCAGGAGCAGCCACTGCCGGCTCGGGAGCGACATTCGCGCGCGTGCCGCAACACGACCCTCTCGTTACGGGACCGCCGTCGCGGAGTTGCCGTCGGGTGAGGGTTGATCTCGCCAGGCATCGTCCGAGACTGCTAGCTCTGACTAGCCCGACGATGCAAGTCGAGCCCGCGTCACGCGCAATCGTGGTTGCGATCGACCACCCGCCTAGCTTCTCGCCCATTCGCCCCAAACTGCAGCCACCCCGGCCAGGCTTCGTGACCGCTTGGCGCAGCCAGAATCCCGCGATAGTCCGCCGGATCTGGCCCAGCAAGCGGAGGGGGAGGGATTTGAACCCTCGAACCGCCTAACGACGGTTAACGGTTTTCGAGACCGCCGCATTCGACCGCTCTGCCACCCCTCCGATCGGGCGACAGGGTACCTAGTCCCTGTGGCGCGAGTCAGTCGTGGATGCGAGCGATCACGTCTTCGCGCCGGAGCACCCGCACCCGGTGCGACGAGCGCGCGAGACGCACCTCGAAGCCGGCGTCGCGCGGGAAGAGCACCTTGTCGCCCGGCTCGACCGCCGCGACGTCCGGCCCGACGGCGGCGACGATCCCGCTGTGCACCTGGGTCGCCTCGTTCGCCGGGACGATCAGACCGCTCGGGAGCTCCGACTCGTCGAGCTGCTCGACGACCAGGTGGTCGTCCAGGGGCTCGAGCGTCGCATCGGTGAGTGGCTGCCGTTCCAACACGGGTTCACGATACTCCGTGCGTGCAGATCGGCCGCCAGGATGTCCCGGTCACGAACCCCGCCAAGGTGTTCTTTCCGGCGCGCGGACTGACGAAGCTCGACCTCGTTTCCTACTACGTCGGCGTCGCGGAGCTCGCCCTCCCCCACCTGCGCCGGCGGCCGTTCCACATGAAGCGCTTCCCGAACGGCGTCGAGCAGGACTTCTTCCACCAGAAGCGCGTGCCGTCCAACCATCCGGACTATGTCGACGAGGTGTTCGTGCAGTTCCCGAGCGGGCACTCGACCGTGTTTGCAATCGTGGACAACGCCGCGGCGCTCGCCTGGGTCGCGAACCTCGGCTGCATCGAGCTGCACACGTGGCATTCGCGCGTGCCCGCGATCGAGCAGCCTGACTATCTGCTGATCGACCTCGACCCGACCTCCGACGGGCAGTGGCCGTTCGTGCGCGAGATCGCGCTCGTCGTCCGCGACGTGCTCGCTGAGCTCGGTCTGCGCTCCTATCCGAAGACGTCCGGCGCGACGGGACTGCACATCCTCGCCCCGATCAAGCCGGATGTGGTGTTCCCGGACGTGCGTCGGTTCGCGAAGGCTCTGGCGCAGGAGGTCGAGCGGCGCATCGGCGATCAGGCCGTCGCGACCACCACGTGGCGTGTCGCCGACCGCGTCGGCGTGTTCGTGGACTTCGGCCAGAACGCGCGCGACCGGACGATCGCGGCGGCATACTCCGTCCGGCCGACACCCGACGCACGGGTCTCTGCACCGCTCCAGTGGGACGAGGTCGCGGGTGTCGAGCCGGAGGCGTTCACGCTGGAGACGATGCCCGGCCGCATCGCCGCCACCGGCGATCCGATGCGTGGGATGTGGCGGAGCCCACCGTCGCTGCGCCCGCGCTTCGCGCGACTCGATCTGGAACCTCCCGCACCGCGGCTCCCTTGAACCTGATCCGGCGCCCCTCACCACGGCTCCCTTGAATCTGATTCGGCGCAGCCGAACCAGATTCACGACTCTCGTGGCGAAACCAGCAACTCGGCAATCTGGTTCGCTGCGCGAATCAGATTCCATGGAACCTCCCACCCACCCCCGCACCCCGCCCGTTCCCGCCCCGTCCCGAAAGGCGGGCGAGTTCACTGTTCGGTGGCTGCCACTGCGTAGTGCGCTGCACCGTCTCGAAAGGCAGGCGAGCGCACTTGTCGGTGGCAGCCGACGGGTAGTGCGGTTGCCCGCTCAGATAGGACACGTCTGGGTCGGCGCCTTGTTTCGCCCGCGGCGGCCCGGCACGCTTCGCGGATGTTCCTCTCGCACCACGACTCGCTCCGCCCCGGGCGGATGAGCCGCATGCGCTGGCTCCGGTACTGCCGCGGCATG
The DNA here is from genome assembly GCA_963722065.1 of uncultured Thermoleophilia bacterium. GTDB lineage: Bacteria > Actinomycetota > Thermoleophilia > Gaiellales > Gaiellaceae > PALSA-600. Next base: position 264,277 of record CAVRMI010000033.1, on the reverse strand, counting down.
TCGCAGGCCGACCTCGCGAGGGTGGTGAGCGCATCGCGGCAGACGATCCGCTCGATCGAGCTCGAGCGCTCGACCCCTTCGGTCAACCTCGCGCTCGCGATCGCCCGCGCGCTCGGCACGACCGTCGAGGATCTGTTCTCGCCGCTCTAAGCCCAGCCGAAGAGCGCCTCGACCGTCGGCGCGTTCGGGTCGCGCGGCGGCCGCAGTTCATGCCACGTGCAGTCGGCCGGCCGCTTGTCCTCGCGCCAGCGGATCAGCTTCGTGCCGTGGCGGAACCGAGAGCCCTGCACCTTGTCGTAGCGCACCTCGACGACCAGCTCCGGCCGCACGGGCGCTTCCTCGAGCTCCCCCGTCCCCCACCGGTTCGGCTCGGAGAAACGCTGCTCGGACGACTCGTCGAGCAACGGCAGCACGCGCGCCGCAACATCGGCCCGCGTCTTCGCGGCGACGGCGCACGAGCCGACGTAGTCGAGACCGCCGTCCTCGCGATACAGCCCGAGCAGCAGCGTCGCGATCGACGACCGTTCGCCCTTCCACCGCACGCCGACGACGACGCAGTCCGCAGTCTTGTGCTCCTTCACCTTCACGACGCCGTCGCGCGAGCCGGGCAGGTACGGCACGCCGAGCTTCTTCGCGATCACACCGTCGAGACCGAGCGACTCGAACTGCGCGAGCCAGCCCCGCGCCTCGTCGGCATCGCGTGTCGCGGGCGAGAGCCTCAGCCCGTCGAGCGCCTCGACGCGGGCGCGCCGCTCTTCGAGCGTCAGCTCCCATACGGCCTCGCCGTCCCAGAGCAGCACGTCGAAGACGACGAACTCCGCCGGGATCTCGGCCGAGAGCCGACGGATCCGCGACTCGGCTGGATGCAGGCGCATCTGCATCGCGTCGAAGTCCAGTGCACCGTCATGCGCGATCACGATCTCGCCGTCGAGCGCCGACCGTGGCGGCAGCAGATCGCCGAGCGGGCGCAGCTCGGGGAAGTAGCGAAGCAGCGGCCGTTCGCTCCGCGACCAGAGCGCAAGCTCCGGGCCGGTGTTCTCCAGGACGCCGCGAAAGCCGTCCCACTTGGGCTCGTACTGCCAGCCCTCGCCGACGGGAAGCTCGCGAACGAGCTCGGCCTCCATCGGCGGGAACGGGACGACACCGTTCAGGAATTGGGGCTGCAGCGGCACGGGAACGGACAGATCGAACCACATCGTGGACAGGTAGCCGAGGGACGTCCTAGTATCGGGGCCGTGTCGACCGAGAACTCAGGCTCGAACGAGCCCCCCGAGGAGGTCGCCTGGAGCCACGAGGCCCAGGACGTCGCCGAGGCCGAAGAGGCAGCCCTGACCGGAGGCGGCCCGGCACCCGCTCCCGAGGCGATGCGTCAGAGCCTGCCGCTCGGCCGGTTCCTGCTGTTGCTCGTGGCGGTCTGCATCGCGTTCGCGCTCATCATCTATTTCATCTGGGGCCGCTGACCCGCTCCCGGCTCATGCGGGAGCCGTGACGTAGGGTTGGCGTCATGAAGCGCGTCGCTGTCACCGGGGTGGGAGCCGTCACCCCGCTCGGGCTCGATGCGCCGTCCACCTGGCGCGCGGCGCTGGCCGGCGAGAGCGGGATCGACTGGATCTCGACGTTCGACACCGACGGCTTGCCCGTGCGCATCGCCGCCGAGGTGAAGGGCTTCGACCCGAGCCAGGTCGTCTCGCCGAAGGAGGCGCGGAAGCTCGAGCGCAACGTGCTGCTCGGCGTCGCCGCCGGCCGAGAGGCGCTCGGGGACGCGGGCCTCAACGGGTTCGACCCGGCGCGCGTCGGGATCGTGTTCGGCTCGGCGATCGGCGGAGTGCCGGGCATCGTCGAGCAGGCCCAGACGCTGCGGGACCGCGGGCCCGACCGCGTCTCGCCGAACTTCCTGCCGAACGTGCTCGTCGACTCGGTCTCGGGCCAGCTTGCGATCTCACTCGGGATCAGAGGCCCCAACTACGCCGTCGTCTCGGCTTGCGCGACGGGCTCGCACGCGATCGGGGAGGCGGCCGAGATGATCAAGCGCGGCGATGCCGACGCGGTGCTCGCGGGCGGCACGGAGGCGTGCATCATCCCGCTGATCCTCGCGGGCTTCACGGCGATGCGCGGGCTCGCCGCCGAGGACGAGCATCCGACGCGCGCCTCGCGGCCGTTCGACGCGACCCGCGCCGGCTTCGTGATGGCCGAGGGTGCGGGTGCCGTCCTGCTCGAGGACTGGGAGACCGCGGAGCGCCGCGGCGCGCGGATCTACGCGGAGGTCCTCGGCTACGGCGCCTCGAACGACGCACATCACATGGCACAGCCGGAACCGGAGGCGACGGGTGTCGCCGCGATGATGACCGCTGCCCTCGAGCGTGCGGGCGTCGAGAGGGAACGCGTCGGCTACATCAACGCGCACGGAACCTCGACCCCCCAGGGCGACACCGCCGAGACGAAGGCGATCAAGGACGTCTTCGGCGACCACGCGTATCGGCTCGCCGTGTCGTCGACGAAGTCGATGATGGGCCATACGTTCGGAGCTGCCGGCGCGATCGAGGCGATCATGTGCGTGCTCGCCCTCCACGACGGCCTGCTCCCGCCGACGATCAACTACCGCGAGCCGGACCCGGAGTGCGACCTCGACTACGTGCCGAACGAGGCCCGGGCCGCGCGCGTCGACGTCGCCCTCTCGAATGCGATGGGGCTCGGCGGCCACAACGGCTGCGTCCTGCTCGGCTGCGTCTAGGACAGGAGCTCGGGCGTCAGGTCCGCGACGGTGCGGACGACCACGTCCGCGGCGGCGAGCGCGTCCTCGTCGGGCGGGAAGTGCGGGTTGGGCACGGCAACGACGCGCAGGCCCGCCGCCTTCGCCGAGCGGATGCCGTTGTGCGAGTCCTCGACCGCGACGCAACGGGCCGGTTCGACACCGAGCCGGCGCGCCGCCTCGAGGTACACATCCGGCGCGGGCTTGCCGCGCGGGACGTCCTGCGACGACACCGCCACCGGGAAGAGCTCGCGCAGCCCGGCGGCCCGCAGCACGACCTCGATCAACTCCGGGTTCGACGACGATGCGACCGCCAACGGCCAGCGCGCCGCCGCCATGCGCACCGCGGCGACCGCGCCGTCGATCAGAGGCGGCGCCTCGCCGTAGCGGGCGAGCATCCGCGCGACGATCGCGTCGTTGATCGCCTGCGGCGTGCCGGGGACACCGAGCTCGTCCGCCATGTAGCGCGACCATTCGACGGAGCTCATACCCATCATGTCTCGCGTGGCCGACGCGGTGTACGTGCCGCCGGTCTCGCGCACGTACTCCTCGCGGACCTCGTCCCACACCTGCTCGGAGTCGACGATCACCCCGTCGAGGTCGAAGACGACCGCCGCGGTCACAGTGCGACGTAGCCGCGGTGCACGTACGAGAGCGAGGTCGCGGCGGTGCCCTCCTCGATCGAGAGGATCTCGCCGACGAAGAAGGTGTGGTCACCCGTGCGGAACTGCTCGACCGTGCGGGCGGTCAGCCAGCCCGCGGCGCCCACGAGCAGCCGGTGGTCGTCCTCGCGCAGGTCGATCCCGTCCCAGAGGACCAGCGGCGGCACGCTGCGCGCGAAGTGCTGCGCGAGGTGCTCCTGCTCGCCGGAGAGCAGCGACGCCGCCCACCCGCTTGCATCACGCAGCAGCTCGTGGAGCGAGGCTTCGAGCGCGACCGAGATGCCGACGAGCGGCGGCTCCAGCGAGAGCGAGACGAGCGAGGAGACCGTCAGGCCGTGCCTGCGCCCGTCCACCTCGGCGACGACGACCGACACCCCCGCCGGCCAGCGGCGAAAGAGTGCTCGTTGTTCGGCCCCGCGGTCCTGCACGGGTCGAGCCTAGCCGAGCGCCCAACCTAATTCGCGCGGCACACCTTGTCGCCGAGTTGTGCGATGGCGTCGTTCGCCTGCAGGTCGAGCGTCTTGTCGTACGCGCCGGGTGCGTCACCCTGCCACATCACGTCCGGCGTCACGCCGGGCCCCTCGACGGTCGCGCGGTACTTCGTGCCCTTGCCCGCGGGATGCGCTCCGTGCGGGTTGAAGCTGTAACAGAACACTCCGGTCCCGCTGTGCGCCAGGAAGCTGTTCTCCCGCTTCCAGCCGGAGCCGTAGGCGGAGTCGAGCGTGTCCACGTAGATGTTCCGCCCGAACGAGTCGAGCGGGTTGCCGGCCGGCGTCGACCGGAATCCGTAGACGGGCTGGCCTGCGTAGGTGAACGTCCCGTAAAGGTGATCCCACTGGTGCCAGGCCCAGTCGGTGCCGATCGTCAGCACCGGCAGGTCGCCGGTCCAGTGCGAGAGACGAAGCTCCCAGGCCGCCTGCTGGGCGTTCGGGGCGCCGCCGTAGTTCGGCAACATCCGCTGCCAGGCCTGCAACGCCCAGTAGGACCCGTCCGGCGCCTTGCAGGCTGCAACCTTCCACGCGAGCGGTGGTCCGTCGTAGGCGCCGCACCGGTCGCCGAAGGTCTTCCAGGCCTCGGTGTGCGACTTGCCCCAGCCCCCGGCGTAGTCGAGCCGGAACGCAACCTGCGCGCGCGCATGAGTCGGCGCGATCGCGTTGATCGCATCCCAGGCGAGGACGTGCTTGACCTTCCCTCCGGCCGTGTACGTGATCAACGCCTCGCCCTTCCCGTCGACGGCGAGTCGCACGTCGTGGGCGTTTCGATCGATCAGCTGCGAAGCGTTCGCTCCGGCCGCGAAAACGCTGGCCAGAGCAACCGTGAGGACAAACAGGACATACCGCAACGAGGCTCTCCTCCTCGGGAAACGATTGCCCAGTCTGTGTCGGCGATCACGCCGGGGGTCTCGATCCCTCGCGCGAGTTCCCTCGTTCGAGGCACGGCCTGTTAGCGTCTCGCGCCTGTGAACCGGCGTGACCTGATCGAGCTCTCCATCACCCTTGGGCTCGTCGCGATCGCCGCCGTCTCCCATTTCGCGCTCGGGGACGTAGCGACGTTCGTCGTCGCCGCGATCGCGCTCGCCGCGCTCGCCCGGCTCGTCGGCAGGGGGACGGAGCAGCTCGGCTCGAGGCTCGGGTCGGGCGGGGCTGGTGTCGTCCAGTCGGCGCTCGGCAACCTGCCCGAGCTGTTCGTCGCGCTGTTCGCCCTCAACAGCGGGCTCGTCGCGGTGGTCCAGGCGGCGCTGGTCGGCTCGATCCTCGCGAACAGCGTGCTGGTGCTGGGGATCGCCTTCCTCGTGGGCGGCCTGAAGAACGGCCTGCAGAGGTTCAGCTCGGACCGGACCCGGATGGTCTCCACACTGGCGCTCCTCGCAGCAGCGACGATGGCGACGCCCTCGCTCGCGCGCACGTTCCATGCGCCCGCCGCCGCGCACGCCAACACCCTGTCGCTGATCTGCGCCGGGGTCCTGCTCGTCGTGTACTTCTGCGCGCTGCCGCTCTTCCTCCGCGAGACGGAGGACGAGGAGCATCCACCGCCGCGCTGGTCGGTGACGACAACGGCAGTTCTCCTGGGCGTCGCGGCCGTGGGGGCGGCGCTCGTGTCCGACTGGTTCGTCACGGCACTGACCCCGGCGATCCACACCCTGCACATGAGCCAGGAGTTCGCCGGCCTCGTGATCGTCGCGATCGCGGGCAACGCCGTCGAGAACGTGGTCGGCGTGCAGCTGGCGGCACGCAACCGGCCCGACTTCGCGATCTCGGTGATCGTCAACTCATCGCTGCAGGTCGCCCTCGCGCTGACGCCCGTGCTCGTCTTCGTCTCGCTGTTCTTCTCCACCCACCTGACGCTCGTCTTTCCACCGCTGCTCGCTCTGGTTCTCGTGATCTCGGCGATCCTCGGCGCATTCGTCGTCAACGACGGCGAGTCGACGTGGCAGGAGGGGGTCGTACTGATCGGCTTCTACGTCGTGATCGCGGCGAGCTTCTGGTGGGGCACCTGAGCTACTTCGCGATCACGCCGACGGTCGCACCGGTCAACGTGACGAGATCGACCGGGGACAGCTCGATCTGCAGCCCGCGGCGGCCCGCGCTGACGAGGATGGTCCCGAACGCGAGCGCGGACTCGTCGAGGACGGCCGGCAGCGTCTTCCGCTGACCGAGCGGGCTGATGCCGCCGATCACGTAGCCGGTTGCGCGCTCCGCCGTGGGCCGGTCGGCAAGGGTCACCCGCTTGCCCGCCGACCGCAGGTCGAGCTGCCGGTCTGCGGGCACGATGAAGACGGAGAGCCGGCCGTCGGCCGTCGCGACGAGCGTCTTGAAGAGGCGCTTCGGCGACAGGCCGAGCGCCCGCGCCACGGCCATCGCATAGTCACCCTCCGCGGGATCCACGCCCTCGTACTCGTGCAGCTTGAAGTCGATTCCGGCTCGTTTGGCCGCCTGCACGGCGGGCGTCATTCGGCAAGCTCCTCCGCGAGCAGGCCGAGGCAGAAGAGGCGCCAGGCGAGATCGACGTCTGCGGCGAGGAACAGGGCCGCCTCGCGCGCGGCCGGAAGGTCGCGCACGCGCACGGCGAGCGCATCGATGCTCCGGCCGAGCTGCGCGCGCCGGTCGTCGGTGTAGAGATCGCCGGCGAGCGCCTTCACGGCCCGGTCGTCCACCTCGAGGTCACGGTGCGGGTCGCCTCCGGCCGCGACGAGCAGCAGCGCGCGGCGGCGCGCGCCGTTCAGCTCCTCCTGGTCGAGCTCGACGGCCTGTCCGGCGACATACGCGAGCACCGGCAGCGGATCTCCCAGCTCGCCGGCGTCGACGCGCGCGAGCAGCTCGTCCAGGGCGTCCATGACTACGATGGAGCCTAGATGGCCGATGGATGACGTTCTGGCGAAAGCGGAGGAGTGGCGCGAGGCAGGCGAGGAGGTCGCGATCGCGACCGTCGTCGCCACCCGGCGCAGCGCCCCGCGTCCGCTCGGCTCGAAGCTGGCGGTGACCCGCTCCGGCCGCATGTTCGGGTCGGTCTCGGGCGGCTGCGTGGAGGCGGACGTCGCGGAGCGCTGCAAGGCGGTGCTCGACGGCGAGGTCGCGGGCGTCGTCTCGTACGGCATCGAGGACGAGCTGGCCTGGACCGTCGGCCTGCCCTGCGGCGGCGAGATCGACGTGTTCCTCGAGCCGTTCGCCGGCGCCCCGACACTGGCGCGCGGCGCAAGCTACGTGGTCGTCGAAGGGGACGGCGTCGGGGAGCGGTGGGAGGCGGACGAGCGCGCGCGCACCGGCCTGCGCGAGGAGGAAGGGCGCAGCGTGTTCGTCGAGACGATCGGCCCACCGCCGCGGCTCGTCGCCGTCGGCGCCGGCGACATCGCCGAGGCGTTGTGCGCGCTCGCGCGCCCGCTCGGTTGGCGGACGGTCGTCGTCGATCCGCGTGCCGGCCTCGCCACCCGCGAGCGCGTCCCGAGCGCCGACGAGGTGGTCGTTGCGTGGCCGGACGAGATCGACGTCGATGCGGGAACCGCGCTCGTCTCACTCGTCCACGAGGAGCGCATCGATCTGCCGGCGATCCGCCGTGGCGTCGAAGGGGGCGCCTTCTACGTGGGCGCGCTCGGCTCGAAGCGCACCCAGGCCAAGCGGCGCGAACAGCTCGGCGCGGTCGCCGACGGGGTTCGCGGGCCGGTCGGCCTCGACCTCGGCGGCGAGACTCCGGCGGAGATCGCGCTGGAGATCATCGCCGAGATGCTGGCAGTGCATCGGCGGGGCGAGGTCCAGCCGAGCTAGAGGCGGCACTCGGAGCACCGCGGCTCCGGCTGTGCCCGGCAGCGAAGCCGAGCCCGAGCAGCCCGATCCCGGCCAGGAAATGCAGCCAGTTGTCGGCGGTGTTCGCGGGCAGCCACCCGGCAGTGCCGATCGCACCGAGCGCCCAGAGCGCCAGGTAGACCGTTCCGCCGCCGGTCAGGAAGGTGCTCGCTCCGTCGGCGGTCCTCGCCAGGACGAGGCCGACGACGCCGACGAGCAGATGGAAGAGGTTGTGCAGGATCGAGACCTGGAACGTGCCGAGCAGCTTCGCCCCGCTCGTATGCCCGGCGAAGCTCAGGTCGCTGACGTGGCTCGTCGCACCCGGGACGAACCCGAGGAGGCCGAAGAGCACGAACACGGCGCCGACCGCGGCGGCAACCCCCTGGCTGGCGGCCCTCCCGTCGACTGGGTGCTGTGTGGCGGTCATCGCTCGCGAGTCTCCGTCCCGGAGAATACGGACCTGGACGATTGGACGACGCGGCCCAGCCGAAACGCAGGTGCCCCGCCCGGCCGGTCGGCCGACAGTGCGGTCATGGGTGAATCCGAGGCCGACCGCTCGCCGGAGCTCGATCAGGTGCGGCGGATGCTGTTCCCGCAGCTCCCGCCGGACGAGGGCTGGGCCCGGATCGATGCGGCGATCCGCGGTGCGGCCGATCCACAGCGAGCGGCGGCGATCGAGCGCCTCGCGTCGGGCGATCTGAGCGACGATCTGTTGTCGCTCCTCCGTCTGTTACGCGAGGACTAAGCACCTGCCCGGCGCCCAACTTTTCGAACATCAGCGAATCGAAGTCTGAGGGCGTCGCTCGCGCGACCCTTCTCTCCCCCGCGCGGCGGCGTCCCGTCAGCCCCGGTGCGGCCTACTCGCAGTCGTGCGGGAACCACACCGTGCACCACAGCAGTGCCGCCAGCGCCCTCGGCGTGACGGGCGTTCGCGAGTGGTGGGCGACGTACCAGAGGTGCGCCCTGTAGGGCTGCAGCTTCGGCCGCGCCGAGACGAATGCGTCGAGGTCGTGGAGCTCCGTCGTCAGCTTCCGCCGGGTGCGCGGGTCACGGACGGAGGAGATGCGCGACGGGTCGACGAGCGCAGCCTGGAGAGCGGCGGCGTCCCGCGCGCTCAGAGCCGTCGTGGCGGCCGCCTTCGGCACGGTGATCGTCGTCGAGGTGACGTCGTTCGGCAGTGTGATCGTGATCGTCGTCCCGCCCGGGCTCGAGCCGGCCGTGACGGTCGACGCGGCTGCGACGCCGCAGGCGGCGAGAACCGCCGCCGAGAACGCGATCATGATGCTCCGCCTGATGGCGGAAACGCTAGTGCGGCTTTCGGATGGACCCGGGCAGCAGACCCGCGGCGGCGGTCAGGCGCGGCACCGCCGCAGCACGGAGCGCAGAGGTTTCAAGACGCCTGCCTGGACCGCCCGATCCGTAGGAACCGCGGATTACAGCGGTGGCGAAAACCGCCAGTGTTCTCAGCGCGACCCGCCAGTCTGGGACCGTCGAGTCGAGTCCTTCCCCGATTCCTCGACGGTCTTCCGACTGGTCTCCCGCACCCGGCAACGAGCCCGGGTTTAGTCGGCTCGGCCGAAGTCGTCCACGAGCATCTGCACGTCGCCGACGCGCTCGAACCCCAGCCGCTCGAGGATCGGGCGGGACATCGAGCCGCCCTGCGTGATCAGCGCCGGTCTGCCACGCTCGACCGCGTCGTCCCAGCGGGCGCGGATGAGCGCCCGGTAGGCGCCACGCCCGCGGGCGCGGGGCAGCGTTGCACCGCCGAAGAGCAGAAGCCCGTGCTGGGTCGGCGCCGCCATCCCCGTGGAGACGATCTCGCCGTCGAGCCACACAGCGTGCCGGACGTTCGGCGAATCGCGCCATCGGCTTGCGAGCACCGCGCGCGCCTCTGCGATCTCCTGCGCCGACGCCTCGAACGCCTCCCACTGCACCTCACACGCTGCGACGAACTCTTCGAACGTCCCGATGGGTCGGGCGACGGCGTCCGGCGGCCCAGGCGGCGGCTCATGGGTGAGGACCAGCGCAACGGCGAAGGGGTCTTTGTCATGCCGGAGGCCGCGCTCGAGCAGCGCATCCACCAGTCCCGCCGGAGCGGAGCTACCGACCTCCCACTGCGTCTTCGTGCGACCGCGCTCGCGCAGCGTCGCGCGCACCTCCTCGATCACGTCGTCGACGTCGGCGACGGGAAAGCGGTGCCGCTGCACGGTGTTCCACGACGCGCCGAGGCCCATGCAGAGCGTGTACCGCCCGGTGTCGATCCGCTCGTCACCGGGCGCGAGCGGCCCGAACGAGTTCGGATATTCGGCAACCTCACGCAGCACGGGACGAAGCTACCTCGGGCCGAGGTGCTTGTGCGCAGCCCATCGGTCTGGCATCGTGGCCGAATGGGCTGCCTCTTCGCGCTGATCGCGCTCCTCTCCCCCCGGCTCGCCGTCTTCCTCCTGTGGGTGTTCACCAACTACGTCGATCGCGCGTTCAGCGGCTGGTTCCTCCCACTCCTTGGAATCGTGTTCGCGCCCTGGACGACGCTCTTCTACGTCCTGGTGTACGCCCCGGCCGGCCCGATCCACGTCGCCGGCTGGATCCTCGTCGGGATCGGCGTCGTCCTGGACCTCAACTCCTGGGGGCAAGCCGCCGCCAACCGCCGTGCCGTGCCCGGCTACAGCTGATCACGGTCGCCGCCACACGACGAACGCGCGCTCGGAACGCACGAAACCCCGCATCGCTGCGGGGTCTCGGCCTGTCTTCTACGGCGGGGGTGGGATTTGAACCCACGGACGAGTTGCCCCGTCAGCGGTTTTCAAGACCGCCCCGTTCGACCGCTCCGGCACCCCGCCGCGGGCCGTAACGCTACTTGGTGCGTGCGCGTTCGGCACCGAGGCGCGCCGGTGCGCCGAACTCGGTCAGCGGCTCTGGCACGACGATCGAGCCGTCGGACTCCTGGAAGTTCTCCAGCACGGCGATCAGGGCGCGCGCCGTCACCGCCGTGCCGTTCAACGTGTGCACCGGCTCGGGCTTCCCGCCGCCGGGACGGTGGCTGATCTTCAACCGGCGGGCCTGGAAATCGGTCGTGTTCGACGTGGAGGTGATCTCGCGGTAGCGCGACTGGCCCGGGAACCACGCCTCGATGTCGTACTTCTTCGAGGCCGACGCGCCCAGATCACCCGCCGCGATGTTCAGAACGCGATACGGCAGACCGAGCTCCTGGACGAGCTCCTCCTCGATCTCCAGCAGCCGCTCGTGCTCGTCCCGTGAGGCGGCCGGCTCGCAGAAGACGAACATCTCGACCTTGTCGAACTGATGCACGCGGAACATCCCGCGCGTGTCCTTGCCCGCCGCGCCGGCCTCGCGCCGGAAGCACGTCGAGAACGCGACGTAGCGAAGGGGCAGGCCCTCGAGCTCCTCGGCCCCGTGGAACGCAGCGAGCGGAACCTCGGACGTGCCGGTGAGGTAGAGCCCGTCCTCGGCCGCCTCGTAGAAGTCGCCCTTGTCGGATGGGAAGAAGCCCGTGCCGTACATCGCCTCGTCGCGCACCAGCACCGGCGGCAGCATCGGGGTATGCCCCTTCTGCACGATCCGGTCGAGCGCCCAGCGGTACAGCGCGAACTCGAGGAGCGCGACGTCGCCGACGCGGTAGACGAAGCGCGAGCCCGAGACCTTGGCGCCGCGCTCGACGTCGATCCAACCATGCGCGGCCGAAAGGTCCAGGTGGTCGCGCGGCTCGAAGTCGAAGCTCGGCGGCTCGCCCTCGACCCTGACGACGACGGCGTCCTCCTCCCGGTCGCCGTCCGGAGTGTCCTCCGCCGGAGGGTTCGGCACGCGATCGTGCAGATCCTGGAGCCGCTGCCATGCGTCGGCCAGTTCGGCCTCGAGCGGCTGCAGCTCCGCCTTGAGCGACGTCAGCTCGGCGAGCTGCTCCGGCGTCGGCTTGCCCTTCAGCTTCGTGCGCGCCCGCAGCTCGTCGACCTGCTGCTGCAGCTCCCGCCACTGCAGGTCCGCCATCAGCAGCTCGTCGAAGATCCCGGCTGCCCCTTTGCGCGAAAGCGCCGCGCGATAGGCGTCGGGGTCGTTCCGGGCTGCGCGGAGATCGATCATCGCTTCGAGTCTAGAAGCGCTTCGAGCACCTGCGCCACGCCTTCCTCCTCGGCGGAGGGGCAGATCCAGTCCGCGACCGCCTTCACGCGGGCGTGCGCGTTGTCGACGGCGATCCCGAACGAGGCCCACTCGACGAGCTCGATGTCGTTCTCACCGTCCCCGAAGGCGATCGTCTGCTCCCGGGTGAAGCCCATGTGAGCGGCCAGGAAATCGAGGCCGGCGCCCTTGGTCACGCCGGCCGCCGCGAACTCGAGGAAGTAGGGCAGAGACTTCGAGATGTAGAGGCGGTCGCCGAAGTGCGCCTTCATGCGGGCCTCCACGCTGTCGAGCTCGGCCGGCTCGCCGACGCATACGAGCTTGGTGGGCGGTTCGTCGAGCCAGGCGAGCAGGTTCCCCACCTCGTGGATCTCGAGGTGCTGGAAGCCCGCATACGCACGCGAACCCTGCGTGACCTCGGAGACGTACAGCTCGTCGTCCACGTACACGTTGAGCCCGTGCCCGGCGCCTTCGACCAGCCCGATCACCTCGCGGGCGAGCTGGAGCGGGATCGGCTCGTGGCGCAGCCACTTTCCCTGGGCGTCCGCGACGACCGCGCCCTGGTAGCAGATGACCGGTTCGTCGAGAGCCGCCGGCTCGAGGAACCGGCGCACGGACTGCACCATCCGGCCGGTGACGACGATCACGTCGCGCCCGGCCGCACGCGTCGCGCGGAGCGCGTCGACCGTCCGCGGCTGCAGCTCGCCGTCCCAGGCGAGCGTGCGGTCGAAGTCGGTCGCGACGACCTGGACGTCGCCCGGGAAGCCGTCGGGCAGCGAAAGCGTCAGCCGGACGGGTTGCCGCCGGTCGCCTTCACGACGTAGGCGGAGACATCGGCGATCTGCTTGGGGGTCAGAGTGCCCTTGAAGGCCGGCATCGCGCCGCCCCCGTTGATCACCTGCGGGACGACCTTCGACAGCGGCGGCTTCAGCTGATCGAGGTTCGGCCCGACGGTCCCATGAGCGTTCGCGTCGGCGAGCGTGTGGCAGCCGGAGCAGCCGGCGCTCGTGAAAACGGCCTTGCCGGCGGTCGGATCACCGTTCTTGTACTGCGCCGGCACGGCGACGACATGCACCTTCACGACCGTTCCGGTCACCTTGGTCGGAACGGGCAGAACCGTCTTTTCGCCCGGCCTCGAGGTCGAGCAGCCGGCGGCGAAGACGAGGACGATCGCGAGCGGAGCAAGGCGGCGCACGAGCGCGGAGTCTATACGGCCGGTCGCACGTTGACGGGGGGTTAAGCACCGGCGGCGCGGGCCGCCCCACCCCTACAATCCCTGTCATGAAGCGCAAGTCCTACGGTCGCGACGCCGGCCTCACGCTGCGGATGATCTTCACGACGGGCCTCCTCGGCCTGCTGTACGTGATCTTCGCGGTGGTCCTGTTCTCGGTGCTGAACGTCGGCCTCGCACCGATGCTCTTGATCGTCGTCGGCCTGGCGTTCTTCCAGTACTACACCTCGGACAAGCTGGCTCTCGCCGCTGCCGGGGCGAAGATCGTCTCGCGTGAGGAGGCGCCGGCCCTGCACGACATGGTCGAGCGGCTCTGCGCCATGGCCGACCTGCCGAAGCCGAAGGTCGCGATGATGGACACACCCGTCCCGAACGCCTTCGCGACGGGGCGCTCACCGAAGCACGCGGCGGTCTGCGTGACGACCGGGCTCTGGGAGCGCCTCGAGCCGAAGGAGATCGAGGGCGTGCTCGCCCACGAGCTCTCGCACGTGGCGAACCGTGACGTCCTGATCATGACCGTCGCCAGCTTCTTCGCGATGCTCGCAGCAATGCTGACCCGCTTCGGACTGTACGCGGGCATGTGGGGCGGCGGCGGGAACCGCGACAACAACAACGGCCCGCCGATCTGGCTGATCGTGTTCGTCGTCTCGATCGTCGTCTATGCGATCAGCTTCGTCCTGATCCGCACCATCTCTCGCTATCGCGAGTACGCCGCCGACCGCGGCTCGGCGCTGATCACCGGCGCGCCCGAGTACCTGATGAGCGCGCTCCAGAAGATCTCGTCGCAGATGACGCTGATCCCGAACCAGGATCTCCGGCAGGTCGAGGGCATGAACGCCTTCTTCATCATCCCCGCCAAGGCGAAGGGCACGGTCGCCGAGCTCTTCATGGATCATCCGCCGCTCGAGAAGCGCATCGCCGCGCTCGCCGAGATCGCCCGCGAGATGGGCCGCCCGGTCGCCTAGGGGTGGCGCTGCGCGACGTCCTCTTCGGGCGCAAGAAACTCAGCGAGCCCAAGGACGACCGGCTCTTCGCGCTGACGACGGCTGCAGTGACACTGCAGACCGAGCTCGGTCTCACGACGGCCGGCGCCGCGGCGGTGGCGTTCAAGCCGCAGTCGTCCGGGGAGTTCCGCAGCGCGTTCGACGACGTCGACAAGCTGATCGAGGCCGTCGCCCAGCAATGCGGCTCCCAGGTTGAGCGGAAGTCCGACGAGTTCGGGTTCGACTGGATCCTCGTGCACGATCCTGATCTGGAGGATCTCGTCGCAACCGCTCACACCCTCGCGGCGGAGCTGACCGCACAGGGCTTCGGCTCACAACTGCTCGCGGCCACGTTCCCGTTCAAGGGCGGCGAGCATCCGGTCTACTGGATCTACGGCTTCAAGCGCGGCGCGTTCTGGCCGTTCGTGCCACTCGGCGACCAGAAACGCGACAACGCGACCGAGCTCGAGTTGAAAGCCAAGCTGGAGAAAGAACTGCCGGTCGAGCAGGACCTGACTCGATGGTTCGCGCTCTTCGACGCACCGGTCTAGTCCTCGCGCTGCCCGCGCTCGTCGGAGTCTCGACGCTCGCTCACTGGCTGGCGGGACAACGACTGCACGGGCTCTGGATCATGCCCGACGAGGCGATCTACGCCGCTCGCGCGGAGACCCTCTGGCGGGATGGGCCGTGGCCGCTCCTCCACGGTGCAGGTGCGGGATACGGAGTGCTCTATCCGCTGCTCGCGGGCCTGCCGTTGTCGGTCGGGAGCTTCGCGCACGGCTACGACTCGCTCAAGCTGCTGCAGGCCCTCGTCATGTCGCTGTCCGCAGTGCCCGTCTTCCTCTACAGCCGTCGCCTCATGTCCCCCGGCTACGCGTTGCTCGCCGCGGCTTTGACCGTGTCGTCTCCCCTACTTCTCTACTCCGGCCTCGTGATGACCGAGGTCCTGTTCTATCCCCTCTCCGCGCTCGCACTGCTGGCGGTGGCCCGCGCGGTCGAGACCGCGGCAAAGCGGGACCAGGTGGTCGCCCTGGCCCTGGTTGGCGTCGCGATCGCGACACGCGTGCAGGCGGTCGTGTTGCTCGGCGTGTTCGCAGGCGCGATCGTGGCCGACGCCCTGCTCCGGTGGTCGCGGGGCCGGCTCCGGGCGTTCTGGCCCGTCGGGCTCGTGCTCGTCATCGCGGGCGCGGCGGCTCTCGCCGCCCCCGGGCTGTTCGGCGCCTATTCGGGGACACTGCACGGGAGCTACCCGATCGGCCTCTCGCTCCGCCTCACCTACTACCACCTTGCGTACGCGATCCTCATGGTGGCCGTCGTGCCGGTCGCGGCAGCGGTGGTGCTGTTCGTCGAGGCGGCCCGGGGCAGGCTGCAGGACCCGGCGACACGCGCGCTCCTGGCGGTGGCCGGCTGCGCCGCCGTCCTCATGTCGGCGCAGGTGGGCTTCTTCGCCGCCCGCTACGCGCCCCATCTGCTCGCCCGCAATCTCGCACCGCTCCCACCGCTCTTCTTCGTGCTCTTCGCGGCGTGGCTCGCTCGCGGCGCGCCTCGCCCGCGCGTTGCGGGGGCGGCGACGGCCGTGCTGCTGCTCGCGATCATCGTCTTCGCCCCCTGGAACAGCTTGATCGTCGAGCAGGCGCTCCCGGACTCGTTCGGGCTGGCGCTCGTGCAGTGGGCGCGGTGGGCTCCCGCCGACACCGTCGCAGTCGCGGCGGCAGCGCTCCTGCTGATCTTCGTCGTGCTCCCACGCCGGCTCGTATTCGTGCTCCCGGCGCTCGTGCTCTCGGCGCTCATCGTGTCGTCGGCGCTTGCCTCGAACATGATCGCCGACCGGACGAGCGTCGACCAGAGCGTGCTGGTCGGATCACCGCGGCAGTGGGTCGATCTGCATGCCTCCGAGCCGGTCTCGTACCTGTTCGACGATCCCGGCTGGAACGTCGTCTGGCAGCAGCGATTCTGGAACCACCGCATCGACCACGTCTTCACGATCGCCCCGGCGGCCGTTCCGGGGCCGATGAAACAGCAACGGGTCAGCGTCCCCCTCTCGGGGCGGCTGCCCATTCGCGACCGGCTGGTCGTCGCGAGCGGGACCGACGAGCTCGTGGGGACCCTCATCGCCCACCAGTCGCTCGGCCTCAACAGCCCCGGGCTGAACCTGTGGCGCCTCGACGGGCCTGCGGCGCTGTCGACCGTCACGCGGGGCATCAAGCCGAACGGGGACATCCTCGGGGCCGGCGGCGAGATCGTCGCCTACAACTGCCAGGGCGGCAGCCTGAACCTCACACTGCTGCCCAAGGCGACCGACATCCTCGAGGTCGATCTGAACGGCCGCCGTGTGCTCCGGCAGCGGATCGGCGGCGAGCCGTCCTGGCACGGCTCCATCTCCGTCCCGCCTTCGCCGCGGACGGAGGCCTGCGTCTTCCGCATCCACGGCGGCCTCCTTCTGGGCTCGACGGTGATCGACTTCGTCCGGCCCGGGTAGGTCGGCGCTCAGTCCGGCCCGACGCGTACGAGCATCTTGCCGGTGTTGTCGCCGCGGAAGAGGCCGGCGAACGCCGCCGGCACGTTCTCGATCCCCTCCAGAACGGTCTCGCGGTACTGCAGCCGTCCGGCGGCCACCCACGGACCGACCTCTGCGAGGAACGCGGGGAGCCGGTCCTGGTGATCCGACACGATGAAGCCCTGCACGCGCAGCCGCTTCGTGACGATGAACTGCAGGTTCCGGGGACCGGGCTCGGGACGCTCGTCGTTGTACCGCGAGATCGCTCCGCAGGCGATCACACGGCCGAACGGACGAAGGGCGTTCAGTGCAGCCTCGAACTGCGCACCGCCGACGTTGTCGAAGCACACGTCGATCCCGTCCGCGAGCGCTTCCCTGGGCGACTGCTCCCGGTAGTTGAACGCTTCGATCCCGAGTGAGCGGAGCCAGTCGACCTTCTCGGACGACCCCGCGCTGCCGATCACCCGCAGCCCCTTCAGCTTCGCTATCTGGGCGGCTGTGCTGCCGACGGCGCCCGCGGCGCCGGAGACGTAGATCGTCTCGCCCTCCTCGACTCGCCCGATGTCGACGAGCCCCACCCAGGCGGTGAGGCCCGGCATGCCGAGCACCCCGAGCGCGGTGGACGGCGGGGCGAGCGACGCATCGAGCTTCCTCAGGCCGTCGCCTGCGACGACCCCCTGCTCGCGCCAGCCGAGCCTCGACAGCACCCAGTCGCCCTCGGTGAAGCCGTCGTGATGCGATTCGACGACGCGGCCGACGGCGCCGCCGTCGATCGGACCGCCGACCTCGTACGGGCCGACGTAGGTCCGCATGCCGGTCATGCGGCTGCGCATGTACGGGTCGACCGAGACGTAGACGTTGCGGACGAGCACCTCCCCGGGTCCGGGCGCCGCGTCCGCCGCCTCGCGCACCTCGAAGTCGGACTCCTTCGGCTCGCCCAACGGGCGGGCCGCCAGGACGATCTCGCGGGTCATCTTCGGCTCCGTCCCGCCTACGCCGGCCCGTCAGGCCACCGGAACGTCGGGAATGAAGCCCTCGTCCGCCAGGAGCTCGTGCGCCTCCTCGAGCGAGAGGTCCTCGGGCGGGATGATCGCGTCCGACGGGCGGAGGTCCTCGTCCGCGAGCTTCTCGCCGCCCTCGCGGACGGCGTCGGCGAGCGCCTGCAAGCCGGTCCACAGGGCGCGCTCGTCGCCCTCGACAACCGCGCGCGAGACCTCCGCATCGAGCTCGTTGAGCCGGCCGATCAGTGCGTCGTCGACACGGAACTGGCCTTCCCCCAGCAACCGGACGATCACGTCTTCTCGCCCTCGATCTGTTTCGGCGGCGCGTCGTCACCCTTGCCGAGCTCCGCCTTCATCTTCGCGAGCTCGTCGTCGACCTGACTGCCCTGCGAGATCTCCGCGAGCTGGCGGTCGATGTCGTCGCCCGACGACGTGAGGTCCGTGAGCGAGCCGGCGGCCGTCAGCTCGTCGATCGCGCTCGCACGCGCCTGCATCTGCTCGGTCTTGTCCTTGGCGCGCTGAACTGCCAGCCCGACATCGGCCATCTGCTCGCCGATCCCGGTGGCAGCCTCGCCGATCCGCACCTGCGCCTCGGCGGCCGAGTACTGCGCCTTGATCACTTCCTTCTGCGAGCGGAAGGCCTCGATCTTGGCCGCGAGCGTCTTCTCGCCCTCGACGAGCTTCTGCTGCTGGGCCTCGAGCTGCTGTCCCTGCTGCATGATCGTCTCGAGCTGCGACTCCACCGCGGCCTTCCGCGTCAGCGCCTCGCGGGCGAGGTCTTCGTGCCCGGTGGCCAACGCCTGGCGAGCCTGGCCGTCGAGCTTTTCGACCTGTTGCTGCATCGACGTGTACTGCATCTCCAGCCGCTTCTTCGCCGTCGTCACGTCGGCGATGCCGCGCTTCACGTTCTGGAGCTGGCGGAGCTGCTCCTCGTAGGAGTAGTCGAGGGTCTCGTTGGGGTTCTCGGCGCGGTCGAGCGCCTTCGAGAACTTGGCCTTGAAGATCAGTGAGAGGCGTGCCATCAGCCCGGGCATATCGTTTCGATCTCCTCGCGGTCGGGTGCATGGCTAGCCTAACGACGTGCTGGTCGCTCGGAGCATGGACTCCCGCTGGCTGTCGAACGCCTATCTCGTCGCAGACGAGGTCGGGGGAACGGCCGTGTTCGTCGACTCGGGTGCTCCGCTCGAGCCTCTGCTCGAGGCGGCCGAGGGTTGGCAGGTCACTCCGACCCACGTCCTCCGGACGCACTCGCACCGGGACCACGTCGAGCACGAGAGCGAGCTCGGCCTGCCGGTGGTGCGCCACTCGCTGGAGACGGGCGATCTGTGGGTCGACGCCGTGCCGACGCCGGGGCACTCCGACGACATGGTCTGCTTCGTGATCAACGACCATGCGGTCTTCTCCGGCGACACGCTGTTCAAGGACGCCGTGGGCGGCGGCGACTTCCAGCAGATCAAGGACGCCGTCATGGACGTCTACATGCCGATGCCGCACGATCGCCGAGTGCTGCCCGGGCACACCGACGAGACGACGATCGGGCGCGAGTGGGAGCAGAACCCGTTCATCCGCGTCTGGCGCGGCAGCGACCCCGAGGGGACCGACGAGGTCCGCGTCGCCGGCCGCGAAGCGACGCTCATCGTCTGGTCGGACGACTATGACGGCAAGGGCAAGGCGTGGGTGCGCTTCGCCGACGGCACGGATGCGATCGTCGGCGGCTCCCGGGTGGAGCGCAGCTAGTGGAGATCGTCGACCCGCGCATCGAGGCGTACACCGAGCGAGTCTCGTCGCCCCACGATCCGCTCCTCGCCGAGCTGTCGGAGGAGACGGCACGCGAGCTCGGGAATGCCGCGATGCTGACCGGGCCGGTCGCCGGGCGCTTCCTGGAGCTGCTCGTCTGGATCGCCCAGCCGCAGCGCGTGCTCGAGATCGGCACGTTCAGCGGGCATTCAGCGCTCACGATGGCGGCCGCCCTGCCGGCAGGCGGTCATATCGATGCATGCGAGGTCGACCCCGGCCGGGCGGCCTTCGCCCAGGGGTGGTTCGACCGTTCACCACACGGGTCCAAGGTCACGCTGCACGTCGGACCGGCCGCCGAGACGATCGCATCGCTCGACGGCGAGTTCGATTTCGTCTTCATCGACGCCGACAAGGGCGGCTACATCGCGTACTACGAGGCAGTGCTGCCGCGGCTCTCGCGCCACGGGGTGATCGTGGCCGACAACACGCTGGCAGACGGCCGTGTCGTCGAGGGCGATCCGCCGATCGCACGGTTCAACGAGCACGTCGCCGCCGACCCGCGGAGCGTTCAGGTGCTGTTGAGCGTCCGCGACGGCCTGACGCTGATCCGCCGGGCATAGCGTCCTTTCGGGACACGTCTGGGGTCTGACCCCATGCGCGAGGCCTGCGCACGCGTCCGGAACCGACATGTCGGGGGTCAGACCCCAGACATGTCCGGACGGGGCGGCACCTGCCGCGGTGCGCCTGACCGTCGCCCCTGGGAGATCTGCTTCACCGGCTGCCTGAAGGGCGTTCCGGCCGGGGTCGACCCGCCTCTGAGCTGAGCATGCGACCCGCCGAAGGCCGCGTCGTGCCGATTTTGGATCGTCAGTCGGGAATCTGCTCGATCACATAGATGCGCCCGTCCGGCGCGCGCACCCAGAACCAGGCCAACTCGCCGAGGCCCGGATCACCGAAGGCCTCCGCCGCCCAGACCGGCTCGTTCACGAGCTCGAGACCGGCGGCCTGCACCTCGGCGAGCGCCGCTCGGATGTCGTCCACGACGAATGCGACGACGAAGTCGGCCTCGTCCGGGATCATCCGGATGTCGCTGTGCTCCGGCGCGTACACCTCGACGAGATCGCGCCGATGCGTGGGCAGGCGCTGGAAGGTCACCGTGTCACCCCCACCTGCAGACTCGAGCCCGAGGACGTCGCGGAAGAAGCGCGTCATCCCATCGATGTCCCGCGTCCGCGTTCCGATGTAACCGATTCGCTGGACCCGCACGCTGGGCGGAGCCTACTACCGGATGGCCCCTTCAACTGCGATACGTGACGTCCGTCTCGCGCTGATCGGCGACCCTTCGCCAACCGACGGCGAGCCGGTCTCCGACCTCCATGCCGACACCGACCGCACCGATCACTCCGTCGACCAGCCACCTCACGTCGTAGAAGTCGCCGACCCGCTCGATCTCCAGGTCGTACTCGTCGGAGAACTCACCGTTCTCGTGGAAGTAGCGAATGCGGTAGCGCCCGGCGAAGCCCTGCTCCGGGCCGCCGGTCGCCTGCCCCGAGCCGCCCCACGCGTTCTCGTACGACCACCGCGCATCCAGTGTTCCCGGTGCCTCGCCCCTCGCATACAGGGCGAAGCCGATGTTCGATCCTTTCATCGACCCATCCTCCCGCAGAAAAGCCGAGGACATCAAGCCTGTCCGAAAGGGACAGTAGTGTCGGCGCCTCCATGCGCCTGATCGTCGCCCGCTGCGAGGTCTCCTACTCCGGCCGCCTGAACGCGTTCCTGCCGGAGTCGACCCGCCTGCTGATGCTGAAGGACGACGGCTCCGTCCTGATCCACGCCGACGCCGGCGGCTACAAGCCCCTGAATAGTCATTTGACCTAACGCTCTCGGGCAGCTACCGTTCGTCGGATGCCCCGCACAGTCGATGTGTATTGCCGCGTCAGTCGTATCGGCGCGCGCGAGCACCTCATTAGCCCCGAAGAGCAGGAGCGTGATGCGCGCTCGTTCGCCGAGCGCCGCGGTCTCACCGTGGGCGAGGTGTTCACCGACCTAGACCGCTCAGGCGGAACGCTCGACCGCCCCGGACTCCAGCGTGCCCTGGAGCGTGTGCGCTCCGGTGCGAGTTCAGGAATTGTCGTCGCCTACCTTTCGCGTTTGACGAGAGAGACGAGCCAGGGACTCGCACTTCTTGAAGAGGTCAGGGCCGCGGGTGGCGAGGTGTATGCCCCGAACCTTTCCGACCACACGACGGCCGACGGCCGCATGCTGAATACGATCCAGCTCGCCATAGACGCCGGTATGCGCGAGCGAGCCACGGAGCAGATAGACCGGGCGCGCGAGCTGGCCATTGCCAACGGCGTCGTAGTGAGCAGTCGTACGGCCGTGGGATATCTGCGGAACGCCGAGCGGGGCTACGAACCAGACCCCGCGACGGCGCCCATCGTCCGTGAGGTGTTCGAGCGCCGCGCCCGAGGCGCAGGACCTTCGGAGCTTGCCCGCCTCCTCGAAGACAATGGCGTGCTCACGTCGCAGGGGTCGAGCACGTGGACAGTCCAGGCCGTAAACGGACTCATCCGCTCGCGCACCTACCTCGGGGAGCTTCGCTCCGGGCGCCACGTGAATCCCGCGGCCCACGAACCCCTGGTCTCACGCACAACATGGGCGGCCGCCCAGAATCCAAGTCCAGCACCCCCGCGCAAGAGCCGCGGGGGCTACCTCTTGAGCGGCACCCTGCGCTGTCTTTCCTGCGGTTATTGCATGCAGGGCACGACCACAAGCCGCGGCAAGCGAATCTATCGCTGCATCCGGCGCCACGCCGGGGGCATCTGCCCCGCTCCGGCGCGCATCGACGCCGACGTCGTGGACGGCATCGTGCTCGATGAGGTCCGAGGAAAAATCCAGGTTCGCCGCCCGCCCGTTGTCGTCGCGGCGACGGCCGATCTGGAGGATGCCTACGCCCGTGCAGAGCGCCTACTCGCGCAGGCCCTCACGCCCGAGGTGCAGGAGGCGGCCGGGGAGAACTGGGCCACAATGATCTCCGAGCGTAGAGGCGTGCGCGACGCGGCGGCCGAAGCTCTGGGAAGCGCGCGCGCCTCCGTACAGACCTCCTCCTCGTTCTGGGACGCATACCGATCCCTCGACGTGGACAACGCCAGCCAGGAGGAACTGCGCGAGGTCATCGCCGGACTCTTCGCCTACGTGGCCGTTGACCGAGACAAGACGATTCATTGGCCGCCGGGCGACGACGATCCCCCGGCGCAGCTCCTATCGCGGCGGGGCTTCAACCGCGAGGCCAGGCTAAATCCGCTGCCCGCCAATCCGAGGGACGAACCGTGAGCGAACGCGAGCACGACATCTTCACCAAGCGCGGCATAACGCCGCCCTGGATGCCCGAGGGACACGTGGCGCGGGCGCAGGGCTTCGAGCGCTACGAAGGCGCCGATTGGATCGAACGTCGCGCGAGCATCGCCAAGGTCGTCGCGGCGTACGGGGGCGACGACCATCCCGATATGGCGGGCAAGCGCGGCGAATACCGCACCGCAGCGATCTGCACAGCCTGGTCGAAGCGGCTCGGCCGCCGCGTCAAGGGTCTGGACGATCTTCCGGGCTTCGGCGTGTTCAAGGGATACGACCCCGCGTGCTACCCGCCCGAGATTCTGAGGTACTCGCGCTTCCCCGAGTTCAGGGAGGCGGCGCGCGCACTCTCGCGCATGGACGTGCGCGCCCGCGCCGAGTGGATCGGCTTCCTGCGCGGCGCGCTGGCCACGCACGATGGATGGGTGATGCCGCGGCACTCGCCGCTTCCCGAGTCGGACTGGTTCGGCCCTGACCCCATGGCGCAGCTTCGCCCCGACGTGCCTGCCTTCGGTCATTTCGAGGAGCACGACCACGCGGCCCTGCGCTCGCGCACCGTCGGCCGTGAAGAGGTTGCACCGCGCATCGCGCACGAGTCGAAGGTCTGCGATCCCGGCATCGTCGGGCATCCGGCCAACGTCGAGCATCCCGACGGCGACTTCCTGCCCTCGGGGCACCTACATCCCTTGACGGGCGACGTCGTCGTGCCCATCGAAGGACCTCATCGGCACTGGCACGACGCCAAGTACTTGTACACGCCTGGCCGCTCGGCCCGACGACTTGGCACGAACCCGCTTAGCCTGGAGTCGAATTTCGACGCCGACGACCTCTTCGTATTCGTGATGGAAGGCACACTCAAGATGTGCGCCGTCACTGAGGCCGGATTCCCGGCCATCGACTCGGGCAGCATCCATCTATGGGACAGCGCGGCGCCCGACCTGGACTTCTCCCTTGGATCGTTCCGCCGCATCCGCGTACGCGCTCGCCTGGAGTTGGAAGAGTTCGCTGCGCTGCACCTTCGAGGTCGTCCCGTCGCCGTGGTCTGCGATTCCGACTGGCACCGGAACTCGGCCGTGCTCGAACAGACCAACCGCGTAACCGCCATCCTGCGCGACGCGGGAGCGCGCGCCGTTGCCTGCGCCCCGCCCGAAGGCGACCTTCTCTGGACTGATGAACGCACCGGCCTGGAGCGACGCGTCAAGCGCGGCGTAGACGACTGGCTCGGCGAAGCCCTGCGCGAAGGTCGCAACCGACACGATGCTTTCCTCGATTGCATCTTCCACGAGCGCATCGAAGGCGCAGTGTTGACGGCCGACCATCCCGCGCTCTCAGGCCGACGGGCCGAAGCGCGCGAGAGCGCGGCGGCCTTGGCCCTGGCGCTCGGCGAGGACGCATCACCCACCAACGGCACCGTGACCTACTCGAAGCAGCGCATGGCCGAGATACTCGGCCGCCCGGAGCGCACCGTCCAGCGCGCGCGTGACCTGCTGGACGAGCGCGGCATCGTGGACACGCTCACCCTGGCCGCGATAGTTGGCCGCGGGCCGGGCGAAGGGTTTTACACGGCCGCACCCCTGCTACGGCTGATCCCCGAAGCACTGCCGAAGTACCGGAGCGGCACGCTTCGAGAGTGGCTCTCAACCCTCAAGTAGAGGTTGGGGCTAAGTGGCACTCCTAAAGAAGATCTAAGCGCACGACCCCGAGCGGTCGTGCTCATGGCATCGGCGACGGCGTCGCGCGTTGCCAAGACCAAGACCACGACCGCGACGGTAGAGAACGGCGCGAGTCAAACCCTAGAACCCCTGCGGCTTGGGTTCTACGCGTCGAACCTAAGCGGCTGAGGTTCTAGACGGCGCAGCCCAAGCGGCTGAGGTTCTGAGCCTCACAACTTTCCAGTTCAAGAGCACGCGCTCGGCGACTTCGTCGCCTCGCCGCACGCGTGTCCTTGGTCATCCAACCCACGACCGAAACGCACACCGCATGGAACGCATGACACCGAGAGGAGTTCCCAAGAATGACGAGTAACCGCAGCATCGGCACGGGCACCATTGGTTCGCCGGGCGCCGGAACATTGACCGAGCACACCGAGGCGCAGGCCGACACCGTTCGTCGGCGTCGCGTCGAGTACGCGCGAGCGCAGGCGACCAAGGGCATCTGGCACGAGGTCGGCGAGCTCACGCCGCGGGCCGGTGGCCGCTACTTGGTCGACGACAACGGCTACGGACTCGCCTACCGCATACGCCGCTCGCCGGTATTCGCCGACGGGCACATTCCTAGCTACGTCGTGCCATCGACGCCGCTGTCGTTCCGCGTCGTGGATGGCTGCGTCGAGTTCCTGGACGTCTGCTTTGGCGGGCGCCCGTTCTCCGACGTCACGGGCGACGCTCGGGCCGAAGAGATCGCACCGCCGAAGCGCAGGCGACGGCCAACACTACGACGGAAGGACTAACCCGTGAGGACATACAGCGCAAGACTCGCACCCGTGGGTCGCGTCGGCCTGGTGGCGCGCATGAGCGACGGCAAGCGCGAGCGCACCAGACTGACGGCCTCGACGTTCAAGTCACAGCGCGGCCTGGTGGACGTTCCGCTCCACGCCATGCACGACACGTCGGCCGTCACGCTCGGCCGCCTGGTTCTACTGACGCGCGACGCTTGGGGGTGGGTGGGTGACGTCGAGATCGCCGACGGGGCCGACGAGGTCCTACGCTCGGGCCAGCCGCTCTCGGTTGGCTACAGCGTCGAAGAGTCGTACATGGACGGCGATGTCGAGGTCGTCGTGCGTGCCGTGCTCGATGAGGTCTCGTGCGTTGACGTCGGCGCGTTCGACGGTGCCAAACTGGTCACGGCATACCGACCGACGGCCGCGCGCGAGCTACGCAACCGCGAAGCCCTCGGTCGTACCGGCGTGCTGGCACGCGGCGCCGACGACCACGTGCTCGACGTCATCCGCCGCGGCAAGACTCCCGCGGGCTGGTACTCGATCCACGACGACCTCGGTGGCGAGATCTTCTACCCCGTGCCGTCGTGACCTACCGGCCTGCCGAGTACGTCTGTGATCGATGCGGAGAGCATCGACACGCGCGAGAGCACGGCCGCATGCCCGAGCTTTGGGTGGTCGTGGACTATGACGTCGTCGGCTCTCGTGAGGTCTACGGGCACGCATGCGAGGACTGCGCCACCGATGACGAGGTGGTCGAGTTCATGCGCGCCGGATTCGACGCGCGCGATCTGATCGGCGTGCCCGAGTCACCCATCGAATAGACAAGCCTGCGGCGCCTAGCGTCGCGCCAAGGTCGGGGTCTGATCGCCCCGACACCCGCTCGGCACTACTGCCCGAGTGGGTTCACAACGGGATAGCTACTAGCTGGCCGTCGTGATCTGGCGAGGCAGTACGTCACGCGCGAGCGGCCCCGATCCCGGTCGGTGGCGTACTGCCTCATTACTTCAAAGCCCTGCAAATAGGCACTTTTTTGGTCTAGGCGCAGGATTCGACCGGCAGTCTGAAATCCCCCCGTCTCGACAGAACGACCCGAAAATCGACCCGCCAACCGAAAGGAAGCCTCGATGCCTCACAATGCGATCCACTGCGCGGGGTGCGGCGCCGCCCTCGTGAGCGCCGACGACGTACGCGAGCACGCCGACCACAATCATGGGATGACGTCGAGCGCGGCGCCCATGAGCGTCAAGCGGTCGGCACTCTTCGCCCGCTCGGGTGGCGCCAAGGGCTACAGCGCGGCCACCTCTGGCAAGCGCAACACGTGGCGCTCGCGACCTACGCTTGACGACCCGCACCCTCACACGATCTACGCCAACAGCGACGACCCGCTCGGCCGCGCGCCAGGCCGTCGGCCTCGGTAGTGCCTCGCGACTACCGGCGACCCGCGCCGCGCGCATGCTCCGTCTGCGGTTCGAGCTTCACGCCGAAGCCCGGAGGTGGGCACGCGTTCCGCTGCCCCTCGTGCCGTGCCGTCCACGAGCGCAACCATCGACGCCGCTACTCGACTCCCCAGCACCGCGCGATCCGCCGCGCCCTTCGCACCGTCGTGGACAGCGGCCGCGGCGTCTGCGGCGAGTGTGGGAAGCGCATCCCACCGGGCGGCGCGTTCCACGTCGGTCACGTGCCCGGAGGTGGGCCGCACGACTACCTCGCCCGTCCGCTGCTCTGCCCGCGGTGCAACCTGCGAACGAACCGAGGGCAGGCACCGACGTTCACGGAACCCGAGACCCTCGAACAGTGGGAGGCGAGACAGACGTAATGCACGCCGCAACCCACGCGAGGCGCACCAAAAACAACTGGCTGAGATACTGCGGACGTGCGAATCGCAACCGTGGTCGGATTGACTGTCGCCGTTGCGGCGTTCGTCGCGGCGACAGCCGGTGGGTTCGGGAACGGGGTGCTTCGATCCTTCCAGGGGAACGGAACGAGGGTCGTAAGCTTCCGCGTCCCTCGCGGCAGTCCGCTCGAGTTCATCGTGGCCGGTCGGAGTTCCCGGAACTTCGTCTTGTGGTCGATCCACCCGAATGGGCATCGAGAGCTCTTGGTGAACACGATCGGCCCCTACCACGGCGTAACCCTTTCACCTTCCGCTTCAACCGGCGCCGCTCACGAAGCCGCGGCCTGCTCTTCTACCGGCTCATGCAACTCGCCGTCCGCACCCGGACGATCGAGTACGAGACCCTCGTCTGGTCACGTCGCGGGCAGATGACCAAGCTGCGCGGACGCGAGCGCCGTGTCCGGGCGCGGAGGTGACCGGTTTCTGAACGAGAGGACGGTCGCGCAAGCGTAAGACACTGCCGCGTTGCGCGGCGTTGACCCCAGTGGCATGGTTTGTGCGTCGTGGACGTGGTTGAAGGCGCTGTGGGCGCCGGGCAGGTCAGTCAGAAAGACCAGAACGGAAGTGGCCCCGTTGGTCCGTGGCGCGCAGGCTGGCGCCGTCTTCGGCGCGACCGGTGGTCGCTCGTCTCGCTCGTCGCGGTTGCCCTGATCGTGCTGCTCGGCCTCTTCGGCGGTGCGTTCGTCAGCCGTCTTGTCGGCCACGGCGGGACGCAGCAGTTCGCGTACGCGGCGAACTCAAACCTGCGGCCTGTAGGCCCGTTGACGCGCATCCCTGCTCCGGCACAGCCGCCGATCAACGCCTACGGGCTGCTGGGCAAGGCACCGCCGGGAACGCCGACAACCCTGCTCGTCTTCGGGGCGGACGGTCCGCTCGGCCGAGACGAACTCATCCGACTGCTCGACGGCGTCCGCACCTCGGTGGAGATCGGCGTCGGCGCGATGCTCGTCGCACTCCTGATCGGACTGCCGATCGGCGCCGCGGCGGGCTACTTCGGCGGCTCCGTGGACGTCGTGGCAACGCAATTCACCGAGACGGTGATGGCCTTCCCGCTGATCCTCTTCCTGCTCTTCGCCAACCGCTACCTAATCGCCGACATCCGGTCTGTGTACTGGGGCTCGCTCGTGCCGCAGGGCGTGGTGGGCGAGGTCGTGTTGATCGGGGTCTTCACCTTCTTCTACCCGATGCGGCTCGTGCGAGCTCAGGTGGCGGTCCTCCGCAACGCCGAATTCGTCGAGGCAGCGCGTATGGTCGGCGCGTCCACCTGGCGGATCCTGCGACGTCACTTGCTGCCGCACCTCGCCCCGACGCTGCTCGTCTGGGGCGCGATCGCGATCGGCGCGAACATCCTCGCGGAGATCGGCCTCAGCTTCCTCGGGATCGGCGTGCAACCCGACACGCCCACCCTCGGGAACCTCCTCGCCGTGCAGTGGGGGACGGTCTTCAACCCGAAGACCTATGACAGTCAGAGCTACACGCTGTGGCAGACGATCTTTCCGATGGTGACGATCGTGTTCGTCGTCTTCTCCCTGAACCGCCTCTCCGAGGGCCTGCGCCGGGCGATCGAACCAAGGTCGCTGCGGTGAGGATCGCCAGCTACCTGCTCGGACGGTTGGTGCGCGGGCTCGTGACGCTGCTGACGATGGTCGCGGTCGTCTTCGCGCTCTACTTCGCGATCGAGAAGCAGCCGCCGGTTGCGAACTTCGTTTCCGGACCGTTGGCGAACGAGCCGCAGGCCGCCCAGGTGCAGACCGTGCACCACATGTTCTACCTCGACGATTCGAAGCCGCGCCTCTTCGTCGACTACATCTGGGATCTCGCGCGGGGCAACATCGGGCATTTCCGAACGCTCGACAGCGGCGGCAAAGTGGTCGACGGAGGCTCCGTCGGCCCGTACGTCTACGGCCCGCTTGGCGCGACGCTCTCGATCCTGCTCGGCGGGGCGGCGCTCGTCGTGCTCCTCTCGCTGCCACTCGGAGCTATCTCCGGTAGCCGCATCGGCTCGTGGGCGGATCGCCTCATCTCGTTCTTCGCGCTGCTCTTGGTCTGTCTGCACCCGATGATGCTCGGCCTCGTGCTGCGGAGCGCAGGGAACGGCTTGCACTGGCTTCCGACGACCGGCTACTGCTCGCTGACGGGACACTCAGCGCTTCGTGACATGAGCAGCGGGCTGCAGACCGGCACCTGCGGCGGGCCGGGCGCTTGGGCGTCGCACCTGGTGCTCCCGTGGCTGACCTTCGCACTGCTCTTCCTCGCTCTCTACACGCGCATGGTGCGCGCGAGCGTCGCCGAGACAATCAACGAGGACTTCGTCCGCACCGCACGCGCGAAGGGCGCCTCCGAGACGCGCGTGCTTGGCCTCCACGTCCTGCCGAGCGCCGGGCTGCGCGTGCTGACGATGGTCGGCATGGAGGTCGGCACCGCGATCGCGGTCTGCATCTACATCGAGGCGGCCTACGGCATCGACGGCCTCGGCCGCCTCGCCGTGCAGACGCTCGGCGGCACGAACGCGGCGCTAAGCCTGCCCGACAGCCTCGCGATCGTCGTCCTGATCACGCTCATCGTCGTCGTCGGCAACCTCCTCGTCGACCTCCTCTCCGCCGTACTCGACCCTCGCGTCGGCATAGGCCGCGGCCCCGAACGCACCAAGAGGATCGTCGGAGGCGTCTTCTAGCCGCCGTCCCCAGTCTGCTCTTCTCAGCAACCGACCAACTCGTCGTGCGCGGCCCCCGTTTGAACCCTCAAGAAGCAAAACGCATGGCAAAAGGGCCTACGGCGATTACTGGAGCTAACGGCATAACCCATTTCTTCAAACCTGTCCGCCGGGGCCGGTAGCGTCGCGCGATGCGTCTGATCGTCGCCCGCTGCGAGGTCTCCTACACCGGCCGCCTCTCCACACGCCTGGCCGAGGGCGTGCGGCTCCTGATGGTGAAGGAAGACGGCACCGTCATGCTCTGGTCAGACGGAGGTGGGCGTTCGGTGAAACCTCTGAACTCCGAGAGCTGACCGCCGACGACGTCCCGACGTCACGGCAAAGTCAGTCGGCGTCGCTGCGGCGGTCGTGGCTCAAGGCGCGCCATGCGATCGCACCGACGATCACAATCGAGATAGCGATGATGATGTATTGCGGGTGCACGCGAGCACGCTAGCCATCGCCAATGGTCATTCTGTGAACCCCCTGAACACTGTCCGTAAGGGACAGTAAGGTCCGCGCCCGTGCGCCTCATCGTTGCCCGCTGCACCGCCTCGTACTCGGGGCGCCTCACCACCCATCTCTCGGAAGGCATACGCCTTCTGATGGTCAAGGACGACGGGACCTTCATGATCTGGTCCGACGGAGGGGGGTCTTCGGTAAAGCCCCTGAACTGGATGACGAGCGCCTAGTCCTCAGCCAGGTCGACCTGGCCAGTCACCTCCCCAGCTCTTGTGCTGCTTCTTGCAAAGGCGTAGATTCCGGATCGCCTAGCGCTCGCTGTGAAACGGAGGCAAACCAAGTGGACGGCGCCTACAACGTCTTCTGTCCCGGATCACTGGGAATCGTTGACGTCAGAGACGTCAGCAAAGTCGAGTTCGATGGCCCAGTCGCTCGCTTGGCCGGAGGCTTCAGCGGGCCGACCAACACCGAAGGCGCGGCCGAAGTCGAGGCGCACGCCGCCGCTCGTGTCCCGGGCCGCGAGAAAGCCTCCGCAACGATCCGCTACCCCGTCCCCGACCGGATCGGACAAGCCACCGTTGGTGTGTGGGCGATCATCATCCGGTGGCGCGGCGGCGACGGCAACGTCACGGCGAAACTCATCGAAACGCCAGTCCCTGAATACCCAAGCGACGACGGCAACGAATCCCCGAGACCGCTGCTCACCTTCGACAGCGACGAGCAAGGTTCCGACGGGTACGGACCCATCTTCGGCCCTCCAACGCCGCATTTCCGCACCGGCATCCGGGGCCTCGACGCAAGCGACCCGCCCCCGCCGTTCTGGGAGTACACGCCTGACCCCGGAACGAACACCTACCACCTAGAGGTCACGCTCACCGGGCTCACGGGCGGTGTAACCCCTCTCGGCATCGTCACGCCGGCTATCGCAGCGATCGGCATTACGGGAAACCGCTGACCGAACGTCTGCGTGACGAGGTGGGATGCGCCGCACCAACTGCTTCGTCGCTGACTGGCGGGGGTCTTCCGTAAAGCCCCTGAACTGACTACGTGACCTCCGTCTTGGGCGAGTCGGCGACCCTTCGCCATCCGACAGCGAGCCGGTCTCCAACCTCCATGCCGACACCGACCGCGCCGACCACGCCGTCGACCAGCCACCTCACGTCGTAGCAGTCGCCGGCCCTCTCGATCTCCAGGTCGTACTCGTCGGAGAACTCACCGTTCTCGTGGAAGTAGCGAATGCGGTAGCGCCCGGCGAACCCTTGCTCCGGGCCGCCAGTCGCCTGCCCTGAGCCGCCCCACGAGTTCTCGTACGACCACCGCGCATCGAGAGTTCCGGGCGCCTCGCCCCTCGCATACACGGCGAAGCCGATGTTCGATGCTTTCATCGAGCCATCCTCCCGCAGAAGAGCCGAGGACCTCAAGCCTGTCCGGGGACCTAGTGTCCTCGCCTCTATACGACTCATCGGAAGAGGAGCTTCTACGACTTCGAAGCGACTTCACCGGGAGGCGTTGAACCCTCCACCGGGTTCCAGGGCGGGTCCCACGGCAACGACGGATCTGCCCGTGCCCGCCAAAGTCTGGCTTTGCAAGCGGGGCAGTCGGCCAGTTCTACCGATGACTCGCTCGTGATCTCCGTGACACCCGAACCACACTTCGGGCATGGCTGCGGCTTCGACACGGGCTTACACGCTACGCCCGAAGTGCCGGCTCTACAAGGCCCCGTCCGCAGAGGAGCCGAGGACATCAAGCCTGTCCGAAAGGGACAGTAGTGTCCTCGCCTCCATGCGTCTGATCGTCGCCCGCTGCGAGGTCTCCTACACCGGCCGCCTCTCCACGAAGCTCGCCGAGGGTGTCCGCCTGCTGATGATCAAGGAGGATGGCACCGTCATGCTCTGGTCGGACGGTGGGGGGCTTTCCGTAAAGCCCCTGAACTGGATGACCCCGCCGACCGTGATCGAGGATTCGGGCGACCTGGTGGTCGTGCGCAAGCGGGCCGGGCGCACCGAGGATCGCCTCGAAATCAGGCTGGTCGAGGTGCTGTCCGACGTCGTGCACGACATGGGCGAGGCGGCAGGGCTCGAGAAGGACGGCGTCGAGCGCGACCTGCAGCTTCTGCTCGCCGACGACCCGACGCACATCGAGCCGGAACTGCGGCTCGTCAAGCGCGAATGGCCGACCGACGTCGGCCCGGTCGACCTGATGTGCCGCGATGCCGGCGACGGCTGGGTCGCAGTCGAGATCAAGCGCATCGGCACGATCGACGCCGTCGAGCAGCTGACGCGGTACCTCGACTGCATCCGCGTCGACCCCGCCCGCGCCGCCTGTCGCGGCATCCTCGTCGCGCAGCAGATCAAGCCGCAGGCGATCGCGCTCGCCGAGCAGCGCGGGCTGGCATGGGCCGAGGTCGACCTCGCGGTCCTGCGCGGGGAGCGCGAGCCGGAACTGACGCTCTTCGCCGTCTAACCGAGGCACCAGGCGAGCAGCCTCTCGCCCTCGGCGTCCACCTCACGGCGCACCCGCGACGGCAGCGGTGCGAACGGCTCGACCACGAGCCGCCGGCGCTCGAGCCGCCATGCGCCGGCGACGAAGCCGTCGACGGTGAACGTGTTCTTCGTCGTCGCGTTGCGCTTGTTGAAGACGGCGTCCCTGTACTCCGCCGGGACGATCCGTGAGCGGTCCCGATGCGCGAGGATGAGCGAGTCGAAGGCCGGCAGGAAGCGAACCGGAGCGCGCACGCCGGCCGCCGCCCGCGGCGCGCGAGGAGCGTCGTACAACGTCCGCCCCTGATCGTCCGTCAGCGTCGGCAGCCCCGCGAGCGCAGGGTCGATCTGCCGAACCTTGAACGACGAGTACTGAGCGACGTCGTCCCGCGTCGCAGGGCCGTAGGCGGCGAGGTACTGTCGGACGACGCGGATCGCGCTCTCCCCCGGCTCGGGCAGCGGCTCTCGCCAGAGGACAGAGGGCGACGGCTTGGTATGCGGCCACGCACCGACGGGCGCGGTGCGCACGAACGGCAGCGCGCGATAGGCGAACGCCACCGTCCAGCGATCGTCGGTTCCCAGCACCCGGTGGCCGAGCTCGAAGAGCTCGGCGCTCGTGACCGGCTCGTCCGGCAGTGCGGCGCGCAGCACCTCCACGTCGACCCCGAGTCCTTCCGTTCGTCCGCGCTCCGACTCGATATACGCGGCGGCGAGGTAGGGAAACTCGGCCGCCGACATGACATGGAGCGTCGTGCGCAGCGAGCCCGCCTTGACGATCGACCCGGTGACGAGTGCCCGGTTCAGCTGCTCCTTGCGGAAACCGTCGCAGCGCGACCACAGTGCGACGTACGGCGACGGGGCGTACTGCGCCTGCAGGGCAACGAGCTTCGTGACGGCCCTGAGCGGCGTGAGCCGCCGCCGTTCCAGCAGCAACTGCCGCAGGAGCAGCGTGCGGTTCAGCTCGCGCAGCGTCACGGGACGACGGCGGCCTTGAGCAGGTCCCGTGGCGGATCGGCGAACAGCGCCGGCAGCTCGGCGAGCGAGACGCGATGCGTGACGAGGCGATCCCAGGGATACGCACCGCTCGCCAGGAAGGCGAGCGCCGCCCGGACGGTCGCCGGGGAGTGGTGGAACGAGCCGCGAATCACCAGCTCCTCGTAGTGCACGCGAAACGCGTCGACCCGAGGACTGATCTCGCGCGCGAGCCCGCCGAACATCACGACCGTTCCACCCGGACGGACGAGCGCAACGGCGTCGGACCACGCCTGCTCCGTGCCGGCCGCCTCGAACACGACGTCCGCCCCACGTCCGTCGGCCGGTTCGGCGCCGAATGCGCTCACGAGCTCCTGCCGCTCCTCGCGGCCGCCGACGACCACGGGCCAGCCGCCGGCGTCGGCGACACACGCCGCGAGCATCAGCCCGATCGGCCCCGCGCCGAGGATCGCCACCGAGTCACCCGCACCGACCCCCGCGCGCTCGACGCCGCGCAGACAGCACGCAAGCGGTTCGAGCAGTGCCGCGACCTCCGGCGGGAGATCCGGCGGGACCGCATGGAGGTTCACCTCCGCGATGCGCTCCGGCACAACGATCCAGTCCGCGTACGCACCGGAGAGAAACTCCAACGCAGCACATTGCCCACCCCGCAGGCAGCCGTCGCACGCACCGCACGGTGCCGAGTTGGCGGCGACCACCCGCCGCCCGTCGACGAGCCCACAGAACTCGTGGCCGAAGGGCGTCGGCGATTCGCGCAGCAGGAGGGGGTGGCCGCGTCGATACGTCTTGAAGTCCGTGCCGTCGGTCAGGGCGACCTCGATCTGCACGAGCACGTCGCCCGGGCCGGGCTCCGGCCGGGGCACGTCCTCGATGCGCAGGTCACCCGGCGCGTACAAGCGCGCCACCTTCACGGTGTGAACACGACCTTCAGCGCCGCACCGCTGCGATAGAGCTCGACGCCCTCGTCGAACCGCTCCAGCGGCAGGACCGTCAACTCGGGCAGGACGAGTGATGGCAGCAGCTCGACCGCAGCGTGGAAGGTCGCGGGCGTCGCCGAGCGGGAGCCGACGACGTGCAGCTCCTTCCGGTAGACCGCGTCGAGCGAGGTCGGCACGTCCTGCTCGGGCGCGGAGAAGACGAGCAGCGTGCCGCCCGGTTCGAGCCGGCGAAGCGCGTCGTTCACGCCCGCTGCCGCGGTCACGACGGCGGCAGCGACCGGGTCGGAGGCACTCACGGCGCCGAGCGCGTGCGCTGCTTCCCGCCGCGTACCAACCGGCTCGGCGACGACGACCTCGTCGCCACGGCGGTGCAGCACCTGTACCCACAGCCGCCCGACTGCGCCACACCCGACGACGAGCACACGGCCGCGCGGCACCAGTTCGACTGCCCGCAGAACGCAGGCGAGCGGCTCGACCCAGACGCCGTCGAGCTCACCGAGCGACCCGGGCAGGGGCACGTGATGGGTCGCTCGCAGCCGCTCCGCAAACCCACCGGGCGCGATCCGCACGTCTCCGAACTCCACGCAGGTCGACTCGTGGCCGCCGAGACACCGCTCACACGTCCCGCACGAGACGCGATGCAGCACGGTGACGGGGGTGCCGTCCTCGAGCTCGCCCGTAACCTCGTGGCCGATCACGGTGCCGGCCGCGGCTCGCCCGAGCTTCTCCACATCGGACCCGCAGAGGCCGCAGGCGCGGATGCGCACGAGCAGGCCCGGAGCGGTCGGCTCCGGCAGGTCGACGAGCTCGGGCAGCCCGTCGTCGTCGAGAACGACCGCGCGCACCGCCGTATCGTAGGCGGCACGCGCGGTCCGGACTCAGTGGCTAGAGATGCACGGGGAACGAGACGAGCCGGCGAGTCGAGACTCCACCGAGCAGCGTCTCGCCCGACTTCCGGGCCCGCACGAACACAGCCAGCAGCTGCTGCCGCGACGAGGCCGGGAAGTAGCGGTCCTGGTGCATCGTCAACGTGACCCAGCCGTCGGAGCCCGTCTGGGTCTCCGGCGGGATCGAGAACTGCGAATACGGCACTGCGGTCGCGTAGACCAGAGCGCCGGAGACCGGGCGCCCGTTGCACGCCGAGACGTGGAACCGGAGCGTCACATCGGACGACGAGCGGTTGATCACTGTAGGCGACACGGTCTGGCCGTCGATCAGGAGCCGCGCGGGCGGCGAGACCGCACTGACATCGACGGTTCCGGAGCCGGAGGTCGGACAACCGGTCGCAGGCGGCGGCGGAGTCGTCGTCTTCGCGGTGACGACGGAGCTCTCGTTCGAGTCCGCGCTCGCAGACCCGTCCGCATTCTTCGCCGTCACGCGAATGCGGACCGTGTGACCGACGTCAGCCGACTTCAGCTGGTAGTTCGAGGAGTCGGCCCCGCCGATGTTCGAGCAGCCGTTGCCCTGCGCGTTGCAGCGGCGCCATTGGTACTTGTAGGAGATCGTGCCGGAGCCCGTCCACGTGCCCGTGCTCCCGGTCAGCGTTTGGCCTTCCTGCGCCGTGCCCGAAACCTTCGGCTCGGCCGTGTTGACCGGAGCAGTCGAGCTCGCGGCGCTCGAGAAGCCCGCGATGACGAGCACCGTCACAGCTGCAGCGCCGAGCAGCGCAATGAGATTCATCTTGCGAGTCATTCCTTCTCCTTTGGCTGGCAGGTTTCACCTTCCCCTTCCCAGCACGGGTGAGGGAACTGTGAGGGTCAGGTAAAACCGCTCAGTGGTTGTGGGTCAGGTCGAGACCCACTACCGGTCAGGGGTAGACGGAATCCGGCTGCTGATCGTCACCCGGCGGCGAATCGAAGATCTCGGTGATCACGCCGAGATCGCCGCCGGTCGGAAGATACGCGAAGTTGACGCCGTTGTACTCGCCGCCGAGCACGATCTGCCGTCCCTGCTCTGCCACGGTCCCGACAGCCCGCTCGAAGCTCGGCACCGCGACGCCGATGTGGTGCACCCCTTCGCCCTTCGCCGCCAGGAACTCCGCATAGGTACTGCGGTCGTCGAGCGGCTCGATCAGCTCCCAGTGCACCTGGCCGACGCGCGCGAGCGCGAGCCGCCAGGCGGAATCGACCGGCTGTCCGTCCGCGCGCATGTTCGACACGGTGCCCGGATTGAACTCGTAGATCGCCCACGGCCCGATGCCGTAGTCGTGGACATACGTCCGCATGGCCGCCTCGAGGCTCCGCACGACGATCGCGACCTGGAGGGTCTCCGTGAACGCCGGCTCAGGCACAGCCCGATCCTACGTTGGCCGGGGAGTGCCGATACAATGGCACCCCACCCGGGGCTATAGCTCAGTTGGGAGAGCGCCTGGATCGCACCCAGGAGGTCGGCGGTTCGAGCCCGCCTAGCTCCATCGGCGCAAAGGCCCGTGCTTGCGGGTCTTTTGCTTTCAGGGCGGACAACGCGGCGGGGGCGTGTAGCTCGCACCGGGACTGAGACGACCGGCGGTGGGGCCCCCGCGGCTGCGGAGGCCCCGATCTCATTCGCGCCTAGGCGTCGTAGTGGCCGCCGAGCCCGGCGGCCTGCGGGCGGCCGCGGTGACCGGCCTCCTGCATGATCGGCGGGACCTCGGGATCGGAGACGAAGCTCTGCCAGCCGTCAGCGTCCCAGTCGAAGAGCACCCAGACGCGATCGGCCTCGTTCGGGTCGCGAAAGACGTGCGCTCCCTTCGAGCCGTGCTCCTTGCGCTTCTCGGCGCCCTTCGTCGAGAAGACGCTCAGGAACTGGTCGAAGTCCTCCACCTGTGTCGTTGCCAGAATCATCTCTCTCCTCCTCGGTGACTCTCGGCGCCGAGAACCGACGTCGATGATGCGGCGAGTCTGCGCGCGACCGGGCGGCGGGGAAATAGGGCGAATGCCCTATGCCGTGCGAACGAGGTCGTGCTCGAAGGCCCAGACCGTCGCCGCGGCGCGGCTGCGGACGCCGGCCTTCTCGTAGACGTGCTGCACGTGGTTCCCGACCGTCTTCACCGAGATCTGCAGGTCCTCGGCGATCTCCTGGTTCGACTTCCCGCGGACGAGCACGAGGAGGATCTCCAGCTCGCGCTGCGTCAACCCTGCGGGAAGATCGCGAGGCCGCCCCTCCACGCGATGACCGGCGGCCGCGAGCACCGCGTCGACCACCTCCGCGTCGAGCCTTCCCGCCTCCGCCTCGCGGATCAACTCTGCCTCCGCCGCCTGAGCGTCGAGCGCCGGCCGGTACGGCCGCGCCTCGCGCATGGCCCCGTAGCAGTCGGCCGCCGCCAGGATGCGGGCGGCTCGATCCAGCCCCGACCCGCGCGTGCCGCGGTGATAGCCGGAGCCGTCGAGTCGTTCATGGTGCGAGCCGGCCAGCATGCCGACCGGAGCGAGCTCGGACGACTGCGCGAACGCGCGCTCCGTGTAGTGCGGATGGAGCCGCACGCGCTCCCACTCTCCGAAGCCCAGGCGGCCCGGCTTCTCCCAGATCGCATTCGACACGCCGACGCGGCCGAGGTCGTGCGCCAGCGCGGCGCGCCGGACGAGCGTCACGGTGCCCGCCGGCAGGCCGAGCCGCCACGCAGCTGCCTCGGCGAGGTCGGCCACGCCCGTCGAGTGCTCGCGCAGCCACGGCGACTTGAGGCCGGCGAGCGCCGCGAAGGCCATGAAGGCGGAGTCGATCCTGTCGCCGGCGATCCAGACCTGCGGAAACGGCTCGATCTCGAGCATCTGGTCCCACATCCGGGTCTCGTCGAGCTCGGCAAGGAGGTCGTCGAGGTTCGTCACCGCCAGCTCGGCCAGCCGTGGCTCATAGGCGGCGCCGGCCCGGCGTTCGAGCACCGCCCGCGCCTCGTCCGGGCCTGCGGCGGAGAGGAAGAGGGAGATGTCCCGTGCCACGTGCAGGAGGCGGATCGAAAGCGGCAGCTCGGCGCCGCCGGTGTTCGGGAACCCACGCCCGTCCCAGCGGGCGAAGACGAACTCGAGCGAGGCCTGGATGCCCTGCCCCAGGCCGAGCCAGCCCGCGAACCGCTGCGCCACCTCGCACATGGTCGCGAACGCGTCGCGGGCCCTCGCCCCCGCATTGGCGATCGCGTCCTCGATCAGCGCAGCCCGAACCTCCGGCGGACGCCCCGCCCCGATGTTCGCCTGGTAGAACGCCAGCACCTCCGCGGGGTTGGTCGGATCGATGAGGAAGAAGGCGGCGCGGTGTGTGATGTCGTCGCCGTACAGAAGCGCCGCCTCATGCCCGTTCGAGGTGCAGCCCGAGGCGTGCAGGAGCGCGACGTAGTAGGAGTCGGCGACCTCCTTCGCAGTTGCTCCTGCCAGCTCGCCGAGACGAACGGCGAGCACGGCCGTGCGCAACGCGTGCTCGAGCGGCTGCCCGGTGCCGAGGTCGGTCGCGAGCGAGAGCGCGCCGACCAGCTCGGCCGCGCGAATCGGTCGTTCGCCGGAGGCCGGCTGTGCTGCTTCGATCCGGTGGTCGTTCGCCGACACGGATCCACCATACTTTGGAAGCGGGGCCCTCCCCGCGGGCGCCGGCGGTTCGGCCTCCAGGCTAAACGCGGAGGCCGGCGCTGGCAGGCTTTCGCAGTGATCTCCCCGTTTTGGGGGGTGCCGCCGGTGGGCGGCGCTGCCGAGACTTCGAGTTGGCCGGCGCCGGGAGCCTTCATGTCGCGAAATCATTCACCATCGCTCGAAGGTGCGCGGGGAGTCGCGGCGCTCAGCGTGCTCGCCTACCACTCGGTGTGGTTCAGCGAGCATCGCGGTCTGCTGGGGGCGGCGACGGCAAGATTGTGGCTCGGGGTCCCGCTGTTCTTTCTCCTCAGCGGGTTCTTGCTCTTCCGTCCGATGGCGCACGCCGCGATCTTTCAGGAACGTCGTCCATCGTTCGCGCGCTACGCGCGCTCCCGCGTGCTCAGGATCGTCCCTGCGTACTGGGTCGCCCTGACGGTCACAGTGATCGCCCTGTACCCCCGTGTCGACCCGGTGGCCATCGGTGCGATCGCTCTGTTGCTCCTTGCCCGCTATCTCTGGACGGGTCGCGGGCTTCTCATCAGCCTCCTGATCGCTGGGACCGCGCTGTGTGCGCTGATCACGACACCGACCCAGACCATCCAATTCGGGCTCATGAACTACGGCTTCGTCTTCCTCCTTTTCCGCGAGAACGGAATGATCGGTCCCGCGTGGACGCTCTGCATCGAGGTCGCCTTCTACGTCTTTCTTCCATTCTTCGTCCTCGCTGCCGAACTGTGGGCTCGCCGTGGGCCAACGGTGAAGGACCGTGCAAGCAGGCTGGCCGTGCTACTCACGTGTCTCCTGCCCGTCGGCAACATGTATCTGACGTTCTCCGGCGACGGACACGCAATGCCTACGTGGCTGCCGGGGTATCTCGACCAGTTCGCGATCGGGATGCTCCTGGCGGTCGCGGTCGAGGTTTGGCCGACGGTTTCGGTCCGGCGTGGCCGCGAGCTCCTCGCGCTTGCCCTACTCACGGGTGTGGTTGTCAACGTCGGTGCGTACCACCTCGGTGCTCCCAGCCCGTACGGCAACGGCAGCGCCGGCCTCTACGGTCCCGGGATGGACGTCGCGTTCGCGCTTGCACTCGCAAGCGTCCTGATGCGCGGAGAGCAGAACGCGCTGGGCCGAATCCTCTCCTGGCGGCCGCTGGTCATCGCCGGGACACTTTCGTACGGCATCTACCTGTGGCACATGTTCGTGATCGTGCAACTGCAAGGAACGGCCTTGTGGTGGAGCAGTTGGACAAACGTGCTGCTCGTCTTCACCGGAGCCGTCTTGCTCGCAGGCGCCTCGTGGATCGTCATCGAGCGGCCGGCATTGCGGCTCAGGGACCAACCGCCGGCGATCAGCAGGCTGTTTCGCCGACAGCCTGCGGCAGCTCCGATCGACACGGTCCCGACGTTGTCGACGGTTCGGCCCGGCTGACACGGACGGCGCGGAAAGCCCGAGCCGCGGCTCAGTCGGCGATTCCGAGCCCCCAGCCGCCGTCGATCACGATCTCCTGGCCCGTGATGTACGCCGACGCCGGCGAGGCGAGAAAGAGCGCAAGCGCCTTGATGTCGTCCGGTCGGCCCACGCGGTGCATCGGGATGTCCTTCGCGACCGCAGCCTGGAGGCCGGGGTCGTGTGCATGGCCCCCGCCGATGTTCGTGACGAAGAACCCCGGGGCGATCGCGTTGGCGGTGATCCCGTCGGCCGCGAGCTCGAGCGCGATGCTGTGCATGAAGTGCCGCGCCCCGGCCTTCGCCGCCATGTAGGCGGAACCGATCGCCGGCTCGACCTTCGTCGCCGCGAGCGACGTCGTCAGGACGATCCTCCCGAAGCCGCGCGGGCGCATGTGGCGGGCCGCGGCGCGCGCCGTCGCGAAGATCCCGTTCAGATTGATGTCGATCACCTGCTGCCAGCGTTCGCTGCTGTAGCGCTCGAGCGCGCCCTCCTCCACTCGCGGACGCTCACCACCCGCCCAGGCTCCGACGAAGCCGACGCCCGAGTCGATCCCGGCGTTTGCGAACGCGACGTCGAGCCGGCCGTGCACGGCCGCCGCCTCGTCGATCACGCGGTCGAGGTTGCCGTGGTCCGTCACGTCGGCGACCACGCCTCTCACGTCGAGCCCTTCGCCCTGCAGCCGCGCCGCCTGGGCGCCGACCGCGTCGGCGTCGACGTCGATCAGCGTCACCCGCGCGCCGTGCGCTGCGAGCACCTCGCCGTACGCCAGCCCGAGCCCGCTGGCACCGCCCGTGACGATGACGCCGAAGCCCGCCACATCGAAACGCGAGGAAACGTTCACCGCAACTGCCTCCCGAGAGCTCGTTGGCCCGCGAGCCTATCGCGGCGGCTGCGCCGACGGCACCGTCACGCAGGGCTGATCGAGCCGAGCAGACCGTGCACGGCGAGCTCCGTCTCGCCGCGCCAATCGTGCGGGCCTGAGGTGAAGAACAGCGTGCCGGCAGGGCCTGCCGTCCCGCCGTTCCCGAACCCGAGTCCCCACAGGCCGCTGATCACGACCGGCCTCCCGTGCGGGTCGTTCAACGTGCCGTCATACGACCAGCCGCCGGAGGTTCGCCGGAAGGCGTTGATGCGACCGTCGCCGAAGCCGCCGATCAGCAGGTCGCCGCCGAAGCGGCCGAACGACCGCGGCGCCTGCGCGAGCCCCCACGGCGCGTTCAGCACGCCGGCGTGCCCGATGCGCGCGAGCAGCTTCCCGTCGCGGTCGAATTCGTCGACGTAGCCGCCGGTCGGCGCGTCGTTGCCGTTCACCGGCGCGCGGTAGACGTACGTGACGAAGACATGCCCCCCGATCGCCTGGATCCCGAACGGCGCATACCACGAGGGGATCCTCCGGTCGACGAAGGCACCCGCCGAGCGGACCCGGCGCCAGTGCCCGTCGAAGACGTCGACGCGGGCGTTGTGAAAGTCGGTCGCGTAGACACGGGCTCCGTCGATCGCGATGCCGCGGAAGACGGCGGCGTCGGCGCCGCCGTCGACGACGACCTCGGACTGGGTCGACCAGCCTCCCGGCACGGTCGGCGTCCACGCGCGCAGCTTCCCGTCCTCACAGGCATAGACGAACCGTGCCGGATCGGAGACGCCGTTCGCCGAAACGAGCAGCTGCTTGCCGCCGTACCACGCGATGCCCGTCGGGCCTCCGGCGACCCGCACGGTCAGCAGCTGCTTGCGACCCTCACCCGAGTAGAGCGTGCTCGTCGAACTCGCCTCGTTCGCCGTCCACCACGGCCCGGTCGGGCTGGCTGTGAGCCCCCACGCGTTGACGAGCCGCGGATCTGAGTGCGACGCGTGGCCGGCCCGGTCGGAGACGAGCCCCTGGACGTCGTACGCGTTGCGCGGCCCGCCTCCGAGCGCGAGTGCTGCTCCGATCGCAATGCCGACGGCAACGAGAGCCGCGACGATCGCGAAGCGCACGATCTATCTCCGCGGAGGCGCCGTGGTCTCGCGCACGACGAGCCTCGTTGCCAGCTCCATGCGCAGCGCGTCGACGCGCTGACGATCGAGCAGACGGACGAGCAGGCTCACACCGGTGCGGCCCAGCTCGGCGAGCGGCTGGCGCACGGATGTCAGCTGCGGCGTGACGACCGTCGCCAGCTCCGTATCGTCGAAACCGACCACCGAGAGGTCGTCCGGGACCTTGAGCCCGCGCCGGTGAGCGGCATGGAGCACGCCGATCGCGACGTTGTCGTTGAAGCCGAAGATCGCCGTCGGCGGGTCGGGAAGCGACAGCAGCTGCTCGGCCGCCTCGGTGCCGCGCGGCATGCGCCAGTCGGAGTAGGCGACGAGGTCGGGATCGAGCAGCATCCCCGCGCCCGCGAGCGCGGCGCGAAATCCGATCAGCCGCTCCTCGGTCGCATACCAGCCAGGGGTGCCGGCGATCGCGCCGATCCGGCGGTGGCCGAGGCCGAGCAGATGCTGGGTCGCTTCCTTCGCTCCGGCCGCATGCATCGCCGAGACGCACGCGATGCCGTCGGGGGGAGCCTCGCGCGGATCGACGACCACGAACGGGAACCCCTGCCGCTGCAGCATGAGCAGCTCGTCGGGCGACTCCTCCGGCAGCATCAGGATCGCGCCGTCGGTCGTCCCGCGCATCAGCCGCTCGAGCAGCGAGACCTCGCGGTCGTGCTCGTGCAGCGTCGGGGCGAGCACGAGCCGCATGTCGCGCTCGTGGAGAGCCTCCGCCGCACCGCTCAGCATCGGGCCGAAGTAGGCGTCGGCGACGAGCGGCAGCGTCAGGCCGACCATCCCCGTGCGCCCGCTCGACAGCCCGCGGGCTCCCCGGTTCGTGCTGAAACCGTGCTCCCGCACGACCTGCAGCACGCTCTCCCGGGTTTCCTTCGCCACGTCCGGCCGGTCGTTGAGGACCCGCGAGACGGTCGCGATCGAGACGCCGGCGAGGTCGGCGATGTCCCGGATCGTGGCGCGGCCGCGGAACGGCGGGACGGGCTGGGTGTCGGTCTGAGCCATCCGAACAGCTATTCAAGCACCTGGAAACGTTTCCGGCAATTGTTGCAGGCCATTTTCCTGAAGTTTGCGGGTTTTCCCCTTGACATCCGAGGCCGCTCCGTGGTAACCGTTACCGGTAATTACCGGAAATCTCCCCAGATCGACACAAGCCGCCCAAGCTGGGCAGGAAAGGAAGGCAGATGTCACGTCAGACCCGCTCCTCAGGCTTCGGCTTTGCCGTCGCACTCGGAGCCGTACTGCTGGCGGCATTGTGCGTCGTCGCCATTGCAGCAGCCCGCCCTGCCGGGCACGCAACCGTGGCCAAACTCACCGCGAGTCACAAGTGCCTCGTGATGACCGGCTCCGGTGACCCGGCGTTCACCAAGAACTTCAACCCGTTCACCGCGACTGGTCTCCCCAGCGGCCAGTTCGTCAGGGGTGCGATCTACGAAGGCCTGATGGTCTCGCCCGAGGGTGGCAAGCCGACTCTCCCGTGGCTCGCAACGAGTTGGAAGTGGAGCAACAACAACAAGACCCTGACCCTGCAGCTCGTCAAGACCGCCAAGTGGGCGGACGGCAAGCCGCTGACGTCGGTCGACGTTGTGTACAGCCTGACCGCAGGCCGGCAGAACAAGGTGATGGACACCATCGGCCTGATGCGTCCGAACACCAACATCGCGTCGATCAGGGCGAAGGGTGCCTACCAGGTCGTCATCAACCTGAAGGTGCCCGACTCGCAGTTCATCATCTCGTCGCTGAACAACGTGTTCATCATCCCGCGGCACATCTGGTCGAAGGTCGCCGACCCGGCCACCTTCACGAACCCGAACCCGATCGGATCCGGCCCGTTCACGAAGGTCCTGCGGTTCACGAGCCAGGACTTCGTGCTCGGCAAGAACCCCGGCTACTGGAAGGGCGGCACACCGCTCATCCCGTGCCTCGAGTACGTTCAGGCAGCGTCGAACGACTCGGCTCTCGCCCTGATCCAGAGCGGCCAGGTCGACTGGACGCACAACTTCGTACCGAACGTCGACAAGGCCTACACGTCGAAGGACAAGGCGCACTACCACGCCTTCTACGCCACGACGGCCTACCCGGTCTCGCTGGTCTTCGACAACACGCAGTATCCGTACAGCCTCGTCGCCTTCCGGCATGCACTGTCGATGGCGATCGATCGCAACACGGTCTCGAAGCTCGGTGAGTACGGCTACGCGCCGGCGACCGATGCAATCGGACTGAACGGCCTCTTCCCGCAGTGGGTCACCGACAAGTCGGTGAAGGCACAGTCCAAGGCGCTCTCGACCTACAGCCCGACCGCGGCGAAGGCACTGCTGACCGCCAACGGGTTCA
Source organism: uncultured Thermoleophilia bacterium (assembly GCA_963722065.1). Classification (GTDB taxonomy): domain Bacteria; phylum Actinomycetota; class Thermoleophilia; order Gaiellales; family Gaiellaceae; genus PALSA-600. The sequence continues at coordinate 219,419 of CAVRMI010000033.1, read as the reverse complement.
CGTACAAGGGCAGCAAGCTCATCGACCCGAAGGGCAACCCGGTCTCACTGAACATCCACGTGATCTCGGGTTGGTCCGACTGGGTCGCTTCGAACCAGATCATCACGAAGAACCTCCAGGCGATCGGGATCGACTCGAACGTCGCTCTCGAGCCCGACTGGAACTCCTGGTTCCCGAACGCGTTCGCAACCAAGAACCCGACGCTGCTCTGGCAGAACGGCTCCCAGGCATCGCCGTACGGCTTCTTCAACGCGAACCTCTCGCAGAACGCAAACATCCCGTCGGGGCAGGACGCCTCGTCGACTGGCAACTGGTCGCACACGTATGACGCAACCGCGACCACGCTGCTCAATCAGTGGAAGGTCACCCTCGATTCCAAGACGCAGCACACGATTGCGACGAAGCTCGAGAAGATCTTCCTCAACCAGATGCCGATCGTCCCGCTGTTCATCGGGCCGCGGTGGTCGACATACAGCACCAAGTACTTCCATTGCTTCAACTCGCCGAAGAACTTCTACGGCGACCCGATCTTCTCCACCTACCCAGACAACCTCCTCTCGTTCACCCGCATCTGTCCCGGCGGACACGCCGGTCCGTAGCGGGCCCTGGGGGCAGCCGGGCGGGACTTCGGTCCCGCCCGGCGCACTACTCGGCCATAAGCCATGCGCTGGTTCCTTCGCAGATGCCTCTTCTATGTCTTCGCCATCTGGGTGGCGATCACGCTCAACTTCCTGCTGCCGCGTCTCATGCCGGGCGACCCGGCCGGCGGCGTCCTCGCCCGCCTCTCGCCGGCTCAGATCCAGGCGAACCCGGGGATCATCCAGACGTATGAGGCACTGCTCGGCGGGGGCAAAGGGTCGCTCGGGCACGACTACGTGCTCTACCTGCAGCGCCTCGCGCACCTGAACTTCGGGATCTCGACGTCGAACTATCCGGCGCCGGTCTCCGACGTGATCGGACGCACCCTCCCGTACTCGATCGCGCTCGTCGGGGTCGCGTTCCTCCTGTCCTTCATCATCGGGATCGGAATCGGGATGGTCGCCGCCTGGCGCCGCGGAGGTACGGTCGACACGTTCTTCGTGCCGACTCTGATGGGGCTCGGGGCCTTCCCGGCCTTCTTCACGGCGCTGCTCGGCGTCTACTTCCTCGGGCTCAAGCTCGGGTGGTTCCCGATCCAGCACGCCTACGACAGCCAGCTCACACCCGGCTTCAACTGGGCTTTCACTCAGAGCGCCGTGCGGCACGCCGAGCTCCCCGTGCTCGTGATCATGGCCGCCTTCACGGGCGGCTGGGTGCTGAACATGCGCACCGTGATGATCAACACGATCAGCGAGGACTACGTCGCGATGGCACAGGCCAAGGGCTTGAAGGATCGCCGCGTGATGACCCGCTATGCGGGCCGCAATGCGATCCTGCCGCCGCTGAACGGGTTCGCCGCGCAGTTCGCCGGTGCCGTCGGCGGTCTCGTCTTCATCGAATACGTGTTCAGCTACCCGGGGGCAGGGCTCACATTGCAGCAGGCGGCGCTCGGGAACGACTATCCGTTGACCCAGGGCCTGCTGCTCGTCTTCGCGTTCGCGGTGATCGCGGCCAACTTCCTCATGGACCTGGCCAACTTCCTGCTCGATCCACGGGTGCGGGCCACCTGATGTCGCAGCTGCAGCCGGTCATCGAGCAGGAAGCGATGCCCCTCGCCGTCTCCGGGCCGCGGAAGCAGAGTCGCGTCCCCGGGTGGCTCTCGCTCCTCCTCTCCAACCCGAAGTCGCGCTTCGGCCTCACCCTCCTCGCCTTCATGCTGATCGTGGCGGTGATCGCGCCTTGGATCTCCGTCAACGACCCGACCGGCTTCAACCTCGCCGCGACGCGGCAGGCGCCGTCCTGGAATCACCTCTTCGGCACGACCGACCAGGGCAGCGACATCTTCTCGCAGGTCGCCCTCGGCACCCGCCGCTCGTTGATCCTCGGCGCCTCCGCGGCGCTGCTCGCGACGACGCTCGCGGCGACGCTCGGCATCCTCGCCGCCTACTCCGGCGGGATCATCGACGAGGTCGTCAACTTCCTCACGAACGTTTTCCTCGTCATCCCCACGATCCCGCTGCTGATCGTCATCTCCGGCTACCTCCATGCGCGCGGGATGACGACGATGATCCTCGTGCTCGGCCTCACCCTCTGGGCGTTCGAGGCGCGCATCCTGCGCGGGCAGGCGCTCTCGCTGAAGAGCCGCGACTTCGTCCACGCGTCGAAGGTGGCAGGCGAGTCGACGTCGCGGATCGTCTTCGGCGAGATCATGCCGAACATGATCAGCCGCATCGCCGCGGCCTTCGTGCTGGTCTTCTACGTCGCACTGCTCGTGGACGCGGGACTCGAGTTCCTCGGGCTCGGAGACACCTCCCATGTCAGCTGGGGAATGGTCCTCTACTGGGCGCAGACCAACTCGACCGTGCTCCAGGGCGAATGGTGGCCGTTCCTGTTCCCCGGCCTCGCGCTCGTGACGACGGTCGTCGGCCTGGTCTTCCTGCTCGCCGGCATCGACGAGCTCAGCAACCCGCGGCTCCGCACGATGAAGAAGGCGAAGAAGAAGAAAACGACGTGACCGTGACCGAGCCGGCCCTCACCCCCGTGACGCAATCCGATGTGCGCGAGACGCTCGTCGAGGTGCGCGACCTCCGGGTCGCCTACGGCGACGTGGTGGCTGTCGACGGCGTCAACCTGTCGATCGCCGCGGGGGAGATCCTCGGGCTCGCCGGCGAGTCCGGCTGCGGCAAGACGACGATCGCGAACACCGTCATGCAGGTCCTGCGGCCGCCGGCCGAGATCGTCGGCGGCAGCATCCTCTTCCGCGGCGACGACCTCGTCGGGCGCAAGCCCGAAGAGCTGCGCAAGTACCGCTGGCGCAACGTCTCGATGGTCTTCCAGAGCGCGATGAACGCTCTCAACCCGGTGATGCGTGTCGGCGACCAGTTCGTCGACATGATGCGCGCGCACGAGCACATCTCGAAGAGCGACGCCCTCGAGCGCGCCGGCGAGCTACTCGACCTCGTGGGCATCGACCGGCGCCGCACGCGAGCCTACGCACACGAGCTGTCGGGCGGCATGCGCCAGCGCATCATCATCGCCATGGCACTCGCGCTCAACCCGGAGCTCGTCATCATGGACGAGCCGACGACCGCGCTCGACGTCGTCGTGCAACGGGAGATCCTGCAGCAGATCAAGGATCTCCAGGAGCAGCTCGGGTTCGCGGTGCTGTTCATCACACACGATCTGTCACTGCTCTTCGAGGTCGCCCACCGGATCGCGATCATGTACGCGGGCGAGGTCGTCGAGGAAGCGCCCGCGGCAGCGCTGCGGACCGTACCGCGGCACCCCTACACCGCCGGGCTGATCAGCTCGTTTCCGTCGCTCACGGGGCCGATCGAGCGGATGACCGGCATACCGGGCTCCCCTCCGGATCTCGCCTCGCCGCCCGCTGGGTGCCGGTTCCATCCTCGCTGCCCCAACTGCGTGCCCGAGCAGAGTGCCCTGCATACCCTGCAGACGACCGTACGGCCCACGCTCCACGACGTCGGGCCCAAACACAGGGTGGCCTGCCACCTCGTGGAGCAGCAGGGATGACGGTCTCGATCTCCGGTCCGGTCGAGGTGCGCGGGCTGACCAAGCACTTCGTCACCGGCAACGGCCTCAGGCCGGGACGCAGCCGCCTGCACGCGGTCGACGACGTCACGTTCACGCTGCGCCCCGGCACCGTCACCGCCCTCGTCGGCGAGAGCGGCAGCGGGAAGAGCACGGTCGCGCGGATGCTGGCCCGTCTGTACGAGCCGACGAGCGGCAGCATCTACTTCAAGGGCGAGGACGTCACGCACGTCAAGCGCAGGCGCGACGTCCTGCAGTACCGGTCGCAGGTGCAGATGATCTTCCAGGATCCGTTCGGCTCGCTGAACCCGGTCAAGACGATCCGCCACCATCTCGCCCGGCCGCTGAAGATCCACGGCCTCGTCGAGCGCGGGCAGATCGATGCGCGCATCGACGAGCTCCTCACCACGGTCGGCCTGGTGCCGCCGGACCGCTACGTCGACAAGTACCCGTACGAGCTCTCGGGCGGCCAGCGGCAGCGCGTCGCAATCGCCCGGGCGCTCGCCGTCGAGCCGACGGTGCTCGTGGCGGACGAGCCGACCTCGATGCTCGACGTCTCGATTCGGGTGGGCATCCTCAACCTGATGCTCGACCTGAAGGAGCGCGAGCAGCTCGCGTTTCTCTACGTCACGCACGATCTCGCGAGCGCCCGCTACATCGCCGACTACATGCTGGTCATGTACGCCGGCCAGATCGTCGAGCAAGGGCCTGTCGACCGTGTCCTCCAGAGCCCGCTGCACCCGTACACGCAGCTGCTGATCGACTCGGTCCCGGACCCCGCTGCGCTCGAGCACGAGCGCATCGAGATCCGCAAGGGCGTCGCGTCGGCCGCCATCGACCCGCCCGAAGGCTGCAGGTTCGCCGACCGCTGCCCGCTTCGCATCGATGTCTGCACGCAAGTCACACCGGAGCTCGTCCTGACCCGAGACGGGCACAGCGCGCGCTGCCATGTCACCGCACCGTCCCCCGCCAGTCGAGAGGAAGTTCATGTCCAGCCAGCTCACTAAGTTGTTCCCCTCCGACTTCGTGTGGGGCGCTGCGACGGCCTCGTATCAGATCGAGGGCGCGTCGAGCGAGGACGGCCGCGCCGAGAGCGTGTGGGACCGGTTCTGTGCCACACCCGGCAAGGTCCGCAACGGAGACACGGGAGCCGTGGCGTGCGACTTCTACCACCGCTACAGCGACGACATCGCGTTGATGCGGGAGCTCGGGCTCGATGCCTTCCGCTTCTCGGTCGCGTGGCCCCGCGTCCTGCCGGAGGGCAAGGGCCGCATCAACGCTGCCGGGCTCGACTTCTACGACCGGCTCGTCGACGAGCTGCTGGGCAACGGCATCGCGCCGTACGTGACGCTCTTCCACTGGGACACCCCTCAGGTGCTGGAGGATGCAGGCGGCTGGCCCGTGCGCGAGACGATCGAGGCGTTCGCCGAGTACGTCGAGGCCGTCTCGGCCCGGCTCGGCGACCGGGTTGCCCACTGGATCACGCACAACGAGCCGTGGGTCGTCGCCTGGGTCGGCCACGGCTGGGGGCATCACGCACCGGGCCGCGAGTCCGAGTCGGACGCGCTCGCCACCGCGCATCACCTGCTCGTGTCGCACGGCCGCGCAGTCGAGATCCTGCGCCGCAACTCCCCCGCCTCGCAGGTCGGGATCACGCTCAACCTCGACAACCCGTATGCGGCGAGCGAGTCGCCGGAGGACGTCGCGGCGGCGCGGTGGGTCGACGGGCTCCACAACCGCTGGTTCCTCGATCCGCTGTTCCTCGGTTCGTATCCCGAGGACATGCTCGAGGCGTGGGCGGACATGATGCCGGAGGTCCACGACGGCGATCTGGAGCTCATCTCGACGCCGATCGACTTTCTCGGCGTCAACAACTACACCTCGCCGCTCGTGGCGGCCGACGAGAACGGCGGCCGCTCGCAGATCGTCCGCCGAAACGACGTCGATCGCACGGACATGGGCTGGGAGGTCGTGCCGGACGGGCTGCAGGACCTGCTGCTCCGGCTCCACCACGACTACCAGCCGGCTGCGATCTACGTGACCGAGAACGGCGCGGCCTACCCGGACGTCCGCGGGCACGACGGGCACGTGAACGATCTGGAACGGCAGGCGTACCTCGAGAGCTACCTGGCCGGCGCCGCGCGCGCAACCGCCGAAGGCGTCCCGCTACGCGGCTACTTCGCCTGGTCGCTGCTCGACAACTTCGAGTGGGCCTGGGGCTACTGGAAGCGGTTCGGCCTGATCTACGTCGACTACGCGACGCTGGAACGGGTGCCGAAGGGCAGCTTCTACTGGTACCGGGACTTCATCGCGAAGCAGCGCCTCCGGGCGGCGGGCACCGAAGAAGCCGCCTGAGGCTAGGACGCCGCCGGCGAAGCCGTGGCTGGGGACTGGCCCGCCATCCGCAGGCCGATCTCGCCGACCGTCGCACCCGCAGGCATCTCGGACAGCGTTCCCTCGTACATGACGAGGATCCGGTCGTTGAGCGCGAGGATCTCGTCGAGGTCCTCGCTGATCAGCAGCACGGCGGTGCCGCTCTCCGCGGCCCGGAGCAGGAGCGCGTGCACCTGCTCGACCGCGGAGACGTCGAGGCCCCGCGTCGGCGACCCGGCGACGAGCACCTTCGGGCCTGCGGAGAACTCGCGCGCGATCACGACCTTCTGCAGGTTCCCACCCGACAGGTAGTCCGTCTGCTGGTCGGGCCCCGACGACTTGATCTCGAAGGTCTCGATCTCCTCGATCGCGTTCGCCCGCATCGCCCCGAGCTGCAGGAACGGGCCGCGCGAGTCGTCGCGGAACGATTTGAGCGCGAGGTTCATCGCGATCGAGAGGCTGGGAGCGACCCCGGTGCCGAGGCGGTCTTCGGGCACGTAGCCGATCCCGGCTTCGTATGCCGACCGCGCGTCTCCTGCCCGCACCGGGCGTCCCTGCACGCGAACCGAGCCCCTGGTCGGCGAGCGCAGACCGGTGATCGCCTCGGCGAGCTCGCGCTGTCCGTTCCCGGACACGCCGGCGATCGCTGCGATCTCGCCCGCCCGGACCGTCAGCGAGACGCCCTTGACCGCGGTCATGCCGCGGTCGCCCTCGGCCCACAGATCCTCCACCTCGAGCACGGGGGCGCTGTCGAGATGGGCCGGCCCCTCCCGCGTCACCGGCTGGATGTCCCGGCCGACCATCAACGTGGCGAGCGACTGCGGCGTTGCGCCCGCGGTCTCCACCGTCGCCAGCGCCTTGCCCGCCCGGAGGACCGTGACGCGGTCCGAGACCGCCATCACCTCGTGCAGCTTGTGCGAGATGAAGATCACCGTGCGTCCCTCGCCGGCGATCTGGCGCAGCGTGGCGAACAGCAGGTCCGCCTCACGGGGGGTGAGCACAGCGGTCGGCTCGTCGAGGATGAGGACGCGTGCCTCCTGATAGAGCGCCTTCAGGATCTCGACCCGCTGCTGCTCTCCGACCGAGAGCTGCCAGATGCGCGCGCGCGGATCGACCCCGAGGCTGTAGCGCTCGCCGAGCTCCCGCACCTGGGCGTCGACGGCTCCCGGATCGATGCGAAAGCGGCGGCCGGCGCCGCGCCGGTCGCCGAGCATGAGGTTCTCCGCGACGGTGAACCGCGAGACGAGCCGGAACTGCTGGTGGACCATCCCGACGCCGGCATCGATCGCTTCGCGCGGCGAGGCGAACGAGACACGCTCGCCGTAGAGCGAGATCGTTCCTTCGTCCGCGCGGTAGAGACCGGTGAGGATGTGCGACAGGGTCGTCTTGCCGGCGCCGTTCTCGCCGAGCAGCGCATGCACCTCGCCCGGCGCCGCCTCGAAGTCGACCCGGTCGTTCGCGACCACACCGGGAAAGCGCTTGGTGATCCCCAGCATCGAGACGGCGGGCGTCCGGGCAGACATCAGCGGTCCTCGCGCGCGTAGGCGTTGCCGAGCGCCGCAGGCGCTCCCAGCCGGCTCCGCGCAGTCCCGGACGAGACGACCACGAGGACGACGATCGTCATCACGTACGGCAAGGCGTTCGTCCAGAGCACGGTCGGCCCGAGGCTGATGTTGCGAGCCTGCAGCTGAGGCGCAAGCGCCTGGAGTGCACCGAAGAAGTAGGCGCCGACGAGGCAGAGCTCGGGCCGCCAGAACGCGAAGATGACGAGCGCGATCGCAATCCACCCGGCGCCGCCTGTGATCCCGTTCACCCATTGCGGCGTGATCGCGAGCGTGATCGTCGCGCCCGCGACACCTGCAAACGCGCCTCCGGCGAGCGTATGCGCGTAGCGGTACGCAGTGACGTTGATCCCCATCGTGTCGGCTGCCGCCGGCGACTCGCCGACGGAGCGGACGTTGAGGCCGGGCCGCGTGCGCGACAGGTAGAGCCAGATCGCGATCACGCAGGCCCACGAGATGTAGACAAGGACGTCCTGACCGAACACGATCGGCCCGATCACCGGCCAGCGCTGCATGCTCGCCGGAAACACGGCGTGGAAGGTGTGCGCGGCCGGCGAATCGGCCAGGTTGAGGTCGTTCCCCAGGTAGGACGACAGGCCGACGGCGCCGGCGAAGATCGTGAGCGCGAGACCGGAGACGATCTGGCTCGCCCGGAACGTGATCACGAGGAAGGCATGGATCAACGCCATCGCCGCTCCGGCGACGGCCGCCACGAGAATGCCCGCGGTGAGTGCGATCCCGGCGCTCGCATGGACGTGCTGCACCGCCCAGAAGCCCATCACCGCGCCGACGAGCATCATCCCTTCAACGCCGAGGTTGAGCACTCCCGACCGCTCGGCGAGCAGCTCCCCGAGCGACGCGTACAGCAGCGGCGTCCCGTACGCGATGCCCGAGGCGATCAGGACGATCAGCAGCGAGTTGTTCATGCCGCCGGCTCCAGGCCGGTCGCGGGAGCGCCCTGCTTGGTGCGGACGATGCGCACGCGGTGCCGGATCAGCACCTCTCCGCCGAGCGCCGAGAACAGGATGATCCCCTGGATCACGCCCACGAGGCCCGCCGGGAAGTTGGCCCCCTGCAGCGTGTTGCCGGCGTTCTCGAGGCCGCCCATCAGGAACGCGACGAGGACGACGGCGAACGGGTTGTAGCGGGCGAGCGCCGCAATCACGATCCCCGTATAGCCGTAGCCGAGCTTCTGCAGGCCGTTCGGGTCGCCGTCGACGGAATGTGCGAAATCGCCCACCTGGCTCGCACCGCCGAGCCCGGCGATCGCACCCGAGAGCGCCATCACCGCGAGGATCTTGCGGCGCACGCGGACGCCGGAGTAGCGCGCGGCCCGGTCCGAGTCCCCGAGCACCGTCGCCTCGAACCCGAAGCGGGTCCGCTTGTAGAGCACCCAGAGGACGACCGCGACGGCGACCGCGAGAACCGCGCCGAGCGGGATCGTGACGCCGCCCTGCAGGTCGAGCGTCCAGCTCGGCCAGACTGCCGAGGGAGGCAGGTTCTTGCCCGTGGGGAACACCGTCGCGTTGAAGCCCTTGGTCTCCCGCCAGTACGACTGGCTCTGGAAGATCACGTAGGTCAGCAGGAGCCCCGCCACATAGTTGAGGAGCAGCGAGGTGAGGATCTCGTTCGTCTTGAAGAAGGCGCGGAGGATGCCGGGAATCAGCGCCCAGGCTGTGCCGCCGAGGCAGCCCATCACGACCATCGCCGCGATCACGAACACCGACGACCCGCCGCGGCCGCCCAGATACAGCCCCGCGGCCGCGCCGGTCAGCGCGCCGATGTACATCTGGCCTTCGGCACCGATGTTGAAGAGCTTCATCCGAAACGCCGCGGCGGCGGCGAGGCCGGTGAAGGCGAGCGGCGTCGCGACGATCAGGGTCTGGTCGAGCGACCCCGTCTGCGTGAACGCCGCGTCGAACAGCTGCCGGTAGGTCGAGAGCGGATCGTGCCCCGTGACGAGGAGCACGAGCCCGGCGACGACGAAGGCGAAGAGGACCGAGCAGACCGGGACCGCAACCGAGAGCCAGCGCGGCTGGCGCAACCGCCGTTCAAACGTGAAGCGCATGCCGTCCTGTCATCTCACCTGGGCAACCGGGCCTCGAGGGTCGAGGGGGCGCCTTAGGGCGCCCCCTCGCATTGGGCCGTCAGCCCTTCGCGCTGCCGACGACGCCCTTGACCAGCCAGTTCATGCCGTACAGGCTGTTGGTGCCGCCCTTCAGCACCTGCATCCTCACGCCGGGCTTCACGCGAAGCTTGCCGCTCTGGTCGTACAGCGGGCCTCTGAACTCGTAGTACGACCCGTTGACGATCTTCTTCTGGTAGGCGGCGATCTTCGCCTTCATGGCGGCGGTGACGCCGGGGCCGTACGGAGCGAGCTTCGTGAAGCCGTCCTTGATGCTCCCGTAGTAGAAGGCGGGCTTCCAGGTGCCGTTCATGGCCGCCTGGACGCGCTTCAGGTAGTACGGGCCCCAGTTGTAGACCGAGGCGGTCAGCCACGACTTCGGCGCGAACTTCTTCGCGTCGGAGTCATAGCCCACCCACGGGACCTTCGCCGACTCGGAGTACTGGCCGGCGGCCGGACTGTCGACGTTCTGACCGACCACGTCGGCACCCGCTGCAACGAGGCTCTGCGCGGCCTTCTTCTCCTTCGCCGGGTCGAACCAGGAGTTCGTCCAGACGAGATGGACGACCGCACCCGGGTGCGTGAGCTGAGCTCCGAGGGCGAACGCGTTCGCGTGGCGGATCACCTCGGGGATCGGGTAGGCGACAACGAAGCCGATGTTGCCGGACTTGCTCGCCGCTCCAGCGGCCATGCCGGAGAGGAACACCGTGTCCTCGGCCGCGCCGAAGTACTCCGCGACGTTCTTCGCGAGGTACGTTCCGGTTGCCTGCTCGAAGAGCACGTTCGGGTACTTCTTGGCGACCTGCGGCGTGATGTAGCCGTAGGAGGTCGCGAAGATCAGCTTGTACCCCTGGGCGCTCAGGCTCTGGACCGTCTGGTCGAACTGCGCCCCGACGGCGATGTTCTCCTTGTACGTCGTCTGGACCTTGCTTCCGAGCGTCTTCTGAACGTACAGCCGACCCTGGTCGTGCGCCTGTGACCAACCGCCGTCGTTGTGGGGACCGACGTAGATCCAGGCCACCTTGTAGGGCGACGCGCCGTGGCTCGCTGAGCCTTGCATGGCTCCCACGAGCGCCAATGCACCCGCAACCGCCAAGGCGAGTGCGAGCTTCATCTTGATGTTCATGTCATCTCCTTCGGGGGGTCGGCAGGCCGTAGTAGCCACCGTAACGGTTTGCGTGAGAGCACTCCAACGTTGGCGTCCGGCACGGCTAGTCGGCCTCGATTCTCGTGCCGGTCTCGCCGTGGAGCGCTCGCTCGACGTTCTCGGGGTCCGTGATGATCGCGGTGCGGCCGCCTCGCTCGAGGAACCCGACCACGGCCCTGATCTTCGGGGCCATGCTCCCCTCGGCGAAGTGGCGCCCCTCTGCGAGGCGCTCCTTGGCCTCCGTGAGCGTCATGCGGCCGACCCACTGCTCGTCGGGCGTGCCGAAGTCGAGCGCAACCTTTTCGACGGCGGTCGTGATCATGAGCAGCTCGGCGTCGATCGCCGTCCCGAGCAGCGAGCAGGCCAGGTCCTTGTCGATCACCGCGGCGACGCCCACGAGATCTCCGTCGGGGCCGAGGACGACGGGGATGCCGCCGCCGCCGGCCGAGATGACGACGAAGCCGCTCTCCACCAGCTTCCGGATCGCGTCCTCCTCGACGATTCGCACGGGCTCGGGCGAGGCGACCACGCGCCGCCAGCCGCGGCCGGCGTCCTCGCGGACCGCCCAGCCGTCCTCGTCCCGCCGCCGGTTCGCCGTCTCCTCGTCCATGAACGACCCGATCGGCTTCGACGGCGAGGCGAACGCGGGATCGTCGGCGTCGACCTCCATCTGGGTGACCACGGCGACGGCATGCCGGTCGAGCCCGAAGCGCCGAAAGTCGTTCTCGAGGTTCTGGGCGAGCGCATAGCCGATCGCACCCTGGCTGTCGGCCCCGCAGACGTCGAGCGGCACCTCGTGGAGCTCGTGCGCCGCCAGCTCGGAGCGGCGCAGGATGAAGCCGACCTGAGGCCCGTTCCCGTGACCGACGACGACGTCCCAGCCGTCCTTCATCATCGCGGCGATGTGCCAGCACGTCTCCCCGGCAGCGATGTACTGATCGCGGACCGACTGGTGCTGCTTGTCGCGGATCAGCGAGTTTCCGCCGATCGCAACAACCGCACGCTTGGAGCTCATGCCTTGACCTCCATGCGCTTGATCGTCGGCCCGGCGAACCGCAGACGCATCGGGGAAAGTACGGAGGGGGCCGGCCCGCCACCCGCGGTCGATGTGCTCCACAATGCGGACTGTGGAGCGCCGCCGTTTCCGGGTCGGAGGGGTCGTGCAGGGCGTCGGCTTCCGGCCGTTCGTCTTCGGGCTCGCGCAGCACCACGACCTCGCCGGCTTCGTGCTCAACGACGGCACCGGCGTCGTGATCGAGGCCGAGGGCGCGACAGCGGATCTCGACAGGTTCGCCGCGGCGATCCGGAGCGAGGCTCCGCCGCTCGCCCGGGTCGACTCGGTCGTCGCCGAATCGCTCGCGGCCGCCGGCGAGGACGGGTTCACGATCGCCGCCAGCACCGCGACGGGCAGCACAGCGCTCATCCCGCCGGACACGGCGACCTGCGACGACTGCCTGCGCGAGCTCCACGACGCAACCGACCGCCGGTACCGCTACCCGTTCATCAACTGCACGCAGTGCGGACCGCGGTTCACGATAGTGCGCTCTGTCCCCTACGACCGCCCGAACACGACCATGGCGGGCTTTCCGCTCTGCTCCGAGTGCCGCAGCGAGTACGAGGACCCGGCCGACCGGCGCTTCCACGCCGAGCCCCTCTGCTGCCCGGTGTGCGGGCCGCAGCTGAGCCTCCCGCTCGAACGGGCCGTCGAGCTGCTGCGGGACGGCGCGATCGTCGCGGTCAAGGGGCTCGGCGGCTGGCATCTCGCCTGCGCCGCCGACGACGAGACAGCGGTTGCGCGGCTGCGCTCGCGCAAGCACCGCGAGGACAAGCCGTTCGCGCTCATGAGCGTGCGGCCGGACCTCCTGGCGCAGATCGGGGCGGACGAGCGGGAGCTGCTCGAATCGCGGCGGCGGCCGATCGTGCTCCTGCGCCGGCGGGACGATGCGCCGGTCGCGGCTGCGGTCGCGCCGGGCAGCCCCTGGCTCGGAGTGATGCTCCCGTACACCCCGCTGCACCACCTCCTGCTCGGCGACTTCGGCGGGACGCTCGTCCTGACGAGCGGCAACCGCTCCGACGAGCCGATCGCCTACGACGACGAGGAGGCGCGCGAGCGGCTCGACGGCATCGCCGACGCGTTCCTCGGTCACGACCGGCCGATCCACCGGCGCTGCGAGGACTCGATCGTGCGGGCCGCCTTCCCCATCCGCCGCTCGCGCGGGTTCGCGCCCGAGGCGGTGCCGCTGCCGGTGCGCGCGACGCGACCGATCCTGGCCGTCGGCGCCGAGCTCAAGAGCACCTTCTGTGTCGCGCGCGGACACGAGGCGTTTCTCTCCCCCCACCTCGGCGACCTCGACACGGAGCTCGCCTATCGCGCCTTCCAGACCGACCTCGACCTCTACCTCTCGATGCTCGGCGTGGTCGCCGGGACGGTCGCCCACGACCTCCACCCCGAGTACCTCTCGACCAAATGGGCGCTCGAGCAGGAGGCCGAGCTCGTCGGTGTCCAGCATCATCACGCCCACGCGGCAGCCTGCCTGGCCGAGCACGGCGAGACCGGGCCCGCGCTCGCGCTCGTCTTCGACGGGACCGGCTACGGGACCGACGGCACGCTCTGGGGCGGCGAGCTGCTCCGCTGCGACCTCGCGCACTTCGAGCGGCTCGCGCACCTGCAGCCGGTGCCTCTGCCGGGCGGCGAGGCGGCGATCCGGGAGCCGTGGCGGGTCGCCGCGTCCTACCTCGAGGCGGCCCGGCGGCCGGTGCCGTTCGAGCGGTGGGAGGTCGTGCGGCAGAGCCTGCAGGTGAACGCCCCGCTCTCCTCGGGCATGGGCCGGCTCTTCGACGCCGCGGCGGCGCTGCTCGGAGTCCGCGAGATCGTCACCTACGAGGGGCAGGCGGCGATCGAGCTCGAGCTGCTCGCCGCCGACGTGGCGGCGGAGCCGTACGCCTGGCGCTTCGGCGACGGCGCCGGGCTGATCGCGGCGCTCCACGACGACCTGGCGGCAGGGCGTGCCCGCCCCGAGCTCGCAGCCGCCTTTCACGAGACGGTCGCAGCCGCCGCAGCCACCGCCTGTGCCGAAGCCGGTGAGCCCGGGACGGTGGTCCTCTCGGGCGGCACGTTCCAGAACCTGCGCCTCACCGCAGCGACGAGGCACAACCTCGAGACGCTCGGCTTCCGCGTCCTCACGCACCGGCTCGTGCCGCCGAACGACGGCGGGATCAGCTACGGCCAGGCCGCCGTCGCCACGCTGCAGGCGCTTCGAAACTGATTCGCACAGCGAACCGGTTTCGCGAGTTTTCGACCCACCGCAACTCAGATCCTGGGCCTTTACTTCAAGAAGTGAAGTGATCGGCTTGACGCCCGCCGCCCGGCGTGCAAAGGTGTGACCTCGCGTGGCGGCGACGACGCCGCCCGCGGAGGCAATGTGGCCTCAGAACTCCGTTGGCCGGAGCTCTGGGGCCTTTTTCGTGTTGGGCGAACGAGGCGAACGGGCGAGGTTGCCCGCTGAAAAGGAGGCTCGATGCTGTACCCGCAATGGCTGAACCCCGGCGACAACTCGTGGCAGATGACGGCGGCGACGCTCGTCGGTCTGATGAGCGTGCCCGGCCTCGTCGTGCTCTACGGCGGCGTCATGCAGAAGCGCTGGTCCGTGAACAGCATGATGCTGGCGTTCGTCGCATTCGCCGTCGTGCTCCTCGTGTGGGTGCTCTATGCCTTCAAGATGGGCTTCGGGACGCCGATCTCGATCGGCGGCAAGGGAAGCTTCTGGCACAACTTCGTCGGCAAGCCCGGCCCCGTCCTCAATCACAAGGAGCTCCAGGGCCAGGGGAAGATCCCGAATCTCGGCACGGCCGGTGTGCTCGACTTCCCACAATCCTCGCTCGTCTACTTCCAGTTCGTGTTCGCCGCGATCACCCCGATCCTGATGCTGGGGTCGATTCTCGGCCGCGTGAACTTCAAGGCCTGGATCCCGTTCGTCATCCTGTGGATCACCTTCATCTACACGATCAACGCCTTCCTGATCTGGGGCGGCGGCTGGTTCGCCCAGCACGGCGCCGTGGACTTCAGCGGCGGCTACGTGATCCATCTCGCCGCCGGCGTGTCGGGCTTCGTCGCCGCGTGGGTGATCGGACCACGGCTTGCACGCGACCGCGAGATCGACGCGCCGAACAACCTCGCCATGGTTGCGCTCGGCGCAGGACTGCTCTGGCTCGGCTGGAACGGCTTCAACGGCGGCGACCCGTACAACGCCGGCGTCGACGCCGCCGCAGCCGTCCTGAACACCAACCTGGCGACCGCCGTTGCGTTTCTCGTCTGGGTCACGTGGGACTACGTGACCGGGCGCAAGCCGTCACTGCTCGGCAGCGTGAACGGCATGATCGTCGGCCTGGTCGCGATCACGCCGGCGGCCGGCTTCGTGAACGGCTTCGGCGCGATCCTGATCGGCGCGATCGCCTCCTCGGTGGTGTACGTCGCGTACAACTACCTGGCGCTCCTGCGCCCGTTCCGGAACGTGGACGACACACTCGGCGTCATCTACACCCACGGTTTCGCCGGCGTCATCGGCGGCCTGCTGGTGGGCCTGCTGGCCGACTCCTCGATGGAGGTCGTCCCGGGCTTCTCGGTGACGGGCAGCCTGCACCTGCTCAAGTGGCAGGCGCTGACCGCACTCTGGGTGATCGTCTTCTCCGCCGTCGGCACCTTCATCCTGCTGAAGCTCGTCGGCGTCTTCGTGCCGCTCCGGATGAGCGAGGAGGAGATGGAGATGGGCGACATCGCCATCCACGGCCACGAGGTGTATCCGTCCGACATCCCGTCGCTCGGCTTCCCATCCGGTGTCCCACAGCCCGCAACCCCTGCGACCGGCAGTGGAGGGCCGGCGCCGGTCACCTCGACGTAGCGTCGCGACCACAAAGCGTCCCGGATCGCGAGACGCGATCCGGGACGCTCCCTGGAAACGAGAGAGGACACCTCAGTGACCACGAAGATCATCGTCTCGTACGACGGAACCGACAACGACCGCGACGCCCTCGCGCTCGGAAAGGTGCTCGCGGCGACGGGAGCGAGCGTCGCTCTCGCATACGTGCGGCATGCGGTGGAGGGCAAGCGGTCGGCGGAGCGGCTCGCCGAGCGCGACGCACAGGAGCTGCTCGATGCCGGCGCGGAGACGCTCGGCGGGCCGGACGTGTCGACGCACGTCGTGCTGAGCGCCTCGACGCCGAACGGCCTGCGCGATCTCGCCCACGAGCTCGACGCCCAGGCGATCGTGTTCGGCTCCGAGTACCGCACGGCCCCCGGGCACGTCGATCCGCAAGCGTCGGCGCGCCGGCTCCTCGACGGCGGTCCGATCGCAGTCGCACTCGCACCGTCCGGCTTTCACGCCCTCGCCGATTATGCCGTCCGCACGGTCGGAGTGGTCGCCGAGGACGGAGACCCTTGTGTGCTCGAGACGGCCGAGACGATCGCCGCCCGTCATGGGGGCACGGTCGCGCCCCGCGCGACGGGCGACGCCGACCTGATGGTCGTCGGGTCGAAGCCCGGAACGGTGAACGGGCGGGTCACGCTCAGCGCCGCCGCGGACTACCTCATCGAGCTCACGCGCTGCCCGGTCCTCGTCCTGCCGCGCGGTGTGGCGGTCGCGTTCTAGCCGTGCCCGCCGAGGCAGCACGCTTCACGCGGCGCATCGGACGCCGCGACCGCCGCTTCCTCGCGGCGCTCGGCGGGGTCGCAGCAGCCGGCATCGCCTTCGGCGCGGGCTTCGCCGCGCACGGCAGCTCGTCCACGCCTCGCGGCGGCTGCGTCACGCTCGACCAGGCCGGCGTGATGGGCGGCGGGACCTGGCGGTTCTGCGGCGCAGACGCAGTCACGTTCTGCCTGCAGCACGCCGCGGAGTCGAAGGCACTCGCCGACCGTTGCCGCCGCCTCGGCACGGTCGTCGAACCGAGCTAGCGCTCCGCGCTACTCGGGCAGAACGTCAACGGAGATCGAGCCGTCGGGCTTCCGCTGGACGCGCAGGGGCCAAACGTGGCCACTACTGGACCTGACGTCGACCTCGATCGGCTCCTCGCGCTTCCCAACCTCGCGCCGCGCGGTCAGCAGGTCGTCGTGGCGGGCGACGGCGGCGCGGATCGCGGGGATGACGTCCTGTGGCCCGAACGGCTTCGAGAGGTACGAGAAGACCCCGGCGTCCACCGCCCGTTCGACCGTCTTTCGGTCCGAATACGCCGTCAGCATGATGATCGGCAGCGGGCGCTCGGCGTAGACCCGGCGCGCCGCCTCCACACCGTCGAGGTTCGGCATCTTCAGGTCGAAGACCGCGAGGTCGGGCTGGGTCTCGCGCGCCAGTTCAACTGCCTCGAGCCCGTCGCGAGCCTCGCCGCACACCTCGATGCCGTGCTCTTCGAGCATCTGCCGCAGATCGAGGCGAATCAGCGTCTCGTCCTCGGCGATCAGAACGCGTAGACCCTGGAGCGTCATGTCGATGAGCCTCCTTTGCTATACCTTTTGAAGCGATGGCCGAGATCCGCATCCCACCTGTTCTGCGTCCGGACGCCGGTGGGCAACGACTCGTCGACGTCGAGGCGAGCACCGTCCGCGAGGCGCTGGACACGCTCGTCGTGCAGTTCCCTGCTCTGCGCGCCCGCGTGCTGGAGGGAGACGGCGTGCCGAGCTTCCTGAACGTGTTCGTCGACGGTGACGATGTCCGTCTGCTCGGCGGACTCGACACGACGGTCACGTCCACATCGAAGATCTTGCTCCTCCCGGCTGTCGCCGGCGGGTCGTAAGAGCCCATCACGCTCCTTCCGTCACCGAGCGAGCCAACAACCGAGCGACAAGAAAGAGGCCCCGGAAGCACCTGAAACGGTGCGCCCGAGGCCTCAATGCCCCACCGAGCCGGCGCCATGGCCGAATCGGACAGCCCGATACTACACAAACTGAAGGATGATTTGAAGTCGGGCCGCCATTGCTCTAGACTTTCCCCCATGTGCAGCGCGATCGAGAAGATGTTTTTCCTTCCGGTCATCGCGTGCGCGCAATTGGCCTAGCCGGACACACCCGTCCTTCCGGTTAGGTTCCAGCCAAAGGACGGGGGCCCCGCAGAGATGAGCGCTTCCGGCCTGCGCTGCCGCGTGTGCGAGACCGTGTCGAGCCCGGAGCCGGTCGAGGCCTGTCGCCGCTGCGACGGTCCGACGGACCTCACCTACGACTGGGACCTGATCGGCCGCGACGTCTCCCACTGCTCGATCGCCGCAGGCCCGAAGTCGCTCTGGCGCTACGGCGGGCTGCTGCCGGCCGGGGCCCGCGTCGAGCACGGCGCCGGCTGGACGCCCCTCGTGCGCGCAGACCACCTGTCCAGGCTCCTCGGGCTCGAGCTCCACCTGAAGCTCGAAGGCCACAACCCGACCCAGTCCTACAAGGACCGCATCGCCACGATCGCCGCGGCCACGGCGCTCGACCACGGCGTGACCACACTCTGCTGCTCGTCGACCGGCAACCTCGGCCACGCGGTCGCGGCCGCCGCCGGCGCGACCGGGCTCGAGGCGATCGTGCTCGCTCCGGTCGGGGGCGAGGCGGCCGCCGTCGCGGCCCGCCATCCGGGCGCCCGCGTCTTCGCGGTCACCGGCACCTACGACGACTGCCGCCGCCTGGAGCTCGAGCTCGGCGGCCTCTTCCCCTGGGGCTTCGTCAGCGGGAACCTGCATCCGTACGCGAGCGAGGGCGCGAAGACGATCTCCTACGAGATCGCGGAACAGCTGGGCTGGCAGCTGCCCGACGCAGTCGTCTGCCCCGCGGCCAGCGGCACGCTCTTCTCGAAGCTCGCGCAGGGCTTCGCCGAGCTGGTGCGGGCAGGCCTCGCCGCCGAGGCCGTGCCCAGGATGTTCGCCGCGCAGGCACTGGGCTCCAGCCCGATCGCGGCCGCCTTCGCCGATGACCGGGGGATCTCCCGCGTCGAAGCCCTGACGGGCGTCGCGTCGCTTGCCGTCGGCGATCCGTCCCACGGTGATCTGGCGATCGGCGCGGCGCGTGCCACCGGAGGCGACATCGTCGCTGTTCCCGAGGACGTGATCCTGGAGAACACCGCGCTGCTCGTCGACACGACCGGGATCGAAGCCGACTGCGCCAGCGGCGCCGCCCTCGGCGCGCTGGCCCAGGGCGCGGCCCGCGGCGAGATCGCGCCGGGCTCACGCGTCGTCCTCGTCGTCACCGGGGCGCGGCCGCAGCCGGTGGAGAGCGACGTCGCCCAGCTCACGACGATCACGCCCGACGCAGACGCCGTCCTCTCCGCACTCGGCCTTCGCTCGTAGCGCTCGAGAGATGACGACGGACAGGCCTCGCGGCGATCCCGCCGCCCCGCTTCGCCGCGACGTGCGGGTGCTCGGAACGATCCTCGGCATGGTGCTCGTCGAGCAGGAGGGCGAATGGCTCCTCGAGCTGGTCGAGGCGATCAGGCGCGAGGCGCGAAGCGCCCGCGCCGACAGCACAACCGCGAGCACGGCTTCGTCGCTCACCGCCGACCAGCAGGCCGTCGTGCTGCGCGCCTTCGGCCTGTATTTCCAGCTCGCGAACCTCGCCGAGCAGCACCACCGGCTTCGCCGCCGCCGTGAGGATGCCCATGACGGCATCGTCGCCCGTGAGTCGCTCGAGGATGCATTCCAGCAACTGGACGCCGTTCCGGCCGGCGAGCTCGTCGAACGTGCGGCGACGACCTCGATCAGACTCGTGCTGACTGCGCACCCCACCGAGGCGACGAGGCGGACGGTCCTGCTCGCCCACATCAGGATCGCCGACCAGCTCATCCGGCTCGACGATCCGCGCCTCACGCCGGAGGAGCGGGCGGAGGTCGAGGAGCGCCTCGCCGAGGAGGTGACCCTGCTCTGGCAGACGGACGAGGTGCGGCACGACCGCCTGCGGATCACAGACGAGATCCGTAACGGGCTGTGGTTCTTCGAGCACAGCCTGATCGCGGCCGCGACGGATCTGCTGCACGCCTGGCGGTTGCGTGTCCCGGGCTCCCCGCCTCCGCTGACGTTCGGCTCGTGGATCGGCGGCGACATGGACGGCAACCCCTCCGCGGGGCCGGCGTCGATCGCCGAGGCGCTCGACGAAGCACGCAAGGTGGCGCTCCGGCGCTACCGGGACGAGGTGCGGGAGCTCGCGGTCGAGATCGCGTCGACCCGGTCGCTCGTCCGCATCTCGACGGAGCTCGAGCTCTCGCTCGCCGGAGACGAGACCGAGCTGCCCGAATACGCCGCGGAGATCGGCGCGCGCAACGAGCTCGAGCCGTATCGCCGCAAGCTGTCGTTCATGTGGTGGCGACTCGACAACGATGCCTATCGCGGGCCGTCCGACCTGCTCGACGACCTGGCCACGATCCGCGCGAGCCTGTCGGCCAACGGCGGCCGCCGCGTCGGCGAGGGCCGCGTGGCCCGGCTGGAGCGGATGGTCGAGCTCTTCGGCTTCCACATCGCCAAGCTCGACCTGAGACTGCACGCGCGCGACCTCGGGGAGCCGCGCGCCCGGGCGGCCGTCGCAGCGGCCGTTGCGGCGCGCGCACGCCACGGCGACGAAGCGCTCGACACGCTGATCGTCTCCGGCACGTCGAGCGCGGCCGACGTGGCCGCCGCCGCAGCGCTCACGGACGCTCAGCTCTCGATCGTCCCCCTCTTCGAGACACTCGACGACCTGACGGCGGCGCCGCTCATCCTGGACGAGCTGCTGCGTGCAGGCCACGCGACGTCCGAGGTGATGGTGGGCTACTCGGACTCGGGCAAGGACGGCGGCTACCTCGCGGCGCAGTGGGCGATCTACCGCGCCCAGGAGGAGCTCGCGGAGGTCGCGCGCAGGCACGGCGTGGCGCTGACGATCTTCCACGGCCGCGGAGGCAGCGCCGGACGCGGCGGAGGCCCGACGCACGCGGCGATCGCATCCCAGCCGGCCGGCGAGCCTCCCGGCCGGATGAAGCTGACGGAGCAGGGCGAGACGGTGTCGTTCAAGTACGGGCTGGAAGGGCTCGCGCGCCGCAACCTCGAGGCGGCGCTCGCAGGGACGCTCCTGGCGACGTTCCCCGAGCATCTCCCCCAGCCCCCGCGCGACGACGAGCGGGAGCTGCTCGACCGGATGGCCGCGGTCTCGCGAGACGCCTACCGCAGCTTCGTCTGGCAGAACGACGGCTTCGTCGAGTTCTTCCGCGCCTTCACACCGGTCGACGAGCTTTCGATGCTCGAGATCGCGTCCCGGCCGTCGCGCCGCCCGAACGACGCCGACTACCTGTCGTCACTGCGGGCGATCCCGTGGGTGTTCTCGTGGACGCAGAACCGCGTCCTTCTGCCGGCGTGGTTCGGGTGTGGGTCGGCGTTCGCATCGGTCGGCCCCGACGTGCTCCGCGAGCTGTACGAGCGGCTGCCGTTCTTCCGTGCGGTGGTCGACAACCTCGAGATGACGCTGGCCAAGTCGAGCCTCCCGATCGCGCGCGGCTATCTCTCGCTGGTGTCCGGCACCGAGCTCTTCGACGAGATCGAGCGCGAGCACGAGCGCACGGTCGCCGGCGTCCTGGCCGCCGCGGGCGTCGGCAGCCTGCTCGAGCGGCAGCCGATCCTGCGCCGGTCGATCGACCTGCGCAACCCCTACGTCGATCCGATGAACGCGGTGCAGGTCGAGCTGCTCCGCCGCCACCGCGCAGGCGATGCGACCGCTCAGCTCCCGCTGCTCCGCTCGATCGCAGGCATCGCCGCCGCGCTGCGCAACACCGGCTGACCGCTGACCGGTGTCTGGCACCTACGGTGTCGGACACCTCTTCAGAGCGCGAGCTCGCGCACGTCGAAGCGCGCGACGTGATTCGCCTCGTACGCCGTGATCTCGTCCGCGCGATGCAACGTGCGCGCCACGTCGTCGAGGCCGTTGACCAGCGTCTCCTGGGCGTGCGCGTCGAACTCGAACGCCACGACGAGCCCGCCTGGATGCGTGATCTGCAGGTGCTCGAGGTCGACCGTCAGCTCGTTCCCTCCGGCGAGGGCCTCACGCAGCTGCGCGATCTCCGGGGCCGCCAGCTGGACCGGGGCCAGCCCCGTGTTGACAGCGTTCTGCCAGAAGATGTCGCCGAACGACGGTGCGATCACGACCCGAAAGCCGAAGTCCTCGAGCGCCCAGGCGGCGTGCTCGCGCGACGAGCCACAGCCGAAGTTGCGCCCGGCGATGAGGATCGGCGCGTCGCGATTCTCCGGATCGTTCAGGAAGAAGCCCGGATCGCGGACCCAGTCGTAGAAGAGGAACTGCCCGTATCCCGAGCGCTCGATGCGCTTCAGGAACTGCTTGGGGATGATCTGGTCGGTGTCGACGTCGGCACGGTCGAGCACCGCGGCCTTCCCCGTGACGCTGCGCAGCTCGCGCATCAGTCGAGCTCCCTCGCGTCGGCGAAGTGCCCGGCCACCGCGGCGGCGGCCGCCATCGCGGGGCTCACCAGGTGGGTGCGCGATCCTGCACCCTGCCGCCCTTCGAAGTTGCGGTTGGAGGTCGACGCGCACCGGTCGCCGGGCCCGAGCACATCGGGGTTCATCCCGAGGCACATCGAGCAGCCGGCGCGGCGCCATTCGAACCCTGCGGCCTCGAAGATCTCGTGGAGGCCCTCGTCCTCGGCCTGCCGCTTCACCTGAGCGGAGCCGGGGACGACGATCGCATGGACGTGGTCGGCCACGCGCTTGCCGGCGACGACCGTGGCCGCCACGCGCAGATCCTCGATGCGCGCGTTCGTGCACGACCCGATGAACACCTTGTCGATGCGGATGTCGACGAGCGGCGTTCCCGGCGCGAGGTCCATGTAGGCAAGCGCACGCTCGACCGCCTCGCGCTGCGCGGGGTCGGCGAAGTCGGCCGGGTCGGGCACGGTCTCGTCCACTGCCGCCACCATGCCGGGGTTCGTGCCCCAGGTGACCTGCGGCCTGAGCGCCGAGACATCGACCTCGACCTCGCGGTCGAACGTCGCTCCCTCGTCGGTGCGCAGGCCGCGCCACGCCTCGACCGCCTGCTCCCAGGCGGGGCCTGCCGGCACGCCGGGGCGTCCCTCGAGGTACGAGAACGTCACGTCGTCGGGCGCGATCATTCCGGCGCGGGCGCCCGCCTCGATCGACATGTTGCAGATCGTCATACGACCTTCCATCGAGAGCGCCTCGACCGCCGGGCCGGCGTACTCGATCACGTGGCCCTGACCGCCGGAGACGCCGATCTGGCCGATTGCGGCCAGGACCATGTCCTTCGCCGCAAGCCCGAACGGCAGCTCGCCGGTGAACGTGATGCGCATCGTCCTCGGCAGGGCCTGGGGCAGCGTCTGGGTCGCCAGGACGTGCTCGACCTCCGACGTGCCGATCCCGAAGGCGAGCGCACCGAACGCGCCGTGGGTCGAGGTGTGGCTGTCACCACAGACGATCGTCATCCCCGGCTGCGTCAGGCCGAGCTCGGGGCCGATCACGTGGACGATCCCCTCGCGGCCGCTGCCGGTGGCGAACAGCCGCACGCCGAACTCCTCGCAGTTGGCTGCAAGCGCATCGAGTTGTGCGCGCGCGAGGTCGTCGGTGATGGGGCCGGCCACCGTCGGGACGTTGTGATCCATCGTCGCAACCGTCAGCTCGGGCCTGCGGACCGGGCGGCCGTTCAGCCTGAGCGACTCGAACGCCTGGGGGCTCGTCACCTCGTGCACGAGATGGAGGTCGACGTAGAGAAGCGAGGGCTTCCCAGGCTCCTCGGCGACGAGATGCGCGTCCCAGATCTTGCGAAAGAGCGTGCTCACCGCTCATGCTCCGCGGCGTAGGAACCGAACAGCCGGAGCTCGCGGGTCAGCCCGCGCAGCTCCGTCAGCGCCGGGCCGACGTGCTGGTCGTAGACATGGCCGTCGAGCACCACGTCGAAACGGTAGCGCCACGGAGAGTTCGGGAGCGGCCGTGAGACGAGCTGCACGAGATTGACGCTGTTCCGCGCCAGAGGCCCGAGCGCCCGGAAGAGCGCGCCGGGCTGATGGTCGGTGACGAACGACAGCGCGGTGCGCCAGCCGTCTCCCCCGCCGACCTGCGTGTAGGGCGCCAGCGCCACGAAGCGCGTGAAGGCGCCGGGCCGGTCGCCGACGTCGTCGGCCAGCACCTCGAGCCCGTAGGCGGCCGCGGCCTCGGCGCTCGCAATCGCCACCTGCCGCGGGTCGCCGGCATCGGCGACCTCGCGCGCAGCGTCGGCGGTCGTCGCGGCCGGAATGCGCCGCACATCGCGGGAGCCGAGCAGGTCCCGGCACTGATCGAACGCGGCTGGATGCGAGAGCACCGTGCGGGCTTCGGCGAGGCTGGCGCCCGCGAGGCCGACGATGCAGTGCCGGATCGGCAAGGTTGCCTCCCGCACGATCGAAAGCGGCGCCCGGAACAGCAGATCGTGGGTCTCGGCGATCGGGCCGACGAGCGAGCTCTCGATCGGGAGCACCCCGAGCGTCACCTCGGCTGCCGCCGCGGCATCCACGACGGCGACGAAGCTCGGCAGGTCGACCGAGCGCACCGCGTCGGGCACGAGCACCGACGCAGCGGCATTGCTGTGGCTGCCGGGCGGGCCGGGGTATCCGACCGTGACGCTCATCGCGGGGCGACCTCCATCAGGGACGCGAGCACCGCATCGCCGAAGGCATCGGTCGTGGCGTCGCCGCCGAGATCGGGCGTCGGCGTCGAGACGAGCGCGGCGTCGACGGCCTCGACGAGCGCGACGGCGAGGTCGCTGCGCTGCAGTGCGTGCTCGAGCAACAGCGCGAGTGACCTGAGCATCGCAGCGGGATTCGCCGTCCCCGTTCCGGCGAGATCGGGAGCCGACCCGTGCACGGGCTCGAAGATCCCCGGACCACCGTCGCCGAGGCTCGCCGACGCAGCCAGCCCGAGGCCGCCGGTGACCGCCGCGGCGATGTCGGAGAGGATGTCGCCGAACATGTTCTCCGTCACGACCACGTCGACGGTCTCCGGGGCATTCACGAGCTCCATCGCAAAGCTGTCGACGAGCGCATGGCGCAGGGCGACATCGGGATAGCCGGGCGCGAGCTCGTCGACGACGCGCCGCCACATCCGAGAGGTGTCGAGGACGTTCGCCTTGTCGACCGACACGAGCGACCGGCGGCGGCTGCGCGCCAGCTCGAAGCCGCGGCGAGCGATGCGCGCGACGTGATCCGGATGGTACTCGCACGTATCGAAGACGGTGCCGTCGGGGCGCACGCCGCGGGCGCCGAAGTACAGGCCGCCGACGAGCTCGCGCACGATCAGGAGGTCGACGGCGCCCTGCGTCGCAGGACGGAGGTTCGCATAGACGTCGAGTGCCTTCCGCAGCCCGAGCAGCCCCTGCTCGGGCCGGACCGCGCCGCCGTCCCAGCGCGGGCCGCCGACCGCGCCGAGGAGCACTGCCCGCGATGTCCGGCAGGCCTCGAGCGTCGTCTCCGGGAGGGGCTCACCGGCCGCGTCGATCGCGGCGCCCCCGAAGGGCAGCCGCACGACCTCGACGTCGACGGGCAGGTGGTCGAGCACCCGCACCGCCTGCTCCATGACCTCCGGCCCGATCCCGTCGCCGGCCAGCGCCGCGATCACATCAGTCATCGGAGCCCACCTCCCGCTTCACCAGGTCGAGGACGAAGGTGACCAGCTCCTGCAGCCCGCTCTCGGAGAGCGGCCCGCCGTTTCCGCTCTTGAGCTCCCGGATCAACGCAGCCTCGCGCTCCGGATCGACGAACGGCAGATCGTGCTGTGCCTTGTAGAGGCGCAGCTTCTCGACCGTTTCGATCCGCTCGTTGACCGTCTCGATGAGCCGGGCGTCCAACGCGGTGATCTCCGCGCGCAGTGCTGCGACGACGGGATCGCCGACCACGTTCACGCCGTCACCCCGATGTGCTGGAGCAGCTCGTCGACGTCGGCCTCGATGTCGATGCCGGCGCGCGTCTCGACGATCTGGGGCGTCTTCAGCCCGGTGCCGGTGACGAGCACGACCACGCGATCCTCGGGCCCGAGTGCGCCCGCCGCGGTCGCCGCGCGGAGAGCGCCGAGAGTGACGCCGGCCGCCGTCTCTCCGAAGATGCCGGCCAGGGCGGCGAGCATCGAGACGTTTCCGCCGATCTCGTCCTCCGGCACGGCGTAGATCCCGCCGCCCGAGGCCCGCGCGGTCGCGATGGCGAGGTCGCCGTCGGCGGGAGCGCCGATCGCCAGCGAATGGGCGATCGTGTTCGGGCGAATCGGGGAGACGGGGCGCTCGTCGGCAAACGCATGCGCCACCGGAGCACACCCTTCGGCCTGCCCGCCGAAGATGCGCGGGCTCGCTCCCTCGACGAGGCCGAGCCGGCGGAACTGCTCGAACCCCTGCCAGAGCTTCGTGAAGAGCGAACCGGAGGCGACCGGCGAGATGACGGCGTCCGGCAGTTCCCAGCCGAGCTGCTCGGTGATCTCGAACGCGAGCGTCTTCGACCCCTCGGCGTAGTACGCGCGCAGATTGACGTTGACGAACGCCCAGTCGAGCTCGCCGGCCAGCTCGACGACCAGCCGCGAGCAGTCGTCGTAGCTGCCGTTCACCGCGTACATCTCGCCGCCGTAGACCGCGGTCGCAAGGAGCTTCTCCGGCTCGACCGTCCGCGGGTACAGGACGACGGAGCGCATCCCGCTCGCTGCCGCGCGGGCCGCGACGGCGTTCCCCAGATTGCCTGTGGACGCGCACGCGAGCGTGTCCGTCCCGAGCTCGGCCGCCTTGGCTGCAGCGACAGCGACGACCCGGTCCTTGAACGAGTGCGTCGGATTGGTGTGGTCGAGCTTCAGGAGCACCTCGCCGACGCCGACGGCCTGGGCGAGCCGGGGCGCGCGCACGAGCGGTGTCCAGCCCGGCCCGGCAGTCGCATCCGGAGGTGCGGCGGTCGGGAGCAGGGGCGCATAGCGCCAGAGCGAGCGCGGGCCGCGCGCGATCGACTCGCGGGTCACCTCGCGGGCGACCTGCTCCCAGTCGTACACCGGCTCCAGCGGGCCGAAGCAGCGCAGGCAGACCCCGCTCGCGACGGCCGGATAGTCGGACTCGCAGATCCGGCACCTGAGCGTGTCAACAGCCATGGCTCTCCCTACAATACTTTCGCAAATGAAGTTTTGCCGGATCGAGGATCTGCCGCCGTACGTCTTCGCGACGGTCGACCAGCTGAAGCGCGACCTGCGCCGTCAGGGACGCGACGTGATCGACCTCGGCTTCGGCAACCCGGACATCCCTTCGCCGGAGATCGCCGTTGCGAAACTGCAGGAGGCCGCCGCCAAGCCGGCCAACCACCGCTACTCGGCGAGTCGCGGCATCACGCAGCTTCGGCACGCCGTCGCCGAGCACTACCTGCGCGCGTTCGGCGTCGTGCTCGACCCCGAGACGCAGATCGCGAGCACGATCGGCGCCAAGGAGGGCCTCGCCCATCTGATGTGGGTGCTGGTCGAAGGCGGAGACACGGTCGTCGTTCCCACCCCGGCCTATCCGATCCACCGCGTGGCGCCCGCCCTGGCCGGTGCGCGTCTCGTCACGCCCCCTGCCACGGGCGGCGTGGCCGCGATCGCCGAGGCGGTTCACACCTGCGAGCCGAAGGTCGTGATCGTGTCGTTCCCGCACAACCCGACGACCGCTGTCGCGTCCGACGAGGACATGCAGGCTCTCGTCGACCTCGCCCGGGAACGCGGCTTCCTGATCGTGCACGACTTCGCGTACGCCGACGTCGCCTTCGACGGCCACCGGCCGCCCTCCGTGCTCGCCGCGGACGGCGCCGCCGACTGCGCGGTCGAGCTCTACAGCCTGACGAAGTCGTTCTCGATGGCCGGCTGGCGCGTGGGCTTCATGGTCGGCCGCGCGGACGTCGTCGCCGCCCTGACGAAGCTGAAGTCCTACCTCGACTACGGGACCTTCCAGCCGATCCAGATCGCGGCGACCGTCACGCTGCGCGAGGCCCACGACTACCCGGCCGAGGTCTGCGAGATCTACCGGCTGCGGCGGGACGCACTGTGCCGCGGGCTCGACCGGGCCGGCTGGCATGTCGAGCCGCCGCTCGGGACGATGTTCGTCTGGGCGGAGATTCCCGACCGCTTCCGCACCCTCGGCTCGCTCGAATTCGCACTGCTGCTCGCGCGCGAGGCGAACGTGGCGGTCAGCCCGGGGATCGGCTTCGGAGACGGCGGCGACGGGCACGTTCGCTTCGCGCTCGTGGAGAACGAGCAGCGCATCGGCCAGGCCACCCGCGCCATCCGGAAGCTGCTCGAGCGTTGACGCGAGCATCGGATTCATTCGGTGCGGGCCCCTCTCGACGCGGAGCCGACATCGGCCGCGTACTTGGCGAAGACCCCGGTCGTGTAGCGCGGCTCGGGCTGCGACCACTCCGAGGCGCGACGTGACAGCTCGTCCTCGTCGAGCTCGACGTTCAGCTCGCGCGCTTCGACGTCGATCACGATCGTGTCTCCGTCGCGGACGAGCGCGATCGGGCCGCCGCGGAACGCCTCCGGTGCGATGTGCCCGACCATCAGCCCGTGCGTGGCGCCCGAGAAGCGGCCGTCCGTGATGAGCGCGACCTCGTCGCCGAGCCCCTCTCCGACGAGCGACGCGGTGACGTGCAGCATCTCGCGCATGCCCGGCCCGCCCGCCGGCCCCTCGTAGCGGATCACGACCACGTCCCCCGGGGCGATCGCGCGTGCCTTGACCGCAGCGAAGCACGCCTCCTCGGAGTCGAAGACCCGGGCAGGCCCGCGGTGGAGCAGCCGTTCGTGCCCTGCGAGCTTGACGACGCAGCCCTCCGGCGCGAGGTTGCCGCGCAGGATCGCCAGCCCGCCGGTCGGCTTCAGCGGCGCGTCCCACGAGACGACCACGTCCTGCCCCGGACGCTCGTGCACGCCGTCGGCGACCTGCCGCAGCGACCGCCCGTCGACGGCGACCGCCTCCTCGTTGACGATGCCGGCCCGCACGAGCTCGCGCGCGACGAGCGCGACCCCGCCGGCCTTGAAGAGATCCGTCGCGACGTAGCGGCCGCCGGGCTTGATGTCCGCAACGATCGGGGTGCGGGAGGAGATCGTGTCGAAGTCGTCGATCTCGAGCGGGATGCCGGCCTCGGCCGCGATCGCAAGCAGGTGCAGCACTCCGTTCGTCGAGCCGCCGGTGGCCGCGATCGCGGCGATCGCGTTCTCGAACGCCTCTCTCGTCAGCACGTGCGACGGCCGCGTGTCCTCCTCGACGAGGCGCATGGCGAGCTCTCCGGCGACCACTGCCGCCTGTGGCTTGGCCGGATGCGTCGCTGGGATCTCGTTCAGGCCCGGAGCGCTGACGCCGAGGAAGTCGAGTGCGGTCGCCATCGTGTTCGCCGTGAAGTGGCCGCCGCAGGCGCCGGCGCCGGGGCAGGCGACGCTCTCGAGCGCGTGCACCTCCCGGTCGGAGATCGAGCCGGCCGCGTGCGCGCCGACAGCCTCGAACACGTCCTGGATCGTGACGTCGGCGCCGCGGTACCGGCCCGCCTCGATGGAGCCGCTGTAGAACACGAGCCCCGGCAGGTCGAGCCGGGCGAGCGCCATCACCCCGGCGGGGATCGTCTTGTCGCAGCCGACGATGCACACGAGGCCGTCGAACAGATGCCCGCGGGCGACGAGCTCGATCGAGTCGGCGATCACCTCGCGCGAGACGAGCGAGGCGCGCATGCCGACCGTGCCCATCGAGACGCCGTCGGAGACGGCGATCGTGTTGAACTCGATCGGGGTCCCCCCGGCGCGCCGGATCCCCTGCTTGACGTAGCCCGCGAGCCGCCGGTGGTTCAGGTTGCACGGCATCGTCTCGATCCACGTGGTCGCCACGCCGATCAGCGGCTTGGCAAGGTCGGCGTCCGTGAACCCGACACCCTTGAGCATCGCGCGCGCCGGCGCGCGGTCGACACCGTCGGTGAGCGCGGCGCTGTGGCGTTTGGCGGAGTGCGTCTTGCCGTAGGGCGTGGTCATCGAATGTGAGCTCCTGCCTGGGCCACCCGCAAGGGAAGCACCGTCGCGGACGAGGGAACGGACAGCTCGAGCGCGGCGACCACCGCGTCGACGCGGTCGGGCTCGGCCCATACGACCACCGAGGGCCCCGAGCCGGAAAGGGTGACGCCGCTCGCACCGTCGGGCAGGTCCTCGCGGAGCGCCTCGAGCAGCGGTGCCTGGGAGCTGCGGTATTGCTCGTGCAACCGGTCGTGGAACGCGTCGCGGAGCAGCGTGGCGTTGCCGCCGGCAATTGCCGCTCCCAGCATCGTCGCCGACGCGACGGTGACGGCTGCGTCGTGATGGCTGACGGTGAACGGGAGGTCGCTGCGCGAGCGTGCGGTGTTCGTGCGAGCTGCCGGAACGACGAGCACGGGCGTGAGCGGAAGGTCGGCCGCGATGCGGGCGGCCCTCGGCCCCTCTTCGTGCGTCCACGAGACGCACGCGCCGCCGTACAGCACGGCCGCGAGGTTGTCGATGTGGCCTTCGAACCGGGCTCCCGTGACGAGCAGCTCGGCTGGATCCGACTCCCGTCCGGCCGCAGCCGCTCCGGCGACGAGCCCGAGCCCGATGGCGGCGGCGCTCGAGCCCAGTCCACGCTCGAGCGGGACCCGGTTCACGAAGCTGAAGCGCCGCCCGGCGACGGGGGCGAAGAGCGAGAACACACGAAGCGCGAGATGCGATCCGTCACGGGGGAGCTCCGCGGCGCCTTCGCCGCTGATCTCGACCTCGAGCTCATCTGCGTCCTCGACCTCCAGCTCGTTCCAGAGCTCCAGCGCCGCCGCGGCCGAATCGAACCCCGGCCCGAGGTTCGCCGTCGACGCGGGCGCGACGGCCCGGATCACCCGATCGCCTCGAGCACTGCTTCGAGCGTCGCCTCGACCGTCTGGGACTCACCGTCGTCGACCGCTCCCGCATCCTTCAGCCCATGGCCGGTGACGATGCAGACGACGGTCGCGCCGTCCAGATCCGGCAGGTGCTCGAGCGCCGCGACCCCGGCCGCCGACGCCGGCTCGCAGAACACGCCCTCCTCGCGTGAGAGCAGCTGCCAGGCGCAGCGGAGCTCGTCCTCGCCGAGCGTGACGACCTCGACTCGCCCTGCGGCGACGAGCTCGGCCACGTGCGCGGCATGGGCGGGCTCGCCGATCCTGATCGCAGAGGCCCACGTCGTCGCCCGCTCCGCGGCCTGGCCCACGACGATCCTGGTCGACGCGCCGGCGTCGGCGAGGCCGGCGGCCACAGCGGAGACGTTGCCGCCGCCGCCGAAGGGCAGCGCGACGAGGTCGGGGGCGGATCCAAGCTGCTCGAGGATCTCCACCACGACGGTCTTCTGCCCCTCGATGCGGTCCGGGTTGAGCGAGTTGACGAGCACGAATCCTTCGCGCTGCCCGAGCTCCCGGCAGAGCCGCAGGGCGTCGTCGAAGCTGCCGCGCACCTCGAGCAGGCGCGCACCGGCGGCCCGCGCCTGCGCACGCTTGGCGGTCGCGGTTGCGCCGACGGGTGTCAGCACGATCGCCTCGAGGCCCGCTCGGGCCGCATACGCGGCTGCCGACGCGGCGGTGTTGCCGGTGGACGCGCACACGACCGCGCGCGCGCCGGACTGCACGGCGCGCTCGACGGCCACGACCATCCCCCGGTCCTTGAAGCTCCCGGTCGGGTTGAGCCCGTCGCACTTCAGGTGGAGCTCGACACCGAGACGCTGTTGCAGGCGGCGCGCGGGCACGAGCGGCGTCGAGCCCTCGCCCAGGGACAGGGCGGAAGCGGCGTTCACGCCCATCCGAGCTCCGCCACACCGCGGTCCGAGACGACCGGCCGCGGCGTCGAGCAGCCGTGCACGTCGTCGAGCTCGCCGACGGCCTCGAGGGCCGCGCGCAGAGCACCCACCCTCGCCTCGTGCGTGACGACGTGCAGGGCAGCGCCGTCCCCGTTCTGATGCTGCAGGAGCCGCGCGATCGAGATCTCGCGCTCCGCGAGCTCCTCCGCGACCCGTGCGAGTGCGCCCGGCCGGTCCTCGACGTGCAACCGGAAGTAGAACGGCGACGAGCTCTCGCCGTCCGGCAGCATCGGCAGCTGGCGCCAGGCGGCGTCGTTCTGCAGGAACCCCGTGCCCATCGTCCCGAGCACGCTCGTGATGTCGGCGATCACGGCCGATGCCGTCTCGACGCCTCCGGCGCCTGGGCCTTCCAGGGTGATCTCCCTGATCGCATCGCCCTGCAGCATCACGGCGTTGAACGCGCCGTCCACCTTCGCGAGCGGATGCTGCTTGTCGACGAACGCCGGGTGAACTGAGACATCGACCTGGCCGTCGACGAGCCTCGCTGCGCCGACGAGCCGGATCACCATGTCGAGCTGGCGCGCAGCCGCCACGTCGAGCGCGTCGATCTTCGTGATCCCCGAGAACGCGACGTCCGCGAGCTCGACATGCGAGTTGAAGGCGACCGTCGCGAGAATCGCCATCTTGGCCGCCGCGTCCGCCCCGGAGACGTCGTCGGTCGGGTCGGCTTCCGCGTAGCCGCGCTCCTGGGCGTCGGCCAGTGCCTCGTCGTAGCTCTTGCCGCCCTCCATCTCGGTGAGGACGAAGTTCGTCGTGCCGTTGACGATCCCGAGCACGCGATGCACGTTCGTGACGACGAGCGACTCGCGGAGCACTTTGATCACCGGGATCGCGGCGCAGACGCTGGCCTCGAACCGCAGCTGGACACCGGCCGCGGACGCCGTCGCGAAGAGCTCCGCGCCGCGCCGGGCGACGAGCTGCTTGTTCGCGGAGACGACGCTCTTGCCGCGCTGCAGCAGCTCGAGAACGTACCCGCCCGCCGGCTCCACGCCGCCCATCACCTCTGCCACGACGGCGATGCTCGGATCGTCGAGGATCTCGGAGAAGTCCGTGGTGAGCACCCCGCCCGTAGGCGGGTAATCACGCTCCTTCCCGATGTCCTGCACGAGCGCCTTCACGACGCGGAGCCGATGGCCCGTCGCGCGCTCGATGTCGTCAGCCGATTCGCTGAGGAGGCGATTGACCGCTGAGCCGACCGTGCCGTAGCCGAGAAGAGCGACCGGTACGTCAACCGACGCCAGCAGTCTCCTCCTTCACGTTCAGTGCGCGCAGGCGGGCCCCGACCTGCTCGATCTGGGTCTCGGCGAGCTTGGCGCGGTAGGCGTCGAGCGAAGGCTGACCACGGTCCATCTCCGCAATCCAGTCGCGCGCGAACGATCCGTCGCGAATCGCCGCGAGGACGGCGCGCATGTTCTCGCGGACGTGCTCGTCCACGACCTTCGGCCCGACGGCGTGCGAGCCGTACTCGGCGGTGTCGGAGATCGAGTAGTGCATCCGCTCGATCCCGCCCTCCCAGATCAGGTCGGTGATGAGCTTCAGCTCGTGCAGGCACTCGTAGTATGCGACCTCGGGCTGGTACCCGGCCTCGACGAGCGTCTCGAAACCGAGCTGGATCAGCTGGGTGACACCGCCGCAGAGCACCGTCTGCTCACCGAACAGGTCGGTCTCCGTCTCCTCGGCGAACGAGGTGACGACCATGCCGGCGCGGGCGGCGCCGAGCGCGGCTCCGTAGGCGAACGCAAGCTCGCGCGCCTCACCGCTCGCATCCTGCGCGACCGCGACGACCGCCGGCGTGCCGTAGCCCTCGGTGTAGAGGCGGCGGACGACATGGCCCGGCCCCTTGGGC
Source organism: uncultured Thermoleophilia bacterium (assembly GCA_963722065.1). Taxonomy (GTDB): domain Bacteria; phylum Actinomycetota; class Thermoleophilia; order Gaiellales; family Gaiellaceae; genus PALSA-600. Next base: position 185,912 of record CAVRMI010000033.1, on the reverse strand, counting down.
GCGACCATGATCACGTCGTGCCCCTCCGGCGGCACGATCCGCCCGTAGTGGACGTTGAAGCCGTGCGCGAAGAGCAGCGCGGCGCCCGGCTCGAGGTTCGGGACGACCTCCTCCTCGTAGAGGGCGGGCTGCGCACCGTCGGGGACGAGGAACGCGATGAGCTGGGCGCCGCGGACGGCGTCGGCGACCGTGCGTACGGTCAGGCCCGCCTCCTCGGCCGCGGCTGCCGACGCGCTGCCGGGGCGAAGCCCGACCTCAACGTGGACGCCCGAGTCGTGCAGGTTGAGCGCGTGCGCGTGCCCCTGGCTGCCGTACCCCAGGACGGCGACCTTGCCGTTCAGCAGGGCGACATTCCCACTCTTGAAGATCTCGGCCACGTTGGTTCCTTTCAGACTTGGACGGAGGGAGTTGCAGTACGACCGCCCGCACTCGGACGGCGCAGCCCGACCCTGCCGGTGCGCACGAGCTCGCGGACACCGTAGGGCCGGACCAGTTCCTCGAAGGCTTCGACCTCGTCGGGACGCCCGACGAACTCGAACGCGATCGCGTCCCGGCCGATGTCCGCGACGCGCGCGCCGGCGACCTGGCTGAGCGCGAGGAGCTCTGCGCGCTTGTCGGTCGAGACGCTGACGGTGAAGAGCGCGAGCTCGCGCTCGACCGCCTCGTCGGGCCGGAGCTCTGTCACGCGCAGCACGTTGACGAGCTTGTGCATCTGCTTCTCGATCTGCTCGAGCGAGTGCTCGCTGCAGTCGACCCGGAGCGTGAGACGCGAGATGTCTGCATGCTCGGTCGGCCCGACGGCGAGGCTCTGGATGTTGTAGCCGCGCCGCGAGAAGAGCTGCGAGACGCGCGCCAGCGCGCCCGGCTTGTTCTCGAGGCGCACCGAGATCGTATGAGCGCTCATCGCGGGATCACCTGCTCATCGGGCGCTTCCATCACGTCGACCGCGGCCGCGCCGGCGGGCACCATCGGGAAGACCTTCTCCTCCGGTTCGCAGCGAACGTCGACGACTGCGCTGCGGCCCGCCGCGAAGGCGGCCCGCAGGGTGTCGTCGAGCTGGTCCTCGCTCTCGACCGTGAAGCCGGCGCAGCCGAACGCCTCGGCGAGCTGCGCGTAGTCGGGCACTGCGTGGGTGAGATGCGTCTGCGCGAACCGCTCGTCGTAGAACATCTCCTGCCACTGTCGCACCATTCCGAGCCAGCCGTTGTTGATCACGACCGCGACGATGGGCAGCCGTTCGAGCGCCGCGGTCGCGAGCTCCTGGCAGGTCATCTGGAAGCAGCCGTCGCCGTCGATGCAGACGACGGTGGCATCGGGCCTCGCGGCCTTCGCGCCGATCGCAGCGGGCAGGCCGTACCCCATCGTCCCGAGGCCGCCCGACGTGATGAACGAGCGCGGCTGGTCGCACACGAGGTACTGCATCGCCCACATCTGATGCTGGCCGACGCCCGTCGTCCAGATGATGTCGTCGCGGTCGCCCGCGACGTCGCGCAAGGCCTCGATGGCCGTCTGCGGCTTCAGCTGGCCGTCTGCCTTGACGTAGCGGAACGGGAACTGCGCGCGCCAGTCCTCGAGCTGGCGCAGCCAGGGCTCACGGGTCGCACGACCGTCTTCATCGAGCGCGCGCAGCTCCTCGGTGAGCTGCGCCAGCGCGAGCTTGAGCGGGCCGACGACGGGGATCTCCGCGTGGCGGATCTTCCCGACCTCGGCCGCGTCGATGTCGAAGTGGATCACCTTCGCGCCGGGCGCGAACGCGGACACCTTGCCCGTGACCCGGTCGTCGAACCGGGAGCCGACGGCGATCACGAGATCGGCCTTGTTGAGCGCCCAGTTGGCGTACTTCGAGCCGTGCATCCCGGGCGCCCCGTAGTTGAGCGGATGCGAGTCGGGCAGGCAGCCCTTCCCCATCAGCGTCACGACCGCGGGCAGCTGCGCCGAGTCCACGAGGCCCCGGAGCTCCGCGCACGCGTCGGCGTTGAGCACGCCGCCGCCGGCGTAGACGATCGGCCGTTGGGACTCCGCGATCGCGCGGGCCGCCTCGCGGATCTGCCGTGGGTGAACCTTCTGCGGCGGCTTCCAGCCCGGCAGGTCGACATCGTCCGGATAGGCGAACTCGAGCTCCGCCTCCTGCACGTCCTTCGCAACGTCGACGAGGACCGGGCCCTGCCGGCCCGTCCGCGCAACGTGGAACGCCGCCTTGAGGACGCCCGGCAGCTCCTCCACGTCCTGGACGAGCCAGGAGTGCTTGACGATCGGCATCGTGATGCCCGTCGCGTCGATCTCCTGGAAGGCGTCGGTGCCGATCAACGACGCGCGCACCTGGCCCGTGATGCACACGAGGGGCGTGGAGTCCATCCACGCGTCGGCGATCGGCGTCACGAGGTTCGTCGCCCCCGGCCCGGAGGTCGCGATCGCGACCCCTACCTGCCCGGATGCACGCGCGTAGCCCTCCGCCATGTGGCCGGCGCCCTGCTCGTGGCGGGCGAGCACATGCCGCACGGAGGTGCCGCGCGCGATCGCGTCGTACGTCGGCAGGATCGCGCCGCCCGGGATCCCGAACGCAACCTCCACGCCCTCGAGCTCGAGTGCGCGCAGGATCGCGTCCGACCCGAACATGCGCGCTCCCCGGGTCAAGCCCACACCTCGTCGAAGTGCTCCAGGTCGACCCTGGACTGCGGCAGCAGGTCGATCACGGCGTCGGTGAAGGACCGCGTGTCCTCGCCGACCGGCGCGTCGCGCCTCCCGGCGGCCTCCACCGCACGCTCGAGCGTGCGCGACGCCGACCGGCGCTTGAGCCCCTCGGCCAGCATCAGCGACGCCGTGAGCAGCATTCCCCTCGGGTCGACGACGCCGAACCCGGCGACGTCGTCCGGCTCGCTGGCGCCGGGGAAGAACACGCCCGGCCCATCGTCGGGGAGCCAGGCCTGGGCGACCGATGCGTGCGACCCGGCGAAATGAGCAGCGGTGTCGACCATCGCTTCCATCAGGTGGGACTCCGTCACGACCACGTCGAGCGACCCGGGGCGCTCCCGCAGCCGGACGAGCGCCTGCGCGAGCGAGGCCTCTTCGACCTCGAGCCCGCTCCAGCGCGCGCGCTCGGCCTCGACCGCCGCGCGCCAGTCGGAGGACTCGCCGACGCAGAGCACGCGGCCGCGCCTGGCAGCGGTGCTCGAGAACGCGCGCGCGAGCGCAAGCCTGTTGCCCCAGTCGCCGACCGGGCCGGTGATCACGAGGTCGCCACCGCCGTCCAGCTGGACGCGGGCGACGCGCCAGGCGAGCTCGAGGTCGGCCTTGACGCCCTCGAGTGCCGGGTTGTCGGGTGAGGCGACCAGGATCGCGTCGGCGTGGCGGTACCCGGCGCGGGTCTCGGGCGGCAGCGGATGGCCCGTCCTCGTGACCGCTTCGCCCCCGAACGGGAGATGCACGTCGTCGAGTTGCAGCGAGTGGAGCTCGGCGACCCGGTCAAGGGCACGCGTCGCGGCAGCCATCAGCTCCGGCCCGACGCCGTCGCCGGCGAGACAGGCAATGGTCTTCATGCAAGCACCTCGTCGATTGTGTGGATCCTGTGCATCTAGTTCGCTCCTTCGTCCGGCCCATCCTGCGGGCGCACTTCTCCTTCAGTGAAGTCGGCGTATGCGGCGTCTACCGGCCGCGTGAGCGAAATCTCCCCCTAGCGGGGGAGAATGACGATAACCGTGAGAATGACGAGCCCGAGCACGAGCAATTGGAACGCGAGCGGCGTCCGGAGCTCGAGTGCGCGGGCTGTAGAACCGGTCATCGTCGTCTGAGTGTGCCCACGAGCATCCGCGTTGTCAAGCTACAGAAGGTATAGCGACAGGCACCGTTGCCAAACCCGGCGCGCGTCACTATGCTTTTGAAAGCGATGATCGGGCGGCGCACTCAATTCGCAGCGGCCGGCAGTGATTTCCGCACTGCAGGCCTGCGCACGCTTGCCCTCCTCCTTCCCCGCTAGGGGAGGCGACCACGCGACATACCCGTCTTGCGCTCCCGCACCGCCGGGAGAAGTCCGCCCACTGGAGGAGATCCGCCATGTCGATGCCCTACTGGAAGTACCGCCCCTATCCGACCGTCGCGCTCGCCGACCGCACCTGGCCCGACCGGGTGGTCGACCACGCACCGATCTGGTGCTCGACCGACCTGCGAGACGGCAATCAGGCGCTGGTCAAGCCGATGGACTCGGCGCGAAAGCAGAAGATGTTCGATCTGCTCGTCCGGTTGGGTGTCAAGGAGATCGAGGTCGGCTTTCCGTCCGCCTCGAAGACGGACTTCGAGTTCGTCCGCACGCTGATCGACGATGACCTCATTCCCGCCGACACGACGATCGCCGTGCTCACGCAGGCGCGGCCCGAGCTGATCGAGCGCACCTTCGAGGCGATCGAGGATGCCCCGCGCGCGATCGTCCACCTCTACAACTCGACCTCCACCACGCAGCGGCGCGTCGTCTTCCGGCTGGACGAAGCCGGGATCGTCGCCCTGGCCGTCCGCGCGACCGAGCTCTGCAAGGAGCTCGCCGAGCAGGCCCGGTCGAAGGTCATCTTCGAGTACTCGCCCGAGAGCTTCCACGGGACCGAGCTCGAGTTCGCACTCGAGATCTGCGAGGCGGTCATGGGCGCGTGGCGGCCGACGCCCGCGGAGCAGATGATCGTCAACCTCCCGACCACCGTCGAGGCGTTCCCCCCGAACGTCTACGCGGACCGCATCGAGTGGTTCCAGCGGCACGTCTCGAGCCGCGAGAGCATCGTCCTCAGCGTTCACCCGCACAACGACCGGGGCACCGCCGTCGCGACCGCGGAGCTCGGCCTGATGGCCGGGGCCGACCGGGTCGAAGGGACGCTGTTCGGAAACGGCGAGCGGACCGGCAACGTCGACCTCATCACGATCGCCCTGAACCTGTTGACGCAGGGCGTCGACCCGCAGCTCGACCTCTCGCAGCTGGACGAGGCAAAGGCGATCGTCGAGGAATGCAACGAGCTGCCCGTTCACCCGCGCCACCCCTGGGTCGGCGAGCTCGTCTACACGGCGTTCTCCGGCTCGCACCAGGACGCGATCAAGAAGGGGATGCACGCTCAGCAGCGGGGAGAGTCGGATCAGTGGGACGTCCCGTACCTGCCGATCGACCCGGCCGACCTCGGCCGCGACTACGAGGCGATCATCCGGGTCAACTCCCAGTCGGGCAAGGGCGGCGTCGCCTATCTGATGGAGACCGAGCACAGTCTCGAGCTGCCGCGGGGCCTCCAGGTCGAGTTCGCGCAGACGGTGCAGTCGATCACGGACGCGCGAGGCGACGAACTGACCGCGGACGAGCTCCTGGCCGCCTTCCACGAGCACTACCTCGCGCATGTCACCCCGTACGAGCTCGGGTCGTACACCCACTCGAGCAGCGACACCGACCAGATCGTCGCCGACCTGGTCGCCGACGGCGAGAAGCGGGAGATCTCCGGCTCGGGGAACGGGCCGATCGACGCCCTGGTCGACGCGTTCGAGCGCGAGTTCGGGATCACGATTCGGCTGCGCGACTACCACGAGCACGCCATGGCGGCCGCCGCGGACGCAACCGCTGCCGCCTACATCGAAGCCGAGATCGACGACGACCTCGTCTGGGGCGTCGGCATCCACCCGAGCATCGTGACGGCGTCGCTCCGCGCGCTCGTGAACGCGGTCAACCGCGCGCTCGCCCTGCGCAGGGCGCTCGAGGAGGCAATGCTGTTCGGCTAGCGCCCGCCGCCACCTCCCGGAATCTGGTTCGGCGGAGCCGAACCAGATTCGCGAGTTTCGGGTCGCCATCACCTCCGAGAACCTCGCGAATCGGATTCAGAGAACGAATCTGGTCGAGTGCTGGTTCGGTTGACGTCGGCCCAGCCGGCCGAGAACTCGGAAGTCTGATTCGAAGAGCGAATCGGGTTCGGGCCAATCGCCATTTGTGGCGGAAGCCTCTGGCTGACATCATCGTGCGCGTGAATCTCGATCAGCTCAGAGCCGTGCGCCTTTTCTCGAGCCTCTCGAAGAAGGAGCTCGAGCGACTCTCGCAATGGACCGACCAGATCTCGGTGGACGAAGGTCACGAGCTCGCACGAGAAGGCGAGTTCGCGCACGAGTTCTTCGTCATCGAGGAAGGCACGGCCGACGTGCTCCGGGACGGCGAGCGCATCGCCGAGCTCGGCCCGGGCGACTTCTTCGGCGAGATCGGCCTGATCGAGACCGAACGGCGGACTGCGACCGTCGTCGCGACGCGACCGATGCAGCTGATCGTCATGTTCCAGCGCGAGTTCAAGCAGATGGAACAGGAGATGCCCGCCGTCGCCGATCGCATTCGCTCCGCAATTCGCGCCCGGCTCGACGAGAGCTAGCCCGGCCTGCCCGAGCTCTTCGACCCGGCGAGCCACGAGCCGCTGACCCCGCGGCCCTGGGACGAGGCTCGCGCCCGCGAGGCGATCGCGTCGGTCGTGGCGGAGGCGGAGAGCGCATTCGACGAGGACACTCTGTGGGCCGCACACCCGATCGACGAGGCGGACGGGCCGCTTCCGTCGGTCGCCTCGCTCTACCTGGGCGCCTCGGGCGTGATCTGGGCGCTCCACGAACTGGCGCACGCCGGCTTCGCCCACCTGCGGCGCGACTGGGCCCCGGTCGCTGTGCGACTGGCCGAGCGCTATCCCGCTCACCCGGACTTCCAGGACCTCGTCTCCGGGCCCGTGCCTTCACTCCTCATGGGCGAGACCGGGATCCTGCTCGTCGCGCACACGCTCGCGCCGGCGGCATGGCAGGAGGAGCGGCTGCTGGCGGCGGTACGGGCGAACACCGGCAACCCCACCAACGAGCTCATGTGGGGATCGCCCGGAACGATGATCGCGGCCCGAGTGCTGGGCGAGCGAACGGGTGCCGGGCACTGGCGGCAGGCCTGGGCCGAGTCGGCGGACTTCCTGCTCGCGCAATGGCGCGGCGACCTCTGGGAGCAGGATCTCTACGGCAGCGTCGTGCAGTACATCGGGCCGGCCCACGGCTTCGCCGGCAACGTCCTCGCGCTCGCCCAGGGAGAGCTCCTCGGGGCCGAACGCCGCCCCGAGCTCGAGCGGCGGGCGATCGCGGCCCTCAGCGCCTTCGCCGAGCGCAGCGACGGGGCCTGCCAGTGGCCTCCGGTGCCCAAGGCGTTTCAGCGCCGCACGCAGCCGATTCGCACCCAGTGGTGCCACGGCGCGCCCGGAATCGTCGCCTCGCTGGCCGCTCTCGCCCCGCGCGACGAGCAGCTGACAGAGCTCCTGCTCGAGGGGGGCGAGCTGACGTGGCGGGCAGGCCCGCTGAAGAAGGGCGCCGGCCTCTGCCACGGCACCGCCGGCAACGGGTACGCGTTCCTGAAGCTCTTCGAGCGGACGGGCGACGAGCTCTGGCTCGAACGCGCACGCTCCTTTGCCGTGCACGCCGCCGGGCAGGTCGAGGAGTCACGCGCGCAGCACGGCCGGGGGCGGCACACCCTGTGGACGGGCGACCTCGGCGCAGCCGTCTACCTGCGGGACTGCCTCACCGGGTCGACGGGCTTTCCGACGCTCGACTACTTCTAGCCTTCGCGGAATCTGATTCGCGAAGCGAACCAGATTCCCGACTTGCCGGTCGGGGCGCCGACCTCACGGCTGTTCGTCGGCCCGGGAGCCGAGCTCGCGTGAGCGCTCGGTGGCGGCGCTGATCGCGTTGAGGAACGCGGCCCGCACGCCCGAGCGCTCGAGCTCCCTGATCGCGCGCGTGGTCGTGCCGCCCGGGGACGTGACGGCCTCCCGCAGCTCGACCGGATGCATCTCCTCGTCCCGCAGGAGCAGAGCGCTGCCGAACATCGTCTGCACGACGAGCTTCGTCGAGACGTCCCGGCTGAGCCCGAGCAGGAGGCCCGCCTCGATCATCGCCTCGGCGAGCAGCGCGAAGTACGCAGGCCCCGAACCCGAGAGCGCGGTCACCGCATCGAGGTCGACCTCGGAGACGCGCACCACCGCGCCGAGATGGCCGAGCGCCTCCTCGGCGAGCGCCACGTCCGCCTCGCCGGCGGAGCGGCCGGCAGCGATCCCCGCGATCCCCTCGTGCACGAGCGAGGGCGCGTTCGGCATCGCGCGCACGACCCTCGCCTCCGGCGAGAGGTGCCCCTCGATGAAGGTGGTCGTCACGCCTGCCGCGACCGAGAGGATCACCTGCTCGGAGGTCACCACGGACGCGATCTCGCTCAGCACGGCCGAGATGTCCTGCGGCTTCACGGCGACGATCACGAGCGAGGCGCCTGCCACTGCCTCGACGTTGGAAGAGCCGACGGCCACGCCGTAGTGCTCACGCAGCTCCTCGGCACGCTCGGGCCGGCGGACGGTGGCCGCGAGCTCGTCGGGGCTGCGCCAGCCCGAGCTCAGAAAGCCCCGGAGGAGCGACTCGCCGAGGCGCCCGGCGCCGAGGATCGCGATCCGCCCGGCCACCGGCGCCCGGCTAACGACGTGCCGCGGCTGTGCGACGGCGCTTGGCAGGCTCGGGGACCATCCACGCGTGGCCGAACTTCCGCATCTCGCGGATGATCGGCAGCAGCGCGCGCCCCTTGTCCGTCAATTCGTATTCGACACGCGGCGGCGATTCCGGATAGCTGCGCCGGATAACGACGCCTTGCCGCTCCAGCATGTCGACGCGCTCCGAAAGCGTGCGCGGACTGATGCCGGGGCATGCGTGCTCGAGCTCCATGAAACGCCGCGGCCCTTCGGAGAGGTCGTGGACGATCAGCGGCGTCCACTTCGTGGCAATGATCTCCGCCGTGGCGGCGACAGCACAGTCGCTGCCGTGAGTGTCGTTCATTGTTCTCTTCATGGGCCGCAGTCTACTCCGCAGGTCGACCCATTGCTATCGAAACAAAAGCGTCCGTTCGCTTCGCTCCGCACCCGCCGTCGAGCCACTCCTGGACGGCCTGCGCGCACTGACGGCCTTCGTTGATCGCCCACACGATCAGCGACTGGCCGCGCCGCGCGTCACCGGCTGCGAAGACGCCGTCGGCAGAGGTGAGATAGCGGGGCGCAGCTGCGTTGCCGCGCGCATCGCGCTCCACCTGCAGCTGATCGAGCAATGTGTGCTCAGGCCCGAGGAAGCCCATCGCGAGCAGAACGAGCTCCGCCGGGTGCGACTCCTCGGTGCCGGCCACGAGCTCGAAGGGCGGGACGCCCGCATTCTCCTGCCAGTGGATCGCCGCGACGCGGCCGTCGTCGCCGGTGAACCGGGTGGTCGAGATCGCGAACGAACGCTCGCCTCCCTCCTTCAGCGCATACGACATGCGCAGCTTCATCGGCCACCTCGGCCAGGGCGTCACGTCGTCGGGACGAGACGCCGGCGGCTCGCCGAGCAGCTCGATCTGGGTGACCGACGCCGCTCCTTCGCGATTGGCGTGCGCGACGCAGTCCGCTCCGGTGTCGCCACCGCCGATCACGACGACATGCTTGCCGGCGGCGCTGAGTCCGCGCGCCTCCGAGCCGGCGATCGAACGCGCGCGGTCATAGAGGTACTCCATCGCGAAGTGGACGCCGTCGAGCTCGCGACCGGGCACCGGCAGGTCGCGCGGGACGCGCGAACCGGTTGCCACAACCACCGCATCGTGCCGCTCCCGCAACTCGCCTGCAGTGACCTCACCCCCGACGTCGACGCCGAAGCGAAACTCGACACCTTCGGCGACGAGCTGCTGCACCCGCCGCTCGACGAGCCGCTTCTCGATCTTGAACTCGGGAACACCGAAGCGGACGAGGCCGCCCGCCGCCTCGTCACGCTCGTAGACGACGACGTGCTCGCCGCCCCGCGCGAGCTGCTGGGCGCACGCGAGCCCGGCCGGGCCAGAGCCGACGACTGCGACGCTGCGGCCGGTCTGCCGGGCTGCCGGCTGCGGCGCGACCCAGCCCTCGTCCCAGCCCCGGTTGACGATCGCGAGCTCGACCTGCTTGATCGACACGGCGTCGCCCTCGTTGATCTCGAGCACGCACGCGGCCTCGCACGGAGCGGGGCACAGCCGTCCCGTGAACTCGGGGAAGTTGTTCGTGCGATGAAGCTGCTCGAGCGCCTCCTGCCAGCGGTCGCGGTACACGAGGTCGTTCCAGTCCGGGATCAGGTTGCCGACCGGGCAGCCGTGATGGCAGAAGGGGACACCGCACTCCATGCAGCGGGACGCCTGCTCGCGCAGCTCGACGAGCGGCAGCGTGCCGACGAACTCGCGGAAGTCGCCGACGCGTTCCGACGGCGGACGCTCCGGCGCCTCGACGCGGTTCAGGCTGAGGAAGGCGCCGATGCGACCCATTAGTGCCCCTCCCGGTGACGGTCTCGCGTCACTGGCGAGTGAATGATGTCGCCAGGCAAGGACGCAGGGAACGTCGATATGCGGGCATATCGACGTGACTGAGGACGCAGCCTGACGGCGTCAGGCGCCGCCAGGGATGCCCTGACCGTTGCCGGGAGGGGCACTAGGCGGCCTCTTCCGTTTCCGTCGTGAAGAAGCCGCCGCCGCCGGCCGAGACGGGCTCGGCGAGCGCGCGCTTGTAGTCGTGCGGGATCACCTTCACGAAGCGGAGGGGATCCCAGTCGTCGAGCAGCGCCTGCGCGACCGGCGAGGCGGTGCGCTCGACATGCTCCAGCAGCAGGGCTTGGACCGCGTCCTCGTCGTCGCCGTCGAGCCCCTCGAGGGCGACCAGCTGCGTGTTGCAGCGCTGCGCGAACTGCGAGTCGTCGTCGAGCACGTACGCGATCCCGCCGCTCATCCCGGCTGCGAAGTTGCGCCCCGTTGCCCCGATCACCACGACCCGGCCGCCCGTCATGTACTCGCAGCCGTGATCGCCGAGGCCCTCGACGACGGCCGAGGCGCCCGAGTTGCGCACCGCGAACCGCTCGCCGGCGATCCCGCGGAAGAACGCCCGCCCGGATGTGGCGCCGTACAGGACGGTGTTGCCCACGATCACGCTCTCCTCTGCGCGGTATGCAGCGCCGTCGGGCGGCCGGACGGCGACCACGCCGCCCGACAGGCCCTTGCCGACGTAGTCGTTGGCGTCGCCGACAAGCGTCAGCTCGATCCCCGGTGCGAGCCACGCGCCGAACGACTGCCCTGCGGAGCCGTGGAGCTCGAACGCCACGCCGACGCTCAGGCGGTTCTTCGTGACGTGATGCGAGAGGAGCCCGCCGACCGCACGGTCGACGTTCCGCACCTCGAACCGCCGCCTCCCGTCGTCGAGCGCCTGGATCAGCTGCCGGTCGAGCGCGTCGGCGATGGGCGAGACCTGCGCCTGCGTGCGCCGCAACGGGGTGCCGTCGGGCACGTCGGGCGCACGCAGGAGATGCGAGAGGTCGATTCCGCGCTCCTGCCAGTGGGTCAATGCGTCGTCCGGCTCGAGCAGGTCGACGCGGCCGACGAGGTCCTCGAACCGCGCGACCCCGAGGGAGGCCATCAGCTCGCGCACATCCTCGGCCACGTGGAAGAGGAACTCGATCACATGCTCGGGCTGCCCACGGAAGCGCTTCCGCAGCTCCGGATCCTGGGTCGCGATGCCAACCGGGCACGTGTTCAGATGGCAGGCGCGCATCATCACGCACCCGGTCGCGATCAGGGGAGCCGTCGCGAAGCCCATCTCATCGGCGCCGAGCAGCGCGGCGATGACGACGTCGCGGCCGGTTTTCAGCTGCCCGTCGGTCTGCACCCAGACGCGCGAGCGGAGGTCGTTCAGCACCAGGGTCTGCTGCGTCTCGGCGAGGCCGATCTCCCACGGCACGCCGGCGTGGAGGATCGACGAGATCGGCGACGCGCCCGTGCCGCCGTCGTGGCCCGAGATCAGGATGTGGTCGGCGTTGCACTTGGCGACGCCTGCGGCAACAGTGCCCACGCCGACCTCGGCCACGAGCTTCACCGAGATGCGGGCATCCGGGTTCGCGCAGCGCAGGTCGTAGATCAGCTGCTTCAGGTCCTCGATCGAGTAGATGTCGTGGTGCGGCGGCGGCGAGATCAGCCCGACGCCCGGCGTGGTCAGGCGCACGCCGGCGATGTACGGGTCGACCTTGTGGCCCGGCAGCTGGCCTCCCTCGCCGGGCTTCGCGCCCTGCGCCATCTTGATCTGGAGCTCGTCGGCGTTCGTCAGGTAGTCGATGTTCACCCCGAACCGGCCCGACGCCACCTGCTTGATCTTCGACCGGCGGTCGTCGAGGTACCGCGCGGGGTCCTCGCCGCCCTCACCGGTGTTCGAACGGCCGCCGATCCGGTTCATCGCCACGGCGAGCGTCTCGTGCGCCTCACGCGAGAGCGACCCGAGCGACATCGCACCGGTGGAGAAGCGCTTCACGATCTCGGCTGCCGGCTCCACGTCGTCGAGCGGGATCGGCTCCCGGTCGCGGAAGCGCAGCAGGCCGCGCAGGGTCGAGCGGCGCGCCGAGTCGTCGTTGACGAGCGCGGCGAACTCCTTGTACGTCGCGCGCCCGCCGCCTCGCACGGCGTGCTGGAGAAGCGCGATCGTCTCCGGGTTCCACTGGTGGTGCTCTCCGTCGCGCCGCCACGCGTACAGGCCGACGACGGGCAGCAGCTCGCCCGCGCTGCCCGGGTACGCGCGCGCGTGCCGGACGAGCGCGCCTTCCGCGAGCTCCCGCGTGCCGATGCCGCCGATGCGCGACGGGGTCCCGGTGAAGTGCCGGTCGATCAGCTCGGGCGAGAGGCCGACGGCCTCGAAGACCTGGGCGCCGCAGTACGACGAGAGCGCCGAGATGCCCATCTTCGAGATCGTCTTCAGCAGTCCCTTGCCGACTGCTTTCAGCGCGCGCTCCTCCGCATCCTCGGCCCGCATGTCCAGCCGTCCCTCCGCGACGAGCTGTCCGATCGTCGCGAGCATCAGGTACGGATTGACGGCGGCTGCGCCGTAGCCGATCAGCACGGCGACGCTCTGCACGCTGCGCGGCTCGCCGGACTCGACCACGAGCCCCGCCTGCAGGCGCGTTCCTGCGCGCACGAGGTGATGGTGGATCGCGCCGACCGCGAGCAGCGACGGCATCGCGACGCGCTCGGGCCCGACCAGCCGGTCGGAGACGATCAGGATGTTGGCTCCAGCCGCGAGCGCCGCGTCGGCCTCGGCGCAGATGCGCTCGATCGCCGGCTCGAGCCCGTCGACGCCCTCGGCGACCGGCCAGGTGAAGTCGATCGTGTGCGCCTTGAAGACCTCCGAGTCGACCTGCCTGAGCCGCTCCAGCTCCTCGTCGCGCAGGATCGGGTTGTCGATCACGAGCTGGCGTGCATGCTCGGGCGTCTCGTCGAGCAGGTTGCGCTCCGAGCCGACGAGCGACTGGACGCTCATCACGACCGCTTCCCGGATCGGATCGATCGGCGGGTTGGTGACCTGGGCGAAGAGCTGCTTGAAGTACGAGTACATGAGCGGCCGCCGGTCGGACAGCACGGCGAGCGGCGTGTCGTTGCCCATCGACCCGATCGCCTCTTCGCCGTTGACCGCGAGCGGGGCGAGCATCACCTTCATGTCCTCCTGCGTGTAGCCGAACGCCAGCTGCAGGCGCCGCACCGGCTCGCCGGCGGCACGGACCGGCCGGCGCGCGGGCAGGTCGGCGAGCCGCACGTGCTCGCGCTCGAACCAGTCGCCGTAGGGCCGGCGCGCCGCGACCTCGGCCTTGACCTCCGAATCGGGGACGATCCGGCCCTGCTCGAGGTCGACGAGGAAGAGCTTCCCCGGCTGCAGGCGCCCCTTGCGCAGGATGCGCTCGGCCGGGATGTCGAGCACTCCGGCCTCGGACGCCAGCACGACCCAGCCGTCCGTCGTCTCGAGCCAGCGCCCCGGCCGCAGGCCGTTCCGGTCGAGCGTCGCGCCGATCACGGTCCCGTCGGTGAACGCGATCGCGGCGGGGCCGTCCCACGCCTCGGTCAGGCATTCGTGGAACCGGTAGAAGCCGCGCAGCTCGTCGGAGACGTCGGCACGGCCGCTGTAGGCCTCGGGCACCATCATCATCAGGGCGTGCGGCAGCGACCGCCCGGACAGCACGAGCAGCTCGAGCACGTTGTCGAAGACGGCGGTGTCGGAGCCCGCGGGGCGGATGACGGGCACGAGCTTCTCGATGTCGCTGCCGAAGAGCTCCGAGGCGAGCTGCGACTCGCGCGCACGGATCCAGTTGACGTTCCCGCGCAGCGTGTTGATCTCGCCGTTGTGCGCGATCATCCGATACGGGTGCGCGAGCTCCCAGCTCGGGAAGGTGTTCGTCGAGAAGCGTGAGTGCACGAGCGCGAGCGCGCTCGCCATCCGCTCGTCGGCCAGGTCGGGGAAGTATCGCCCCAGCTGTGGTGCGGTCAACATCCCTTTGTAGACCAGCGTTCTGGCGGAGAAGCTCGGGATCACGAGGTCCGGGCCGGCCGCGCGTTCTGCCACCCGCCTGATCACGTAGAGCTTGCGCTCGAACGCAAGCAGGTCGCCGTCGAGCTCGTCCGCCGCACCGACGAAGAGCTGGCGCATGAGCGGAGCGAACAGGCCGGCGTGCGCCCCCGCCCGGCCCCGGTCGACCGGGATGTCGCGCCAACCGAGCACGACCTGCCCCTCGGCGGCCACCGTGCGCTCCAGCAGCTGCTCGAGCTCGCGCCGCCGGAGCTCCTCCTGCGGCAGGAAGCACACGGCGACGCCGTAGCGGCCCTGCGGCGGCAGCTCGAAGCCGGCCGTGGCGCGCAGGAAGGCATCGGGCAGCTGAACGAGGATGCCCGCTCCGTCACCGGTCTCGGCGTCCGCGCCGGCCGCCCCCCGGTGCTCGAGATGCTCGAGCGCGCGCAGGGCCTGCGCGATCGGCTCGTGGCTGCGCGTCCCGTCCAGCCGCGCCACGAACGCGACGCCGCAGGCGTCGTGCTCGAACGCAGGGTCGTAGAGGCCTTGCTTCCTCACCGGCCCTACTCCCCGCCTGACTGTTGGCTAGTCCGGCGGGGCGAGGGGGTTGCAGGGCCGGCTAGCGCTTTGTCGGGCGCGACTTGACCACGATCTTCGTAAAGGAGGCCGGCGCGCTCATCGCTTCAAAGAGTAAAGGATCGCCCTGACAGCCGCAAGCCCGACCCGTTACTCTCTTTTTCGAAGTGAAGCGAACACGGATCAACTGGTCGAACGCCGGCGGCCGCTGGACCAAGGAGCTGGTCGCCTACGCCCTCGACCGCTACCACTGCCGGCACCTGCGCACGCCCACCGTACGGGAGCTCCGGGCGGGCGTCGCCGAGCTGCCGAGCCACGCGACAATCCGCCGGATGTACGGCAGCGCCTCGCGGATGTACGAGGAGCACGGCTACCGGGTGCGGGCGCGCGGCGGCCAGCCCGGCCGGAGGACGACCCTTGCGCGCGACTCGTTCGGGCGGTTCCTGCCGAGGGCCGAGGTCGACGGCGGCCGTTAGGTAGTTCCTTCGGATGCGCCTCGTCCGGCGCCGCGACACCCTGGCGAGGATGACCTTTACCTTCGTGATCGCACGAGCGCTGTCCCCGTCGCTGTCGGCTCTGTGCGACCAGCTCGACTCCGAACTGCGTGGCCGCGGCTGGACGCGGGTCGAGGACCCGGACGACGCGAAGCTCGTCCTCAACCTCGTCGACACGGAGCAGCCGAGGCCGTTCCGGCGCCATGCGCGCGGAACCTACGCCGCGACCCTGTACGACGCCCCCGTCGACGGCCCCTCGATCATCGAGACGAGCTATCCGCTCCTCGTGCGCTCGCTCGCGAACATCGTGCTCGCGCACACGGGCGACGCCGTGTGGTTCACGACGATGGAGCGCGGCACGTACCGGGCGAGCGGCACCTCACTCGCCACCGCGGTCCTCGACCGGCTGCTCCCGCTCGCCACCGCGCGGCTCGTGATCGAGAACGACTTCCGCCGCGACCTCGAGCCCGACCTCTGGGAGGGCGACGCGCACACCGAAGAGATCCAGCTCGCGGGCGCGCGGATCGACGAGCTCGGCCTCCTGCCGGCACCCTTCCCGATCGACGACCTGCTCGACGATCGCGACCTGCGGCACGTCAAGCGCCTCTACGGCATCGGCGGCCTCTCGTACGGCAACCTGTCGGCACGCAAGGACGCGCGACGCTTCTGGATGAGCGCATCCGGAGTCGACAAGTCGAAGCTCGCCGAGCCCGGCCGAGACATCCTCCTCGTCAGCGACTACGACGCAGCCCGCGGCGTCATCGTCCTCAGCGTTCCGCCCGACGCAGATCCGCGCCGGGTCTCCGTCGACGCGATCGAGCACTGGATGATCTACCAGGCCCATCCCGACATCGGCGCGATCCTCCACGTGCATGCGTGGCTGGACGGGATCCCGACCACCGAGTTCAACTACCCGTGCGGGACCGAGGAGCTGGCGATCAGCGTCTCGGAGGCGCTCGCCGCCGAACCGGATCCGGCCCATGCGGTGATCGGCCTGACGAACCACGGCATCACCGCGACCGGTGCGAGCCTCACCGAGATCCTCGACCGGATCGGGAGCTCGTTGCGGGCCAGCGTTCCGATGGCCTAGCGCCGGCGCGTCGCCGGGCGCCGTGCGGGTACAACCTCCTGCATGAGCGCCGTTCTGCTCGTCCTGTCGTCGTTCCTCGCCAGCGCGGTCGAGATGGTGGAGGCGCTGACGATCGTCCTCGCCGCCGGGCTCACACGCGGCTGGCGGTCGTCGCTGACCGGTGTCGCGGCGGCGGGGCTGACCCTCGCCGTGGTCGTCGCGGCCCTCGGCCCGGCACTGGCGCTCGTGCCGCTGAACGCGCTCCGCCTCGTCGTCGGGGCGTTGCTGCTCGTCTTCGGCCTGCAATGGCTGCGCAAGGCGATCCTGCGGTCGAGCGGCTACAAGCCGCTGCACGACGAGGATGAGATCTTCGCCCGCGAACTGCGCGAGGCCGAGAGCGCGCCACGCGACGAACGAGCGGGGATCGACTGGTACGGCTTCACGCTCTCCTACAAGGGCGTGTTCCTCGAGGGGCTCGAAGTGGCCTTCATCGTCCTGACCTTCGGGAGCACCCAGGGGTCGATCCCGCTCGCCGCCGCCGGCGCGGCGGTGGCGGTCCTCCTGGTCGCGCTCGTCGGTGTGCTGGCGCGCGCACCGCTCGCCCGCGTGCCGGAGAACACGATGAAGTTCGCGGTCGGGATCATGCTGACGACCTTCGGGATCTTCTGGTCGGCCGAAGGGGCCGGAGCCGACTGGCCCGGTGGCGACGCGGCGATTCTCGGCGTGCTCGCCTTCGTCGTCCTCTGGTCGCTGACCCTCGTCTCGCTGCTGCGCCAGCGCCGCGGCCGCTGGGCGACGGCATGAGCGCGGTCGCCTCGTTCGGCAGGTTCTGGTGGAACTTCATCGTCGGCGACGACTGGCTGGCCGCGGCGGGTGTCGCGGTCGCGCTCACCCTCACCGCCCTGCTCGAATCCTGGTGGCTTCTCCCACCTGCGGTCGCCCTCGTCCTCGCGGTGTCCCTCTACCGCGCGACACGACATTCGTAGGGAACTCACAAGCCTTTCTTAGGAAGAGCAGCCACCCTGGGAGCATGACCGCATCCAGGAACACGAAGATCGGCGCGATCGCGATCACCGCGGTCGCGCTCGTCGCCGCCGGCGGCGCCTTCGCAGCCGGGAAGGTCCACGGCTCGAAGGCCGCCGTCCGCGGCGGGCCTTCTGCCGGCTCCTCTGCACCGTCGCAGGGCACGGCACCCGGCCGGAACGGACGCGGCTTCGGCTTCGGCGGCAGATTCGGCCGCGGGGACGAGCTCGCCACGGCAGCGACGTATCTCGGCCTCAGCCAGAGCGAGCTCCAGACCGATCTCCAGTCCGGGAAGACACTCGCCCAGATCGCGAACGCGACGAGCGGCAAGTCCTCCTCCGGCCTGATCGACGCGCTCGTCGCCGCGAGGCAGAAGCAGCTCGCAGCCGCCGTCACCGCCGGCACGCTCACCCAGGCGCAGGCGGACCAGTTCACGGCGATGCTCAAGAGCCGCATCACGAACATGGTCAACGGCCTCCGCCCCAGCCGCGGCGGCTTCGGCCGGCCAGACGGCTTCGGCAGGCCGGGCGGCTACGGCGGCGCTTCGCCCCCGGGCTCCGGCTCCGGTTCGGGCTCCGGGCCGCAGACGGTTCCGAGCACCCACATCTAGCAAGGCCCGCGCATCGGCTCGCGGGGGCGCCGTTTTCGGCCCCCGCGAGCCTTCCCCCTGGCGGAACAGCGTTCCACGGGCTAGAACATCCGCTGTGGAGACGGAAGCCCGCAGCGGCACCTACTCGCAGTCCCTCGAGCGCGGTCTCGCGATCCTCTCGTCGTTTCGTTCCGACAGCCCGCTCCTCGGCGTCAGCGATCTCGCCCGCGAGGTCGGCCTCAGCCGCTCCACCACCCACCGCTACATCTCGACCCTCGCAGCGCTGGGGTACCTCCAGCAGGATCCGGGCACGAGGAAGTACCGGCTCGGGCCGCGCGTGCTCGACCTCGGGTTCTCGGCGATCAACTCGATGGACCTCCGCGAGGTCGCCGTCCCCCACCTTCAGGCGCTGAGCGACGAGACCGGACGCACCGTCAACATGGCGGTGCTCGACGGGGCCGACATCGTCTACATCGAACGGTGCCGCACCTCTCAGAGCGGCCAGCGGGACATCGACCTGAACCTGCACATCGGCTCGCGTCTGCCCGCGTACTGCACGTCGATGGGCAAGGTGCTCCTCGCCGGACTGGAAGCCGACCAGCAGAGGCAGGTGCTCGAGCAGGTGCAGTTCACGCAGCGCGGGCCCAACGCGCTGACCGATCTCGCCGAGCTCGTCGCCGAGCTCGACCGCGTGCGGCTCGCCGGCCTGGCGGTCAACAACGAGGAGCTCGCCTACGGCCTGCGGTCGATCGCCGCGCCGGTGCGCTCGCAGACCGGCGAGGTCGTCGCAGCGATCAACCTCGCGGTGCACCGGACGACGGTCTCGCTCGACTCCCTCGTGGCGCACCTCGGGCCCCAGCTGAAGCAGACCGCCGCGGAGATCTCCGCCCGCATCGGCTACGGCCGCGCGAACAGCTAGGACGACTCGGGCGCGGACGACTCGGGCTCGACCGCGACCTCCAGCAGGAGCGGCGAGGTGCGGTCGCGCAGACCGGGCACGACCTCGTCGAGCGTCGCCTCGAGCACGTCGAGCGCGTCGATCCGCCGCGCCTCACACCCGAACGCCTCGGAGATCGACGCGATGTCGACTGCGCCGAACGACGGCCACGCGGGCGGCCCGCCCTGCCGTGCGGCGAGCTGGTCCATGATCCGGTACCCGCCGTTCTTGAGCACGACGAGCAATGGGCCGACCCCGTAGCGCGCCGCGCTCCAGAGGCCCTGGATGCCGAAGACGGTCGACCCGTCCCCGAGCACCGCCACGACGGGGCGGCCGGGCAGGCCCATCCGCAGGCCGACCGACGCCGGCAGGCCCCAGCCGAGGCCGCCCATCGCCGGGCTGACCATGCCGAGCGGCTGCCGGGCCGACAGGCGCAGCATCAGCTCGTCGCGGTTCGACGGGCACTCTTCGACGACCACCGCGTCCGGCGGGAGCCGGTCGCCGAGCGCCTGCAGAACATGGCCCGCGCTGAGCGGCGCACCGGCGGGCGGCGGATCTGGCCGCCGGAAGAGCGCCTGTTCGGGCTTGGCCCGCTGGGGCACCCGCGCTGCGAGCGCAGCACAGACGAGGTCCGGCGCGGCGAGGATCGCGAGCTCCGCGGGGCTCCGGTGCACCTCGTCCGCATCGTCGGTGACGACGGCGAGCACGGTTCCCTCGCGCACGAACGGCCCCGGCTCGTACGAGCTCTGCCGGAACACCGGCGCTCCGACGGCGAGCACGAGGTCGTAGGGCTCGAGCACGCCGCGCAACGGTGGACGGAGGAACGGGAGCGGGCCCGCCCACTGCGGGTGATCCTGCGGGAAGCCGGCCTGACCGCTGAACGGCTCCTGGTAGACCGGAGCGCCGAGCCGCTCCGCCAGCGCCACGACGGCCGCCCAGCGCTCGGGCGTGTCGAGCCGGGCGCCGGCGACGAGCGCCGGCCGCGCCGAGCGGGCGAGCAGGTCGGCCAGGGCGGCGACCGGCTCGTCGCCCACCGCACCGGGGCGGAGCACACGCTGGGGTGCGGCGACCTCGTGCGGCTCGCCGGCCTCCTCGAGCCAGTCGCCCATCGGCACGATCACGATCGCCGGCCCGCGATGGGTCTCCGCTTCGTGGTAGGCGCGCTCGAGCGCGCCGGGCACATCCTGTGCGCGGGACGGCTCGGAGAGCCAGACGGGATAGTCGCCCGCGAGCCCTGCGAGGCGTCCGGAGAGAAACGGCTCGAACGCGATGTGCCGGCGATCCTGCTGGCCGATCGCGATCACGATGGGCGTGCGGTTGACGCGCGACGTCGCGATGGCGTTGACCGCGTTGCCGAAGCCGGGGGTCGTGTGCAGCAGCGCGAACGACGGCCGCCGTCGCGCCAGGGCGAAGCCGCTCGCCATGCTCACAACCGACCCCTCGTGCAGGCCGAGCACGAAGTTCAGATCGTCGGGCAGCCCCGTGAGGAACGGGATCTCCGTCGAGCCCGGGTTCGAGAAGATGTCCGTGAGCCCGCGCCGCCGCAGGAAGTCGAACGTCGCTTCGCGGACCGTCATCTCGACACCTCCTCTGAGCCGGCGAACCGATTCGTCCTACTGATGCTCATGCTCCTCCTCGTTCAGACGCGTTCGAGCCCGACGTAATTCTCCGCGAGGCTCGTCGCGGCCGCGGTCGACGTGGTCACGTAGCGCAGCTGCGAGAGCTGCAGCTTCCGGTCGAACTCGTCCGCGCCCGGTGTGTTGTGGAGCATGGACGTCATCCACCAGGAGAAGTGCTCGGCCCGCCAGACGCGCCTCAGGCAGGTGACCGAGTACGCGTCGAGGCCGTCGCGGCTGCCGCCGACGTACCACTCGATGAGCGCGTCGGCCAGGACACGGACATCGTGCGCCGCGAGGTTGAGCCCCTTCGCACCGGTCGGCGGCACGATGTGTGCAGCATCGCCGGCGAGGAAGAGACGCCCGTGCTGCATCGGCTCGGTGACGAAGCTCCGCATCCCGGTGACGCCCTTCTCGCGCACAGGCCCCTCGTGGAGCGTCCAGCCGGCCAGCTCGGTCCGCGCCTGCAGCTCCTCCCAGATCCGCTCGTCCGGCCAGTTCGAGAGGTCTTCGTCGGGAGCGCACTGGATGTACAGCCTGCTTCGAGTCGGAGATCGCAGGCTGAGCAGCGCAAATCCGCGGGGATGATTCGCGTAGACGAGCTCCTCGCTCGACGGTGCGACGTCGGCGAGGATCCCGAGCCAGCCGTAGGGGTACTCGCGCGTGAACGTGCGCAGGGCGGTCTGGATCGCCGGCCGGCAGATGCCATGGAATCCGTCACAGCCGGCGATCACGTCGCAGTCGAGTCGCTGCTCCTCCCCGCCGTGCTCGAAGCGGACGTACGGCTCATCGCCCTCGAAGCCGTGCACGCTCACCCCGTCAACGTCGAAGAGCAGCGGCAGGCCGTCCTCGATCCGGGCCGCGATCAGATCCTTGACGACCTCCGTCTGACCGTAGATGACGATGCTGCGCCCGCCGGTCAGCTCGCTCATCGGCACGTGGTGCCGCCCGCCGTCGAACTGGAGGTGAATGCCGCCGTGGACGATCGCCTCGGCGTGCAGGCGCTCAGCGGTCCCGGCGCGTTCGAGCAGATCAACCGTCCCCTGCTCGAGCACTCCGGCCCGGACGCGCGCCTCGACGTACTCCCGGCTGCGGTCCTCGAGCACGACGGACTCGATCCCGGCGCGATGAAGCAGCGCCGCGAGGATGAGCCCGGCCGGGCCGGCGCCGATGATTGCGACATGCGTGCGTTGACGGGTCACGGTTCGTCGAGCACCTGCTGGGCGATCGCGAACGCGCGGTTGGCGGCCGGCACGCCGCAGTAGACGGCCGACTGCAGGAGCACCTCCTTGATCTCGTCGGGCGTCAAGCCGTTGCGCCGGGCGGCGCGGACGTGCATCGCGAGCTCGTCGTGGTGATTGAGCGCGATCAAGGCGGTCAGCGTGATCGCGCTTCTGGTCTTGCGGTCGAGCCCGGGCCGGGCCCAGATCTCCCCCCACGCGTACCGCGTGATCAGATCCTGGAAGTCGGCGGTGAACCCGGTCATCCGTTCGTTCGCGGCGTCCACGTGCTCATCGCCGAGGACCTCGCGCCGAACCCTCATCCCCTCGTCGTAGCTCACAGATGCTCCTCGATCAGTCGGTTGAAGACGCCGGCCTGCTCCACGCTCGCGATGTGCGCAGCCTGCTGGATCACCTCGAATCGCGCGCCGGGGATCTCCGCGGAGACCTGCTCGACCGTGTCGGGCGGAGTCGACGGATCGTCCGCTCCGGCGATCACCAGGGTCGGGGCGCGAACGTCGCCGAGAGCGCCGCGAACGTCCCAGCCGGCCAGCGCGTCGCAGCAGCGGGCATACCCCTCCGGATCCACGGAGAGCAGCATGTCGCGGTACCGGCCGACATCGGCGAACCCCGGTGTGAACCACCGCGCGAGCACGGCATCGGCGATCGCGGCGAGGCCTTCGGCCCGCACGAGCGCCGCCCTCTCCCGCCACTGCCCCGGCTCCCCGAACCGCGCGGCCGTGGACGCGAGCACGAGCCGCTCCAGGCGCTCCGGCGCGGTCAGCGCCAGCTGCATCCCGACGGCACCGCCGAGCGAGAGGCCGACGAACGAGAACGTCTCGTCGCCGATGAGAGCGGGCACGAGCGCGGCGAGGTCGCCGACATCCCGGATCTCGGCGAGCGGGGCAGCGCCGTGGCCGGGATGATCGATCCGCACGACGCGGCGACCGGCGAGCGCACCCGTCTGCGGGTCCCAGACCGAGCTCGACCGAGCCCAGCGAGCCGCACAGAACGACGGTGCCGCTCATTCGCGGTGCAACGCCAGCGCGCGGTCGACGAACGCCGCGGCGGAGCCGAGGTAGTCCTCGGGGCCCTCGACGGTGAAGCCGAAGCGCGCGGCCTCCGCAAGCGTCGCCGGGTCGATGTTGGCACGCATCCGTTCTCCGTCCACCTGCAGACCGGTGAGCGACCGCCGCACCGCAGCCGCCGCACCGCCGGTCGCCGCAAGCGCGGTCGAGAGCGCGTGCCACTCGGCCTGCCAGGCGCCGGCGGCGCGCTCGTGCTCCTGCACGATGCTCTCCAGGAGGATCGCGGCATTGGCACGGCTGTGCCGCTCGCAGGCGATCGCCAGCACGGCGCCGACCGGATTGCGCTTGTGCGGCATGGTCGAGGACCCGCCCGACTCGCGCTCGGCCACCTCTCCCACCTCGGTCTGCGCGAGCAGGACGATGTCGCCGCCGATCTTCGCCGCTGCACCCGCCGCGCCGGCAAGCGCGCCCGCGAGGTCGGCAATCGGCGCCCTGATCGTGTGCCAGGGCAGTACAGGCTCGCGGAGCCCGAGCTCCTCGGCGTAGAGCGAGTGCACCTCGACGCCACGGTCCCCGAGCGCGGCGAGCGTCCCGCCTGCGCCTCCGAGCTGTGCGGGCAGCGACGCCGCACTCGTCGCGAGGCGGCCTCTTGCCTCGACGAGCCCCACGAGCCAGCCGGCCGCCTTGAGCCCGAACGTCGTCGGCACCGCCTGCTGCAGCAAGGTGCGCGAGGCCATCACGGTGACCCGGTGCACGTCCGCGAGCCGCGCGCACTCGTCCGCCGCCCCGCGGAGCTCGGCGCCGATCAGCGTCGCAGCATGCCGCGCGACGAGCACGGCCGCGGTGTCGACGATGTCCTGGCTGGTCGCGCCTCGATGGACGAAGGCTGCCTGCTCCTTGCCGATCCTCGCGCGGAGCGCACGCACGAGCGGCTCGGCCGGGTTGGCGGCGGCGCGGCCCTCCACCGCCAGCTCGTCCGGGTCGTACAGCGATGGATCGCACGCGGCGGCGACGGCGGCCGCGGCCTCGTCGGAGATCACGCCCGCCCGCGCTTCGGCGCGCGCAAGCGCACCTTCGGCCTCGAGCATCGCGCGGAGCCACGCCCGGTCCGACAGGGCATCGGCCAGCTCGTCCGGCACGAACATCGCCGAGAACGGGCTCACAGCGAGAAGAAGACGGTCTGCCGCTCGCCCTGCATTCGAATGTCGAAGCGCACGGCACCATCTTCCTGCTCCGCGACGAGGACCGCCCGATCTGCCTCCGGCAGCGAGGACAGCACGGGATCCGAGGCGTTCGCCTCGGCCTCGTCCGGGAAGTACACGCGGGTGAGCTGATGCTTCAGCAGACCGCGGGCGAAGACGTAGACGTCGAGGTGCGGCGCGCCGTTCCCGGAGGCGTCCGGCTTCGCGATCACGAACGAGAACCGGCCCTCGTCGTCGGTCGGGCTGCGCCCCCAGCGGCCGCCGGCCGCATCCCATGCCTCGATCATCCCGTCGACGATCGGCGCGCCGTCGCCGTCCAGCAGCCGGCCCGTCAGCGGGATCGCCGCGGGATCGCCGCGCGGAACGAGCTCGTTCTCGACCCGCCGGCAGAGGCCGATCGTGTAGTACGGCCCCACGGTCTGCGACGGGGTCGGCGGCAGGGTCACCCGTCGCCCTCCTCGAGCGGCGTGGTGCCGCTGCCGCCGTGGCCGAGCACGATGTTCCAGCGGAAGGCGAGCGCCCAGTCCGGCTTCGTGCTGTCCAGATCGAACTCCGAGACGAGCAGCGCCCGCGCCGCGGGGTTGCGGACCGCGTTGAAGATCGGGTCGAACCGGAAGAGCGGATCGCCGGGGAAGTACATCTGCGTGACCAGCCGCTGCGTGAACGCGCGGCCGAAGATCGAGAAGTGGATGTGGGCGGGGCGCCACGCATTCTCGTGGTTCCCCCACGGGTAGGCCCCGGGCTTGACGGTGATGAAGCGATAGTTGCCGTCGTCGTCTGTGAGACAGCGACCGGCGCCCGAGAAGTTGGGATCGAGCGGCGCGGGATGCTGGTCGACGTGATGCTTGTAGCGGCCCCCGGCATTCGCCTGCCAGACCTCGACGAGCGCGTTGCGGACGGGCTTGCCGTCCTCGTCGAGCACACGCCCGGCGACGATGATGCGCTCGCCGAGCGGCTCGCCGTCGTGCTGCTGCGTCAGGTCGTGGTCGAGCTCCGACACGGTCTCGTCCCCGAACACCGGCCCGCCGGCCGGGTGCGCCGGCTCGGGCAGGGTGACGAGCGGCCGCTTCGGGGCGCGCAGCCGCGTGGAGCGGTACCCGGGGTAGTCGACCTGGACCTCGTCGCCGAACGAGGGGTCGTCCGGCAGCACGATCGGGGACTCGTCCGTCACTCGCGCCCTTTCGTCTCGAGGGCGCGCAGCGCAGCGAGCTCCGTGCGCGACGGCGGCTCGGTCTCGTCGAGGTCCGGAGCGACCCTCAGCTCCCAGCCGGTCGCGTCGCGCGCGTCGTCGACGGAGACGCCCGGGTGCACGCGCACCAGCTCGAGCTCTCCGTCGCGGAGCTCGAGGATCCCCAGGTCGGTGACCACCACCCGGACACGATCGCCGCGACTCGTCTTGAAGTCGAGCCGGTCGACGAATGCGCGGCGAGACTGGCGAAGCATCACGAAGACCTCCGAGACCGACGTCGCAATCTCGGGCGCTCCGCCTCCGCCCGGCAGCCGGACCTTCGGCGTCTCGTACTCGCCGATCACCGTGCTGTTCAGGTTCGCGTGCCGGTCGATCTGCGCCGCCCCGAGGAACCCGACGTCGATGCGCCCGCCCTGGAGCCAGTAGGCGAACATCTCCGGCACCGATACGACCGTGTCGGCGGTCTCGGCCAGCTCGCCGTCTCCGATCGACAGCGGCAAGGTCGTCGGCTTGGCGCCGATCGTCCCGCTCTCGTACACGAGCACGCATCCCGGCGCATGCGTGCGGCGCGCGAGGTTGGCGGCAACGCTCGGCAGTCCGATGCCGACGAAGCACACACTCTCGTTCGGCAACCGACGAGCAGCCGCCACGGCCATCATCTCGTCCGCCGTCCAATTTCCCGCTCCGGCGCCGGCCAAGCCGGCACCTGCGCTTCTGGGCGGCTCCGTCGAGCCTACGCCGCCGGTTGCCTCGGTACTCATACGGATGCCCCGGTACTCATACCGGCACGCCCTCGAGCACGTGCTCCCGCATCCAGGCCGTGAACGTGTCGCGGTCGCGGCTGATCGCATCCCAGGCGACGTAGAACTTGTTGTCGCGCTCGTAGTAGCCGTGCGCATAGGACGGATGCGCGCCGCGCGGGACGCAGGCGACCACGTCGATCACCCAGGACGGCAGGACGACGGAGCCGGGCCGGCGCTCGAGCCGGTCGACGATCTCCTCGACGGTGACGATCGAGTGCCGGGCTGCGAGCACCACCTCCTTCTGCACGCCGGTGATGCCCCAGAGCTGGACATTGCCGTGCCGGTCGGCCTGCTGAGCGTGGATGATCGCCACGTCGGGCCGATGAGCGGGGACGGCCGCGAGCTGCTCGCCCGTGAACGGGCACTCGATGAACGCGACGCGCGTGTGCTCGGCCAGGTCGGTGCCTCCGTAGCCGCGAAGCACTCCGAACGGGAGATTCGCCGCCCCGGCCGCGTAGGCGGCCGCCATCCCAGCGTGCGAGTGCTCCTCGAGCTCCAGCGGCGCCGGCCACCCGTTCTCGACGGCGTCCCGCAAACGGTGCAGCGAGCCGACGCCGGGGTTCCCGCCCCACGAGAACACGAGCTTGCGCGCGCAGCCCATTCCGATCAGCTGGTCGTAGATGACGTCGGGCGTCATCCGAACGAGCGTCAGCTCACGCCGCCCCTGGCGGATCAGCTCGTGCGCAGCGGCATGCGGGATGAGGTGCGTGAACCCTTCGAGCGCGACGACGTGCTCGTCGGCGACGAGCTCGCGAATCGCGTCGGACAGGGTGGCGATCTCGGCCATCGAGGCTCAGAAGGGGAACGGGTGCCCGCCGCCTCCTTGCACGGTGATCCACCGGAGCTCGGTGAACTCGTCGATCACAGCCTGGCCGCCGAAGCGTCCGAAGCCCGAGTCCTTGACACCTCCGAACGGCATCTGCGGCTCGTCGCCGACCGACTGGTCGTTGACGTGCGCGATTCCCGACTCGAGCTGCTGCGCGAGCGCGAACCCGCGATTGGTGTCGCCGGTGAAGATGCCCGCACTCAGGCCGTAGCTCGTTGCGTTTGCACGGGCGACCGCCTCCTCCGCCGAGTCGACCGTCTCGACCGCGACCACCGGGCCGAACGTCTCGTGGTGCGCGAAGTCGGCGTCGTCCGGAATGTCGGTGAGCACGGTCGCCTGGTAGCAGGGCCCCACCGCTTCGCCGCCCGCGAGCAGCTTCGCGCCCTTCGCGACCGCCTCGTCGACACGTCCCTTGACCAGCGAGAGCGCCGACTCGTTGATCAGCGGCCCGATGATCGTGTCGTGCTCGTTCGGGTCGCCCGCCTTCAGCGTCTTCGCCTTCGCCGCCAGCCGGCCCGTGAACTCGTCTGCGACGGGCCGCTCGACGAAGATCCGGCGCGAGGACATGCAGATCTGGCCCTGGTGGAGGAACGCGCCGAAGATCGACGCGTTCACGGCATAGTCGAGGTCCGCGTCGGCCAGCACGATCAGGGGATTGTGGCCGCCGAGCTCGAGCACGACGCGCTTGAGCTGCCGACCGCAGGCCTCCGCCAGCCGGCGGCCGGTCTCGGTCGAGCCCGTGAAGTTGATCCGGCGCACCGCCTTGTTCTCGACGAGCTCGTCGCCGATCGGAGCTGCTTCGCCCGGCGCGTGGGTGACGATGTTCAGGACGCCGGCCGGCAATCCCGCCTCTGCGAAGATCTCGCCCCAGATCAGGCCGCCGGCGACGGGCGACAGCTCGGAGGGCTTCAGCACGACCGTGTTGCCGAGCGCCAGGGGAGCGGCGATCGAACGGGCCGACAGGATCAGCGCCGCGTTCCACGGTGCGATCGCCGCGACAACGCCCACGGGCCTGCGCAAGCCCATCGCCAGCGTGCCGGGATGGTCCGAGGGAATGATCTGACCCGCCGGGGCGTAGGCGAGCGCCGCCGCCTGACGGAGCAGGTTGGGCACGAAGCCCATCTGGAACATCCCGAAGCCGAAGCTCGCGCCGGTCTCGCAGGCGAGCAGGCGGACGATCTCCTCGAGTCGGCCCTCGAGCACGTCCGCGGCCTTCAGGAAGATCCGCTGCCGCTCCGCCGGGACCGCCTGCGACCAGGCAGGAAAGGCCTCGCTCGCCGCGTCGATCGCGCGCGCCGCGTCGGCACGTGTGCCCGAGGGCGCGAGCGCCACGACGTCGCCGGTGAACGGATCGCGGTCCTCGAAGGTGCCGCCTCCGCCGGCGGTCCAATCACCGCCGATGAACTGCTGGTACTCACGCACGCCGGACTGGACGCTCGTCACGGAGGTCTCCTTTCACCACGCCATCGCAGGCGACTGTCCATGTGTCAAGACACCGTCCCATATATCAGAACGAAAAGGTTCACGCCATCTCCGCCTGACGGAAGGCGCGAATCGACGCTACCGTCGGGCCGGTGCGGGTCCTCTTCGCCGTACTGCTCGTCGCGGCCGCCGCCCCGCCGCGGCCTGCGATCGTCTCGAAGCCGATCCCGTTCGGGCCTGCGCGCCGCGCCGAGACCGCGCACTACGCGGAGCGCCACTACGGCATCGGGACCTGGCGGCTCGTCCGGCCGCACGTGATCGTCGAGCACTACACGGCAGGCACGACCTTCTCGTCGGCGTGGAACACGTTCGCAGCAGATGCACCGGACCCGGAGCTGCAGGAGCTGCCGGGAACGTGCGCGCACTTCGTGATCGACCGTGACGGCACGATCTACCAGCTCGTCCCGCTGACGACGATGTGCCGGCACACCGTCGGGCTCAACTGGACCGCGATCGGGATCGAGCACGTCGGCACGAGCGACGCGTCGATCCTCGAGAATCCGCGGCAGATGCGCGCCTCGCTGCAGCTGACGCTCTGGCTGATGCACCGCTTCCACATCTCGCTCCCGAATGTGATCGGTCACGCGGAGAGCCTGACCAGCCCATATCACCGCGAGCGCTTTGCCCCGTGGCGGTGTCAGACGCACGCCGACTGGCTGCACAGCGACATGATCACCTATCGCGCGCGGCTGCTTGCGCTCGCGCGCAGCGAGCATGTGCGCGTCTCCCTCGCCGGCGAGCCGGTGGCCTCGAAATGCTGACCACAGACAGGAGCGGGGCGCCCGCCGCCGAAGGCAGTCGGGTGCGGACTCGAATCACCGCCGTCCTTGCGCTCGCGCTCGTCGGGCTTGCTCACGCGGCCTCCGGGTCGTCTGCTCCGCCCTCCGCCGCGATCCAGGCCAAGAACGCGCAGGCCGCGAAGGTGCTCGCACAGGTGAACGCGCTCGACACGCGGTTCGGCGCGCTCGTCGACGCGTGGGACGGCGCCAAGATCCAGCTCGCGACCACCGAGAAGCAGCTCGCTGCAAATCGCGCCCAGCTCTCGGTCGCCCAGAAGCAGAGCCTGGTTGCGCAACGGCGCGCCGCGCGGCTGCTCGTGATGATCTACGAAGGCGAGAGCCCCGACCTGATGCAGCTGCTCGTCGGCAGCTCCAAGCTCTCGGACGTGATCAATGCGGTGCAGTACACGCGGGACGTTGCATCCGCCGAGCAGCACGTCGCCGCGGCCGCCGTGCGCGCGCGGGACCGATTGACGGCTGCGACCGAGCGCCTGCAGAACGCGGAACGGTCGCGCCGCGCAACCCTGGCGCAGCTCGACGGCGAGCGCGCGACCATCGGCGCGATGCTCGCGAAGCGGCGGCAGCTGCTCTCGTCGATCCAGTCGGAGATCGTGCAGATGAAGGCGCAGGAAGCCGCACAGCAGGCGCGCGCCGCCGCGGCCGCGCGCGCGCGGCTTGCGCGGCAGGAAGCGCAGCTGAGAGCGGAGGCGGCCCAGCGGGCCGAGGACGCCGCCGCGGCTGCCGCCGCTGCTGCAGCCCGGACGAAGCCGTCGCCCGCGGCGAGCACCACCCCGGCCGCGCCGACGCCGGCGACCACGACCGCGAGCTCGACGACGACGAGCTCGACGACGACTGCCGCAACGGCCCCCACCCCACCGCCGTCCGCGCCGGTCTCCGGCGGCCACCCCGCTGCGGCGTCGATCGCCCTGCGCTACCTGGGCATCCCCTATCAGTGGGGCGGCGCTTCGCCCAGCACGGGCTTCGACTGCTCGGGGCTCGTGATGTACGTCTACGCGCAGCTCGGCGTGCAGCTGCCGCACTTCGCGGCGGGCCAGTACGGCTTCGGATCTCCCGTCCCCCGCGACCAGCTGCAGCCGGGTGACCTCGTCTTCTTCGACGGGCTCAGCCACGTCGGGATCTACATCGGCAACGGCGAGATGGTGCACGCACCGCAGACGGGCGACGTGGTCAAGATCACCGCCCTCTCGGACTTCGGCTCCCGGTACGTCGGGGCGAGGCGGGTCTAGGCCCAAAACTCGTGAACCTGGTTCGGCTCCGCCGAACCAGGTTCAACTGCGGGCGCGCAGCTCGTCCTCGACCGCGGTGATGTCGAGACCGCGTGCGGCGAGCAGCACGTAGAGGTGGTAGACGAGATCGGCCGCCTCCTCGACCACGCGCTCGTCGCTCTCGTCGAGCGCGGCGACCGTCAGCTCGACCGCCTCCTCTCCGACCTTGCGCGCGACCGCTCCGACGCCGGCGTCGAGCAGGTCGCTCGTGTACGAGCCCGCGGGCCGTTCGGCCGCGCGCTCGCTGATCGTCCGCCAGAGCGCCGGTGCGAAGCACGACAGCGAGCTCGTGTGGCAGACGGGGCCTGCCGGGGTCACTTTCACGAGCAGCGCGTCGCCGTCGCAGTCGTCACGCAGCTCCTCGACGGCGAGCGTGTTTCCCGACGTCTCGCCCTTGCGCCACAGCTGCTCCCGTGAGCGGCTCCAGAACCAGCCCTCGCCGGTCTCGCGCGTGAGCCGCTCGGCCTCGTCGTTCATCCAGGCCAGCATCAGCACGCGGCCCGTCGCCGCATCCTGCACGATCGCGGGCCGCAGCGTCACCGCAGCGGCACGCCCAGCTCGCGCAGCTCGCCGCGCAGCGACGCGAGGCGGTCGGGGTCCTCGTGCAGGATCGAGGCGAGCAGCGCGGCCTGCGCGACATCGAACGCCGCCGCGACATGCTGTGCGTTACCTGCACCGCCGGAGGCGATCACCGGCAGGTCGACCGCGTCGGCGACGGCCGCGGTCAGCTCGAGGTCGTACCCGGCGCGGGTGCCGTCCGTGTCGATCGACGTCAGGAGGATCTCGCCGGCGCCTCTGCCCGCGGCCTCGCGCGCCCATTCGACGGCGCCGCGACCGGTCTCGGTCGTGCCCGCACGCGAGCGCACGCGTCCCCGCTCGGAGTCGATCGCGACGACGACGGCCTGCGACCCGAGTCGCGAGGCGAGCTCGGTCACGAGCTCCGGGCGGTCGAGCGCCGCGGAGTTGACGGCGACCTTGTCGGCTC
Organism: uncultured Thermoleophilia bacterium; assembly: GCA_963722065.1. Lineage (GTDB taxonomy): Bacteria > Actinomycetota > Thermoleophilia > Gaiellales > Gaiellaceae > PALSA-600. Next base: position 154,463 of record CAVRMI010000033.1, on the reverse strand, counting down.
CGGCCGCCAGAAGCTCCTCGCCGTCCTCGGCACGACGCACCCCGCCTCCCACCGTGAACGGGATCGCGAGCCGGTCGGCGATCTCGGCGACGAGCGCGACCAGGGTCGCCCGCTCCTCGAGCGTCGCCTTCACGTCGAGGAACACGAGCTCGTCGGCCCCGGCATCCGAGTACGCCGCACCGAGCTCGACCGGATCCCCCACGTCGCGCAGGCCCTGAAAGCGAACACCCTTGACGACGCGGCCGCCGGCCACGTCGAGGCACGGGATCAGGCGCGGGAGAGGCACAGCTCCAACGCCTCCTCGAGATAGCGCGCACCGCGCTCGCCGCTCTTCTCCGGGTGGAACTGGCAGCCGAAGAACGAGCCGGAGCGCGCCTCCGCGACGACACCCTCCGACCACGCGGTCGCGCACGGCGTCTCGGCCGCGTACGAGTGCGCGAAGTAGAACGCGCCCCGGCCGTCGACCTCCGCCCAGCCCATGCGCGGCACGCGGCCCTCGCGCAGGCGGGTCGCGCGGCCGGCGATCAGCCCCAGTCCCGGGACGCCCCCGTCCTCTTCCGTCTCGTCGAGCGCGAGCTGCAGCCCGAGGCAGATGCCGAGGATCGGCCGGTTCGCCTCGAACCGAGAGCGCAGAGCGAGGTCGTGCCCACGGGACCTCAGTCCGGCCATCGCGGCAGCGGCCGAGCCGACACCGGGCAGCACCGCAAGATCGGCGTCGGAGACGGAGCCGACGATCCGGGCACCGAGGCGCTCGAAGGCGACCGTGACCGAGCGCACGTTGCCCGCCCCGTACTCACAGATCGCAACGTTCACAGGAGGCCCTTGGTGGACGGGAGGCCGGAGCCTTCGGGACGGACTGCCGCACGCAGTGCGCGGCCGACGGCCTTGAACGCGGCCTCGGCGACATGGTGCGCGTCACGACCCGATGACTCGACGTTGATCGAGGCGCGGGCGGCCTGCGCGAAGCTGGCGAGCATGTGCGCCGCCATCCCGGGGTCGAGCTCGAGCTTCAGCTCGGCGTTCGGACGCCCACCGAGGTCGACTGCCGCCCGCGCGAGCGCGTCGTCCATCGGCACGACCGCGTCGCCGTACCGGGCGATCCCACGCCGGTCGCCGAGGGCGGCGTCGAGCGCAGCGCCGAGCGCGAGTGAGGCGTCCTCGGCGGTGTGATGGTCGCCCGTCTCGAGATCGCCGGCGCCTTCGAGGAGGAGGTCGAAGCCGGCGTGGAAGGCCAGCTGCTCGAGAAGGTGATCGTAGAGGCCCGCGCCGGTGGACACGCGCACACGGCTCGCGCCGTCGAGCGCGATGCGCACGGCGATCCGGGTCTCGGCGGTGGCGCGCAGCGTGCGGGCACGCCGTCGGCCGGCCGGAGCGACCGGCGCCGGGCGTTCGAGTGCCCGCGCAAGCGCCTCGACCAGCAGGTCGTCGTCCGCTGCATCGAGCACGGACACGCGGACGGCCTCCGGGTAGGCGCGCACCACCATGCCCTGCCGGAGCAGCCGGTCGTTCAACGCCAGGCCGTCCTCGACCGGGACGTAGAGGAAGTTCGCATGGGACTCGAGCGGAGCGAGCCCGAGCGCGCGCAGGCCGGCCGCGAGCCGGTCCCGCTCCTCGAGCACCGGTGCCGCGTCGGGTTGCTCTGCGAGCGCAGCGACCGCGAGCTCGGCGGAGAGCGTCGAGACCGGGGCAGGCGCCTGGCGGGCGTTGAGCTCGTCCGCCGTGTCACGCGCAGCGAGCGCGTACCCGACGCGCGCGCCGGCAAGGCCGAAGAGCTTCGAGAAGGTGCGCAGGACGATCACGCCGTCGTCGAGCAGGTCGAGCGCGGTCACGCCGCTGTACTCGAAGTACGCCTCGTCGACGACGAGCGGGCGGGCGACAGGCAGCGACCCGAGCTCGCCGGTCGGGTTGTTGGGCCGGCACGCGAAGGTGAGCACCGCGTCGGTGCCGCCGATCTCCGCGCCCGCGAGCTCCGCGGCGATTCGGAAGAGCGGGTAGGTCGGGGCGGCCGGGATGGAGATGGTGTCGCCGGGCCCGGCATAGGCTCGCGCACAGAGCAGGATCAGGTCGTCGGCACCCGCCCCGAGCACGACGTTCTCGGGCTCCGCGCCGGCGTACTCCGCGATCGCACGGCGCAGCTCGCCGTACCCGCCGGCGGGGTACCCGCTGACCCGTGCGAGCGCGCCCGCGATCGCTCCGGGCCGGCTCGACGGAAGCGGGATCGGCGGCGTGTTCTGATCGAAGCGCAGCACCTGCGACGGGTCGATGCCCGCCAGCCGCGCGACCTCGCCGGTCGGGAGCGCGAAGGCGTAGGGCCGGTACCCGGGCGCGAGCGCCCTCATCTCCGGGCCGCCTCTGCGTGTGCCGGCATGCCCTCGGCCGCCGCGAGCGCCTCGACCGTCGGCAGCAGGCGCGCGAGGCCGTCCTCGGTGAGCCGCTGGACCGTCACCGGCTTGAGGAACGTCTCGAGGCCGAGCCCGCCGACCGAACGCGCCCAGCCGTTCGTCGGCAGGACGTGGTTCCCGCCGGTCGCGTAGTCACCCGCCGCGACCGGCGACCACGGCCCGACGAACACCGCGCCCGCGTTGCGAACGGCGCCCGCAGACGCCTCGGCGCCGCCGAGCAGGACCAGGTGCTCGGGCGCGATCGCCTCCGCCTCCGCGAGCGTCGCCACGCTCCGGCAGACGGCGTCGTGCCCATGCTCGCGCTGCGCGGCCAGCTCGAGCTCGATCAGCCGCGCGTCGCCGTCGCCGACCACGACCACCTCCGAGGGGCCACCGGGGAGGTCGATAGGCACGTCGCGTGAGACCTCCAGCTTCGCGTCGTTCACATACTGGTTGCCGGGCCCGACGATCTTGTCGACCCGCTCGACGTAGGCGAGCCAGCCGATCGCCTGCGGTCCACCGAGCGCCCACACCTCGCCGAGCCCGAGCAGCTCTGCGGCGGCGGCGACGAGCCCGGCGCCCTGCGGCGGCGTGCAGACGACGATCCGGCGCACCCCCGCGACCTGGGCCGGCACGGCGCACATGACGAGCGTCGAGATGAGATTGCGGGGGACGTAGACGCCGACCGTGTCGAGCGGCACCCAGCGGCGCTCGAGCGTCACACCCGGCTCGACCTCCAGCGAGATGTCGGCCGGCCGTTGCGCCTCGTGCCAGCGGCGGACGCGGTCGGCGAGCGCGAGGAGCGCTGCGCGGGGCACCTCGCCGGAGGCCTCGGCACGCGCCGGCTCGACGCCGTCCAGCTCGACCGACCACTCCCGCACCGCCGCGTAGCCGCGCTCCTTGATCTCCGAAGCAACGGTCACGCGGCCATCCGCTCAACCGGGACGATGAGGATCGACGTGGCGCCGGCGGCCTCGAGCTGAGGCAGCAGGCGCCAGATCTCCGCCGAGGGGACGAGGGCATGGACGGCGACCATGCCCTTCTCTGCGAGCGGGAGCACGCTCGGCGTGCGCGGGGCGACGAGCTTGCAGATCGCAGGCAGTGCCGACTCGGCCGCGTTCAGCATCAGGTAGCGGTGGCGGCGCGCCTCGACGACCGCCCGCAGCATCGCGGCGAACGGCGCCGCCACCTCCTCGTCGCGCGCGACGAGCACCGCCTCGGATTCGAGCAGCACGCCGAGCGAGCGCAGTCCGTTCGTGCGCAGCGTGTTGCCCGACGAGACGAGGTCGACGATCGCGTCGGCCAGCCCCAGGCGCGGTGCGATCTCGACCGATCCCGTCACGTCGACCAGCGTCACGTCGACCGGCAGCAGCTCCTGGGCAAGGTGCGGATAGACGGTCGCGACGGAGAGGCCGGCGAGCTCGGCGAGCGACCGAGCCTGCGACTCCTCTGGCACCGCGGCCTCGAGCCTGCACGAGCCGAAACCGAGCGGCAGCAGCTCGCGCACTTCGGCGCCGCGCTCGCGCACCAGGTCGATGCCGGTGATCCCGCAGTCGACGACGCCGTCCTGCACGTACTCCGGCACGTCCGCCGCCCGCACCAGGAGCACCTCGACCGGTGCGTTGCGGCAGGGGAAGGCGAGCGCCCGGTCGCCGGGCTGCTCGGGGCCGAGCCCGGCATCCTCGAGCAGGTGGAACGACGGGTCGCGCAGCCGCCCCTTCGCCGGGACGGCGACCCTCAGGAGGCCGAGCGGTCGAGCGCCGTGCGATAGCCGCCCTCGCCGTGCCGGAGCCAGTGCGCCACGCGCGTCACGGTCGTCGTCGACGCGCCCGTCTTCTCGGCGATCTCCAGATACGGCAGGCCGCGCTCCAAGAGCCGCGCCACCTGCCACCGGTGTGCCATCGCCTCCAGCTCCGACAGCGTGCAGAGGTCCCGGAAGAACGCCTCCGTCTCCGGCCTGGACTCCAGCGAGAGGATCGCGTCGAAGAGATCTCGCATCTCCCTGGTCCGCCATGGGTGTCGGCTCCGGTCCGTCATCGCTTCGCATGTTAGCACGCTAACATGATCATATGTGGTTCGACGGCCAAATCGAGGTGATCCCCGCCGTGGACGTGCTCGGCGCGGAGGCCGTGCGGCTCCACCGAGGGAGCTACGACTCCGTCGTCGAGCGCGCCGACGACCCCGTGGCCCTCGCGCGCCGCTGGGCGGACGCCGGCGCCCGCCGGATCCACCTGGTCGATCTGGACGGTGCCCGGTCGGGCCGCGTGCGGCCGCAGCTCGTGAGCGACGTCGCCGCCGTCGGGCTCCCCGTCCAGGCCTCGGGAGGCATCCGCAAGCCGGCCGACGCGCGTGCGCTGCTCGACGCGGGCGCCGACCGCGTGATCGTGGGCACCGCCGCGTGGCCCGACCCCGCCCCCTGGTTCGAGCTCGAGGAGGCACTCGTCCTCGCCCTCGACGTGCAGGACGGTGTCGTGCGCGCGGCCGGGTGGACCGAGTCGGCCGGGATCTCCTTCGCCGACGCACTCGCCCACGTGGCGGGGCGGCGCGTCCTCGTGACGGCGATCGACCGCGACGGAACGCTCGGCGGGCCGGACCTCGAGCTCGTCCGCGCCGCCGTCGCCGCCGGTGCGCGGGTCCTTGCGGCCGGCGGCGTGCGGGGGCCTGCCGACCTGCAGGCGCTGGGCCGCGCAGGGGCCGAGGCGGCGGTCGTCGGCCGCGCGCTCCTCCGCTAGGCGGCCTCGCTCTGTCCCACTGGCTGGGACGCTGTTCCATTCGGCAAGACAGTGTTCTAGTATCGGGCGCGTGTGGAGGGCAGACGTCGAACGGACGATGCATGCGGCGCTTCCGTGCCTTGACTCCCCAGCGTGGACCGAATTACGGTCGGAATGTCGCACCGCACCTTCGTTCGGCGAGCCGAGGCAGCTCGCCGGGCGGACCTGCGGGCCCCTCCAGGAGGTAGCCGACGCAAGGAGGACGCACTTGACGAGACCCTGATCGGAGGCGCTGCGGGAGGTCCCGCCGTGCCTGCGGTTCCTGGTTCGGTCCTACGAAGCTAGCGACTAAGAGGAGACCTGATGAGTTCGATGAGATTCAAAGTCGGTGTCGCGTCCACGATCGTGGCCGTGCTGGCACTGACAGTGGCCGTCTCGTGGGCGGGCAGCGCAGGGCCGGTCGGCTCGGGCACCGCCTCCGCGAAGAAGGCCGTCTGCGGCGCCGGCACGGGCAAGAAGGCCAAGGGCACACCGATCAAGCTCGGCGGGATCGACATGCTGATTCCGGGCGTCGATTTCACGACGATCGGCAAGACCGCCGCGGCGTACTTCGACTGCGTCAACGACAACGGCGGCATCAACGGCCACCCGATCGAGTACTTCCTCTACAACGAACAGCTCAACCCGGCTCAGGAGGCAGCGCTCGCGCGCAAGCTCATCCAGAGCGACAAGGTCGTGGGCGTGGTCGGCAACACGAGCTTCGCCGAGTGCGGCACGAACTGGAAGTACTACAAGAGCAAGGGGTACGTCGTGATCGGCGCCGGCGTGCAGGCGGAGTGCTACAGCACCCCGTCTTTCGCCGAGGTGAACTCCGGCCCCCGCTACAGCAACGTCGGCGCTGCGCAGGCGCTGATCAAGGCCGGCGCCAAGAAGCTCGCAATCGCCTCGCCGGACACGATCTCGGCGTACGCGGACGGTGGGCCCGCCCTCGTCGCAAAGGCGGCGGGCATCCCGTACAAGATCTTCCCGACCCACCTGCCGGTCACCGACGCCACCTCGCAGCTGCTGCAGATGTACCAGTTCGCAGGTGACGGAGGCGGCATCCTGATCGACTTCACCCCGGACACCGCGCCGGCCTTCATGAAGGCCGCTGAGGCGCAGGGGATCGTCGACAAGATCCTGTGGGGGTCGTCGACCCCGATCGCGAACACGCTGATGTCGAGCCAGTTCTCGCCGACCTTCGACGGCCACCTCTGGATCGACAACGAGTTCTCCAACGTCGACCCCAAGGTTGGCCCGGACTCGGCCCTGATGTTCAAGGTGCTGGCCAAGTACGCCCCGAAGATCGCCCCGCAGGCGTTCGCGCAGATGGGCTATCTCGACGGGAAGTTCGCGGTCAACGCCCTGCTCAGCATCAAGGGCGCGATCACGGCGAAGTCGTACAACATCGCCGTCAAGGGCCTGAAGAACCAGAAGACCGACATCCTCTGCAAGCCGTGGTACGTCGGGAACCTGGCCTACCACATCCCGAACAACACGAACATCATCGTCGACTACAAGAACAAGAACGTCGTCGTGCGGAGCGGCTGCACGAAGTTCCTGCCCGTCGACGCAGCAATCGCCCAGACTCGCGTCTGGGAGAAGAAGTACCACCTGAACGGCCAATAGACAGATGGTGAAGATCAGGGTGCCCGGAGGCTCCGCATGACCAGCGTGCTCGCGTTCAGCGTGTTCGGCGTCGAATGGCAGTTCCTCAAGCCGTTCATCGTCATCGGGCTGGCGTTCGGCGGCGTGTACGCGCTGTCCGGCGTCGGGCTGGTCGTGCTGTACCGCGCGACCGGCGTGCTGAACGTCGCGTTCGGAGCCATCGGAGCCGCCGGCGCCCTGATCGCCTACTACATCGTCAATCACACAGGCTGGCCGCACTGGCTCGCCTACACGATCTGCGTGGTGTTCGGCGGGGTCGTCAACCTGGCCTACGGCATGGTGTTCGGCCCCGCCTTCGCACGCCGCGACGCGCTCGTGAAGATGATGGGCACGCTCGGCCTCGCGTTGATCCTGCTCGGACTGATGGCCTGGCGCGCGCCGGCGGGCGGGGCGTTCGCCCGTTTCCTGCCGCTCGGCACGTCGAACACGCACTACGAGATCCTCAAGACGACCGTGAGCCTGACGCAGGTCATCTCGATCTGCCTGGCATTTGTGATCACACTCGGCGTGTCCATCTTCCTGCGCGTGACGAACCTCGGCACGGCGATGCGGGCGCTCGCGAACGACCGCGAGGCGAGCGCGATGCTGGGCGTGCCGGTGCGGAGGGTCGAGGCGGCCGCCTGGTTCGGATCGGGCCTCGCGTGCGGCGCCGCGGGACTTATCCTGCCCGACCTGATCACCTCGCTCGACTACTCGGCGCTGACGTTCCTCGTCATCTCGGCACTCGCCGCCGCCCTGATCGGCCGCCTCCGGTCGCTCTGGGTCACGTTCTTCGGCGGTCTGACGGTCGGCCTCGCGCAATCGATCCTGAGCCCGTACACGAGCGTCTCCGCCTACCGTTCGGCAGCGCCGTTCGTGCTCGCGATCGTGGCGCTTCTGTACCTGTCGCGCCGCCGGGTCGTGACGATCTCCAGGACTGCGAACTGAGCCTATGAGCGCGTATCTCGAGCGCGGCGTGGCCGTGCGAGCGGCGGTCGCCGTCGGCCTGCTTGCAATCGCACTCTTCGTCCTCCCGCACACCGCCGGGGCGGACTGGATCACCACGTTCACGAGCGTCGCCATCTACTCGGTCGTCGCTCTGGGCTTCGGCATCCTCTACGGCCGCGTCGGCCTGATCTCGCTCGGCCAGGTGGCGCTGCTCACCATCGGCTGCTGGATCGGGACGCGCATCGCGTACGCGACGTCGCTCCCGTTCCCGGTGCTCCTGCTGCTCGCGGGCGGCATCACGTGTGCGATCGGGGTCCTCGTCGGACTGCCGGCGCTGCGTCTCTCCGGCCTGTACCTGGCGCTGATCACGCTGATGTTCGCCGGCGCAACCACGATCGTCCTCTCGGTGACCGACTTCCCGAACGGCGGCGGAGGGTTCAAGGGCACCTCGACCGCGGGGACGCTCACGACGAGCACGCCGCCCGTGCGACGCCCCTCGTGGGCGGTCGGCGACGTCGCGTACTACCGCTACACGGTGATCGTCTGCGCGATCCTCTTCCTGATCGCACTCGTGCACGTCGCCGGCAAGCCCGGCCGCGCCTGGGCGACGATCCGCGAGAGCGAGCCGGCCGCGCTCGCCGCCGGCGTCAACATCACCCTCTACAAGCTCTGGGCGTTCGCCCTCGCCTCGTTCGTGACCGGTGTGGCCGGGTGCCTCCTCGCGGCCCAGGTCGGTGTGCCCCGAGCGATCACCTTCCAGACCCAGGACTCGCTCACGCTCGGCGCGACTGCGCTGATCGGCGGCATCTTCAGCCTCTGGGGGGCGGTGATCGCCGGGATCTTCAACCAGGGCCTGCCGTTCCTCTTCCAGGCGCAATGGGGCCTGAACCCGAACTTCCTGCTGATCATCTTCGGTGCCGGGCTGCTCCAGGTGCTGCTGACCGCGCCCGGCGGTCTCGCCGACCAGTTCCCGAAGGACATGGCCAACCTCGCACGGCTGATCTACGGCGGCCTCCGCAAGCTGCCCGTGGGACGAGGGAAAGAGAAGTGATCGAGGTCTCGGAGCTGACCGTCCGCTTTGCGGGTGTGACGCCGATCGACAACGTCTCGCTGGTCTTCCCCGGAGGCACCTGCGGCCTGATCGGTCCGAACGGCGCCGGCAAGACGACCTTCTTCAACGTGCTCAGCGGGTTCGTCCGCCCCGCCTCGGGCACGATCACCGCATTCGGCGAGAACCTCCTGAAGATGGCGGACTACCGGCGGGCGCGCTGGGGCCTCCGGCGGACGTTCCAGACCGAGATGGCCGTCGAGCAGCTGTCCATCTTCGACAACGTGGCGATGATCCACGAGCACTCCGGCGCGAAACGGTCGACGCGCCGGGACGACGTGCTCGGCGCGATCGAGTTCGTCGGCCTGACGGCGAGCCCGGGCTCGAAGGTCGGGACGCTCGGAGCGCGCGAGCGGCGGCTCGTCGAGGTCGCGCGGGCAGTCGTCGGCCGCCCGCGCATGGTCCTGCTCGACGAGCCCGCCGCGGGGCTGCCCGACGAGGAGACCGAGCATCTTTCGAAGGTGATCCAGCAGATCCCCGACCGGTTCGGCGCGCTCGTGATCCTCGTCGACCACGACATGGCGCTCGTCTCGGCCTGCTGCGAGACGACCGCAGTCCTCGACTTCGGCAAGCTGATCGCGTCGGGCCCCACCGCGGACGTGCTCCGCGACGAGCACGTGATGCGCGCGTATCTCGGAACGGACGAGGACCTGTGAACGACAGTTTGCGCCTCGAGGGCCTCTCCGTCCCGCGCGGCGGTCATCCCGTGATCCGCGAGGTCTCGATGGAGATTCCACCGGGACAGGTGACGGCGCTGCTCGGCGCGAACGGCGCCGGCAAGTCGACCCTCGTGCTCGCGATCGGAGGCGTGCTGCGCCCGAACGGCGGCCGGGTCCTGCTCGGCGAGCGCGACCTGACCGGGATGCGCCCGGAGCGTGTCCGCGGTGCGGGCGTCGCCGTCGTCCCCGAGGGGCGCCGGCTCCTGTCCGACCTGACCGTGCACGACAACCTGCGGGTTGCGACGTACGCGCTGTCACGCAACGCGGCAGCGCAGGGGATCGAGTATGCCCTCGAGCTCTTCCCGGAGCTGCAGAAGCGCTGGGACATCCAGGCGCGCCTCCTCTCCGGCGGCGAGCAGCAGATGCTGGTGCTGGCCCAGGCACTCGTCTCGCAGCCGAAGGTCGTCCTCGTCGACGAGCTGTCGCTCGGCCTCGCGCCCGTCATCGTGAAGCGGCTCGTCCCCACCCTCGCCGCAGTGGCCGAGTCCGGCGTCGGCGTGCTCCTGATCGAGCAGTTCGCGCATGTCGCTCTCGGCCTCGCGGAGAAGGCGTACGTGATCGAGGGCGGGCGGATCCACTACGAGGGCACGGCGCAGCGGCTGAAGGACGAGCCGGACATTCTCCGGTCCGCCTACCTGCTGCGCGGGCAAACCGCTATTGATCCAGGCTGAGGCGCCACTCGCTCCGCGGGAGCACGGCGAACACCTCGCCGTCGGCCGGCTCGCGTCCGAGGACGTCGCGAATCGCCTGCGCACGTGATCTGCGTGCCGGCAGGCCCGGGCGCCGGTCGACGTCACCGAGCACGCGCCAGGTGCCGCCCGCGAGTTGTCGAAGGACCACGTAGCCGCCGGCGTTCGGGCTCACGGCGCGATCCTAGAAGGCTCTACAGGGCGTCAAGCGCTCGCCCGACCAGCACCTGAGCGAGGTGTGCGCGGTACTCGCTGCTCGCGCTCACGTCGCCCGGGGGCTCCGTGCCCTCGGCGGTGCGCTCCGCGGCCTCGGACGCCGAGGCGCCGCCCGCGAGAGCCTCTTCGACGCCCCAGGCCCGCAGCGGGGTCGGCCCCATGCTCGTGAGGCCGACCTGAACGCGCCCGTCGACCCGCGCGGCGGCGACACCGACTGTCGCCCAGTCGTGTTCACGCCGCACGTGCTTGAGATACGTGCCTGCCGTCACCTGCGGGACGCGGATCTCGGTGAGCACCTCCTGCCTCCCGAGCGCCGTGTCGAACGGGCCGGTGAAGAACGCCGACGCTGGAATCGTCCGCTCGCCGTCCGGCCCTCGGGCGACGAAGTCCGCGTCGAGCGTGAGCAGGACCGTCGTGAGATCGGAAGCCGGATCGCCGTGCGCGACCGAGCCGCCGATCGTGCCTCGGTGCCGCACCTGTGGGTCGCCGATCAGCGCGGCGGTCTCCGCGATCAGCGCGCAATGCCGGGCGAGCACCGGGTCGGCGACGAGCGCCGCGTGCCGGGTGAGCGCCCCGATCGCGATCCGGTCGCCGTCCTCGCGAACATAGCGCAGGTCGTCGAGGCGGCCGATGTCCACGAGCAGCGACGGTCTCGAGATCCGCAGGCGCATGGCCGGGACGAGCGAGTGCCCGCCGGCGAGCAGCTTCGCGTCCTCGTCGCGGCCGAGCAGCGCAACCGCCTCGTCGACCGAGCCGGCCCGTTCGTAGTCGAAGGACGCGGGGATCACGCGCCTGCCCTCGCGGCCGCCTGGACCGCCCGGACGATGTTGTGATACCCGGTGCAGCGGCACAGGTTGCCCTCCAGCCCGAGCCGGATCTCCTCCTCGGACGGATCCGGGTTCTCCGCGAGCAGCGAGATCGTGGCCATCACGAACCCGGGCGTGCAGTAGCCGCACTGAAGCGCGTGCAGCTCGTGGAAGGCCTGCTGGACCCTGTGCAGCTCGTCGCCCGCGGCAACGCCCTCGATCGTCGTCACGGCGCAGCCGTCCGCCTGAACCGCGAGCACGGTGCACGACTTGACCGACTCGCCGTCGACCAGGACGGTGCACGCCCCGCACGAGCTCGTGTCGCACCCGACGTTCGTTCCGGTCAATCCGAGCTCGTCCCGCAGGAAGTACGCCAGCAGCGTCCGCGGCTCGACGTCCGCTTCGCGGGGTGAGCCGTTGACGGTGAGCGCGATCTTCGTCATGCCTTGGCCTCCTGGAGCGCCCGCCACACGTTCTCGCCGTTGGCGGGCAGGTCGACATTGCGCACGCCGAGGTGCGCGAGCGCGTCGACGACGGCGTTCTGGACGGCCGGCGTCGAGCCGATCGTCCCCGACTCGCCGATCCCCTTCGCGCCGAGCGCGTTCATCGGGGTCGGCGTCTCCATCTCGACCGCCTCCCAGGACGGAAGGTCGGCGGCCGACGGGAACGCGTACCCGACGAAGGTGCCGGTCAGCGGGTTCCCGTCCTCGTCGTAGAGAACCTGCTCGTACAGCGCCTGGGCCACGCCCGTCGCGACGCCGCCGTGCACCTGCCCCTCGGCGACCAGCGGGTTGATCAGCGTGCCGGCGTCGTCGACGGCGACGAGCCGGAGCAGCTCGACCCGCGCGGTCTCGGTGTCGACCTCGACGACGGCGATGTGCGCGCCGAAGGGGAACGTCGGGGCGGCCTCGAACTCGTGCTCCGCCTTCAACTCTCCGAGCCGCGCGTCGGCCGACGCGCGCGAGGCGAGATCGGCCCAGGAGATCCCGGTCGAGGGGTCTCCGGCCACGTGGAGGCGGCCGGTCCCCTGATCGAGGACGATGTCGGCGGGGCTCGCCTCGAGGTAGTCGCCGACGAGCTGCTTCGCCCGCTCGACGACGTCGTCGGCTGCGAGCCTCGCGGCCGCGCCTCCGATCTGCGTCGACTTCGAACCGTAGGTCCCGGTGCCCTTGGCGATCTCGTCGGTGTCGCCCTTGTGAACGGTCACCTTCTCGAGGGGCAGTCCGAGGCGCTCGGCGGCGATCATCGCAAACGTCGTCTCGTGTCCCTGGCCGTGCGAGAACGAGCCGGTGCGGACGATCGCCCCGCCGTCGTCTGTGATCTCGACCTCGCCGAACTCGGTCTCGCCGACTCCGTTCGTGATCTCGACGTAGCAGGAGATGCCGATCCCGAGCTGCTTCACGCCTCCCTCGTCGCGCCGGCGCCGCTGCTCGGCGCGCAGCTCGTCATAGCCCGCCGAGCGAAGCACGAGCTCGAGCGCGCCGCCGTAGTCGCCGGAGTCGTAGGCGGCATGGGTGACGGTCGTGTGGGGAAACGCGTCGCTCGGGATGAAGTTCCGGCGCCTGATCTCGGCGGGATCCATCCCGAGCTCGGCCGCGAACGTGTCGATGGCGCGCTCGATCGCCTGCGTCGCCTCGGGCCGGCCCGCCCCGCGAAAGGCCGAGATCGGCGTCGTGTTCGTCACCACCGAGCGCCCCTCGAACTCGATCCGCGGGATCGCATAGACGCCGCTCGCCATCAGCGACGTGAGGTTTGGCAGGAACGCGCCGAGCCCCGGGTAGGCACCGGCGTCCTGCAGCGAGTCGAGCCGGTATGCGAGCACCTTGCCGTCCTTCGTCCCGCCGATCGTGAAGTCGAGGCGCTGCGCGCGGCCGTGAGGCAGCGCGACCATGCTCTCGCTGCGCGTCTCCGTCCAGCGCACGGGCCGGCCGACCTTGCGCGCCACCCAGGCGAGCAGCAGCTCCTCGGTGTTGAGCATCTTCGCGCCGAAGCCGCCGCCGACGTCGGGTGCGATCACGCGCACCTGTTCGGGCTCGAGCCCGAGCACTCCGGCGAGGACCATGCGGTCCTGGTGCGGTGTCTGCGTGGAGAGCCAGGCGGTGAGCCGCCCGTCGGGGCCGACCTCCGCGGCGCACGAGCGCGGCTCGAGCGGGCACGGCGCCATACGCTGGCTGTGCAGCGTGCCCGACACGACGACGTCGCACCCGTCGAACAGCTTCTCGTCGTGGTCCGGCGAGCCCGGGAAGGCCGCGACGTTCGTCCCGGCCTCGGGGAAGAGCAGCACCTCGTCCTTCGCCGCGTCCTCCGGCGTCACGACGGCGGGAAGAGGGTCGTAGTCGATGAAGACGAGCTCGGCCGCATCCGCGCCCGATTTGCGATCGTCGCTGATCACGATCGCGACGATGTCGCCGACGAACCGGACGACGTCCTTTGCGATCAGCGGCCTCCCCATCGCCTGGTTCAGCCCGGGGAAGGGCGGCGGCCCGAAGGGAGGCAGGTCGAGATCTGCTGCCGTCAGCACCTGCACGTTCGGGAGCTCTTCGGCGGCCGAGGTGTCCACCTCGCCGATGCGCGCGTGAGCGAGGAGCGAGCGCACGAACGTGACCGACGCCGCTCCCTCGACGGGCAGGTTCTCGACGTAGCGGCCCTCCCCGCGAAGGAACCGCGGGTCCTCCTTGCGCAGCACACGGTTCCCGAGGATGCTCACGGGGAGCGAGCCTACCCGCAGCAGGCCGCCTGAACAACAGGCTTCCGCGATTCGAGTGGTCAGGCGCCGGAACCGCGTGCGGCCGGCGGCCGGATCCAGAGCGATGCGTGGGACGGCTGGACGGCGCCGTCGACGCAGTGGAGGAGCTCGCTGCGCACCGTGTCGAGGTCGACGGCCTCGCGCAGGTGGGCTGTGAACAAGGCGACGATCGCCTCTGCGTCGTAACGGACCCGGTTGAAGCGACGGTCGACCAGTCGCTGCACACGCTTCCTCAGCGGGTTGAAGAGCGCGGCGGCCGCCAGCGTCGAAGCCGCGACGGCAATCGGGGACGAGAACGGGAGGACGTCGGTCGCGAGCACCACGATCCCGACGAAGACGACGGCGAGCAGTCCGGTCTCGAGGGGGCCGTCATGGCGCTGACCTCGCCGTTCGAGTTGACGACCAGGTGCCGGTCGGTGAACGCGTGTGAGTCGAGTGCCGCATTCGAGATGAGAAAGACGACGGCCACCACTGCATAGGCCCAGAACGCCCAGCGCCATCCTCCCTTCGGGATGCGCCCGTCCGGAAACAGGAGGATCGGCAGCGGTAGGAGCGCGAGCACCGGGATCCAGGCGTACGGAGCAAGCGCAACCGCAAGTCGTCCGAACGGCAGGCCGTGATCGTGGAGGCGGTAGACCAGAACGGCGTAGACACTCGCATCGCCGCCGACCGTCACTGCCAGCGCCAGTGCGACCAGGATCCAGCCGATCGAGTTGTACGGCTGACGGCGGGCGATCAGCAAGCCAACTGCTGCGAACGGCAAGAACAACACGAGGACGCCGGCGTTGTCGGCTGCTCTCTGGGGCCGCGCCGCGAGCGCCAGCGGAACGGCCAGCAGCATGAGCGTCCCGGTGAGCCCACCCAGCAGCAGCGCCAGGCGAGGTGCGGTCAGCCGGGCGGCCCGTTCCCCACGCATGGTCCGATTCGCGTTCACGGCGATCCACGTGAATCTAGATTCCAGCGCGTCCCGAGAACGTTACGGCCGTCGTCCCGCCCACGGCAGCTGGGTCGGCTGCTGGGGACAGTTCTTGCTTACGATCGGCGGCAAACGTCGATCGGTAGAAGAAGGGAGCGGCCGTGGCTGAGAAGGTGCTCGTGAGTCTCTCGACCGGAATGGAGGACGCCGAGCGGGTGACCGTCGCGTTCCTCGTCGCGACCGCAGCCTTGAACCAGGGGAAGGACGTGGTCGTCTGGACGACCCAGGAGGCGGTTCGGCTCGGCCTGCCCGGCGTCGCGGCCGGCGAAGCCTGCAACGGCTGCCCGCCGCTCGAGCGGCTCTTCGCGCAGTTCGCGGACGGCGGCGGCGAGATCTGGCTCTGCCCGATCTGCCTCGACGCCCGGGGCCTCTCGGACGAGGAGCAGGTCCCGAACTCGAAGGTCGCGGGAGCGACGCCGATGGTCGAATGGCTTGGAGACCACGCGACGGTGTTCAACTACTAGCCCGGAACCAGCACGGCGCGGCCGGTCACCTCGCCGTCGCGCAGCTTCGCCAGCACCTCGTTCACCGAATCGAGCGGGTGGACCTCCGTCTTCAGCGTCACCTTGCCCGCGCCGTGCAGCTCCAGCAGCTCGTAGAGATCGACCCACGTGCCGACGAGGTTGCCGACGACCGAGTGCTCGTCGACGACGAGCGCGCCGGACGGGATCGAGATCGTCCCGCCGTAGCCGATCACCGAGTACGCGCCGCCCCGCGCCAGCATGGCAGCCGAGGCGGCGTGCGTCTGGTCGGTCCCGACGAAGTCGAAGACGATGTCCGCGCCGCGGCCGTTCGTCGCCTCCCGGACCGAGTCCGCCCCCTCGACCACCTCGTCCGCGCCCAGCTCCGCGGCGAGACGGCGCCGGCGCTCGTCGGTGTCGACCGCGATCACCGCGCTCGAGCCGAGCTCGCGGATGAGCTGCAGGGCGATGTGCCCCACACCGCCCACCCCGATCACGACCGCGGTCGAGCCCGGGACGGCGAGATGGGCCTGCCGCCGAACCGCGTGGTAGGCGGTGAGGCCGGCGTCCGCGTGCGGCGCGACGGCGGCCGGCTCGACTCCGGGCGGGAGCCGCAGGAGCGAGCGTTCGGAGACGAGGACGTACTCGGCGAATCCGCCGTCCACGGACAGGCCCGTGAACTGGTGCTTCACGCAGTGCATGTCGTTCCCGCGTCGGCACGCGACGCACAGACCGCAGCTGTAGGGCGGGTAGACGAGGACGGCGTCGCCCTTCGCCACGGTCGTGACGCCCGCACCGGCGTCCTCGACCCAGCCCGCGTTCTCGTGCCCGAGGACACGCGGCAGGGTCACGCCCGCCGGCTCCATCAGGCCGTCGATCGCGTGCAGATCGGTCGCGCAGACCCCGGCGCCGCCGATCCGCACGAGCACGTCGTTCGGCTCCGACACCTCGGGGACCGGGCGCTCGATGAGCTCGAGCGGTTCGTGGTACTCGCGCAACAGTGCCGCTCTCATGCCCGGCCTCCTCCTCGATTCGACTCAACCAACGCGGATCACGACCTTCATCACCTCGTCCGGATGCTCCATGGCGAAGCGCAGCGCCTCGGGCGCCTCTTGCAGTGGGAACTCGTGGCTCACGAGCTGGGCGAGGCGGCCTGCGTTGCGCTCGGTCAGGTCGACGGCCCCGGCGAACTCGCCGGTGCCGCAACACGCGACACCGATGACGTCGAGCTCCTTCTCCGTGAAGCTGCCGAGCCGCAGGGTGACCGAGTCGCCGGACATGCCGACCTGCACCACCCGGCCGGCGGGCGTCACGAGCTCGACGGCCGCCTCGACCGCGGCCGGAACTCCGGTGGCGTCGATCACGACCTGCGGCCCGTCGCCGCCGCTCCAATCGCGCGCGTGCGCGACGACCTCGCCCGCCGTCGTCCACAGCGCCGTGTCCGCTCCGAGCGCACGAGCAGTCGCGAGGCGGTCGTCGAGGAGATCGACCAGCAGCACGCTCGCGCCACGGTCCTGCGCCGCGACGAGCAGCGATTGCCCGATCGGGCCGGCTCCGAGGACGACGACATGCTCTCCGTCGGCGATCCGCCCGCGATGCACGGCCTGCATCGCGATCGAGATCGGCTCGACCAGCGCCGCGACCGCCGGGGCCGCGCCGGCGATCGGGAACACCTGATCGTCGGCGATGCGAAGCAGCTCCTGCAGCCCGCCGTCCTGGTGGACGCCGATCAGGCTGAAGTTCACGCAGACGTTCGGGCGACCGATGCTGCAGGGGTAACAGTGCCCACACGCGGTCAGCGGGAAGAGCGCAACCGTCTGGCCGGTCTGGATTCCGTCCCGGCAGCCCGGCCCGACGGCCTCGACGGTCGCAGCGACCTCGTGCCCCTGGATGCGCGGAAAGCCGGAGCCGCCCGCGTGCTCGGACAGTCGCCCCTCGAAGAAGTGGAAGTCCGACCCGCAGATGCCGACGGCCGCCGGCCGCACGATCACCTCGCCCGCGCCGGGCTCATCGGGCTCGCGCACGTCGCGAACGCGCATCGAGCCGACCGCTTCGGTGACCGCCGCGATCATCGCAGGGTCCTTCTGGCCGCGGCGACGACCTCCTCGACGCCGGGCAGGTACGCATCCTCGAGCGGCGGGCTCAATGGGATCGGCGCGAACGGTGCGCCGACGCGCTCGATCGGAGCGTCGAGGTAGTCGAATGCCTCTGCCTGGACCTGCGCGGCGATCTCGGCGCCGAAGCCGCCGTGCTCGACCGCCTCGTGCGCGACCACGAGCCGCCCGGTCCGGCGCACCGAGTCGACGATCGCTGCGAGATCGAGCGGGACCAGTGTGCGGGGGTCGATCACGTCGGCCTCGATCCCGTCCTCCGTCGCCAGGATCTCCGCGGCGGCGAGCGCGTCGTGCACGAGGCGCGACAGGGCGACGATCGTCACGTCTCCCCCCGCGCGCAGGGTCACCGCCTCGCCGATCGCCACGGACGCCGAGTCGGGAACGTCGCCCTTGCGGAAATACAGGGTCTTGTTCTCGATGAAGACGACCGGGTTCGGATCGGCGATCGCACTCGCGAGCAGCCCGGCTGCGTCGATCGGGCGGCTCGGCATCACGACCTTCAGCCCCGGCACATGAGTGAGCCAGCTCTCGAGGCTCTGGGAGTGCTGCGCGGCCCCGCGCTGACCGGCGCCGCCCTGCGTGCGCAGCACCAGCGGCACCGTCAGCTGGCCGCCGGACATGAAGTGCGCCTTGGCAGCCCCGTTCACGAGCTGGTCGAGCGCGAGCGTGATGAAGTCGATGAACATGATCTCGAGCACCGGGCGAAAGCCCGACTGCGCCGCGCCGATCGCCACCCCGGTGATGGCAGCCTCACTGATCGGCGTGTTGATCACCCGCTCGACCCCGAACTCCTCCGCGAGACCGGCGGTGGCGGTGTAGGGGCCGCCTTCGGCGACGTCCTCGCCGAGCACGAAGACCCGCTCGTCCGCGCGCATCGAGTCCGCGAGCGTCGCCGTGATCGCCTTGATGTAGGTCAGCTCAGGCACGCGCGTAGACAAGCTCCTCGAGCAGCGCCTCGTTCGGGAACGGGCTGCCGCGCGCGTACCGCACGGCCTCCTCCACTGCGTCGACCGCATCCTCCTCGATCGCCTGCACGGCGCTCGCTGCGAACCAGCCCCGTGCGGCACCGTCGCGCTGGAGCCGCTGGATCGGGTCCTGCTCCTGCCACTCCGCCGCCGCGAGCGCCTCCCGGTAGGCACCGGGATCGCCTTCGTAGTGCCCGCGCAGCCGATGCGTGAGGCACTCGAGGAGAAAGGGGCCGCCACCGGCGCGGGCCGCGCCGAGGTAGGCGCGGAACGCGGTCCAGACCGCGACCGCGTCGTTGCCGTCGACCGTCGCTCGTTCGAGCCCGTACGGCGCGACGACGTCGCTGACGCGCTCCACGATCGTGTGCGCGGAACGAGGCGTGAACTCTGCGAAGCCGTTGTTCTCGCAGACGAGGATGATCGGCAGCCGCCACAGCGTCGCCAGGTTCACGGTCTCGTTGAAATGCCCGGCCTGGACCGCGCCGTCGCCGAAGAAGACGACGGCGACCGTGTCGTCCCCGCGCAGCCGCGCCGCCAGGGCGCTCCCGAGGGCGACCGGGATGTTCCCCCCGACGACTCCGGTCGCGCCCATGAAGCCGTGCGCGACGTCGACGAGGTGCATCGAGCCGCCGAGACCGCGGCACAGTCCGGTGTGCCGCCCCATCAGCTCGGCAAGCACACGGTCGAGGGGAGCGCCCTTCGCGATCGCATGCCCGTGCGCCCGGTGCCCGGAGTAGACCGCATCGTCGTCGCGGAGCTGAGTGCAGACCGCCGCCGCGACGCCCTCCTGGCCCACGCTCAGGTGCACGAGGCCGTGCACCTCGTCTGCGCGCTTGAGCTGGCCGACCCGCTCCTCGAACAACCTGATCCGCCACATCGTGGCGAGCAGGTGCAGGGCCTGCTCGCCACCGAGCGGCGGCACCGCCATTACGCCCCGACGGGCGCCGCTCCGACCACCTGCTGCACCGCGGTGACGATCTTGTCCTCGTCCGGCAGCACCCAGGCCTCGAGCGGCTCGCTGTAGGGAATCGTCGCGTCGAGCGCGGTCACCTGCACGATCGGAGCCTTGAGCGACGAGAACCCGTGCTCGGCCACCTCACCGGCGATCACCGTCGAGACGGACGCGTGCCTCGTGGACTGGTCGACGAGCACGAGCCGGCCGGTCTTGTCGACCGACTCGAGGATCGTCTTCGTGTCGAGCGGCGCGAGCGTGCGCGGGTCGATCACCTCGGCCTCGATACCCTCGCCCGCGAGCCGCTCGGCCGCCGCGAGCGCGCGGTCGACCGTCCACCCCGTCGCGACGATCGTCACGTCGCCCCCGGCGCGGCGGATCGCCGCCTCGCCGAAGGGCACCAGATGCTCGCCGTCGGGCACGTCCCCGTGCTCGAGCGTGAGGAGATAGTGGTGCAGATAGACGACCGGGTTGTCGTCGCGGATCGCGGTCGCCATCAGGCCCTTCGCGTCGGCAGCCGTCGACGGCATGACCACCTTGAGGCCCGGCACGCCCATGAAGAGACCGCCGATCGTGCCGGTGTGCTGGCCGGCCCAGCCGGCCGTGAAGCCGAAGCCCGCCTTGAGCACGAGCGGCACCTTCACCCGGCCGCCGCTCATCGCGCGAAAACGCGGGGCCTCGTTGATCACCTGGTCCATCGCGACGAGCATGAACTCCGCCATGTAGAGCTCGACCACCGGCCGGAAACCGGCGATTGCGGCGCCGATCGCCATCCCGATCTCGGCCGTCTCGGAGATCGGCGTGACCCGCACGCGGTCCTTGCCGAAGGCGTCGACGTACGGCTCGTTCTCCGTCGTCGCCATGTTCTGGCCGAAGTACAGAACGGTGTCGTCGCGTTCCATCTCGAGCCTGATCGCCTCGTCGATCGCGGCGATGAAGGGCAGTTCGTGTGCCATGTTGGTCCCTGCCTTTCCTACGCGTAGACGAATTCGAGGGCGGACTCGACGTCCGGGAACGGGCTCTCGAGACCGAAGGTCACTGCCGCCTGCATCTCGTCGCGGACGCGCGCTCCGATCGCCTCCGCCTCCTCGGCAGAGAGCGTCCCGTCGGTGACGAGGCGTCCGCGGAACGCCGGGACGGGGTCGCCCTGCAGGGCCGCCTCGTACTCCTCGGGCGCCCCGAACTTCTCGATCGCCTCGTGCTCCGGGAAATGCAGCGGCACCCCCGGCGGCGCGATGATGTTGCCGTGCGCCGAGAGGCGGTACATCTGCGACTCGACGAGCGTCGGCCCGTCGCCTGAGCGGGCCCGCGCGACTGCGGCGCCGACCGTCTCGTACACCGCCAGCGGATCGCGCCCGTCGATCGTCACGCCGGGCATGCTGAAGGCCTTCGCCTTGACGGAGAGATCCTCGCCGTTGGCGCGGTTCGCGTCCTCCTGCTCGGTGCGCGTGTGGACGTTGTAGCCGTTGTTCTCCATCACGTAGACGATCGGCAGCTTCCAGAGAGACGCGATGTTCAGCGACTCGGAGAACGCGCCCTGCTTGGAGGCGCCGTCGCCGAAGAAGCAGAGCACGACCTGGCCCTGCTTGCGGATCTGGGCCGCCCACGCCGCGCCGGTCGCATGCGGGATCCCCGCGCCGACGATCCCCGATGTGCCGAGGAAGCCGTTCGACGGGTCGGCGAGGTGCATCGAGCCGCCGATCCCCTTGCAGAGACCGTCCTTGCGGCCGTAGATCTCCGCCATCATCGCCTTCGGATCCGTTCCGCGCGCCAGGGGGTAGCCGTGGCAGCGGTAGGTCGTGAAGAACTGGTCGTCCGGCCCGAGGGTCGCGATCGACCCGACGATCGACGCCTCGGCGCCGTCGGCCAGGTGCGTGTGCCCGCGAATCACGCCGGGGTGCTCGATGAACGTGCGCTTGACCCGTTCCTCGAACTCGCGGATGCGGAGCATCTGCTCGTACATCCAGACGAGCCGGTCGCGATCGAGCTGCTCGACTCCGTTCGATGCGCTCACGCTGCGCTCCTCTCTGGTTCGAATTGGGCGGCTGTCGTCTCGTACGCCCTCCTGAAGATCACGTCGATCGGGTTGTTGCGCAATTCGTGCGACAGGACCTCGACGCCCCAGGGCCCGGCGTAGCCGTGGTCCCGGCACGCGTCGATGTACGCGCGCAGATCGAACTCCCCCTCACCGGGGAGCGCACGGTGGTTGACGGTCTCGTCGACCGCGTCGTCCATGTCGTCGATCCTGCCGTCGCTCAACTCGACCCACGACAGGTACTCGAGCGGGATCCGCCGCAGGTCGTCGGGCGCGATGCCGAGCTTCGACATGTGCCAGGTGTCGATCGCGATCCCGCCGTTCGGTGCACCGGCACCGGCGACGACGGTCAGCACGCTGTCGAGGCTCCGGACGTTGGTGTCGAACGGCATGAGCTCGTAGACGATCTTCGCATCGGTGTGCTCGGCGGCGTCCACGCAGAGCTCGCCGAAGCTGTCCGTGAGCTGTGCGAGCTCGGCGGGAACGCCGGGAATGTTGCCGACCTTGATGTGGTGCGCGTCGAATGCGTTCGCCGCGTCGAAGAGCAGCGTGCGGATCTTGTCGGAGGCCCGGCGCCGCTCGTCCCCCGGGTCGAGGAACCAGTCCATCAGGAACTCGAGCTCGAGGTAGCGGAGGCCGTTGCCGTCGAACACCTGCTTCAGCTCGCGCAGGCTCTGCGTCTCGAGCAGGTGCTGGAGATCGGCGTGCCAGATCCCGAGGCCGCTGAAACCGACCGCCCGCGCCTCGGCGCACCGGTCGGCCCAGCCGAACAGGCTCCACTCGCGGCCGACATGCACCTCGACGGGACCGGAGATCGTCCAGTAGAGGCCGAGGAGCTCGACGTCCTCGCCCACGGCCATCGCCTACCGCGGCCGGTACGAGGCTCGGACGACCTCGGCGTACGGAACCGGCGAGACGGTCGCGCGGATCTCGGTCTGCACGTGGCGCTCGACGACCGGCTTCTTCGAGCCGCCGTCCTCCTCGCCCCAGACGAGCGTGATCTCCTCGCCTTCCTCGACGTCGGTGTCGACGATCGCGAGCGACAGCATCGAGCTCTCGTTCGAGCTGTAACCGGAGAAGGTCGACACACCTACCTGCTTGCCGTCCTTCAGCAGCTTGTCGTTCGGCCAGGTCGAGTAGTTGGAGAGCGGCAGGTCGATGTACTTCGCACGCTCGCCCTTTTTGAACAGTGTCCCCATCGCGCGCGCGACGTCGTCGCCGTTCCACGCAAGCGTCACCTTGCGCCGCGTCGGCTCGGGCATCTTCTCCAGCGCCTCGCGGCCGGTGAAGTCGTGGTCGTACTTGATGAACCCTCCGTAGCCGAGCTCCCACGGAGTCAGGTAGTAGTCGGAGATGTCGTCGGTGTAGTAGCTCCCGCCGAGCGAGCCTGTTCCCTCGTAGCCCTGCGCCGGCAGCCACTCGCGGTACGCCTTCATCGCGTCGCCGGTGAAGACAGCCGGCAGCGGGCACGGGATCCAGCCCGACTCGAGCGTGTTCGTCGCATACACACGCGATCCGACCTGCTTGAGGCCGAACTCCTCGCCGGCCTCGATCAGCGCGGCGCGTACCTCCTCGCCCTCGCCGATCGGACCGAACAGCTCGAGGCCCGGCACCCCGGACATGCCGTGATGGAGCGCGCGCACCTCGTGGCCGCCGATCGTGATCCGCCCCATGTTGAAGAACTTGATCTCGGGCAGCGGGCCGCCGTTCGCCTTCTCGAGCACCTGCATCGCGGTCGGGCCCTGCACCTGGAAGCGGTAGAGCTTGCGACCTTCCTTGTTCACGGCCGTGCGTTCGTCGCGCTGGAGCGTCACGTCGTAGTCGCCGGTCTCGGCGTGGTACTGAACCCAGTTGTGGGCGGACGGCCGGCCGACGAGGCTGATCACGTTCTCCTCCAGGTGGAAGAGGATCGCGTCGCCGATCACGTAGCCGTCGTAGTTGACGGCCGTGAACTGCTTCGCCTTGTCGACGCCGAAGTTCTTGAAGGTGTTGATGCCGGTCGCCTCGAGAAGCCGGATCACGTCCGGCCCCTTGATGGTGAGGTCGGTCATGTGGTGCGACTGGTCGAACAGCGCGGAAGCGCTGCGCCACGCGTGCTGCTCGTCGCGCCAGTTCGAGAACTCGGCAGGGACCGCGGGATAGACGTACGGGCCGATCTGCGAATTGCGCACGAGATCGACCGGGTTCCCGACCGTCTCGAGCAGGCCTGCCAAGCTCTGGGCACTCATAGTCGCGAGCAACTCCTCTTCTCGACCACACGGATATCTGCCGACGGCAACTGCCTTCGAGACTTGCAGAGGAGTTGACCACTTGTCAAGACACCGTTCTGATTGGTGGAATCGGGCGCGGTAGGATGCGGACCATGCCGCCGCCGGGCCCCCGCGTCCTCTGGACGCCGCCGCCGGACGTCCGTGAGACGACGGAGATCGGCCGCTACCTCGCCTGGCTCGAACTTGAGCGCGCCCTCGTCTTCTCCGGCTACGACGAGCTGCAACGGTGGTCGGTCGCCGACCTGCCCGCGTTCTGGTCGTCGATCTGGGAGTTCTTCGCGGTGAAGGCGCACGCGCCGTACAGCACCGTCCTCGCCTCCGAGGCGATGCCGGGCGCGCGCTGGTTCCCGGGCGCCCGCCTGAACTTCGCCGAGCACCTGCTGGGCGACGCGGAGGACGCCGAGAACATCGCCGTCGTCTCGCGCTCACAGACGCGCGGGCCGGTCGACCTGACCTTTGCGGAGCTCCGCGCGCAGGTCGCCCGGGCGCGCGCAGGGCTCGTCCGCCTCGGCGTCGGGCCGGGCGACCGGGTCGCTGCCTACCTCCCGAACATCCCGGAGACGCTCGTCGCGTTCGCCGCCACGGCGAGCCTCGGTGCGGTCTGGGCGAGCTGTGCGCCCGAACTCGGAGCGCGCAGCGTCGTCGACCGGCTGGCGCAGCTCCAGCCGTCGGTGCTCCTGGCCGTCGGCGGCTACGGCTACCGCGACCGCGCCGTCGACCGCCGCGCAGAGGTGGCCACCATCCGGGCGGCCCTCCCGAGCCTGCGGCACGTCGTGCACGTGCCCTACGGCGACCACGTCGTCCCGGACGCCCTCGCGTGGGACGAGCTGCTCGGCGATCCGGGCCTGCCGCTCGCGTTCGACCCCGTCGCGTTCGACCACCCGCTGTTCGTCCTCTTCTCGTCGGGGACGACCGCGCGCCCGAAGGCGATCGTGCACGGACACGGCGGCATCCTGCTGGAGCTGCTCAAGGCTCATGCGTTCAGCTGGGACCTGAAGCCGGGCGGCCGTCTCCTCTGGTACTCGACGACCTCCTGGATGATGTGGAACGCGCTCGTCGCGGCGCTCCTCGTGCGGTCTTCGATCGTCATGCTCGACGGGGATCCGTCCTGGCCGGACGCCGGCTGGCAGTGGCGCGTGGCGGAGGAGACGAAGCCGAGCTTCATGGGCGCGAGCCCGGCGTTCCTGATGGGCTGCCGCAAAGCGGGGCTGCACCCGGGCAGGGACTGCGATCTCGGCTCGATCCGCGTCTTCGGCACAGCCGGCTCGCCGCTCCCGGCCGAGGGCTACCGCTATGTCTACGAGGAGCTCGGGCCCGACGTGCTCCTGATCAACGGGAGCGGCGGAACCGACGTCTGCAGCGGGATCGTCGGCGGCTCGCCGCTGCAGCCCGTCTACGACGGGGAGATCTCGGGCCGCCTCCTCGGCGTGGCCACGGACGCGTTCGACCCGGAGGGAAAGTCACTCGTCGGCGAGCTCGGGGAGCTCGTCATCACACGGCCGATGCCGTCGATGCCCGTCGGGCTCTGGGGCGACACGGACGGCACGCTCTACCGCAGCTCGTACTTCGAGCCGTATCCGGGCGTCTGGCGCCAGGGCGACTGGATCAGGTTCTCGGAGCAGGGAAGCTGCGTCGTCACGGGCCGCTCCGACGCGACGCTCAACCGCGGCGGCGTTCGTCTCGGGACCGGTGAGTTCTACGGCGTCGTCGAGGAGCTGCCGGAGATCGCCGACAGCCTCGTCGTGCACCTCGAGGACGAGGAGGGCGGCCCGGGCCGGCTCGTCCTCTTCGTCGTCCTCGCCGACGGGGCGGTCATGGACGACGACCTGGAGTCCCGCATCGCGGCCGCCCTGCGCTCGCAACTGTCGCCGCGCCACGTCCCTGACATGATCCGCGCAGTGCCTGCGATCCCCCGCACCTTGACGGGCAAGAAGCTCGAGGCACCCGTCAAGCGCATCCTTCGCGGCGAGACCGTCGACGCGGTCGCGAGCCGGGACTCGCTCGTCGACCCGGCCGCGCTCGACACGTTCGCCGCCATCGCGATCGGAGATTCCGAATGAGAAAACGCCGCCTCGCGCTCGACAAGATCGTCGCGATCGATTTCCACACGCACGTCGAGATGTCCGAGGCGGGAGTCGATTCGCTTCCGGACGAGCTGCGCGACGCCGCCGTCCACCATTTCCGCGGCGAATCGACGCGGCCCACGGCGGTCGAGCTCGCCGAGCACTACCGCGCGCGCCGCATGATGGCAGTGGTCTTCACCGTCGACTCGGAGTCCTTCACAGGCCAGCCGCGCGTTCCGAACGAGGAGATCGCGGAGGTGGCCCGGGCGAACGCCGACGTGCTCATTCCGTTTGCGAGCATCGACCCGCACAAGGGGCGCCGCGGGGTCGAGGAGGCCCGGAGGCTGATCGCCGACCACGGCGTGCGGGGCTTCAAGTTCCATCCGAACGTCCAGAACTTCTTCCCGAACGACCGCATGGCCTATCCGTTGTACGAGGTGATCGAGGAGGCCGGCCTGCCGGCGCTCTTCCACACGGGCCAGTCGGGTGTGGGATCGGGCCTGCCGGGCGGCGGCGGCGTCCGCCTCAAGTACTCGAACCCGATGCACGTCGACGACGTGGCGGTCGACTTCCCCGAACTGAAGATCGTGCTCGCACATCCGTCGTTCCCGTGGCAGGACGAGGCGCTGGCCGTCGCCGTGCACAAGCCACAGGTCTACATCGACCTGTCGGGGTGGTCGCCGAAGTACTTCCCGCCGCAGCTCGTCCAGCATGCGAACACGCTGCTGCGCGAACGGATGCTCTTCGGCACCGACTATCCGTTCATCAGCCCCGAGCGCTGGCTCGCCGACTTCGATTCGCTGGACATCAAGCCGGAGGTGCGCGCGCTGATCCTGAAGCAGAACGCCATCCGCCTGCTCGGCCTGGACAAGAAGTGAGCTACGACGGCTCGTCGCGAAGCTGCTCGAGCCAGGCGGCTGCAGCCGCCGAGATCCGGGGCTCGACGCCGAGCTGCTCCAGGTAGGCGCCGGCAGCCCGCATCTCGTCGACCCGGCGCGCCGCGTGGGCGCGGCTGCCGTCGAGCAGCCGGTCGAGCAGAGGCCCGCCCAGCACCGACGCGATGTCGGCGCGCACGTGCTCCTCGACGCCGGCGGCGTCGGCCGCCGCGAGGCTCTCGAGCGCGGCGGCCGCGATGCCCTTCATGAAGACGCTGCGCAGGAGCTTGAGCCCGGCTGCGTCCCCCGGGCGCTCTCCGATCACGTCGACCGGCATGCCGAGCGGCCGAAAGAGCTCCGCGAAGCGCGCCGCGCCGGTCCCGGAAGCGAGCGCAGGGGTCGCGAGGCCCGTCGCGGGCACGACGCCGACGAGCGCGACGTCGACGAAGGGCACCGGCACGGCCTCTGCGAGCTCGCGCTTCAACTCCGGCGCCGCCGTGTTCAGGTCGGCGTACACGGTGCCTGCGCTCAAGGCGCCGGCCACCTCCCGGGCGAGCCCGAGAGCGACCGCGGCCGCGTTGACGCTGAGGACGACCTCGGCGCCCGCGACGGCGCTCTGCGCGCTCTCGGCCCCGACGATGCCGTCCGGCCGCCGGGCGGGGTCGAACCCGCGCACCTCGCAGCCGGCGGCGACGAGGTCGGACGCGATCCGGCCGCCGGCCTCGCCGAGGCCGAGCACGGCCACCTGCATCAGCCCTCCACGAGCTCGCGTAGCCCGTTGACGTCGTACGACAGCTCGCCGGCCGCGTAGCGCTCGCGGAGCAGACGCTCTCGCTCCGCGCGCTCGCCGGCGCGCGCGAGCACCTCCTCGAGCTTCGCCTGCTGGACGGCGACGGCACCGTCGCAGTCCAGCACGACCAGATCCCCGGGGCGGATCTCGGCGCCGCCGATCGTGACGGGCACGTCCAGCTCGCCCACCTCGCCCTTCGTCGCTCCCTGCGCCCGGACGTAGCGCGCCCAGATCGGGAGCCCGAGCTCCGCGAGCTCGTCGAGATCGCGGATCGCGCCGTCCACCAGCATCCCCGCAACGCCTCGCACCTGCGCCTGCGTCGCCAGCAGCTCGCCGACGAGCGCAACCGGCTCCGGCTGCCCGCTCGTCAGGACCAGCACGTCACCGGGGGCTGCATGGGCGACGGCCGCATGCACCATCGTGTTGTCGCCCGGCACGCAGCGTGCGATGCGCGCGGGGCCGGCGACGCGCGAGCCGGGCACGACCTGGGTCAGCTCGAGATCGACGATCCCGGTCCGCCCGGCCGCTTCGTGAACCGTCGCGACCCCGAGCCGCGCGAACGCCGCGAAGTCCGTCACAGCGCGTCCATCACGACGGGGAGCTCACGCTGGAACGCCTCCGCGTATTTTACGTCGCTGCGGCCCGAGATCCGCCGCGCGTGATTCGCCCGATGCTCGGCGCGCTCGGAGTAGTACTGCCGGAGGTACGACTGGGCGCCCATCGCCTCCATCGCGATGACCTTCTGCTCCCAGACCGGCGTGATGTCGAGGAACGTCGTCGGCACGAATCCGCAGAGCTCGGGCTGGTGGGGCTCGAACAGCAGCAGCTCCGGCGGCGCGATCGTGTCGAAGGCGCTGGCGACCCCGGCGCCGCTCGCGAGCTGGCGCGCCTGCACCGTCGCATCGTGCGCGACCGCGTGATCGGGGTTGAAGGGGTCGCGGGCCGCGTGCGTGAGGATCACGTGCGGGGCGAGCTCGCGGATCAGGCCGGTCAGCCGCTCGACCGCCGCAGCATCGAGCACGAGCGGGTAGTCGCCGAGATCGAGCGGGTGCAGCTCGGCGCCGAGCGTGGTCGCGGCGGCGAGCGCCTCGCCGTGGCGGATCTCCTTCACGCGCTCCTCCGTCTGGCCCGGCCACTTCCAGAGCTCGCCCGACTCGCCCCGCTCGCCGTACGAGAGCGCCACGACGTGCGCCGTCCCGCCCGCCTCCGTCACCGTCGCGATCGCACCCGCTGCCCGCCAGACGAAGTCCGCCGAGTGGGCGCTGACGACGAGCAGTGTCCTAGGCACCCGCGAGCTCCCTCGTGTTGACGACGGCCATCGTGCGCACATCCTCCTCGGTGAAGCCTGCCTCGAGCAGCCGGTCGGCCATCAGCGCAAGGCCGTCCTCGACCGGCGGATTCGCCGGCTGGCCGAGGTCGGTCGAGAGAACGTTGTGCCGCGGGCCGGTCGCGCGAATCGCCTCGAACGTCATCTCCCACGACACCTTCCCAGAATGGATCGGCGCGAAGCAGCGCTCCAGCCACGCGCCGCGCTCGGCGAGCTCGCGCTGCTCATCGATCGGGACGCCCTGCGTCGGGTAGTCCGGATGCGTGACGACGACCTGGGTCACACCCGCCGCGAACGCCTCCTCCACCACGCGGTGGATCTCCTCGCGCCCGAGGTGGCCCGTCGCGAGCACGAGGCCGTGGCGGGCGACCACCTCGAGCACGCGGGCCAGTCCGGTGTCGAGGCGCACGGGGCCGCTCGCGAGGCCGGCTGCCTCGAACTCCTCCTGGATCGCACGCCAGACCGGCTGCTTGGCGGGCTTGGGCCCGTCCTCGCTCGCCTCGTTCTCGGCGTCGACCGTGGGCAGCCAGACGACGCGGGCGCCGCTGCGTGCGGCGATCTCCACCGCCTGCGCGTTGAGGCCGCCGACTCCCGCGTTCAGCGTGATCGCCCCGAGAGCCCGGGCCCCGGGCACGACGGAGCTCACGACCGAGGCCCGCTCGGCCGTCGGCGCGTAGTGCGACTTGAGCACGAACCCGGCGAGGCCGAGCTCGGCGAAGCGCCGGGCGAGCCCGAGATCGTCGATGCGCCGGGTTGCAAGGTCCGGCTCGACGTGAACGTGGAGGTCGTAGGCGCCGCGCACGAGCTCCCGCCCGCGCGACGTCGGCTCAGTGGCCTGCGGCGGCAAGCAGCGGTTCCTCCTCGGGCACCGGAGGTGAGCCCTTGATGTGGAAGCTCGCGACCGTCTGCATCCCCCACGCCTGGCCCTTCGCCCGCTCGGACTGCGACCACACGACCGCCTGGTGGTCCGGTGCGTAGATCAGGTAGCCGCCGGATGCGATCTCGATGCGGTTCCCCCCGGGCTCCCACGTGTAGAGGAAGAACGTCTGCTGGATCGCGTGCTTGTGCGGCCCGGACTCCATGACGATCCCGTGCTCGAGGAAGATGTCCGCCGCCCGGAGCACGTCCTCGCGCTGGTCGACGAAGAACGCCACGTGGTGCAGGCGGCCGGGGGTGCGCGTCTGGTCGCGGGTGTACGTGACGTCGTAGGACTTCTGGTTCGACGCCAGCCACACACCGGCCTCGGTGCCGTCGTCGAGCACGATCTGCTCGGTCAGCCGCAGGCCGAGGTACTGCTCGAGGAACACGCGGTTCTCCGCCGGCTCGACGGCCAGGAAGTTGACGTGGTCGAGCTGGCGAACGCCGACGCCGCGGCCCGGGTACCGCTGCGGCTGGTTCTTGAGCGCGGGGCGAAGCTCGGGCGGCGCGGCGTAGCGCTCCGACTCGAAGAAGAGCTCGAAGCGGTGCCCGTCCGGGTCGCGGAAGGTGTACGCGGGACCGTGGCCGAGATCGCCGTCCGTCCACTCGCCGGGAACGCCTGCTGCCTCGAGCGCGTCGACGCGCCGCGCCAGCGCCTCGGGGCTGTGCGTGCGGTAGGCGATGTGGCCGATTCCCGACTGCGCGGCCGCAGTCAGCTTCAACGACGAGCGCTCGTAGTCGCCGAACCCGCGCAGGTAGACCGAGTCGCCCTGCTCGCCGGCCACCTCCATCCCGAGAATCTCGCGAAAGTACCCGAGGCTTTCGTCCGGGCTGGGTGTGAACAGCTCGACGTGCGAGAGGTGCGCGAGGTCGCGGACTTGCTCGGTCAGGACAGGTACCCGTTCGGATCGGCATGAAGATGTTCGGCGAGCCGGCTTGCGAGCGCCATGATCGTCAACGACGGGTTGACCGAAAGCGTGCGGGGCACGACCGAGCCGTCGCCGACGTAGAGCCGCTTGACGTCCCAGGACTGCGCGTCGGCGTCGACGACCGAGCGCTCCGGATCGCTGCCCATGCGGCACGTGCCCTGCACGTGCGTCGAGGCGAGCCCGGTCCAGAGCACCTTCGAGGCCCCCGCCGCGAGCAGCACCTCGCGCGAGAAGTCGAGTGCGCTCGCCATGCGCTCGCGATCGGTCGGCGTGAACGGCGCGTCGAACACCTCCCGCCCGTCGTCGTCGAGGCGCACGACGCCGCAGTTCTCGTCGCTCACCATCGCGAGCACGCCGACCCAGCGGCGGAAACCTCGCACGGCCTCGACGAGCGGAGCTCCCCAGAGAGGGCCGTTCTCGTCCTCGAGGGTCGTGGCGAACGACACGGGATCCTGGATCGTCGTCGCCTCGATCACGAAGCCGCCGTCCTCGTCCCGCTGGTGGGCCATCGCGTGCGCGCTGATCGGGTAGACCATGTGCGCATCCTGGGGCTCGTCGAACAAGCCGTAGACGAGGCGCACCGGATGAAAGCCGAGGTGGCGGCCGACGAGGCGGCTCGACGAGCTGTCCGGCAGCCCCGACCGCAGGAGCAGCTGCGGGGTGTTCAACGTTCCGGCTGCGACGACGACTGCGCCCGCCTCGACCTGGCGCGCCGCGCCGTCATCGGCCACGTACTCGACGCCCGTCGCCTCACCGCCGTCGATCAGCACGCGCTCGACGCGCGCGCCGGCGCGCAGCTCGAGCTTGCCCGCCGCCCACGCGTCGTGGATGTAGGTGTTGAGCGTGGACTTGCCGGCATTCGTCGGGCAGCCCTGGAGGCACGAGCCGCAGCTCATGCAGTTGGCGTCGGTGTACGACCGGACCGGCTCGAGCGGGGCTCCCAGCTTGCGAAACGCAGGCTCGACCGTGCGAACGCTCTTGCGCCAGTCGGTGCGCTCGCGAACGCCGAGGCGCTGCTCGACGCGGTCGTAGTGCGGATCGAGGTCAGCGGCTGCGAACGGCGCGCCCGACGGGCCGGCGAGGCTGCTCGCCTCGTGCCACTTGGCGAAGTCCTGCGCATGTGCCCGAAGGGCCACCTTCGTGTTGATCGTCGTCGTGCCGCCGACACACCGTCCGGCGAGCAGCGCCACCGCGCCGCCTGCGCCGCCGTCGATCAGCGCGAAGCGAATGGGCCACCAGAGGTCGTGCGCCGCCTTCGCCTCCCAGCGCGTGAAGTCCGCCGCGGTCATGTGCGGGCCGGTCTCGAGCAGGAGCACGCTGCGGCCGCGCTCCGCGAGCTCGCCTGCGACCACGCCCCCGCCCGCCCCGGAGCCCACGACCACCACGTCGAAGCGTTCAGTCACGAGATGCCCAGGTACGACCAGTCCTTCGCCAGCCGGGTCGCGAGCGGTGAGTTGAAGTCGATCTCCTCCCAGGCGCCGGTCGCATCGACGCCGGGCGCGACGAAGTCGCTGTAGAAGGCCTCGATCGCCAGCGCGCGCACGTACAGGAACGCCGGTGTCCCCACGTGGCCCGCGACGTCGCCGTTCGCCACCGTGGCGAAGCTTTCGAGCACAGACGCCCGGCCGCCTTCGTCCATCTGTGCGGCCAGCGCGTCGATGTACACCGCGGGGCGCACGCGAGCCGACCCTGGAACGATCGCGTCGCAGACCGACTCCACCAGCGCAGCTGTCTCGGGATCGAGCACCTGAAGTCCGGCCATTTCGCCGATGATAAATCAGGCAGACTGACATAGGCAATCGGCCATTCCACGATGACTCCTCTTCGCGAACAGCTCGCACGCCCCGGCGCATTCGTCGTCGCCGCCGAGGTGGTCACGAGCCGCGGCCTGATCACCGCGAGCTCGAGCCGCAAGGTGATGGAGCTCGCCCGAGAGCTCGCCGCCGACGAGCGCGTCGACGTGCTCTCGATCACCGACAACCCCGGCGGTCACGCGATGCTCGCGCCGGACACGCTCGGGACCGACCTCGTGTCGCGCGGCCAGGAGGTGATCATCCACCTCTCCTGCAAGGACTGGAACCGCAACGCGCTCGAGAGTCGCGGCTGGAAGCTCGGCTCCGAGGGCTTCGACAACGTGCTCGCGCTGTCGGGGGACTACCCGGTCACCGGCCACAAGGGGCTGGCGGCGCCGGTGTTCGACATCGACTCGGTGGGCCTCATCAGCCTCTTCACGGAGATGAACGAAGGTCTCCGCGACGAGCGGCGACCGGATGTTCGACTCGACCAGACGAACTTCTTCCTCGGTGCCGTCGTCACGAACCACAAGCGGCGGGAGCGCGAGGTGATGCCGCAGTACTTCAAGCTGCGCAAGAAGGTCGAGTCCGGGGCGAAGTTCGCGATCAACCAGATCGGCTGGGACACGCGGAAGGACGACGAGCTGCTGCGCTGGCTGGCGCACGACGGTCTTACGATCCCGGTGCTCGCGAACGTCTATCTCCTCTCGCGCCCTGCGGCCCGCGCGTTCCACGCCGGCAAGATCCCCGGAGTCATCGTGACGGAGGAGCTCCTGGCCCTGGTGGAGCGCGAGGCGGCGAGCCCGGACAAGGGCCGCGCCTTCTTCGTCGAGCTCGCCGCGAAGCACGTGGCGGTGTCCCGCGGGCTCGGCTTCGCAGGCGTGTACCTCGGCGGCCACATGCCGCCTTCGACGTTCGGAGAGATCCTCGACCGCGCAGCGTCATTCGCGCCCGACGACTGGCGTCAGTTCGCGCGCGAGATCCAGTATCCGTTCGCCGACGAGTTCTACTTCTTCGAGCAGGATCCCGAGACACGGCTCTCGTCGGAGCAGGTCAATGCCGCATACGCGGCGTCGAAGGAGCAACGCACGACGGAGCTGCGCGTGCCGCTGAAGTACCGGTTCAGCCGGCGGCTGCACTCAGCGGCGTTCGAGCCCGACGCGCCGCTCTTTCCGACGGGGCGCGCGTTCTACCGGGCAATCGAGAAGTCCCCTGCCCTCTCGAAAGCTGCGCACGCGGTCGAGCAGGCGGCGAAGGTGCCGCTCTTCCGGTGTCGCGACTGCGGCGACTGCTCGCTGCCGGACATCGCGTACGTCTGTCCGGAATCGCAATGTGCGAAGAACCAGCGCAACGGGCCGTGCGGCGGCACGCGTGAGGGGCTGTGCGAGGTCTACGACACCGAGTGCATCTGGTCGCAGGCCTACGAGCGGCTGAAGGCCTACGGCGAGGAGGAGACGATGCTCGACGGCCCTCCCATCGTCAAGGACAACGCGCTGGCACGCACGAGCGCCTGGGCCAACACGTTCCTCGGCCGCGACCACAGCTCGCAGCCCGGGCGACCCGATCCAGAGTGACGCACCGGTGGCGACGAGAGGCACGGTGGAGCCCCGCTTCAGCTATGTGATCGGCCGCCTCAACCACGTGCTGCGGCGACGTCTGACTGCGGCGATCGCGCCGGCCGGCCTGACCCTTCCCGCCTACACCGCGCTCTCGGTCCTCGGCGCCCAGGACGGCCTCTCGAACGCGCAGCTCGCGCGTCGTTCTCTCGTCACGCCGCAGTCGATGAGCGAGGCGCTGGCGTTGCTCGTCGACCGCGGCTACGTGCGCCGGCGGCCCGACCCGGGGCATGGGCGCGTGATGCGCACGGAGCTCACGCCTGCCGGTCGGCAGGCGCTCGCCCGGTGCGACCGCGCCGTCGACGCCGTCGAGAGCGAGCTGCTGAGCACCCTCGACGCCGGCGAGTCGGCGGACCTCCGCGACGCCCTGATGCGCTGCGACCGCGCACTCGAGCACGGGCTCGTCGAGCGCGCCGACGGGACGCCGTCGGTATCCCGGTCCATCTAGTGGACTACTCGCCCGCGACGTCGCGGCGCAGGAAGACGAGATAGCCGATGCTCAGCGGGACCGCGATGTAGAGCGTGCAGACC
This sequence comes from uncultured Thermoleophilia bacterium, assembly GCA_963722065.1. Taxonomy (GTDB): domain Bacteria; phylum Actinomycetota; class Thermoleophilia; order Gaiellales; family Gaiellaceae; genus PALSA-600. The sequence continues at coordinate 119,838 of CAVRMI010000033.1, read as the reverse complement.
CAGAGCGCACGCACGATCGGCGTCCAGTCGGCCGGCGTCCGGAGGAAGCCGTGCCACGCCTGGAACTGCTCCCCGAGCAGATAGGGGCGAATCGATTCGGTGCCCGGGAGCACACCGAGCAACTGCATCAGCAGCGCCCACATCAGCGTCCCGACCACTGCTGCCGCGCTGTTGCGCGTGACGGTCGAGAGGAAGAGGCCGAAGGCCGCGATCGCCGCCATCGGCCACGCATAGATCGCGAGGCTCGCCGCGAGCAGCCCCAGGCCGTGCCAGGCGCTGACCGTCGTTCCCGACAGCGAGGTGAGATCGTTGAAGCCCCATTCGATGCTCGCGGCGACGAACGCGACCAGTCCCATCGCGAAGACGACCACCGCCGTGTACGTGAACGTCGCGAAGATCTTCGCGGCGAAGATCTCCCCGCGATTCCGCGAACGGGTGAGGATCGTCTTCAGCGTGCCGTTGTGGCTCTCGGAGGCGACGATGTCGCCCGCGACGAGGGCCGTGATCAGCGGGAACGCCCAGATCGACATGAAGAACAGCACGACGAAGGGTGTCGCAAGCCCGGTCTGCCTGATGTAGCGCCCGAGCGGGATGTCGTTCGGCCCTCCCGTCTTGAGGATGAGCACCGTGACGAAGATCAGCGGGACGAGCATCGCCGCCCCGAGACCCAGGTACGTCCGCTTCTGCGCAAGCAGCTTCAGCAGCTCCCACTTGTAGACCTTCGTCATGGTCGCTCCGGAGCCGGCAGAGCCGGCCCCTCGCTCCTCTGCGGCTCCGTCGAGCCTACGCCGCCCGTCACGGTCGCTCCGCGCCGACGGTCAAGCGACCGCCTCGTGCTCGGTCATGTCGAGGAAGAGCTCCTCGAGCGTCGCCACCCGCGGCGTGAGCGCGGAGATGCCGATCCCCGCCTGGCCGAGCGCGATGCTGAGCGACTCGATCGCGGCCGGCTCCGCCTGGAAGCGCAGCTCGCCGTGCTCGAGCACCGGCCCGTCGATCCCGTGGGCGAGCAGCAGCGCCCGCGCGCGCTCGGGCTCGCTCGTGCGCAGGAGATAGCCGCCGCCGGCACTCTCGAGCAGCTCGTCCAGACGCCCCTCGTAGATGATCTTCCCCCTGCGGATGATCGCAACGCGGTTGCACAGCTCCTCCACCTCGGCGAGCACGTGGCTCGAGAGCAGAATGGTGATGCCCTCCGACGCAAGCCGCTTCACGAGCTCGCGCATGTCGCGCATGCCGGCCGGATCGAGCCCGGTCGTTGGCTCGTCGAGGAGCAGCAGCTTCGGGTCGCGCAGGAGGGACGCCGCGATGCCGAGCCGCTGCCGCATCCCGTGCGAGTAGCCTCCGACCCGGTCCTTGCCCCGGTCGCGCAGCTCGACGACGTCGAGCACCTCTTCGATGCGCGCCGCGGGCACACCCCCGTCGAGGTCCCCGAGCAGGCGCAGGTTGCGGCGGCCCGACAGATACGGATAGAAGCGCGGGCCCTCGACGAAACCCGCCACGCCGTCGAGCGCGCGCGCTCCGTCGATCAGCGGATCACGCCCGAAGAGCAGTGCGTTGCCCTGGGTCGGCCGGATCAGCCCGAGCAGCATGCGCAGCGAGGTCGTCTTGCCGGCGCCGTTCGGCCCGAGGTAGCCGAAGACATCCCCTCGATCGACCGTCAGGTCGACGTGGTCGACGGCGACGATGTCGCCATAGCGCTTGACCAGCCCTCGCGCCTCGAGGGGCGGCGCGTCGCTCACTTGAGCGAGCGCGCCGCCGACTCGGCCGCAGAGGTCGGGATCGATCCGGCGAGCACGTACGACACGCCGCCCCGGTCCCAGGTGAGCACCGTCCCGAGCTGGGTCGCGAGCTCGTGCGCGGTCACGCCGTCGAGAGCGATCGACGGGAGGGCGTCGAGCATCCCCGCCTGGCCGGTCTTCGCCGCGTCCGCCTTGCGCTCGACCACGAGAATCGCCCCGAGGCCCTGTCCGTAGATCACCAGCACCGACCGGGAATCAGCGGGGCCGACGAGCCGCACGTCCTGACGCGGCAATCCGACCAGGCTGTCGGGCGCGACGACCGGGAACGGCGCTGCCGCCTGCACGGCGGCGAGCCCGGTGACCGGCGCGCTCGTGCTACCGCCCGTGGCGCCGCCGCCCGTTTGCGAGGAGAGATCGACGATCGTCGCGCCGGCGGGCGGTGAGACCGCGATGTCCGACTCCGGGACGGAGCCGAAGGAGATGTCGGTGGCCTGCAACGCCAGCACCGGTGACGACGAGCCCTGGGCATACACGGCGATCTTCAGCGGCGTGCCATGCGTCACGTCCCAGGCGAGCTGGGCGGAGCCGAGCAGCCCGCCGTCGTGGCTCGGGGAGACCGTCACCGTGTAGGCCTCCTGCCCCGCGACATTCGACGGCTCGGCACCGGAGACGGCCCAGTGCTTGCCGAGCTCGGTGAGGAACGAGGTGATCTCGTCGAGCGTCGGCGTCGCGTGAGCGGTGGTCCCGGCAGTTCCCTGCTTCTGCGGCAGGTCGGCCGTGTACGCCGTGTTCGAGCTTGCGTCGTAGACCGTCACCTTCGTGTCGGTCCAGACGATCTGGGCGTCACCGGCATCCGACTGGAGCTCCAGGCGGCCGCCGTTCGCGTTCGCCCAGAGACGCCCGGTCGCGCCGGTCATGAGCGCAGACCCGGCCTGACCGGTCAGCGCGCCCGAAGGGAACAACTTGTTCGTGAACGAGATCCTCGCCGTGACACCCGCCGGTTCCGCCGCGCCGAGGGCGTCGTGAATCGCCTCGGCGAGCGGCTTCGGCGGGGGCGTCGAGCCGCCCCCGCCGCGCGCGGCAACGGCGACGACGCCGGCCACGAGCACGACGACGACTGCGGCGAGCAGAGCGATCAGGCGGGACGTTGGCAGTGTGCGGAAGATCCTCACGGCAATCCTTTCTCGAGTTCCTCGCACGGATGATCGCCGCGCGACTCTGATGCTTTCCTGACGAGCTCGATCGTCACGCGCGAGTCCTCCGCAAAGGCGCGGCCACCGTGGCGCTCGGCCGTGGCCCGGACGATCGCAAGCCCCAGCCCGGAGCCGCGGCCGTAGAACCGCTCGAACGCCCGCTCCCGGTCGGCCAGGGCAATCCCGGGCCCTTCGTCCTCGACGCTCAGCCGGACGAGCCCGTCGTGACGCTCGACGGTCACGGTGATCGCGCCGCGCCCGTGACGGCGGGCGTTCTCGATCAGGTTGGCAAGTGCGCGCTCGAGCGCGGCACGATCACCGCGAACGAGGACCCGCTCGGCCTGAACGGCGACGCCGTTCGTCGCGACCGACCGGGCCAGATCGTCGAGCCAGACATCCTCGTCCGGCGGCGGCGCGGCCTCCTCTCGCGAGAGCGCGAGCAGATCGTCCGCGAGCTGCGCGAGCCGGTCGGCATCTGCCTCCAGATCGGCCACCAGCGCCGGCGTCGCGCCGTGGCGGGCGAGATGTGCGACGTTCCCGCGCAGCGCCGTCAAGGGCGTGCGGAGCTCGTGCGATGCGTCGGCGAGAAACCGGCGCTCGGCTTCACGGGCGCGTTCGAGCCCAGCGAGCATCGTGTTCAGCGTCGTCGCGAGCCGACCCACCTCGTCCCGGCGGTGCGGGTCCGGCAGCCGCCGCCGCGCATCGCCGCTGCGCCCGATCTCGGCCGCAGCGCGATCCAGGCGCACGAGGGGGCGCAAGGCGCCCCGCATCAGGAGGGCCACCGCCGCGCCGCCGATCGCGGCGGCCGCGAGCGCGGCAAGCAGCGTCAACGCCCGCAACGTGCGGACCGTGTCGGCGACGTCGGCCGTCGATGCGGCGACGAGCACCGCACCACCGCCCGCCACGTCGGCAAGCGGAGCCGAGTAGACGCGAAGCCGGTCATCACCGAAGTCGACGGTGACGTAGTGCCCGTGGCCGCTGACGATCGCCTGCGTGGCGATCGAGCGTGGAAGCACACGGCCGCCGAGGGAGAGCGAACGCGAGACGATGCGGTCGCGACGATCTACGACCTCGACCATTGCCTGCGTCGAACCAACCGGGGCGTCGAGTGCTCCGGGCTGCGTGACGAGCGCCGGGGCAGAGGCGGCGAGCTGCGCGACCTCGACGGCGCGAGTTCGCAGCGCCCTGTCGAGCGCATGGTGAAGGTGCCGCGCCACGAGCACGTCGACCGCCGAGCCGAGCACGACGACGGCGAGCATCGTCGAGATCGCCGCCGCGAGAATCGAGCGCAGGCGAAGGCTCATCGTCCGATCACGAAGCCGACACCGCGGACGGTCTCGATCAGGGCGGGCTCACCCAGCTTGCGGCGGAGGTTCGTCACGGCGCGATCGACGGTGTTCGCCCGTGTCGCGCCCTGCCAGATCTGGGCGATCGCCTGCTCCCGCGACACGACTCGCCGTGCGTTGCGCAGGAGCAGCTCGAGCAGGTCCGCCTCCCGCGGCGAGAGGATCACCTCGCCGCCACCGCGCTGCACCGAGCGGGTCGCCGGATCGAATGTCAGATCGCCCAGCACGAGCAGCTCCTCGGGTGCGTGACGGCGAAGCAGCGCGCGGATCCGGGCGAGGAGCTCATCGGTCGCAAACGGCTTGACCAGGTAGTCGTCGGCGCCGGCGTCGAGCCCGGCTACGCGATCCGGAATCTCGTCCCGCGCCGTCAGCAGCAGCACAGGCGTTGCGAGGCCCTTCGCACGCAGCCGCCGGCAGACCGCGAGGCCGTCGAGCCCCGGCATGCTCACGTCGAGCACGATCAGATCCGGCGCCGACAGCTCGACGGCGGCGAGCGCCTGCCCACCGTCCGCGACGGTCTCGACCGCGTAGCCCTCGGCGGCGAGGGTTCGATCGAGCATTCGCCGGATCGGAGCGTCGTCGTCGACCACGAGAATCGCGGTCTCGGCCATCCACCCAGGGTATGCGTCTACGCCACGTTGTCGGCGGCCCAGGCCCCGAGCAGGCCCCGGTAGTGCTCCACGAACTGCTCCTGCTCGTGCGCCGGGAACGTCGCCTGCACCGTCTGGACCAGCACCCCGTCGAACTCGTCAGAGGTGAACCACGCGTGCGCAATCTCCGGCAGGTGCGCAAGGTGCGTGGCGCAGAACTCCTCGTAGGCGTCGACCTGGAAGTACCCGTCCGCGAGACGCCGGTAGGCCGCGAGCTTCTCGTCGTACGACAGATCCGTGCGATCGCCCCATTCGAAGTAGTCGCGCGAGTTCTGGTTGACCAGCATCTCCCGACGGGTGATCGCGCAGAACGCGCTCCAGCGGACGAGTGCCACGATCGCCCACGGGAAGTAGTAGTGGAGCGACGTCAGCGCGACGTCGGGCGACGCGTTCGCGTAGTCGATCGGGCAGGCGACGCCGTCCTTCACGATCGTCTCGCACGAGTTGAACTCCCAGCGGAAGAAGGCGTTGACGAGCCGCGAGATGCTGACGATCTCATCGCCCAGCTCTGGGGTCAGGAAGTCGTGCCGCACCTGGTAACGGTCGTGCATCGGCTTCGACGGGTCGAACCACATCGACATCGTCTCCGCCCCGATCGACAGCGACCGGACGAACACGTCGAAGTCCTCGAGTGCGGTCTGGAGGTGCATCATCCGCTCGCCGGACTCGTCGTAGCGTGCCCGCAGCTCCTCCGGAGAGGCGACCCGCGAGACACCGACCCATTGGCCACCGTCGAACGGCTTCATGAAGAGCGGGTAGCCGACCTGTTCGCCGATCGCCTCCAGATCGAACTGGGCGTTGTAGCGCTCGGCTGTCGGCTGAAAACGGGGATTGTCGGGCGGCACCTTGTGCGGGATCAACCAGGTCTCCGGCACCCGGATCCCGAGCCGCATCAGCGCACAGTAGGCGGAGTGCTTCTCCATCGCCTGGAACGTGAAGGGGTTGTTGAGCAGGTACACGTCGTCGACGAGCGAGACCTTCTTCAGCCACGCGCGCGGGAGGTCGTACCACCACGCCAGCCGGTCGATGACCAATGAGTACCGCGGCGTCGAACGAAGATCGAACGGCTCGTTCACGATGCGCTCGGTCACGAGCCGGTGCCCGTCGACCGGCCCGAGGCGTGCGACGAGCGCCTCGAAGGCGGCAGGCCAGTCCTCCTCGGTGCCGAGGAGGAGCCCGATCAGACGGTCAGCCAGGACTGCCTCACAGGAATCTCGGTAGATGATGCGCGATCTGGCGCCGCCAGGAGGGCCAGTCGTGCGGGACGTCGTGGCCCCACAGGTCGACCTCGTGACGAATGCCGCGCTGGGCCAGGAGCGCACCGAAGCGCTTGGTCGACTCGAGAGCGCCGGTCGTGTCCTCCCACTGGCCCTGACCGCACACGAGCAGCAGTGAGACGTGATCGCGGAGCCACTCGAGGTGGTCACCGCCGATGTTCGCCACGTAGTCCATCGGGTTGTTGAAGTACACCGCATCTCCGCGCCGGCCCCCACCCAGCACCGAGACGTCGTACACGCCGCTCAGGCAGACCGCCAGCGGAAAGAGGTCGGCGCGCTTGAGGCAGAAGTTCGCCGCGTGGTAGGCGCCGAACGACGCACCGGTCGCGATCAGCTCGTGGGTGTGCGAGTCGGCCTGCACGAAGGGAACGAGCTCCGCAAGGATCCAGCGCTCGTAGTGGCCGTGCCTCTGGGCGCGCTCCTCGAGCGAGAGGTCCCGGCGCGTCCAGCTCTCGCGGTCGAACGACGGCACGCAGTACAGCTTCACCTTCCCCGCGTCGAGCAGGTCGCCGATCGCTTCGACCATGCCGCGCTCTTCCCAGTCCTGCGCTTCGCCGTTCTCGGACGGAAAGACGACGACCGGGCGGCCGTAGTGCCCGTAGGCGAGCAGGGCTCCTCCGTCGATCTCGATCGCGCGGCGATTCACGACAAAGCCTCGATCAATGCGGGGAGATTGGGATCGAAGGCATCGCGCCAACACGTCCACGTGTGCCCGTCAGGGATCTCCGCGAGCGCGACCGGGTACCCCTGCGCGGCGAGCGCGTCCGCCATCGCACGGTTGTTCGAGCGGTTCTCCTCGGACGTGCCGCACGTGATCGTGACGGGCACGGGACGCTCGGGGAAGGCGTCGCGCAGCACCGCGCCGACGAAGCGCGTGATCCGCTGGTAGCGGCCGAAACCCGATTCCTCACTGTCCCAGCGGCGGCGGAAGAAGCTGCCCGACTGCAGAAACAGGCCGTCGAAGCACCTCGGGTGGCGACGCTGCGCGTGCAGCATCGCGAGCGCGCCCAGGCTGGCGCCCATGCCGATGCGCTTCCCGTGCGGGACACGGTCGGCGATCTGCGGGAGCAGTTCGCGAACGAGAGCACCGGCGTACAACGCCGAGGCCGAATACGTCTCGTCGCGGTCGACGGGCCGGATCAATGCTGCGCGCATCGGTGGAAGCCGTTCTTCCCAGCTCATCACATCGAGGAACCGCGTCAGGCCGGCGTACTCCGCGTACTCGGGGCCGTCGTGGACGACGAGCAGAGGCGCGTCGACGCCCGGCGGCTCGGGGGTCGAGTAGAGGAGCACCCGAACGCGTGCGACGAGGCGTCGGCAGCGCAGCTCGACCGGCTCGACCGGCCCGGCGCCGGCGATCGACCCGAGCCAGGCGGGGGCCGCGTACTCGGGCCACTCGATCACCGACTTGTCGCCGAACGGCCCCGGCGCGCGAAGTGGATTGCCCGGATCCGGCCGGAAGGCTCCGTCCGTGCCGATCAGGTACTCGAGCCGGTCGGCGTTCGGCCGCGCGAACGTGAGCCGCCACGCGCCGGCACCCCACTCGAACGACGGGCCGGGCCGTGGGCGCGAGACCTCCTGCCCGAGCACCACCTCCGCGAAGCGGTGCTCGGGATCGGGCAGCGTGAACTCGACCGCGTCCTCCCGGACGCGGGGCCGGCTCAGCGCTTGCGCTTCGGTCGATTCTGACGTGCGCGAATCTTGTACTCCCGGACGCGTTCCTGTCGCAGCAGGTGGTTGCGCCGCAGCTCGACGGCCTCGAGCTCCCTCTGCAGCTTCACGTAGCTCTGCCAGCGTTCGGGGGCGAGCGACCCGTCGGCCAGCGCGTCGCGGATCGCGCAGCCCGGCTCCTGATCGTGGGCACAGTCGGAGAAGCGGCAGCGCCGGGCGATCTCCTCGACGTCTCCGAAGGCCTGGTCGAGGTCGGCGTCCCAGAGCTGCAGCTCGCGGATGCCCGGCGTGTCCAGCACGACTCCCCCCGTGGGCAGGAGAATCAGCTCGCGGTGGCTCGTCGTGTGACGCCCGCGATGATCGTCCTCGCGAACCTCCTGTGTCGCCAGCACCTCCTCGCCGACGAGCGCGTTGACGATCGTCGACTTGCCGACGCCCGAGGAGCCGAGCAGGACGGCAGTGCGATTGCCTTCGAAGTACGCGGGCAGCGATTCGAGACCGGCGCCGGTGCGCGCCGAGACGGCCTCGACCGGGCAGGCGCCGAGGGTGACCGTCTCGACCTCGGCGAGATACAGAGCGATGTCGTCGACGAGATCGGTCTTGGTCAGCAGGACGACTGGCTGCGCACCGCTCTCCCACGCCATCGCGAGATAGCGCTCGAGCCGCCGCACGTTGAAGTCCAGCGGCAGCGCCTGGACGAGGAATGCGACGTCGACGTTCGCCGCGAGAATCTGCTCTCGCGTCTTCTGGAGCACCTCTTTGCGCGAGATCGACGTCCGGCGAGGAAGCAGCGCCTCGATCAGGTTGGTCGCCCCGTCCAGCCCGACCCAGTCTCCGACGCCGGGAAGGTCGTCTTCGCGGACGAAGCGATTGGCCGCGCTCGCGCGAACCTCACCCTCCTCCGTCGCGAGGTCGTAGGCGCCCCGGTGCTGCACCGCGACGCGGGCGGGCACGAGCCCGGCGGCGCGATGCTCTGCGAACGCGGCCTCCCAGCCGTCGTCCCAGCCAAGCCGTTGCAGCAGCGATTCCGTAAGCGGAAGTGTCAACCAAAGCTCCTTTGCGTGTCGTCAGTGGGCCGCCACGACCCGCCGAGACCGCGTCAGGAGACGAGGCGACGGGCCGTGGCGCAGTCAGACCGGGAACGCACGGGTTGTCTCATCGCTGCACCACCTCCTCGTCGATTTCGAAGCTTGCATCATTGTGCGGGCAGTCCGCAGATTGCGCAAGGGGAACCTCGGTACACTGGCGGCGCCCGCGGCGCGGTGAGGTTCCGAACCGGGTCAGATCCGGGAGGAAGCAGCCCTAAGGATCCCTCACCGGTGCCGCGGACTTCCATCGACGGGCCGGCCGGGCGTAGGCTCACCTCTTCCGATCGAGGAGGCGGGCGTCTTCCGCATCTTCGAGGTCTGGGAGACGCGCGAGGCGTGCGAGCGGTTCTTTCAGCAGCGGGTCATGCCGCTCGTCGAGGAACTGACCGCGGGCGGAGCGGATGCGCCGCCGCCCGACCGGCAATCCTTGGTCGAGCTGCATGGGCTGATGGCGGGCTGACGTTCGGCCGGGTCACGCTCGCGGGCGCGAGCCCGGCGCGGCTACGATTGCGGCCTCTTTCGGGCGCATAGCTCAGCGGGAGAGCGCTCGCTTCACACGCGAGAGGTCCCTGGTTCGATCCCAGGTGCGCCCACTGAACTTGGATCAAGACGAACCGCTCGGTCTGCCGCACGACCGCCTTTACTAGATCGCTGCTATGGTAAAGGGATGAGCGTCATCTCTCGCAAGAATCAGATCACTCTGCCCGTCGACGCCCTGCGCGCAGCGGGCCTGGAGCCGGGCGACGACGTCCGCGTCGAGGTCGTCGGGCCTGGCCGACTGGAGCTCGTTCTCGCGGACGACCTCGTCCAGGAGTTCGCCGGCGTGTTCGATGCCAGCGTCTATCCCGAGGGCTACCTCGACAAGCTGCGGCGCGAGTGGCCGTAGCCGTCTTCGACGCAGACGTCCTCATCGCCTACCTCAACAGTGAGGACGCCAACAACACGAAGGCTGTCGAGCGGATGCGCCAAGCACTTGAGCCGGGCACACGGCGACTCGTCTCGGCGGTCAACTACTCCGAGGTGCTGATCGGGCCACTCCGCCACGCGGGGCCGGCGGGCGCCGACACCGTGGACGCGATGCTCGTCCGCTTCGGCATCGAAACGATCCAGGTCGACCTCGCGCTCGCCCGACGTGCCGCCGCAGTCCGCGTACGAACCGGACTGAAGCTGCCCGACGCATACGCCCTCGCCACGGCGATTCACGCCGAGAAGCGTGGCCTCGACGATGTCCGCCTCGAGAGCTTCGACGCCAAGGTCATCAAGGCGTACGCCGCACTCCACCCGCTCTCGCCCGAGCTGGGGTAAGGGCTGCTCAGCCGAGAGCGATCGGCTCGCCGGCCACCACAGGTCGGTTTGCGCACCGACAGGTTCCGTCCACTGTACGTCCCTACGGACGAATGCGGATGATCGTCTTTCCCGTGACCCGCGCGGTCGGGTTGAGGGCGGCGACGGCCTCGTCGAGGTTCGCGATGTTGCCGATGTTCGTGCGCAGACGGCCGTCCCGCACCCGCTGCACGATCTCGCCGAGTTGGGCGCGATCGGATTCGACGACGAAGTCGATTGCGAGGCCGTCGGCCGGCCGCGTCTCCGGCGGGCCGACGACGGTCACCAGCGTTCCTCCGGGCCGGATCAGGCTTGCTGACCGCTTCTGAATCTCTCCGCCGATGACGTCGAACACCAGGTCGACGCCGACGACGTCCTCCAGAGTGTCGTTGTCGAGGTCGACGAACTCCTGCGCCCCGAAATCGAGAGCCTTCTCGCGGTCGGCGGCGCGTCCGGTGCCGATCACGTACGCGCCGGCCTCACGTGCGAGCTGCGTCACCATCGACCCGACTGCGCCGGCCGCGCCGTGCGCGAGGACGCTCTGCCCCGCGCGTAGGCGCCCGTGCTCGAACAGGCCCTGCCACGCGGTCAGGCCGGAGATCGGCAAGCTCGCGGCGACGGTGAAGTCGACGTCGCCGGGCAAAGCCGCGAGGTTGCGCGCCTCGATCGCGATGTATTCGGCCAGCGTCCCATCTCGATGCCAGTCCGCGATACCGAGCACCCGCTGCCCCACCGACACTCCCGTCGTGCCGTACCCGAGGGCAGTGACAACTCCGGCCAGCTCGTGCCCGAGGATCGATGGCGTCCGATCACGGTCTCGGCGATCAACCCAGGTCGAAGGCCATGCCGTCTCGGTCGGGACAAACCCGGCCGCATGAATCTCAACGATGACGTCGTTGATCGCTGCAGCAGGTTCCGGCCGCTCCACCAGTCTCATCCCAGCTGGTCCCGAAGCCCGGTCCGTCACGACAATCGCCCGCATGACCACCTCGATGTCTCGAGTCCTCAGCTTTCCAGACTAACGAAGGGCCGAGAATCGAGATTCGGCGCTCTCACGCCAGAGCGCACCGGTCGCTTCCCCGACGGTCTTCGAGCCGCGAGCTGGGGGAGCTAACAGGATGGGCCGACGATCTTCGTGCCCAGTGCGTATGCACGCACGGCACTGGTCACAAACGGTCCGCCGGTGGTAGAACCTTCGTCATGGCGGAGATTCTGCTGTTCCACCACGCACAGGGACGGACGCCGGGGCTCATGGCCTTCGCCGACGGGCTGCGAACGGCGGGGCACGTCGTTCATACGCCGGACCTCTACGACGGCAACATCTTCGCCGACCTCGATGCCGGCGTCGGCTACGCGAGGAAGCTCGGCTTCGAGACGATCGGCGAACGCGGCCGGCTCTCCGCCGAAGGCTTGCCGGACCAGCTGGTCTACGCCGGGTTCTCGCTCGGCGTGATGCCCGCGCAGGAGCTCGCCCAGACGCGTCCTGGCGCGAGGGGCGCGTTGCTCTTCAGCGCCGCGTTTCCGGCCTCGGAGTTCGGCGGCTCGTGGCCGCCGGGCGTTCCGCTGCAGATCCACATGATGGAGAACGACGAGTGGGCGCTCGAGGACCTGCCGGCAGCGCGCGAGCTCGTCGAGATGGTCGAGGATGCGACGCTCTTCCTGTACCCCGGCGATCGGCATCTGTTCGCCGACAGCAGCCTCCCCGACTACGACGCTGACGCGGCGAAGCTGCTCGACCAGCGCGTGCTGACGTTCCTCGGCAACATCGAGTAGGGAAGAATGAGCAATGGCTTCGGGGTTGGCCTCACCGCTTGGACGCCTCCGCCCATCCGCCGCAGACCGCGAGCGCGTGGCTCTCGTCCTGCGTCGCGCCTGCCTCGACGAGCGGCTCTCGGTCCAGACCTTCTCGACCCGGCTCGAGCTGGTGTACGCGGCGGGCACGCGGGCCGAGCTCGACCGGCTCCTGAACGACGTGCCGGAACCGACGGTTCTCGGCCGGCTCCTGCTCAGCGTCATCGCATGGGCGTCGCACTGGTCGCACGAGATCAGCCTCGCCTGGCGGGTGCCGCGCACCCCGCGGATGATCCTGCCGCAGCGTGACCGTGTCGTCATCGGCCGTTCGCCGCTCTCGGATTTCGTCGTCGCCGATCAGACAGTCTCCGCAGTGCACGCCGTCCTCACGTACGCGAACGGAGCCTGGGCGGTACGGGACGAGGCCTCGCTCAACGGCACCTTCATCAACGGCTGGCGCGTCGTCGACGAGATGCTCGTACGGCCCGGGGACGAACTGACGATCGGCGCGAGCCGCTTCATCCTCGCGGCACCGACAGTCTGACGAGGGCCGCGCGCCGCCGATCCCCCCACCAGGACCCTTGGGCAGCTCCCTGCCGCCGGGATCGTCGTGTGGGCGGTCATCTACAGCCCCGTCGAGAGCAATCCTCCTCCGCGACCGCGCATACCCCGTGATCGTCCGCGTCTACTTCGGATCGCGCCCCGCGAGGGGCCTGGGCGTCCAGGCCCAACGTGCGCTGAACCGGCTACGGCTGCCCGGGCCAGACTGATCCGCGCCGCTTCGAAGCTAGGGAGAGCGCGTCGTTCATGCATTCCGCCCAAGCGCTCTACCGCAGCGTGGGGTTCGTCTCCAGCGGCTCCTACGCCGGGCGCGAATTCGAAGGCACGGCCGCCGACGTCTCGGTGTTCATACGGCTCGACCTGACCTGAGCAGGCACCCGCCGGCGTCAGGCGCGGCGCTCGATCCGCCGGCGGCGGATCCTGCGGCGTCCGAGCATGCCGGCGAGCGCAGTCGCGATCCAGATGATGAGCGTCGCGGCGAGATAGGTGGTCACGCCGTGGATCTTCAGTCCCGAGACGACGATGTTGACGACGACCAGCGCGACCACCGTCGAGGCGAGTGCGAGCAGGCCCGCGGTCGCGACCGAAGGCTGGCGAATCAGGATCCGGAGCGCGATGAAGTTCACCACGATGTGCACCGCCCAGAAGACGAGTGTCGAGACGACGATCGCCTGCACCGACGCGGAGAACCCGCTCAGCACCGCGACCGAGAGGATGATCCCGGCCGCGGTCCCCACGAGCGTGGAGACGAGACGGATGCCGAGGCGGGCCAACATGCGACGATCCTAGTCAGCGGACGCTGAGGGCACGGTCGCGGCGGCTAGCATCTCTTCCATGGTGTTGGCCGGCGATCACGACCGCGACCAGGCTGTCGCAGCTCTCCGCGAGAACTTCCTTCGGGGCAGGTTGACCCTCGACGAACTGTCCGCCCGCACCGACGTCGTGCTGCATGCGCGCTCGCTGAAAGAGCTGCGCGGCGCGCTCGCCGGGCTTCCCCGTGCCATGCCGTTTGCGCAGACCGCCGTCCGCGGCGGACTGGCGGTGCTCCTCACCGGCGTGTGGCTGCTGTTCAGCTTCACGTTGCTCGCCGTGCTGGGGCTGATGGCGCTGATCCACGGCGCATCCGCCCTCGAGCTGGCCGGCTTCCTGCTCGTCTGGCTCGTGCCGACCTACCTGCTCGCGCGGCTCTGGCGCGGCCTGCTGCCCCGCCGCTAGCGCAGGCCGACGGGAAGGGGGCGCGCTGGCGACCATCGAGGTGAGCACGCCCCACGGCCCGGCGAACGTGCACCTGCATCCGGCAGACCGGCCGAAGGGCTTGCTCGTCCTGGGCCACGGGGCGGGCGGCGGCGTGACAGCGAGAGACCTCGTCGCCGCGACCGGAGCCGCGCGCTCGGAGTCGATCAGCGTCGCGCTCGTCGAACAGCCCTACCGCGTGGCCGGGCGGCGCTCGCCCGCGCCGGCGAAGCAGCTCGATGCCGCCTGGACGGCGGTCGTCGACCACCTCACCGGCGAGCGCCTGCGCGGGCTGCCGTTGGTCGTCGGCGGCCGGTCGTCGGGCGCGCGAGTCGCCTGCCGGACCGCGAAGGCAACCGGAGCGATCGGCGTCCTCTGCCTCGCCTTTCCGCTCCAGCCCGCGCGCCGCACCGGAGCGGCTCCGGCGCCGAGCCGTCTCCCCGAGCTCGAGGCCGTGACCGTCCCGACCCTCGTCGTCCAGGGCACGCGCGATCCGTTCGGAATGCCCCCGGCCGCCACACGACGCACCGTGGTGCAGATCGCAGGCGACCACCGCCTGCAGAGCGACCTGACCGCCCTGGCCGAGGCGGTTCGCGGCTGGCTCGCCGACGTGGTCGGCTCGGCCTCCTCGCAGCCGTCGGGCTGATTGCTACCGTCGGCCGATGCCGCCCGGGCACGCAGCGCCGCACGCAGCCGACCGCCGGCACTACGGGGTGACCTTCGCGCTCCTCGCGATCGCCGGCATCTCGTACGCGCTGCTGCAGTCGCTCGTCGCGCCCGCACTGCCCGAGATCCAGCATGCGCTGCACACGTCCGAGAACTCCGTCAGCTGGGTGCTCACCGCATATCTCCTGAGCGCGTCGATCGCGACGCCGCTCATCGGCAAGCTCGGCGACATGTACGGCAAGGAGCGGCTCCTGATGATCGTGCTCGTGCTGCTCGCCGTCGGCACCCTGGTCTCGGCGCTCTCGACGACGCTCGCGGTGATGCTCGTCGGCCGCGTGATCCAGGGCGCTGCGGGTGGCATCTTCCCGCTCGCCTTCGGGATCATCCGCGACGAGTTCCCACGTGAGCGAGTAGCCGGCGGCATCGGTCTCATGTCGGCGCTGCTCGGCGTGGGCGGCGGCGTCGGCGTCGTCCTCTCGGGGCCGATCGTCGACCACTTCTCGTACCACTACCTCTTCTGGCTGCCGCTGATCCCGATCGTGATCGCAACCGCGTTGATCCAGGTCTTCGTGCCGGAGTCGCCGATCCGCGTTCCCGGCCGCGTGAACTGGGCCGGGACGGCACTGATGTCGGCGGGCCTCGCCGCCGTGCTGATCGCCGTCAGCGAGACGGCGACCTGGCACTGGCTCTCGGCGAAGACGATCGGCCTCATCGCGGTCGGGGTCGTGCTGCTCTTCTTCTGGGTCAGGAGCGAGTCGAGATCCGACCACCCGCTGGTCGACATGCACATGATGCGGATCCGGGGCGTGTGGACGACCAACGCCGTCGCGCTCCTGCTCGGATTCGGGATGTACTCGTCGTTCATCGTCCTGCCGCAGTACGTCGAGACACCGACCGACGCGGGATACGGCTTCGGCAGCTCCGTCACGCAGGCGGGGCTGTTCCTCGTCCCGTCGACGCTGATGATGCTGATCGTCGGCTCGCAGACCGGCCGGTTCGAGAGGCGCTTCGGCTCGAAGCCCCCGCTGCTGGCGGGCGGCGCATTCGCGATGGTCTCGTTCCTGATCCTCGCCTTCGCCCGCAGCGAGCGCTGGGAGATCTACCTGGCCGCGGCACTCCTCGGCGCCGGCATCGGCCTCGCGTTCGCGGCGATGGCGAACCTGATCATCGAGAACGTCGGCCCCGAGCAGACCGGTGTGGCGACGGGCATGAACACCGTCACGCGCACCGTCGGAGGCGCATTCGGCGGCGCTGCAACCGCGTCGATCCTCGCCGGGACCGTCACGTCGAACGGCTACCCCACACCACACGGGTTCACGCTTGCCTTCGCCGGTTGCGCGGCGGCGCTCGGGATCGGCATCCTCGTCGGCCTCGCCATCCCGCAACGGCGGCCCGAGCAGGCCTTCGGGCCGCACGAGGTGGGCGACCTCGAGGCCGAGGCCCTGGCCGCCGAGATCTAGGCTTCGGCGCCGCGCGCGAGCTCGATCATCCCTCGGTGCTGCTACAAAAAGTAAAGCGACAAGCTAATGCTTTTGTTTTGATAGCTTGGCTGTTCGTCTCTTCCTCTGGAGATGACTTGGGGGCATGACGAGCCGGGCCGCCGGCAGGGGTCGGCGGCCCGGCCACCTTCTCAGCCGGTCTCGCGGAGATAGTTGCGGGAGCAAGCTTCTGCTACCGTGCCCGACATGGAGCTCGGCGTCTACACCTTTGCGGAGCTGACCTCGGACGAGCTCACCCCGCGCGAGCGCCTGCACGACCTGCTCGAGGAGATCGAGCTCGCAGACCAGGTCGGGCTGGACGTCTTCGGCGTCGGCGAGCATCACCGGCCGGACTTCACCGTCTCAGCGCCGGCGGTCGTGCTGGCGGCGGCCGCGGCGCGCACGAAGGCGATCCGGCTCACGAGCGCGGTCTCCGTGCTGAGCTCCGACGACCCCGTCCGCGTCTTCCAGGACTTCAGCACGCTCGACCTGCTCTCGGACGGCCGCGCCGAGATCATGGCCGGCCGGGGCTCGTTCATCGAGTCGTTCCCGCTCTTCGGCTACGACCTCCGCGACTACGACGAGCTGTTCGAGGAGAAGCTGCGGCTGCTGCTCGCGCTGCGCGAGTCCGAGCAGGTCAGCTGGCCCGGCGGCCACCGGGCCGCGATCGACGGCCGCGGGGTCTACCCGCGGCCGCTCCAGCAGCCCTTGCCGGTCTGGGTCGCCGTCGGCGGTGCGCCCGAGTCCGCGCTGCGCGCCGGGATGCTCGGTCTGCCGATGGCGCTCGCGATCATCGGCGGCCTGCCCGAGCGCTTCGTGCCCTTTGCCGAACTGCACCGCCGCGCAGGCGAAGAGGCCGGTCACGGGCGCCTACCGCTCAGCATCAACTCACACGGCTACATCGCAGACAGCGCCGAGCAGGCGTTGGACGAGTCGTTCCCGTACGTGGCGGCGATGATGAACAAGATCGGCCGGGAACGCGGCTGGGCGCCGCACACGCGCACCGACTACGACGCCGCGGCCACCCGCCGCGGCGCGAACTTCGTCGGCAGCCCCGAGCAGATCGTCGAGAAGATCCTCTACCAGCACGAGCTGTTCGCCCACGACCGCTTTCTGGTCCAGTTCAGTGTCGGGACGATGCCGCACGCGAAGATCATGCGCTCGATCGAGCTGTTCGGGACCGAGGTCGCGCCCGCCGTTCGCCGCGAGCTGGCGACGGTGCACGCCTAGCACCCGGCAACTGATCCGTTAGATTCTCGCTGTCATCGCGCCCGGGGGCCGCTACGCGGGCGGATGCTTTCTGGCCTTCGAGTCGAGAGGAACCGATGTCGTTATCCGGTCGAGCCGGAGCGAAGGCCGTTCTCGTCGAACCGCACGGCGTCGAGTTGCCCTTCGGCGTCGTCGCGACGAAGATCCGCCCGCCGGCCGTGCGGCCGGGCGCCGTTGCGAGAACCGCGCTCGTCAACCGGCTGCGTGCAGACCGATCGGCGCGCGTCGTGTCGATCGTCGCACCCGGCGGCTACGGCAAGACGTCGCTGCTCGCGCAGTGGGCCGAGCGCGACGACCGCGCATTTGCCTGGATCTCGCTCGACCGCCGCGACAGCGATCCCGTCGTGCTCCTGCGCCACCTCGTCGCAGCGCTGGCGACCGTCGTACCGGTCCGCCGGCGCTTTCTCGACACGCTGGCCGCCGCCGAACCTCCGATCTGGACGTCGCTGGTGCCGCAGCTGGAGAGGCTGGTCGCAACGGCAAAGCAGTGTGTGCTCGTGGTCGACGACCTGCACGTCGTGGACGAAGGCGACTCGAACGAGGTGCTGGCGATCGTCGCGCAGCACGTTCCCGCCGGTTCGGCACTGGTTCTCTCCGGAAGGACGGAGTCCGACCTGACCACGAAGCTGCGCAGTGACACGGGCTTGCTCGAGATCGGCTTCGACGACCTCGCGCTGACGCGCCGCGAAGCGGAGCTGCTGTTGCGGGGCGCTGGAGCGAAGCTGTCGGACGCGGATTTCGCAGACCTGATCGAGAGGACGGAGGGCTGGCCCGGGGGGCTCTACCTGGAGGCGCTGTCGATGGCGGGGCCGATCTCGGGCCGGCAGCGCCCCGGTGCCGCCGTTTGCCTTAGGTCCGCCTCCGTCGACGACGCCTATGTCAGGCAGTACTTCCAGTCGGAGTACCTGGCCGTGCTCACGCCGGAGCAGCTGCGGTTCCTGCGGCGCACCTCCGTGCTCTCGAAGCTCTCGGGCGCCCTGTGCGACGCCGTGCTGGGCCGGAAGGGCTCGTTCGAGGAGCTCGAAGCACTCAGACGTTCGAACCTCTTCCTGGTCCCTGCAGGGAACGACGGTTGGTGGCGTTACCACCGTCTCCTCCGTGAGCTGCTGCGGCGGCAGTTGCTGGAGACCGAGCCCGAGCTGGTCCCGCAGCTCGGCGGCCGCGCCGCCGACTGGTTCCTGGCGCACGCCGACCCCGAGTCCGCGCTCGAGCACGCCCTGGCGGGGGGCGACACCGACCGGGCCGCGCTGATCTTCGAGCAGATCGCGTTTCCGGCGTCCAGCCGCGGCCACGGGAAGCAGGTCGAGTCGTGGCTCGGGCAATTCGACGACGCCGACCTCGCCCGCCACCCGACGCTCGCCGTGCAGGCGGCCCGGATCCATGCCCTGCGAGGGTCGACCGAACAGGTCGAGCGCTGCCTGGCCGCTGCGGAGGCCGCCGAGGTCGACGATCCCGAGCTGAAGGCGCGGATCGCCATCCTCCGGGCGGTGCTGTGCCGCGACGGAGTCGGGACGATGCTCTCCGACGCGGGACTTGCGGTTGTGCTCCTGCCCGAAGAAAGCGACTGGCGGGCCCCGGCGCTGTTCATCTACGGCGTCGCCAAGATGCTGCTCGGCGACGACGAACGCGCGAGCGCGCTCTTCGACGAGTCGGTGATCCACGCGGAGCGCGTGGGCTTCAGCGAGCACGTGCTCGTCGCGACGAGCGAGAGCCTGTTCCTCGCAGAGTCGGCACGAGACCACGCAGCCTCGGGCCGGCTGGCCGTCGAGCTTGCCCGCGTGCTCGACGGCGGCGCGTTCAACGCCACCGCTCCCGCCGCCCTCGCATTCACCGCGGCGGCGCGGGCGCAGCTCCGCCACGGCAACTGGGACACCGCGCGTGCGCTGTTGAACCGGGCGCTGAAGCTCACAGCGTGCCTCACGGACGCGATTCCCTGGCTCTCAGTCCAGACCCGGCTGGAGCTCGCCCGGATGTTCGTCGCCCTCCGCGATCTTCCCCTGGCCAGGGCCCTGCTGGCCGAGATCGATGCCGTGTTCGACACGCGTCCCGACCTCGGTGTGCTGGCGGAGCGCACCGAGGCGCTGCGAGAACTGCTCGACGACATGGCCGTCCTCGACTACGGCAAGCGCTCCAACCTCACGGCAGCCGAGATGCGGCTCATGCCGTTCCTGCCGACCCACCTCTCGTTCCGGGAGATCGGCAACCGCCTGCACCTGTCCCGCAACACGATCAAGACTCAGGCGATCGCGGTCTACCGCAAGCTCGGCGTCTCCACCCGCGGCGAGGCGATCGAGGAAGCCGTGCGCCTGGGCCTCGTCGACGACACGTGGCTGACGGCGAAGGAGCCCCTGCGCGATGACGAGCCCTCCAGACCAGGCGCCTCCTAGCCTCGCGCGCCAGTTCCGACGGCGAGCGGCCTCGTTGCATCCCCATTGCGCCGCGTAGCGTCGGCTCCGGGG
Organism: uncultured Thermoleophilia bacterium; assembly: GCA_963722065.1. Taxonomy (GTDB): domain Bacteria; phylum Actinomycetota; class Thermoleophilia; order Gaiellales; family Gaiellaceae; genus PALSA-600. The sequence continues at coordinate 100,097 of CAVRMI010000033.1, read as the reverse complement.
AACGATAGGTTGTCGCCAGGATGGGCGATGTCAGCGTCAGCCTCCTGGGTGGCTTCGGAGCTGAGGTCGACGGTGTGGCGGTTCCGCCGAAGGCCTGGCGGCTGAAGAAGGCGCGCGAGCTCGTGAAGCTGCTCGCGCTTGCGCCCGGCCACCGGCTACACCGCGAGCAGGCGATGGACGTGCTGTGGCGGGATCTCCCCCCGGCGGCGGCGGCGAACAACCTTCATCAAGCGGTGCACGTCGCGCGGCGCACGCTCGACCCCGAGACGATCGAGCTGCGGGACGAGGTTCTCTCGCTCACCGCGAACGTCGATGTCGACCGGTTCGAGCTTGCAGCCGCGGACGCGCGGCGCCTCGCGACACCCGTCGCCTACCAGGTTGCGCTCTCGCTCTACGGCGGCGAGCTCCTGCCCGAGAACCGCTACGACGACTGGGCGGACGTCCGCCGCGAGGAGCTCTCGGCCCTCGCGGCCGAGCTCGAGGAGGAGTCGGCAGCGCTTGGAGCCTCGAGGCCGTTCGGACTGCCGGCCGACGCAAGCTCGTTCATCGGCCGTTCACAGGAGCTGGCAGAGCTGAAGTCGCTGCTGCGGCGCACACGCCTCCTGACTCTGTCCGGGACCGGAGGGGCGGGGAAAACGCGGCTCGCGCTCGAGCTGGCCCGCGGCGCCGAGCCGTCGTACGAAGCGGGCGCAGCGCTCGTCGAGCTCTCCGGCCTCGCCGACCCTCGGCTGATTCCCGAGGCAATCGCAGCTGCCCTCGACATTCGCGCCCTGCCTGCGCATGACCTGGTCGACACGGTGATCGATGCTCTGTCGGCGCGAACGCTGCTCCTCGTGCTGGACAACTGCGAGCACGTCCTGGCGGCGACGGCCGCACTCTCGGATCGGCTGCTCCGGTCTGCGCCCGAGCTGACGATCGTGGCAACGAGCCGCGAGCCGCTGCGGGTGGCCGGCGAGGTCGTCTTCCGCGTCCCTTCGCTCGACATCCCGAGCCCCGACCGGGCGCTTCCTCTGGAGCAGCTGCTCGAGTACGAGTCCGTCTCGCTCTTCGTCGACAGAGCGACGGCGTCGTCGCCCGGCTTCGAGCTCGACGCCGAGAACGCGGAGGACGTGGCGCGGATCTGCTTCCGCCTCGACGGCCTGCCGCTCGCACTCGAGCTTGCCGCCGGGCGCGTCGGCGTCCTCAGCCCGGCAGCGATCGCCGAGCGGCTCGACGACCGTTTCCGCCTGCTGCGCACCGGGAGCCGTGCAGCGCCGACCCGGCAGCAGACGCTGACCGCGACGCTGCAGTGGAGCCACGACCTGCTCGAGCCCGACGAGCTGGTCCTGTTCCGGCGGCTCTCGATCTTCGCGGGTGGGTTCGAGCTCGAGGCGGTCGAGGAGGTGTGTACGAGAAACGGTCTCGACGCTGCGGAGATCGCCGACGTGCTCGCCCGGCTCGCCGAGAAGTCACTCGTCACGTTCGAGGAGATGCACCGGAGGCGGCGCTACCGCCTGCTCGAGACCGTCCGCATGTACGCCCGGGAACGGCTCGGCGACGCCGGCGAGGCACTCGCCGTCGCGCGCCGGCACGCCGGCTGGGCGCTCGCGCTCGCTGAGCGGGAGCGCGGATCAGCTCGACTCGACCGGGAGACTGCGAACCTGCGCACCGCGCTCGACACGCTGCTGCGGGAAGAGCCGCACGACGCCCTCCGTCTCTGTGTCGCGCTCCTGCCGTTCTGGCTGCGCCGCATCGAGCTCGACGAGGCGAAACGGCGGTTCGCAGTCGCTCTCGCAGCGAGCCCCGAGCGCACCGCGCTCGGGGCCGAGGCGCTCCTGGCCGCCGCGGCGATCGAGTTTCGCAGCGGGACGCTCTCCGCCGGGATGCCGCTCGCCGAAGAAAGCCATGCCGTCGCGGCGGAGATCGCCGACCCGCACCGGGAGTGGCGTGCGCTCCAGTTCCTCGGGGAGTTCGGCGTCGCGAGCGATGCAGCAGAGATCGCCGTCCCGTGGCTCGAACGTGCCCTGGCGCTCGCCCGGGGGGAGCAGCTTGCGGCGTGCGAGGCGATCAGCATCCACTCGCTCGGCGTCGCGGCCTGGATCGCCGGCGATCTGCCGCAGACCGACGAGCTGATCGCAGAGAGCATCGAGTTGTTCCGTGCGCTCGAGAATTCGACCGACCGCATCCCCTCCCCGCTCAACGTCGCGGAGATCCGGCTGAGCCAGCCGGGGGGCGTACCCGGCCTGAGGCATCTCTTCGAGGACACGCTGCAGCCGTTCGTCGAGATCTCCTGCGCCGCGGCGGCCAGCTATGCGCTGGCGAACCAGGCCGCGATCGCCCGCGTCCGCGGCGACCTCGCGCGAGCGCGGGCGCTGCTCGACGAGAGCGAAGGGTGGTTCGCGGCGGCGGGTGACGAGGCAGGCCTCGCGACGGTCGCCGTGCGCCGGGCATACACCTCGCTCGCCGAGCAGGACGTCGTCGAGGCGCAGGCGCAGCTCGAGCGCGCGCTCGAGCTGAGGGCAGGCCTGGGCGACCGCCGCGGGAGGGGGCTCGTCCTCTCCGGGCTCGGCCTGGTGAAGACGATCGCCGGCGACTACGCCCACGCCGAGCGCGATCTCGCCGAGGCTCGCGACATCTTCCGGCGTGCCGGCGATCGTTGGGGGCTTGCCAGCACGCTGTGGCGCACGGCCGACCTCGCGATCGTTCGCGGCAGGCTCGACGATGCCGAGTCCGCTCTCAGGGAAGCGCTCTCGGTGCTGGGCGAGACGCAGCGCCATCGCTGGCTCGCCAGCACGGTCGCAGGACTGGCCGAGGTCGCGGTGCTCCGCGGGGACGCCGAACTGGCCGGCGAGCTCTTCCGCGACGCGCGCGACCGGTACGCGTCACGAGACGACGTGCTCGGCGTCGCGACGATCGACGACCGCCTCCGCAGCGTTGCTAAGGAGCCGCTAAGGCCGGGCAAAGGCTCGCCGGATACACCTGTCCGGCAAGCCAAGACGAAAGGGAGAAGGACATGACTGAGACCATCGCCCCGGTCCTCGGGGAGGCAACGGTTCAGGAGCTGCGGGAGGCCGTCCGGGGAGAGATCTTGACACCGGACGACGAGGGGTACACCGAGGCCTGCCGGGTGTGGAACGGCGCCCACGACGGCCGCCGCCCCGCGCTCATCGTCCGGTGCACCGGAGCCGCCGACGTGGCAGCGGCGATCGGCTTCGCGCGCAGCAACGACCTGCCCATCGCCGTCCGCGGCGGGGGCCACAGCGTTGCCGGCTTCTCGACCGTCGACAACGGCGTGGTGATCGACCTGGCCCCGTTGAAAGGCGTTCGGGTCGACCCCGACGCCAGACGCGCGACCGTCGGCGGCGGAGCCGTCTGGGCGGACGTCGACCACGAAACGCAGGCGTACGGGCTCGCGACGACAGGCGGCCTCGTCTCGTCCACCGGGGTCGCGGGCTTCACACTCGGCGGGGGGATCGGCTGGCTGATGCGCCGCCACGGGCTCGCGTGCGACAACCTCGTCGGCGCCGACGTCGTCACTGCCGACGGCCGCCTCGTGCACGCGAGCGAGACCGAGAACAGCGACCTGCTGTGGGGGCTGCGCGGAGGCGGAGGGAACTTCGGCATCGTGACGCAGTTCGAGTTCGACCTGCACCCCGTCGGGCCGATGGTCTACGCCGGCCCGATCTTCTACGCAGCCGACGCCGACCGCGACCTCATGCAGGCGTTCCGCGCATGGTCGGAGAACGCTCCCGAGGACATCACCGCCATCGTCAACCTCACGACCGCTCCGCCGCTGCCTGTGATCCCGGCGGAGTGGCACGGCAAGAAGGTCGCGGCGCTGATCGCCGTCTCGGCCGGAGATCTCGAGACGGGCGACTCGCTGGTGAGCGAGTTCCGGGACGTCGCAGAGCCGATCGCCGACCTGCTCGGGCCGATGCCGTACCACGTGATCCAGACGCTCATCGATCCGCTCTGGGGGAAGGGCATCAACTCGTACTTCAAGGCGACGAACCTGTCTCACCTCGACGACGAGCTGATCGAACGGCTGACCGAGCTCCATCTCACCGCCCCTGGGCCGCAGTGCGAGATCCATGTGCACCAGATGGGCGGTGCGATCGCTCGAGTCGCAGACGATGCGACGGCGTTCGCCGAGCGGTCGATGCCGTTCGTGCTCAACGCCGTGACGGGCTGGCACGATCCGTCGGTCGGCCCGGCGCACCGGACCTGGGCCCGGAACGTGATCGAGTCCGCGGCGGACGCAACCACCGGTCGCGCCTACGTCAACTTTCTCGGAGACGCGAACGCCGCCAGGTCCTCCTACGGGAGCGAGACGTACGACCGCCTGGTCGCGCTCAAGAACGAGTACGACCCGAGCAATGTGTTCCGGCTGAACCAGAACATCGAGCCGGACACGCCGGCCGCGTGATCTCGAAACCGCCCGCGCGGTTCTGAGCGGCGGTCTCCCGACGGGGGCCGCCGCTCCCCCATGCGAGACTCCGCGCGATGGGCGTGAACCGGAGGAGCTGAGGAAATGGGCCAGGCAATCGGCAACATCCTGCCGCTGGCGCTCGCCGTGGCGATCAGCCCGATCCCGATCATCGCGATCGTCCTCACCCTCGGCACGCCGCGGGCACGGTCGAACGGCGTGGCGTTCACGATCGGCTGGCTCGCGGGGCTGGCGATCGTCGGAACGGTCGTGCTGCTCGCCTCGAGCGGCAACGCGACGCAGGACTCGGGTGGGCCGGCGACCTGGACGAACGTGCTCCAGCTCGTCCTGGGCGCGCTGTTCCTCGTGCTCGCCGTTCACGCGTGGCGGGGCCGCCCGAAGACCGGCGAGGCGGCGGCGCTGCCGAAGTGGATGTCGACACTCGACACGTTCACGGCCGGCAAGATGCTCGGGCTGGGCCTGCTCCTGTCGGCCGTCAACCCGAAGAACCTCGCCCTGACGGTCTCCGCCGCGACGACGATCGCTCAGGTAGGCATCTCGGACGGCAAGGAAGCGTCGGCGCTCGCCGTGTTCGTCCTGATCGGCTCACTCACGATCATCGCCCCGGTGGTCATCTACTTCACGATGGGGACGAGGGCGAAGAGGATCCTGGACGAGCTGAACGGCTTCATGGCCGCCCACAACGGGGCGATCATGACCGTGCTCTTCCTCGTGCTCGCCGCGAAGCTGATCGGAGAGGCGATCGCCGGCTTCAGCTCCTAGCGCTCCCTAGGGCTTGCTGCAGGCGGCGCCGACCGCGCCCCAGGATCGCCAGCTCCGGCCGTCGTGCAGCCAGAGGAGCCAGGCGCGGTGCAACTGCTCGGCCGGCGTGACGGCGAACGGGAACGACGAGTTGCCCGGGTGGCTGAATGCCGCCACCGGCCGGCCTTTCATGCGCAGCCAGGTCTGCGCCGAGAACTGGAAGCCGCCGAAGTGGCCGTTGCCGGTATTCGCGGTCCACGGCCCCTCGTGCGCGTGCACGCAACTCGCCTGGGCGAGCCATGAGGCCGGGGGGCTCGACGAGCCGGCTCCGCTCGAGGCGGCGAAGACCAGGGCCCCCAGGAGGCCGAGAATCAGCACGCGCATCAGGAGGTTGTAACAGAGTGGTGCCGATCTCAGGTCGGTAACAACAACGGATCGGTTCGGCTACCGTGGACAACGCGTTACTCCTGGCATCGAGGCCGCCGAGCTACCAGCACCTTCCTCTTCGACGTCGCCGCCGGCCGGAGCGCAGAACGGTCGCCGTGCGATTCCCGTGCGGTGAACGACCGATCGGGGTGCACGATGCTCAAAGCTCATCGGAACGGCGACGCTCCCGCAGGGCTGCGCGCAGCCATCGTCTCCACGTATCCACCGCGTGCCTGCGGGATCGGGACGTTCGCCGCGGACGTTCGTGCCTCGTTGATCGGTCTGGACGAGATCGAATCCGTGGCGAAGGTCGTGATCGTCGACGATCCATCGCGGCCACAGCGTCCAGGTGTGGTGGCGACGATCACCCAGGGGACACGCGGCGACTACGTCCGGGCGGCACGCATCCTCGGCCGCCGGAACGTCGACGTCGTGCTGCTCGAGCACGAGTACGGCATCTTCGGCGGCCGCGACGGCGAATACATCCTGTCGCTGGCCGAAGTTCTGACGCAGCCGCTCGTCGTGACTCTGCACACCGTCCTCTCGGAACCGACTGAGCACCAGGCCCGGGTCCTCGAGACGCTCTGCGGCCATGCCGAGCTCGTCGTCGTCATGACGGAGTCGGCCCGGGGCCTCCTCGTCGACAACGGAACGTGTCCCGAAGAGAAGATCCGCATCGTTCCGCACGGCGCACCGACATTGCTCGTCGAGCGGGCGGCTGCGGGGGAGGTTCCCCGTGCTCGGGCCGGTCGCCTGCGCGGACGGTTCGTCCTCTCCACCTTCGGTCTCCTCTCCTCGGGCAAGGGCATCGAGAACGTGCTGCTCGCGCTGCCGGCGATCATCGAGGCGCACCCCGAGACGCTCTATGTCGTCGCCGGACGGACACATCCCGGCGTCGCCCAGCGTGAAGGCGAGCGGTATCGGCTGTCGCTGCAACAGCTCGTGGCGAAGCTCGGCCTGAGCGAGCACGTCGAGTTCGACGATCGCTTCCTCGCGATCGACGAGATCGCGGACCTACTCGCAACGACGTCGGTGTTCGTGACCCCGTACCTCGACCCCGACCAGACCTCCTCCGGCGCGCTGACCTTTGCGATCGCCGCCGGCTGCGCTGTCGTCTCGACGCCCTACCGCTACGCGGAGGACATGCTCGCGAGCGGCGCGGGCGAGCTCGTGCCGTTCGGCGACCCCGGCGCTGTCAGCTCGGCCGTCTGTCGGTTCATCGAGGATCCAGAGCTGCTCCACTCAGCCCGCGCCGAGGCACGGCGCATCGGAGCGGCCGTCAGCTGGCCTGCGGTCGCAGGCGTCACCGCCGAGGTACTACGCGAGGCGATGGAGCTCACGCCACACCGCCAAGCCGTCGTCAGTCTCGAGCCGCAGCCTGCAAGTTTCCGCCACGACCATCTCCTGACGATGGTCGACGACGCCGGCATCGTCCAGCACGCGCACGGCGCGATCCCGAACCGGAGAAGCGGATATTGCGTCGACGATGTCGCGCGGCTCGCGGTCGTCGCGCTCGAGCTCGGGCGCCGTTCCGACGAGCAGCTCTGGACTCCCATCGTGTACCGATCGCTGGCGTTCCTGCACGACGCGACCGACGACTCGCCGGGCATGCGGAACTTCATGGCCTACGACCGCCGCTGGCTCGACGAGCCGCACGTCGGAGACCATGTCGGTCGCGCGGTCTGGGCGCTCGGGGAGGTGCTCTCGACTGCCTGGGCGGCGGCGCTGGTCGAACCGACCCAGCGTCTGCTCGACACTCTGGTCGGCGGCCTGAACGGGCCGACCTCGCTGAGGACCGACGCGTACGTGGTGCTCGGGCTCGCGCGGCTCGATCCGGACCGGCTCGACGATCCGGCGCGCCGGCTGCTCGAATGCGGGGTCGATCGCCTCTCGGCCGCATTCGACGCTACGGCTTCGCCGGACTGGCTCTGGTTCGAGCAAGCGCTCGCCTACGACAACGCTCGTCTTCCCCAGGCCCTGATCGCGGGAGGCGACGCACTCGGACGAGCAGACCAGGTCGCGTCCGGTCTCGAGTCGTTGCGCTGGCTCGGGGACGAATCGGGGCTGGCAGGTGGAATGCTGCGACCGGCCGGCCACCTCGGCCGGAAACGCGGTGCACCGTCACACGTCAACGGCGACGAGCAGCCTCTGGAGGCCTCTGCGTTCGTCGAGGCGGAGCTCGCTGCGTTCGCCGTCACCGGTGATCGCGCGCACGGGATCCGCGCGCAGATCGCCTTCGATTGGTTCCTGGGCCGCAACCACCTCAGTCGTCCGCTCTACGACTTCGCCACGGGGGGCTGCAGCGACGGCCTGGGCCATGAGGAGGTCAACCGCAACGAAGGGGCAGAATCGACGCTCGCGTTTCATCGCGCGGCGCTTCTCCTCGACGCAGCCGATCTCTCTTCTGCCCCTTCGAAGCGGGCAGTCGAGGCCGTCGCGTGAGCAAACGCGAACTGTTCGAAAGGCACGCGGACAACCCGATCCTCACCTCCGCCGACTGGCCGTATCCGGTGAACGCCGTGTTCAACCCTGCTGCGGCGGTGATCGGCGACGAAACGCTGGTCCTCGCGCGGGTCGAGGATCTGCGCGGCATCTCGCACCTGAGCATCGCGCGCTCGGCCAACGGTGTCGACGGCTGGACGGTCGACAGCGAGCCGCTGCTCGCCCCGGTCGAGGGAGTCGAGAGCGAAGAATGGGGCTTCGAGGACCCACGGGTCGTGTGGATCCCAGAGCTCGCGCGCTGGACGATCACCTGCACGTCGTACGGCCCGCCGGGGCCGGCCGTCTACCTGGCGCTGACCGACGACTTCCGCACCGTCGACCGGCACGGGGTGATCAAGGGCGCAGACGACAAGAATGCGGCGCTCTTGCCCGAGCGCATCGGAGGCAAGTGGATCCTGTTTCACAGACCGAGCCACGAGGCCGCCGCCGGCTCGAGCGGCGAGATCGCACTCTCACGCTCCGGCGACCTGACGAGCTGGAGTGCACCCGAGCTCGTGCTCTCCCCGCGAGAAGGAGCCTGGTGGGACTCGCGAAGGGTCGGCATCGGCCCGCCGCCGCTCCGCACCGATGACGGCTGGCTGATCATCTATCACGGCGTCAAGGACACGATCGCCGGGGGCCTGTACCGCGTCGGTCTGGCTCTGGCGGCCCTCGACGAGCCGGCGCGCATCACGCATCGGCTGCCCGAGTGGATCCTCGGCCCGCAGGCCACCTACGAGCGCGTCGGGGACGTCGGGAACGCGATCTTCCCGTGCGGCCTGATCCACGACGAGCCGAGCGGACGTCTGCGCCTGTACTACGGGGTCGCCGACACCTCGATCGGGCTGGCGACGGCTCAGATCGAGGAACTGCTGGCCGCCGTGCTCGCCGCACCCGTCTGAACTAGGCTCGCTCCGTGGACGAGTTGACCCTGCTCGACTGGAAGCGCCGGGTCTTCGAGCTGTACGCAGAGGTGCGGAGCGAGCACGATCCCGAGCGGGCGTGGCAGTACTGGCGCGACGTCCGCGACGAGCTCTTCCGCTCCCACCCGCAGACGCCGGTCCCGGCCGGCGCGAGCTTCGAACGGCTGCCCTATTTCGACTACGACCCGGCGCTGCGCGTGCTCGGCACGGTCGAGCAGGCTGAACGGGTCACCCGGGAGATCGCAACCTCCGGTGAGCGCCCGTATTCGTTCACACGCTTCGCGCGGGTGCGGTTCTCGCTCGCCGACGAGCATGCCCTCGACCTGTACTGGCTCGAGGGCTACGGCGGCGGGGTCTACCTCTGCTTCGCGGACGCGACGAGCGGCACCGACACGTACGGCGCCGGCCGCTACCTGCTCGACACGGTGAAGGGCTCGGATCTCGGCGAGCGGAACGGGAAGCTCGTGCTCGACTTCAACTTCGCCTACAACCCGTCTTGCTCCTACGACCCGCACTGGGTCTGTCCGCTCGCGCCACCGGGAAACAGGCTCACCGCACCGATCCGAGCGGGCGAGCGCTACCCGCTCGAGGCAAGCTGACGCAGCGTGTTCTCGACGTCGGACGCGAGGAACGGATACACGTAGAGCGCCCGCTCGTCGCCGCGGCCGTCGATGAGATAGGCAGCCTCGGTATGGCTGATGTTGTGGATGGTGACGCCCTGAATCGTCTTCGGGGCGTCGACGACGGCGATCTTGTAGGCCGCCCAGACCTTGCGGAGCTCTGCCGCAGGCCCCACGGCCCAGTGCCAGTTCTGGCCCACGTGCCACTTGGTCATGTCCGAGCGCAGAGTCGCCCGGCCGTTGCCCCACTGGTTGACGCTCACCGCGATGATCACCGGCCGTTCGTCCGCCGGCAGGCTCGATTCGACGACCCCGAGGATCTTCGCCTCGACCGGGCACAGGTTGCGGCAGAGCGGATCGAGGAACGTCACGATCACCGGACGATTCCGCAACGCCGCCAGCGAGACGGGCTTCCCGTCCTGATCCCGGAGCGAGAACCCCGGAGCGCGCCGGGCGCCGGCCCTCCAGCTCACGGCCGGCGCCGCAGGCGACTGCGTCGCGGACGCTCTGTCCGCCCCGCGCAGGTGGACGATCAGAACACCGATCGTCACGCCGACGACCGCGATCGCCAGCACGAACAACCACCGGAGATGCCCATGTGCGCCCATTCAGCCCGCGAGGAACTCGCTCTGCTCGGCACGGGAGCGCTTTCCGATCTCGATCGGGAACGCGGTATAGGCGTGCACGCCTTCGGGCCACAAACTGAGCCGCGTCTCGTTCCCGGCGGCGCGCCAGCGCGCTTCCATGAAGAGCGAATCGTCGAGCAGCGGATCCAGCGTCCCACAGGAGAAGAGCGCCGGCGGCAGATCGTGGAGGTCGGCGTAGAGGGGCGAGATGTCGGGGTCGCGGCGATCGCTCTCCGTCATCCCCGGCAGGAAGCAGTCGGCGAACCAATCCATCAGCGGACCGGAGAGAACGAGGTCGCGCCCTCCCCACAGCCTCCGGCTCGGTGTGCCCGTCAGGTCGAAGGCCCCGAAGACCAGGTTGGCCGCCGAGAACGCGCGTGGTGAGATGCCGTGCTTGTCGCGCAGGCGCAGCAGCGCCACGACGGCGAGGTGCGCACCAGCCGAGTCGCCGCCGATCGTCAAGCGTCCCCGGTGCTGCTCGAGCAACCAGAGCGCGGCCGCCTCGCAGTCGTCCGGCCCCGCGGGGTAGGGATGCTCCGGCGCGAGCCGGTAGTCGACGCTGACCACCGTCAGCCGAGTCGCCTGCGCCAGATCCCAGAGGTGGGCGTCCTGCATGTCGGCACCGCCGATCGTCCACCCGCCGCCGTGAATGTGCAAGTGCGCGCCTCGTGGTGCGGGCGGCTCGAGCACGCGCAGCGGAATCTCGCCGGCTGCCCCGGGAATGGTGATGGTGCGGGCCTGCTCGACGTAGACCGGCGCCGGCAGCGCACCCCCGCCTGCGCGCTGCGCCTCCCGCGTCACGTTCGGCGGAAGCTCGTAGATCTTCGGCATTCCAGAGATCAACTGCTCGAGTTGGAGGTTGAACGTGCGGGTCTCGGCGAGGATCTCGTCAGCGGTCACACCGGCAGACTACGCCGCGCGCGACTAGAGCTCGCCGCGGCGGCGGCGAATCACCACGGCCCACCAGATGCCGATCCCGGCCAGAAGCGCGAGCGGCAGCAAGAGCGTGAGCAGCGAACCGGTCTGAAACGATGCGACGGTCATCAGGTCTCCCTCGGTCGTAGATCACGAACAGGCGCGGCCGCCCGTCGCGGGCCGTTCGACGGGTCCAGCCAGCGATAGGCGGAAACGAAGATCGCGATCAGGAACGGCACGGAGGCCGGCACCCACATGATCCCCGCCGCGATCTGCTGGTCGGCGAGGGCCGACAGGCCGCCCGGCCGGCCCGCAAGGGAGGCATACGCGTCGTAGACGGGCGCGGATGCGAGCCCGAGCACGACGGCCAGCACCCAGCTCACGAGCAGGGCGGCCGTGCCGTACGCCACACGCTGGCCGTCCGACAGCTTGGGCCGCGCGGTTGCGGCCGGAACGAGATGCACCCACAGGAGCAGCGCCGTCGAGAAGAAGAGCACGTGCTCGAGGTCGTGGACGAAGACGTTCCGGAGGGTGAGATCGTAGAGCGCCGGGAGATGCCAGCCGAGCAGCACGACGGAGAACGCGACGAACGACGGAAGCGGTCTCGCGAGCCACCGCCCGATCCTGCGCAGCGGCTCGAGGGTCGGCCCGACGAGCACCGCGCGCGCCACGGGCCGCCGCACCGACGGTGCGAGCGGCTTGAGCATGCGCGGCCACGGGCGCCCGAGGAGGAGCAGCGGCGGCGCGACCATCGTCAACAGCACATGCTGGGTCATGTGAGCCCAGAACAGACGGTCCGAATAGGCGTCGACCGGCGAGGCCACGGCGAGTGCGAGCGTCGCGAGCCCGCAGTAGAAGGCGGCGCTGCGCAGGCGATTCGTCTTGACGGTGCGCCGCCCCCCCAGCGCATAGAGGAATCCCGCCGCCACGAGCCCGTACAGCAGCCAGCCGACCGGCCAGTTCTCGCTCCGCTGCATGAAGCCCATCCTTAGAGAAGGTAGAGGATGAACCAGGTGACGACCCCGACGCCGGCGAGCACGCTCGCGAAAAAGGAGAGCGCGCCGAGCTCGGCTCGGACCAGAGAAAGCGGGTTGTCGATATCGGGCGCCTCACGGTCCGGGTCGCCGGACGCCTCGCCGGCCGCGAACTGGGCCGGGAAAACCTTGCGGTAGCGCACAGACGTGGCGAAGGTCGTCTCGAGCCAGTAGGTCAAACCGACGACGAACAAGACCTGCACGCCCGTCCAGCCGAGGTAGACGCTTGCGTATCCGCCGTCGGTCGGCCCGAATCCCTGTGTCGCCCACTCGGCTATCTGCAGCGCGATCGCTGCGACGAGCAGAACGAGCGCGACGGCGCCCTTCTGCCGCCAGGCGCGCCGATTCTCGGCCCGGTGATCTCTCAGGGCGAGGCGCAGGAGGACCGCGGCCAGGACGATCGCACCTGTCGCCAGCGTCCCGAGCGTCGTCGAAGGGTCCACGTGCTTCGGCCGCCAGAGCCCCTGGGAATTCAGCGAGCGAAGGTAGAAGTACGCGAAGAGGAACGCGAAGAAGAAGAACACCGTTGCGCTCGACCAGAGCTGTGCCGCGATGCGCAGATTGTCCGCCATGACCCTGGGCGGCTCGCGCTCGACGACCGAGTAGTCGGTCGAGTGGCTTGCGAGCTCGCTCATCGCGTCGGCCTCGCGGGGGCGATGACCGGCCGCTGCAACAACGAGCCCGCGTCATCGCCGTAGGGATAGGGGTCCGAGCCGAACGTGGGGATCGTGTCGAAGTTGTGGATGGGCACCGGCGAGGGCAGCTGCCACTCGATCGACTTCGATCCCCACGGGTTCATCCCGGTCGGGACCCGGGCGAAGACCTGCGACCAGACGAGGTTCGCGAGGAAGATCAACATCGATCCGCCGAGCACGAACGCCGAGATCGAGACCCACACGTTCGCCCCCTGCAGGTAACCGGCGTAGGTGACCACGCGCCGCGGCATCCCGAGGAACCCGATCACGAGCAGCGGGCCGAACGTCGAGTTGAACGAGATGAACATCACCCAGAAATGCCACTTGCCGAGCCGCTCGTCGAACTTGTAGCCGGTCATCTTCGGCACCCAGTAATAGATGCCCGCGAAGAAGGTGAACAGCAGCCCCCCCATGATCGTGTAGTGGAAGTGCGCCATCGAGAAGAAGCTGCCGTGCGTCGTCGTGTCGCTCGGCACGTCCGACAGGAACACACCGGACAGGCCCCCGATCAGGAAGTTGAAGAGCCAGGCCAGGCAGAAGAGCATCGGCACGGTGAACCGAATACGCGCCTTCCAGAGCGTCCCAAGCGCGCAGATGAAGATGAAGCCGGTCGGCAGCGAGATGATCTCGGTCGAGAGCATGTAGAACGGGCGCAGGTTGGCGTTGATGCCGCTCACGAACAGGTGGTGCTGCCAGACGAGGAAGCTCAGCAAAGCGATGCCGAGCATCCCCGTGACGGCCAGGCGATAGCCCCAGAGCGGCTTTCGCGAGAACACCGGAAGGATCTCGAGCAGGATCCCCATCCCTGGAATGGCGAGGATGTAGACCTCGGGATGGCCGAAGATCCAGAAGAGGTTCTCGTAGAGGTACGGGCTGCCTCCGGCCTGGTCGTTGAAGAAGCTCGTCTGCGCCGTGCGATCCATCGTCAGCATCAGCAGGGTCGAGATCAGGACCGGCGCCGCGAGGAGCATCAGGACCGAGGTGCTGACGGTGGCCCACACGAAGATCGGCAGCCGCCCCCAGGTCAGCCCGGGCGCGCGCATGGTGATCACGGTCGCGAGCATGTTCAGCCCGAGCAGGGACATCGACAAGCCGACGAGCGCGAAGAACGCGATGTAGGCGTCGATGCCCATGTTCGCCTGCTCGTTCAGCGGCGCGTAGCCGGTCCAGCCCGTCGGGAAGCCGCCGAAGACCCAGGACGTCATCAGGACCGTCCCCGCTGCCATCAAGAGCCAGAAGGTGAGCGCCTCGATGCGTGGGAAGGCCATCCGCCGTGAGCCGATCATCAACGGGACGAAGTAGTTCGCGAACGGGCCGAGAATCCCGCTCGTCATCATCCCCATCATCATCGTGCCGTGCACCCCGACCAGCGTGAGGTAGTTGTTGCCGTTCCAGACGAGGTGCTGGGGCCGCATCAGCTCGAACCGGATCAACATCGCGTTCAGGCCGCCGATGAAGATGAACGCGCCGATGCCCAGCAGGTACTGGATGCCGACGACCTTGTGATCGGTGCACAGGCCGAAGTAGCGCCCGATCCCCTGCTGTTCCTTTTCCCGCAGCGACGGCGGCTTGCCGATCATGCGCTGGACCGGATAGTTCGCAAAGCCGAGACCGACCAGGAACCCGATCACGCCGACGAGATAGGCGACGAAGAGGGCGACGTCGTTCTGGTTCGTGTCCCCGAAGTACTCGATGCTGGGCCCGGTGATCTGGTGACCGAGCCACCAGCCGACGTAGAAGCCGACGACGGCGAGCACGACCGCCGTCAGCAGGTTGAACCCGATCAGCCTGCGCAGGCTCATCCGGCGCGGTACTGCGGGTCGGGAGCATACGAGGTGCTGTACTTCGGCAGGTACTTCTGGACGCCGGCGAACTGCGCGCGCCGCGCTGCGATCCACGTCTTGAAGTCCGCAGAGCTGACAACCCTGCCGGTGTCGAACATGTAGCCGTGCCAGAGGCCGCACAGCTCTGCGCAGCGGATCTGGAAGGTGCCGATCTTCTCCGGCTTCACGTAGGCAATGTTGTCGACGCCGGGATTGGCGTCCGCCTTGACGCCGAGCTCATACGCCCAGAAGGAATGGACTGCGTCGAGCGACGTGACGTGAAAGGTGATCTGGCGGCCGACCGGCAGCACCAACTGGGCCGTCTCGACCCCGCCGTAGGTCGGGTAGCGGTAGGTGAACTCCCATTGCTGGCCGATGACCTGCACGGGCAACGATGCGCCGCTCGGCTTCGTGGCTGGGTTCGGGCCCGAGCCGCTGCCTGCGCCGTTGTCGGCCAGCAGTTCGGTTGTCCCGAAGATCGCGAGGAAGAGCACCGCGATCGAGGTCGTGACGAGCCACGCGATCTGCGACGGCATGTGGCCTCGAATCGGCGCACCGTCCCGCAATTCCGTCTCGCCTTTCGGCGCGCGGAAAGCCCAGAGCGCGTAACCGAGGTAGCCGAGGATGAAGACGGTGAACGGGGTCATCACGACGAGCAGCACGGTGTTGTCGGTGACCTGGCCCTTGGCGACCTGAGTCGCCTTGCCCGGCGGCATGTTCGGGCCGAGCACGAACACGACGAGCGGCAGCACGATGGCCGTTCCGATCACCGTGATCGCCGCAATCCGGCGACCGTGGCTGCTCCTAGACCACATCCACGTATCCGTCCATGTAGCCGATCGTCTGCATCGGACCGCCGAAGCCGTAGACGAAGCCGGCCGCGCAGGGCACGAAGCACTGCCATCTGTAATGGCCCTTCTTGCCTGTGCGGAACGTGAACGTGATCGTCTCGTGCGCATTGCTCATCGGGCACGGCGCGTAGTCACATTGGTTCGGCGCGTCGTCATTGACGCCCTGGATCGGGACGATCACCCCCAACTGCGGGATCGCAAACGTGTGGGATGCGTCATCGGGGTTGATGACGGACAGGGGCTTGCCGTTGAGCGTGAACGTGCCGCCGACGATGCCGCGCGACTGGGCGAGGAACGGATTGCGCAGCCCGCTCTTGCCGTCGAAGTTGTAGACCGTCACATGGACGAGCGTGTTCGCCGGCAGGGTCCAGACGGTGCTCCGCTTCCAGACGCCGTTCTCGCGAACGAGATACGACACCCAGTTCTCGTTCGGCGAGAGCTGCGGCCCGACTGCGGCGACCGTCTGGAGCGTCAGGTCGACGCTCGTGGCGTGCGCGGCGGCGGGGACGTCGTACGGGATCGGTCCGTTCGTGAGCGCACCGATGTACAGCCCGATGAGCACGGCGACGACGAGCACGCCTGCCGCAACGACGAGGGCTTTGCCCGTGGCTCCCACCGGGGCGGGTATATCGCCTGTCGCCTCCAGAGTCGAGTTTTGTGACAGAAGTGTCATTTTGGTGTCATCCGCAGGTCGGCTCACGTCGTCAGGGCGCAGCGGTTAGGCTCGTCCTCGAGGTCGTAGATGCGAATCCTGGTCATCGAGGACGAGCCCCGGATTCTCGAGTTCCTGCGCCTGGGACTCGAAGCGGAAGGGTTCACGGTCGACGGAGCGGACGACGGAGCGATCGGCCTTGGTTTGGCGATCGCCGAGCCGTACGAACTCGTCATCCTCGACCTGCTGCTGCCGCGGCTCGACGGGTTCCGCCTGCTCGGAGAGCTCCGCCAGGCCCGGCCCGACTTGCCGGTGCTCATCCTGTCAGCGCGCTCCGACCTGCCTTCCAAGCTGCGCGGTTTCGGACTCGGCGCGAACGACTACCTCTCGAAGCCGTTTTCGTTCGACGAGCTCGTCGCGCGCGTGCGTGTCCACCTGCGGAAGGGCCAGGACGTCGGCGGGCCTGCGAGCTTGCACCTCGGCGAGCTGAGACTCGACCTCGCTCGACGCCGCGCTCAGGACGGCGGCTCGGCAGTCGACCTCTCCGACCGGGAGTTCCGGCTTCTCTACCACCTCGCCTCACATGCCGGGGAGGTCGTCAGTCGCGAGCGGCTGCTCTCCGACGTCTGGGGCTACGGCTTCGATCCCGGCTCGAACGTCGTCGATGTCTGCGTTCGCCGGCTGCGCAAGAAGCTTGGGCCTGCGTGGCCGATCGAGACGGTGCGCCATGCGGGATACCGGCTCGCGGTCGCTTAGTCCCGCCGACCTCGCCTGGGGCGCCCTCACGGTGGGCTGCCTCGCGGCGATGATCGAGTGGCCGAACTGGGAGGCCGTCCCATTCCACCTCATCTGGGCCAGCCTGGCGTTGGTCTACGGGTACCGCATCTGGAGGGCGAGCACCACGGGGCTCGTGCTCGTTGCCGTCGTGCTCGCCGCCGGCACCACGATCCTCGTGGATGCGCGCGACGGTCTCGTCCGCTGGGCAGAGCTGGCCGAGGTTCCGCTTCTGTCCGCGATGTTCCTCGCAATGGTCTGGCATGCCCGACGGCGCGCCCAGGCGCTCGACACCGTCCGGGCCCTCGCCGAAGAGCGCGCGGCCCTGCTCGAACGCGACGAGCGCCTCCTCCTGAATGTCTCCCACGAACTTCGAACCCCGGTAACGATTGCCTGGGGCCATCTCGAGCTGCTCGAGCGGCGCCTGGGCGAAAGGACCCCGGAGCTCTACGTCGCCTTTGATGAGCTCGCTCGCATGCAGCGCATCGTCGACCGGATCCTGCTCCTAGCACGTGCTGAGCGCGCCGACTGGATCGAGCGCAGACCGATCGGGCTCGTCTCCTTTCTCGAGGATGTGTTCATGCGTTGGGCCGAGGTAGCCCCGCGCGCGTGGCGCCTCGGGTCGATCGTCGATGTCACCGTCGACGCGGACGAGACCTGGTTGCGTGCCGCACTCGACGCGATCCTCGAGAACGCCGTCCACCATACGGAGCCGTATACGACGATCGACCTCTCGGCCCGCGGCGATGCCAACGACGTCGTGATCGTCGTCACCGACGGCGGCGGCGGGATCCCACCGGCCTCGCTCGACCAGATCTTCGAGCGCTTCACCCGCACCGATGACTCCCGCTCTCGCAGGGAAGGGGGTGCAGGGCTCGGCCTGGCCATCGTGGCGGCGATCGCCCGGGCCCACGGCGGCTCGTGCTCGGCGCACAACGCTGAGGGCGCAGGTGCCTCGTTCGAGCTGCGCCTGCCTCTCCAACGCGCGGTCCAGGCGGACGAGGAGCAGGCTGCCGGCCCGCAACTGGCCACACGGCCGGAAGCCCGCCTCGAATCTGCTTGAATCGGCGGGTGGCCGCGCTCTACCGCAAGTACCGTCCCCAGACCTTCCAGGAGGTCGTCGGGCAGGAGGCGGTGGTGCGGACACTCACAAACGCGATCGAGCAGGGCAAGATCCGCCAGGCTTACCTCTTCGCAGGCCCGCGCGGCACCGGGAAGACCTCGCTCGCGCGCATCCTCGCCAAGGCGCTCAACTGCGCGAGCGGGCCGTCCGCCACGCCGGACAACACCTGCCACGCCTGCGTCGCGATCACCGGCGGCACGTCGCTCGACGTGATCGAGATGGACGCCGCCTCCCAGCGCGGCATCGACGACATTCGCGACATTCGCGACCGGGTCGTGCTGCAGCCGGTCGAGGGGACGTACAAGGTCTACATCCTGGACGAGGCGCACCAGCTCACCGACGCCGCCTGGAACGCGCTGCTGAAGCTGATCGAGGAGCCTCCGCCCCATCTGCTCTTCATCTTCTGCACGACCGAGCTGCAGAAGGTGCTCCCGACAGTGCGCTCACGCTGCCAGACCTTCGTGTTCCAGCGTCCGCGACTGGCCGAGCTGGTGCGGGTGCTGCGCTGGATCGCGGACGGTGAGCAGATCGACGTTCCGGACGCGGCGCTCGCGCTGATCGCGCGGTCGGCGCGCGGCGCCTACCGCGACGCGGTCTCGACGCTCGACCAGCTGGCCTCGGCAACCGGCGGGAAGATCACGGTGCAGGACGTCCTGCAACTGCTCGGTGCGGTCGAGGACGAGGTCCTCTTCCGTCTCTGCGACATGGTGGTCGGCAACGAGACCGCGGAGGCGCTGCTCTTCCTCGAGGAGCTCTCCGAGCAGGGTCAGGATCTGGGCCGGCTCGTCACCGACCTGCTCGAGCACCTTCGGCACCTGCTGCTCGTCCAGCACATGAACGAGGTGCCGGACTCGCTGCCGGTGACCGACGAGGCACGCGACCGTCTTCGCGAGCAGGCCAACCAGCTGCCTGCGTCGACCGTGATCCGCCTGATCGACCTGCTGGCGGTCGCAGTCGACGACATGCGGCAGGGCGGCGACCCGCGGCTGCCGCTCGAGCTGGCGCTCGTGAAGGTGACTCGCCCCGCCGCCGACATGTCGCGCGAAGCACTCGCATTTCGGCTCGAGCAGTTGGAGGAGGGACGTGCCGCGCCCCGCGAAGCACCCGCTGCTTCTCCTGGCGCAGAGGACGCTGCGGCTCCGGCCCAGGAGCCCGCCGCGGAACCTCTGCGCGTGGAGCTTGAACAGCTGCAGGAGGCGTGGCGCAGGACCATCCTGCCGGCGGTCGAGCAACGGTCGATCCCGATCGGCCAGACGCTCGGTGAGGCGCATCCGGCGGCGCTCGCCGGCGACACGCTCACGCTCGAGTTCCCGCCGACGGCTGCATTCCACCTCCGCGTCGCGGAGGACCCGAAGAACGCCGAGATGCTGCGGGACGCCCTCTACGAGGTGACCGGACGCAAGCTCGCGGTCGCATTCGAGCTCGGAGAGGCCGGGCACGCTGCGGATGAGGAAGAGGCGCCCGCGAGCGAGGCGGACGTTCTCGAGTTGATGAAGAGCACCTTCGACGCGAGGGAGCTGGACGAATGAGCTTCGACCTGAACGCACTCATGAAACAGGCGCAGGAAATGCAGGCCCAGATGGCGCAGGTGCAGGAGGAGGCCTCGAAGGAGACTGCCGAAGCCTCGGCCGGCGGGGGAATGGTCACGGTCGTCGCCACCGCTGCCGGAGAGATCAAGGAGCTGCGCATCGACCCGAAGGCGATCGACCCGGATGACCCGGAGATGCTCGCCGATCTCGTGATCGCCGCCGCGAACGAAGCTCTTCGGTCTGCCCAGGCCAAGGTCGAGGCGAAGATGAAGAGCATGCTGCCGTCCGATCTCGGCGGCCTCCTCCCGGGGCTGTAGCGATCGACGAGAACTTCGTCGCGAAGCTGCTCGACGTCGGCGCCGAGCTGTCATTCCCGGCCGGGCATGTTGTCGTCGACGAGGACAATCCGATGAGCGGCCTGCTGCTCGTTCTACACGGTCTCCTCGTCGTCGAGTCGCCGACCGGAGAGGACGAGCGCGGTCCGGGCAACGTCGTCGGAGAATGGGAGCGGCTGGACGGAAGCGACGACGTGCGCGTCGTCGCGCGCTCCGACGTGCGCCTGGTCGCCGTCGACCGAGCCGCCTGGGAAACCGCCCAGACCGGCTAAGCCGCGACCTCGCGTGGCAGTTCGTTGACGGTGGCTGCCACCGGACTGGTCTGGCCGCGGCGGGTCGGGGAAGTTTGGGATCTGCAGGGGGATTCGTCGGGACGTCACGGTTGCGCGACGGATGCGTTGCAGAGCTGCGTGGGTGGCAGGGGCGGGCCGATCGGACGCGGCCCGCGCGCCGCCGGGAGGGCGGCCCGTCCGGGAGGGACGGGCACAATGGCGATCGTGTTCAGCCCCTCGGTCGAGAACCTCGTAGCCCAGCTGACCCGCCTGCCGGGGATCGGGTCGCGCACCGCACAGCGGCTCGCGTTTCACATCCTCCAACGCCCGAAGGAGGACGCGCTCGCGCTCGCGGCCGCCCTCACCGAGGTGAAGGAGCGGGTCCGGTTCTGTCGCGAGTGCGGCAACCTCACCGAGGAGGAGCTCTGCGGGATCTGCACCGACGCCCGCCGCGACCATGCCCTGATCTGCGTCGTCGAACAGCCGGTCGACGTCGTCTCACTCGAGCGGACGCACGAGTTCCGTGGCCTCTACCACGTGCTCGGCGGCGCGCTGTCCCCGCTCGACGGCGTCGAGCCGGGCGACCTGCGAATCGACGAACTACTTCGCCGTGTCGACGCGAACGGCGTCCAGGAGGTCGTGCTCGCGATGAACCCGAACATGACCGGCGAGGCGACCGCGGGCTTCATCGCCGACCGGCTACGCGGACGCGTCCGCGTCACCCGACTCGCGAGCGGGCTCCCCGTCGGCGGCGACCTCGAGTACGCCGACGAGGTCACCCTCGGGCGTGCGCTCTCGGGCCGGCGCGAGATGTAGCGCCCGCTCGAGCGCCTGCGCCAGGAAGCGCTCTGTCCGATGTGCGATCCAGAAACAGAGGCCCGCGAGCGGCAGTTCGACGAAGACGGCGAGCGCGATCGACTGGCGCAGCTCGTCCGCGTGGCTCTCGAGAACCACGTCGAACCACGCGTCGGTGACGAGCAGCGTGCCCGTCGCCCCCGCGAGCGCTCCAACCCAGGGCGACCTCCGATAGGCGGCAAACGCGGTCGCGAGGAAAAGCACCGCGAGGCCGGTGTCGAAGCCGGACCAGGCGAGATCCCATCGATTCGTCACGTGATGCGGCTTGAGTGACTCGGACAGCCAGATCGTCCACGGCAGCAGGGCCAGGCCGATCGCGGCAAACCCGATCACGACCCATTCGCGGAATGTCCAGGAGCGAAACCTCATGCCTGCCTACACTGTCGCAAATGACGACTATCCATTTCGAAGCGGTGCCGGCAGTGGAGGCGAGACGCCGGACACCCGGTCTCGTCGTCATGAAGTTCGGCGGCACCTCCGTCGGCGATACGGACAAGCTGAAGCGTGTCGCCGAACGGCTCGTCGCGGCCCAGGAGTCCGGCTCGAAGGTCGTCGCGGTGCTGTCCGCCATGGGCAAGACGACGGATGAACTGATTCGCCTCGCCCACGAGGTCTCGGACCACCCGCATCCGCGGGAGTACGACATGCTCGTCTCGACCGGCGAGCGGATCTCGAATGCGCTCTGCGCGATGGCGATCCACGATCTCGGCCACGAGGCCGTGTCGTTCACCGGCTCGCAGGCCGGGATCGTGACCGACGGCAGCCACACCAAGGCGAAGATCGTCGAGGTGCGCGCACAGCGGATCCACACTGCTCTCGAGGAGGACAAGATCGTCCTCGTAGCCGGCTTCCAGGGTGTCTCGACGTCGACGCACGACGTCACGACGCTCGGGCGGGGCGGGTCCGACACGACCGCCGTCGCGCTCGCGGCCGCCCTCGGGGCCGATGCCTGCGAGATCTTCACGGACGTCGCCGGCGTCTTCACCGCCGATCCGCGGATCGTCCCCACCGCGCTCAAGCTCGATCAGGTCACGTACGAGGAGATGCTCGAGATGTCCGCGTCAGGGGCGAAGGTGATGGCGCTGCGGTCGATCGAGGTCGCCCGTAGCTACGGTGTGAAGCTCCGCGTTCGCTCGACCTTCGCGGATGGCGAAGGAACCTGGATCGGCGAGGAGGACGAGGTAGTGCTCGAGAAGGCGATCATCTCCGGCGTGACCCACGACACCTCCGAAGCGAAGGTGTCGATCATCGGCGTGCCCGACCGCCCGGGGATCGCCGCAAAGGTCTTCCGGGATCTCGCACGCGCCGGCGTCAACATCGACATGATCGTCCAGAACGTCTCGCAGGACGGCGCCGCGACGATCACCTTCACGCTGCCGAAGACCGATCTGCCGATCGCCGAGCCGATCCTCGACGCGCTCGCTGCCGAGCTCGAGGCCAATCGCATCGAGCGCGACCCCGATATCGCGAAGGTGTCCCTGATCGGGGCCGGCATGAAGAGCCATCCCGGCGTTGCCGCCGACATGTTCGACGCGCTCGCCGACGCCGGGATCAACATCGAGATCATCTCGACGTCGTCGATCCGCGTCTCGTGCGTGATCCGCGCTGCTCAGGTGGAGCGCGCGGTCCAGGCCGTGCACGACCGCTTCCAGGAGTTTGCACAGGCGCGGGTCGATGGCTGAGCTGCCGCGCATCGGCGTCGTCGGGGCGACCGGCGCGGTCGGAACGGTGACGCTCGGCCTGCTACGCGACCGCGGCTACGAGAACGTCCGCGTCTTCGCAAGCGCAAGGTCCGTCGGCCGCGAACTCGGCGGCTGGACGGTCGAGGAAGCGACACCGGAGGCGCTCTCCCGCGGCGACGTCGACATCTTCCTCTTCTCCGTCGGAACGAGTGCGTCGCGCGAGCTCGTGCCGCTCGCGGTCGCGGGTGGAGCAGTCGCGGTCGACAAGTCGTCTGCCTACCGGCTCGAGCCGGACATCCCGCTCGTCGTCCCCGAGGTAAACGCCGCCCGCGCGCTCGAGCACGACGGCATCGTCGCGAACCCGAACTGCTGCACCATCCCGCTCACCTGCGTGCTCAAGCCGCTCCACGACGCGGCAGGCCTCGCGCGGGTGCGGGTAGCGACCTACCAGTCGGTCTCCGGTGCCGGAGCGCAGTCGATGGAGCGGCTCAGGAACGAGGCGCCCGCCGACCACGACCTGCGCATGGACTGGGACTTCGACGGTGAGGAGTTCGACGAGGAGTCGAAGCTGCGCGCAGAGACGCAGAAGATCATGGAGCTGCCCGAGCTCGCGATCCAGGCCACCTGCGTTCGCGTGCCGGTGCTGGTCGGCCATGCGGAGGCGATCTGGATCGAGACCGAAGACGAGCTCACGCCCGATCAGGCTCGCACACTGCTGGGATCCGCACCGTCCGTGCGCCTCGACGAGTTCCCGACACCGGGCAAGGCGGCCGGCATTGACGACGTGCTCGTCGGCCGCATCCGCCGCGACCCGACGGTCGCTCACGGGCTGGCGCTCTTCCTCGCAAGCGACAACCTCCGCAAAGGCGCGGCGCTGAACGCGATCCAGATTGCGGAGCTCGTCCTGCGCCGCGAGCGCGCAGCCGCGTAGTCGCGCCGGCGCGCCGACGACGCGCTGCGCCGGTCAAGGCAGCGTCTCCTCGAGCTCACCGCCGCGAGCTAGGCCGGCGGCGTCGGCGCCGGAACGCCTTCGGGCACGCCGAACGCATCCTTCACGACGCGCAGCACCTTCTCCCGCTTGCCCTCTGCCACCGGCTGCAGCCCCCCGAGCTCGAGACGGGACAGCCCCACGCGGCCGGCCGAGCGCACGAGCTGGAAACCGAAATCGGCGAGGAAGTCGCCGGGGAAGACGGTCTTGTGCACCCGGAAGCGCTCATACGCCGACTCCCCCTCGCGGTAGCGATACGAGAAGGCCTCCAGCGACGGCGCCCCGCGGTCGCGGGCCTCGCCGATCGCCGCGAGGAACAGCGACTGGAGCACCCACGGGCTCGAGGCGTCGGTCAGGTACGCACACGTCACGAGCATCGAATCGTCGGAGGGCGGACCACCCGGCAGCTCGAACGCCCGGGGGAATGCCTGCGAAGGCCCGTACTGCATGGAGCCGAGCACGCGCCCGTCGGCGTCGTAGTAGACGGTTCCCCACGCCCCGAAGTCGAGCTCGACCTTTTCCATCCAGCGGTCCTTGTCCGTCGTCCTCTGCCCGCGCGTCTGCCACCAGATGCAGTCGTGGCAGACGGCCGGCGCGGTCTCGAGCGTCAGCTTGGTCAGGCCGGCGATCCGGGTTGCCACGGCGACCTACCGCTGGACGTCGTCGACGACCACGTCGACCGACGTCGGCTCGACGTCCGCCATCCGAACGAGGTATTCGACCACACGCTTCTGCACCTCGGCGGCGACGTCCGGGATGTTCGCGCCGTAGTCGATCACGACGTGCACTTCGACCTCCAGGCCGCTGACGCGTGCGCCGCGGCGCTGTTTGGTGTGCACGCCGGGCACCTCCGCCGCCGCGTCCGCGGCGTAGCGCGCGAGCACATCGGGCGAGATCACGCTGTGGCCCTCCATCAGTTCCTGGATCGTAGAACGAGTTCGGTCACCTCGGGGCGCGCAAAGAAGCGGAACGGCACGAACGTCGTCCCGAGGCCCGGCGACACGTGCATCACGGTGCCTCCCTTCTCGAAGACCCCTTCGGTGTAAGGGGCCCTGGGATGTGCCAGCAGCACCTTGCCGAAACCGTACGGCAGGACGATCTGCCCCGCGTGCAGATGACCGGCCAGGATGAGGTCCCAGCGCCCCGCCGGGACCGTGTCCAGGGCGCGTGGAAAGTGGCAGAGCAGGATGCGCAGGTCGGCATTCACCTTCACGAAGCTGCTGCTCTCCTTCTCCAGCCAGGTGCGCGGATCGACACCCGCGAGCTCGACCAGCTTCCCCCGCTCCTCGACGACGACCGACGAGTCGAGCAGCATCGTCCCGCGCTCGAGCCTGCCGAGCTCGACGGGGCGGGAGAACGGGTCGCGCGAGAGGGCGTAGTCGTGGTTGCCGAGCACGACATAGGGATGAGGCAGTTCGGCGAGCAGCGCGAGCAACTGACCCTCGGCGCGCGGTCGCGAGAGCAGATCGCCGGTCACACAGACGAGATCCGGCCGGCGCTCGGCGACCCAGGCGACAGCGCGCTCGACCGCGCGCACACCCCGTGACGGCACACCGAGATGGAAGTCCGAGAGATGCGCGATGCGGAGGCCGTCGAGCTCCGGCGGCAGCCCCGGCAGGGGCAGTTCCCTGATGCGCAGCCGTACCCAGCCCGCCTCGAACCACCCGTACGCAACGACGAGCGCCGCGAGCGCGGCAATCCCGACGACGAGCCGGCTGGCGAGCGTCAGACTTCGAGCTTCTCGAGGACCGGCTGAACCGAGACGACGTGCCGCTTGAACTTCAGCTCCGACTCGGCGAGGCCGGCGGCGACGCCGACGAGCTGCGAGAGGTGGAGGATCGGCATCTTGAAGTCACGGCCGGTCGACTTCTTCAGCTTCGACTGCCAGGCGTCGAGCGAGAGATGGCAGAGCGGGCACGGGGTCACAATCGCGTCCGCTCCGGCCTCGTACGCCTGCTCGATCGGCTGGATCAGCTCGGCGAGCGCAGTCTCCTCGCGCGCCTGGATGATCGGGAAGCCGCAGCACTTGATCTTTGCCGGATAGTCGACCGGCTCGCCGCCGCAGGCTTCGATGATGCGCTCGAGCGACCACGGCCGGTCCGGGTCCTCGAAACCCTGGATCTTCGACGGCCGCAGGATCTGGCACCCGTAGAACGGGGCGATCTTGAGGCCCTTGAGGCCCTTGTGGGCGGCGCCCTTCAGCAGCTCGTAGCCCTCGCCCTCCGCAATCTCCCAGAGCAGGTGGCGGACATCGACGTCGCGCTCGTAGGCCGGCACTCCGACCGAGACGAGGTTCTCGTTGACGCGGGCGCGCAGCTCGGTGTCCCCGAGCAGCATGAAGTTCGCCTGGCGCAGGTTGAGCGTGCAGACGTTGCAGACCGTGAGCAGCGTGTCGACACCCTCGGCAGCTGCATACGAGAGGATCCGCGCGTTCAGGTGCAGGTAGTAGTCGGGCTCCGCCTCGTGGATGTCGCCGGCGCCGCAGCACGTGACCGACTCGAGCTCCACGAGCTCGAGTCCCACCTTCGGCGCCAGCGCCTGGGTCGCCGAGTCGAGCTCCTTCGCCGACAGCGACGCGAGGCAACCCTTGTAGTACGCGACCTTCCTCATGCGTCTGCCTCCTCGTCGGCGATGAACGGCCGGTGATACGCGCCGGGCCGGTCGTAGATCTCCTCGAGCGTCTCCTCGCCCGAATGGCCGTGCGCGAGCCGCGCCAGCGCGTGCTCTCCCTGCACGATGCCGGCGAAGCCGTCTCGCCCCTGGTCGCGCACGAGGTGATGCAGCCGGCGCGCTTCCTTCACGTCCTTGGCCACGTGGGGTGGGAAGGGCAGCGGCACCTTGCCCTTGCGCGCCAGATCGAGCGCGAAGCGGGTCTGCTTGATCGCGGCGGTGATTCCCTGTGTCTTCGGCACGAGCTCGGTCTCGCGAAGCCAGCCGGTCGTCCGCGCCGAGGTCACGAACCACTTCGCGTGCTTCGCGCCCATGTCGCGCTCGATCCCCTCGGCCATCGACTCGGCGCCGAGCTTCGCGATCGCATCGCGCGGATCGACGCCTTTCGGACAGCGCTCGGTGCAGAAGTAGCAGCGGGTGCACTCCCAGATCCCGTGCTCGCCGTTCAGCTTCTCGAGCCGCGCCAGCTTCTGACCGTCGCGCGGATCGCCGACGAAGCGCATCGCCTTCGCGAGCGCCTGAGGACCGGTGAAAAGCGGGTCGGCCTCCATCGCGTTGCACTCGGAGACGCAGCAGCCGCAGTTGATGCAGAGCGCCTCCTTGTGCACGACGTTCATCCGCTCCTGGGTGATCAGGTTCTCCTTGCCGTCCGGCGGCTCGTCGTATCCCGGCTGCAGATACGGGTTGACGGAGTTGAACTTCTCCCAGAAGGGATCCATGTCGACGACGAGGTCCTTGACGATCGGCAGGTTCCCCATCGCCGAGATCACGGGCACGTGGCCTGCCTGGGCGACGTCGTACATCCGCGTCTTGCAGGCGAGCACCGCGGCGCCGTCCATGCGCATCCCGCACGAGCCGCAGATCATCATGCGGCAGCTCTTGCGATAGGCGAGCGTCCCGTCGTGCTGGTCCTTGACGATGTCGAGGCAGTCGAGGAGCGTCGCCTCCTCGGGCGCCGCGATCTCGTACTCCTGCAGCTCCCGCTCACCCGTGCGCGAGTTGAAGCGCCAGACCTTCAGGCCGACCTGCATCGTCACTAGTACTTCCTTTCCATCGGGTCGTACTTCGTGTAGCGGACTTCCTTCCACGACAGCTCCGGCCCGTCGCCGTCCCAGCGCGAGATCGAATGCTTCATGAAGTTCTCGTCGTCGCGGTCGGGAAAGTCGTACGGACGTGCATGCGCGCCGCGGCTCTCCTTGCGGGCAACGCCGGCCTGCAGCATGCATGCCGCGAGGTCGATCATGTTCCCGAGCTCGATCGCCTGCGTCAGGTCGCTGTTGAAGACCTCGCCCTTGTCCTCGACGACGACCCCGCGCTCGTACCGCTCGCGCAGCTCGGCGATCACCTCGACCTGTCGCGTCATCTGCTCCTCGCGACGGAAGACTCCGAAGTTCTCGAGCATCGAGGTGCCGAGGTCGTTGCGGATCTGCCACGGCCGCTCCCCCGACGGCACGTCGAGCAGCGCCTTCAGCTCGCGCTCGGCGTCGGCCTCTGCGCTCGGCGGCACGTCGATCGTCGTGTTCGCCAGGGCCCATTCGGCCGCCGCGCGCCCGGCACGCCTCCCGAAGGTGATCGTCTCCATCAGCGAGTTGCCGCCGAGCCGGTTCGCACCGTGCACCGACACGCAAGCGACCTCGCCGGCCGCGTACAGCCCCGTCAGCTCGGTCTCGCCGTCGTTGCCGGTCTCGACGCCGCCCATGTGGTAATGGGCGCCGGGCCGCACCGGCACAGGGTCGTAGATGGGATCGACGCCGGCGAAGGTCATCGACAGCTCGCGGGAGCCCGGCAGCCGCTCGATGATCCGCTCGGCTCCGAGATGGCGCATGTCGAGCATGACGGAGCCGTTGATCCCGCGGCCGGCATCGATCTCGGTCTGTTCCGACCGCGAGACGACATCACGTGACGCAAGCTCCATCGCGTTCGGCGCGTAGCGCTTCATGAACCTCTCGCCCTCGCTGTTGATCAGGTAGGCGCCTTCGCCGCGGCAGCCTTCGGTGAGCAGGATCCCGGTCGGGTAGAGCGTGGTCGGGTGGAACTGCATGAACTCCATGTCCTTCAGCGGCAACCCGAGGCGCAGCGCCATCGCAGCGCCGTCGCCCGTGCAGGCATAGGCGTTGGTGGTCGTGCGATAGATGCGGCCCTGGCCGCCGGTCGCGAGCACGACGGTCTTCCCGCCGACCGTCTTGATGCCCCCGTTCAGGAGATCCCAGCAGATGACGCCCTGGCAGCGCCCGTCGTTCTCCACGAGCTTCCACGCGAAGTACTCCTCGTACACCGTGATGTCGCGCTTGACGAGCTGCTCGTAGAGCACCTGGATCAGCACGTGGCCGGTGATGTCCGCGGCGTACACCGTCCGCGGCGAGCCGGCCGCGCCGAACGGACGCTGCGCGAGCTTGCCGTCCTCGCGGCGGGAGAAGAACGCGCCCCAGTGCTCGAGCTGGTAGATGTCACCGGGAGCCTCGCGCGTGAAGATCTCGATCGCGTCCTGGTCGCCCAGGTAGTCGGAGCCCTTCACCGTGTCGAACGCGTGGATGTCGGGCGAGTCCTCCGCCGCGTTGCCGAGCGCCGCATTGATGCCGCCCTCGGCCGCGCCGGAATGGCTGCGGGTCGGGTGGAGCTTCGAGATCACGCCGACGTTCGCGCCTGCGTCGTGGGCCTCGATGGCTGCGCGCATGCCGGCGCAGCCGGCGCCGACGACCAGAACGTCGTGGGTTGCTTCCACGTAGAGGGACGCTACCGAAGAACCCGGAGCAGCCGGGCGAGAAGCGATGGAGCCTTCGGCCTTGCCCGGGCGGCGCGCTCACGCCCGAGCTCCGCCTTCGTGTAGGCACGCTCGCGCATGCGGCGAGTCGCATAACGCGGCTTCCAGATCGTGGGCCGCGGCATCAGCCCGGCTCACTGTGGACTATCCACAGGGGCCTGGAGGCGCACTCGAGGCGCTCGACATCCTCGACCTCGGTCAGGCTCGTGCACGCCACCTTCCGCCCACCGTGCCGCTCGAGGAAGATCGCGACGCGCCGGCTCGGCGCCGCGGACATCAGATCGTCGGGCCTGCCACCCGGATCGACTCGTCGACGTCGGCGAACCGCTTTGCGAAGTTGTCCACGAACATCGCAGCCAGCTCACGCGCCTTGCGGTCGTAGAGCTCCGGATCGCGCCAGGTCGAACGCGGGTCGAGCAGCTTGGGATCGACGCCCGGCACCCGCACCGGGACCTCGAAGCCGAACACCTCGTCGACGCGCAGTTCGGCGTGTTCCAGCTTGCCGGAGAGAGCCGCGCGCAACATCGTGCGGGTCTCCTGGATCGGCATCCGCTTGCCTTCGCCGTAGGGGCCGCCCGTCCAGCCGGTGTTCACGAGCCACACGTCCGCGGCGTGCGCATCGAGCTTCTCGCCGAGCATGTGGGCGTAGACGGCAGGGGGCTGCGGCAGGAAGGGCTGGGCGAAGCAGGTCGAGAACGTGGGCTGCGGCTCCGTGACGCCGATCTCGGTACCGGCAAGCTTCGCCGTGAAGCCGGACAGAAAGTAGTAGAGCGCCTGTGCACGCGACAGCTTGGCGATCGGCGGCAGGATGCCGAAGGCATCCGCGGTGAGGAAGATCACCGCTCTCGGGTGCCCCGCCCGCTTGGCGTGAAGGGCGTGGCCGATCCGCTCCAGCTTGTACGCGGCGCGTGTGTTCTCCGTCTTCGAGTCGTCGTCGAGATCGAGGCGGCCGAGCTCGTCGATCGTCACGTTCTCGAGGATCGTTCCGAAGGTGTGGGTCGTGCGAAAGATCTCGGGCTCCGCCACCGGCGACAGGCGGATCACCTTCGCGTAGCAGCCCCCTTCGATGTTGAAGACACCGCTGTCTCCCCAGCCGTGCTCGTCGTCGCCGATCAGCGAGCGCTCGGAGTCGGCGGAGAGTGTCGTCTTGCCCGTGCCGGAGAGCCCGAAGAAGACCGCCACGTGGCCGTCCTCGTCGACGTTTGCCGAGCAGTGCATCGGGAAGATTCCCTCGAGCGGCAGCCTGTCGTTCATCACCGTGAAGATCGACTTCTTGATCTCGCCCGCGTAGTAGGTGCCGCCGACGAGCAGCTCGGTGCGGCCTGGATGCAGGACCACGAACGTGCCCGTGCGCGTCCCGTCTTCCTCGGGATCTGCCTCGAGATCGGGGGTGTGCAGCACGACCGCCTGCGGGACGAACGCCGACTGCTCCTCGGGGTGGAGATCGATGAACATCGTGCGGGCGAAGAGCGCGTGGTACGGGTGCGCGGTGATGACGCGGACCCCGAGCCGGTGCGCGGGGTCCGCTCCCGCCCAGGCGTCCACGACGTAGAGCGCGTCCGCGGACTCGAGATGCGCAGCGATCTTCTCGCGGAGGCCGTCGTAGTTCTCCTCGGACAGCCTCTGGTTCACGTCTCCCCACCAGATGCGGTCGGTCGAGGACGGCTCATCGACGAGGAACTTGTCCCTCGGGGAACGGCCCGTGAACGCGCCCGTGTCGACGACGAGGGGGCCGCCCTCGGCCAGCTTCCCGTCGCCGCGCCGCAAGGCGTGGGTGTAGAGCAGTGACGTGGTCGGGTTTCGATAGACGGCGCCGGAGGCGTCGATCCCCTGGTCGGTGAGATCCACGCGGCCGGGCAGCTCAGTCGCTGTCATCCGAAGCGCCTCCTTCAACGTGTCGGGCGAACGGGTGCATGGTACGGACTTCGACGCCGCGGTGGCGCGCCGGGCCCCGAACCGGGACTAGATCTGCCAGGCCCCATCGCGGAGCACGGGAACTCGCTCGCCGTCGGCCGTGATGCCGTCGATCTCGAGCTCGGGCGCACCGATCATGAAGTCGACGTGCGTGCCCGACTCGTTCACGCGGCCCAGATCGTCGCCTTCGACGAGGAACGGGAAGCCGCTGCCGAAAGCGATGTGGCTGGCGGCGTTCTCGTCCAGCAGCGTGTTGAAGAACACCGTGCCGAGCGGCCCGATGCGACCTTCGCGATCGACCAGCGCCAGCTCGCCGAGCCGAAGCGCGGCGTCGTCGATCGCGAGCTGTGAGCGCAGCGCCTCGACGTTCGCGTCTGCGTCGATCTCGACGGCCACACCATCTTCGAAACGCACGCGCAATCCGGGAATGATCGTCCCGTCGCGCAGGACGAGCGGCCTCGTCGCGGAGACATGACCTTCGGTGCGCACCGGGTCGGGCGTCGTGAAGACCTCCTCGGTCGGCAGATTCGGAAAGTGCCGCAGGCCGTCGGCCGTCGAGAAGTCCGCCGCCCACCAGGTATGCGTCGGCAACATCCCGACGGTCAGCTCCGTTCCGGGCCCGCGCAGCTCGACCGCGTCGAACCGCCGCGCCGCGAGGCGCTTCGCCGACTCCATCAGAACATCCATGCGCTCGTCCCACGCCTGGGTGGGGTCCGGCTCGTCGAGACGCAGCACGTGCTCGAGCTCATGCCACAGCCTTTCGTATGCCTCGTCCTCCGGCAGTTCGGGGTAGACGAGCTTGGCCCACTCGGGATGTGGGCACGGTGCGATGCACCAGTTGGTCGAGCGATCGCCCACGATCTTGCTGAGCTCCTTGACCCGCGGCAGCATGTCCTTGCCCGCGAGGCGCATGTCGAGGCCGTTGAGGGCGTTCGGCGCCACGACGCCGACGAGCGTCACGCGGCCGCCACGCGCCTCCGCGTGCGCGAGCATGCGCCGGCCGTACCACTCCGGAACGAACTCGAGCGTGTCCGGGTCGGCATGCTCGATGCGCGCGCGCTTGATCCACGCGTCGAAGTAGTCGACCTCGACGAACTTCGCGCCACGATCGTACGCAGCAGCGGCGACGGCGCGTGCCAGTTCTTCCTGGCCCAGTTCGGCGGTGACCATCACGATCTGGCCGGACTGGATGTTCGCCCCGTACACAGCGAGCTCGGCCAGGCGGCTCCAGCGATCACCCATCAGGCAGGCGATCCTATATCTCGCGGCGAACACCGTGGAGTGACTGTCGAGGCGGCAACTGAGCGGTTCCTGGCGACTGCGGGAATCAGCGCCGGAACACGCCGTGTCTACGCGGGCGACCTGCGCGAGTTCGCGTGCTGGTTCGGCCCTGACAGCCCGATCGAGGATGTGGACGTGCGCGTCCTCGCGGACTGGGTGACCGAGCTCGGGCGCGCACGGCCCGGCGGCCGTCTGGCGCCCGCGACGATCGGACGGAAGCTGACGGCGGTACGGTCCCTTCTCCGGCACGTGCTCGGGCGCGAGCGGGTGCCCGACGGCTCGTTCGCGCCGAAGCGGCCCCGGCGGCTGCCCGATGCGCCGAAGCAGAGCGAGGTCGAGGCGATCGTCGCTGCTCTCGACGGCGAAGGCCCGCTTGCGCTGCGAAACCAGGCGCTCGTCGAGCTCGTGTACTCGGCCGGGCTGCGCAGCGCTGAGGCTGTCGGGCTTGACCTGGCCGACGTCGACTTCGAGCAGGAGCTCGTCCACGTGCGCCTCGGCAAAGGCGGAAAGGACCGGGTCGTGCCGCTCGGCGAGGAGGCGGCGAGCCTCGTGGCGCGCTATCTCCGCGAGTCGCGCCCGCAACTCGCGCGCGGCGCCGACGATGCGCTCTTCCTCTCGACGCGCGGACACCGGCTCGACACGTCGACCTTGCGCCGCCTCGTTCGCCACCCGCACCGCCTGCGCCACGCGTTCGCGACCCACCTGCTCGAGGGCGGCGCCGACCTGCGAACGATCCAGGAGCTCCTCGGCCATGCCTCGCTCTCGACCACGCAGATGTACAGCCACGTCGACGCCAAGCGCCTGCGGAAGGTCTACGACCACTCCCACCCGCGCTCCTGACCGCCGGGGACAGGGCGCTGCGAGACGCGTCCGGCGTCTGACCCCAGCCATGTCCAAAAGGGCCGGCTCGCAGAGCCTCGTTCGTGCGACCCGGCAGCCTGGCCGCCCCGGGCGCCTGTCAACCATGCCACCAGACATGTCCCTCCAAGCCACGTCCGGGGTCTGACCCCGGTTGAAAGGCTCCGAGGCGTGCGCCGGCGCCTCTGTACAGGGGTCGCGCCACCCCCGGCGAAACCGGTCGGATGGATCGTGATCCCGAGGTCGACGGCTTCCTCGCGCTGCTCGCCGCGCAGCGTTCGCCGCGCACGGTGGACGCCTACCGTCGCGACCTCGCGGCCCTGGCCGCGTACCTCGGCAAGCCGATCGGAAAGGCAACCCTCGAGGAACTCGAGCGCTACATCGCCCAGCTTCGCGCCGACGGGCTCGCGAGCTCGACGATCGCACGACGCACTGCTTCGACTCGCAGCTTCTTCCGTCACCAGCAGCTCCTCGGCGCGCGCGGGGACAACCCGGCCGCGGCGGTCGCGCTGCCCCGACGGACGAAGCCGTTGCCGAAGACCCTCTCCCCGGGCGAGGCAGAGCGCCTGATCCAGGCCGCCGCCGGCACACAGCCGCGTTCACTCCGTGACCAGGCCCTCGTCGAGCTGCTCTACGGCGCGGGACTTCGGGTCTCCGAGGCGGTGGGGCTCGACCGGGCGGCGGTCGACCTCGACGACCGGCTCGTACGTGTGATCGGCAAGGGCGGGAAGGAGCGCGTCGTGCCGGTCGGGCGGCACGCTGCCGAGGCGCTGCGCCGCTATCTCGCTCGCGGGCGCCCGTTTCTCGACTCCCGCCATCGTCCCGAGCTCTTCCTCAACGCCCGCGGCGGACCCTTGACCCGGGCCGGCGCCTTCCTGATCCTCCGGAAACTGGCCGCAGAGGCGGGCCTCGACCCGCTTCGCGTCCACCCGCACCTCCTCCGCCACTCCTTCGCCACCCACCTCCTGGAGGGAGGAGCCGACCTCAGATCCGTTCAAGAAATGCTCGGCCATGCCGATCTTTCGACAACCGAGCTCTACACTCACGTAACCGATCGGAGACGTCGGGAGTTGTATTACCGAGCGCATCCCCACGCTCGGAGAAGATCAAC
Source organism: uncultured Thermoleophilia bacterium (assembly GCA_963722065.1). Lineage (GTDB taxonomy): Bacteria > Actinomycetota > Thermoleophilia > Gaiellales > Gaiellaceae > PALSA-600. The sequence goes on along the minus strand of CAVRMI010000033.1, from coordinate 65,731 downwards.
GGAGGAATCAGTTGCCAATCGATCCGCACGTCGAGCTGTTCCTGGCCCTGGCATCAGCGGCGGTGTTTCTGATGACGAAGGCAGGCCTGTCGAAGAACGCGCTTGAGCTCAAGCGGCGTCGCACCGTCTGCCCGTCGTGCGGCCGTCACGACGGCTGCAGCTGCGCGTAGCTACTTCGCGGCTTTGCGCCGGAGACCCTGCGCCACCTTGGCCGCGGCCTCGCGCAGTTCACGCGGCTGCTCGTCGTCGTCGCCGAGCGAGGCGAGGATCTGAATCGTGTTCGGACGCGGCGAACCGTTCTTCAACGCGACGACAGCAAGTCGCCGCACCGCCTCGTTGCCATCGTGCGTCACCAACTCGTGCAGCAACGGACGCACGTCGTTGACATCGCCCGGATGGTCGCGAGAGAGCCTTTCGAGCGCGAGAAGCGAAGACCCGCGCACGGCCGGGCTCTCGTCCTCGAGCCCTCTGCGCAGCAGCTCCTTCTTCGTGCGGAAGCGAAACTGTCCGATCGCGCGATAGGCGATCGCGCGGTCCCGGAAATCGGCCCCGCGCGCGGAGGCCTCCAGCAGCTCGTCCCACTCGGCGCGGAGCTTCGCCAGCTCGCGCTCGTTTCCCGCCTCCGCGAGCGCGTCAGCTTGAGCCGCGGCTTCGGCGAGCGTCACTAGGAGACGTCGGAGACCGGGCGCGGCGGCGGACCGATGTAGCGGGCACCCGGCCGAATCAGGCGGCCAGTGCGCTTCTGCTCGAGAATGTGGGCCGACCAGCCTGCGACGCGAGCACAACCGAACATCGCGGGCGTCAGGTCCGGCGGAATGCCCGCGAAGTCGAGGACGACTGCGGCCCAGTACTCGACGTTCGTTTCGAGCTGACGGTCGGGCGACTTCTCGCGCAGTACCTTGAGAGCCGCTTCCTCGAGCGCCGCGGCGACTTCGGCCTTCGGCGCGCCGAGCTCGAACGCCGTCCGCTTGAGCACGGTTGCGCGCGGGTCATAGGCTCGGTAGATGCGGTGGCCGAAGCCCATGATCCGCTCGCCACGGTCGAGCAGATCGCGAACGTACTGCTCGGGATCTCCTGCCAGTTCGGCGCCCTCGATCATCGGCAGGACGCGCGCCGGTGCCCCACCGTGCAGCGGCCCCGAGAGAGTGCCGACCGCCGACGACATCGCCGCCGCACAGTCGGCGCCGGTCGAGGCGGCGATCCGAGCGGTGAACGTCGATGCGTTCAGGCCGTGCTCCGCCGCCGAGATCCAGTACGTGTCGACCGCCTTGACAGCAGCCGGATCGGCCTCGCCGCGCCAGCGAATCAGGAATTTCGCGGCGGCGTTCTCACCTTGCTCGATCTCCGACTCGGGCACCGCGGGCTGTCTGCCCCGAGCCGCCTGGGCGACGATCGTCAGCGTCGCCGACGAGAGGCGGGCGAGATCGTCGCGCGCCTGCTTGTCGTCGATGTCGACGAGCTTCTTCATCCCCCACTTCGGGCCGAGCGTCGCGAGCGCCGCCTGGAGGTCGGCCGGCACCGAGCCGCTCGGGTCCTGCAGGTGGATCGCTTCCGTCGGCGGCAGCGGCGAGTTGATGTCCTCGTCGACGAGCAGGCCCCAGACGTTCTCGAATGGATAGTGACCGACGAGCTCCTCGATGTCGACGCCGCGGTAACGAAGGTAGCCGCCGTCCTTGTCGGGCTCGGCGATCTCTGTTTCGAAAGCGATGACGCCTTCGAGACCGGGACGGAAGTCGCTGGTCGCGCTCATCGGACCCGAACGGTACACAAGGTGAATCGGCCGGTGGTTGGCCAACCGGTGTGTAGGCTGGCGCGCGCATGGCGCACCGTGTCACCCTCATCCCCGGCGACGGGACCGGCCCCGAGCTCACCGAGGCCACAAGGCGCGTGCTCGAGGCCACGGGAGTCGCCTTCGACTGGGACGTCCGGCACGCCGGAGTAGACGTGATGGAGCGGGAAGGGACGCCGCTCCCCGAGCAGACCCTCGCCTCCGTGAAGGCGAACAAGGTCGCGCTGAAAGGCCCGATCACCACGCCGATCGGCACGGGTTTCCGCTCGGTCAACGTCGCGCTGCGCCACGAGCTCGGCCTCTACGCCTGCCTGCGCCCGTGCAAGACGTTCGAGGGTGTCCGCTCGCGCTACGACAAGGTCGACCTCGTGATCGTGCGCGAGAACACCGAAGACCTCTACGCCGGAATCGAATACGAAGCAGGCACGCCCGAGGCGGAGCGCGTGATCGCCGAGCTGAACGGCTTGCAGGCGAAACAGATCGCAGCCGGGTCCGGCATCTCCGTGAAGCCGATCAGCCGCGCGGCCTCCGAGCGAATCATTCGCTTCGCGTTCGAGTACGCACGCACCCACGGTCGCCAGCGAGTGTCGTGCGTGACGAAGGCGAACATCATGAAGTTCACAGACGGGCTCTTCCTCGACGTCTTCCGCGACGTCGCGAAGGACTTCGCGGAGATCGAGCCCTGGGAGAATCTCGTGGACGCCACATGCATGGGCCTCGTGCAGCGGCCCGAGGAGTTCGACGTGCTCGTCCTGCCGAACCTCTACGGCGACATCTTGAGCGACCTCACCGCCGGCCTCGTCGGTGGCCTCGGGGTCGCTCCGGGCGCGAATATCGGGCCCGACGTCGCCGTGTTCGAAGCGACTCACGGGTCGGCGCCGAAGTACAAGGGCCAGAACAAGGTCAACCCGACGGCAATGATCCTGTCGGGTGCGTTGATGCTCGATCATCTCGGGGAACGCGACGCGGCGGAGCGTCTCGAGCAAGCGGTAGCGGACGTGATCCGCGAAGGCAAGAAGGTCACGTACGACATGAAGGCGTCCCGCGACGACCCGACGGCAGTCGGAACGAGCGAGTACGCGGACGCGATCATCGAAAAACTGGAGGCTCAAAAGTGAGCAAGAGGCGGAAGGTCACCGTCGTCGGCGCAGGGAATGTCGGCGCGACGTGCGCGCAGGTGCTTGCGCAGCGCGACTACGCCGACATCGTTCTCGTCGACATCAAAGAGGGGCTGCCTCAGGGGAAGGCGCTCGACATCAACCAGATGGGTGCCGTGCTCGGCTACGAGCCGAACGTCACGGGCTCGAACGACTACGCGCCGACTGCAGATTCCGACGTCGTCGTGATCACCGCGGGCCTCCCCCGATCGCCGGGCATGAGCCGTGACGACCTCGTGCAGACGAACGAGAAGATCGTCAAGGACGTCACCGAGAAGGTCGTCGCGCAGAGCCCCGACACGATCCTGATCGTGGTCTCGAACCCGCTCGACGCGATGTGCCATGTGGCAAAGAACGTCTCGGGCTTTCCGAAGGCGCGTGTCTTCGGCCAGGCCGGGATCCTCGATACCGCTCGCCTGCAGACCTTCATCTCCTGGGAGACCGGCGCATCGGTCAAGGACGTGACCGCGGTCGTGCTCGGCGGCCACGGAGACCAGATGGTCTCCGTCATCTCCGCCACGACGGTCGGCGGCGTGCCTATTCGCAAGCTCGTCTCCGAGGAGAAGATCGCCGGGATGGTCGAGCGCACCGCCAAGGGCGGCGGTGAAGTTGTCCAGTTGCTCGGTACCTCCGCCTGGTACGCGCCGGGCGCAGCCGCCGCGCAGATGGTCGACTCCATCATGCTCGACGAGAAGCGCGTCCTGCCGTGCACCGCATTCCTCGAGGGCGAGTACGGCATCGACGGCCTATACATGGGCGTGCCGGTGAAGCTCGGCTCGGAGGGGATCGAGCAGATCCTCGAGGTGGAGCTCGATGAAGCGGAGCAGGACGCCCTCGGCAAGAGCGCCGACGCCGTTCGCGACGTCGTCTCGGTGCTCTCGACATAGCTTGACCGCCCCTCCTCGCGCGCGGCAGCGGATACACCCTTTGGCCGATACTTCGGGCCGCGTTCGAGCCGTAGCCTGGCTCCCATGCAGGCACTCCGAAACCCTTCAGGGATTACCGACCGACAGCGCCAGGTTGTCGAACTGATCGCCCAGGGTCTGTCGAACGACGAGGTCGGGCTCGAGCTCGGGATCTCTCCCCGCACGGCGAAAGCGCATTGCGATGTCCTCCGGCAGAAGCTCGGCGTACCACGAAGGCGGCAGATCCCGGTCGCGTTTCGTTTGCTGACGGGCGAAGACCCGCTGGCGAACCGCCTGGAGTCGGCGCGAGCCGACAACGGGGGCTGACGGCGAAGCGGCGTCTGCGGCGTAACCCTCCGCCGCGGACGCCCCAGCCCCTTTGAAATTCTGTGCGAGAAGCGTAGCGTTACCGCGACGAGCGGCACGTCGTTGAACGAGGGCAGGCAGCCATGACCGCAGGCACGAGACAAACGAAGCCGGCCCGCCGCGAGCGTCGCATCATCGAGCGGCCGCGGCTGATCAAGCTCCTCGACGAGTCAGAGGCGCGCGTGATCCTGCTGCTAGCCCCAGCCGGCTACGGAAAGACGACCCTCGCCCGGCAGTGGGCCAAAACACTGAACGGCGCCATCTGGGTAACCCTCACCCCTGCACACCGAGACGTCGCGCGCTTCGCCGAGGACGTGGCTTCTGGAATCGACGATCTCGGAAGGAGCCATGCCTCTCGGTTCATTGGCGAATACCTCCGAGCGCGGAGCAACCCGCAGCGAGCGGCTCGTGATGTTGGCTTAACACTCGCCGAGCTACTCAACGACTCCCGAGCACAATGGCTGGTCCTGGACGACTACCATGAGGTCAACGAGTCGCCCGAACTCGCGGAACTGATTTCGATCATCGAAGATCGCGCAAAGGCCCGGCTTCTCGTGGCCTCCCGCGCACGCCCGGCGTGGGCAGCCTGCAGACGCGTCCTCTATCGCGAGGTTGAACAGATCGACCGGGACGACCTTGCGATGGATGAGGGGGAGTCAAAACTGATGCTTGGTCGTCGACCGGACCTCGACTCCCTGGTAACCCAAGCTCAAGGCTGGCCAGCTGTGCTCGCCTTGGCGGCGGGCACTGGTCGCATAAGACTTCCGGGCGGCGCAATGCCGGCCGAGCTCTACGAGTTCATCGCCGAAGAGCTCTATCAATCCGTCCCAGAAGCCTTGCACATGGAGCTGTTGCGGTTAGCCCTGGCTCCGGAGATGTCTCAAGACGCGATGCTGGAACGCCTCGGCGAGGACGGCGAGCAAGCAATCCAACTAGCCCAAGAGGTTGGGTTCTTGGCGGGGGATCAGGCCCTTGACCTGCATCCCTTGGTCCGAGACTTCCTGCTTGAAAAGCTTTCTGACGATGCACAAGTCTTGGTTCGCAACGCAGTGTTGACCTGCATAGATCGCAGGCGCTGGGACCGAGCATTTGAACTCATCCTGCGTTTCGAGTTGAAAGACCTGGTCGAGCCGGCGCTTGAATCCGCGTACAAACCGCTAGCGCGGTTGGGACATCTTGGGACTCTGTCCTCCTTCGCTAGAACCGCGCGATCCCTGTTTGTTTCCCCTACCTACCCAGCGATCATCGACTTGGTCGACGCCGAGGTAGCAAGCCGCGACGGTGAATACACGCTCGCGATCGATCTGGCTTCTCGAGTTCGGTCTAGTCTGCGTCCGGAGCACATCCTCGCTACACGAGCCCACACAATCATCGGACACTGCGCGTTCTCTCAAGCAGACCTTGAGGCTGCCGAGTCCGCTTTCGGCAGCGCCTACGAAACGGCGAACGATGACCAAGATGAGGCCGAAGCGCTTTACGGATGGGCGCTTGCATCCATCCAAGGCGAGGTCGGCAATCCGGAGCCGATTCTTCAGAAGCTAGCGCGTCGACGCCGCGCTTCTCCTCTGGATCTTGTCCGGTTCGGGTCCGTCGAGGTTGCTCGTCGACGTTTCGGCGATGGTTTCGCCAACCCGTTGAGATTCGAGGAGTCGATCCACGCTCTAGGCAGGCTGGCAGACCCGCGCGCACGTAGCTCGCTCACGTTTTCGCTCGCCTACGTATTCGCTCTCATGAGCCAATACCGGAAGGCCTTGGAACTTGCGACCCAAGCGCAAGCAGACATAGAGGCGTTCGACCTTGAATTTGCGCGTCCGCACAGCGACTCGAACCTAGCGTCCATCTATATGGGGTTACGTCGCTTCGGTGCCGCCGAGCGATGCCTTCAACGGGTCGAAGATGCAAGCAGCGAGCGTGGCATAGGCATCCATGTCCTGAATGCACGAATCCTGCGATGCCGCTTGGCGCTGCAGACCGGAGAACTCGAGCGCGCGCATGAACTCGTCCAGCCCCCGGCGACCGAGGCGACGATACCTTCACTGCAAGCCGAGTTTTTGGCTACCCAGGCTTTAACCTATGCAGCCGAGGGCAATCGAAAGCTTGCAGCGGGCCTCGTAGAGGCTGCTGTGGAACGCAGCGCGGCGGTCGAGATACAAGTAATGGCGGCGGCGGCTCGAGCAATCGGCACGACAGAGAGTCAGCGACGACGGGCGTGCGACGCCCTCTTCGAGTGCGCTACCCGGTTCGGGATTTGGGATCCAGTTGTTACCGCCCTTCGCTGCTCGGTGCCACTCAGCGAGCTGGCGGCGAGCCTTCCTAGACTGCGGCCCGCGCTCGAACGGCTTTACGAGCGCTCGAACGACTACGCGATCGCCAGACGGGCCGGGATACGTCTCCGCTCGAGCCGATCTCCCGAGGAACTGCTCACTCCTCGCGAGCGGGAGGTCATCGGATTGATGGCGCGAGGATTTCGGAACCGAGAGATAGCGAACGCATTGGTGATCTCTGAGTCGACCACGAAGGTCCATGTTCGCCACGTTCTTGAGAAACTTGGCGCCCGGACACGCGCCGAGGCGATCACGCGGTTTAACGTGTACTCGGATTAGGCTGAGGCAATGACACTTACCGGCTGCATATCATCCGACGCCTCCGCCGACTCGGTCTCGCTCGAGCTCAGTGGGAGCAGATTGAACTCGGCTCCGCGTCCCGAGCGATAGTCCTCGGTGGCGCCCGCGAGGATCGCCTCGAAGGCGGCCACGACAGCCGTGTCGAATTGCGACTCGACTGCTTGTGCTAGACGTAGACGCGCGACCCGACTGGGCATTGCATCGCGGTAGGGCCTGTTCGAAGTCATCGCGTTGTACGCGTCAGCAACCGCAATGATTCTCGAAAGCGGCGGGATGTCGTCGCCAGACAACTTGTCGGGATAGCCTTGACCATCTACGCGCTCATGATGATGCCGGACGATCGCGGCGATCTCGGCATAGCTGTCCACATTCGCCAGGATCCGCTCGCCAATTTCCGAGTGGCGCTGCATCTCACGACGTTCGTCAAGAGTTAAGCGCGCCGGGCTTCTCGAGTAGCCCGGCAGGCAATCCGATCTTCCCGATGTCGTGGACGAGATCCGCACAGGTGCGCGAAGTCGGCTTGTCCAGTCCCGAGCTCCATCCGCTCCGCGATATCGCGCGCGTAGATAGCCACTGCGGCTGAATGACCAGCCGTGTACTGATCGCGAGCATCAAGTGTGGCGATCAGTCCCTTAGCGAACGAAAGGTTCGCGGCGCGAAGTTGATCGTTTGCTTCCCCAAGGTCAGTCGCCAGGCGACGCTGCTCCTGGTACATCAAGAACCAACGCTGGGCGGCAAGCGCCGGAACGAAGAACAGCGGCAGGGTCCACGGCGAGATATCGCGGTAGGCAAGCACCGAGCACCGCCACGACCGGGCCGTAGAACGGCACCGAGCGCGATGACAACGGGAAGGAGATCACTGCACAGCCTCTGACCATTGGCCGAAGCCGCGCAGCCGGAAGACGGTCGCCGTCAGGGCGGTGTCGGAGATCTCAGCAACCGTCGCCGCAATAGTGGCCGCCGCCAGAACTTCGCCCGGACCCGACGGTACATGCGCACGAGCCAAATGCCGCGGCGCCAGCAGCTGCATCCGACCAGCGAGCGATTGAACAGATATGTGATCCGCCCCGCCAGTGGAATACGGCAGCCGATCGCCGACGCTCCAAAAACCGCCATTCCCGCAAGAGGGCCAAAAAGCACCGCCGCGAAGACCGAGGGAAAAAGCGAGATCGACACAGTGAGGTCAGTGCGGTGACGTCGAAGGTCGATGCGCCCACGCCATTCACGCCTGCCGCGACAACAGCGAGAGGGAGCACAGCCGCCAGCCGGCCAAGGCTCACTCCTGCGATGGCAAGACTCGTAGCTACGCCCGCCGAGACCAAGCCGCAGCAACCATATAGATAGGCGACGGGACGGCTGACGTCAGCAAAATCCCAGCCGAACCCGGCGAAGTACTTGCGTATCCCCCAAATGGGTTATATGCTCCGTCGACGCCGTCAGTCCTAACCAGTAACGGGGGAAAGAAATGACCAAGTTCGCCAAGTTCGTCCGCAAAGCCGCCAGATCGCCGGCGGGTCTGGCTTCCTGGTAGTCAGGCTTTCCGCAGTTAGCGCTTACGCAGTTAACTGGGTTCGACACCCAGTGGCCTCACCCCTTTGGGGGAGTTGTCCACAGGGAGAAGAACTTGAAAGTATGGGTTTTTGGAGGGCCGTCCACAGGACGGCCTTCCTTTTTGCCCGCTAGCCGATCAAACCGCGCCGAAAGCCCACCGCAACCGCATGGGCGCGGCTCCGGGCCTGCAGCTTGGCGAGCAAGTGCCGAACGTGGCTTTTGACCGTTTCTTCGGAGAGGAAGAGGCGAACCCCGATCTCCCGGTTCACGAGGCCGTCCGAGATCAGCTGCAGCACCTCGAGCTCCCGCGCGGTCGGCTCCTGTTCGAGCTCCCGGGCGGGTTGCTGGAAGGGAATGACCTCGGCAACATTGGCATCACGGCGAGCTGCCACCGACTCAAAGCGGGCTGAATGCTCCCGATACCGGGTCAGGATCTCGTCGCGCTGAGCAGCGTCCATCGAGGCAGCTATCGGCCGTTCTCGGGGCCAGCATTAGGACGAGACCACCCAAAGGAGTGACGTGACTTCCGCGGAAGGACTCTGTCAGAGCCGGATCAGCCGGTGGCGCCGCGCGCGCAGCTCCTCCGGCTCGGGCTCCTCGACGACGCCGAGCCCGTTCTCACGCCCCGTCGAATGGAGAATCCGCCCCTCACCGAGCCAAAATGCGATGTGATCGACGGGCTCTCCGTACGTGATCAAGTCACCCGGCACGAGGTCGGCGACCTCGAGACCCGCCTCGTCCTGCTGCGCCGCATCCCGCGGGACGAGCCGGCCGAGCCGCCGATACGCCATGTGGACGAGCCCGGAGCAGTCGATCCCGCCCTCGGTGAGGCCACCCCACAGGTACGGGGCACCGAGGTAGGAGCGCGCAACGTCGAGCGGCGCGCCGTCCGCCGGCTCCGGCAGCTCACCCGGGCCCGCCTGTAGCGCCTCGTCCCGCACCCACCCCGGGTAGGCGTACGCGGTGACCACACGCGCCCAACCAGCGGCACGCTCCTCGACGAACAGGGGCTCGCCGCGCAACGCCTGGGTCACCTGCTCGGCCTCCTCGTCCGGCTCGGCCCGGACCGGGGCCACGTCGACCCCGCACCTCACGGCGTCGCCGGCCGGCCGGCATGCCGCTCGATCTTCTGCTCGAGCATCGCCTTCACCCGGGGCCAGTCGTCGTCGAGCACCGAGTACCAGGCCGAGTCGCGGATCGAGTCGGGCAGGATCATGTGCTTGCGGAAGATCCCGTCGAAGGTCGCCCCGACCCCGAGGAGCGCCCCGCGGACGCGGAGGTTGCGCGCATCCGTCTTGAACTCGACCCGCATCGCGCCCCAGCCCTCGAACGCGTTCCGCATCAGGAGGTACTTCGTCTCGATGTTCGCTCCCGTCCCCCACTGGGAACGCTCCAGCCACGTCCACCCGATCTCGAGCCGCCGGTGAAACTCCTCGACGTTGAGGTAGCGCGACGACCCCACCGGGCGTCCGCGCACGCAGACGACGAAGGGCACCTCGCTCGTGCTCTCGAGCGCGAGGTCGAACCAGCGGTCGAAGCCGAGGGAGTACATGTTGGTGTACCGGTGAATCCGAGGGTCGCGCTCGGCGGCCTCCCTCAGCCCCTCACGGTGGCCCTCCTCGATCGGCTCGGCGCGAACGATCCGGCCGGCCAGCGGACCGCAGGGACGAAGCTCTGAGCGATGCATCTTCATCAGTATTGCCGCACGGGGAAACCGGCGGTATTACCCTTGTGGACGAGGAATGACGAACCCACCTGAACTTCAGGTGACAGCCGGGGGGGCAGTCGCGCTCCAGCCGGTCGCTGTCACGCGCAAGACACCGAGACGACTGTTCTGGGATCGCTTCCGGCAAGACAAGGCGGCGCTCGCAGGCGGCATCGTCATCGTCGTACTGATCTTTCTCGCCATCTTCGGCGGTCCGATCGCAGCGCACATCACCGGCCATCCGCAGAACACGACGTACAACAACATGACCGACGCGTACGGCGTGCCCCTCGGCCCCAACCGGCAGTTCTGGTTCGGCGCGGACGCTGCCGGACGCGATCTGTTCGTCCGCACGATGTACGGCGCACGAACGTCGCTCTTCGTCGGCATCGTCGCCTCGGGCCTCGCCGTGCTGATCGGCCTGATCGTCGGACTGACCGCCGGATTCGCCGGCGGCTGGGTCGACTCGGGCCTGTCGCGGTTCGCCGACGTGCTGCTCGCCGTTCCGCAGATCCTGATCGCGGTCGGCATCGTCGCAGCCTGCTCGACGAGCAAGAACGGGTGCCTCGGCGGCGTGATCCAGCCGGGCCTCAGCGTCGTGATCGCTGTGATCACGCTCTTCTCGTGGTCCTACATCGCGCGCATCGTCCGCGGTTACACACTGTCGCTGCGTGAGAAAGAGTTCGTGGAGTCGGCGCGTGCAGCCGGCGCCAGCAACCTCCGGATCGTCAGATCCGAGATCCTGCCGAATCTGATCGGGCCGCTGATCGTCTACACGACGCTTCTGATCCCGACCAATATCCTGTTCGAAGCAGCACTCTCCTACCTCGGACTCGGCGTTCCCGCCGACGAGGCGTCCTGGGGGTCAATCCTCAGCGACGCTTCACAGTTGTACAACGTCGCCTGGTGGCTCATGCTCTTCCCGGGCGGATTCCTGATCATCACGACGCTCGCTTTCAACCTCCTCGGCGACGGTCTCCGCGACGCCTTCGACGTGAGGTCCGAACGGTGAGCCGCCCGCACCAGCCCCCCAGAAAGGAGAAGTCCCGCATGAGGAAGTTTCTACGGCTCGCGCTGATGGCCGGAGCCGTTGTCGCACTCGCGGCGCTCGTCGCCGGATGTGGCTCGAAGAAGTCGAGCTCAGGCTCGAACACCACCACGACCACCTCCTCGAGTTCCGGCAACTCGGTCGTCGGCACCGGCACGTTCAGTAGTGGCACCCCCGCCAAGGGCGGCACCTACACGGTCGGCTGGGAGCAGTCGTTCGGCTTCACCAACAACTTCGATCCGACCGGCGAGTACCTCGGCAACGCCTGGGGCCTTTACTCGAACCTGATGCTGCGTGCCCTCGTCGGGTACAAGCACCTGCCCGGCGCGGCCGGCAACATCACGATCGGGGACCTCGCTACAACCGCGCCGACCCCGACCAACAACGGGTTGACCTACACCTACACGCTGCGCAAGGGCATCAAGTTCGGCCCGCCGGTCAACCGGGCTGTCACCTCGAAGGACGTCGCCTACGCGATGAACCGGCTCGCCAACCCGAAGGACGGCGGCCAGTACTCCTTCTACTACACCGTGATCTCAGGTTGGAACGCCGTCGCGAACGGCACCGCGAAGACGGTCTCGGGCATCGAGACGCCCAACGACTCCACGATCATCTTCCACCTGACGAAGCCCGTCGGTGACTTCAACCTCCGCATGTCGATGCCGGCTACGGCACCGATCCCGGAAGAGGTCGGGAAATGCTTCGAAGGCAAGCCTGGCGACTACGGCCGGGACGTAATCTCGTCCGGCCCGTACATGCTCCAGGGCGCCGACAAGGTCAGCATCGCGTCCTGCTCGGCGCTCAAGCCGATGAGCGGCTACGACGGTGCCAACGGCAACCACATCATCCTCGTTCGCAACCCGAACTACGACCAGTCGACCGACCCGTACCGGAAGAACTACATTGACACGTTCAAGTTCGTCGTGAACTCGAACGCCGATGACATCTTCGCGAAGGTGCAGTCGGGCGCCTACCAGGACGAGGTGTCGAGCCCGGCGCCGAAGACCATCCGGCTGTACGCGACCAACCCAGCACTCAAGCCGCGGATGATCCCGAACGTTGGCGACCGCACCAACTACTTCACGATGAACCTCACGCAACCGCCGTTCGACGATGTCCACATCCGCAAGGCGATGAACTACATCATGGACAAGTCAGCGCTCCAGAAGGCGTGGGGCGGCCCGATCCCCGGATCGATCGCCACGCACATCGTCCCGCCGGTGCTTTACAACAACGGCTTGGCCGAGTACGACCCGTACGCCACGCCCAACGAGATGGGCAGCGTCGCCAAGGCCGCGGCTGAGATCAAGCAGTCGAAGTACGACCCCGGCAAGACGGGCAAGTGCACGGCGTCGGCCTGCAAGGGCGTCCTGATGATCGCGGACACCCGCGGCGTCGACACCCGCATGATCCCGATCATCCAGGAGGATGCGGCGAAGATCGGCATCACGTTCACCGTGAGGTCGATCAACGGCGCCTACACGACGATCCAGACCCCGTCGAAGAACATCCCGTTCTCCGAACGCCCGAGCTGGGGAAAGGACTACGCCGACCCGTTCACGTTCTTCGCGGAACTGTTCGACTCAGGCGCAATCATCAAGTCGGGCAACACGAACTACTCCCTCGTCGGCCTGACGCCGGAGATCGCAAAGACCGTCGGAGCAACCGGCAGCATCGACAACGTGCCGAGCGTCGACAGCGCAATCGCGGTCTGCAGCTCCAAGCTGGCGCAGGACCGCACCAACTGCTGGGAGGGGATCGACAAGAAGCTGATGACGACGATCGTCCCATGGGTTCCGTACCTGTGGCCGAATAACGTGTTCATCATCGGCCCGAACGTCACCCACTGGAACTACGACCAGTTCACGGACGGCCCCGCCTACTCGTCGGTGGCCAGGCAGCAGTAGGGAAACCGGATCGGGGGGGCGGGACGCTCGTCCCGCCCCCTCCTCCACCGAAACCACTGACATATGGCCTTCTACATCGCCCGCAGACTCGTCTGGACACTCATCGTTGTGCTGTGCGTGCTCGCGATCACCTTCGCGGTGTTCTATCTCCTGCCCGCGGGCGACCCGGCTCTCCGATTCGCCGGCAAGAACCCGACCGACCAGGAGATCGCGCAGATCCATCAGCGGCTCGGGCTCGACAAACCGTGGTACGTCCAGTTCGGCAAGTTCTCCTGGCGCTTCGCAACGGGCGACAAGTACGGCTGGCCCGGGCTCGGCTACACCTATGCAAGCGGCAGCTCCGTCAAGGCGTTGATCGAGGCGCGCGCTCCGCGCACACTGCTCCTGATCGCCGGGGCGGCAATCATCTGGCTCGTGCTCGGCGTCGGGATCGGCGTCCTGTCCGCGGTCAGGCGGCGATCGGCGACCGACCGATTATCCATGGGCTTTGCCCTGGTCGGCATCTCGACGCCGGTCTTCTGGCTCGGACTGATGGCGCTCTTCATCTTCTGGCAGAAACTCGGCTGGGTCGGTGGCACGGGCTACGTCTCGCCCCTCGACAGCCCGACCGGCTTCTTCTCGCACATGATCACGCCCTGGATCGTGCTCGCGCTTCTCTACGCCGCGTTCTACGCGCGGATGACGCGCAACAGCCTGCTCGAGACGCTCGGCGAGGACTACATCCGAACCGCGCGCGCCAAGGGACTACCCGAAAGCACCGTGATCTTCAAGCACGGCCTGCGCGCGTCGCTGACGCCGATCGTGACCATGTTCGGCCTCGACATCGCGCTCCTCGTCGGCGGCGCCGTGATCACCGAGTCGGTCTTCAATCTCCAGGGGCTCGGCTATCTCGCGATCAACGACGCGCTTCAGCAGGATCTGCCGGTCGTGCTCGGTGTCGTGCTCGTCGCTTCGATCGCCGTCGCGTTCGCGAACTTGATCGTCGACATCCTCTACGCCTTCATCGACCCCCGCGTCCGCTACGCGTGACCGACGAAGGCGTGACCGAGCCGAGCGGCATCGCCCATGCCGGCCCGCGGAACGAAGCACAGCTCCTCGACGTCCGCGGACTGACCGTTCGCTTCCCGACAGCCGACGGAGTCGTCCAGGCCGTCTCGGATGTCAGCTTCACCCTGTCGCGCGGCGAGACGCTCGGAGTCGTCGGCGAGTCCGGCTCCGGCAAGAGCGTTTCCAATCTCGCGATCATGGGCCTGCTCAACCAGCAGCGAACCTCGATCGAGGGCCACGTCGACTTCATGGGTCGCAACCTGCTGGGGCTGCCGCCGGAGGAACTGCGCAAGATCCGCGGCAAGGACATCGCGATGGTCTTCCAGGATCCGTTCGCCTGCCTTCATCCGATGTACCGCGTCGGTGCCCAGATCGCCGAGGCCGTGACGGCGCACTCCGACATCGGCAAGAAAGCCGCGTGGGCCCGCGCAGTCGAACTGCTCGGCCACGTCGGCATCCCGAACGCAAAGTCGCGCGCTCGTGACTACCCGCACCAGTTCTCCGGTGGCATGCGCCAACGGGCGATGATCGCGATGGCGCTCGTCCATAACCCGTCGATCCTGATCTGCGACGAGCCCACCACGGCACTCGACGTGACCGTGCAGGCCCAGATCCTCGAGCTGATCGAAGCAGTCAAGCGCGAATTCAACATCGGCGTGATCCTCGTCACCCACGATCTCGGCGTCGTTGCGGAGACCGCGAACTCGGTCATGGTGATGTACGCCGGCCGGATCATGGAGTACGGGCCGGCGAGGCAGATCTTCGAACAGCCGCAGCACCCGTACGCGTGGGGCCTCCTCGACTCGATGCCGAGCGTCGAGAAGAAGCTCTCCGCCCTGGTTCCGATCGAAGGGTCTCCACCCTCCCTCCTCTCTCCTCCTGCGGGGTGTCCGTTCAACCCACGCTGCCGCTACCGCTTCGAGCCCTGCCCAACGGAGCGCCCTCCGCTCGTGGCCCCGGTGCCCGAAGCGCATCCCGACGCCTGCCATCTGTCGTGGGAGGACAAGCAGCGCGAGGGCGGCACGCGCTCGATCGCCCGCCTCGGTGACGCCGCATGACCACGAACGGGACCACGACCAGCGACAACCTCGTGGAGATCGAGCACCTGACGAAGCGGTTCGCGGTGAAGCAGGGAGTCTTTGCCCGCGGCAACGCCGAGGTGCACGCCGTCGAGGACATCTCGCTCAACGTTCGCCGCGGCGAGACCCTGGGCATCGTCGGTGAGTCCGGCTGCGGCAAGTCGACGACGGCGCGTCTGATCCTGCGGCTCCTCGACCTCACCGGTGGGACCATCCGCTTCGACGGGCGCGACATCTCGAAGCTCTCGCAGCGCCAGCTCAGACCGCTCCGGCGCGAGATGCAGATGATCTTCCAGGATCCATACTCGTCGCTGAACCCACGCAAGACGGTCGGCCAGATCATCGGCGCGCCGTTCGAGATCCACGGTGTGAAAGGCGGCAAGCAGCGGGTGCAGGATCTCCTCGAGACGGTCGGGCTCAGCCCGGAGCACTACAACCGCTACCCGCACGAGTTCTCCGGCGGCCAGCGGCAGCGCATCGGCGTCGCGCGCGCGCTCGCGCTCTCGCCGAAGCTGATCATCTGCGACGAGCCCGTCTCCGCGCTCGACGTCTCGATCCAGGCGCAGATCCTCAACCTGCTGCGGAACCTGCAGGCCGAGTTCAACCTCACCTACGTGTTCATCTCCCACGACCTGTCGGTGATTCGTCAGATCGCAGACCGGATTGCCGTGATGTACCTCGGCCACATCGTCGAGATCGGCGACAGCGAGTCGATCTACGAGAGCCCGAAGCATCCGTACACGGCGGCCCTCCTCTCCGCCGTCCCCAGGCCGACCGCAGCGGCCGGCCGCCAGCGCATCGTGCTCTCCGGCGACGTGCCGTCGCCCGTCGCGCCTCCCGCGGCGTGCGTGTTCCATCCGCGCTGCCCACGTTTCCACAAGGGCCACTGCGACGTCGATACGCCGGTCCTCCGCGAGCTCGAGCCTCACCACGAGGCCGCGTGTCACTACCCGCTCGAGCGGTGGCCGATGACCGACGACGAGATTCGCCAGGCCGAGGGCGCGAAGCGCGCCGACAAGCCGGACCTCGAGGGTGCGGCTCACGACACGGCCGTCTGACACCGGGCGGTGCCAGACGCTGCCCGGCTGCTAGGCGGCCAGGCCGGCGAGCTCGCGCAGCGCAGCGAGCCGCGAGAGCGCCTGGCCCTCGAGCTGGCGCACGCGTTCCCGCGTCAGGTCGAGCTCGTGCCCGATCGCCTCGAGCGTCCAGGGCTCGCCCTCGAAGCCGAAGCGCAGCTCCAGGATGCGCCGCTCCCGTTCCGGGAGCGCGTCGAGCGCCTTCCGGATGTTCTGCCGGCGCAGGGACTCCTCGGCCTCGTCGAACGGATCGGCGGCCTCGCGGTCGGCGAAGAGGTCGCCAAGCTCGCCCTCGTCGTCGGCGCCGACCGTCTGGTTCAGCGAGACCGACGCGGAGGCTGCGGAGAGCGCCTCCTCGACGTGCTGAAGCGGTAGGCCCGTTGCCTCCGCCAGCTCCTCCTTCGTCGGCTCGCGGCCGAGCTCGACCTCGAGCCGGCGCGCAGCACGCGAGAGCTTCTGCTGGCGCTCGACGACGTGCACCGGAACGCGGATGGTGCGCGCATGGTTCGCCACGGCGCGCTGCACCGACTGTCGGATCCACCAGGTCGCGTACGTCGAGAACTTGTAGCCGCGCCGCCAGTCGAACTTCTCGACCGCGCGATTCAGGCCGAGCGTCCCTTCCTGGATCAGGTCGAGGAACGGCACGCCGAGACCGCGGTAGCCCTTGGCGATCGAGACGACGAGGCGGAGGTTGGACTCGATCATACGGCGCTTGGCCCGGCCGTCTCCGCGCTCGATCGCCTTCGCCAGCACGACCTCTTCGTGCGCGGTCAACAGCTTGTGCTTGCCGACATCGGCGAGGAAGAGCTGCAGGCTGTCGCCCGCGCCCGACGGGGCGTCGGCCTCGTAGATGACCGGCTCGGCCTGAGCCTTCGTGTTCTTCTCCTCCGTGACCGGCTCGCGCACCTCGAGCCCGATGCGCTCCAGCTCTTTCACGAGATCGACGACCTCGGGCTCGCCCAGGTCGTTCTCGACCGCGAATGCCTCGAGCTCGGCCGGTTCGATCCAGCCGCGCTCCTCGCCCGCCTCCAGCAGGGTGCGTGCGCTCTCCGTCTCAAGCAGTTCGTTCAGCTGGCTCTGAGTCAAGTCGGAATCGATGTCCTTTCGTTTCTGCGACCGGTCATGCAAACCTTCCCGCGCCAGGGTACCGCCCTTTCGAACGCGCGCGGCGGCGGGCGGATTCCCTTCCGACGAGAGACTGATTATGTCCGGTTTCGGACCGGAAATGTTGTAAGGACTGTTGCAGCTCTGTTACGAGCGCTTCCTGGGCGCCCGCTTGCGCTTCGGGGCCGGCCCCCGGTCGCGCCGGTCCTGGAGCAGCTCGGCCGCCCGTTCCGGGCCGATCGACTCGATCGAGTCGGCCGCCCGCAGGCTGGCGTTGGTCTCGCCGTCCGTCACGTAGGGGCCGAACCGGCCCTCCTTGAGGACGATCGGCTTCCCGCTCACCGGGTCGTCTCCGAGCTCCTTCAGCGGCGGCGCGGCGGCGCGGCGGCCGCGCTGCTTGGGCTCGGCCAGCTTCGCCAGCGCCTCGTCCAGGGTGATCGTGAAGAGCTGGTCCTCGGTCTCGAGGGAGCGCGACTCCTTGCCCCGCTTCACGTAGGGGCCGTAGCGGCCGTTCGCCGCAAGCACCTCCTCTCCGTCGGACTCTCCGAGCGAGCGAGGGAGGGTCAGGAGCTGCAGCGCCTGCTCGAGCGTGACCGTCTCGGGTGACATCGTCTTGAAGAGCGACCCGGTGCGCGGCTTCTCGTCGCCCTCCACGATCTCGGTCACATAGGGGCCGTACCGGCCCGAGCGCACCGCGATCGTCCGTCCTGTCTCGTGGTCGACGCCGAGCTCGTGCTCCTGGTTTCCCTGGGCGAGGATCTCCTCGGCGCGAGCGGACGTGAGCTCGTCCGGCGCGATGTCCGGCGGCAGCGTCTGCCGTTCGGTGCCGCGCTCCAGGTACGGGCCGTATCTGCCGACCCGCACGACGATGTCGCTGCCCGGCAGCTCGACCGTGTTGATCTCACGAGCGTCGATCTCCGCGAGGCGCCCTTCGACGAGCTCCTTGAGGCCGGCGTCGCCGTCCTCCCCGAAGTAGAACCGCCGGAGCCACGCCGTGCGCGCCTCGTCGCCCGAGGCGATCTCGTCGAGGTCGTCCTCCATGCGCGCGGTGAACTCGTAGTCGACGAGCTGCGGGAAGTGATTCTCGAGCAGCTTGACGACCGCGAAGGCGAGAAACTCGGGGATGAGCGCCTGACCCTGCTTGCGCACGTAGCCGCGGTCGAGGATCGTGCCCATGATCGCCGCGTACGTCGACGGACGGCCGATCCCGCGCTCCTCGAGCGCCTTCACGAGGCTCGCTTCGGTGAAGCGCGGCGGCGGAGACGTCGAGTGGCCGTCCGGCTCGAGGGCGGTCGCAGACAGTGCATCGCCCTCGGCGAGCGGTGGCAGCACCTTCTCCTCGGCGTCCCCGGACGGCTCGTCGAGGCCTTCCTCGTAGGCGAGCAGGAAGCCGCGGAAGGTGATCACCGTGCCGGCGGTCGAGAACTCGGTGGCGCGCCCGTCGGCTGCGGTGGCGGCGATCCGCACCGAGACCGTCTGGCCGCGCGCGTCCTCCATCTGCGAGGCGACCGTGCGCTTCCAGATCAGGTCGTAGACGTTGAACTCCTCCGCCGTCAGCTCCCGGCGCACCTGTTCCGGTGTGCGGAACCGGTCGCCCGCCGGGCGGATCGCCTCGTGCGCCTCCTGGGCGTTCTTCACCTTGCGGTTGTACTGCCGGGGCTGCGCCGGGACCGAATCGGCGCCGTACAGCTCGCGCGCCTGGTCGCGCGCCGCGCTGAGGGCCGACTCCGACAGGGTCGTCGAGTCGGTGCGCATGTAGGTGATGTAGCCGTTCTCGTACAGGCGCTGGGCGACGCGCATCGTCTGCTGCGACGACAGCCGCAGCTTGCGGCTCGCCTCCTGCTGCAGCGTCGAGGTCATGAACGGCGCCGCGGGACGCCGGGTGTAGGGCTTCTCCTCGACCGACGAGACGGTGAAGTCCGCACCGCCGAGACCGTTCGCGAGGGAACGGGCCTCGGTCTCGGTCAGCTGGACCGCGTCGGCGGTGCGGAGCTTCCCGTCCTGGGCGAAGTCGCGGCCCTGGGCGACGCGGCGGCCCTCGATCGACGTGAGCCGCGCGGTGAAGGCGCCGGGGGCGTACGTCGCGACGATGTCCCAGTACTCGGCGGCGACGAACTTCATCCGCTCGCGCTCGCGCTCCACGACGAGCCGCGTCGCGACCGACTGCACGCGACCGGCGGACAGCCCCTGCATGATCTTCCGCCAGAGCACCGGCGAGACCTCGTAGCCGTACAGGCGGTCGAGGATGCGCCGCGTCTCCTGCGCGTCGACGAGCCGGCTGTCGATGTCGCGCGTCTCCCCGAGCGCGCGCTCGATGGCGGGGCGGGTGATCTCGTGGAAGACCATGCGCCGCACCGGCACCTTCGGATCGAGCACCTCGCGCAGATGCCAGGCGATCGCCTCCCCTTCGCGGTCTTCGTCCGTTGCGAGCAGGAGCTCGTCGGCGTTCTTCAGCTTGGCCTTCAGGTCGGTGACGACCTTCTTCTTGCGCGAGTCGACGACATACAGAGGTTCGAAGTCCTTGTCGACGTTCACACCGAGACGGGCCCAGGCCTCGCCCTTCAGCTTGGCCGGGATCTCCGACGCGTTGTTCGGGAGGTCGCGGATGTGCCCGATCGACGATTCGACCACGTAGTTCGGGCCCAGGTAGCCGGCGATCGTCTTCGCCTTGGCGGGCGACTCCACGATCACGAGCTTCTTGCCGTTTGCTCCAGCCATTTAGGGCGGCACCATAGCGCTGTGGGCCAGATCAGCGATACTCGCCGCCGGTGACGCGTCCTCCCCGTCCTACGCCGCTCTACTCCCTGATCGCCCTTGTTTCCTGGCCGGTGCTGCGATTTGTCTTCAGGTATCGAGCCGACGGGACCGAGCATCTGCCGGCCTCGAGCGGCTACGTGCTCGCGGCCGGCCACCTCTCGAATCTCGATCCCTGGGCGATCGGCCTTGCCCTCTGGCCGCGCCGCTTCCTCCGCTTCATGGCGAAGGCCGAGCTCTTCTGGTTCCCGCTCTCGGCGATCGCAGCAGGCGCCGGCGCGTTCAAGGTGAACCGCGGCCGGGCCGATTACGCGGCGATCGAGACCGCCGTCCGGCTGGCGCGCGCGGGCAACGTGATCGCCATGTTCCCGGAGGGCACGCGACGGCGGAAGGGCCTGCGGAAGACACGCGAAGCGGGCGCGCACACGGGAGCGGCGCGGATCGCACTCGAGGCCGGCGTGCCGCTCGTCCCCGCGGGGATCAAGGGCACCGACGGGCTGCGCCGGCTCGAGCCCTGGCGTGTGCGGTACGGCGAGCCGATCGAGCTCAGCGATCTCGCCGGGCGGGAGCCCGCCGAGGCCGCCCGCACCGCGACCGACCGGCTGATGGCGGCGATCCAGGCGCTGGAAGGGTCGCTGTGAGCGGTCTCCTGCTCGCGATCGACGGCGACTCCCTCGCCCACCGCGCCTACCACGCCCTCCCGAAGTCGATTCGGCTCAATGCGCTCGTCGGCTTCGCCGGCTTCCTGCAGCGCCTCTGGGAGAGCGAGCAGCCGGATTCCGTGCTCGTCGGCTGGGACTCGCTCGACACGCCCACCTACCGCCACGAGGCGCTGCCCGCCTACCAGTCCGGACGCGTGTTCGAGGACTCGATCCTCGAGCAGCTCGACCTTCTGCCCGCCCTCGTCGAGTCGTTCGGGTTCCAGGTGGGGAAGGCGCCCGGGTACGAGGCCGACGACTTCCTCGCGGCCGCTGCCCGGGCCTGGCCCGGCCCCGTGCTCGTGGCGACATCCGACCGCGACGCGTTCCAGCTCGTCTCGGACCGAGTGCAGATCCTGCAGCCGGTGAAGGGCGTCTCCGAGCTCGCACGGATCGGGCCTGCCGAGGTACGCGAGCGCTACGGCGTCGAGCCGCAGCAGGTGCCGGACTTCATTGCGCTCCGCGGCGACCCGTCGGACAAGATCCCCGGGGCGCCGGGGGTCGGGCCGAAGAAGGCAGCCGACGTGCTGAAGCAGCATGGCTCGCTCGCGCAGGCGCTTGCGGACGGCCGCTTCCCGCAGATCGCCGAAGAGCTGCTCCTCTACCGGGAGATCGCGACGATGGACGATCAGGCGCCGCTCCCGAAGCTGGCGCCCACCCCGCCCGATTGGGCGCGCGCCGCCGCGCACGCGCACGAGCTCGGCCTCGAGGGGCTCGCGAAGCGCCTGCTCGAACGAGCCTGACTATGCTGCCGCGCGATGGACGAGTGGCTGAAGCGGGTTGCGGCGGCGATCGGCGCCGATGAGGAGATCTCGGATGCCGACGCCGACGCGCTGCTGCAGATCGCCAGGATCGCTGCGCACGAGAGCGGCGACCGGCGAAACGCTCCTCTGCTCGCGTACCTGATCGGCCGCTCGCGCCGCGACCGGCCGCTCGGCGAGATCCTCGAGGCGGTACGCGGATCGAGCTCGTAAGCAACAGCGCATTCGGTTACCTGCATCCGACGGGAACCCACCCCGAATCTCAGCAGCGGATGGTGGTGTTGCACGAGCGGTTTCCCTTCGTCGAGTGCGTCCCCGCCACACTCGACGACGTGCTTCGATGCCACACGCCGGAGCTGGCCGAGCTCGTGCGGGACACGCGCGGCTGGATCGACGCCGACACGATGTGCACCGAGACGACGTACGAGGCCGCGCTGTTGGCGGCGGGTGCAGCGATCGAAGCGGTCCGCCGCGGTGGGTTCGCCCTCGCGCGGCCGCCGGGCCACCATGCCGAGCGCGAGCGCGCGATGGGGTTCTGCCTGTTCGACAACGTGGCGATCGCCGCACGCTGGGCCCAGACGGAGCTCGGCCTGCAGCGGGTCGCGATCGTCGACTGGGACGTGCATCACGGCAACGGCACGCAGGACGTCGTCTCGGGCGACGACTCGATCCTGTTCGTGTCGCTCCACCAGTGGCCGCTCTATCCGGGCACGGGCGGGCCGGATGAACAGGCGGCCGACCTCGTGAACATCCCGCTGCCCGCCGGGACCGGCGACCACGGCTACCTGCAGGCCTGGGACACCGTCTCCCGGGCGGTCGAAGCCTTCGCTCCCGATCTCTTGCTCGTCTCGGCGGGTTTCGACGCCCACGTCGACGACCCGCTCGCGGACATGGAGGTGACCGCCGGCGGGTTCACCGAGCTGGCCCGGCGCGCAGCGCAGCTTGCGCCCCGGGTCGCCGCGATCCTCGAGGGCGGCTACAACCTGCGCACCCTGCCCGACCTCGTCGAGGCCGCGCTCGCAGGCTTCTCGGCCTAGGTTCCGTGAATGCGCGGATGTGCGGGCCACGCACAGGCGTCATGGTCGGCGGTGCGGCCGCAGTCCGCACGAACGCGGCTGCGTCCGCCTCGCGAAAGGAGGCTCTCGATGGCAACCATCGAGAAGGGCGCAATGTTCGAGGCTCCCGGACGCCCAGGCAGTCCGGTCGAGTTGAACGAGCGCTACGAGAACTTCATCGGCGGCCACTGGGTGGCGCCGGTGAAGGGCAGGTACACGGAGAACCGCACGCCCGCGACGGGTGAGCCGTTCACCGAGGTGCCGCTGTCGACTCCGGAGGACATCGACCTCGCGCTCGACGCGGCGCACGCGGCGAAGGATGCGTGGGGCGAGACCTCCACCACGGAGCGCGCCCGGGTGCTGAATCTCGTCGCCGATGCGATCGACGAGCACCGGGAGATGCTCGCCGTGGCCGAGAGCTGGGAGAACGGCAAACCGGTGCGCGAGACGCTGGCGGCGGACATTCCACTGGCCGCCGACCATTTCCGCTACTTCGCCGGGGCGATCCGCGCGGAGGAGGGGCGGATCTCGGAGATCGACAAGGACACGGTCGCCTACCACATCCAGGAGCCGCTCGGCGTGGTCGGCCAGATCATTCCGTTCAACTTCCCGATCCTGATGGCGGCGTGGAAGCTCGCGCCTGCGCTCGCTGCCGGGAACTGCACGGTGATCAAGCCCGCCAGCCCGACACCGTGGTCGATCCTGAAGCTGATGGAGGTCCTGGAGGAGATCCTGCCCGCAGGCCTGATCAACGTGGTCAACGGCCCCGGCGGTGAGATCGGCAAGGCGCTCGCCACGAGCAAGCGGATCGCGAAGATCGCGTTCACCGGCGAAACGGTGACCGGGCGGCTGATCATGCAGTACGCCGCCGAGAACATCATCCCCTCGACGACCGAGTTGGGCGGCAAGTCGCCGAACGTCTTCTTCGCCGACGTGATGGCGTCCGACGACGAGTTCTTCGACAAGGCAATCGAGGGCCTCGTGCTCTACGCGTTCAACAAGGGCGAGGTCTGCACCTGCCCGTCTCGGGCGCTGATCGAAGAGTCGATCTACGAGCCGTTCATGGCACGGTGCCTCGAGCGGATCGCCGCGATCCGGCAGGGTCACCCGCTCGACCAGGCGACGCAGATCGGCCCGCAGGTCTCGGCCGCGCAGCTCGAGAAGATCGAGAGCTACGTGAAGATCGGCCGCGATGAGGGTGCCGAGCTCCTGATCGGCGGGGAGCCGTCGCACCTCGGCGGCGAGCTCGAAGGCGGCTACTACTTCCAGCCCACCGTCTTCAAGGGCCGCAACGACATGCGGATCTTCCAGGAGGAGATCTTCGGCCCCGTGCTCGCCGTGACGACGTTCAGGGACGAGGCGGAGGCGCTGCACATCGCGAACGACACGATGTACGGCCTCGGTGCCGGCGTCTGGACGCGCGACACCGCCAGGGCGTACCGCATGGGCCGCGCGATCAAGGCGGGCAGGGTGTGGACGAACTGCTACCACCTCTACCCGGCCCACGCAGCCTTCGGCGGGTACAAGGTCTCGGGCGTCGGACGGGAGAACCACCGGATGATGCTCGACCACTACAGCCAGACGAAGTGCCTGCTCGTCAGCTACGACCCGAAACCGCTCGGGTTCTTCTAGGAGGACGGCCGGGAGGCTGCCGCGCCGGCAGCCTCCCGGCTCGCTTCATCCCCGCGCCTGCCTGCTCTCCGGTCAAGGGCCGGAGCCGCCCTGCCGATACAGTCGGGGGCGGCGCGGCTCTGCGGCTGGACTGACGGCAATCATCCCTCCGTTCACCGCGTCGCCTTCACCTCCCACGGCCCGTGCGGTGCCTGGGCTAACGGTCCTCGAAGGCCATCGGCACCACATTTGACGGTGCGCCCGGCTCGGCGGCCGGTCCGTCGGCGGGGTCATCTGGCTGCGCCGGGGCCCGGCCGGGCGGGCTCGGTTCTGACAGGGCCGGAGCCGGCCGGAACCGCCGGCGGGCCGCCAATTGGCGGCGCCAGTACTCCACGAGCCGGTTATCGACGCTCACCCTCGCCGGATCGGCAGGCGAGGTGCCGGGCTTGAATCTCTCCGGCCCCGACCCACCGGCGATCTGGAAGGATCAGGGCTGATGACATTCGACGAAGCGACGACCCGTCTGCTCGAGCTCGCCCGGGGCAGGGAGGGGATCATCACGGCGGACGTCGTCGAGAACGACGGCGAGCTGGCCGACCAGAAGCTGATCGTCTCGGCGGCCGCCCATGCACTCGCGGGCTCGACGAACGTGTTCGCAACCTCCGGCGGATCGGGCTGGTTCCCGTACCAGGAGCTGCGTTTCACCGACCTGCACTGAGGAGGGGACGTGAGAATCCTCCTGCTGGCCCGGCACGGCCAGTCGTGGCTCAACGTCGACGGCGTCGTGAACGGCGACCCCGCCTTCGATCGGGGCCTCTCGCCGCTCGGGGTGGGCGAGGCCACGCAGCTCGCAGGCCAGCTGGCGGGCATCGCCGTCGACGTCTGCGTCACCTCGGAGTTCCCTCGCGCGCAGGAGACGGCCCGGCTGGCGCTCGGCGGGCGCGCGGACACGACCCCCACGATCGTCGACCGGGAGCTGAACGACGTCCGGATCGGAGAGCTCGAAGGCGAGAGCCTCGACGCCTACCGCGCCTGGAAGCGGGCTCACTCGCACACGACGCCGTTCCCGGGCGGGGAGAGCCTGGGCGACGCTGCACTGCGCTACGCAGACGCGTTCGAGCGGCTGCTCGGCCGCGACGAGGAGACGATCCTCTGTGTCTGCCACGAGATCCCCGTTCGGTACGCCGTCAACGCAGCGTCGGGCTCGGACGAGCTCGACGGGCCGCTGCACGATGTCCCGAACGCGACACCGTACGTGTTCGGCGCCGAGGGGCTGGCCCGGGCGGTTCAGCGGCTCCGCGCGCCGGCGCCCGGCGGCTGACGGACGACCTACT
This sequence comes from uncultured Thermoleophilia bacterium, assembly GCA_963722065.1. Lineage (GTDB taxonomy): Bacteria > Actinomycetota > Thermoleophilia > Gaiellales > Gaiellaceae > PALSA-600. Next base: position 40,160 of record CAVRMI010000033.1, on the reverse strand, counting down.
TCGCGTCGTCCAGCTCGTCGACGTGCCCCGGGCGCCACTTGTCGATCACCGCGGTGATCGTGGTCGGGCCGCCCGGCTGGCTGTCGATGCTCAGCGTTCCGCCGATCAGATGCAGCCGCTCGCGCATCGTCTTCAGCCCCACGTGCCGTCCGCCGCGCCCGCGCGCGCGTGCCTGCGGATCGAAGCCGCGCCCGTTGTCCTGGACCCGGACGAGCAGAGCGTCCGAATAGCCGCGGAGCTGGATCGAGACCCGGCTCGCTGCCGAGTGCCGGGCGACGTTCGAGAGCGACTCGCGCAGCACCCGGTCGACCAGGATCCGCTGCGAGTCGGTGTGCAGCCCCAGATCTCCCTCCGACGACACATCGACGTCGGTGTTCGGCGACAGGGCCCGAAATGCATCGACCTGCTGCTCGACCACGAGCTCGAGATCCGACGAAGCGGCAGCGCCCTCCTCCATCGCGAACATCATCGAGCGCAACATCCCTTCCACGCTCGCGAGCTGCGCCATCATCCGCTCGAACTCGGCATCGAGCTCGGGATCCGGATCGGGGGACGACGAGAGCGTCGTCTTCTTTCTCAGATTGCTCAGCTCGTAACCGAGCGCCGCAAGCTCCTGCAGAGGTCCGTCGTGCACGTCGAACGCCAGCCTCGAGAGCCGCCGCTGCAGCCCCTCGAGCGAGACATTTTGTTCCGGAGACGTCGGCGACGTCACCTCCTGCCCGACGGTCGAGTCGACATGCCCGTTCGCCGAGTCGTTGGCTCGGAGGGCCGCGAAGCCCGACCAGCCGGCCGCGTCCATGATGCTGCCCACAGATTGTCCTCGATTCCTTGTGCGCCGCGACGAATCGCGAACCGCACAGCCGCATTGCAGAACCAGTTGCATCTAAGCCACGATGCGGCGGCCCAGCAATCCCTCGAACGAGGGTACGGGCGTCAATCCCTGCTCAGGTACTGCCTCGGCGAACGAGCCAGGCTCCGAGGCCGCAGGCAACGGCGAGTGCGATCGCCCACAGTGCGTCCGTCGGAATTGCGCGATGGAGCGCGTCGAACGACGAGGCCGGAGAGGCGGAACCCGTCGGAGATCCTGCAAGACCGACGAGCGGCTGGGCGGTGGTCTGGGTGGACTGCCCACCGTTCGAGCCTGCTCCACCCCCGCTCGAGCCCGGGCCGCCGCCCTGCGACGGCGACGCGGCGCTCGAACCGGCGCCGCCCTGGCTCGACCCGCTCCCACCGGCCTGCGTCGTCTGTCCAGAGTGATCCGCAGGCGGCCGGGTGGCGATCACGGCGGCGGCGTTCGATCCTCCACCGTAGGCGGACTGAATCGGGGTGATGCTGCCGGCTCTCGCCGCTCCCGGAGCGGCAAAAAGCAGAAGCCCTGCCGCAGCGACGATCATCGGCCTCACACCGCCGAACCTAGCTCACGTGCAGGCTGCCGCCTTACGGCCGGTAGCTGGAGTGGACGCAAATTGCGGCGAGTTTCGCCGCCCGCGAACAGAGCTGCTCGAGGCGCCGCTCAGCGATCTTCGATCGCCAACGGCACCACGTTCAGCCGCCGCTCGGCCGCGAGGAGCTCGACGTAGACGTCGACGACTTCGTGCATCTCCGGACGGGGATCGTTCCGCCACCGCGCGGGAAGCGCCGCCCGTGCCTGCCTGCGCGCGAGCTGCTCGCGCTGCCAGTGGCTCAAGAGGCGATTGTCGACATTCACCCCTGCAAAATCGGCATGAACTGCGCCCAGCTTGAGTGGGATCGGGGGGCCGTCCGGTTCACCAGAGAGGGTTGCGCAACATGAACGGCATGCCGATAGGAAGCTGGGGCGGCGCCACGCGAGGGGAGAGATTCGCCGAGGCGCTGCCCCGCTGCCTTGATTCGACCGGCCGTTTCTTCTCCCTTGCTCCGGAGATCACTTCGCTCGGCCCAAGGCGACGGCGCAGAAATCCCAACCTCGCGAAATCGACGGCGAGATGATATTGATCGAACGAGCTAACCGACGGACGGCGCGAACGTCACATCGGACGAGAAAACAGCAACACCGAAGGGGAGAGAAATGACTGCAAGTGCGGCAACAGTCGAGGTACTGCCGCGGCTTGAGCTACCCGAGCGCGAGCCCAATCAGGTAGGCGAGTCCAGCCCAGCACGCAACGCAGAAGAGCAGACAGGCGACCAGGCCCACGTTGGGGCTCCTTCCCGGTTGAATCGTGATCGGATGCATCAGGTCACCGTCCTTTCCGTCATCGCCGCCGTCCAGTTGGCCTGGATCGCTGCTTTGGTGTACGGCTTGCAACTCCTGCTCGCATAGGTTCCGCTGCCGGAAGCTCGCACGCTGTCTCGGTAAAGCCTGCACCGTAGTTGACCGATTTGTCAACTAGCAGGGCTTCACGGCCTCTCGGAACCTGGGCTTCGGGGAGAGGCATCCGAGGCTTCCATGCCCGGACCCGCCGCCTCCAAAACCTCACTCCGTGGCGCCGGGCAACAGACCGGCCGGTACAGGCTTTCCCGGGCACAGGTAGACGTGCCGCCTTCAACCAGGCAAAATCAGAAGACCGATGGCGAAACCACTGACCCCACCGCAGATTCGGGATGCCGAACTGCCCCGCGCGCTGCGCGGGTTCGAGGTCGAGGCGACCCGCGCGCTGCTCGCCGACGCGGCGAGTGCCCTCAGCGCCGTGACCCGCGAGCGAGACGACCTGCGCAAGCAGGTCGAGGAGTTGGGCGAACGGGCTTCGCGAAACCCGACCGACGCGGAGCGGCTCGGTGCGGTGCTGCTGACGGCGAAACGGGCAGGCGACGAGCTGATCGCCAAGGCGGCCGCGGACGCGGCAGGGGTCCGAGCCGAAGCCGAGCAAACGCGCGTCGAAGCCGAGAAGCAGCGGACGAGCCTACTCGTCCAGGCGCAGGCCGAAGCCGACGACCTGGTCAGGGAGGGCGCGGCTACAGCCCGGTCCCTCGGGCAAGAGGCCGAGGAGCTCCGGCATTCGATCACGGTGCATCGCCAGGAGTTCGTCACGTTCCTGCGATCGGCCCTCGACCAACTCGAAGGCGTCGAGTCGATCCGCCCGGTGGTCTCGGAGACCGCTGATCTCGAGGGCGAGCTCCTCGCACAGCTGCCCTCCGAGCAGTAGCACTCGACCCCAGTCGAACCTGCCCTCCCGCACGATGCCGCCGGCTCTCGGGCTCTCCGGTCGCGTGCCCGGTCCGGCCGGGGCGGATGCCCACCGATTGAGGGATCAACTCGCTTCTCGGACCGACCGAGTGCGAGGGTATGAGACTTCGCCGCCTCCTTCCGACACGCCGCGCCGCCCATGCCCTCCCACTCGCCGCAGTCGCCGTCCTGGGCGCCGGGCTCGCGTTTGCGGCAACCCCCTCCTCCGCTTCATCGGCGTGTTCCTTCTACGCCGCACCCAACGGCTCAGATGCCAACAGCGGAAGCTCGTCGTCGCCGTTCGCGACAGTGGAGCATCTCGCCACCGCCTTGGCGCCCGGCCAGACCGGCTGCCTCGCCGCCGGCGCAACCTTCGTCGCCAATGTCTCGCTCTCGCACGGCGGGCAGCCGGGAGCGCCGATCGTGCTCACGAGCGCCGATCCGGCGAACCCGGCCACGATCAAGGGCCGCGTCGTCACGTTCCCCGGTGGAGACTGGATCACGTTCACCCAGTTGAAGCTGGATGGTGTGAACTCCGACGCGCTCCCCAGCCCGACGATCGGCTCGGACCACGTGACGTTTTCGAACGTCGACGTGACGAATGAGCACACGGCGATCTGCTTCGATCTGATCAACAGCACAAGCTGGGGCGTGGCGCGCTACACGACTATCGACAGCAGCACGATTCACGGCTGCGGAGCCCTCCCCGCGACGAACCAAGGTCACGGCATTTACGTCAGCGGGTACTACGCGACGATCACGAACGACTACATCTATGACAACGCCGACCGTGGCGTGCAGCTGCGCGGCTCGCAGAGCGGAACGATCCAGCACAACGTCATCGACCGAAACGGTGAGGGTGTCATCTTCGGAGACCTTGCGACCTCCAACAACGATGTGTCCGAGAACATCGTCTCGAACTCAAACGTCCGCTGGAACGCAGAGTCCTACTGGGGCAGCGGCCCGGTCGGGACCGGCAACTCCTTCCACGACAACTGTGTCTCGGCGTCCAACAGCTCGTCGTACTACGACAGCCAGGGGGGCGTGGACACCCCGGACGGTTTCTCCACCTCCGCAAATACGATCGGAAACCCGCTCTACGTGAACGCGAGCGCCGGGAACTACGCGATTCCGAGTGCGAGCCCGTGCGCAGGGAAAGGCCCGCTGACGACCGCGATCGGCGTGTCGGCCGGCCCGGTCCCGGCGCCGCCGGCAACGACGACAGCGCCGGCCGCGACAATCACCTCCCCGTCCACCGGCACGACGACAACCGGCCCCGGCCCGACGACGACCACCTCCGCCGGGACGACGACGACCACGACCACGACCCCCAGCCCGAGCGCCCCACACGGCCCGGCCTCGAGCTCACCGCCGAGCGTCTCGTCGCTCCCGTCGGTTCACGGAGCGCCCGTGGTCGGCTCGTCGCTCGCGGCAGCTCCGGGAAGGTGGACGTCGGCGAGCTCCAATGCCTACTCGTGGCTTCGGTGCCAGCCTTCGGGCGCTGCCTGTGTGCCGATCGGCACTGCCATGAGCAGCACCTACAAGCTCACGACCGACGATCGTGGATCGCGGATTCGCGTCACCGTGATCGCTCGGAACGCGAACGGCTCGACGTCGGCCACCTCAGCTGCCACCGCCGTCGTCCGAAAGGCCGGCTCGTAGGACGCGCGCCGCATAGTGCAGCTCCGGATACGCAGCGGCGCTCTCGCCTTGGCGCACCGGACGGCCGTCACCGTCAAGACATTCGAGCAGTTCGAACCCCGCTTCTGCAAGCTGCCGGCTCTGACCGTCGCGTCCGATGTAGTAGTGCAGGAGACGGTAGTCGAGCGCCTGATCGTTGACGAGAGCGTATTCACCGCCGCGGTGCTCGAGCTTCCCGACGCGCCGATGATTCACGACCCGCAGCGGGAGGTGACCGAGATTCCAGAGAAGCCGCTTGGGGCGCCACGACTCCGCCATCAACCCAACCGGCGTCGGCACGTTCGGGAGAAATGCGAGGTTGTGAGCCGAGAACAGAAGCAGTCCATCGTCGGTCAGGATGCGACGGAGATCGCGGAGAGCGCGCTTGCGCTCGGCGTCGTCGAGCACACCCAGAACGTTGAACTCGGCAACGATGACCTCCCGAGATCCGTCTTCCAGCGAGCCGAGATCAGCGAGGTCGCCGACCTGGAACTCCAGATCGGGATAGCGACGCCGGCAGTAGGCGACCATCGTCGGCGAAATGTCGATGCCGAGGACGTCGCCTCCGCACGCGCCGAGGTACCCGGTTATGCGCCCTGCACCACACCCGAGCTCGAGCACGCGCCCGGCAAGTAGCTCGGAGTAGCGAAGGAGAAGAACCACCTCGGGCGGCCGCAGAGAGCGCGTTGCGTACTCACCCACGAAGTCGTGTTCGGCCCAGACGTCGCTGCTGCGCGGCACTTCGTCCATGCCGGCGCCGAGTGTACTGACTCGCGTTTGAGTCATGAGCTACCCGACATTCACGTTCAGACGACCTCACTGAGCGCGCGCGCCATCGAAGGCCAGCGCAGCCGTTCGCAGGCTTCGGCGGGGCTCACCCAGGCGTAGGTGTCGTGCTCCCAGTTCAGGACGGGCTCCCAGCCCGGTTCGACCTCGACCAGGAAGCAGATGACCCTCATCTTGACGACGGGCGTCACGCATCTCCCTTCGATCGAGCCCGAGGAGCCGGGAATCGCATACGCGAACTCGTGGACGCTCTCCTCACCCAGCGACACACCGAGGCCGGTCTCCTCCAAGAGTTCACGCTCGGCGGCCTGGCCCGGCGACTCTCCTTCCTCGAGTGCCCCGGCCACGACATGCCAGTGGCCGCCGAGCACGTCGATCCGGTGGGCCACCAGAACCTCGGCCCTCTCGGCCCGGGTGATGAAGATCGCCACTTCCGTGCCGGCGCTCGCGGGGCCGGGACTCAGCCACGTCTCTCCGGGCCACATTCCTGGCATTCCGCCGGGGAATCGCCGACGTGATCTTGGCTTCAGGCGCATCGACGCCAATACGCCGGTCTCCTTCAAGCCTGCGATGCGGCTCCACTGGCTTCCTACGCTGGACATGCCGGTTACCTCCTCGACTCAGCTGCTAGACGAAGCGGGCAATCGCAAAGAGGAGGAGCCCGACCCAGAGAAGCTCGACGGTCGAGATCAGCACGACGACACCAACCCCGCTTCTCCTGACCGAGACTCGTTCGGCAGCCACTGCCGACGTCGTCCCACCCGAGCCGGATGCCGAGTCGCGCGCCGAACGGTCTTCGAGTTCTCCGAGCACGCTCCCACTATCCGAGGTCGAGCCGGGCCTCGCCCTAGCCGATTGGTGAGTCCTGCGATGACCTTCGGATCTGCCTCGTTCGAGGGATCTGGCCACACCGCCCGGCGAGTCGGCGGCCGGACCTCAGTCTGCGACAACCCGGACGAGCGAGAGCTCGGCGTCGAGCGCCTCGTCCATCGCCGCGACAACGTGCTCGTGCATCCAAAGTGGCCTCAACGTATGGTCTCGACCTGGCAACAGAGCCACCGAGACGGTCGGCCATCGGGAAGGTTGCGCGAGCAATCCACCTCGAGTCAGCTCGTCGAACAGAGGCTCACCGTCGCAGAAGACGAACCGCGCGCGAAGCCCTCGATCACGGAGCTGATCGAACGCTGCAGCAATGCGATCCTCGATACTGGACGTCTCGCTCTCCGGGTCTCTGAGCTTCCGGACGAGCCGAACCGGTGTGGCGGCGAGCACACGGGTCGCTGTCACCCAACGGGCGGGCGACACGTTCCCGCGCATGGCCCGTTTCCAGGTCACCGGCTTCGCCACGTTCCGCATCCGCCGCAGCTCGCGCGAGATCTCCAGGTTCTCGTCCCAGTAGAGCACCCTCGGGTTGATCATGAGAGCGGCGACGACCCGAGCGTCGTCGAGGGCGGCGTGGAACGCCCAGAACGCGCCCGAGCACAATCCGACGAGGAGGAACCTGTTGCCGAGCCCCGCTTCCTCGAGCGCATCGAGCGCCGTCCGTGTCTGCGCGAAGAACTGCTCGCCGTGAAAGTGGGCCACATCACTGAACAGCTCGCTGTCCCCGTCACTGTCGCCGATCCCCTCGAGGTCGAGCCTCAAGGACGCCACACCCTTGAGGCCCCAGCGTCTGGCCGCATCGGTCCACATGCGATGCGGGCCGCTGCGCCGGATCGCACCCGCATTGAGGAAGACCGCCGTCAGCGGTGCGACCGCGCCGTCGATCGGCTCAGCCAGAGTCCCGACGAGCCGGCCGTGTGGCCCTGCGATCAGGAACGTCCGTTCACGGACCGCATCGACCGTCATCTCGTCGCTTTCTGTTTCCCCGGCGGTAGCGGGTGGAGGGCTCGCGCGCAACCGCGACTCACCCCCCAGCAGCCACGCCCGCGTGCGTTCGAATACCTCAACGGGAGGGCGCGCCTGGGCCGGGTCGGTGAGCATCGCGGCGTAGCCGTTGCCGAGCTCGACCGTGAGCTCGGCCCCCGCCCCGACGATCGCAGCCTTGAGCCGAGCGTCAGGCTCGAGGCCGTCGCGGTCAAACACGAGCACCCGGGTCGATGCCGCCAGCGGTCGCGGCCCGAGGTCGAGCGCCCTGAGATCGGAGACGGTCTCGGGCGAGACGAGGAAACCGCTCGGGGCGAGCCATCCGCTCGGCAACGGGGGAGGCTCCGGCCCACCAGCCTCGACGATTCCCGCGGTCTCAGCGGCGGAGAACAGAACGAGCTCGCGAATGAAGTCGCGCCCACGCGCCGGCGTGGCCCACAGGACGAGGTCGTCCACCGCGCCGCCCGCGGCGGCCTCGTAGGCGAGCAGGCCGCCCAGGCCAATTCCGACAGCAGTCACCACCGGAGCGCCGACCTCCGAACGGAGCCATCGGGCCGCGACGGTCACGGCCAGGCTCCACCTGGCCCACGTCCCGGGGTCGGCCGGCACCCCACCACTGTCGCCGGTTCCGGGCAGGTCGATGCGCAACACCGGAAATCCGTGAGAGCACAGGTCCTCGGCCCAGGCGCGGCGCGACCGGTGAGATGCGATCTCCTCCCAGCCGAAGGGCGGCACGAGCAAGACCGCGGTTTGCGCGGGTGCACCCACGGGCTCGTGGAAGACGACCTGAAACGGTGTCTCGCCCGCGGCGAGGTAGAGAGCCCGTTCAGTCACCCTAGAGGCACCGTGAACGTGCCCGCGAGGTTCAAGGCACGCAGTTCGACCTCGTGAGCAGGAGCGACAGCTCCACGCGGGCGCAGCAGAACCGTTGCGGACCGACCCGGCTCGACGCTGAACGCGTCGTCGGATGCCACACGCCCGGGCGCCGCGAGACGGACACCGTAGAGGAGGCGGGCGGCGCCGAGAGTCACCTCGATGTCGCCGCCTGGGCCGGCCGACGCGGACGCGCGCAGCCCGAGGACAGCAGCATCGACACGGTCGCGCGGCCGCCCTGCCGGGAAGCGAAAGTCGCGAGCCGCGACGACCGGCCCGTCGAGTGTCGTCACGACCAAATCCTGCTGCGCCTCGCCGAAGCGGTAGGCGGCCGAGACGTCGACGAACCGCCCCAGCAGACCTTCGACAGACCGTTCGACCACCGTGTGGGCAGCCAGGTCGAGCTCCTCCATAGCCTCACCCACGCACGCTTCTGAGCCGCGGTAAAGAGCAACCCGCAGTGTGGCCTTGACCGTGTCCGGCCCATCGTTGGCCGCATGAATGGAAATACCGTTGAGACCCTCGTCGGTCGTCCAGACCGCGACCGGAGCGACGGCACGACGAACGAAGTGCCAGGCGACCTTTGGATTCCCGTCGTCGTCCAGCAGTCCCCAACCGGAGCCGGGCACGAGGTCGCGCGACCAGAGGATGATCCCTCCGTTGCAGAGGGACCGTGCACGCCGCCACTCTCCCAGCACCTCGGCCATGACCTCTCCTGTGACGAAGCGCGACCGTTCCCAGTAGTCGGGGTGGTCGCGCCCGATGCCATGCAGCAGCCGGAGGTAGTGGTCGCGCACGTCTGCGAAGTCCCAGTCCGCACCCACGTCGCGCATGACACCTTCGGCCGGGGTGGCGGGCTCTTCGTCCGGCACATTTGCGAAGGCCAGGCACTCCGAGGCGAAGCGAACTGCCGCGCGTCGCGCGTCGTCGAGCGGCCGGAGGTAGGCGCCCACGCCGAAATAGTTCGCAACGCCGTGATCGGTGCGAAACGGCTGTTCGCCGCCGGTCGGCGCCGAAGGAAGATAAGCGGCGTCGATGCCCGCCTCCGCGACCAGGTTCGGGATCGCGTGCTCGAAGAAGTCGCCTCGACCGAGCGACGGGTCGAGACCGAGCATCCCGACCTGCTGCTCGATCTCACTGTTCCCGCAAATGACGGCAAGGCTCGGCCTGCCTGCCACCTGCCCGAGCGCCTGGCGGAGCTCGGGCTCGACGAGCTCGCGGAACGCCGGGACCGAGAACGGATAGTCCATGTTGGCGAACATGAGGTCCTGCCAGACGAGGAGACCGAGCTCGTCACAGAGATCGTGGAACGCCGCAGACTCGTACACGGTGGTTCCAGCAACGCGAATCAGGTTCAGACCGGCGTCGCGCAGTCGGGTGAGCGTCTCGCGAAGATCCTGATCCGGGACCGGTGTCCAGACGACGCCCCGGGCAAAGATGGGAACCCCGTTCACCTCCAGAAACAGGCCGCCCGCGTCGACATCGGCAGGACGCGACAGCTCGCGAAACCCTACGGTGCGCGTCAGCCCGCCCGAGGCGACGACGACCCGCACGGGATACAGGCGGGGCCGGCCGTGGGTGTGCGGCCACCATCGTTCGACTGCATGCAGACGGATGTCCCCGCCGCCAGGCGGAAGCGACGTGGTGTCAGCTTCGATCGTGACCTCGAGCGAGCCGACGTCCTCGTCGCAACGAACCTCGAGGATCCCGTCGTCGCCGTCGAGCCTCGGCCGCAAAGAGATCATGGGCGACGGCTGTGCGAGCAGACACACGGGACGCCATGGGCCGACGAGCGGCGGCCCGGCCGCAAAGCCGGGCGCGCGCCCGAGCAGCGTCGTCCGAAACCAGCGCAGACTGTTCTCGCGCGGCACACGCGAGCGCCAACGCGCTCGCGGCTTTCTCGGCAGCGCGAGCAGCGGCTCGAGCGCGCGGGCGCAGATCGCGAGCTCGTGTGGTCCTTCCTCGATCCCGAGCTCCTTGGCGACGAACATCGACTCCGTTTGGAGGACGAGCGAGCCGTCGAGGTAGACGTCGCACACGGTCGCCAGCCCTTCGAATCGAAGGACCGGCGCTCGGCCTACACCGTGCAACTGGTGACGGAACCAGTGATCTTCGCAGTCACTACCGTACAAAGGGAGCTCGGCGGCGCGCCAGTCGAGGTCGCCGTCGCCCGGCGGCGCAGCACCGAAGACGCCGGCGGCGGTCGCTGCCACCTGCCACGACTGAAGCGGTTCGGCCATCCTCAGGGACAGAGAGCGGCGACGCCCGACATCGCTTCATCCCAATCGGCCGCAAGCTTCGTACAGGCAGGTTCGGGGTCGAATGGACGCCGCCTCGCCAGCTTGAACGAGAGGACCTTCGAGTCCGCGACGATCCGCGAGAGTGCCGTGGCAGCATCAACCGCCTGCTCGCCGAACAGCCATTCGAGGTAGGTGGCGCAACTTGCAAAGGAAGCGCCCGCCTGGCGCACCGTCGCGAAAGCGTAGGCGTGGTAGTCAGCGTCGTCCCCTGTGAGCAGATCGGGCAGCTTGTCAGCGAGCGAGTTGCCGAACCGAAGAAATGGATTCGCCTGCGGCAGGTACGCGAGGTGCTCACGCAGCAGCGCCTTCGCGACCTCGCGCACCTCGCCACCGACGGGTGCGGTTCCCGCGTCGAAGCGGACGATCTCTGCGTACGGAGGCAGCATCCCATCGTCGTGCGACGCATCGAGGCGCAACGCGCCGTGGTAGTCCGCGCCGGCCAGCTCGTACAGACCCGTGTTGTGGAAGTAACGCAGGCGTTCGCCTTCGATGTCGATGCCCTCGATCACCGCCGAGCTCTTGACGTGCTCCCGTCGGTAGGCGGTCGCCTTGGTGTCCGGCAGGTACCACGAATCGAGCTCGACGATCATCGAGCGACCGTGACGAAGCTGCTCGACGAAATGCTCCTGCAGCGGCCGGTAGAGCTGCATCTCATGGATGTCGATGCCGAACAGTCGTTCGACATCCCGCCGCTCCGGCTTGAAGAACGTCCATTGATCGCCCTCGAAGTCGGTGCGAACCGTGCCGCCAAAAGCTGCGAGAGGCTCCTGCCCGCACGCGTGCACGAGCTCGATCAAGATGTCGGTGTAGCAGTTGGTCTCCGGATAGTCACGGTCGGCGTCGTGCAGCCGGTGAGCGCGGTATGTGTCGGGGTCGAGTCCGAGCAGGCTGAGCACGACAGCCCTACGCCGTTGAGTTCCAGAGCTGCGCGCGAAGCTCGGACGGCCAGACCCCGGAGTCGCAGCCGTGCCGCTTGAACAGGGCAAGCGCGATGCGCTCGAGACCGAACCCGACGCAAGCGGTGTGCGCAGGCCCTCCGTCCGCGCAGGTGAGCCCGTACAGCGAGGCGAAGTGCTCGCGATGGCAGTTGAACGACGCGACGGCCGTGGGCTCATCGCCTGCGATGGGGACGAGGACCTCGAACTTGAGCGCCTGGGATCGCTGACTGCGGGCGAGGATCTTCCCGGTTCGCCCGAAGAACGGGTCGGAAGCGACGTCGGAGCGTGCGTCGAGCCCAAGCCCGCTCAGGATCTCGATCCCTCGTTCGCACCAGCGGTCGCGCCACTCGCTGACCCGTTCAGGAGCTCCGAAACGCACGAGCTCACGTTGGTGGAAGGTCTGCATGCGGGCGGGGTCTCCCGAGGGCTCGTTTCGAAACACGTACGAGCCACCGAGATCCAGCGACACGCCGTCGGGCCCGAGCGGACCACGCGCCGCAATGACGGGATAGCTCGGGTAGCACGCTGCGGGCACCATGACGAGGTCGGTCTGCGCCTGGAACGCTCCCCAGTCCTGGTGCTCCACCCGCCAGGCGGCGTCCGCCTCATCGCCCGCAAACGAGAAGATCGTTCCCGCAAGGTGCGGGAACGAGGCGAGGTAACCGATCTCCTCGAGCTCGCGCCGTGGCATCACCGGGGGAAAGGCAACACGCTCGACAACCACCCCGTCATCGACCGAGCGCCTGGTGATCAAATCCTCGATCGCGTCGACGACCTCACCGAACTTCGTCCCACGCCCGTAGACGCCGGGAACCCCGCTCGAGAGGAGCAGCCGGGCGTCGATCAGTTCTGCCAGGAACTCGCTTTGCAGAGCGGTTGATGCAGCGACCTCGCCCATGACAGGTCAGACGTCTTTGGCGACGAGCAGCAATGCCGCGTTTGTCTGGTGAATGCGCTCGTTCGCGACCATCAACGACGCGGACATCGTGTCGCGAAGGTGACGACCAACGCTGAACGGGGTGTCGTTCTTGAAGCCGACGATCCCGCAGACACCCATGGCACCCTGGCAGACGCGGGGCGCCTGCTCGGAGGCCGCGATCTTGAGGTTGTTGTATCGCACGGCTCGCGCAACCGTTGCGACCTGTTCGCCGTCCCGCGTCGAGTCGTCCATAAAGTCGCGAAGGGCGGAGCTCACCTCGCCGCGGAGCAGCGACAACTCGACCATCAAATGTGAGAGGCGCACTGCGGCCGGCAGAGGCTCGCCAGGCTTCTGTCGCGCGGCTGCACGCACAAACGCGCGGGCTCGGTCGAACGCATCCGTCGCAATGCCGAGCCAGATGTGGGACCAGAGGATGTGCGAGACCGGCACCATCGTCTGGCCGCTGATCGCCGCGAATTGCTCAGGGAGCTGCTGCTCGGGGGCAAACGAAGCCCGGATCTTGAAGCCCGGCGAGCACGTGCCCCGCATCCCGAAGGGATCCCACGTCCCCGTCTGCTCGAGCTCGACCTGCTCCTTGTGGGTGAGCACCGCGACCTGGTCTCCTCCGTCTGCGTCCGGTGCACGCCGCAACGTCGTCAGCAGATCGTCGGCTTGCGCGCCGTAGCTGACGGTGGGCGCCTGCTTCTCGAACGAGCGAGCTCCGTCCGTGACTTCGACACACGCGACCGAGCGGCCCATGTCACCCCCGGTCCCGACTTCTGACGTCGCGGACGCGATCAAGCGCTGACCCGCGGCGAGATCCCGGAGGTATTGGTCGAACCATTCGCTCCCGTTCCGGTGCCGGACGATGCATGCAACCTGAATCTGGTGCATGGCGAAAACCATCGCCGTCGCCCCACACCGTTTGCCAAGCGCGTAGCACGCGGCTGCAATGTCGTCGATCGAGGCGCCTCCGCCGCCGAGCTCCCGGGGAACGAGCGCCGACAGAGCCTGTGCTTCACGCAGCGCGTCGACCGCCTCGTGAGGGAACCGGGCTTCACGGTCGACCTCGTCGACCCACCTCGCCGCCACGTCGTCCGCGATCTGCTCGACCGACGCAAGAAAGGATTCTCCAATGCCTGTGTTCGAGACCACGCTCATGCGCTCTCCTCATCGATACCGAGCGAGACGAGCGAGCTCCTGATCGACGAAATACTTTCGAAGGCGCTTCTCGTCAACATTTCGTCGGGGAACTCGACGTCGAAGTGGTCCTCGAGTGCCAGCATGAGATTGACGCTCGCATGGGACGTCATGCCTGCCTCGTAGAGGCTCGCGTCATCCGGAAGGGCTTCGACATCGACGGGCAGACGCCCGTGTGTGCTCACGATCTCGCGAATGCTCTCGATCACGACGAAGCCACCACCAGGGCGGAGGCATACCGTGACTCGTGGGTCAGGCTGAGCTCGATTCGCGCGACCCCCTGGCGGCGGGCAATCGCCTCTGCTGCACCGTGGAGCGAGACGGTGGGACGGCCGCTCGGCTGCCGGCACACCTCGATCGTTCTCCACGGGATAGCCCGATTGCCGACGTCAAGCGCCTTCATGACCGCTTCCTTTGCTGCAAAGCGTGCCGCGAGCCGAGTGGGACTGATGCCGCTGCCGTACGTGCAGTCGCGAACCTCCGCGGGCGTATAGATGCGAGCCAGATAACGGTCGGCAAGGCCCGAGCGCAGCGTCGCAGCAACCGCATCGACCTCGACGAGATCGATGCCGACGCGCAGCACCTGCCCACCGTTCGACGTGAGCCGCAGCCGCCTCAGGAAACCGTTCCTGGGAGCCACCAGGGCCGCCGCCACAGAGATCACGTTCATTGCGATTCCATCGGCACGGGCTGCGATCCACTTGAGCATCCAGAAGCAGGTGGGCAGCCGCGTTTCATTGCCGCGGCGGGTAGCAACAGCCCTGACGAAGACGAAGCGGCATACGACTTCTACCGTAGCTCACCAACTCGGCTCCTTGCCAGACCACGCAGGGTGCGGCGACCAGCCCGTTCTATAGGCTGGGGCGCGATGTCGGATGCGCCGGGGCAGGTCGCCGACCCTCTGATCGCGATCCTCGTCGATTCCGTCAATGTGCCTCCTTGGATCGCAGATTCAATTGCTGCGCTGTCGGGACGCCATCCGCGGGTCCTCGTCGCAATCACCGGGTCGCCGTCGGCGCCGAGCGCCTGGTTTCGAATCGGGCAGACGGCAGCAGAATGGATGCGCCCGGGCCGCGAAGCCGCCAAAGCTGTGCCGCTGGACTGCGCTCGCGAGGACCGGCAAATCGAGATCTTGCACCTCGCGACGGAGCGCGACCTCGAAACCGCCCTTCGCGGGGCGGACGTCGTCGTCGATCTGAGCTGCTCACCGACCGTCCGAGCAGGCGAGAGGCACGTCGTCGTGACGTTGCTCCAGGGCGCAAGGAAGGCAACAGCCTCGACATCGCTCATCCCTGAGTTCCTCGCCGGCCGCCGGACCGTCACGACCAGAGCGGCAGCCTGCAGCTCCGGACGAACCGTCGTCGTAGCCGAGGCGCGAACGGCCCTGATCCGAAGGTCGCTGTCCGCCAGCCGAGCAGCCGCC
This sequence comes from uncultured Thermoleophilia bacterium, assembly GCA_963722065.1. GTDB lineage: Bacteria > Actinomycetota > Thermoleophilia > Gaiellales > Gaiellaceae > PALSA-600. Next base: position 25,033 of record CAVRMI010000033.1, on the reverse strand, counting down.
GGGAGGACCTACCCGGCTCTGCTGCTGCGCGCGGTGGACTCTGCCCGACGCCGCGACGCGGCCGTGGCCAAACCGGTCGATGCAGAAACACCGATCAGTCCCGTGGCCATCGGGGCCGGCGCCTTGCGGCTCGCGTGCGAGGGAATCCGGTCACTCCGTGCAAGGCGCGCAATGGAGTCGCGCTACGCGGTCGCCTGGGGCAGCCGTGACCCATCGGATTCACCGTTCGAACTGCCGAGGAAAATGCATTGGATCGACAATCCACATGGCCGTTTCCTCGCCGACCCGGCTCTTGCACGTCACGACAACCGAACCTTCGTCTTCGTCGAAGACTTCTCATCGCTGACCGGGTACGCGACGATCGCGGTCTTCGACCCCTCAGATCCGGAAGCGACCTTCCGAACAGTCCTCGATCGCGGCACACATCTCTCGTACCCGTTCGTGTTCCGGGACGAGGGCCGTGAGGACTGGTTGATGCTGCCGGAGATGGCCGCCGAAAACTGCGTCACCCTCTTTCGGGCCTCGTCTTTCCCCGACGAGTGGCTCGAGGACACCGTCCTCCTCGACAACGTGCACGCCTACGACCCGACCGTCATCCGGAGAGACGGAAGGTACTGGTTGTTCTACGCGTCCGGCACGGGCGACTACTGCTTCAACGACGAGCTCATGCTGGCGTCCTCGAGCAAGCTCCGAGGCCCCTACAGCCCGCATCCTTTGAACCCGATCAAGTTGGATGTGATCGGTTCCCGCCCCGCAGGCCGACTGTTCGAATGGAACGGTCGTCTGATTCGTCCGGCGCAAGATTCCTCACGCGAGTACGGCTATGCCGTCGTCTTCAACGAGGTGACCGAACTGACGCCGACGTCGTTCGCCGAGAAGCCGATCGCCCGACTCGAACCGGACTGGGCATCCGATATCCGAAGCACCCACTCCTGGGACTTCCTCGACGACATCGTCGTCGCAGACGCAAAACGAGTCGCTCCCAAGCAGTCGGCGAATCGTGCAATCCGACGGTGACACCCGGCGTCCGCTGCCCACGCTGTGCGGCATGAGCTGAAACCGGTTTGATGCCATCCGCCACCCAGTCGAGCTCCGGCCGCGAGCAAGGCTTCGTCGCAAACGCAGTTTCGGCGTTCGGCCTGCAGGCAGTGGGCATTTTCGCGACCGGCGTCATGACGCTCGTCCTCGTGCGGCTGCTCGGCCCACACGACTACGGCCTTTACGCACTTGCGCTCTCGGTGGGCGGAATCGTGCTGTTGCCGCTCGACGCGGGCGTAACGGGCTCGACCGCGCGACTGCTCTCGGGTGCTCCAGTACGTGTCGAAGCCGCCCAGATCGTCCGAGCGGGGCTCGCCGTGAAGCTGACGATCGGTGCTACCGCCTGCATCGCACTCGCTGCCGCTGCCCCCCTGATCGCCAACGCCTATGGGGACCCGCGGCTCGTCTGGCCGATTCGCCTCGTGGCCGGAGTCACACTCGCGCAATCCCTCTTCGGATTCGTCGTGGGATGCTTCACCGCAGTACGCCGGACGGCGAGCAGCCTGTTCATCACGACGGTCGAGAGCCTCCTCGAGGCAGTGATCGTGATCGCAGCGGTGGCAGCCGGCTTCGGCGCAACGGGCGCGGTCGGCGGACGGCTCGTCGCATACGGCCTCGCGGCGATTCTCGGCGTCCTCCTCCTCAACCGACGGTTCAGCTTCTTTCGGCGCGTGGCGACCGCCCAGCGCGGGATGGTTCGCAGGATTCTCAGCTACGGGTTCGCGCTGGCCCTGGTGGACGTGGCGTGGGCGCTGTTCGTCCAGATGGACGTGATCCTGATCGCGGCGATTCTCGACTCGACCGCAGCGGGGCAGTTTCAAGCGCCCGCACGGCTGCTCGGCCTGATCGCCTACCCGGGACTTGCCCTCGCTACGGCGCTCGGGCCTCGCATGAACGTCGACGACAGGGCCTCGTTGGTCCGCCGGTTCCGGAAGACGCTTCGCCTGCTGATGCCGTTCCAGGTCTTCGCCGGGATCGCCACGCTCACGATCGCGCCGCCCGTGATTCATGCCTTCCTCGGCCCGAAATACGGAGAGGCGGTCTCAGTGACGCGGGCACTCGCACCCTGGGTGCTCCTCGCCGGAATCACTCCCATCACGTCGGCAACGCTCAACTACAGCGGGCGCGCGCAGCAACGCCTCCCCTTCGCGATCGGGGCCGTCGCAGTCAACGCCGTTGTCGATGTCGTCCTGCTCCCGCGTATCGGAGTCGTCGCCGCTGCAATCGGCACAGACCTGGGAATCGCCGTGGTCACCCTCGGAGCTTTGTGGCTCTGCAGCAAAGAGCTCGAATACCGGATGAGGGACTTCCTCACGGACAGTCGTACGGTCGTCATCCCGGGGGCGGTGGCAGTCGCGATCATGGCTCCAGTCGCCGCGGCGACAAGCAGAATCGGCCTCCTCGTCGCGGCGCTGCTGGTTGCATCAGCGGCGTGCCTCCTCATCGTGGTCGGCCGCGACGGGGTTGGGCGACTAACTCGCCGCCTGTCCCGATGAACGCCGGAATCAGAGGGGAGCGTTCGGACCGGATCCCTATACTGGCGCGTGAAGTGTCGCCGACTCCGGACTGCTCTTCTCCCAGCGGTTCACACGATTGTCTCTGTCCGAATTTCGTCGTCGAACGGCTTCGTCTCTGAGCTCCACTTCCGCTGATCAGCGACTGGACCTGCGACGTGTGCTGAATCACCGGGCGGCCGGGTACGTCGCGCCGTTCGTGGTTGTCACACTCTCCTTCGTCTGGTCGTGGCAGGACGGCGGCTACGCATCGACAACGTGGTACGCAGGCGGCCTGATCGTCGGTGGGCTGTTGATCGTGCAGCTCGTCGGCGGCGCCGTGAGCCTGGGACGATCGGCGGCTACGGCTGCGTGCGCGTTCCTCGCCTGTTTCGGCGGGTTCCAGCTGCTTTCGATCGTCTGGGCTGACGCGAAGGGCGATGCGTGGGATGCCGCAAACCGAACCTTCGTCTACACCTTCGCGTTTGTCCTGTTCGTCGGCTGGCGGGCGACGCCGCGGGCGAAACAGATGCTCATCCTGTTCTTCGCCTTCGGGATGGCGGTGATCGGTGTGGCCACTCTCTTGTCAGCCGCCGACCACCTCACGTCTTCGTTCGAATCCGACCGGCTTTCTGCACCGACCGGCTACGCCAATGCGAGTGCTGCGCTCTTCCTGATTCCGTTCTGGGCTGTCGTCGCCATCGGCGGAACCCCGAGACTTGCAGCGCCGCTGCGGGTGTTCGCCGTGGGCATCGCCGCGACGCTCGCGGCAGTTTCCTTTGTGCCAGAAAGCCGTGGGGCGCTGTATTCGTTCCCGATCGTGTCGGTGATCCTCGTGCTCCTGGCACGCCATCGGTTGCGCACTGCACTCGCGTTGGCGCTCTCGATCGCGCCGGTCGCCCTCTTCCTCCACCCGTTGTCCCGCCCGTTCGAGGCTGCCACGACCTCGGCCAGAGCGGACGCGACGCGCCACGCGGCGGTCTTCGCGATCCTGTGCGGGCTCTCTGCCGCCGTTGCGGCGGCTGGAGTGATGTTCCTCGACGATCGAGCTCGGCTCGACGCGCCGCACCGACTGCGAGTCGCGAGCCGGGTCGCCGTCGCCGCGGCCGCAGTGGCCATCTTGACACTCCTGGCCGTCAACCATCCGAAGGCGCAGGCCTCGCGGCTCTGGGCCTCGTTCCGGTCGGACAAGAGCCCGGCGACGACGGGAGCGACTCGGTTCGGCTCGTTGGGGAGCAATCGATACGACTTCTGGCGGGTCTCGCTCAAGCTGGCGGAGGCCCACCCGATCGTCGGCGTCGGTGCGGGAAACTTCAGCGAGCAATATCTCGAGCAGCGAAGGACGGGTGAGCAGCCCACCTACCCCCACAGCCTCGAGATGAGCTTGCTGGCTCAGACGGGGGCGATCGGAACGGCATTGTTCGCCGCCTTCGCGGCAGCCTCCGGGCTCGCGGCGTACCGCAAGCGTCGCGAGGGGGCAGCCGAGGCCTCGGTCGTCGCGGGTGGAGTCGCGGGATTCGCCTACTGGACGATCCACGGATCCGTCGACTGGCTTTGGGAGTTCCCGGCACTCGGGCTCAGCGCGTTTCTCCTGCTCGGCCTCGCGATCGGCCCTTCCAGGACGTTTCCGATGAGCCGGCGGCTTCGCATCGGAACCGTCGCCGCCTGCGCCGTGGTCACTGCAAGCTTCGTCGCGCCGTGGATCGCGGCGCGCCAGGTGGCGCGGGCGGGCGATATCTGGCGGCAAGACGCCGCCGCTGCCTACGCGACTCTGAACCAAGCAGGCGACCTCAACCCGCTGTCGGACGCCGCGCCCGTTCTGGCCGGCACGATCGCCGCCGAGCAGGGCGATCTGGTCAGGATGCGCCTGAACTTCGAGCGGGCGATCTCGCGTGATTCACACAACTGGTTCTCGCGCACCGAACTGGCAGTTGCCCTGGCGAACCAGGGCAACTGGAGAGCCGCGGCTCGTTCGGCGCAGACTGCAGCAAAGCTCGATCCTCGCGAACCGGTTGTCCAGATTGTGAGACGGGCGATCCGCCGCCGGAAGCCGCTCCGGGCCGACGTGGTCAACCGAGCTGTCTACCTCGAGCTCCAGGGACTCGCAGGAAGCCCTCCATGACGAAGCGCCCAACGCAAGGTCCGGGAGGATTCAACCGGAAAGGCTTGTTGACAGCCGAAGGGCGCTGATCGACAGTGAGTCCGGGCCATAACCTATTCTTTCGCAGCACGATGTGCCCGATACACTCTCGGCATTCGGTTCGTCCGATCCAGCTCGTCCGATCCAGGTCAATTCGATTCTTGAACAAGGGGTAGATCGAAGATGAAACGGCTCACGATGATGATCACCGCCCTCTTCTCCCTCGGCGTGACCGGGGCAGCACTCGCGGGGGGAACCATCGTGAGCGCGTACGGTGGGCGGGGCGGCACACCGGTCAACAATGTCGTCCACCCGACGACCCACACGCCGGCGGGCACGGTAAAGACCGGCGGCACGCTGCCGTTCACCGGGCTCGACCTCACCATCTTCGTCGGTCTCGCGCTGCTCCTGATCGTTCTCGGAGTACTGCTCGTCCGCTCGAATCGGCCGAACCGCAACCAGGTCTAGCCGCAACCCTGTTCTCGGCCCCATCCTCCGCGAGGCGGAGAGCCGGCCACCGGCGGTCGTCGGCGCGCGGGCGGGCAGGCCGACGGGCGGCCCGGCGGGCGAAAAGCTAGCCGTTGGCCAGCCGTTCGAGGCAGTAGTCTGACCCCACGCAACGCTCGGCGGCGAGCGGGTCCAGACCTAGGTCCAGGGACACTGCAACGTATTGGGCGCAGCGTGACCGGCACAATCGATCAAGGTTCCAAGGACAGCGCGGATCTGCCCTCTCGAGAGAGCGTGGATCATCAATCGGGGAGACACGAGCGATGGCGAGCCTAGAGACAGAACTGCAGCTGGAGTTGCCGTCCGCGGCGGCCGCCGGCCCTGCGCACAGCAGAGCCTTCAGCGGCGCCGAAGGAATGCGACGGGCGCTCCACGATGGTCGGCTCCGCGGCGCCTTGATCTTCTTGGCATCGCTCATCGTCGCGGCGACGTTCGAGAACTCGCCGAAGGGGGCCATCGCCGCGTGCGCCGTGTTCAGCATCTCGTGGATCCTCTGCACGCATCTCGTGGAACGATCGCTCCGCACAGTGACGGTGGTCGCCGGTCAGTTCGGACTGGCCGCCGTCGCAGCGCTGGCCGGACTTGCGGTCGCGGGCGGGGTCGGCTTCTGGTTGCGCCCCGGCACCGCCAATCGCATGGAAGTCATCTCGATGGCGCTGCTCGTCTTCTTCATCGTCCTCGGGACGGAAGCCGCCAAATCCCGCCTTGCCGTGCTCCGCAGCAGGATCCTGCTGGTTGGGTGGGAAAGCGCCTCGGAACTGGTCGACTTGCTCGGCCGCAACGAGCGGCTCCCGTTCACCGCGGTCGGCATCGTCGACGACAATCCAGAGCTCGCAGGGTCCTTCGGAGGTGTTCCCGTCCTGGGCTCGGTCGGCGAGCTGCAGAGCATCGTGCGGGAGACCACGCCCGACCTCGTCGTCGTCGCCGTCGACCGCGGCCGTCCAGAGGTGTTCGCGGGCCTGAGCAATGTCGCAGGCCTCGGGTTCCGCGTGGTCGGGCTTCCCGAGTTCTACGAGCATGCGCTCGGCCGCGTTCCTGTCCGGCGAATGACAGATGCGTGGTTCATGAGCATTTTGCACCTGTACCAACGGTCCTATTCGCGGCGATCCAAGCGCGCCTTCGACATTCTCGGCGCTCTGGCCGGGCTGCTGTTGACCGCCCCGTTGTTCCCGCTGATCGCGATTCTCGTGCGACAGTCCGAAGGACCGGTTTTCTACAGGCAGACGCGCCTGGGCGAACAGGGCCGGCTGTTCACGATCCTCAAGTTCCGGACGATGCGAACCGACGCCGAGTCGAACGGCGCCGCGTGGGCGCAGGAGTCCGATCCACGGATCACCAGCATGGGGCGTTTGCTCCGCTCGACGCGACTCGACGAGCTCCCGCAGCTCATCAACGTCCTACGGGGAGACATGTCGATTGTCGGGCCACGCCCAGAGCGGCCCGAGTTCGTGGAACTTCTCGAGGAGAGCATCCCGTTCTGGTCGAGAAGGCACCTGCTCCGCCCCGGGATCACTGGTTGGGCGCAGTTGCGCGCGGGCTATGCCGCCGACTCACTCGCAACCGAGGAAAAGCTCTCCTACGACCTGTGGTATCTCCGGCATCAAAGCCTGATCGTTGATGCATTCATCTGTGCCCGCACACTGCCGTCGCTGCTCCTCGCGACCGGCCGCTAGACCAGACATTCTCCCGCGCTCAGTCGTGGAGGTGGATCGGCGATTCAGACGCGGGTCTGTCCCCAGCGCCCTGCCGACGCGCGATGTTGGAGAACGCCAGCAGTAGCCCGAGCGTGAGCCACAACTGCTTCTCGTTCTGCGCCGAGAGGAAGAAGAATGCCGTCAGCAACCCAACCGCTCCCACGAACAGACCCCGCCCGGCGAGCTCCAGCGACTGTCTGCCCCGGGCCACCAGGAGCCCGACCCCGCGCCGGGTAGCCTCGAGCACGACTCCAAGTACGCCGAGCAAGAGGAGCTCGCCGACGATTCCCAGTTCTGCCGCGATCTGCAGGTAGGTGTTGTGGGTCGGCGCACCCTGGGTGACCACGATGTCGGCACGCGGAAGATTGTTGTCCGCGGTGACCGCGTAGATGGGCGAGACGACCGTGAAGTTCCCGAGCCCGACTCCCCGAACCGGGTGGGCCTCGAAGACCCGCAGGGCAATCGACCACAAGTCGGTTCTCCCTGCTCCTCCGCCCGCGCGCACGTCACTCAGCCTTGAAAGCGCATGGGGCGGCGCGAACAGCACGAGATACATCGCCGCGATCGAACCGACGACGAGTGACATCGCCACGATCTGGGCGCGGGCGCGCCCGGCGAAGACGATCGCCAGGATGACCACGACTCCCAGTGCGATGACGCCACCGCGGGATTCCGTGAGGAAGACCGCGACCAGGCACAGAGCCGACATCCCGAGCATCACAGCCGAATAGACGCGGCTGCGTCCCGGCACGAGAGCCATGAAGAGCGAGAGCGCCAGGGCCGACACCAGGACCGCCGCGAGAAAGTTGGGGTCGCCGACCCCGCCCGCCAGGCGTCCACCGCTCCCTTGTCCCGGCTGCGCATTCGAGTGGACGAGCCCGGACAGACCGGCTCCCGCGCTGAGCGCTGCCCCGGCGACATAGACGTAGCACAGGGTCATCAGGGCCGACTCTGTCTGCACGAACGCAACGATCACGACCATGAGCAGCGGCCCCTGGGCGAGACGTGCAGCTTCCGAGACGGCGTTGTGCGGGTCGGCCGCCCAGAGAGCGGACAGCAGCCCCCAGATCACCAATGCGGCGGCGACCACGACAAACAGGCGAACGGCCGGCGACACCTCGGGTCGCCGCTGCCGAGCGAGCATCGTGTAGATCCAGACCAGCACGAGCACGCCGCCGGCGCCCTTCGCAGCGAGGACGCCGGGGTTGAAAGACCCTCCGGCGATCTGGATCAGCAACTGGCTGAGAAAGGTCAGCGCAAAGAAGATGGCCAGCGCCAGCAGAGGCGATCTCGCTGCGGTCAGCAGGAACAAGGCGCCGAACAGACCTTCGATGACCAGGAGGGGCCGGTGAACCGCGACGTAGACAGTGGCGAACCCGACGACCATGAGAGCCGCGCTGAGGATCGTCGACCGTTCGAGCGCTCTCCCGGAGAGGCGCGGAAACGCAATTGGCCTGGAGAGCAAGGTCATCGAGTTGGCGGCAGCTTAGCGCCCGGCACCAGCTCGTATTCGGCGCCGATTCTAGGAAACCTGGACCGAAGCTTGAACATCCCCGGCAGCCGAACGACCGAGGCTTTCTCGGTAGAGCTCGGTCGTCTGTCGGATCACCGCACTCAATGAGAAGTCTCGTGCCTGACGACTCCGTGCTGCGGCGCCGAGCTCCGCGCGCAGCGCCGGGTCTCCGGCCAGCTGCCCGATGCTCCTCGCAAGCAGCTCCGGGTCACCAGGTTCGACCAGCAGTCCTTCGATTCCGTCCTCGATCATGTTCGGAATCCCCCCGACTCGTGTTGCAACGACGGCGCAACCGGCAGCCATGTACTCCAACACGGCAAGCGGTGTCCCCTCCCGGTCCGATGCGAGCACGGCGAGATCGCTGACCGCGAGTAGGCTGGGCACATCGTGACGCTCGCCAAGGAGGTGAACGCGATCCTCGACTTGGAGAGTGCCGGCAAGTTGACGGAGCGATTCGCGCTCTGACTGGTAGTCGCCGATGACCAGGAGCTGGAGATTGGGACACTCGCTTCTCAGCAGGCCGAGCGCTCTGATCAAGAGATCGACGCGCTTCTCCGGGCGCACACCGACGCAGGCCATGGTCAGCGACCCCGGGGGCAGCCGAAGCTCGTCACGAACGGCCGCGCCGTCCCCAGGAGCCCCATCGATGATGCCGTTCGGGAGCAGCACGATCTTGGCCGGGTCGATTCGTTCGATCGAGATCATCGCTTCACGATCCGCAGTCGACACCGCGACCATCTTCGTCGCACGCCGCGCAATCAGGAATCGATCGATCAGAATCCGCCCCCTGTTTCCGGAGAACTGCCACGAATGCTCGTGGGCGAAAAAGACGGGAACCCCGGTGAGCAAGGAGACAACCGCACCCCAAAAGTTCGAGCCGTGCTTGTGCGCGTGGAGGATCTCGATCCTCTCTCGCCTGATCAGACGCACGAGCCGAAGCCAGGGCAGGACGTCGTAGCGCGAACGCCGATTCAGCTGGACGATCTTCACTCCCCCCGCCCTCGCCTGGTCGAGCAAGGGGCCGTGAGAGGGGCGGGAAAGACAGAAGTACCGGTCGTACCTCTGCGGGTCGAGATGCGTCAGCACGCTGACCGCGAGCCGCTCTGCCCCACCGCCCGCGCCTTCAGTGCAGTCGAGGAGGTACATGACCTTCACCACAGCGTGAACCTGATTTCCCTGCTCAGATGGATAATTCACAACGCGATGCTAGCCGACCCCTCTGCCGTCGCCCCAATCCGGCAGGTCTCAAGATCGGGCCTCGTAAGCCGATAGTGCTTGGGTGCGCAACCCGCTCGGATTGGCCGCCCTCATCGGCGCGCTCGTCGTGACGTCCACGGCGTGGGCCGCCCGGCCGCCGACGTCGACGTCGGCGCAGGCCGAGCGAAATCTCTTGGGTGCAGTCGGCATCCTTCGTCGCTGGAACCTGGGCATCACCGATCGAACGACCGGGCTGGTGCCCAAGAACACCACAGCGACGTGCCACGGCCAGGGGAAGGGTCTCCACGGACGCTACACTCTCTTCACTTGCATGATTCGACGGGGCAGGCTGCAGGTTCGCGTCCTCTATGTCACCATACCGAGGAGTGGATTTGAGCTCCGACGCCATCATCTCGTCCACCCTTGATGCGAACCTAGAGAGGCGCCGCAGGCCGCTTCTGACGATGCACGCGGTGTGCGTGCCCTGCCCGTAGCTCCTCGACGATCCGCGACGAATGACCCCTTCCCCACGCTCACAGGCGACAACGTCCGCGCCGGCCAACTACCTGCGAGTCCTCCGCGAACGGTGGCTGATCGTGGCGTTGACGGTCGTCGTGTGCGTTGCAGCCGGCGTGCTGAGCGAGAGAAGCACGGCGAAGAAATACAGCGCCCGCAGTGACCTGCTGATTTCGCCCGTCGACAACGGGGATGCGACGTTCGTCGGCATCAATGTCTTCCGGAACATCTCATCAGATCCGACATCGAACGTCCTGACTCTCGCCCGGTATCTGAACACGCCGGCAACGGCCGCGCTGGTGCGCCGCAACCTGCATCTGAGCCAGTCCCCGGGCGCCTTGCTCGGGATGATCTCCGTACAGCCGCTGAGCCAGACCGACATCGTCTCGGTGCATGCGTCGGCAAACAGCCCGGCGCTCGCAGCTCGGCTCGCGAACGGGTTCGCCGATGCGACGATCGCGAGACGTTCTCAACAGGTTCAATCGGACGTGAAGCAGGTCGTCTCGAGGCTTCAAGCGCAGGTCAACGCGACCGGTGCCGCTTCCCCCGCCAATGCTCTCGTGCTGCAGCGTCTCGCCGGCCTGCGGTCGATGATCGGACTTCCCGATCCCAGCGTTGCCGTGCTCAATCGGGCTGAAGCACCACTCGCCGCAGATCAGAAGTCGACCAAGCTCGTCATCATCGCAACAGCTTTGGCAGGGCTCCTGCTCGGCTTCGGAATCGCTCTGCTCACAGACTCGCTGGGCGGAAAGATCCGGGGCGAAAACGATCTGCTGACGCGGGCCCGCGTCCCGATTCTCGCCCGGGTGCCGCGGCTCAGCCCCTGGCTCGTGAGGGAGTATTTCGGCCGCCGGACCAACCTTCCACCTGCCGCCTGGGAGGCTTACCGGACATTGCGGACGAATCTGCTCCGCTCAACGGTCCCCGGCGAGACACCGGTGATACTCGTGACGAGCGCAATGCCGGGAGAAGGGAAGACCTTCACCGCGATCAACCTCGCGATCACCTTCGCGGCGCAGAACTCACGAGTTCTGCTGGTCGACGGCGACTTCCGGCGGCCGATGATCGCGAGCTTCTTCGGTGTGGCCCCTCCGCGGGACGGGTTCAGATCCACCTTCATCGAGCCCAATTTCCGCCGGGTCATTCGAAATGCCCCTGGTTACGCCAATCTGCGATTGGTGCTTCCCACGCTGAGGGATCTCGGTCAGATCGATGAACTGGACTCGGAGCGTGTTGCTCAAACATTCGATGCGCTGCGGAGCCAGGCCGACGTCATCGTGGTCGACTCGGCGCCGGCCGACGTGTCCGATCCGCTGATTCTGGCAGCCGCCGCCGACATGCTCCTCGTGGCGGTTCGCATCGGCTACACGCGCCGCGAACGACTCGAATCGCTCCAGGAGTCTCTTTCCCAGCACGTCGTCTCGGCCACAGGTTTGGTCGTCACGATGCGCGACACGGCCAAAGACGCCGTCCACGGATCAACCATGCCGGTCGCCCTCGAGTTCAAACCGCCGAGCGCAGCAGCGCAAAAGCGCTGACAGCCTCGACGGCAGACGCGGACGCGGACGCGCAGACTCGTTGATCGCGCTCATCTACCACGACGTTGTCGAAACGGCGAGAAGACATGAGTGCGGATTCCGCGGGCCTGGCGCCGACCGGTACAAGCTGTCGCCGGAGCGTTTTGCCGAGCACCTGGAGGCACTAGCCACTGCCGGAGCTGCCTGTGGCCGGCTCACCGATCCCTCAGCCCTCCCAAGCGTGGCGTTGACCTTCGACGATGGAGGCAGCTCCGCGATGTACGTCGCCGATCGCCTCGAGGATCGGGGATGGCTTGGCAACTTCTTCGTCACGACATCCCGGATCGGAACCGACGGGTTCTTGACGGCCGCGCAGATCGTCGAGCTCAAAGGGCGGGGCCATCTCATCGGCAGCCATTCGCATTCACACCCTGCCTCCATGGCCAGCCTGTCGGCGTCGAGACTCGCCGACGAGTGGAAACGCAGCGCAGGGCTCCTGAGTGAGATCACCGGTGACGTGACGCACGTTGCGGCAGTGCCTGGAGGCGCCGCGTCGAGATCGGTGTTGCAGGCCGCCGAGGAAGCCGGGTACTCCATCATCTTGACGTCTGAGCCCTCGACGCGAGTGCGCCGAGAAGGAGACGCCGTGGTCCTCGGTCGCTTCGGGATGTGGGCGACGACCGATGCACGGAGGGCAGAGGCGATTGTACGAGGGAGGCGAACCGCCCAATGGAGCGCCTGGCTGTCCTGGAATGCAAAGAAGCCGCTCAAGCGTCTGAGCCCACGCGCCTACCAGGCGCTGAGACGCGTCTTTTGAGTGACATCCGCCGCCGCTCGGTCAGCGTCGAGACGTAGATGCGATGCGGCGGAGGGCCGCGAGCGGCGGCCCCCACCGCACACAACCGGCGAGGAAGCCCGTGCCCCAGGCCAGATGCATCGCGGCCAACACGGCCGGTAGCCTGGCCACCGCCGCTCGCTCGCCCGAGCGGGCGGCGGCGGCTGTCGCCGCCGCGAGGGCGGCTCCGTAGGCCGCTGCTCCGATGCGCGCCGGAGTTCGCACCGATCGTGGCCCGACGACCGCAGACGCGAGAGTCAACACGATCGCCGGCGGGATCAGGTGGGCGACGCGCATGCTGTGAGGATGGACGCGGCTCGTCTTCGCCCGGTAGTACCCGTACCGGCGATATTGACGTACCAACGCGTGCAGGCTCGAGCGCGGGACGTATTGCGCCGCCATCGCCGGCACCACGACCATCCGTCCGCCTGCCGCGGCGACGCGGGCTCCGAGCTCGGAGTCTTGGTTGATCGGCCACCCCTCGTCCCAGCCGCCGACCCTCTCGAGAAAGCCCCTGTCGAAGACGCCGGTGAAGCCGGTCAGGGCCTCGACCTCCTCACCGGTCGCATGTCGATAGCTCACGCCGCCGGTCCCGATGCGGGAGCGTAAGGCGAGCGCGACTGCCCGCGACACGGGATCGACGCCGTGAGCGACGGCCGGCCCGCTGACCCAGACGACACCGTCTCCCCGTCCGAGCCGCTCGACACCGATCGAGAGGTAGTCGGCCGGATAGAACGTATGCCCATCCATCCTCGCGATCAGTTTCCCGCGTGCCGCGCGAAGAGCGACGTTCAGGCCCGCAGCGGTCTGGCCGGCAGGGTTGTCCAGGATCCGAATCCTCGGCTCCGTTCGCGTCAATTCATCAAGGATGGCGCGCGTGCGATCCGACGAGCCACCGTCCGCGAAGATGAACTCGAGCTCACCGTCGAAACGTTGACTCCGCATCGACGCGACGACGGCTGCAATGTGTCGCTCCTCGTTGAGCACCGGCGTGAGGACGCTCACATCGATCGTCATGCCTCTGCCCCGATCAGGAACTCCGCCAACATGCCGGCCTCGGCTTCGCGAGTGTGCGCACGCGCAATCACCGTTCCAGCTTCGACCAACTGTGTGCGTAGACCTTCGTCCGCGGCCAACCTCTGCAGCGCGTCGACGACAGCTTGCGCATCTCCAGGAGCGACAAGGATCGCGGCATTCCCGGCCAGAGCTGCGACTCCGCCGACATCGGTGGCAACCGTGGGCAGACACGCCGCCCACGCCTCGATCAACACCTGCGGCATTCCTTCGGTCCAGGAGACGTGCAGAAACACATCGGCACGTTCGTAGGCCTCACGTAGCCCCGCGTCGATGCCCACGTAGCCGCGCAGCTTGATCACATCCTGCAACTCGAATTCGACGATCCTGCGTGCGAGATCGTGTTCGAGCGGCCCTTCGCCGTACACGTCCAGATGCCATGAGGACCGGCTGTCGTCCTGCGCGACCAGACGCGCCATCACATCGACGAGCATGAGCGGGTTCTTCTCCGGGTCGAGCCGGCCGACGGTCAAGATTCGACGCTCGAAGGCAGTCCCTGGAGGCTCCTCGGAGCAAACGTCCGCTTCGGCGACGAGAGAGACGTGGAAAGGCCGCACTTCGCGAGCGTGCGGGAATTGCTCTGCAAGGTCGGCGCCGACGACAGCAATCGGGCAACGGCGAGCGAGGGCTTGAAACGCGAACTGCATCAGGTCGGCTGCAACCCACAAGCCTCGACTGTTCGGATGGCGGCGACGCACGTAGGCACGGCCGTCGTGGCGCGCTCCGAGCACCACCCGCTTCCCTCGCAGAATGCCCACCGCTGCGATCACGATCGACATCGGGTTCGGGCCGAGAGCCCAAACCACGTCGAGACCGTCGAGCGCCCGCCAGGCTCTGACAGCGCCCCGCAGCAGCGACCCAGCAGCAGCCCGTGGATGGGCAAGGCTCTCGTAAAACGGAAGCTCCACGAGATCCACCGAGGCCGGCAACACGTATGGGTATGGCTCGGTCGAGGGGTCGAACCGGCCGATGAGAGTAAGCGATCCCACGTGCGGCTCCAATGCGAACAGGAAGAGAACGAACGCGCGCTCGGCGGAGAGACGCTCACCTGAGCGACGGAAGCGATAATCGATGTAGACCCCGAGGCGCGGGGCAGCACGATGTTCGACTGAACGGGCCACTGCGCCAGGGTAAACGATGAATTGCGCCGACCCACAACCGCCGCCGCGCTCCAACCTTGCGTTGGTCGCATCGCTCGCCATCATCGTCATCGCCACTCTCACGCCGACGCGCGGACACAACGAGATCCATCTTTCACCGCTGCAAGATGTCTTCGATGCAATTCATCCACTGAGCCCACTGGGGCTCGCCGGTCTGGTCGGCAACGTCCTGCTGTTCGCTCCCTTGGGTTGGGCCTTACGGCTCCGAGAAGTCGAGCTCCCGCGAGCCGCCTTCGTCGGGATCGCGATCTCGGCCACGATCGAGGTGGCCCAGTTGATCGTTCCGGGCCGAACCACGTCTGTCGACGACGTGCTGCTGAACACACTGGGGACAGTGCTCGGCTATCTCATCGCCGAGAGGTGGATCTCCCGCTCGAGGCGAATGTGACTTGCAGGCCGCCCCTCTCAGACGAGCGGAACCGGACCTGGGCCATTCGAGGACACGACGGTGTTCTTGCCACGGCGCTTGGCGTCGTACAGTCGCCGGTCGGCGTCGGCCAAAAGGTCCTCGGCGGCAGCCGCCGACGGAAAACACGACACCCCGAAGCTCGCGGTCAGGGAGATGTGGGCGCCTTCATAGTGGATCGGGGTCGCGGCGACCGACTCGCGAATACGCTCTGCGAGCTGCGCGGCCCCGTCGAGATCGGTGTCGGGCAGGAGCACCGCGAACTCCTCGCCGCCGAGCCTGACCGGCAGGTCGACATCCCGTGAATTGGAGTGCACGATGGCGGCGAAGCTTCGAAGCGCCGTGTCCCCGGCAGCGTGACCGTAGGTGTCGTTGACGCGCTTGAAGTCGTCGAGATCGGCGAGAACGATCCCGAGCGGCGAGCCGCTTCGGCGAGATCGGACCACTTCGGCATCGAGCCGCGCGAGGAAGCTCCGGCGATTGGCGAGCCCGGTCAGCTCGTCGGTCACCGCCTGCCGCTGCACCTGCCCGTGCAGGCGCGCATTCTCGAGCGCGATCAGCGCCTGCGCCGCGATCCACGCCGCAGCATCCTCCGCCTCGGGGCCGAAGCCGGCGGGCGCCGGGTACAGCGTCATCACCGCCGGCCTCCCTTCCGCCACCTCCAGCGGCACTTCGAGCTTTCCTGCCGCGTCCGCCGAAACGGTGCCACGGCCCGCCAGTTGGACACCGTCCGCGGTGATCGTCCCGCCGGCAGCACCGGTCGCCTCGACCGACGCCTGCAGGATGACCGGGAGCAGCGCATCCGGGTTGTGAGTCGCGGCAAGCGTCTCGCCGACGAGCGCCACCGCGTCGCGAACGGTCGTCGGCAGAGGCTCGGCGCGGCGCCGGACCTCACGCTTCCCGATCACCCGGAACGCGACCACGGCGGCGAGCAGGCCGATCAGGACCGGCCACAGCCACCGCAGCGGGATCCCCCACTTGGACCGGTAGGCATAGAGGACGGTTGCGGCGTGCGCGTTCTTGCTCAGGACCTCGCTGTCGCTGAGATCGCGCTCGAGCACGTCGGAGATCGCACGCCCGTTCAGCGTGGGCGTGGCGGCGGCGAGGCGGCCGGCGATCGTGGTGAAGAGGCCGGTCGCAGGCGACTGCTTCCGCGCTGCCTCGAGGAGCGGCACATCGGGCCGCGCCGCGACGACGACCTGCCCTGCCTTTCGCGCCCCGCTGTAGACCGTGATCGCCGCGTGCGGGAGGTCGATCGCGGACCGGCCGATCGTCCGGCCGTTCCACAGGATGAACCCGACATCCGGATCGCCGGCCGCGATCGCACGCAGCGGGGTCGCGTTTCGATCGACGAACGCCGATTGGACGACCGTCCGGGCTGCGAGGCGCGCGGCCCGGCGCGAGGCGGCCTGCTCGCGGACCGTGATCAGATCGTGCGCCCTGCGCAGGGTGTTGCGCACATCGTCGACGCGGTTCGTCTGGGCGCGGTTGACAACGGCAGATTCGACGGCCCAGGACGCCGCCGCGACCGAGAGCCCGAGGAGAATCGCCGCAATCACGACCGATGTCCCGACCGTCCGGAGGGTGGTCGACTTGACCGCCGGCCTGCGGGTCTCAGTCTCTCCCTCCCCACTCCCCTCTTGGCGCGTAATGGTCGGAATCTAGTCGAAGGGACTGATGGAGGAAGAAATCTCCATCCCCCGAAAGGGGGATGCGTGGCAACGACGGTCAGAGACACGGGCTCGGAGCCGAACGGCCTCCCGATCACGGAGAGCCGGCACCTGGTGGCGAAGTGCACCGGCACGATCGGCTATCCGGACGAACATGCGATCGCGGTCGCCGAGTGCTCCCTGCTGATCGCCGATCAACTTGCCGTCGCGGCCGACGTGCGGCAGACGATCGCCGAGGGAGCGCTCCTGCACGACGTGGGCAAGCTGCGCGTCGACGAGCGCATTCTCTCGAAGCCGGGGCCCCTGACCCGGGCTGAGCGGCGCAAGATCGAGCGGCACCCGATCGAGGGAGAGCAGATCATCGCCAGCGCCGTCGACCCCCGGGTCGCGCAGGTCGTGCGCGCCCATCACGAGCGCTGGGACGGCTCCGGCTACCCCGCCGGGCTTGCGGGCGCCGACATCCCGCTGGCCGCGCGCGTCGTCGCCGTCGCCGACGCGTATCTGGCGATGCGCGAGGAACGGCCTTACCGGAAGCGGATCAACAAGCACGCCGCGATGCGAGAGCTCAACAAGTGCGCCGGCAGCCAGTTCGATCCAGTCTGCGTGCAGGCTCTCATACGCGCTGTCTGACCCTCCGTAGACTCGGAGCGCCCATGAAGCTGCGCAGCATCGCCTGGTCGTCTCGACAGCCCGCGGCCGGCGCGACAGACGACGAGCCGGGGGGACCCGGCCGCCTCTATTGGGCACTGTTGGCTGCCGTCGCGGCGATCGAGATTGCCCCGCTCTTGATCATCAAGTATCTGCCGCTCGTCGACCTGCCGAACCACGAGGCCCGGATTGCGATCCTCGCTCACTACGGGAGCAATCCGACAATGCAGAAGTTCTACCTCGTCGACTGGCGCCCAATCCCCGATCTGGCATTCGACTTGTTCGCGGTCCCGCTCGTACGACTCGGAGTGTCACCGCTCATGGCCGGGCGCCTGTTTCTTGCGATCGCGGCGCTTCTCTACGTGATCGGAGGGCACCAACTGGCGAAAGCAGCGGCAGGAAGACGATCGTGGCTTGGCGTGGTCCTGCCTCTTCTGTTCTACAACTCGATGCTGTTCTACGGATTCATCAACTTCGTCTTTTCCTTCGGCGTATTCCTGGTCGCCTACGCCCTGTGGTTCCAGCGGAGGGCCGAGATGACACCTTTGCGCATCGGCTTCCTGTCCGCCGCGCTGGTCATCACCTACTTTTGCCATCTGGCGGGGTTCGGCTGCCTGGCGACTGCGATCGTCGTCACGATCATCGTCGACAGAGCACTCGGCAGGACGACGCGTGCCGCCGGCACTCGCACGCTGATCGCGTTCGTGCCCGCGCTCGTGCTGCTCGTGTACAGCACCGAGACCCGCGGCGCCAGCCGAGGCATGATCTGGGGATCGTTGGCCGAAACCGTGCGGACGCTCGGCGGAATGTTCTCGACCTATGACTACCGGCTGGATGCGCTGTGGACCGCCGGCATCGTCGTCGTCGGACTCGCCGCGGTTGCCATCGCCAGATCTGCCGTCATCGAGCCGGCGTTTGCAGCGGTGGCCGTTGTGTTTGCCGCTCTCTCCGTGCTCCTGCCCCACTCGATGATCACCGCCTCGAACGTCAATGCGCGCGTCGTTCCTGCTGCAGTCGCTTTCTTCCTGTGCGCCATTGGGCTCTCGCTTGCACCGCGGGTGGCTGCGACGCTCGCCGTCTGCGTCGTGCTCGCGGGACTGAGCCGTGTCGTCGTGGTTGCGACGCAATGGCATGCCACCAGCGGAAGGATTGCCGCCCAGGTTCAAGCGCTCGACAAAGCAGTCCCTCGAAATACGAGCGTCTACTCAGTCTTCCCCGAGGACGGACCTCAGATCGACAAGCGCGAGCGGGCTTTCGCGCATGTTGCGAACTACGCGACCATCAATCGGAACGCGCACGTCTCGCGAACGTTCGCTGCACGCTCCCAGCAGCCGCTCGTCTCGAGAGTCGATGAAGAGGCGGCTCTCGA
Organism: uncultured Thermoleophilia bacterium; assembly: GCA_963722065.1. GTDB lineage: Bacteria > Actinomycetota > Thermoleophilia > Gaiellales > Gaiellaceae > PALSA-600. The sequence continues at coordinate 6,256 of CAVRMI010000033.1, read as the reverse complement.
TGCGGTCGGGCTCTATGCGATCAACCCGGCAACCTACCGGCGTTACTCGTACGTCTGGACGTACGAGCCCGGGCTCACGGTTCGGCGCCAACTGAAGGGCCGGTGCATCACCATCTACGACGAAGACGGCTTTTTCCTGTGCCGGGAGCGGGGCAACCGAACTTAGCGGCGAGCGCCGAAATCGGTGGTGATGATCGTCACAGGCAGTCCGTGGTAGACACCGGGCGCGGCGCGCTCATGTACGGCGGCCACTCCGATCTCGCGATATTGGCTGCTGAGGATGTTGGCTCGATGTTCCGGTGACGCCATCCACAGAGCGATCGCTCTTCCGGGCGTGAGGTTCGGTGATGACCACAGGATGTTCTCGCCCACCGTCCAGAAGTCGTAGCCGCTGTTTCCGTACCACTGGCTCACCCGCTTCCAGAATGGCGTGCCGTTCCGTGAACTGTGGTCGAAGTAGCCCGCGGATGCCATCTCGACCGTGTGGGCGTCTGCAGCGGTCGTCAAGCGCATGCTCAGCCTCAGAGGCCCGAGACCGTGCTCGGAGCGAGCGAGGTTCAACTTCTGCAACACACCCACTTCGAACGAGTTGAGGGTGGCCCGGTTCTTCGCGGAAGCCGGCGGGGACGCGAACGACACCGCCAGGACCGCGACGAGCGCCAGGGCTGCTGCGCCCACACCTGTCTTCACGTGCCCCCGAGAGTTACCCGATCTCATGAATGGGCTGGTCGCGTAGAGCGCGCCGGCCGGACCGGCCGACAGACCCGACGTTCTTCTCCCGATACATCGCTTCGTCGGCAATGCGCAGCAAGCGCTCTTCAAGCGACTGGCTCCCGACGACCTCTTCGGCCGAACCGACGCTCGCGGTCACGGAGATCGCCTTCCCGGCGGAGACGAAGGTCAGTGGATCGAGGGTGCGCTTCACTGCAGCGACCACGCCCACCGTGTCGATGGTCGACGAAGGCGCAAAGAGAATCGCAAACTCGTCGCCGCCCAGCCGGGCAACGACCGCTCCTTTCGGTGCGGTCGCGCGAAGCTGACCGGCCACCTGACGCAGGAGCTGGTCGCCCGTCCCGTGACCGTGCAGGTCATTGACGTTCTTGAAGTCGTCAAGATCGATGAGCAGCAGCACGAGAGACGAGGTCGTCGCGGCGTTCGCAAGTACCTCCAGCTCCTGGTGGAAGCCGCGTCGATTGAGACAACCGGTCAGGTAGTCATTTCGGGCGAGGTAAAGGAGCTGCTCGCGGGCCTTCGCATGCGCGAGTGCGAGCGTCATCGCATCCGCGAAGCGCTGCGCCATTTCGAATTCCTCGTCACTGAAGAACTTGCCTTCACCTTCGCGATAGAGGCTCAAGGCGCCAACCACGATGCCGCTGGAGATGAGCGGGAAGCACATCACCGCTTCGGGCTCGTCGTCGGGCGTGCCGACCACCTGACCCGCGCGCGTGTCGAGATGTGCCTCGTTGGCCAGGACCGGCCTCCCGTTTGCCGCCGCCCAACCGATCAGCCCTTCTCCGAAACGCGGCCGCATCTTGAGCGTCTCTTCCTGCCATGCGCCGCGCACCACAAGGGGGGTGATGACCTGCTGCTCGATGTCGGCTTCGGCAATCAAGAGCGACGAACACGGGACGAGCTCGACGACCGCCTCGGCGGCACGTTCCAGCAATGCCGCCAGGCTTTCCTGGCCGAGGAGGTCGTGGTACAGCGCAGTCAGACGTTCGTAGGACGCTACTAACGCGCCGCAATCACAGGTTGCCAAGGGCCGCAGACCTCCAAAGTCTCCGAGAACAGTGAAATCATCGTCGTCCACCATGCGAGTGGCATCCCCCAAACACGTGAGATTCGCTCCGTTCAGACGCAGTTTCGGCCGACAACGTACGATTGACGGATGAGGCAGCGGCGTTCCCCCGCAGCTCGTTTGCGACGGCGCCCGACAAGGCTCGACTGGGTGTGCGCAGCGCTCGGTCTAGCGATCCTGGCGGCCGCGGCCGGGCAAGCGGCAGGATGGGACAGCACCGGGCGGCTCAAGCTGTCCGAGAACTCACACCAGGTGGCGTACGCCGCCGGTCTGGGGCCGCATCTGATCTCGAGCGTCCGCGTCACACGCAGGCTTGCCGGCACGCAGTCCAAGTGCGGCGGTGAGACGGAGCGTGTCGGGTCGTTTCGCGTTGCGTACGCCGCGCTCGTGATCCAGTCCGCGGTGATTCGACAGGCCCCGAGCGGGCGCTCGCCGGTGATCACCAAGCTCGGTCGCGTCGACGTGAACGGCCTGCCGGAGGTGCTCGGGGTGGTCGGCGTCCATTCGAGCCCCAGCTGCAGGCCCGACTGGTATCGCGTGCAACTCGCTGTCGTGCCGAACGGCACATCGGGCTGGATACGAGCGTGGGCTGTTCACACCTATCGAGTGCGGTCGCGAATCGTCGTCGACCTCTCGGCGCGCAGCCTCTTCCTCTATCGATCGGGGAAGCTCGCGCTTCGGACATCGGTATCGGTTGGGGCACCCGCGACGCCAACGCCCCAGGGTCAGTACTTCGTCAACGAGCGCTACGCGCTTCCCGACGCCTCGGGCCCATTCGGGCCTGCCGCACTTGGGATTTCGGCGCACTCGGAGGTCCTCCAAAACGTCTGGGTCGAAGACGGCCCGATCGGCATCCACGGAACGAACGAGCCCTGGTCGATCGGCCGAGCGGCCTCACATGGATGCGTTCGTGTAGCCAACACCGTCATGCAGCGATTGTTCCGGCTCGCGCCGGCAGGCACTCCGATCGTGGTCCGCGCGTAGGTGGTCGAACCGGCTTCGAAGGACACGGGGGCGACGCGTGTGCTCGCCGTCCGGATGGAGGCGACCGATTGGCGGGTTTCTTTCTCGAAGACGGGCGGCCTCTACCGGCCTCTGGCGGAACGCGTTGACCTGGTCGATGTGGTGACCCCCGCAGCCGGGATCCTCGAGCGCTTCGTGTCCGCAGGCAACCGTCGCAGCCGCACGATGCGACGCATGACGGCGTCCCTGGGGGTCGAGACCCGGGTCTTACAGAGGCGAGCAAGAGCCGTGGAGCGCCTGATCGAGGGACAGCACGGAACCTATGACGTCCTGCTTGCGGACGAAACCCGAGCGTTTGTTCCTCCCGGGACGGGCCTCGGCAGGCGGTACGTGATCTATACGGACAACACGTATGCGTTGACACGTCGGTTCTACCCGGAGTCGCTCGGCCCGAGCGCCGGCGAGAACGATCGCCTCGAAGCGTACGAGCGCGAGGTGTTCCGATCCGCACGCGCGGTCTGCTGCATGAGCGACTTCGTCGCAAGATCGGCGATCGACGACTACGGCTGCGAAGAAGACCGGGTGCGGGTGGTCGGCGCGGGGACGGCCGCGGTCCCCCTCGATGACTCTCAGCGCCTCTCCCGGCCGACCGCGCTCTTCGTCGGATTCGAGTTCGACAGGAAAGGGGGATCGACCCTCCTGGCGGCGTGGGACGTTGTCCGGGAGCGCCTTCCTGGCGCCCAACTCTGGATCGTCGGCCCGCCGTCGCGTCCCGCCGACGACTCGATTCACTGGTATGGCAGGGTCAACGATCGCGAAGCACTCGGGGCGCTCTTTCGCCAGGCAAGCCTCTTCGTCCTGCCGGCACGCTACGAGCCGTTCGGAATCGCCTTCATCGAGGCAATGATGCACGGGCTACCTGCGATCGGCACTCGCGTGTGCGCCCTACCGGAGTTGATCTCCGACGGCAAGACCGGACTGTTGGTTGATGTCGATGCACCGGACCAGCTGGGAGCGGCACTGTTCGAGCTCCTCTCCAACCTGCCACGCTGCCGAGAGATGGGGGCCGAGGCTCACAAAACGGTCGTGGAGTCGCTGACCTGGGACCGGGTAGCCGACCGGATCATGTCGGCGCTCTCCTTGCCCTAGGTCTGCGCCGGGGCGATCCCGACCAGCTTCGCGTCGACGATATACCGGTGCGTCGCAAAGAACCGGGGGTGACAAGCCTGCAGGCGAAGGATCTCCGAGCCGTGGTCGCGGAGGACCGAGAGCTGCGTCGCGGGAACGATGTAGTGCCGCGTCACCCGGTACGTGAAGTCTCCATACGGAACCTCGAAGTTCACATAATCGCCGACGCGAATGTCGTTGATGTCCGCGAAGGGTGCGAGATAGGTGGTGCGATGCCCGGCGATGTAGATGAGCTGACCTTCACCGGGAAGCCCTGAACCGATGTAGTGGCCCGGGCCGCGTTTGAGCGTCGAGTCATCCGTGCCCTGGACGACAACCATGTTGAGGCCGATGCGTCCAATGCGCAGCCGGCCAACGGGATCCCCCCGCTTCAGGGTGCGGGCGTAGATGCGTGCATCCGCCGCGACGCGCCGTTTGGACGAACCGAGATCAGCGGGTGCGAGCTGTGGGTGGAACTCCGATGCCTGCCGCTCGTAGGTGTGGGACAGCCGGGCTTGCTCGAAGTGCGTGTAGAGCGCGGTGAACGGGTCCTGCCATTGCCAGACGATGACGACCCAGACAAGGATGACGAGGCCCGCTGCGACGAGCACCCCGCCGCAGATCCGGGCCAACCTCCGCATCAGCCGACCGCCGCGACTATGGCGTTGCGGGAGCGGTGACGGTGACCGTGACGGTTGAGACCACCGGCACGGTCACGGTTGCGGTGACGACCTGCGCAGGCAGCGCGACGGTGGTCGTCACGATCGAGGTGACCGGCTGGACGACCGTCTGCGTGTGATCCACGACCACCGTGCTCTGGTTGGTCACCTTGACGACCCGTTCCACCGGCACGAACTGCGAGACCGTCGAGACGACGCGACGGACACCGCCGCGCGTCGTCACGACCTGCTTGTCGATCACCGTCTGGAACGAGGTCGCCGTTTGCGAATGGACGACGTTCCGGCGAACGACGACCGGCACGCGCTTGACCACGAGCTTCCCGTGCTGCCGGACCGTCACGACCTTGCGAATCGTCGTCTGCACGTAGGAGCGCGAGTCGTTGGCAGCGCTCGCGCCGGTCAGTTGGCTCGCGGCGAAGTATCCGCCGACGACGAGCATCGCCACGATCACGAACGCCAGGGGGACCTTCACTTCCGTGGACAACGAGTTGCTCCACCACCAACGCCAGAAGGCGAGCGACCGCCAGTTGTCCCGAACCACCTCCACCCCCTGACGCCCCCGTGAACCAGGGACTGTAGCCGTGGGGACGAATCATGCACGGGCGGTCGGCGCTCAAGCGACGGCAGGCCAGACCGATGACCCAGCCATGAGGAATCTGCTGCTCGGCCTCGCGATCGGAATCGCCTCCTTGCTGGTCGGGGGGACGACCGTCGCACTCTTCGGAATCGTGGTCCTGGCCCCCCTCGTCGCGGCGCTCCTCGCGCTCCGCAAGCGGGCGTCACCCGGAACCGGGCACTCGCTCGTGCGCTGACCGGCGTCACGCGAAATACGCCGGCTGACGCCCCTTTACGCCGCCGCTGGGCTCGAGACCGCGAGACCGCGCTCGACGGCGGCTGCGATGAGGCGCCGGTCGTAGGCGAGGAGCTCATCAGCCTCGATCCGGAGCGCGCTCGCAAGGTGGATGGCGTCGAGAGTCCCCACAGCTGCAGACGCGAGATCGGCAGCAGCGCGGAGGAGCCCCTCGCTGACGTCGATCAGCATGCAGGATGCGAGCAGCCGCTCGGCCTCCTCCCGAACCTCCTGGGCCGGATTTGCGAGAGCTGTCGCGCGCAGCACCTCAACAATCGCGATCCGACTTGTCGCAAGCATCGGCCCGCCGTCCAGGTGCCGCTCGAGCGACGCGCTCTCGGGCTCCTCGATCACCAGCTTCACCAACGCCGAGGAGTCGGCATAGAGGAGCCGGCGGTCAGCGCTCAGCGCGATCGTCCTCGATGGCCTGGCTCGCCGTCAGCTCGCCCAGCCCAGGAAAGCGCCGACGCGGCCGCGTCAGCGGCTCGCCCGGCGTGATCTCACCCGAAGCGACGAGGCGATCGATGCGATCACTCGGAACCGGGGCCAGCAGCGCAACGAGCGCGCCGTGGTGTGTCACCTCGATCGTCTCGCCCGTCCGCACGCGCCGTATCGTCGCAGTGAGACTGTCGCGAAGCTCCCGGATTCCCATCCGTGTGGCCATAGTAGTCACAGTATGCCATCGGCAGCGTGTCTCGCCCGCTCTCGCCGCTTCCGAACTGGCCCCCTCGGCGGGCCGCTGGTTCACATAGAAAAAGCCCCGTTTCCAGGGCTTTTTCCGTAGCAGGCCTGTAAGCC
>CAVRMI010000032.1:0-14348 GCA_963722065.1 uncultured Thermoleophilia bacterium | reverse complement strand
ACCCCCTTGCGACTAGACCATCGGGCTAGGCGATCCCGCCCGTCGGGAGGCGGCCCGGCCACCCCACCTGAGGCTTACTGACAGAGGACGGTTTTACGCGGTTGGGGGCTCGATGAACAGAAGGATTCAGGTGGGGCACTGGACGGTCTGGCGGTCTTGCCGTCAGCCGCTCGCGGTGAGCTCACCGAAGTCGGGGTTGGGGGTGCCTGGCGTGGGTTGCGTCAGGTTGCGGAGGAGTGAGGCGGCGCCGCCGGCATTGAGCCTGCGGCAGCCGCTTCCTCCCCGTGCGTTCTGCTCGCCGAAGCGGCCGGTCGTGCGCAGAGGCTGGGACTGCCCCGGCCCGCGGTAGACGATCGCCGATCCGGGCCCGAAGGCCGCGCGGCTCGCCGCTCGAACTTCAGGGCCACAGCCCAGGGCTTTCTACCCCTTAAGGGGAATAGAGAAGAAGTGGCTTCATTCGGGCGATATCGGTCGGGACGAGGCGCGGTGACGCGTCCCGTCTCAGGTCGAGGACAGCGAGCCTCGCCTGCGGCACAAACGCATTGCAGCTCGACCGTAGTGGGGGGAATAACATAGAGGGATAAAGGAACCGTGACGCTCACCACCTTGCACTCGGCGGGCCGCATGTTTTCGCGGCCGCTCTGCCGTCGCATCGACAGCCAATCAGCATCACGACCTCCCTGAGTTCACGGCGGCCTGCGGGTCGCCGCAGCTGCAGCTTCACGGCAAGTCCCGAGCACCGGCTCGGCACGCGTCGTCGGTACGCACCCCACCAGGGGCGCGTGAACACGTGCCGTCCGGACGGGCTGAATCTGCTCCGGCGCGGCGACTCGAATCCAGACATCTCCAACGAGAGGAAAACGATGAAGTTCATCAAGTCGAAGAAGAGCATTGCCGTCGTCGCGGTTATCGCTGTGCTCGCCGCGGCCGTTGGCGCTTATGCGTACTGGACCCGCAACGGGATCAGGGGACGGGAACCGCTGCGACGGGCACGTCGGCGGCGATCACCGTCAACCAGACCTCGGTGATCTCGAACATGCATCCCGGTGACACGGCGCGAGACGCTCACCGGCAACTTCACCAACACGACCGGACAGCCGGAGTATGTGAACGCCGTGACGGCGAGCATCGCCAGCCGTGACCGAAGTCCGGCACCGCTCCGGCCGGAGCGCTGCTCTCGAGACCGACTACACGCTTGCCAATCCGGTTGCGACTGTTGGCAAGGAGGTGGGCCCGTCGGTAGTCCGGAGACGACCGTCACCTGGTCCAGGCCCGACGATCAAGTTCAACGACACGGCCGCGTCAAGCAGGACGGTTGCCAGGGAGCAACGGTCAACCTCTCGTACGCCATCGGCTAGGCAGCAATCGAGTGGGGGAGCGGCTATGGCCGCTCCCCCATTTCCTATCCAGTCGCCGCGAAGACGGCGAACAAGGAAAAAGGAAGCGAGATGAGAGTCTGGGATTTGCGGAGCGGAAAGGTGTTACTGGTTGGTTGCTGGCAGCCGTCGCAACAGCTATCGCTGAGTACAGCCTGTTGCTGATCGAGAAGCGCCGTGGAGGTACCGGCAGCAGCAAGATCGCGGTGTCAGGCCGGCTCGGTGCGATCACGATCTCGAGCACTGTCAGTCGGCCTGCTTTACCCGGTCGCCCGTCTCAGAGACGGCATCAGGGTGAAGGTCCGAGTCTTCAACAACGGCCGCGGGAAGCTTTACGTCGGCACGATCAGAGGCGTCGTCGCGAACAACGCCGGCTGCTCCGGGCGCGCCAATTTCCGGATCGCACCGATCGCGGCGCTGGGGCTCCTTGCGCCGGGTGAGCACGATTACACCTCGAGGGTGGCGCTGATCGAAAACGGCGTGAACCAGGACGTCTGCGCGAACAAGACATTCACGATCAACTGGACGAGCGCCGCCGGTTAGCGCGACCAGATGTTGCCGCCGACAACAAAGACAGGCTCGAGCGCTTGGCATGCAGGCTCGACCGCGAGGCTTCTTCGCCTGATCTTGACGCCGTTCGCCTCGATCTTGCAGCGGCTCGGGATCGACGTCGGCGTCTCGTTTGGGCCACGATGGCAGCCGCCGGTCGACGACCCGAGGTATCAGCTCTGGCAGGACGTCGCCGCGAGGCGGGTTCGCCGGGCCGACTCGTAAGCGGGTGGATCGAATCGGCATCCGCCGGGCGAGCGCCGGGCGACCTCGAGAACCGGCCCGGTCCGAGGCCGGGCGGCGATCAGCGAGAAGAAGGGCAGGAGGTGGCCGTCGCTTTGGTCCCGGTCGCCACTCTTCTGGTTGCTTCTGTGGGGGCGCTGGCCTTCTTCACCGCTACCGGTAGCGGTTCGGGCTCCGGAACAGCCGCAACCCCGCAGGCTGTGACGATCAGCCCGGGGACGACTCCGCCGCAGCAGGGCCTGTACCCAGCCGGGAGCGCGGACGTGGTTGCGACGATCACGAACCCGAACTCGTTCGTGGTTCATCTCTCCTCGGTCATCCTCGATACCGGGCAACCGACGAACGGGTTCGCCGTCGACGCCGCCCATTCCGGCTGCAACCTCGCGTCACTGAGCTTCAACGGACCTCAGACCAACGGCGGCGCCGATTTCGTGATACCCGCCAGCGGTCATCTGGAGGTCGATCTGAGCAACGCGATCTCGATGAGCGCCGCCGCGGTGAACGCGTGCCAGGGAGCCACCTTCACGGTCTATCTCAAGGCGGGCCCGTGACCTTGCTCCTGAAGGCGCCCTGGGCGTGGCTGGCCGCCGGTCTCCGGCTGCTCGGTCGAGACGGGCGCACAGCCGCGACGCGCCCGATCCCGCGAAGGCACGCGGGCCTCAGGAGGCTGATGGTGCTCTCAGCCGGCCTGGTCGCGGCGCTCGGCCTCACAACCATCGGGCTTGCCTATCTGACCGCTTCCACGACGGGTGGCAGCAACGGCAAGTCGCTGGCCGGCTCGATCGGGGCTCCCTCGAGCCCGACTGTCCCGGCCTACTCCAATGACGGCCACGTCACGATCCCGTGGGGCGCGGCCACGCTTGCGAGCGGGGGAGCGGTTCAGGGCTACTACGTCGTTCGCAGCGGCAGCACGGCGGTCTGCGGCTCTCTCGCCTCACCTGTGACGGGGCTCTCGTGCAGTGATGTCGTGGCGACGGACGGCACCTACACCTATACGGTCGCCGCGGTCTACGGCCAGTGGACGACGACCGCGACGAGCGGCCCGGTCCTGGTCGACACGGTTGATCCGGTCCGACCGTGACCGCTCCGGCCGCGGGCGCGACGGGCGTCTCGGTCACCCCGACGTTCACCGGCACGGCTGGAGCTCACCCGGCCGACTCGAGCCATAGCGCCGACAACGGCACCGTCGACGTGGCGGTCTACCTCGGCACCGACACGACCGTCAGCGCCGGTCCAGGCGTTCTCCGGTGTCACCGTGGCCAGCGGCGCCTGGACGGTGAACGTCTCGACCGCGCTCTCGGGCGGGACACAGTACACGATCAAGGTCACCCAGGGCGACGCCGCGGGAAACAGCGGGAGCAGCACGTCCAGCTTTACCACGACCGCCGTGAGCTCCAAGCTGAGGATCACGTCGACCGCCCAGACCTTCACCGCGGGAGCGACGAGCGGCACGATCACCGTCGAGCGCGACGACTCCTCGAACAACCCGGTCACGATGGGCACGACGACCGTCGACATGACGACGAGCTCCTCTGCGGGCCTCTTCCGTAACACGGCGACTCGGCGACGATTACTTCGGTCACGATCACCGCGGGGACCTCGAGCGCGAGCTTCCGCTACCGCGACACGATCGCCGGCAGCCCGACGATCACGGCCGCCGATCACGCGGGTGCTCACCTCAGGCACCCAGAGCGAGACCGTCAGCCCGAGCACTGCGACCAAGCTCGCCTTCACGGTCTCCCCAGGAGCCACGAGCGCCGACAACGCGTTGAACCCACAGCCCCAGGTGACGGTTCAGGACACGTACGGGAACACGGTCACGAGCAACAGCAGCTCGGTGACGATCGCGATCAAGGCAGGGACCGGGACCTCCGGCGCGACGATCGGCAGCTGCGCGGCGAACCCGAAGAGTGCGGCCTCGGCGTCCGACTTCTCCGGCTGCCAGATCACGAAGACCGGCACGGGCTACGTGCTGCATGCAACCGACGGCGCGCTCACTGCGGCGGACGGTACCGCGTTCAACATCACTGCTGGAGCCGCAGCCAAGCTCGCGATCACCCCGACGCCTGCGAGCGTCACCGCCAGCGCGACCGCGACGCGAGCTCGCCTTCCAGCTCCAGGATCAGTTCGGGAACAACGCCACGAGCAGCGGGACGACGAGCCTGACGCTGACCAGCCCCTCGAGCGGAGGCTTCTTCAGCGCCACCAGCGGCGGTAGCGGAACTCTCGGCGGATCCGGAACGGCGACCTTCGCCAACGGCATCGACCGCCTCCGTCTACTACGGCGACGAGACCGCCTCCGCCTCGACGACCCTCACCGCCAAGAACGGGGCGTCGTCGTGGGGCACGACCACCATTGCGATCACCCCGGCTGCGGCAAACGCCGCCCAGTCGACGCTGACTCCAGTGAACTCGTCGATCACGGCGAACGGGACGGCGACCCAGGTGCTCGCGGTGCTGGCCAAGGACGCCTTCGGTAACAACCTCACGACGGGCGGCTCGACCGTCACGATCACGAAGCAGTCGGGGACGGGGGCGATCGGCGCTGTGACGAACGTCGGGAACGGCACGTACACGGCCACGGTGACCGCGCCGACCGCGACCGGAAGCGGCTCTTCATCTCGACCCTGGGCGGCAGCCGCGGTAAGAGCGGGACGGCCTCCCAGACACAGGCGACCGTGACCTACGCGCCCGGGACGGCGACGCATCTGGCTTCAACGTGCAGCCGGCGAACGCGGTCGCCGGCGCTGCGATCTCGCCGTCGCTGACGATGCATGTCCTCGACGCGAACAACAACGTCGTGACGACGGACAGCACGACGAGGTGACGCTCGCGATCGGGACGAACCCGGGCTCGGGGACGTTGTCGGGGACGTTGCAGCAGACGGCGGCGAGCGGCACTGCGACGTTCGCGGGCTCTCGATCGACAAGACCGGCACCGGCTACAAGCTCGTAGCGACCGACACGACCGGGACCGGCGGCATCCATCCGATCGCGGGGGCCACGAGCTCGACGTTCAACATCACCCCGGGGGCGCGACGCATCTGGCCTTCAATGTGCAGCCGGCGAACGCGGTTGCCGGCGTGGCGATCTCGCCGTCCGTGTCGGTGCAGGTCCTCGATGCGAACAACAACGTCGTGACGACGGACAGCGCGACGAAGGTGACGCTCGCGATCGGGGCGAATCCGGGCTCGGCGACGTTGTCGGGGACGTTGCAGCAGACGGCGGCGAGCGGCACGGCCACGTTCGCGGGCATCTCGATCGACAAGACGGGCGCCGGCTACACGCTCGCTGCGACCGACACGACCGGGACGGGCGGCATCCACCCGCTCGCGGGGGCCACGAGCTCGACGTTCAACATCACCCCGGGCGCCGCGACGAAGCTCGCCTACACCCAGCAGCCGACGACCGCCGCCGCCGGCCTGGCGATCGCACCCCCGATCACGGTCGCGGTCGAGGACGCGAACGGCAACGTGGTGACGACCGACAACGCGACGAAGGTGACGCTCGGGATCGGCACCAACCCGAACACCGGCACCCTGACCGGCGGCGGCCAGGCGACGGTCGTGAGCGGTGTCGCCACCTTCGCGGCCGTGTCGATCAACAACGTGGGTACCGGGTACACGCTGACCGCGACCGACACGACGGGCGCAGGCGGCGGCCATCCCTACACCGCAGCGACGAGCGCCGCGTTCAACATCACCTCGAGCCTGGCCGGGATCGACTGGAGCAATGCCGTGCTCAGCGGCGGTGGCACGTTCGCCTGCGACACCACCACCTTGACGGCAATCACGTGCACCGCGACCGGCGTCGGCAACAGGGGGACGTTCACGGCGAACGTCCGCCTGGTCGACTCGAGCGATGCCGACTCGAACAACTCCACCGGGGCGACGGTCACGATCGCCCAGACCACCACCGGCCGCGGCTCGAGCTCGCCGGCGAGCGTGACGATCCTGAACGGCGCCTCCACGTCCGCGGCGACGTTCACCACGAAGCTCTCCGCTGGTAACAGCACCGCGACGATCACGGCGAGCGTCACCGTCGCCGGCACGACCTACACCGTCAACTGCGTCGTCAGCCGATAGCGGGGCCGCGTCGCAGATTGCACCGCGTCGGGGTACCGTGTTGCGTGTGCTGTTCGTTCCGCTCCTGACGATCGTGCTCGCACTGTTCGTGCTGCCGTCGCCGTGGGGAGTGGCGCTCGTCGCCTCCGTGATCCTGTGGGAGGTGGCGGAGAAGACCTTCTGGCTCCGCTGGAGCCGCCGCTTGCCGGTCGTGGTCGGACGCGAAGCGTTGATCGGCAAGCCGGTCACCGCTCTCTCGGCGATCGAGCCCGAGGGCCGGGTCCGGCTCCAGGGCGAGAGCTGGAACGCCTACTGCTCCTCGGGTGCCCGGCGCGGGGAGATGCTCGAGGTCAAGGGCCTCCGCGGGCTCACTCTCGTCGTCGGCAAGCCCGGCGATTAGCTGTCGCAACGCGGCGCGGCGGGGAGGCATCGCCATGGACGAGCGGTGGCAGCAGTTCCGGTGGTTCACGATTCGGCCTGCGCAGAACCTGAAGCCGGCGACCTACGTCTGCCCGCTCTGCGACGGGTTCCTGCCTGCGTTGAGCGAGCACATGCTCCTGCTCCCGGAGGGGGACGCGAGCCGGCGACGGCACGCGCACACCGACTGCGTCCTGACGGCGCGGAAGGTGGGAAAGCTGCCTTCCCGCGACGAATGGCAGAAGGCTCACCCCTGTCGCGGGGTCGCGCCGCCGCCGTGCGTGACGACTCACGGCCGTTAGTCGGCCGGCATCCGGTCGGCAGGCACGAGCTGGTCGAAGTAGCCCACGAGCGGCCCGCCGCCCTCCTGCCCGGCGAGGTGCACGAGGAAGCTCTTCACCTTGTGCTCGCTCTCGTACTTGGTCTTCAGCCCGTCGCGCGCGCTGCTGCGAACGCCGTCGTAGACCTCGAGCGAGAAGTCGTGCCCTTCCTTGCCGCGCTTCTGGGCCGCCGCGGTCAGGGCCGCCCGCGGGGTCCCGGTGGACGCCTCGCCCTTCGCGAGGATGGCCTCCGCGGCGGTCGCTCCCTGGGCGCCGGCCCCCGCTCTGTTCGCCTCGAAACCCTGCAGAACGCTCGCGTAGGCGTGGCAGAACGCGAGGACGTCGCTCTTCGCCTTCAGGGCGGCCTTCATCTCGTCGTTGCCCTCCGCCTCTGCGTAGGCCATCTCGTACCAGGTCGCCACGAGCGTCGCCACCCCGACGAGCGCGATCGACGCGTCGAACGCCAGGTCGACCACGACCTCCTTCGCGAGCTGCTCGCTGAGCCACTCGCCGATCTCCTTGTAGTTCGGCTGGAAGACCGCCGCGAGCTTGCCGGTGAACGTCAGCTTGCCGACGCCCCAGCCGGGGATCTCGACAGCGGGCGCCGACCACTTGCCGCTCGACTCGTACTTGGCGACGCCCACCTTGGGCTCCTGCCCGGCCTTCCAGTCGAGGATCCCGAACTGCAGGGCGCCCGCGGTGTTCTGGCCCTCGAACGCGAACTCGGCGCCGATCTCGATGCCCTGGTTCGTGATCTTGCTCCCGCCCGAGAGCTTCGGCGTGTAACCGAGAACCCGCTCCCCGAACGCGTGCTCGAGCTTCGCCTCCCCGCCGACGGCCGGGCCGCTGCTTCCGCCGCCCTCGACCGTCGAGACCTTCAGGTCGGTGCTGGGACCGGTGGGAGCCGCCGGCGCCTGGCTCGTCGCGGGAGGCTCGAACTCGAGCTCGCCGGTCGCCTCCATGCCTTCGAACTCGATCGGCCCGAGCGGCGTCGGCGGCTTGATCGGGAAGTCCTTCGAGATCGGAACCTTCCGCGAGGTGCTGGTCGACACACCACCGGGAGCTGCCGGAGGTGGGCTTGGAGGCGCCCCCGGATCGGGTGCGCGTCGGAGAGCACGTGCCACTGCGGCGTTCCCCGCGGAGCGCTGGAGAAGCAGGACCAGACCGTGTCGGGGGCTCCGCCCGGCCCGAGCTGCTCGAGCGACTCCGGGTCGGCCTGCGCCGCTCGCTCCTGGCGGGGCTGGGTTACCGCGATCCCACGTTCCGACATCAGCGCGAGTATGAACCAGGACGAGCCGACGCGCGACAGAAGGTGCGCTGCCCGGCGTGCGGGTTGTACGCGCGCGCGAGAGAGTGGCGGGCGGTTGGGTGGGTCGCCGGGGCGTGCTTGTTCTGTCGGGAGGGAGAGGGTCTCTGCCCGTGGCGCCGTGAGCGGGAGGAGATGACAGCTGAGGGTTCCGGCCCTCTGGCTGCCGGGCGGGGAGGACGGGCGCCGGGCGTGATCGTTGAGGACTCATGGTGAATCAGGTGGGCACTGCGGCTGCTGCCAGAAAGGGAGGGTGATCGAGGCCGCCGTCTGTGACCACCACCAAGAACGAGACCGAGGATGAGATAGAGCGGAGAGAAGGGCACGTGGCTGTGGACCTACGCGCGCATCCTCACCGCAATCCAGCAGGCAGCCACAGTCATGGCGAAAGCGGGGCATGACACGACAGGCTTGAGACGACGGGGTTCTCGCGCCTTAGGGGGGGGGAGAGAGAGGGGCCGCGGGTGGCCGGGGGGAGAAAGGGGAGAGGAGAGGGGGGAGCGGGGGGGGGCGGGGCGGGTGCGACGGCGGCCGGGGAGGAGGGGGGGGGGCCGGGGCCGGGGGGGGAAACCGGGGGGGTTGGGGGGTTGCGCAAAGCGGGGGGGGGGCGGGGGGGGGGGGGTAAAAGAAAAGAGGGAAAAAAGGGGGACACCCCTTCGGTCAAGATAGGGAGGATAGCCCGGGCTGTTCAGAACAGATGTCCGGGGACAGAGCTCTGCGGGGCCTGTTGAGAGGTGCGTAAAGGAGGGAGAGCCTGAGGGTCCCGTGGTAAGGACTCACCGCGTGACGAGGGTCGATCCAGGGAGGACTCGGACCGGCTCGGGGGCCGTGCCCGGGTGCCGGCGGAACGGTTTCGACGCGACCGGCGTCGGCGGCAAGCGCGAACGCCGCCCACGTTCGGGCGGCGCTCAAGGCACCCGGCGCGGCCTGACATCTTGCCCTTCCGAAGCCTGCGAGGGTCCCCAGGGCCCTCGGAGCCCCTCGGGGTGCCGATTTCGGGCCTCCGGATCAGTCGTAGTCCTCGCCGAGGATCCGCGCGGTGACGTACGGCACGTCGCCTTCCGGCTTCCAGCTGCGTATCTCGATCTGCTTCGGGTCGCCGCCGGCGGTCGCGAGCATCGCTGCCGCCCACGCCTCGTGCTTGTCCGCCGCGAGCGGGCGGATCAAGGGATCGGTCTGGAAGCAGAGCTTGTCGAACTCCGCCTCGATGTCGTTGTCGTCGAACTCGTCGAACGCCCAGCGCGACTCGATCGGCTCCTGGTACGGGCCGTGGTCCCCAAATAGCCAGGGCCCCAACATGTGGCGAAGTTTGCCGGACCGGACTCGGCCCTGACAAGTGGCTCATTTGGACAGGTCGGGCAACGTCTTGACCGCATCCGTCCCGCTAACCGATCGCCTCCGGGGAGTGGACCGACGGCGAGGCTCAATTTTGGTGCGGCGCGCCGATCGCTCTACCCGAGCACGGATGCGCTTCAGCGATCGAAAGGGGTCAACGATGTACGAACAGGCTGTCACCGGCGAGCTTCGCGAGGGCGAGCGGCTCTCGACTCGGGCCGAAGACCCTGCCGACATCTACTGTTGGCGGATGGAGGAGTTGGAACGAGCCGGGTACTCGGCTGTAGTTGCGGACGTGCTCGCGACACACCCCGAGGTCGACCTGCACCTCGCCTGCGGCCTGCTCGCCCGCGGCTGCAGCGAGCGCCTCGCCTACTCGATTCTGCTGTAGCCGGCGCGGCCCGCCGTTCGAGTCATCGGGACAGTTCGGCGCGAGCAGCGGGAAGGCTGAACACGCGATGGGTTGACGCTAACCCTCGACTAGAAGGATTGGTCAGAAGGTTCGAGCAGCACCTTCTTGCGGAGCGTTGACGCGCATGCAAATCTTAACTTGCGGCGTTCCGGCGATCAGGGAGAGCGCTGGCCCCCCAACCCGCCGGCGCTTCGACCCGCAAACTCTGCTCGTCCGGAACGCCGCCTTTCAGCTTGAGAAGACTCGTAGCGATGCCGATGGTGTCGAGGTCCTGGCCTTCTTGCGGGAAGGCCAGGACGATTCGCGCCGACGCAGCGGACACTTTCCCGCCTGGATCACCCTGGACGAGGTTCAGCGGCTCGATGGTCTCGCCCAGCCCGTTACCCTGGCTTGACCGTGCTGCCAGAACGTCGAGGACGAGCCGCGGTCGACTCGACGCAAGGCTTGAGGTGGAGACGCGCTCTCCTTACGGCGGCAGTGCTGCTCGCCGCGAGTGCCGCATTGGTGTTGGCTTCCGGCACTCGCGCCGCGGGCCCGGCTGGTTCCACCGCGACCTCGGCAGCTTCGGCCGCCTCCGGGGCGACCACGGCGACGACACGACGACAACCCCCGCGGCACCGCCGTCACGCCTCACTGACGCGCGCGCGACACAGATCGTGCTCGCGTACCCGAAGGTCGCGAGCTGGCTGCATCGCTACCCCTCCGGCGTAACGACCGACGCAACACTCACGGCGGGCGTGTGGCAGGTCAACGTCTTCTACGGGCCAGCCGGCGAGATCGCCACCGGCAAGGTGAATGACGCGACGGGACAAGTGACCGATGCGTTCACGGGCCCGCAGGTTGCCTGGGGCATGGCACGCGGTGGGAACGGGTTCGGCGGAAAGCAGATCAACGAATGGCAGACCTGGCTCATCTTCTGCGTGGCGTTCCTACTCGGGCTCGTCGATTGGCGCAGGCCGCTCTCGTTCAGAACCGTCGACCTGCTGGCACTCCTCTCGTTCTCGCCTTCGCTCTGGTTCTTCAACCACGGCCGGATCTTCGCGGCGATCTCCCTCGTGTATCCCGGCTTCGCCTGGCTGATCGGACGCTGCCTCTGGATCGCGCACCGAGATCGCGGCTCTCGCGGATCCGTCGTATGGCCGACCTGGGTTCTCGTGGCGGCCACGCTCTGCCTCGCCGGCTACCGGGTCGACCTGAACATCAATCACTCGAACGTGATCGACGTCGGGCTCTCCGGAGTGATCGGCGCCGAACGGATCGCGCGGTTCCAGGATCCGTACGGCAACTTCCCCGTCGAAGACGGAAGGCCCGACTGCGGCCCAGCCGACGCGTCGGGAGAGGTCCGCGACCACATCCAGACGAACGGCCGCTGCGAGGCGGCCGATCCGCAAGGTGACACGTATGGCCCTGTGGCCTACCTCGCCTACGTGCCGGGCTACATCTTCCTCGGTTGGAGCGGCCTCTGGTTCTTACCGATGGCCCACTTCACCACGATTCTCTGGGACCTGCTGACGATCATCGGGCTGTGGTTCGTCGGGGTACGGTTCGGCGGCCCGCGACTCGGCGCGTGTTCTGGTTCCGCCTGGGTGGCCTGGCCCTTCACGCGATACTTGGTCGACTCCAACACGAACGACCTGATCGCGCCGGCGCTGCTCGTCTGGGGCTTCTACTTCCTCACGTCGCCGTTCGAACGAGGGCTGTTCGCGGCCTTCTCCGCGTGGGCGAAGTTCGCCTCGTTCGTCGTCGTCCCGCTGTGGTCCGCCTATCCGGACGCGCGGGCGTGGCAGCCGCGATCACGCTTCGTCTGGGGCTTCCTCGGCGGCACGGCGCTGTCGTTCGCGATCCTGCTCCTCGACCCGTCTCCGCTGCACGCGGTCCCATGTACTTCTACGACCACACCTTCGCCTACCAGTTCGGCCGCGCCTCGCCGTTCTCGCTCTGGGACTGGCGCCAGTACCACGCGAAGGGGCTGCCGAACCTCCGCTGGGTGCAACGCGTGCTCTTCGGGCGCTGCGTGGCCGGCTCGATCGCGCTCGCCTGGTGGCCGCGGCGCCGGAGCCCGCTTCGCATGGCCGCGTACACGGGCGCGCTGCTTGATCGGCTTCGAGTCGGTGCTGACGCATTGGTCGTGGCTCTACCTGCCAGGTAGCGGTTCTTCCGTTCGTCGCGATCGCTCCGGGGACCCCGCGGCTCGTCGGGCCGGTGCCGATAGTCGCCCACCCGCTCACCAAGCAGGAGCGGATCGTCCAGCAGACGTGGTCGAAACGGCGGCACCAAGTTCAGAATTACGCAGCCAAGAGCGCCGGTGTTCCTCTACCTGTAGGGGTCTGATCGGCCTCGGCTTCTACTCGAAGCCGAGCATCGTCGATGTCGGCCTGTACCAGATCTACGGATCGGATATCCAGGACGGCGAGGTCCCGTATCGCGACTTCTGGCTGGATCTCCGCCCGGCGCGCTGCCGGTGTTCGTCGCCCCGACGGTCAGCCAGCGGCATTATCGGCGCGACTTCAGCTGGCTGATGGCGATCTCCGGTGTTCTGTGCATCGCGTTCCTGACCCTCGCCAGCGCTCCTCGGTACGCGCTCCCGTTCGTGGCTGTCTCGCCTCTGCTGCTCGGCTCGCTCGTCGCTACGCACTTCGACTTCTGGCCGACGGCGTTCGTTGTCGGAGCGCTTGCGGCCTTTGTGCGGCAACGACACCGTCTCGGCTGGGCCGCCCTGGCCCTTGCGATCACGATCAAGGTGTTCGCGGTCGTCCTCGTGCCGCTCGCGGTCGTCTGGACGCTCCGCCGCCGCGGTGGTGCCCCGCTGGTGCGTGCAGCCGGGATCGCAGCGGCGCTCGGCGCCGCAGTTGTGCTGCCGTTCCTGGCACTGTCCCCCGGCGGACTTTCATCGAGTCTCTGGAGGCAGTTGACCCGTCCCCTCCAGATCGAGACGTTGCCCGGTGCGTTGATCGAGACGTTCGGACACCCGACGATCGTGCCGTCCACCGGTTCGCTCAACCTGGGCGGGCAAGCCACGGTCGAGGTGATCTTCACGCTCATCCTGATCGCCGTCCTGCTTCTCGCTCTGGATCGGCTCGGCCCGCGGCCCCGGCCGAGAGCGCCCGGCTCGTCCGCTATGCCGCTGCCTGCATCGTCGCGTTCGTGATCCTCGGGAAGGTGCTCTCACCGCAGTTCATGATCTGGCTCGTCCCGCTCGTTGTTCTTGTCCGCGGGCGGCGCGGCATCGCCGCGATGAGCTGCGTCGGGGTCGCGGCCGTCGCCGGCCAGTTCTGGTTTCCCAACCGTTACTACGACTATGTCAACCACGGGCATCTCGCCTGGCTCGTGCTGACCCGTGACCTCCTGCTCCTGGGTGTGCTTGCAGTTCTTGGTGTCCCGGCCTTTCCCCTGCGCTGCCTGGAGGATGAACCAAACGTGCTCAGGAACTTCAGCTAGCCGCTTTCGCCCCCGGCGACAATGTGATGCTGGGCCGTGAAGCTGATCAGCATCACGATCGTGAGCACGCCGTAGAGCCTGTTCGTCGCGAACACGAGAATCGAGATCGAGAGCCCGACAGCGATCACGACGCGACTCCAGGCGATCGCGCGCCGGTCGGCCTCAGCCCGGCTCCCCACCTCCCCCCAGACCGCGGAGCGGAAGAGCGCGTAACCGTCCGTCGGCGCGACGGGAAGGAGATTGACTCCGAGCATCGCGCCGTTGAGGACCGCCGGCACAAGTAGACCGACGCTCAACGCTCCGGCCGGGACGAGCAGGCCGGCGGCGACGAGGGCAGCGGTGAAGACGAGAGTGGCGATCGGGCCGCCGGCGGCGAAACGCGCCGCACCGCGCGGCTCCGTGAAGCGGCCCTCGACGATCGAGACGCCGCCGCTCGAGCGCATCAGCAGCATCCGCGGTTTCACGCCGAGCACACCCTGACTCGCGAAGAGGTGCCCGGCCTCGTGAACCGCGATACCGAGCAGTAGCGCGACTCCCGCGATTGCCGCGGCACCGAGCCCGGCAAGAAGGCCTCGCCCGTGAAGCTCTCCGAACGCAAGCAGTGCACCGGCGAGTCCCGGAAGCCAGGCCCGTGGCGCAAAGGCGACCGTCAGCGGCCAACGGGTGAGCACGCGGTATCGCCCGTCACCGACGGTCGCAGCGAGCAGCTCATGCTCCTCGTTCGAGAGCGGGGAGCTCGAGTGCGAAGCCCGGAGACCACCTACCATCGATTCCTCCGTTCCCGTGATCCAGCCTTCTTAGTCTGCCCTAATCGGCCTCGTCGCCGCTTCCCTTGAGGGGTGTGACGCCGGGGCTCCCCCTTCGGCGGGTCGTTCGCGGCGCACCATTC
>CAVRMI010000031.1:0-8508 GCA_963722065.1 uncultured Thermoleophilia bacterium | reverse complement strand
GCTCGGCGACCCTGCGAGGGTCGTTAGCATAGACAACTATCAGGGCTGAAACAGATATCCGCGAGTCGACGGCGGAGTTGCTCCGGCTGGCGCTCGCGCGCAGCAGCCGCCGGCTTCGCCAGCAGGCCGGACACGAGCTGTCCCCGTCCCGCGCAGCCGTGCTCGCCACGATCGCCCGCGAAGGGCCGATCAGCCCGAGCGCCCTCGCGAGCCTCGAGCGCGTCAGCCGGCCCACGATGACGCGGCTCGTCGAAAAGCTCGCGGCCGCAGGGCTCGTCGACTGCTCTCCCGATCCGGCCGACGGCCGTTCGTATCTGATCTCGCTCTCGGAAAGCGGTTCCGCGCTTCGCGAGCTCAGGCAAGCCCGCAAGAACGCCTACCTCACGACGCTGATCGTGAGCGCCTCTCCCGAGGAGCTCGATGTTCTCGAGCGGGCCGCCGTGCTCCTCCTCCGCCTGATCGACGAGGACGAATGATCGCCAGGCTCCGGTTCGCGCTCCGATCGCTCTCGATCCGCAACTACCGGCTGTACTTCCTGGGCCAGGTCGTGTCGGTCTCGGGCAGCTGGATGCAGCAGGTCGCGATCGCCTGGCTCGTCCTCCGGCTGACGGGCTCGGCGTTCGCCCTCGGCGTGACCACCGCGTTGCAGACTCTCCCGTATCTCTTCCTCGGCCCCTGGGGCGGCCTCGTTGCCGACCGCGTGTCGAAGCGCCGGCTCCTGATCTGCACCCAGCTCGCCCAGGTGATTCCCCCGCTCATCCTCTGGGCCGTGGCCGAACGCGGTGCCGCGCAGATCTGGATGGTCTACGTGCTCGTGCTGTTCCGCGGCGTGATCAACACATTCGACAACCCCGCTCGCCAGAGCTTCGTGACCGAGATGGTCGGCCGCGATGCGGTCGTCAACGCCGTGTCGCTGAATGCCTCGATCATCCAGGCGGGCCGCCTGATCGGCCCGGCGATCGCGGCGGTCGTGATCGCCACCCTCGGTCTCGCGCCGTGCTTCATCCTGAACGCGCTGACCTTCCTGTTCATGGTCGGGATGTTGCTTCTGATGCGCCCCGCCGAGCTCACCCCCGCCCCGGTCCTGCCGCGGCGAAAGGGCCAGCTTCGCGAGGGCCTGGCGGTCGCGGCGCGGACGCCCGAGCTGCGGGTTCCGCTTGGGATGATGGCGGTCGTCGGGCTGCTCGCCTTCAACTTCACGGTCGTGCTGCCGGCGGTCGCCCGGTTCACGTTCGGTGGGAGCGCCACGACCTACGCGCTGATGGTCAACTTCCTCGCCGTCGGCGCGCTCGGCGGCGCGCTTGTCTCCGGCACGCGTACGAGCGTGACGCAGCGGATGGTCGCCTGGTCGTCGGTCGCGTTCGGGGTGGCGCTCGGCGCGGCCGCCGTCGTGGACGACCTTGCCGTGTTCCTCGTGGCGATGATCGCCGTCGGTGCGGCGAGCGTCCTGTTCTCGGCTTCGGTGCAGTCCTCGCTGCAGCTTGCCGCTGCACCCGAGATGCGAGGCCGGATCCTGTCGCTCTACCAACTCGTCTACATGGGAACGACGCCGCTCGGCGCGCTCGTGGTCGGCGCGCTCGCCTCGACGGTCGGCCCACGCTCGGGGCTGGTGCTCGGCGCGGCCGGCGCGCTCGTCGCGGGCGCGGTGGGGATCTGGCTGCAGCGACGCTCGTCCGATCCTTCGACGAGCGGCCGAGCGGAGACCATCCTCTCGGCCGGCGCCACCGCTCCGGCTCGACGCTAACCTAGGAACATGGCGCGCGACACACGCATCGGCGTCGTCGGCGGCACGGGCGCCGTCGGCAAGGTCACGCTCGGCCTGCTCGGCGAGCACGGCTTCGAGAACGTACGCGTCTTCGCCTCGGCGCGTTCGGCGGGCACCGAGGTCGGCGGCCACCTCGTCGAGGAGGCGACGCCCGAGGCGCTCGCGACGAGCGACGTCGACATCTTTCTCTTCTCGGTCGGCACCGGGGCCTCGCGCGAGCTCGTCCCGTACGCGGTCGAGAGCGGCGCGATCGCAATCGACAAGTCGTCTGCCTACCGGCTCCAGGATGGGATCCCCCTTGTCGTCCCCGAGGTGAACGGAGTGCGCGCGGTCGGCAACGGCAGCATCATCGCCAACCCGAACTGCTGCACGATCCCGCTCACGTGTGTCCTCAAGCCGCTCCACGAGGCAGCCGGCCTGACCCGCGTCCGGGTGGCGACCTACCAGTCGGTCTCCGGGGCCGGCGCGCAGGCGATGGACCGCCTCGCGAACGAGCACTCCGCGGAGCACGACCTTCGCATGGACTGGGAGTTCGACGGCGTGGAGTTCGACGAGGAGTCGAAGCTTCGCGCCGAGACCCAGAAGATCATGGAGCTCCCCGACCTTCCGATCCAGGCAACCTGCGTCCGCGTGCCGGTGATGGTCGGCCACGCCGAGGCGATCTGGATCGAGACCGACGACGAGCTGACCGCCGAGCAGGCAACCGCGATTCTCGGAAGCGCACCTTCGATCCGCCTGGACGAGTTCCCCTCGCCCGGGAAGGCGAAGGGCATCGACGAGGTGCTCGTCGGCCGCATCCGCCGCGACCCGACCGTGGACCGCGGCCTGGCGCTCTTCCTGGCGAGCGACAACCTCCGCAAGGGCGCCGCACTGAACGCGATCCAGATCGCCGAGCTGGTGCTGGACAGCACCCGCGCCGCCGCCGTCTGATCGAAACGGCTTAGAACCTCTAATCGGGGGCCGTCCCAGACAGGTCCCGGAACGCCACGTCAGGGGACAGTCCCCAGACACGTCCCGGCAAGCCACGACAGGGGACAGTCCCCAGACACGTCCCGGCAAGCCACGACAGGGGACAGTCCCCAGACACGTCCCGAACAGCCATGCCGCCGCGAGCCACGGCGGGCGAGAGGCCCCAGACCGAATGCCCGTGCGACAGGCGGCGGGAGGTTGGAGTTTCTTGGGCGGAGCCATATCGGCCCCGCCCCGTCGTCGCATCAGAGATTCGGAGAGTGCGTCAGCTCGACCGGATGATCGTGCCGACGTGCTCGTCGCGTAGCGCCCGGGTCAGGTTGCCGGAGACCAGGCCGTTGACCACCTGAACGGCGTTGATGTGCCGGGCGGTCTGGAGCACATCGAGGAACGTCCGGTCGACGGGCAGCGTCGCCGGGCCGCCGTCGAGCAGAGCCCGGGCAGTCGTCTTGGGGATGAGGTCGGCCGATCCTTGATTCGGATCGACGTGTAGACGCCGTCGACGTCCTCGAGGATGACGAGGCGGCGGGTCCCGAGGGCATCCGCAATCAGGAGCGCGCCGGTATCGCCCCGGTGCATGGGGATGCGCCCGGCGGCCGGCGGAAACTCATGCGCGTTGTAGGGCGGGTACGCGGCGCTGACGACAGCCTGGGTATTCGCGAGATGAATGGACAGCTGGCCTCCGACCACGCCGTGATCGACGTAGGAGACGCCGTCGTTGGCGAGCAGGTTGGCCAGGATGCTTCCGTTCTGGCCGGACTCGGTGGAGGCCAGTCCCTGCAGGTTCCCGACCGGCAGGCCCAGGTCGAGCCCGACACTGAAGATGTGGCGGGCGCGGATGCCGGCACCCGTGAGAATGAGCAGCTTGTGCTCGGGCAGGACCCGGCGGAACTCGTCGACCAGCGGCAGGATGGCGTCGGCTCCGCGGTCCATGATCGAGCGCCCGCCGACATTGACGACGCTCAGCCAGGGCAGCAGGCGGATGGGGTCGCGGGCAGCGGCCGGCCGCGTCAGGTCGGTGTCGAGGAGGGTCTGGCGGGCGAGCAGCGACTCCACGTGCTTCGCCCCCGTCGTAGCGGTGGTCATGATCGAAGTCCTCCTCAGTCAGCGGTGATGATCGTGCCGACGTGGTCGCCGGCGAGGGCGCGGGAGATGTTCCCCGGGACGAGCCCGTTGATGACCTGCACGGACCGGACGTGCCGGGCCGACTTCATCAGGTCGAAGACGGGGAACTCGATGATCGAGTCCTGCAGGCCCCGGGCCTTCAGCTCGTCGACCGTGATCTCCGGGACGAACTCGGCATCGGGATGGGTCTTGGGGTTCGCGCTGTACAACCCGTTCTCGTCCTTGACATAGACCATGGCCTTGCACCCGAAGTTCTCGGCCACCATGTAGCAGCCCGCGTCGGTCCGGTACGGCGGGATCAGTCCCTGCTCAGAGACACGCATCCACGTGCCGTACGGCGGCATGCCGGCGAAGATCACGGCGTGGACCTGGTCGAGGACCAGCGGCATCGCCGAGATCCCGGCGCCCCCGACCACGGGTACGCCGTGCTTGGCCATCAGCAACCCCAGCATCTCGGCGTTCTGGCCGGCAACGGCCGAGCCCACCCCCCTTCAGCACGCCCGTGGGCAGGCCCACCCCGGCGGCGATCGAGTACAGATGCCGGGCCCGCGTCCCCGCCCCGGTCCCGATCAGCAGCTGGTGATCCGCCTTCGCAGCGACCAGCTCCTCGACCACGGGGTAGACCGCTGCACGGCCGCGATCCATGATCGTCTGCCCCCCGATCTTCAGCACGGTGGCGTCGGGGAGGATGCGGAGATCCGGCGCGGACTCCGTCGCCTTCAGGAGCCCCAGGTCAGTCAATGAGCCCCCAATCATCAAACCCCGGATCCGCTGCCAACGCTCGCATCACGGCTGTCGGATGACCCCTCCCCGTCATTGCCTAGGACGAAAACCGATTCGCGCGCAGAGGTCCCGTCGCTCGGCCGGATCCCGTTTCTCCTCCCGGGTCGAGGCGGCTTAGCAAGCGCCTACGCACCAGACCGGCGGGGAAAGCCACAACTTCCCTTGACAGGTGCCCGAGTAACTTGCCCCCATGCTCCGCGACATTCGTCAACCCTGGCTCTTCCTGGTGCTTGCGCTCGGCTTCGGTGTAATCGCCTATTTCGCCAGTGGCGAGAGCCTCACGCGTGGTGTGATCGGCGGGCTGGCGTTCGCGACGCTGATCTCGGCCTGGCTGGGAGCCCGGAGGCGGTGGTGGTGATCGTCCGATCGGGGCGGGAGACGAGCGCGGCGTCGTGAGCACGAGCGCCGCGCCCTCCCGGTGCCGTTACGCGGTGATCTTCGCCAGCAGCGCGTCGATACGTGCGAACCCCGCCTTCGCACCCTCTTCGACGCCGTACTGCATGGTGGTGTCCCGCTGCTCGGTCGTGTCGAACACCATCGTCTGCGTCAGCTTCGTCTGCTCACCGAGATCTTCGAACACGAGCGTCTGCACGTGCCCCATGAACGTCTGCACCAGACGCGCCGGTGGTTCGACCTCACGGAACTCGCCCTCGACGAGGCCGTACGCCGTTCGGAAACGGTAGGTGCCGCCGGGACGCACGTCCATCTCCTCGACGACCGTGCCGTCCCCCCACCATTCGGGGATCAGCGCCGGATCGGTCCAGACGGAGAAGACATGCGCGCGCGGTGCATCGAAGGTCCGCTCAACGCGGATCTCGAGCTCGTTCGGGGTCGTGACACTGGTGCTCATCGTGCTCCTTTCGTACGTTGGACAACCTGCGCGAAGCGGTCGAGCCGCTGCAGCCAGGTACTGATTCCCTCGAAGGCGTAGGGCGCAAGCGCGCAGGTGCGGGCACGGCCGACCTTCTCCGTTGCGACAAGGTTCGCGTCCTCGAGCAGCCGGATGTGCTTCTTCATCCCGGTCAACGACATGCCAAAGGGTGCGGCGAGCTCGCTGATCGTCGCGCTCCCGGCGCCGAGCCGCTCGAGCACGGCACGCCGTGTCGGGTCGGCGAGGGCCGCGAAAGCGACGTCGACGTCGACACTCTGTCCGGATACTGAACCATACGGTTCAGTATTACACATGTGCTCGACGCGCGCACGATGTCGCGCGTGATTCGCGGACGCTAGGCGGCGTGCCGCGGCAGCGCCCTGCGCCACAGCCGCGACAGCAGGAGCGTCGGGACGAGCCAGACGACCAGGAACGCGGCGAGCTCGACCGCGCTCGCGCCGTGGATCAGAACCGTCAACGCCAGCACGACGACGAGGGCGCAGCTGAAAACGAGCCAAGCCCCCGTAAACAACACCACCGCGGCACCGCGGACGACCGACCGGGCGATCGCCTGACCCGTCTGCAGCGGCAGACCGACGCAGGCACGCTGCAAATCCCGGCGGGAACGCGCGCGAAGCACGAGCTCGGTGCGGTCGGAGAGCTCCTCGAGCGTCAGCCTTCCCCGAACGAAGTGCTCGCGCAGCATGACGACGGCTCGTTCCCTCTCCGCGTCACCGACCAGAACCACCCTGGAACTGTAACGCCCGATTCACTTCTCGCGCCAAGGTCTCAACCGACGATGAGGGCAGCCTCGGCACCGTCACCACAAACGGAAGCGGCTACGCCTGCCAGGCACGTCCGCGCCCCGTGGCGCCGCTCGATGAGCAACAGCAGGCGAACAGCCGTGTCCCCGATCCAATCGACCCGGAGGGTATCGCCGAGCCGAACAAGAGCGTCAAGCGTCGCGGTCGAGAGACGATAGAACGGCGACCAGTCAGTCATGCGAAGGAGCGGCGACAGAATCCGCCGAGGGCTCGAGAGCGCGGCCGATGCGGGATCGATCGTCCCGGCGTGTAGCCGGGAGACGAGCACCGAGCCGTATCCCGACCGCAGTGCGTCGGAGCGGAACTGGGCCAGCGAGCGTTGGAAGAAATGCTGCGACTGGAGACTCCGGTCGAACACGAAGTCGAACCCCAACTCGAGGCACCGCAAGCCGAACTCGCGATCCCCGTGACGCCACGGGCCCTCGAACTCCGGGACGGCGAGCGGCACTCGTGCCAGATCCGCCCGCCGCAGGGAGAAATGCCCTCCCCAGAACTGGCGCAGGCCGAGCGCCGGATCGGCTTCGACCGCGCCCAGCTCGTTCTCGTACCAGAGCGCGGCAAGGCGCGTCGTCGCCGGCGAGTGCTTCTCGAGTTCCACCGGGAAATACCCGGCTACCACCAACGATTCCGCACCGCGGTGATGGCGGGCGTGGCCCGCGACGACACCCGGCGCAGGCACGACGTCATCGTCGAGAAAGAGGACGACATCCCCGGTTGCGTGCTCCGATCCCACGGCTCGCGCCCAATTCGAACCGACTCCCGAGGTTGCCACCGGCCTGAGCGCCGGCCATTGGGCTGCCGCGCCCGCAAGCCACGCCGCGGTGTCGTCTTCCGACCCGTCATCGACGACTATCACCTCGTCGAGATCGCGCTCGGCCCGGAGCGCGGCAAGAGTTCTCTCGAGCGACATTCGACGGCCGCGGGTCGGGATGACCACGGACACCGTCGGCGTCGCCGAGATCTTCCCCTCGGTCGTCACCAGAATGCGCGCCCGTACAGCCGATCACGGACGCGGGACGCGAGGCGGGACGTCGCGTATCCCGGTGCGCTCAGCACCGCGAGCGAGGCATGTGCGACCCCGGCGACCGGGCGGCGCGACGTCAGCTGTGCATCCGCGCGCTTCAGCTCCAGCGCGGCGACGAACTTCCGCCTCGTGCCCCTTCCGAGCGTGCGCTGCGCCTGCCCGATCAGAGCTGCCGACTCGGTGTGTTGACCGAGAATCTCGTATGAGGCGGCACGCTCGAGACAGTCGCGCTCGACCTGTGCAGCGATCTCCTTCCGGCCGACCTTCAACTGCTCGAGCAGTTCCGGCGTCACGCGCTCGGAACCATCGAGCGGATCGTTCAGCCCGGCCCGCCGGAATCGCGCCGCCGCACGAACGGCCACCGTCGCCGTCGACTGCCTCTCGAGCGTCACATTCGTGACCTGGCCGGGATGCTCCCGGTAGAGGACGACGGGAACCGGAAGGTTGGCCAGCTGCCAGCGATCGGCCACTCGAAGCCAAAGATCGAAGTCCTCCGCCTCACCGAGGCGATACCCTCCCACCTGCTCGAGCACAAACTTGCGGATCACCGCGCCGCTGTGCGGGATGCAACAGCGCCTCGTCAACGTCGCCCGGATACCACGGTCGGTGGTCGGGAACAACATCGTCGCGCCTCGATTGCCGGCCTCGTCGATCCGGATCGACGCGCCCCCGACAACTGCGACGGCCGGGTTCGAGTCGAGGAACGCAACCTGCAAGCTGAGGCGGTCCGGAAGCGCGATGTCGTCGGCGTCGAGCCGCGCGACATAGGGCGCCCGGGCCGCCTGCCACCCTCTGTTCAGCGCTCCGGCAAGCCCGAGATTCACCTCGTTGACGATGAGCCGGACTCGAACGTCGCGGTCGGCGGCGGACTCGATGATCGCCCTCGACCGATCGGTCGAGCCGTCGTCGACGATCACCAGCTCCA
The DNA here is from genome assembly GCA_963722065.1 of uncultured Thermoleophilia bacterium. Classification (GTDB taxonomy): domain Bacteria; phylum Actinomycetota; class Thermoleophilia; order Gaiellales; family Gaiellaceae; genus PALSA-600. The sequence goes on along the minus strand of CAVRMI010000031.1, from coordinate 222 downwards.
GGTCTCGCAGCGTCTGATTCAGCACGCTCTCGATCGCCTGAGCGAGATATCGATCCCCGTTGAGCACGGGCAAGACCACACTGACGCGCGGAACGTCAGCTTCGGCGACATCTCCTTGTTGACCGGCCTGCACGGCGTAATCCCCCTGCCGCATCTCGCTTGTTCCAGGTGACGCTAGCCGACACATCGGACACAGCTCCGCTGCGTATCGTGAGCTAGGGC
>CAVRMI010000030.1:0-156193 GCA_963722065.1 uncultured Thermoleophilia bacterium | reverse complement strand
GATTGGCGCGAGGCATCACTGTACCCGGGCCGTGGCCGCCCTCAAGCGCGAGATCAGAGGCGGTGGCGATCCGCTAGGCGACGCGTACACGACCCTTCGTTCTCCGGAGGAGCGGCGTCCGCATGGCGCGACCTACACGCCACAAGCGATTGTCGATGCGATGGTCGAGTGGGCTGCCGGCGACGGGGCTCCGCGCGCGTAGTTGACCCGGGACCGGCTCGGCGCGCTTCCTTGTTGCTGCCGGCCGTCGGTTCCGCCGTGTGCCGTTGATCGGCGTCGAGATAACGACGCTCGGATCGATCCTCGCGCGCGGGCACCTCGCCGCAGCTGGGCTCGCCGACCGGTCAACGATCTGCACCTGTAGCTATCACGACTTCACAGCGCCGACGATCGAGGGCAAGACGCTGTATGTCGGGAACCCGCCATACGTGCGCCACCACCAGATCCCCGCGGTGTGGAAAGAGTGGCTGGCCCGCACGGCTCGCGCGCGCGGCCTCAACGCAAGCCAGCTCGCTGGCCTCCATGTGCACTTCTTCCTTGCGACCGCGGCTCGCGCCGATCGCGGCGACCTCGGTGCCTTCATCACGTCGGCGGAATGGCTCGACGTCAACTACGGATCACTAGTGCGCGAGCTTCTACTCGACGGCCTTGGCGGCCTCGCGATCCATGTCCTCGAGCCGACGGCTACGGCTTTCGAGGATGCAGCGACCACAGCCGCAATCACGTGCTTCCGAGTCGGCTCGCGACCGAAGTCGATCCGACTGCGACGCGTCAAGACCATCGAGGAACTTGGCAAGCTTGACGGAGGACGGCTGGTCCGGCGGGAGCGACTCATCGAGGCCCGTCGCTGGACGCCGTTCACGCGCGCGCCTCGCAAGATGCCCGAGGGCTACATCGAGTTGGGCGAGCTCTGCCGCGTCCACCGCGGCGCGGTCACCGGTTCGAACGCGACGTGGATCGTCCCTGCGGATTTCGATGCGCTCCCTGAGCGGGTGCTGTTTCCGTCCGTGACTCGCGCGCGCGAACTGTTTGCCGCGAGGGATGTCCTCGGCGGTGTGGCGCACTTGCGGCGAGTGATCGACCTTCCGGTTGACCTGGACGGGTTCAACTCGGACGAGCGCAAGATGATCGACCGCTTCCTCCGAGCCGCAAAGCGTCGCGGTGCCGCCAGCGGCTACATCGCGCTCCATCGAAAAGCCTGGGGGCCGTGGACTTCGGCCGGCGGCGCCGATCCTGGCGACGTATATGGCGCGACAGCCGCCTGTGTTCGTACGCAACGTCAGCGAGGCCCGGCACATCAACATCGCGCATGGTCTGTACCCGCGGCAGCCGCTGACCGCGCGCACGCTCGAGCGGCTCGCTAGGCACCTGCGCGAGACGGTTACGCTCGGTCAAGGTCGCATGTATGCGGGAGGTCTCACGAAGTTCGAGCCGAAGGAGATGGAGCGTCTGCCCATCCCTGACCTCGCGCTGCTGACGACCTGATGCCCATCGATCCGCCTCGCTGGACGGAAGCCGAGCTCGAAGCGGCTCGCCAGACCGCGATTGAAGCGTTTCGTACGGAGCGAATGCAGGAGCCGCTCGAGGCATATCTCGAAGCGTTCGACGAGTACCGCGGCGCTGTCGAGGACCTGCTCGAAGCGACGGTTGACCTGACCCAGCTTTCCGAAGCGACCGAGCAAGTCCTCACGGACCCCGCGCTACTCGAAGCCGTCCGCTACCTCGCTGGGCCGCCAATCTCCGCTGATGACCTGAAGGTGCTCGCGGACGTCGAGAGCCTTGCCGCCGGCAGACTGCGCGGGATCCCGAGATGGCGCAGCGCGTCGTTGACACGGTGCTTCTCGCGCTCGACCGGCGACGCTTCCCGTGGGTCGCTGAAGATCGCGAACCCGACGAAGCAGAGCGCGAGGCGGCCGCGCTCGCGTCAGCTGCGCTGATGGCGACGAGCCGCGTGCAAACGAATCGCAGGAACGAGTCGAAGGAACAACAGGAGCAGGCGGTGGAAGATCGCCTCGTTGACGCCGGCTTCGAGAAGGTGCCGGCGCCGCGCAACATCCCGACACTCGCAGCTGCGCCAGCGCCGGGCCAGTTCTGCCGTGAAACGACCTTCGGAACCCGCAAGGCCGACCTACTCGTCGGGCTGTGGGATGACCGGAAGATGCCCCTCGAATGCAAGGTGAGCAACTCCGCGACGAACTCGATCAAGCGCATCAACAACGACGCCGCCGTCAAGGCCGTGCGCTGGATCGATGAGTTCGGCACCAAGGGGTCGTGCCGGCCGCGGTGCTCTCTGGCGTCTACAAGTTGGCGCACCTTATTAGCGGGCAAGCGAACGGCCTGACCCTGATATGGGCGCATGACCTCGACGCACTCACGGACTGGCTCGAAACGACCCGTCCCTAAAGGAGACTTTCGGGGCGGGCGCGGCCTGCGTAACCTGATCACCGGGCCGGGGTCAACGTTGGGAGCGCTCTTGCGTTCGGCTCGCCACCCGGCCCTCCTTTTGCCCCCGTAGGAGCGGGCCGCTCCTCAGCCGTCAGACACCGATGATCGAGTGCGTGGCCGATCGACCACATTCTCATAGTTCTAAGTTTCTGCTACCATGTTCTCCATGCGGAGAACACTTTGGCTGTAGTAGCCATAAATATAGATCCTGAGTTGTACGACCGAGTGGCGAGCCGCGTGCGACAGGGCGCCTACCTCGACCTCGACCAGTTCTTCGACCTTGCGGCCCGGAACCAGCTAGCCCTGGAGGCGAACCCTGACGTCCCGGCGCCTGCGCGAGGGACGTCGGACACTCAGGTTCCCATCGCCAATGAGGCTGCGCGGTCGGTTGAGTCCTCGCGCGACGGCGCCGGCGCGGGTCATACGGCTACGTCAGGCCGACTACTCCGGTGGCAGAAGTTCGTGGCCCGCGCGGAGCTCGCGACCGAGCGGTTCCCGCAACCCGAGGTCGATACCGATATCGACCACTTGCTCTGGGGTCAGACGAATCGCGTGCTGCCGGTCGCTGCCGGAGTTCGGGTTCTGGCGAATCTCCTTGACGGCTCCGATGATGTTCCAGCCACAACCTGGTATCAGCAGGCGACGGAAGTAGCGACCGCGCTTCGGGATGACCTGCGGCGTTGGGATGGGGACGCGAAAAGGCCGCACGGCAGTCGCTGGGCGACGGCGTTCCCGGAGAAGACGGATTCAAGCGTCCAGCGCTACGTCAACCAGTTCTTGGGTGTTGCTGGCCGTGAGGGTGGCTCCGAGGGAGGGGCGGTCTTTCTTGGCCTTGTCTCGATTGCCGGGGTGGGCGAGGATGCGCGGGCAACTCTGACGACAAGCGGTGCCTCCTGGGCAGGCCTTTTGAATCCCATCTTTGACGCCGACGGGGAGCCGACCCGACCTTCAGCGATGAGGAGGTGCGGTTCTTCCTGAACCATCTGCGCGACTTTAGGATCGGGGAGCACCGATTTCTCAACACGATGGCAACGCTCGTCGCCGAGGGGCTCACCCGTGACGAGCAGAACGAGGCGATATCGCGGGCGTACCCGCGATGGAAGTCAGTGGCCTCAACGATGCGTGCGGGTGGTATCGGGCGCCTTGGCGACCTGGGGCTTCTGGAGCGGACGCGTCGGGGGCTCAACGTGGACTACAGGCTCTCGCCCCTTGCTAGGAGCCTCGGGCTGCCGGAAGTAACGAAGGAGGTCGAGCGGTGAGGAACCCGACTGAAGCGCTGTCGAAGGACCAGCTCGTCGCGGCGATGCTCGCCGCGATGGGTGGAGACCGGCGCGAGGTCAACGAGCGCGACCTGTTCCTGGCGTGTTGGCACGCGTTCCCCAATGCGATGCGATGGGCAGACAGCGCGCTCCCGAACCCGGACACGTTCACTGCGTCCCTTCGCCGACTCGATGCCGACGGGGTGATCGCCCGCATCGGAAAGCAGGTCCGCGCCAAGTCCAAGAAGACCTCGCGCCGGTCGGCCTTGGAGGTCGGTCGCTCGGGCGTCGTCAAGGCTCGGGTGAAAGAGGGCGGACTCGAACGGGCCGGAATCACCGAGGACGATGTCGATGCTGTCCGGAGGCTCGCGCCCGAGCCCGACACCTATCGGCGCCTGCCGCATACGCTTCTCGTGCTTCTCTGCCTCGCCGCGCGTGACACCGAGGGACGCGTTACGGACGAAGGTGCTCTAGTCGAGACGGCGTTCCACAAGTTCCCAGCTGTCTTTGCCTACGCCCCGCGGCCTGAGTTCCCCGACGTTGAGACGATCCGAATCGCGGTCGCCCAGGCGCAGGCTAGTGGTCTGATTGGGCCACGGTTCGAGCTGACGGAGGTTGGCAAGGAGATGGTTGACGAGCAGGGAGCATCACTCGCGGTGCGCGTTGACGCCTCCGGGAGTTACAAGACCGGCGCGTTCCGCTTCGCGCAACGCCTCGATACATCTCCGGCTTATCAGGAGTACGTCTCGAGCGGTTCGCTCTCGCAAACTAAGGGCGACGAGTTGTTCCGCGCGCTGCGCCTGCCGGCGACGACTGACACCAGGAGAATCGCGACGGCACTGCAGTCTCGTGCAAGGGAGCTTCGCCGCATCGACCGTGGCGACCTCGTTGACTACCTGCTTCGCGTGGCCGAGAAGCACAACCCCGAAGTCATTCCGCTCCTCGACGGAGAGCTCGTCGGGCCGGGCAACAAGCCAGTACACCAGGAGGGCACGTGATGAGCACGCCGACGGAGACCACCACCGAAGGCTACGAACCGTACCGAGTTCGATCCGCGTTACTACATCCACACCGCAAAGAACAACATCACGAGCTTCGGCCACGTGATCGCGGAGATCGTGTCGAACAGCGACGAGGCGATTACCAAGCGCGCGAAGCGGGACAGCGACACCGACAAGGGCACCATCCACATCCATTACGAACCCGCGTCGATGGACCTGGTGGTCGTCGACGACGGCATCGGGATGGCCACCGCAGAGATGCGCAAGAGGCTCAAGAAAGTCGGAGCCGAAGCAATGGAGGAGGCGCGGCGAGCCTTCTTCCACCGCGGCGTCCGCGAAGTCTTCATCGCAATGGGCAAGAGCGTCGTCGAGAGCATCGCGCTCAAGGATGGAACCGCGGTATACACGAAGGCGGTCTTCCATCCCACCGACGGAATGAAGATCGTTGAGAGCGACCAGGCGGTTACGCCGGAACTGCGCGAGAAGACGGGTATCACAGGAACGGGCACAAGACTGACGATTCCGCTTCGACCGCTTGCGTCTACCAAGCCGAGCCAGTTCACGTTTCCCAAACTCTCCGAACAGGTGGAGAACTGCGTCCAGGTAAGGCCCGTGCTGATGGATCCCAACCGTGAGATCCTCTTCGAGTTTGGTGACGCCCCCGCGCGCCCGATCCGCTTTTCCTACCCCAAGGGCGACGCACTCGTCGAGCAGACCGAGGTAGAGATCGACGGGATGCGCGGCATGCTGTGGGCGAGCGCGACGGATGAACCGATCAAGGGCGGCGGACTGAGTCGCCAGACACGGCGCTACGGCATTCTGGTGCGGGGAGAGCGCGCTGCTTATGAGGTCTCGCTGGGAACGAAGCTCCAAGGCTACGCATCTCACAAACAACTCTTTGGCGAGCTGCGTCTCGACGGAATCGAGGAGGCTCAGCGTGAAGCCGATGACGCGGCCGATGAGGAAGCCCAGCTCATCTATAAGGCCGACCGAAGTGGGCTCAACCCCGATCATCCGCTCGTCGAGTCGATCTACGCGTTCCTCGACGAGAAGCTTGGGCCACTCCTCGCCGGTCTCGAGACGAAGGAGCGGAAGAAGAAGATCGGCGCGGACGTGCAACGGCAGCTGCTCGAACTCGCGCGGCTCATCAATGACGCAGTGAAGCTCGAAGACTTCGGTGACATCGATTCACCGGATGGCAAGCCGAAGAAGGACACGCCCAAGAAGGACGGCGGAGAACCGCCTGAGCCGCCCGAGAAGCATCCGCCCATCGTCGAAGACGGATCGCGTTCGCGCACAGTCGGATCTTCATGCCTGCAGGCAAGGAGCGGACCGTGAAGGTGTGGTTCGACACTGCAAAGATCCCGGTCGGCAGCGCGGTCGAGATCGAATCGGATTCTGATGGCGCGGTCCGGTCGGCGAAGCTTTCCGCGGAGGCTGTACCCGAGCCGCCTGAGCACGGCATCGCCGAGCTCTCACTCGCACTCAAGGCGGACGAGGCGGAGGGGCGGCACGAGATCGTTGTGCGTGCCGCTGGCTACAAAGCGACACTGATTGTCTATGTGCGCTATCCGCGCGCGACAGGCTTCATTCGCGACATCGTTCCTGTCGAAGAGGACTGGGAGTCAGGCGCGGCCGTCTACGACCCGCAGACCGGTCGAGTGAAGGTGTACGTCGGCCGGCCTGAGTTCGTGAACCTTGCGGGCCACGCGAAGAAGGAGAAGGTTGACGATCCCTTCAAGTACCTTCCGTACCGGACGCTTATGGTCGAGAGTGTCCGCGAGGCTGCGCTTCGCACCGCAGCGGAGCGGCGTGCCGAAGTCTTGTTCGACGAGCTCCCGCAGGAGGAGAGGCAGGAGCAGGACGCACTGTCGAACCTGATCCTGTACGAGTACCAAGCCCTTGACTACAAACTCCGGCGCATCCTCGTCGAAGCGTTCGTCTATGCCTAAGCAGTTGTCAAGGATGCCGAAGAAGACCGGAAGCCGGCGGCGTGCAGCTCAGATGGCCGATGTGTACGTCGCCGGCGCCACGCTCCAGGACATTGGCGACGAGTATTCGCTTAGCCGAGAGCGGGTCAGACAGATTCTGTGTGAGGCGGGCTACGACCTAGATGAGCTGAAGGCCGAAGCGAAGCGCGCCCGTCGGCGTCGCATCAGGCGAGAGCACGGACCGGCGATTCGTGAGGCGCTCACTCTCGGACAGACACCGAGCGAGGTCGCTGCCGCGCTTGGCGTGCCCGTCGATCTCGTGAAGCGCATCGACGGAAGCGATCCTTCTTATGCACGGAAACGGAAGGTCGTGCGGCGTAAGACGTATGCGGTGAAGTACACCGAGGACGACGTCCTCAGTTGTCTTCGTCAGGCGAACGCTGCGCTTGGCGGCGTCCTCACGACCGCCGCCTACGACAACTACGCCCGAGGGCGTAGCTTGGCTGGCGGGCGACTCTGGCCAACCATCAGACGGCCTTTCTCCGCTTCGGCTCTTGGGTCGCTGCGTTGGAGCGCGCAGGTCTTCCTGCAAATGCGAGTTCGCCGATCGCAGGGAAACGTTTGTTCACCGACGGTCACTGCATCGATGCGATTCTTGAGGTCGAGCGCGCGGTTGGTCACCTGCCGACCGTCGTTGAGTACGACCGCTACGCGTCGGAGATGGCGGGCGTGCTGCCCAGCTCTCCAACGATCCGCAATCGCTTCGGTAGCTGGCGACGTGCGCTGCAGGCAGCTGCTGACTTCACGGATTAGCACGAGGTCGGATGAACTGTCGCGCCCCTTCCGTCTTCCGGTCGCATTGGGCGTACCGGCATTGATGGGGAGATGCTCGCCGGGCAAGGAGGCGAGGGGCTAGCCCTGGACATGGATGTGAGGCAGATGATCTCCCGACAAGCGCTGCAGACGCTCTGATGCGCGCAGTTCAGCAACTGTGGGTATGGCTGAGGTCGCTGGCCGCGCGCTGGCTTGGCGCGATTTCGAATTGGCTGCTGAATCAATTCAATCGCCGGCGGCCGTACTCACTCGCTCGAATGGCGCGTAGGGAGAAAGCGCGGCTTGCTACTGAGCCGCGCTACCTTCGCGCGAAGCAGCGCGCCTCTTCAGCCATGGTCGAACTGGCGCGCGACGAGCTGTCCTTCCTGTGGCTTGGCAGCGTGGCGCTCATCGTGTTGGTCCAGCCGTGGCTGTCTCTCCCCGGGTTCAGCGTGTTCGGCCACCACGATGAGAGATCGTCGAACTTCATCGGAACTCTGTGGCAGGTTCAAGGTGCTGCCCTGGGACTTTCGCTCGCCGTTGTGCTCTTCGTGTTTCAGTCGGTTCACGGAAACCGTCTTGGCGGATCGCTCCGTGACTTCGCCGAGGAGACATGGCTGTTCCCGATCTTCTACGCCGGGCTGATCGGACTGGTCATCGACGGTGCAGTGTTGCTCCACGTCGGCCAGAGCGCGCCAGGCGGTTGGGCGGCAACGTGGGCGGTCATCTGGGCGGCGGGAACCGCCGTCGCCCTCGGCTTCCTGTTCGTGTTCACAATCCACGCGATCGATCCCCGCGCGCTTCACGTACTGCGTCTCAGACGGACGCGTCGCGCGATTGAGGCCGCAATTGAGGACGTCATCTTCGCCGTGTCGCTCTCGTCCTGCTCGACCAGTTCTGCAAGGCGAACTCGATCGAGTACGCGCCCTATTTTGGCCGTGCCGCCCGAGATGCGGTAGCCGTGCGCGCACTACGGGACGGCGAGGTGCGTGACATCAGGTTGCGGCGTCTCCAACGGTTGGGGGCGGACGCCACCAAGCGTGAATTAGCGCAACCGGTCCTGCACGCCGAGATCGGTACCGCCGTTCGTGCAGGCACCGAGCTCGCCGCTGTGGACGCGTCGCAGCGTGGCGCAGGCTCTCAGCTTCTTCGGTCATTCAGGATCGGCCCGCGGCGGAAGGAGGAGTTTCGGTCCGTGCTCGAAGACCTCCATGACGAGGCGCTCGTCGCGATACGGGCACCCAGCCCATCGGGCTACTCGGCGATCGCGGAGCTCTACGAGCATTTGCTTCTGGTGCTTCCGGAGACGTGGGCACGCTACGGGCAGCAATACACCGGCGGTATCGAAGGTGGCGCCAATCCATTCGAGCTGTCGGTTCAGGACTACCTAGAACGGCATCTGTACGAGCAGATGACGCAGGCCGCGCGCAGCGGCAGTCGCGACGTCGCGCACGACGCTCTCGACCTGCCGATCACCGTCGCGCAGCGCGCACTGGAACTCCGCGCACTGGCGCTGACGAAGCGGATGATGTTGCTCTGGGTGGCCGCGCGACGGTCGATGCTCCGGTATGCCGACGACGAAGATATTCAGAACCTTCTCGGGTGGAGTTGGTTGCGCTTGTCGGAGTACGCGGTGCGTCCGGAGATGCTCGTCACGGACGACGGCTCGGATCCGCACGCCCGCGAGCTTGGAAGAAACGCACTGCTCCAGGTTTGGGACGGGTACGCAGCTATCTGTAAGGACGTCCTCGACGTTCGACCGCGTGACACGGAGCTGCTTGCCGAGATCAACGAGTTGTGGGATCAGCCGCTCCAGCACTGGGATCCGGAATACGCTCGCCCGCACGAGTTTGAGCTTCAGCACGCAATCGACCGCGGCGAGCCAGCTCAAGCGGTTGAGCGCCTGCGCGTTGCGGTCGAAGAGAACCAAGCGAAGGCTGAGGTCAAGCGGGAGATCGTGGATTGGCGGGCGCTCATCGGTTCGGCCTGCTGTTCTGGATCCTCCGCAACGTCCGCGAGCGTGGTGATGCGGATCGGTGGATGGCGGCATGGCGGACGTTCGCGGGCTACTTCGGTGACGTGCCGCGACTCGCGCAAATCCTCGACAAGGGAATCGAAGCTGACTGGGAAGAGCGCGGCCGATGGTCCAATTGGGTGCTCGACACGCTTCCGAAGCGGCAGGTTCATAGCCTCGCGGTTGATCTGGAGTTCATCCAGACGTTCGTTGTTCTCGCGCTTTCACTCATCCCGCCGGATGGGCCAACGCCACAGATTGAGCCGTTGAAGTTTGGACGCGGGAGACTCGACGATCCAAGAGCGACCGTTGAAGGCGTCATCGCGATCGAGAACCTCAAGTCTTTGCTGCCAGTCGATCGCCTCGAAGAGCGGGCGAATCTGCTCATCAGCGCGCTTGAGGCGATGCGGACCGTCCAGAGAGAACGGGAGGAGCAGGCCGTGATCGACGCGCCGCTCGACCGGGAGCTTGTGGACGAGTTCGTCGCAAAGCTCCGTGACGCCTGGAGGACGTCGCGCACGCTACGTGCAGCGTTTGAAGCGGCTGGGGCAGTGGAGCGGGTCGAAGACGCGTTCGGCGAACGCAGCGGCTCGCAAATCAAGCGCTGGATGCTGAAGAGCATGTTCATCCGCGAGCCACGCGTATACGGCCTCGAGCACACGGCAGAAGAATGGGGGCGGGGCTTAGCAGGCTGGGAGTGGCACGCGCTCGTCGAGCGGGCTGACGCAAGTCCCGCAACCACGGTCGCCGCGGGGATGACGGCAGCTGAGCGCGTACGCGCCGCGCTGGCCGAGCTACGAGATGCTGGGTTCGTTCCATCGCTCGTAGTCGTGCCGATGAACTGGCGTCTGTCCCAGGCGCTCGACCTGCGTCCAGCGCGTGACCGTGGCGGGGACGCGCCTACACCAGCGTGGTTGGAGGATGACGAAGGTCGCTCCAGTTTCGTCGGCACGGTAGACGACGTGCCAGTGCTCGAGCGCCACGATGTCCCCGACAACCGCGCGTACGTCTTCGACCTTGCTGCGTTTGCCAGGTTCCGCGAGCGTGACGTCCCTGGTCCGGCCGGTCCAGTCACGGTGGAGGTGACTGCACCCGACGAAGGAAAGGCGCGGGAACTCGTCCGAGAAGACCGTGTCGAGTTTGACGAAGAACTTGACGATGAAGCGAAGGTCCGGCGTCTGCGTCAGCAGGTCGTGGTTGACGCGATCTATCCCTTCGAGGTTGACGTCAGCGATGCCGCCGCTGCGCGACAATTGGACCTAGCGGGGGCGGTTCCCCCAGCGGTTTGAGACCGCGCCTGCCTTGAACTGCCGAGACCGGCGAGGGCGAGCCTCCGGCGGTTGACCTGCTCACTCGCGCGGAAGAGGTCGTCTCGCGAACGCGAAAGCTCCATAAACGGCTCCATACCCACCGCACGTGCGACGAAGAGCAAGTCGTCCTGAACGCAAAATCGCCGACGTGCGGGGATTTTTGCAAGCCCTCTGACGGACTCGAACCGTCGACCCCCTCCTTACCATGGAGGTGCTCTACCAACTGAGCTAAGAGGGCGCTCGCCCGGCAGTGTAACCGGCGTTCAGGCTCCGGCCTGGACCCGCCGGAGCGCCTGCGCGACTGTGGAGCCGTAGGTCGCTTCGCCGAGGAGCATCGACGCGAGCTCGTTCGCCTCGCGGATGATTCGCTCGCGCTGCGTGTCGATCTGGCTCAGTGCGACAAAGAGCTGTGCGTGGGACCGGGACGCCCACTCGGTGAGGCCGCGGGGGCCCGCCGACGGCGGAAGCTCGGGCAGTTGCGCCGACGCGGCGATGCTTCGCGCCTCGGCTTCCAAGGCCTGAAGCTCCGCGGGAAGCTCGGTGGCCTCGCTCTCGAAGGCCTCGTGCGCGGAGCGGACGCGGAGGAGCGCGGCTTCCGCGAGCGCGACGTGATCGACGGCGCGCGCGGCGGCCTTCTCTGCGCGCTCACGGTCGTCGTCGGTGCGTGCCGCCGCGAGCTCGCTCTCGGCGGTCGTCAGCTCCTCGCGGCGCCGCTCGAGGACGGCCGAGGCTTCGTCGATCTCGGTCGCCAGCCTGGCCTGCTCGTCGGGGTACATGACGAAGAACCGGTCGATTGTCTCGGCGCGCGCCCGGATCCGTGTGACAGCCGCCTCGAGGTCCAGCAGCTGCCTCGCGGAGGCTGCGAGCGCGTCGTCCCGCCGGCCCAGGAGGGCCAGCTCCGCGAGAGCGCGTGTGTCCATTCCCGGAGTCTGGCAGGAGCGCGCGGGCTGCGGACGGGCTCGACTCAGGTCGTGCGCTCGTGCGTCCACCAGGCTGCGAAGCCGACGAGGAGGAGCGCTGCACCGGCGAAGATCCCGGTCTCGAATCCCTGGAGCGGCCAGAAGTGGCTCGCGGGCTGGTAGACGGCATGCATGATCGTTGGGCCGATGCCGACCGCAACGTGGACGTGTCCTCCGAGCAGGCCGGATCCATGTTTGACGACGACGCCCGGGCCGCTTCCCGTCTGGCTGATGATGTTGGCGTGATTCAGATTGGCGGGATCGCCGGCGGCGGTGCGCCAGGTCGCCTTGAGGGGTGCGACGAGGCGGTTTCGCAGCCATGTGTCGACGAAGATCCGGGCGATGAAGTAGCCGACGAACGCGAGCGTGACGGCCGCCACCGCCCGGCGCCAGACGACGCCGATCGCGAGCGCGAGAGCGAGCGCGAAGAGGATGTACCCGTAGACGACGGTTCCCTCCGAGTCGTAGGTGCCGGTCTCCATCCGGCCGTTGAGGTGGACGAACGGTGTGCGCCACCAGGTCGTGAGCAGGATCAGCGCGGTGGCGATGAGCAGGGCGGCGGCGACCGGGACGGCGAGCTTGATCGCGATCCAGCGACGGCGGGTGATGCTCTGCGTCCAGGCGAGCCGGTAGGTGCCGTGCTCGAGCTCGAGGATGAAGGGCGCGGCGAGCAGCACGCCGATCAAGCCCGGGACCAGCGTGAACCAGTCGAGGAGCGCGAAGAGCGGCCGGAAGCGCAACTGGAAGCCGGCGATCGCCTGGGTGCAGTTGTAGGACGGGTTCGCGCCGAGGCAGCCCGCGAGTCCGTCGTGGTGGTAGGCGTGCGCCATCGTGATCCCCGTCGGCACGAGCAGCGCCGCGATCAGCGCGAGAATCCCGGCGGCGATCAGCGTCTCGGTGCGCTGGAGGCGCCAGCTGACCCACGTCATGCCACGGCCGCCCCGGCGACCTGCGCCGTCTCGGAAACGACTCGGGGAGCGCGCCGGCTGAGGTAGGCGAGGACGATCTCCTCGAGGTCGACCTCGTGCACCTCCCAGCGGGAGTCGTAGACATGCCCGTTGGCCCGCACGAGGAGTGTCGTCTGGCGCTCCGTGTGGCTCTCGCGAATCACCTGATGAACGCGGGCGACGGTCGCCGGGTCGCTGCGCGGGCCGGTCAGGAGACGGTGACTCGCCACGACCTCGTCGATCGGCCCGACCAGCTGCGTCTCGGCCTGGGACAGGATGATCAGGTGGTCACAGACGCGCTCGAGGTCGGCGATGATGTGAGAGGAGAGCACCACTGTCATCCCGGTGTCGACGGCCGCCTCCATCGTCGTCTGCAGGAACTCTCGGCGGGCGAGCGGGTCGAGTGAGGCGACCGGCTCGTCGAGCACGAGCAGCTTCGGGCGCTTCGCAAGGGCGAGCGTGAGCGCGACCTGCGCCTGCTGACCGCCGGAGAGCTTTCCCACCTTCTGGTGGGGCGGGAGCCCGAGCTGGTCGAGCCGCTGCTCGGCAGCAGCCGTGTCCCAGCTCGGGTTGAGCTGGCGTCCGACCTTGAGGGTCTCGGCGACCGTGAGGCCGCGGTACAGCGGATGCTCCTGCGCAACGAACCCGAGCTGTGGGAGAAGCGCGGACGACTCCCTGCGCGGCGCGTGGCCGAGCACCCGCACCTCGCCCGCGGTTGGGACGCTCAGCCCGACAGCCAGCTGCAGCAGCGTCGTCTTGCCCGCCCCGTTCGGCCCGACGAGCGCCGTGACCGATCCCGCCGGTACCTCGACCGTGCAATCGCGGAGCGCCCACGTCGCGCCGTAGCGCTTCCCGAGCCCGACTGCCTCGATCGCCGGAACGTCGCTCATGCCGCTCTCACCGACGCCGGCGGCCGGACCGTGTCGGCAAAGAGAGCGGCCATGTTCTCCTCGTCGAGCCCGGCGGCCCGCGCCCGCTCCACCCAGCGGCGAAGCCCGGTCCGCAGCTCCTTCCACTCGTCCGGCGGACGTGGGGGCAACTCGCTCGACACGTAGGTCCCGAGCCCGCGCCTGCCCTCCACGAGCCCCTCGTGATCGAGCTCGCGGTACGCCTTCAGCACCGTGTTCGCGTTGATCGCGAGGCCGCCGACGACCTCCTTCACCGTCGGCAGCTGATCGCCGGGCCGCAGGATGCCCAACCGCACGGCCTGGCGCACCTGCTGCACGAGCTGCAGGTAGGTCGGGACCCCCGAATGCCCGTCCAGATGGAACTCGATCACCGTCTTTTGACCCTTTCACTAGTCAGCTAGATAAAGAGAGTAATAGCGTATATCGTCGCCTCGGTCAACCAGCTGGGGCTGCGTCGGTAAAGATTCCTGGGCTCTCGGCCCTCTAGGAGGGTGATGCCGGCGCGGATGAGCGACATCGAGGCGGTGTACCGGGCTCGCTACGGCGCGTTCCGGACGACGATCGCGACGATCACCGGCGGCGCCGAGTCGGCACGTGACGTCGTCCAGGATGCGTTCGCCGAGGCCTTGCGCAAACGGGCGATGTTCCGGGGCGACGGCCCGCTCGAAGGATGGATCTGGCGGATCGCGCTGCGGCTGGCATTCGCGCGGCGGCGGGACCTGCCGGCGCTGCCGCTCGCCGAGGTCGGCGAGTCGGCTCTGCCGGAGCCCGACGCCGACCCGGAGCTCGCGGCCGCGGTGCGTCGGCTTCCGCCACGGCGCCGGCTCGTCGTGTTTCTGCGCTACTTCGGCGATCTCTCCTACGCGCAGATCGCCGAGGTGTGCGGGATCAGCGAGGGCACGGTTGCCGCCACCCTCGCGCAGGCGCGCGACGAGCTGAGCGATGCGCTCGGCGAGCGCGATCAGGGGGCCTCCGCGTGAGTGACCGGGGCGGAGATGTCGCGGCGCGTTTTCAGGCGCTGCCGCAGCTGGAGGACGACGCCGACTGGCAGGACGTCCTGCTCCGGGCGGGGATCGACCCGGGCGTCGGTCGGCGCCGCAAGCGCACGTCGCTGGTCGTCGGCCTCTTGCTCGTCGTCGGGCTCGCCGGCGCGACGCTGCTCGGCACCCGGCTGCACCGTGCTGCCGCCTCGCCGCCCGGGCCGGCTCACGTCCAGCGCCAGGTGCCGAACGGCACCGTGCATTGGCTGTTCGCTCACGAGCCGCGCGGCCGCTCGCTCGCCCAGGCGCACATCGCGCTCCTGTCGACCACCGGTGCGCACTGGCAGCCCGTTCGCTTCGCCCGCGTGATCGCCCCCGATCCGCACAGTCGCGTTCGGGTCGTTCTCTCGTTGATCGGGAAGCGGGGACGGAACATCTGCATGACCGTCTACCTGGGCTACACGTCGAGCGGTGGCTGCGCAGTGGGGCTCCTGCTGAAACCCTTCAACTACGACATCTCCTCGCATCTGAATCCAAGCTGCTCGAGCTGCGGTGATGTCGTCGTCGCCGGCGTGGCGAGCGACGACGTGGCGCGCATGGAGCTCTACCTTCCCGGGCGGCATCGGTCTGTCCCACTCAGGGACAACGTCTTCCTCGCCCTGCTCGCGCCGTCCGTCTCGGCCTGGAGCCTCGTGGCCTATGACCGGAACGGCCTGGTGATCGGCAGATCGTCCCCGCCGCCGTCGATCCGGATCCCGCCTTCGGCGCACACTCCTGCAGCCTCGCCCGGCGGCCTCACTCTGACGCGGGTGATCAGCGAGCCGAGCAGCCGCGGCCCGTTGAGCGCGACGCGCGAGAACGTCGTCACCGTTCATCCGGGCGCGCACTTCGCAATCGGTTTGCGAAACGGCGACCTCCGTCGGAAGCTGACGGTCACGGTGACGATCTCCGGCACCAACGTCGGCTCGCCGCTCCTCCGCCGCGAGACGGTCACCCTGCAGCCGCACACGGGCGCCACCGTTCGAGCGGGCGATCTCGTCGGGAAGATCCTCTTCGCTCAGCGCGAACAGCTGAAGGTCGAGGTGGTGGACACCGAGCACCGCGAGACCTGGACGCGCACCTACCCGGTCATCTTCGCGCTCGGCTAGCCGGAGCTCGAGGCGGCCCGGCTCGCTGCCCGATCAGTTCCCCACGGCCGGATCGGACATGACCTCGCGGATCTCTTGGGCGCAGCGGCAGGCGACTGCGATCTTCGCGGCCCACTCCAGCGCCTGCTCGCGCGAAGGCACATCGACGATCGTGAGCCCGCCCATGTACGCCTTGTTCGTCGGACCGTCTATGACCGTCCCATCAGTGGTCACGGCGCTCACCTCTTCGGTGGAGTGGAGACCTCCGGCGAACACAAGTACTCCGGCGCCCTGGGCGTCTCGGATCACCGCGTGCGCCGCCTCCCCGACGGCAGGCCGATCCTCCTCGGGGATGTCGTCCATCGCGCCCTCATCGAACGAGATCAGATACCGCGTCACCTCATGACTCCTTTCTCGGCGGCCTACTCAGGCCGCATCGCGGTAGAGACTGTCGAACCACCGAAAGCTCATCGGCTCCGGCCAGATCCGATCTCGACGGCCCGAAGACCGCCTCGAAACCGTGCAACAGTCAGTGCAACTGTCCTGATGATGGGGGCGGGAGGATTCGAACCTCCGTAGGCTGAGCCGACGGGTTTACAGCCCGTTCCCTTTGGCCGCTCGGGCACACCCCCTTGAAGCGCGTCGGATTGTAGCTTTAGACCGTGCAGCGCTTCGACGTCCTCGTGGTGGGAGGCGGTCCGGCGGGCTCGGCCACGGCGCACAACCTCGCCGCGGCCGGCGCGTCCGTCCTGCTCGCCGACAAGGCGACCTTCCCGCGCGACAAGCCGTGCGGCGGCGGCCTCACGGCGCGCGCCTTCCGCCGCTGCCCCGTCGACCCGAGCCCGGTGGTCGAGGAGGAGGTCGACCTGGTCGAGCTGCGCTTCCGGTACGGCGACCGGGTCGAGCGCACGGCGCGTGCGCCCGTCATCTACATGACGCAGCGGCGCTGCCTCGACGCGTTCCTGCTCGACGCAGCCCGGGAGCGGGGGGTCGAGGTGCGCGAGGGCGCCCGCGTCGAGCTCGGCGGGCGGATCCGGATCGACGGCTCGCCCGTCGAGGTGGACGTCGTCGTCGGAGCCGACGGCGCGAACGGAACGACAGCGCGCGCGCTCGGGCTCGGCAGCGGGATCATCCACGGCGTCGCGCTGGAGGGAAACGTCCCGTACACGAGCCTTCGCCGCGACCGGTACCGCCGGCGCGCAGTCGTCGAGCTGGCCGACATCCCCGGCGGCTACGGGTGGGTCTTCCCGAAGGGCGACCACGTCAACGTCGGCGTCGGGGCGTGGCAGGAGGAAGGGCCTCGGCTGCGCGATCACCTCGCCCGGACCTGTGAGGCCCACGGGCTTCGATTCGAGGCGCTCGAGCAGCTCCGCGGCCACCGGCTCCCGCTGCGGCCGCCGGGCACCTCGATCGCGTCCGAGCGCGCGCTGCTCGTCGGCGACGCCGCAGGTCTGATCGATCCGGTCTCGGGCGACGGGATGTACGAGTGCTTCGTCTCGGCGGCGCTCGCGTCAGGCGCCATCGACGATCTGCTTGCCGGGCGCTCGGCGTCGCTCGTCTCCTACGGGGGTGCGATCGATGCCGCGCTCGGCCCGCTGCACCGCGCGTCGTGGAAGCTGAAGCGCGCGCTCGACCGCTGGCCCGGCCTGAGCTGGCGGATCGCGAAGACCGAGCTGCTGTGGCGTTCGATCGAGCCGCTGCTGCTCGGCGAGCTCGCGGCACCGGGCGAGGCACGTGGCGCGGCCCGGGTTCCGCTGCGAATGCTCTCTACGCTGTCTCGGCTGGGGGCGTGACGGCCGCTGCGGCGGCGGCGCAGCCGGACCCGGTGCGGCCCGAAGGGACGGCTGTCAGATCGTCCTTCGTCAGCCGCACGGACAGCGGGCGGTTGGATTCGTCGAGGAGCGCATTCCCGGTCGTGGCGACGACGTCGACCGGTCCGGTCTGCGTTCCAGCAGACGATCCTGTGCCGCGAGCCCGGCGTGATCGCGAACGTCGAGTTCTCGCCCAACCTCATGTGAACCGTCCCGGTCCAGTCGTGCGGGAGCGAGAGGGTGAACGCGAGCGCGGTGCCGCGACGGCCAGGGCGTGAGCTCTGCGGCCAGGCGCGCATTCGCACGGACTGATTCAGCCAGTCGTCCACATAACGGCCGACGATCAGGGTCCGGAGCCGGGGGGTCCCGCGCGCGTGCCACAGGGTCAGGCCTGTCTGGTGGGCAACGACGGAGGCGTTCCAGAACGACGCCGCTGTCACCATCCGGTCGAGCAGGAGATCGCCGGTCGTGTTGAGCAGCTGCCCGCGCCGATCGATTTCGAGATTCGGGGCGGCCAGGCTGTCGGTCGGAACGGCGTGGTCGAGCGTCACCTCACGCGCGATCGACTGGTTCCAGTACAGGGCCATGAGCAGAAACACGCGCGAGGAGTACGGCGTTGCGATCGCCGTGACCGGCCCGTGGGCGGCGTCGTCGATCCACGTGAGGTTCTGCGGTAGGAGCGCTCGTGTTGCCCGAGTGTCGTGAAGGTCGATCTTGACGGCACCGACGGTCGCAGCGACCGCGACGAGAATCGCGGCCCCGAGTGCCAGCCCGCGGCGGTCGCCCTTGAACGCCGTCCAGACGGCGAATGTACCTGCGGCGGTTGCGAGGAGCGCGATCGCGAGCGCCGTCGATCCGTAGGTTGTGCGCAGCTCGAGCCAGCTCACGCCGTACAGGAACTGTGAGTCGGTCCGGAAGGTCGAGATCGCGTAGACGGAGATCGGCAGGCGCGACGCGGTCACCACGATGACCGCCACGACGCCGACGACGGCGTAGGCATGCGGACGGCCGCGCTTCAGGTAGACGCCGTACGCGAGTGCCAGCAGCGGCATCGCGCTGAAGAGGTAGCGCTCCTTGAAGTCACCCGAGTTCGCCGCGTAGACGGCCGACTCGCAGAACAGGAGGAGCATGAACGCGCCTGCCAGCAGCGAGAAGACGATCTCGCGGCGGTGGGTCGGTCTGATGAACGCGATCAACGCTCCCGGCACGATCGCCACACCTGCGGCGAGAGCAAGCAGGAACGACTGCAGCGCGAACCACTTGAAGAACTCTGCGTTCAGGTGCGTCGTCGAGCGGACGCCCGAGTAGAAGCCGAGGATGGCGACCGTGATTGCGACGGTGACGGGGATCAGCGCGAGCACGGCCACCTTGTGCGCGCGGAACATCTTGCGCCGTTCGAGCAGCAGGGCGGCCAGGATGTACGCAGGGACGAGCACGAAGTACTGCGTGCGTGCGAGTGTGGCCAGCGTGGCGAAGGCGAGGAACGCGACCTGCCGTTTCGGCGACGGCGTGTCGAGTGCGCGAACGCCGACGGCGACCGCCGCGATGACGAGTGGATAGGCGACCAGGTCCGCGAGATTGCCGGAGGCCAGGCTGACCGCCGGGATCAGCAGGGCATAACCGGCACAGACATAGCTGTAGTTGCGGCCGAGCCCGAGCCAGCGGCCGAGCAGGTAGACGGGGACGGCGACGAGCGACGCGGCAACGGCGTTCTCGGCCTGCACGAGGTGATAGGCCGTCTCGGTAGAGAAGAACCGCCACAGCGGAGCTGCGAGCAGCGGCTCGAGGATGGCTGGGAAATGGGCGAGGTGGCCGCGGATCTCGTAGTGGCCGTGCGCGAGCGAGCGGCCGAGCGCCGCATAGATGTACTCGTCGGGGAAGTACCGCGGCGTCTCGTGCTTCCAGGCGACTACCGACCGAACGAGCGACGAGAGCGCGATCAGCGGAACCAGCACCGCAACCGGGCGGGCGAGCCAGCGCGCCAGAGGGTTGGCGCGCGGGACGGCGATTGCCTGGGTCGGAAGCGTCTGGGCCTTGAGCATCGTGTCCACGTCTGTTCGCCGGTCTGACCAGCGCGCCTGCCGCCGGTCTCCAGCACCCATCGGCAGCCGGGCGTCCGGCCTTGACCGCCGCCGGTCGGGCCGCGGGAAGCTAGAGCTCGATCGAGGTCGACGCAGGCACGTCGAGGAGCAGGAAGGCGGCGGCGATGTCGGGATCGAAGTCGAGGCCGGCCTTCGACCGAATCTCCTCATAGGCCGCTTCGAGCGGCATGGCGTCGCGGTAGGGCTGGTCGTTCGTGATCGCGTCGAATGCGTCGACGATCGCGAAGATCCGCGCGGCCACCGGGATCTCGGTGCCGCGCAGCCCGCGCGGATAGCCCGATCCGTCCCAGCGTTCGTGGTGCCCGGCGATCACCTGGCGGGCCAGGCCGCCGAGCGCGGGGACCGGGGCGACGATGCGCTCGCCGAGCCACGGGTGCTCGCGGATCTCGTCGAGCTCGGCCGGTGAAAGAGGACCGGGCTTCAAGAGGGTCGCGTTCGACACGCCGATCATCCCGATGTCGTGGAGGCGGAAGCCGTACGCCAGCTGCGGATCGAGTGCGAGCTGGGGCGCGACCTGCTCGGCCAGCATCAGGGCGAACTGCGTCACCCGCGCAGCGTGGGCGGCGGTCTCGCCGAAGTGGCCGCGCCGGTAGTCGTGCAGTTCGAGCGCGCGGGCGAGCGCCTCGACCGTCGCGGCCGCATCCGAGACTTCCTGTTTGTTCGGGGTGTCTGTTTTCGGCACGTTTCAGGGGGCGCAGACGGACCTTCGGCGCCGGGCCGAAGAGAGCCAATGCCTCGTTGGGGGGTTCGGGCCGCACGCCAGAACCCCTGCACGGCGCCGAAAAGAGGATCGCGGGGGCCTTCGGGGAAGGAGATTCGCCCGAGCGTGATCTGGGCCTCAGTAATCCGCCGCGCCTGCCGATAGGAGTCGTGTGAACATCGAATCGATCCTTACCGTGGCCGTCGAGCAGGGCGCCAGCGATGTGCATTTCAAGGCCGGCCGACCGCCTTTGATTCGCATCGACGGCGAGCTGCAGCCGCTCGACGGATGGGCGACCTTCGACTCCGAGTCGCTCGAAGACATGCTCCAGGAGATCGGCTCCAGCGCCCCCCGGCGCGTCGCCGAGTTTCACCAGACCGGTGAGCTGGACACTGCGTACCAGCTCCCGGGCCTGCCGCGCTTCCGCGTGAACGCGTTCCGTCAGCGCGGCGAGATCTCCTTCGCCTTTCGCGTCATCCCACGCCAGGTGCCGGACTTCGCCAGCCTGCATCTCCCGCGCGGCGTCGAGCTTCTGTCCGAGGAGCACCGCGGCCTCATCCTCGTCACCGGCGCCACCGGCTCCGGCAAGACGACGACGCTCGCGGCCATCCTCGGCCACATCAACAAGACGCGGCGCCAGCACATCGTCACGATCGAGGACCCGATCGAGATCCTGCACGAGGACGCGCTCGGCATCGTCAATCAGCGTGAGGTCGGTCTCGACACGGAATCGTTCCACCAGGCGCTGCGGCGCGTGCTCCGTCAGGACCCCGACGTCATCCTGATCGGCGAGCTGCGCGATGCGGAGACCGCAGAGACCGCGCTGCAGGCTGCCGAATCCGGGCACCTCGTCCTGTCGACGATGCACACCGTCGACGCGGCCGAGACCGTCGGACGCCTCGTCGAGTTCTTCCCGGCGATCAAGCAGCCGGCCGTGCGCTCCATCCTGGCGGGCGTGTTGAGGGGCGTCGTCTCCCAGCGCCTGCTCCCGCGCATCAGCGGCGGCCGCGTCGCCGCGGTCGAGGTGATGGTGGCGAACAGCCGCATTCAGGAGCTGATTCGTGAGAACAAGGCGGAGTTCGTGCCCGAGGCGATCGCCGAAGGATCGTTCTTCGAGATGCAGACCTTGACCGCAGCCCTGATCCAGCTCGTGCTCTCCGGCGACATCGATTCGGAGATCGCGGCCTCGGCTGCGCCGAACCGCCACGACTTCTCGATCGCGCTCGGCCGTGCCCTCAAGGAGAACGAGGTCGCCCAGGCGCAGGCGAAGCCGGACCCCGAGGAGAATGGTGCGCTGCACAGGGAAGCCGAGACCGTGGGGCTCACCCATGAGCACCGGTTCTCCTAGTCTCGAAAGGCGCAGCGGCTCGTGAACCTCGGCCTCGCCGCGGTGATGTTCGCACCCGGGCTTGCGGTTGGCAGCTTCCTGAACGTCGTGGCTGCGCGCCTCCCGCTCCACCGCTCGGTCGTGTACCCGGGATCGGCCTGCATGTCGTGCGAGGCGAACCTCGCCTGGTACGACAACGTGCCGCTGGTCTCGTGGCTGGTCCTGCGCGGCCGCTGCCGCCATTGCAAGAGCACGATCTCGTGGCGCTACCCCGCGGTCGAGGGCCTGACGGCCCTGCTGATCGCCGGCTGTGCGCTCAAGTTCGGGCTCACCTGGGATGCGGCGATCGCCTCCGTCTTCTGCGCAGCGCTGGTCGCGGTGTCGGCGACCGACTACGAGCGCAGGATCATCCCGAACCGCGTCGTGCTTCCCGCAACCGTGGTCGTGCTCGTCGGGAACACGCTCGTGCATCCGTCGGTCGAATGGCTCGCCGCCGGCCTCGGTGCGAGCGGGTTCCTGCTCCTCGCGGCCCTGGCGTATCCGTCCGGCATGGGCATGGGTGACGTCAAGCTCGCCCTGCTGCTCGGTGTCGCGCTCGGCCGGACCGTTCCGGTCGCGCTGATGATCGGCATGGTCTCCGCGCTCGTGCCCTCGGTCTGGCTGCTGGCGAAGCACGGCAGCGCCGCCCGCAAGATGCGCATCCCGTTCGGGCCGTTCCTCGCGCTCGGCGGGATCGTCGCCCTCTTTGCCGGGCCGGCCATCCTCCACGCCTATCTCGGGCTCAGGTAATGGAAGCCGCGATGGACTCCAACCAGGCCGACCTCCGGCTCGTCGGCGGCGACGAACAAGGCTTCCGACGCCGGGCCGGTCGAGGTCCGGTCCGACGGCGGGCACGGAGATCTCGTCGCCGACGTCATTCTCCAGAGCGGCCTCATGCCGGGCGACAAGGTCGAGCTCGTGCGCCACCGGGCCGCCGGGGGGTCGTTCTCGCAGGCGCTCGTCGACGAGGGTCTCGCGAACGCCCTCGGCGTGGCCCGTCAGCTATGCAGAGCAGTATCAGATGCCCCTCGTCGACCTGGCGGTCGCCGGCGTCGACGGCGAGGCGTCGAAGGCGATCGCCCTGCCCGTGCTCGAACGCACCTGCGCGATTCCCGTTCGCATCCGACGGAAAGACGCTCAAGCTTGCGATCACCAACCCGCAGGACGTGCGCGGCCTCGACGAGCTCCGGCTCGCGACCCGCCTCTCGGTCGAGTTCTTCATCGCGGCCAAGAACGACGTCCTCACCGAGCTGAGGCGCCTGTCGAGAGCGGCGGGCGCGATGAGCACGTCGTTCGCCGGCGATGTCGCGGACGTGGTCGAGGTGATCGACGAGGACAACAACGACCTCGAGGCGGAGGACGGGATCTCCGACGCGCCGCTCGTGCGGCTCGTCAACACGCTGATCTTTCAGGCCGCCGAGGAAGGCGCCAGCGACATTCACGTGGAGCCCGGCGAGGAAGAGCTCGTCATCCGCTACCGGATCGACGGTGTGCTGCACGTCGCCCACACGATCCCGAAGCGGCTTGCCGCCGGCGTGACGACGCGCTTGAAGGTGCTCGCGAAGCTCGACATCGCCGAGCGCCGCAAGCCGCAGGACGGCCGGATCACGCTGGCCGCAGCCGCCGCCGGGCGCATGCTCGACATCCGCGTCGCGACGCTGCCGAGTGTCGAAGGCGAGTCGGTCACGATGCGCCTGCTCGACAAGTCGCGCGAGGTCCCGACGCTCGCGATCCTCGGCCTGTCCGAGGAGATGCAGAAGCGGATGGACAAGATCCTCGCCCGTCCGACGGGCGCCCTCCTCGTGACCGGCCCAACCGGCTCGGGCAAGTCGACGACGCTGTACGCGGGCCTCGCCGAGATCAGCCGGCCCGAGATCAACATCATCACGGTCGAGGATCCGGTCGAGTACCGGCTCAACGGGATCACGCAGGTCCAGATCAACCCGCGGGCCGGCCTGACCTTCGCGACGGCCCTTCGGTCGATCCTGCGGTCGGACCCCGACGTCGTGATGGTCGGCGAGGTTCGCGACGGGGAGACGGCGAAGATCTCGATCGAGGCCGCACTCACCGGCCACTTCGTGCTCTCGACGCTCCACACGAACGACGCGCCCTCCGCACTGACCCGACTGATCGAGATGGGGGTCGAGCCGTTCATCGCCGGCGCCGCGGTCTCGGCCGTGCTCGCACAGCGGCTCGCGCGCAAGCTCTGCCCGCACTGCGCCGAGCCCTATCAGCCGACGATGGACGAGCTCAATGCCTTGCACATCACCGACGACCTCGCGGAGTCGCTCGCCGGAGCGTCGTTCCACCGCAAGAGAGGCTGCACCCGCTGCGGCCAGACGGGCTACAAGGGCCGCATCGGCGTCTTTCAGCTGCTCGAGATGAACGGTGAGATCGAGGCGCTCGCAGCAGAGCGCGCCTCGCGCGACGCGATCAGCCAGGTCGCAACCGAGAACGGGATGCGGTCGATGTGGGAGGACGGCATCTCCAAGGTCGCCCTCGGCCTGACGACGACCGAAGAGCTCGCGCGCGTCTGCACGACCTGACGCGCCACGCCGCGCTCGTGAGTGACCTCGCTTCGAGTTGACCCGTCGCCCGCGCGTCAGGCGCGCGCGACGTCGCAGCCGAGGTAGGCGAACGACGTCATCAGGTCCTCGAGGAACGAGTCTGCAGCCTGCAGCGTGTCGAAATGGTGCGGTGCGACGCCGTCGACCGCAGTGTCGACGATCACCTCACCGCCCTCGTGACGCACGTCGACGACCGCGACGACCGAGCCGTCGAGCGAGACACGCCACGACGAGTCGGCGGTCGGATCCTGAATGGGAGCTGTGGCGCGCATCTCTCGTTGCATCGGCGATTGCACCGCCGGCTCAACACCCCCGGACGAGTGACCTGCGGGCGCGCGCGGAGTCTGCGCGAGTTGCCGACGGCAACCGATTCCTCCCTCGTTCGCGCTGCAAATACCCCTAACGGGGGGTGAAAGAGTCGATTCCCAGGGCGATTAGTGAGGGGAAAGCTCCGCCAATAGTAAACAAGCGAAGGAGATGGAATGACCAAGTTGCGGCAGCGGCTCGCACGTGAAGAAGGCTTCACGCTGATCGAGCTTCTGGTTGTGATCGTGATCATCGGCATCCTGCTCGCGATCGCGGTCCCCTCGTACCTCGGCTTCAAGGACAAGGCCAACCAGTCGGCGGCTTCCGCAGACGTCCGCGCCGCGATCCCGTCGGCCGAGGCCTACTACTCGACGCAGGGCAGCTACCAGGGCATCGGCCTGACCGCCCTGCAGGCGATCGACCAGGGCATCAAGGTCGATGTCATCAAGAACGAGGGTGACTCGGCCACGTACTGCCTGCAGAAGACTGTGGGTGGCAAGGTTGCTTCCGCCACCCGTGGTGCAGCTCCCCTCAACTCGGGGAATGTCACTGCCGTCGCCTGTAAGTAAGCGTGCCGGCTTTCGATGTTGCGTGTGCACATAGAGGGGTGAGGCTCTGCCTCACCCCTCGGTGCGCGGCGGACGGTTCGTTCGAACGGCAGGAAACTCGCCCCGGCCGCTGAAAAGTCGCCGGCGGCCAACAGCCAGAAGATTTTCGTGCGGAATCACTAAAGGTTTCGCTCCCTCCTACCGAAAGAGACGTTGTGTCTGAAGAGCTTCATTCGATCGACGATCTCCTGACGACCATGGTCGAGCACGACGCGTCGGACCTCCATCTGACTGCGGGCTCGCCGCCGGTCATCCGGGTGAACGGCCAGCTCCAGGGTCTGATGGAGTACGAGAAGCTGTCGCCCGAGCAGACGCGGACGATCATCTATCGCGTCCTCTCCACCGAGCAGCAGAAGCAGCTGGAGACCCGCCGCCAGATCGACTTCTCGTACTCGATTCCCGGCCTCGCGCGCTTCCGTGTCAACGCCTACTTTCAGCGCACGGCCGTCGGTGCGGCATTCCGCCTGATCCCGGCCGAGATCAAGACGCTCGAAGAGCTCAACATGCCGCCGCGGCTCTATGAGTTCGCGGAGAAGCCCCGCGGCCTCGTCCTCGTCACCGGGCCGACCGGCTCGGGCAAGTCGACGACGCTCGCGTCCATCCTCGATCGCATCAACCGGACGCGGCACGAGCACATCCTCACGATCGAGGACCCGATCGAGTTCCTGCACTGGCATCGCTCGTGCATCGTCAACCAGCGGGAGATCGGGCCTGACGCATCATCTTTCGGCGAAGCTCTTCGCGCAGCTCTGCGCCAGGACCCCGACGTCATTCTCGTCGGCGAGATGCGCGACCTCGAGACGATCTCCACCGCGTTGACCGCGGCCGAGACCGGGCACCTGGTCTTCGCGACGCTGCACACCCAGAGTGCGCCGCAGACGATCGACCGCATCATCGACGCGTTCCCGGCCGAACAGCAGGATCAGGTGCGCGTGCAGCTCGCTGCGACGCTGCAAGGCGTCGTCACTCAGAATCTCGTCCCGACTGCGGACGGAAGAGGGCGTGTTGCCGCGATCGAAGTCCTCATTCCCGACGACGCCGTTCGCAACCTGATCCGTCAGGCCAAGATCGAGCAGGTCTATTCGGTCATGCAGACCTCGACGTCCCGCGGGATGTTGACGATGGAACAGTCGCTCGCGGATCTCGTGCTCCGTCGCGTGATCACGTCGGAGGCTGCGTTCAGCCGGGCCTCACGCCCCGACCAGCTCGCGACGATGCTCGAGCGCGCTGGTCACACGGAACTCCCGGTGATGTCGCCGGCACTCAACTCAATCGACCCCATGGGCGCTGATGTCGCAACGAACGGCCTCCGCCTGGCTGGGGAGGCGAGGTAGACATGGTCGACTTCAAGAAAGAGATCAAGCTCTCGGATCTGCGGCCCAAGCCGAAGGCCAAGGCCGGCGGAACGACAGCCGTCAAGACGAAGGCAGCGAAGTCCCGCAAGGGAAAGAAGCAGGAGATCGTCGGGCTGAAGATCGGCTCGTCCCAGCTGGCTGCCGCACGCGTCGTCAACAACGGCTCGGCCAAGCTCGTGCAGCTCGCCCGTGAGCCGCTTGCCCCCGGGATCGTCGTGGGCGGCGAGGTTCGCGATGTCGCAGCTCTCGGCACCGCACTCGACACGTTCTTCACCGAGCACAAGCTCCCGCGCAAGGGTGTTCGCATCGGCATCGGCACGAACCGCGTCGGTGTCCGCGCGCTCGACATCGAGGGGATCGACGATCCGAGGCAGCTCGGGAACGCGGTGCGTTTCCGGGCGCACGAGGCGCTGTCGATCCCGATGGACGAGGCCGTGCTCGACTACCACGTCGTCAGCGAGCAGGCGAACGAGGAAGGCGGCATCACCAGGCGCGTCGTGCTGGCCGCGGCCTACCGCGAGCCCGTCGATCACTTCGTGGCGGCCTGCCGTGCCGGCGGCCTCGAGCTGATGGGGATCGACGTCGAGGCGTTCGCAATGCTTCGCGCGGTCGCGCCGAAGGTCGGCGCGAACGGCGCTGGAGCCCACCGCGATCGTCGCCGTCTCGCTCGGCCACGACCGCTCGACGCTTGCGATCTCGAACGGCAAGGTCTGCGACTTCATGCGCGTCCTCGAGTGGGGCGGCGCGAAGCTCGAGACCGCGATCGGCCGCGATCTTGGCCTGACCGTCGACGAGGCAGAAGAGTTGAAGCTCGAAGTCTCGCTCCTCGACACCGACTCCGACGAGGAGACGGATCCGCGTGTGATCCGGGCCCGCACCAGCGTCCGGCGGGAGCTCACCGCCCTCGCGCGCGAGCTCGTCGCGTCACTGCAGTTCTACCAGAGCCAGCCCGACTCACTCCCCATCGGCGAGATCCTCCTCACCGGAGGCACGACTCGCCTGCCGGGGCTCGTCGAAGAGCTGGAACGCCTCGTGAGCGCACGCGTGCGCGTCGCCGATCCGCTGGCCTCGGTCGAGGCCGCCGGGGCGATCGGGCATCGCGATGACCTCGGCTCGCTGGCAGTCGCTATCGGTCTGGGGGTGGAGCGCTAATGGAAGCTGTCAACCTTCTTCCGCCCGAACACCGGCCGGCCGGCCGCTGGTCGACCGTCGGCGCCGGGCTGACGCCCGACCGCGTCCTGCGGATCGGCGGCGGTGCAGCGGCGGTCGTCCTGCTGTTCCTCGCGAGCTTCTATGTCTACGAGCGCTCGGTCGTCAGCAGCAAGCAGCACGCACTGGCGTCTCAGCAGGCGCAGCTCGCTGCCGTCCAGTCGCGCGCTCAGGTGGTCAAGGACGCCGAGACGCAGGTCTCGTCCGGAATGACGGTCGTCAACTCGGTTGTCTCGCAGAGGATGGTCTGGGACTCCGCACTCGGTGACCTCGCCCGCGTCCTGCCCGGCGGCGTGCAGCTGACGTCGCTGCAGGCGACCGCGCCGGTCGCTCCGGTGCCGGCGGCCCCGGTCGCGCCCACGAGCGGTGACACGTCGAACACCTCTTCGACGACCACGACCGCGACCACGACGCCGACTGCTCCGGTGGCTCCGGCGACCACGTTCACGATCTCGGGTGTTGCCCCGTCGCATGTGCGCGTCGCACTGATCCTCGACCGGCTCGCCCTGCTCCCGTGGCTCTCCGACGTCTCGCTCCAGACGACGAGCCGGCAGTCCACGGGCTCTGTTCTGTTCACCGCCACTGCGACCCTGCAGACCAACGGAGGGCACTGATGACCAAGCGAATCAGCGGGCGGGTCGCATTGATCCTCATCTGCGTCGGAGCGATCCTCGTTCTCATGCTCGGCTGGATGACGTTCGTCGGCCCCGAGCGGTCGAAGGCGTCGGATCTGAGCGGCAAGGTGTCGGACACCCAGACTCAGGTCTCCGACGCGCAGCAGCTCCTGGCCGGCTCCACGGGCAAGAAGAGCCTCGCTGCACTGCACCAGCTGCAGGCCGTCATGCCTGCCCAGGAGAAGATGTCCGAGATGCTCAGGCAGCTCTCCGCGATCGCCAAGACGACGCAGGTCGAGCTCGACGGGGTCACCCCTCAGGCTCCGGTCGTCGGCGCCTCGGCCGGCGAGGAGTCGGTGCCCTTGACCGTCATGGCCACGGGCCACTACTTCGGGATCCAGCGGTTCCTGCGGCTGCTCCGCGCCAGTGCGGACGTCCACAACGGACGCCTCGTCGGCAACGGACGCCTCTACACCGTCGACAACATCCAGTTCTCGGGTGCGCCGAAGGGCGGCGTCGTCAGCGCAACCATGACGATCAACGGCTTCATCTATACGCCACCCCCGGCCGGCTCGACCGTCGTGCCGCCGACCACTGAAAACACGAGCGCGACGGCCGTCGGTCAGTAATGTCGAGCGTCAGCCTTTCTCAACGGCGCAAGACGGCGTTCGCCGACGCTGCAGCGGCCAAGCAGCGCCGCCAGAAGATCATCGTGATCGCCGGCTGCGTGCTGCTCGTTCTGATCCTTGCGTACGAGGTGCCGAACACCCTGAAGCTTCTGAACAAGTCGAGCGCGGCCCCGGCCGCTTCGTCAACTGCATCGTCGGTCTCGGCACCCACCGCCGCGGCCGCCGCCGCGACGGGCGGCAAGGCGCTCCGCGCTCTTCGACGGCACTCGCCCGTCGATCCGTTCTCGTCCGGGCAGGTTGCGGGCGGCGTTCCCACCTACGGTGCGGTTGCGAGCCCCAAGGGCCTTCATGATCCGTTCGTCTCGACCGGGTCGTCGGGCTCAGAGGCTTCGACGCCGAGCTCGTCGACGGTGACGAGCACCCCGGCGGTTCACATCCTGCCGAAGCAGATCGTCATCGGTGCGCCGGGTGCCGGTCGCGTCGCTTCCCACGGCTGGATCATGATTCTCGCCTCGGTCCCGACCGGGCAGGGGCGCGTCAAGGCGACGCAGGTCGCCAAGCAGGCGCGTAACCATGGCCTCACCTTCGTCTCGATCCTGAACTCCTCGAAGAGCCGTCCTCTGCGCGGCGGGTACTGGGTGGTCTACACCGGGCCCTATCCGACGCTCGCGACGGTCAACAGCGCGGCAAAGCATGTGCATGCGAGCGGGTTCGGGGACGCGTATGTCCGCGAGCTGATCGTCTACAAGAGCAAGGGAAAATAGACATGGCCGAATTCGCATACAGCGCGATCAACGCGCAGGGCGTGGAGATGACGGGGACGATGAGCGCCCCCGACGTCGGCTCGGCTCGCGAGCAGCTGCAGGCGCGTGGGCTCCTGCCGAACAAGCTCAGCGAGCGCGCGGCCGCCGGCGAGCAGGGCGTGTCCACGGCGTTCAAGAAGCTCAAGCCGAAGTCGCTGCAGGTGTTCTCGCGCCAGCTCGCGACGATGATCGAGGCCGGCGTCAGCGTCGTCCAGGCGCTCGTCGTCCTCGAGGACCAGGTCGACGACAAGTATCTGAAGCAGGTCGTCACCGAGGTGCGCTCCGACGTCGAGTCAGGGCTCATCCTCTCCAAGGCGCTTGCCCGGCATCCGAAGGTGTTCAACCGCCTGTTCGTCTCGATGGTGGCCGCCGGCGAGTCCTCCGGCACCCTGGACACGGTGCTCGATCGCGTTGCGATCCAGATCGAGAGCGAGACCAAGATCAAGCGGCGCGTCAAGGGCGCGATGGTCTACCCCGCGGTCGTGCTGTGTTTCGCAACGCTCGTGCTGACGTTCATGCTCCTCTTCATCGTGCCGGTGTTCCAGAGCGTCTTCTCGTCGCTCGGCGGTCAGCTGCCGATGCCGACGAAGATCGTGATCGGCGCGTCGAACACGCTTCGAGCATGGTGGTTCGTGATCTTCCCGCTGATCGGTCTCGTCATCTACACACTGCGCCGGCTCAAGAACACGGAGACGGGTCGACAGCGGTGGGACGCGTTCATCCTGAGGATCCCGATGAAGATCGGCGACGTCGTGCAGAAGATCGCGCTCGCGCGCTTCTCACGGACGCTCTCGACCCTCGTCGCGGCCGGCGTCGACATCATCACGGCGCTCGAGATCACCGGCGGGACGGCGGGCAACTGGGTGATCGAGAAGTCCCTCGTCCACACCCGGGAGCGCGTTCACGAGGGCGTGCCGATGAGCCAGCCGCTCCAGGATGACCCCATTTTCCCGCCGATGGTCAGCCAGATGGTGAAGATCGGCGAGGAGACCGGCGAGCTCGACAAGATGCTCGGGAAGATCGCCGATTTCTACGAGGACGAGGTCGACGCGAGCATTCAGTCGCTCACGTCGATCATCGAACCGATCCTGATGATCGGCGTCGGTGTGATGGTCGGGACGATCGTGATCTCGATGTATCTGCCGATGTTCAAGCTGCTGACGCTGATCAAGTAAGGGCGGTTGCGGTGATCATCGCGGGCGGTGTGCACGGCAGCACCGGCCGTAGGTCCCTGCGTCCCCCGAATTCCTGCCCTGGCTCAAGGTGGGGGACTCCCGCGCCGACAACGATAGGGAACAAGTGTCGAAGTGGATCCGACCGTGACCACCGTTGTCTCCGACACCGCCGAAGGCGGTGAGCCCATGGCTGCCCAAGAAGAACCGTCCACCGCAGAGGAACGCGTACCGCTCGGCGCTCTGCTCATCGCCGAAGGGCTGCTGAACGAGGTCCAGCTCCACCAGGCGCTGCACCTCGGGAGCCAGACGGGTGAGCGGCTCGGTGAGATCGTCGTCCGGCAGGGGCTTGCGTCCGAGGAGGACGTTGCCAGGTTGCTCGCCGAACAGTGGGACCTGGGCTACGTCGATCGCGCGTCGATCTGGTTCGATGCGAATGCGCTTGCCCGCCTGTCGCGTGAGGACGCCCAGCGTCTCGAGGCAATGCCGACACGGGTCGAGGACGGCCGGGTCGTCGTCGCGGTCGCCGAGCCGACCGAGGAGCGGCTCGCGGCGCTGCGAGAAGTGATCGGTGAGGACACCGTCGTCGTGGTCGTGCCGAAGGCGGCACTCGAAGCCGGCCTGCACAGTGAGCTCCTCAAGAGCAACGGGCAGGCGGCGGAGAAACCCGCCGCCGAGCCGGGCCAGGAGGACGCCGCGCCGGCCCCGGCCGACGCGGCACCGCCGCTCGAACTGGTCAGCGTCGAGCCGGACGAGGCCGACGACCCCACGCCGCCCGATGAGGGCCTGAGCAGCGAGGACGACGATCTGGCGGCTGCGATCGTCGCGGAGCTGCCCGCCTACAAGCAGGCCAAGCCGGCGGAGGAGCCTCCTCCGCGTCCGAAGGCTGCCCCACCGGCACGGGCGGCGGCGTCCGCCCCGCCCAGTGGGGGGCTCGCAGAGGGCATCGCGCAGCTGATCGAAGCGCAGATCGGCGCCGCGGCAGCGCCCGCGGTCGAGTCGGCGAAGAAGCTCGTGGAGCTCGAGCGGCGGATCAAGCAGCTGGAGAAGGAGCTCGGTGCGAACCGTGCGGCGCTCGCCGAGCTGGGGAAGCACCTGAAGACCCTCGCCGGCGTCCTCGGCAAGCTCTAGAGGTAGCTCGGGTCAGCGGCCGTTCGGCGGGAGCACGCGCCGCAGCACCGTGAGGCCGTTCGTGCGCCAGCCGGCGAGCGCGTTCCGGTGCCGCAGGCAGATCGAGACCAGCATCCCCATCAGCGCCAGGTTCCCGGCCTCGATGAAGGCGTCTGCCGGGTTGAAGGCGAAGCCTCCCATGCCGTTCATCACGATGATCGGATTGGGGACGTTCAGGCCGTCGGCGCTCGCCGAGAGCAGGTTGCCCAGCACACCGCCGGCGAAGACGCCCGCGGCGATCGCGACGCCGCGGGACGGCACACGCGTCAGCGGCAGCACGGCCACGAGGACGAGGCACGAGCCGACGAACCAGACGCCCGACCGGTGATGGACGGCCCAGAGGGGTGTCGAGACGACGTGCTTCACGGTCTGGTCGATCCCGGCCAGGACCGTCGCGATGAGCAGGAGCGCCAAGAGCCGTTCGCTCCAGGCCTCCGACGACACAGCCCGCTGGCCGAACATGGCAGCATCCTAGTCCCCCAAAGGGGGTAGAAAAGACCAGGTTTCTCGCGGCGCCTGCGCCCGCTAGGGCTTGTCGCTCTGCTGCCGTTCGGCGCGCTGTGCGCTGCGGGCCGCCCTGAGGGCGTCGATGCGCGCCTGCAGCTCGGCACGCTGCTGGGAGAGCTCGCGCTCCTGCTGGGCGGTGACCTCGTTGGGGAAGCTCGAGAGGCGGTCGTGAAGCTTTCGGCGCAGATCCGACAGCTCGCGCTCCTCGGCCTCGAGCTGTTCGATCAGCGCGCTCGGGTCTTCGGCATCGGCGTCGGTCATCGGGCTCTTCTACCAAACGCGCCGGTCAGGAGGAGAGCCGCCAGCGCTGGCGCCTTCGGCTCTTCACCAGGGCGTTGATCAACATTGCGAGGACCAGCGCGCCCAGCGCAGCGAGGACCGCAGCTGTGACCAGGAGCGGCGTGACGTGCGAGCCGGCGATCGTGTAGCCGTGATGGGCGGCGGGGGCTGCCGAACCGGCGGTCGTCGTCTGCAGCTCGGAGTCCTGAGAGGACGCCTGGTTGGAGAGATGGTCGACGCGGTGGCCGATCAGGTAGGCGCCGAACCCGGCGGCGCCGAGCAGGAGGGCGATCAGAACGACATCGAGAATGCGCCTCATCACTTCAACCTAGCGGCACCCTGGGACGGCATGGAACGCTCGGCCGACTGGGCCGACTCGAGGGCCTCGGAGACCAGCGCCACCGCCGGCGTGACCTCGCGCTGGGCTTGTCCGCGGGGGTGCAGATCGCTCACGAGCGAGAGGCGGCTGGAGCGTCTCGCCCTCGGGCCGAGGTCGACCGCATTCTCGTCGATCGCCTGGACCAGGGCGTTGAAGCAGCGGCCGTCGAACTGTGTTCCGACGTTCTTCCGCAGCTCGTCGATCGCCAGATCGGTGTGGACGCCCGAGCGGTATGGGCGGTCGCCCGTCATCGCCTCGTAGGCGTCCGCGACCGCGATGATCCGGGACTCGAGCGGTATCTCTGCCGCGCGCAGGCACCCCGGGTAGCCGCTGCCGTCGTAGCGCTCGTGGTGATGCAGCACCCACTCGGCCTCGATCGGGAGCTCGGCAGCGAGCAGGATCGCGTGCCCGATCGTCACGTGATCGGACATCGCCGCACGCTCGGCGTTGGTCAGCGGGCGCGGCTTCTGGAGGATCGCGTCGGCGATGCCGATCTTCCCGACATCGTGAAGCAGTCCGGCCAGGCGGAGCCGCTCGAGCCGGTGGCCGGACAGGCCGATTCGCTCGCCGATCGCGACGCACAGCTGCGCGACCGTCTCTCCATGGCTCTGCGTACCGACGTCCTTGGCGTCGACCGCGCGCGCAAGCGCGGCAGCGAGCGCGCGCTGCTCCTGCGAGGGGCCGGTTGCCTCCCTGAGGCCGACCGCGTCGACGGGCTTCACGAGGCCAGGGCTGAACACCACGGCGTTGAGCCTCTTTCGCTTCGCCTCGTAGAGGGCGATATCCGCCTGGCCGACGATCATCAGCCGGCCCTCTGCGGCGATCGACTCGGTGAGCCCGATCGAGACGGCTCTGAATCCGATCTTCGTCCGTGTTTCCTGGTCGATCCTGCGCGCGACCGCCAGCCCGTGGACGTTCCGCTGGCCGGGCAGGATGACCATGAACTCGTCGCCGCCGGTTCGATGCACGGCGCCGCGCGCGCCGACGACGTTCCTGATGCAGTCGGCGACCTCCTTGATCCGCGCATCGCCCGCGATGTGGCCGAGTGTGTCGTTGATCTGCTTGAGGCCGTCCAGGTCGATCGCGAGCACGACGAACGGCGAGCCGTTGGCGGTTCGCTCGGCGATCGCGGCGGACATCGCCTCCTGAAAGGCCCGCTGGTTGCCGAGGCCGGTGAGGTTGTCCGTTCTCGCCTGTTCGGTCAGGGCCTCGACGGTTCGGTCGCGGGTCACGTTCCCGCGGGGCCGCGTGATCAGGATCAGCAGGCCGATCAGCGACCCCAGGACCGCAGCGATCGCGGCGGCCTGTTCCTGCAGCCGCACGAAGATCCCCTGGTGGGCGCCGGGATCCACCGCTGCCTCGGCCACCGCGGCGTTCGTCGCTGCCCGGCTGACCCCTGCGAACTTCGCCTTCGCCGCCTTCTTCTTCCCCTGCCGGGCGAGCGAGACGGCCGCCATCGTCGGATCGACCAGGGCGTCCAGGCCGGCGTTGTTCGGCGTGGACCGCTCGAGGCCCGAGAGCACATGGCTCATCCGTGCGGCCGTCTTCCCGTCGAACCTCGTACGCCCGACGCTGGCGCGTTCTGCCGCCGCCAGCCGGGCGAGTGTCTCCAGGTTCCTGAACCGCTCGGCTCGCGCCGAGCTCGCATGCCGGGCTGCGACTCCGCCGGCGAAGCCACTCAGACCGAGGACCGCAAAGCCAAGCGCCGCGAGCCCACCGATCGCAGGCCAGATACCGCCCCGCACGGTGCGGGAATGCAACATACCTCACGTTCTCGGCGTAGAACGGGGCGGCGGCAATCACCCTTTCTAGGGGTCGCCGCAGGCCCGGCCGTTCACGCCGTTCAGCGCGGACGGCGGCGGCGCTGACGGGACTGCGTGCGCGGCCTGGCCGGCGCGCTCAGCCCCGCCGCCCCGAACTGCTCGGCATGGCCGAGCCGCTCTGCGAGGCGACCGACGTCGTGCTGCTGCTCGGGGAGCACGAACGTGACCCCCGTGCCGCTCCGGCCCGCACGGCCGGTGCGCCCGACGCGATGCACGTAGTCCTCGTCGCCGTGCGGCGGATCGAAGTTGATGACGTGGGTGATGTCGTCGATGTCGAGCCCGCGCGCGGCCACGTCGGTGGCGACCAGGGTCGGCACCTTGCCGGACTCGAAGCGGGCGAGTGCGCGCTCACGCTGGTTCTGCGACAGGTTGCCGTGCATGGCGACCGCTGGAACGTCCTCGCGGGCGAGCTTTCTCACGAGCTTGTCGGCGCCGTGCTTCGTCCGGACGAAGACGAGCGCGAGGCCGCGCTCCGCGTTCAGATGCTCCACGAGGCGGTCGAGCTTCCCCTCGGCGGTCACGGGCACGAAGGTGTGCTCGATCGTTCCCGGGCGGCGGTCGCTCGGCAGCTCGGCGCGGAAGCGCGAGGCGTTCGAGGTGTACGCGCGGGCGAGCTCGGCCACGCCGCCGTCCAGGGTCGCGGAGAAGAGCAGCGTCTGGCGGTTGGTCGGGACGGTGCGGAGGATGCGGTCGACCTGTGGCTTGAAGCCCATGTCGAGCATGCGGTCGGCCTCGTCGAGGACGAGCGTCCGGACCGCGTCGAGCTTGACCAGCCGCTGCTCGAGGAGGTCGTTGAGCCGCCCCGGCGTCGCGACGAGCACGTGCGCGCCTCGCGCCTTCTTGGCCTGCGGCCCGACGGCCACGCCGCCGTAGACCGTTGCGACGCGCAGGCCCTTCGTCTCGGCCAGCGGCCGGAGATCGGCTGCGACCTGGGTGGCGAGCTCGCGCGTCGGGACGAGCACGAGCGCCGTCGGCTGGCCGCCGGAGCCTGCGGTGCGCTCGACGAGCGGCAGACCGAAGGCCAGGGTCTTGCCCGAGCCGGTCGGGGCCTCCGCGAGGATGTCGAGCCCGCCGAGCGCATCCGGGAGCACGAGCTCCTGGACCGCAAACGGGCGGTGGATGTTGCGGGCGTTGAGGGCCCGTACGACGGGTGCGCTCACGCCGAGCGCCTGGAACGACTGGGACATGCTGTTCTACTCCTTGTGTTACTGCAGGGTTTCGAGATGCGAGAGACTCGATACGCCTGAAAAGGAGGAACGAGAAGCCAGATCTCACGAGCACCGGACGGCGCTCAGTGGCCCCACGGTAGCAGGAGGGCGTGTTTGCAGCCCGAATCTGCCTGCACTCATCGAGACAACGGCCGGTCCGTCCGGCCGGTCAGCGAGGATTTCCGCCCGAGAGCGCAGGTCGAAGGCACATTGACGGGTGAGGTCGGGCCGAGGTGCCAACTGACCCACCGACCGCAGCGCGAGGGGCTTGCAGTGGAAGTCGAGAGCCGCCGACGATTCCGCCGGCGGCTCTCGTTTTACCTGCCCCTTACGCACGCTCAACCACGCCGTGACCCCGACCAGGGATAGTCAGGCCATGCGGAGGCTTGCCATCGTTCTCAGCGCGATCTCGCTGGCGGCCGCCGCGACGGCCTTCGCAGCCGGCGCCGCCAAGGTCCCTCCGATCCCGCGGGTGCCCGGGGTGTGGTCGCACGTCGAGATCAACCGCAGGATCGGCAAGACGCCGCACACCCTGATCCTCGACCGCGGCAAGGTCATCCAGGCCTCCGCGACGCAGATCACGATCCGTGAGCTCGGAAGCCCGGTCATCGTCCCGCTCTCGGCTCAGACGCTCGTCGTCATCGACAGGCTGCCCGCGACCTCCAGCGACCTGCGGCGGAAGATGACCGTCGTGACCATGCGGATCGACGGCGGCGCAGCCGTGCGCGTGCGCGCCTCGTCCTTCTAATAGCCTTCGGCGGACAATGGCGGGGACCATTCTCCTCGTCGAAGACGAGCCCTCCGTCGGGGAGCTCGTCCGCGGCTATCTGACGCGCGACGGCTACCGCGTCGTCTGGGTGCGGTCCGGCGAAGCGGGGCTGGTCGAGCTCGACCGCCACCAGATCCGGATGGTGCTGCTGGACATCGGCCTCCCCGGCAAGGACGGCTTCGAGATCTGCCGCGAGATCCGGGCCCGGTCGCAGGTTCCGATCCTCATGCTGACCGCGCGTGACGAGGAGCCCGACCGCGTGATCGGGCTCGAGGTCGGCGCCGACGACTATCTGACGAAGCCGTTCTCGCCGCGCGAGCTGGTCGCGCGCATGAAGGCGATCTTCCGCCGGACGGAGCCGCAGGATCGCCGCAACTCGTTCTCGCTCGGCGATGTCGTGCTCGACAAGGAGTCGCACGACGTCACCGTCGACGGCAAGCCGGTCGAGCTCACGGCGAAGGAGTTCGACCTGCTGGCGTTCTTCATGGCGAACACCGGGGTCGTCGTGTCGCGCGACGTGCTGCTCGACCGGGTCTGGGGGCAGGAGTACCCGGGCGGGACGCGCACCGTCGACGTCCACGTCGCCCAGCTGCGCCGCAAGCTCGGCCGCCCGGACCTGATCCGGACCCTGCGCGGGACGGGCTACAAGGCACAGTCCCAATGAAGACGCTACGGGCACGTTTGTTCGCGGCGACGCTCGCGGCACTCGCGCTCACGCTCGCGCTGACGATCGCGATCGGCGCGGTCCTGACGCGGCGCCAGGTCGACCGCACTCAGGCGGCGAGTGTCGCGCGTCTCGCGGACGAGCTCGCGCTGCAGCGCCGAGAGAACGTCAACTACAAGACGGAGGACCAGCTCTCCGGCAGCACCCGGATCCTGATCCAGCCGCGCACGGCCTTCGTCAAGCTCGTGCCCGATGTGAACCGCTCGAGCGACGGCGAGGCCACCTACCGCGGCAGGCGCCAGCTCTACTCCTACCGGACGCTGCCTCACCGCGGCTTGATCCTCCTGCGGCCGGCGAGCACGACGTCCGCCTGGCGCCCGTTCCTCGTCGACCTGCTCCTCGCCGGTCTCGTCGGCGTGCTGTTCGCCGCCGCTGTCTCGTTCTTCGTGGCGCGGTCGATCGTCCGTCCCATCCGGCGCGTCGCGGACGCCACGCGCGCCCTCGCCGCCGACGAGCGGCACGACCCGCTGCCGACCGAGGGCTCGACCGAGCTCGCAGCGCTCGCGCGCGCCTTCAACCAGATGACCGAGCAGCTGGCAGCCTCCCGCGAGGCGGAGCGGAACTTCCTGCTCTCAGTCAGCCACGAGCTGAAGACGCCGCTGACCGCGATCCGCGGCTACGCGGAAGGCCTCGCCGACGGTGCGTTCGAGCCGGGCGAGGCGGCCCGGATCATCGCGCTCGAGGCGGGGCGGCTGGAGCGGCTCGTCCGCGACCTGCTCGACCTCGCCCGCATGAACCGAGCCGAGTTCGCCGTTCGCCGCGAGCCCGTCGATCTTGCCGAGACGGCCCGCGAGGCCGTGGCGCGCCACGATGTCTCGGCGCAAGAGTTCGGGGTCGAGCTGCGCGCGGCCGGGACCGAGACCTGGGTCGAGGCGGACCGCGACCGGCTGCTCCAGGTCGCGTCGAACCTCGTCGAGAACGCACTTCGCGAGACGCCGGCGGGCGGCGGGGTCGTCGTCACCGCCCAGCCGGGAACGCTGATCGTCGCGGACACCGGCCCCGGCATTCCCGCCGACGATCTCCCACATGCGTTCGAGCGTTTCTACCTCTACGACAAGGTGGGGAAGGACCGCCCCGTCGGCAGCGGGCTCGGGCTCGCGATCGTCAAGCAGCTCGCGACGGCGATGGGCGGGGACGTTCGGGTCGAGAGCGGCCCCGCCGGCACGACGTTCACGGTGTCGCTACGGCCGCAGGCCGGAGGTGTCGACCACTTCGAAGTCGGCGCCCGTGAGGCTCCCGAGCGCGTGTAGCTGGTCGTTCGACCAGTGCGGGCTCGGAGCGCCCGCCACGAACCAGTTGGAGCCGTTGTCGGCGAGGATCAGGCCGTACGTCTTCATCGCCTGCGCAATGATCCGCGCCTGGCGGGGGAGCTTGCTGATGTCGACGCTCGCCTTCAGCCGAACCCGCAGCCCCATCGGCGGCAGGGACGGGTCGTTCGAGTCGCTCGCGTCGTGACGCGCGGGATAGATATGCGCGCTTCGTGTCCGTTCGGCCGTGAAGCGCAGCGCGTGATCGATGCGCCCTGTCGAGGCATCGCCGTCCCACCGCGCGAGGCCCGGGAGGATCGGCAGCCCCGCCGCATCCGCGGACGTCCAATGGTTCGGCCGGAGCGCGTTCGAGCGCAGGTTCCAGATCGCGCCGGAGCCCGCCGCCCACCCGGAGCCCTGCCGCCGCAGCGCGTAGAGCTCGTACAGCTTGCAGGAGTCGCGATCGACGATGATGGCGTGGCGATCCCCCTCGTTTGCGTGCGCCGGAGCACCCTCGATCGGCACTCCCGCTGGGATCGGATACGGCCCCTTGTCGCTGTCGTCGAAGTACTCGAACCTGAGACGCGATTTCGGCGTCTTCTTGCCGTGAACGACGACGTAGGGGATGCCGATCAGCGATCCGTCGTAGAGGCCGCTGCCAAAATCGGCGTGGACGGCGTCGTCGACGCCGATCGAGTGGATCAGCGTGTCCGAGTTCGCGGCAACCGGCAGCTTGTCGACCGGCTGGTTCCACACGTTGGAGGCCGGGAAGACCGGGCAGCCGGCGATCGTCGGCGAGGGGGCAGCGGTCGCGCCCGTCAGAACGAACGTGATCGCGGCGGCGGCGAGCAGCTTCACGGCTGAATGAGTAGCGATTCCCACCCGTCCCCGCATGCCCTGTACAGGTGACGTTCGTGCAGGCGGTCGTCTCGGTGCCGCCAGAACTCGTACGTGTCGGGGATCAGCCGGAACCCGCCCCAGCGCTCGGGACGAGGCGGGTCCAAGGGCTGGGCCGAGGCCGCCGCCTCCAGCTCCCGGCGCGACCCGATCGGCTGCGACTGCTGCGAGGCCGCCGCGCTGCGCCTCGAGGCGGCCGGCCGGGTCGCCCAGTAGGCGTCCGACTCGGCGGCCGTCAGCCGCTCGACGGGGCCCTCGACCCGCACCTGGATCCCGGGCCGGTGGAAGAGGAGCGCGGCGCGCGGGTTCGCCTCGAGCTCGCGTCCCTTCCGTGAGGTGTAACCGGTGAAGAAGGTGAAGCCGCGCTCGTCGGCGCTCTTCAGCAGCAGCATGCGCACCGACGGGCGCCCGTCGGGCGTTGCGGTGGCTATTGCCATCTGGTCGCCGTCCACCCACTCGTGAAACAGCCTCAGCGGGTTCGTCATTCCGGGGCCTCCTCCGGGACGTCGTGCAACGAGCGGATCGGCGACGGCAGCAGGAACAGCATCCCCGAGAGCGCGCCGACGGTCGCGATCCACAGGGTCGGCCGCAGGCCGATGGCCGTGCCGAGCACGCCGCCGACGGCGGTGCCGACCGGCCTGATGCCGTTGTTGACCAGCATGAACGCGCCGGAGACTCGTGAGCGGAGCGTCCGCGGGATCAGCCCCGCGCTGATCGACCCGGCGAGGATGTCGAGCAGCATCAGGCCGATCCCCGAGAGAAACTCGGCGACGAACAGGCACGCCAGCACGAGCCAGTGCGGCCCGCCGGCGAGCGGCACCAGGATGAGCGGCGCGGGGAAGAGGAAGCAGCCGAACAGGAAGGCCGGGCCGACGCCGAAGCGCCGCGAGATGCGTCCCGTGATCACCGAGCCGAGCAGCGTTCCGACCGAGGCTGCGCCGAGGACGATGCCGAGCGCAGCCGGCTGCACGTGCAGCTCGCGCGTCGCGTAGAGGAGGAACAGCGCGAAGAAGATGAAGTTGAAGAAGTTGAGCGTGGCGACGCCCAGCAGTTCGGCGCGGATGATCGCGTTGCGGCGGATCCAGCGTGCCCCGGCCATGATGCCGCCTGTGCTCTCCGGCCCTGCGGGTGGGTCGACCGAGTGGATCCGGCCGAGGAAGAGCGCCGACCAGAGAAACGAGATCGCGTCGATCGCGAGCGCGTACGGGCCGCGCAGCACCTGCACGAGCACTCCGCCGATGCTCGTGCCGGCGAGGAATGAGAAGGCGCGGCTGCCGTGCGTCAGCGAGTTGGCGGTGACGTAGTCCTCGCGCTCGACGATCGTCTGGAAGAAGCCGCCGTAGGCGACGTAGAAGAACACCGAGAGGACGCCGGAGCCGAACGCGACGACATACAGCTGCGTCCATGTCAGATGCCCGAGCGCGTAGGCGACCGGAATCGTCCCGATGAGGACGCCGCGGCAGACGTCGGCGACAAGCATCACCTGCCGGCGGCCGCCCCGGCGGTCGACCCAGCTGCCCGCGTGCAGCGAGAAGATCAGGTTCGGGATGAGCGCGACCGTCGTCAGCGCGCCCATCTGCCCCGCTGTGGCGTGCAGTGCGAGCACGGCGGTGAGCGGCAGCGCGATCAGCGTGATCTGGTCGCCGAGCAGCGACACCGCCTGGCCCAGGAAGTAGTTGCGGAAGTTGCGGTTGTCGCGCAGGACCGGCGGGATCACGCCGGAGATTGAACCTGGTTCTCCGGCGAAGCCGGAAACCAGGTTCACGTCGTCGGGCTCTTGCGTTTAAGACGCGAACCGGGTTTCGCCTTCGGCGAGAACCAGGTTCGCGTCGAGCAGCGTGCGCACCTTCCGCGTCAGATCGTCCGTGCTGAACGGCTTCTGCAGGAACGCGATGCCGGGCTCGAGCACCCCGTGGTGGCCGATCGCGGAGTCGGTGTAGCCCGACATGTAGAGCACGAGCGTCCCGGGGCGCATCGCCGTGACCGAGTGCGCGACCTCGGGCCCGCTCATGCCGGGCATGACGACGTCGGTGACGAGCAGGTCGATCGACCCGGAGTGCCGGCGCGCGAGCTCGAGCACCGACGGCCCGTCGGCCGCCTGCAGGACGGTGTAGCCGTTCGTCTCCAGGATCTCGGCGACGAGCTGGCGGACGACCGGATCGTCCTCGACGAGGAGGACGGTCTCGTCGCCGGTGCGCGGCGCGGTGCTCCGGACGGGGGAGCTGGGCTCCTCGGCGCGCTCCTCGACGCACGGGAAGAGGATGCGGAACGACGAGCCCAGGCCCGGCTCGGATGTCACCTCGATCGTCCCGCCGCTCTGCTCGACGATGCCGTACACCGTCGCGAGGCCGAGGCCCGTGCCGCCGGTCTTGGTGGTGAAGAACGGATCGAACAGCTGGTCGCGCTCCGCCTCGCTCATCCCGACCCCCGTATCGGTCAGCCGCAGCGCGACGAGCGCGGTGGCGTCGACGACGACGTTGGCCGTCTCGACCGTGACCGACCCTCCGCCGGGCATCGAGTCGCGCGCGTTGACCGCGAGGTTGACGATCACCTGCTCGAGCTGGGTCGGGTCGGCGCGAATCGCGCCGAGCCGCGGGTCGAGCATCGTCAGGAGCTCGATGTCCTCGCCGATCAAGCGGCGCAGCATCATGTCCATGTCCGAGACGACGGCGTTCAGGTCGAGCACGCGCGGCTGCAGCACCTGGCGGCGGCTGAACGCGAGGAGCTGTCCCGTCAGCGCCGCCGCGCGGGCGGCGGCCTTCTTGATCTCCTCGGCATGAAGCCGCCGGCGCGGGTCGGTCTGGCCCTCGATCAGGAACTCGCTGTAGCCCGCGATCGCGGTGAGCAGGTTGTTGAAGTCGTGGGCGATGCCCCCCGCGAGGCGGCCGACCGCCTCCATCTTCTGCGCCTGGCGCAACTGCACCTCGAGCTCCCGCTGGCGCGTGAGGTCGCGGACGACCGCGATGTGGCGGCCGGGCCGGATGTTCGCCGTCGCCGTGAACTCGATCAGGCGAACCGACCCATCGGGCCGCCGCAGGGTGACGTCCGCTTCCAGTG
Organism: uncultured Thermoleophilia bacterium; assembly: GCA_963722065.1. Taxonomy (GTDB): domain Bacteria; phylum Actinomycetota; class Thermoleophilia; order Gaiellales; family Gaiellaceae; genus PALSA-600. The sequence continues at coordinate 113,197 of CAVRMI010000030.1, read as the reverse complement.
CGCCGACCTCCATGAAGGCGCTCCAGAGGTCGGCCACCGGCTCGTCGGGCAACAGCTCGTCGACCGTCAGGTTCAGCGCCTCGTCGCTCGAGACGCCGAGCAGAGCAGCGCCGGACCTGTTGACGGCGACGATCCGCCGGTTGTCGTCGGCGATCAGTTTCGGGACGACCGAGCATTCGAAGGTCGCTTCGAAGAGCAGATTCGCCTCCATCTGCGCGGTGATGTCCTGGACATGCGAGACGACGTGGGCGGGCTTCCCGTCGTAGCCGGTCACGAGCGAGACGGTCAGCTCGGCCCAGACGACCGAACCGTCCTTGCGGAGATAGCGCTTCTCCCGCTGATAGGAGTCGATCTCGCCGTTGCGGAGCTGCCGGCCGCGCTCGATGTCGACGTCGAGGTCGTCCGGATGGGTGATCCCACGGACGCCGAGCGCCGAGAGCTCGTCGACGGTGTAGCCCAGCATGTCCGCCAGCCGGTCGTTGACCTGCACGAAGCTCCCGTCGAGCGTCGTCAGGGCCATGCCGAGCGACGAGGCGTGGAACGCGCCGCGGAACCGCCCTTCGCTCTCGCGCAGCTCGTCGACGAGCTGCCGGCGCTGCTCGAGCTCGTTCGAGTTGCGCAGCACGCTGCTGACGAACTCCGCCATCAACCGCGTCGTCTCCACGGCCAGCTCGTCGAAGGCGTCGGGCCTCTTGCCGAGGATCGCGAGCATGCCGACGACCTGCCCTTCACGGTGCAGCGGCGCGCAGATGAGCGACCGCGCGCCGAGCTGCCCGGTCGCGCGCCGGTCGACGCGTGGATCGGCCCACGTGTCCCGGGCATACACGGGCTCACCCGTCACGGCGACGAGGCTCGCGAGGCTCGCATCCCGGCTGATCCGGAGGCCGATGTGGCGCGCGGCGATCCCGGAGCCGTGGTGGAGGACCGAGTCTCCACCCTCGAACCACTGGACGGCGGCGCCGTCCGCACCGGCCAGGCGCTGAGCCCGGGCGACGATCGTGGCCGTGATCGCGTCGGGGTCGAGCTCGAGCGCCGAGATCTCCTGCTGCGTCTGCACGATCTCGTGCAGACGGCCGAGGCTCGATCGCAGCCTCTCCTCGTTGCGCTTGCGCCGGCTGACGTCTCGCAGGGTGATGTGGATGCGGCCGTCGGCGAGCAGCCGGCCGGAGAACTCCGCCTCGAGCGCGGTGCCGTCCTTCCGGCGGTATCTCTGCTCGCCCCGGAGCTCGCCCTGCTCCAGCAGCAGCTGGTGCAGGGCGTCGAACCCGTCGCGATCGGCCGGGTCGACGAGATCGCGGGCCTGCATCCCGCGGAGCTCCTCGATCGTGTGCCCGAGGAGGGCGGCGGCGGCCTCGTTGGCGTCCGTGAGTCGAGCGGTCCGATCGCCGACGAGAATGGCGTCGGCGCCCTGCGCGTGCAGTTCGCGGTAGTGCCGCTCACGCTGCGCGAGCCGGTCGACGAGCTCTGCGTTCCGCAGGGCGATCGACGCGGCGCGCGCGAGCACCCGAAGGGCCTCCACCTCGGTGTCGTCGAAGGCGGCCACGTCGGCACTCCTCACGCCGAGAACACCGCGGATCGCGCCGTCGTAGTCGATCGGCGCGAGGACGATCGAGCCTGCTCCCGGCGTGAGGCAGCGTGCGACCTCGGGCCCGGTCGTCGCGCGCAGCACGGCGACGTCGCCGCGGAGCACGCACTCGTTTCCGAGCGTCGCGTCCAGCGCGAGGGTCTGGCCCTGCAGCTGCGAGTCGGCTCCTTCGCAGACCTTGAAGTACGCGAACTCCTCGTCGATCGTCGAGAGCGACGCACCGTCGGCACCGTCGAACTCCATCAGGCGCGTGACGATGCCCTCCATCACGGCCTCGACCTCGCCGGAGAGCGAAGCGACCTCGAGCTCCCGGTCGAGCGGCGCCGTCATGTGATCAGGCCCAGGCGCAGCGCGGTCGCGACCGCCTGTGTGCGGGTCGTTGCGCCGAGCCGGTCGGACGCCTTCCGGACGTGGCTGCGCACCGTCTCCGCGGTGATGCCGAGCCGCGAGCCGATCTGCTCGTGCTGCAGGCCGTCGGCGAGCAGACGGAGGACGTCGAGCTCGCGCGCCGTCAGCGTCTCGTTCGCAGGTCCGGCACGGTGCAGGGCCGGGTCGAGGTAGATGACGCCTGCCCTCGCCGCCTCGAGCGCACGAACGAGGTCGGCGAGCGGTGCCTCCTTGAGCACGAGCGCGACCGCCCCGGCCTCGATCACCTCGTGGGCGACCGCCTCGTCGGCATCCGCGGTGTAGACGGCGATCGCGGTGCCGGGGGCGGCCTCCCTCAGTCGCCGGACGAGGTCGCTCCCCGAGAGCCGGGGCATGCGGTAGTCGATCAGTGCGACGTCGGGCTTCGTCTCGACCGCGAGGCTCAGGGCGCGCCGGCCGTCCGACGCGGATCCGACGATCTCGAACCCGTTCTCCGAGAGGTAGTTGCAGACGGCCTGCGCGAGGGCGGGATGGTCGTCGGCGACGATGCACCGCGGGTCGCCGAGGGGATCCCTCATGCCGTCACCAGCCCGCGCACGCGTGCAGCGAGCGCCTCGTACGACGTCCCCTTGACGGCGTAGTCGGAGGCTCCGTGGAGGAACACCTCGGCCGTCGCCGCCGAGTCGCTGCCGGTGATCATGACGACGGGCAGCGCCGGGCTCGTGGTGCGAAGCGCGTCGAGGACCTCCACGCCCGAGCCGTCGGGCAGCTCGTGCGCGACGACCGCAACCGACCACGCGAATCCGTTCCGGAGCTCCACGGCCTGCGCGATGCTCGTCGCGCGGGCGACCATCGGGTCGTCGAGCTCGTGTGCGAGCGCCGCGGTGACGAGCCGCGCGTGGTCGTCGTCGGCCTCGACGAGGAGCACGGCCACGCCCCGGCCGGGCACCGGCGCCGTCGCGAGCTCGACCAGGCGAAGCCCTTCGCTGTGGAGGATGAGCTCTCTGCGCTCGATCAGCCCGAGGGCGAGGTCGACGATCTCCGGGTCCCACTGAGCTCCGCGGTGCGCCTGCAGCTCGTCCTTCACCTGCTCGGCGTCCCGCGGGCTCTGGTAGAGCTGCCGTGACGACATGACCTCGATCGAGTCCGCGACGGCGACGATGCGGGCTCCGAGCGGGATCTCACCGGCTGCGAGACCGTCCGGATAGCCCGCGCCGTCCCAGCGCTCGTGATGGTGACGGACGATCGGCCGGGCCGGTGCCAGCAGGTCGAGCGGCTCGAGCAGCGCGTCGCCGATCTCCGGATGCGTCTCGACGATTGCGCGCTCCTCCTGGTCGAGCGGCCCCGGCTTCAGGAGGACCCGGTCCGGGATGCCGATCTTGCCGATGTCGTGGAGGATCGCGCCGAGGCGGATCGTCTCGACCTCGTCGGGCCTCAGCCCCAGGAGCTCCGCCATTCTCACCGCGAGCGTGGCGAGCCTCTCGCAGTGGCCGTGCAAGGACGAGTCGCGCGCCTCGATCGCGTTGGCGAGCGCGCTGGCGAGCGTGGGTGTGAGCAGCCGTTCGCGAATCTCGTCCCGCCGCCGGGTCGCGCGCTCCAGCGCGTCGGCGACCGCGGACTGGAGGTCGGCGTGCGCGAACGGCTTCGTGACGAGCCCGGCCGCGCCCCGCGTCAGCGCCTGGCTGAGCGTCTCGTAGGTGCTGGCGCCGGTGACGAGGACGACCGGCAGGGAAGCGCTCCGGCTCTCCACGAGCTCGAGCAGCTCCAGCCCGGAGAGGCCCGGCATGATCACGTCGCTCACGACGAGGTCGAATTCGCCGGCGTCGAGCAGCTCGAGGGCGCGCTCGGCGCTCTCCGCTCCGGTCGCATCGTGGCCGGCGGTCTCGAGGATCTCGACGATGAGGCTGCGGATCACCTCCTCGTCGTCGATCACGAGGATGTGGCTCATCCGGCTGCTTCCTCGGCGACCGGCAGGCGCAGGGTGAACGCCGCACCGTGCCCGATCTCCGAGGCGGCGGTCAGCGTCCCGCCGTGGGATTCGGCGATGCCCAGGCTGACCGACAGGCCGAGGCCGGTCCCTCCGGTGAGGCGCTTGGTCGTGAAGAACGGCTCGAAGATGCGCTCGAGCGCGGTCGGCGCGATGCCCGGCCCGTCGTCGCTCACGACGGCGATCACGTGCCCGCCGTCCCGGTGGACCTGGATCGCCACGCTGCCGCCGTTCGGCATCGCCTGCCGCGCATTCGCGATGAGGTTGAGGAAGATCTGTTTCAGCTGGTTCGGGCTCGCGTTGACGAGCGCACCGTCGTCCGCGTAGGTGTCGACCAGCTCGACCGCCTTGTGGGCGTTCGTGCGCCGGATCAGGTCGACCGTCGAGCGGATCACGTCGTCGAGCGCAACCACGTGACGTTCTTCGGCATTTTCGCGCGCAAAGTCGAGCAGTGCGCGCACGATCTCCTTGATCTCCAGGCCGGTCTGCTGGATCAGGACGAGCCGCTGCTCGGCCCTGGAGCCGGGCTCGGCCTCCTTCAGGAGAAACTCGGTCAGGCCGAGGATGGCGAAGAGCGGGTTGTTGATCTCGTGCGCGACACCGGCGGCCAGCTCTCCGATCGCGGCCAGCTTCCCGCTCTGCACGAGCTGCTGGTCGAGGCGGCGCTTCTCGGACATGTCGTTGACCACCCCGAGCAGCAGGACGGGCTTCCCTTCGTCGCCGTCGACGATGTGGGGCACGACCTCGACGGGCAGCGGCCGATCGTCCTTGCGCCGGTAGACCTGGCGGACGACCGCGCCGGGCCTAGGCCCGGCGGGTGCCCGCTCGCCCTGCTCCGACCACGGGTACGGGGGGACGAGGCCCACGATCTCGTCGAGCTCGTAGCCGACGAGGTCGAGGAACGCCTGGTTCGCGGAGATGAGCGTCTGGCTGGACGCCTCGGCGACGGTGAGTGGGATCGGGATCGAGTTGAAGAGCGCGTAGAGGTAGCGCTCGTTCAGCACCGCGCGCTCGTGCTCGGCGGTGACGTCGCGGAAGACGATCACGGCCCCGCCGGGCGCGGGGGAGATGCTGCCGTCGAGCACGAGCTCCCGGCCGTCCAGCGCGGTCGCCCTGATGCGGAAGCGGCCTCCCGTGCCGCTCGAGATCGTCTCTCGTCCGGGAACGTGCCCGGCGGGGATCTCGAACGGCCGGCCGTCCAGCTGGCGCGGATTGAAGAGCGCCGTCTCGACCGCTGCACCGTCGGGGATCGCGAGCAGCGCCCGTGCGGCGGCATTCGGCGTCGCCGTCGACGCCGTGCAGAACAGGACGCCGTCGGCGACGCCGTCGAGGACGGAGTCGAGCCGGAGACGCTCGTCTTCGCGGAATGACCGCTCGGCGAGGGAGGTGAGCCGCGTCAGCGTCTGGAGGAGCTCGGCGGCTGCGCCCGCGGCTCCTTCGGCGAGCGGCTCGTCCCAGAGGGCATGGATGGTCGCGATGCCCTGGGCGGTGACGAGTGGGACCCGAACGACGAAGGCCATCGACTCCGGGGGGCCGCCGGTGCCGAGGCCTTCGACCAGCGGCTCTCCCGAGTAGACGGCGGCCGTCCGGATCGCCTCCGCGGGCGCGGGGGCCACGGTGACGAGCGCTCCGAGGCCGGGACCGGTGTCGGCCCGCACGGTGCCGAGGCTGAGCTCGTCGTCCCAGACGACGATCGCGAGGCGCTCGCAGCGAAGGAGCTCGCGCGCGGTCTCCGCGAGCAGCTGCAGGGCGTCGTCGAGGGCCGAGGCCTCGTTGACGGCGATCGCCGCCTCGATCACGTCGCGCTCGAGCCCGGCCGGGGCCGGGTGCCGCCTCATGATCTGGGTGCGTGTGCTCATCGGTCTCGGTCTTGAACTTCCATGACAACTATTGGCATCGGCGCCGGGAACCTGTATCCCTAGAGATGTGTTCGTCCCATCCCCCGATTTGGGGATACCGCATCGGCTCGATCGAGGAGGGCCTTGAGCACTTCCGGCGGGAAGATCACCTGCCTGATCGCGGACGACCATCCGGCGGTGCTCGAGGCGGTCGCCGAGTTCCTCGTCCAGGGTGGGATCGAGGTCGTGGCCCGGGCCGTGGACGGCGAGGAGGCACTGCGGGAGATCGAGCGCCTGCAACCGGCCGTGGCGCTGATCGACGTGCGCATGCCGAGACTCGGCGGAATCGAGCTCACGAGGCGGGCCCGGCACTCGGCGCCGGGCACGGCCGTCCTCCTCTACACCGGCTACGGCGACCGGGCGCTCCTGAGCGAGGGCCTCGACGCAGGCGTGAGCGGGTTCGTCCTCAAGGAGGCCCCGATCGACGATCTGCTGCGCGCGATCAGGTCGGTGGCCGGCGGCGGCACGTACGTCGACCCGGTGCTCGCGGGGACCCTCGCGGCGTCGCCTGCGGGAGCGAAGCGGCCGGAGCTCACCGTCCGCGAGCGCGACATCCTGCGGCTGCTCGCCGACGGCCTGTCGAACGAGGAGATCGGGGCCAGGCTCTTCATCTCGCCGGAGACGGTCCGCACTCACATTCGCAAGGCGATGACGAAGCTGGGCGCCGACACCCGGACGCAGGCCGTCGCCCGTGCGCTGCGCGACGAGCTGATCGCCTGAGCGGGCCGGCGCCCTCCTAGTACGCGTCGAGCACGGCGCTGCGGCGCGACTCGCGCTCGAGGATGCGGAAGAGCAGGAAGCCCGCGGTCGCGTACGCGACCCCGATGCCCGCCTCGGTCCAGACGAGCCCGGAGACGTCGCCGAGCGACGCCCCCGCGGCGACCTCGCGCGCGGCGGCGATCCCGTGCGTGAGCGGCAGGCAGCGCCCGATCGCGCTCATCCAGCCCGGGAGCACGGACAACGGGATGTTCACGCCGCAGAAGAGCAGCATCAGGAAGTAGGCCAGGTTCGCCGCGAAGAAGAAGTCCTTCGCGCGCAGCCCGATCGAGCCGAGCAGCATCCCGAAGCACGTGCACGACGAGACGGTCACCACGAGGATCGCGGCGAGGGCAGGCACCGAGTCGAGGCCCGGTGAGAATCCGAGCAGCAGCGCGCCGGCGCAGAAGGTGAACGTCGAGACGAGCAGTCCGTTCAGCAGCACCGGCACGCCGCGGCCCAGGAAGACCGCGGCCCGGTTGGCCGGGGAGGCGAGCAGCGGCCCGAGCGTGCCGAACCAGCGCTCGTTCGCGACTGCCATCGTCATGCCGTAGACCGCCGACATGGCGCACACCTGCACCGAGTTGCCGACGATGTAGAAGTCGGGTGACTCCGCGTGCGCGAACTCGCCGAGCTTCGTGAAGAAGATCAGCTGGAAGAGCGGGCTCCCGAGCATCGTCGGGATGTACATCGCCGGCCGGATCCAGTTGAACAGCCCGCGGTACGCGATCAGCCCCCCCACGAAGAAGATCGACCACCAAGTCCTCACGTCCCTGGCCGCCCTTCGCTCACGCCCGGCAGAGCCGGGCTCCGCGAATGGCTGACGTCGCCGGCGCCACGCGTGCTTCCGGGGCCGTGCGGAGCACTGTCCCCTACGCCCGCGCGTCGCCGGCGACGCCCCAGGAACGTGAGGTTTCTCAAGTGAGAGCGAGGGTCGCGCGTGCGCGGGCGAGGGTCTCGAACCAGCGAAACGTGTAGATGCTGACGAGGAGCGCGATCAGTCCGAGCACGAGCACCATGGCGAGCGGGAACCACACGTCTCCGCCGAGCGCTGCGTGCCGCAACGCGAGGATCCCCCAGTAGGGCGGCAGCGCCCAGGAGATCGGCCGGGTCCACGCGGGGAGGATCGCGGTCGAGAAGAGGAGCCCCGATGCGATCCAGACCGGGTACTCCAGGAGGTTCGAGAGGGCGTTGGCGTACCGGTAGAGGACGAACGTCGAGGCGAGCACGAGGCCCATCAGCCCCAGCGAGAGCACCGTCGCGGGGAGCGCGAGCGCGAACTGCCAGGGATGGACGAGCTGCAGCGGGATGCCGAAGAAGATGCGGCCCCAGACGAGCGTCGCCACCAGGGCGTACATGCCGGTGAACGCGTTCGCGAGCGAGAACGGCAGGTAGACGAGGGTCAGCGAGGGCGGCGCGCCCACGCCGAGCTCGAGCGTCCCCTGCCAGCGCTGCCACTGGATCATTCCGCCCGAGCCGAACAGCGTCGTCGACCAGACGCCCATCATCCCGGCCCCGAGCGCCGCGTAGAGCAGGGTCCCCGAGCGGCCGCCCGACTGGAACATGTAGTACGCGATCGTCGCGAAGATGACCGGTTGCACGATCGACGTCACCAGGAAGAAGCTCGACGTCCCGAGCATCTTCAGGTTCGTCATGAACCCGCTGCGGATGATTCGAAGCGCGCCTATTCCCGCTCCCGGCGCCGGCCCAGCCGCCGCCTCCGCTCCTGGGAGCCTCCGCCGAGTCTACGGCTCATGCCTCGACCAGCGCGATGTATGCGTCCTCGAGGGTCGGCTCGCGGGTCGAGACGCGCCCGACCTGGACGGCGTCGAGCTCCGCGAGGAGTGGGGCGGTCAGCTCGCGCTCGCCGCTCTCCTGCACGACGAGCAGCTGCTTCTGGTCGAGCTCCTCGACGGTCACCGACGTGACGCCGTCGAGCCGCCGCAGCCGCGCGAGGGTGGGATCGTCGACGCCGAACACCTCGATCTCCGTGACCCGCCCGTCGCCGACGCCGGCCTTCAGCTCGGCCGGTGTGCCTGCCCCGACGATCCGGCCTTTCGCGATCACGGCGATCCGGTCACAGAGCGCGTCGGCCTCGAACATGTAGTGGGTCGTGAGCAGGACGGTCTTGCCCGAGTCGATCAGACCGGAGATCGTCGTCCGCAGCTCGCGGGCGCCGACGGGATCGACGCCGATCGTGGGCTCGTCGAGGAAGACCACCTCGGGGTCGTGCAGGATGCCGCGGGCGATGTGCAGCCGTTGGCGCATCCCGCGGGAGTAGCCCTCGACCCGCTCCTGCTCGCGGCCCTTCAGCCCGACGAGCTCGAGTACCTCGTCGATCCGGAGCCTCTGCGCCTTGCCCGAGACGCCGTACAGCTCGGCGAAGTAGCGAAGGTTGTCGAGCGCCGACAGGCGCTCGTAGAGCCCCCGGTCTCCTCCGAAGACGTAGCCGATCCGTTCGCGCACCGACTTCGCGTGGGTGACGACGTCCCGTCCGAGCACGAGCGCCTGGCCGCTCGTCGGCAGCAGCAGGGTGATCAGCATCTTGATCGTCGTCGTCTTGCCGGCGCCGTTCGGCCCGAGGAGGCCGAAGAGCTCCCCTTGCTCGACCGCGAACGAGACGCCCCGGACCGCTTCGACCACGAGCGGCTTTCGGCGAAGCACTCCCGTGGTCGTGCGATAGGTCCTGCGCAGCTCGATGGCCTCGATCACCGCCATGCTCTCGACCCTAGCGATCGCTGCAGCGCAGCGATATTCGGTTCAGAGCCGGCCGATCGAGCTCGTCCGACGGCGTCCGTCAGGTGCGGGCGGTGCTCGAGCTCGCCTCGCGCTGACCGGCATCCTCCCGGTCGCAGCTCTGCGGATCGCCCTCGCAGCAGCCGAGCTTGAACTTGCAGCGCGGGCACTGCCACGTGCCGTGCACCCAGGCCATGGGCGTCGGGCAGCGCCAGCACAGTTCCGGCTCGGTCATCGCGCGGCCAGCTTAGGGCCACAGGCGGACGCTCCGGCGACGTGGTTAGCCGCACCGGGATCCGTAGAAAGCAGCTAATGCCAGGAATTAGCCGGGTTTAGTCTGACGTGCGTGGCTGCGACCGCCGCCCTCGACGAGCACGTCCTCGCCCAGCCGGACGGCACGGGGCCTCTCCTGCGGCTGGCCGGCACGCGGCTCGGCTACGACACCCCCGCCGGCTTCCACCTCGCCGTCGACGGCCTCGATCTCGAGGTCCGGCCGCGCGAGCGAATCGTCGTGATCGGCCCGTCGGGCTGCGGCAAGTCGACGCTCCTCAAGGCGATCGCCGGCTTCGTCGAGCCCATCGGCGGCACGATCGAGGTCGCCGGACGGCGCTCGCTTGCTCCCGGGCCGGACCGGGTGCTCGTCTTCCAGGAGTTCGACCAGCTCTTCCCGTGGCGGACGGTGCTCGACAACGTCGCCTATCCGCTGCGTGTCAACGGGAGGGGGCGGCGCGAGGCCGAGGAGTCCGCGCGAGCGTTCCTCGCGCTGACGCACCTCACGCGCGCCGCCGACCGTCATCCCCACGAGCTCTCGGGGGGCATGAAGCAGCGGGTGGCAATCGCCCGTGCGCTCGCGCTCGACCCGCGGATCCTGCTGATGGACGAGCCGTTCGGCGCCCTCGACGCGATCACCCGGCAGCGCCTGCAGTTCGAGCTGAACCGGATCGTGGAGCAGACCGAGGTGACCCTGCTCTTCGTCACGCACTCGATCGAGGAGTCGCTCGTGGTCGGCGACCGCGTCGTCGTCCTGGGAGAGGCGCCGTCGCACGTCGTCGAGACGGTGGACGTGCGCAGCCTCGGCGGCCCGCAGACGCCGGAGTACTCCGAGATGCGCGGGCGGCTGCGAGGGCTGCTCGCCGTCGACCGCGAGGACGGAGTGAACGGTGACGCTGGCTTCGACTAGCGTCGCACGCGCGCGCGTGCGGCGCCCGGTCCGCTGGGCCGCACTTCCGCCGCTCCTGCGGTACGTGCTCCTGTTCGCCGTTCTGGTCGGCGTGTGGCAGGCGTACGTCAGCGTGTCGCACGTCGACCACCTGCTGTTCGCGACGCCCTGGCAGACCACGTCGACCCTGTGGACGGACTGGACGAACGGCTCGCTCGCCGGCCCCACCTGGACGACCCTGCGGATCCTGCTCGAGGGCATCGGCATCGGCATCGCGATCGCCGTCGTGCTCACCGTCTTTGCGACGCTCTCGACCGTGGGCGCCGACCTGCTCGCGCTGCTCACGTCACTGCTCAATCCACTCCCCGGGGTCGCGGTGCTGCCGCTGGCGATGCTCTGGTTCGGGATCAACGAGAACGCGATCATCTTCACGATTGCGAACGCCACGATCTGGCCTGTCGCGATCAATCTCAGCACCGGGTTCAAGACCGTCAGCCCGACGCTGGTCGCGGTCGGCCGCAACATCGGCCTGTCGAGGCTCCGTGTGATCACCGACGTGCTCGCGCCCGCTGCGCTTCCGTTCGCCGTCTCCGGACTCAAGACCGCCTGGGCGTTCGGTTGGCGCACCGTGATCGCGGCGGAGCTCGTCTTCGGCGTGGCCGGCAGCAAGGGCGGCCTCGGCAACTACATCAACAACGCACGTCTGTATCTCCTCACGCCGCGGGTGTTCGCCGGGCTCGTGACGATCGCCGCGCTCGGCGTGGCCTTCGAGGCGCTCTTCGGAGCGCTCGAGCGCCGCACGATCGTCCGCTGGGGGATGAAGACCTCGTGACCCACACGGAAAGGACGTCGACATGAACACGCTCAGGAACCGATCCTTGCTCGCGCTGGCGGCGCTCCTCGCCCTGGCGGCGCTGGTCGTCGCCGGCGCGACCGCGCGGCAGCAGCCGGCCGCCCCGGGGCACGTCACGATCGGGTACCAGCCGGGCATCGGCTACGCACCGCTGATCGTGCTCAAGACGCAGAAGACCCTCGAGAAGCAGTTCCCCGGCACGACGTTCTCGTGGCTCGTGCTCTCGTCGGGCGCCGCGATCACGAGCGGCGTCATCTCCGGGGACATCCAGATCGGCGCCGGCGGCACAGGCCCGCTGATCCTGGGCTGGGCGCAGGGCGTCGACTGGAAGATCGTCGCAGGGCTGGACTGGGGCGACCTCTGGCTGATGGCCAAGGACCCGAACATCAAGACGATCGCCGATCTCAAAGGCAAGCGGATCGCGATGCCGGGGCCGACGTCGATTCAGGGAGTCGTGCTGCGCAAGATGGCGCAGGTGAAGCTGGGCGACGCGCACGCGCTCGACTCGTCGATCGTCTCGATGGACCACCCCACAGGCATGCAGGCGCTGCTGACCGGACAGATCGACGCGCACCTCACCTCGCCTCCGTACCAGTTGCAGGAGAAGGTGCGTGGGGCGCACATCGTCGCGCGCAGCAACCAGTACTTCGGCGCCAGTTCGTTCCTGAGCGCCTGGGAGACGACGAAGTTCTACAACCAGTACCCGGACTTCTCGAAGACGTTCTACGGCGACGTGCAGAAGGCGATCAAGCTGATCAACACCAACCCGACGAAGGTTGCGCGTCTGCTGCAGGACGACTCGGACGGCGTCCCGACCTGGCGCCAGTACAAGCAGTGGCTCGGGGCCTCGGGGCTCACCTTCACGACACGCCCGCTGGGCCTCATGCGGTACGCGACCTTCATGAACAAGATCGGGATGATCAAGAAGGTGCCCGGCTCCTGGGAGGACCTCGTGTTCCCGCCCGTCTATCCCACGAAGGGAAGCTAGGCAGGATTGGCGGTATCGTCGCCCGGCGATGCGCGCTCGCCGGGCGATCACCGTCATTGGCTGCCATGCCGGCGGCGAGGTCGGGAACGTCGTCGTCGCCGGTGTCCCGCCTCCGGCCGGCACGACCGTCTTCGAGCAGATGCAGGCGCTCGCAGCCGACGACCGGCTGCGCCGGTTTCTCCTGCGCGAGCCGCGCGGATCGGTGGCGACTCACGCGAATCTGCTCGTACCGTCCACGCGCCCGGACTGCGACTGGGGCTACATCATCATGGAGCCGACCGAGTACCCGGCGATGTCGGGCTCCAACACGATCTGCGTCGCGACCGTGCTGCTCGAAGGCGGCTTCGTCGAGATGACGGAGCCCGAGACGGTGCTGCGGCTCGAGGCTCCCGCGGGTGTCGTCGAGGTGCACGCCGCGTGCCGCGACGGCCGCGTCGAGAGTGTCGAGCTGACGAACGTCCCGTCGTTCGTCGAGCACCTCGACGCTCCGCTCGAGGTCGCCGGGCTCGGAACGGTCGTGGTCGACGTCGCCTACGGAGGCATGTGGTACGCGATCGCCGATGCCGCGGCGCTCGGCTTCGCCATCGAGCCGCACGAGGCACGTGAGCTCTCGGCCGCCGGCGAGCTCATCCGGCAGGCCGCCCGCGAGCAGCTTCCGTGCGCGCATCCCGAGAACCCCGCGATCGCCGGCGTGTCGATCGTGCAGATCGCCGAGCCGTGGCAAGGCATCGGAGCCGTGAGCCGGAACGCGGTGGTCGTCGCCCCGGGCCGGCTCGACCGCTCGGCGACCGGCACCGGCCTCTGTGCGCGCATGGCCGCGCTGCACGCTCGGGGCCTGATGGACGCCGGCGACTCGATGACGCACGCCTCGGCCCTCGGGACGATGTTCGACGGGCGGATCGTCGCGACCACGCGGACCGGGGGGAAGCCCGCCATCGTGCCGGCGGTCCGGGGCAGTGCATGGATCATGGGCACGACGGAGCACTACCTGGACCCCGGCGACCCGTTCCCCGAGGGCTACCTGCTCTCGGACACGTGGCCCGGCCCCGACGTTCAGTGACGCCGGCCCGCCGGGGTCAGTACGTCGGCAGAATGTCCGCGAGCTGGTCGAACGACGGTGTCAGATCCGTCCAGGAACGCGCCTGGGCGCGGCCGGAGCGCTTCGCCTCGTAGAGAGCGGCGTCGGCTGCGTTCAGGAGATCCAGTGGCCGGGTGAGCAGCGGGTTCCAGTTGGCGGCGCCGGCGCTCGCCGTCACGTCGATGTCCATGATCTGCTGCGAGCAGATCGCGTCGACCGCACGCTGCGCCAACGCGGACGCGCCGCGGTCGTCCGTCCCCTCCAGCAGGAAGCAGAACTCCTCCCCTCCGTAGCGGAAGAGCGCGTCTCCGGCCCGGATCACGCTCATCAGCCGGACAGCGACGACCCGCAGCACCGAGTCGCCGGTCGAGTGCCCGTAACGGTCGTTGATCGACTTGAAGTGGTCGATGTCGACGAGCACCAGGCCGAGGCTCCCGCCCGAGCGGAGTGCCCGGGCGACGGCCGCTGCGAGCTGCGTGTCCAGCTGGCTCCGGTTCATCGCGCCCGTGAGATGGTCGACGGCCGCGTTCTGCGCGAGCTCCGTCATGCGAGCTTTCGTGCGCACCGCCGACGAGACGCGCGCGAGCAGCTCGCCCCGGTCGAACGGCTTGACGATGTAGTCGGTCGCTCCCGCCTCGAGCCCGCGCACGCGATCCTCCGGCGTGGCGTGTGCCGAGAGGAAGATCACCGGCGGCGGTGAAGGGCTCCGGGCCGTGATCGCCTGGCAGAGCTCATGGCCGCCCATGACCGGCATCGAGACATCGAGCAGCACCAGGTCGGGCGCCTGCTCCTCGGCCAGCCGCAGCGCCTCCTCGCCGTCGGCCGCGGCGACCACCCGGTATCCGCCGCGCTCCAGAACGACGCGGACGAGGAATCGGATGTCCTCGTCGTCGTCCGCCACCAGGATGAGCGGGAGCTCGGCCATTTCAGGATTCATCGACCGATCCCGGCCCCAGCTTGAGCAGCATTCCGTCCTCCGAAGGCCGCTGACGGGCGCGATATGTTGAGCACGATGGCCTCGCCGATGCGTTCCCGCTCGGGCCGGCCCGAGTTCGGGCGTGTGTACCTGCGCTCGCTGATCGCCTCGGCGGAGGAGCGGGTCGAGGTGCATCGCACCCGAGGCCACCGGATCCGCCTCCACGTGGCGACCCGCCGCCTGCGCAAGCTGCTCGCCTACGAGAATCAGCGCCATCTCCGGATCGGATCGGTTCGGCATGCGCCGCCCAGGCTCGCCGTCGCCCTGGTCTCGGTCCTCTGGGTCGCCGCGCTGGCGCTGCTCGTGGCCTGCGAGATCCGGCAGGCGACCGCGTTCTGGACGACCGTGACCGAGGTGTCGATGCTCGGGTTGACCGTGCTCTGGTTCGTGCTCGCCGTCGCCTGCGTCCCGACCGATCGACCCTCCCCCGAAGAGGTGACGACAACGCCCCGTTGAGGGGACATGATGTGCCCGGAATCTGCGGGAAAGGATCGGTCATGCGGCACCTTGTGAATGCAACTGGCGACTGGCGCGACTGGCTCGGCGGCACGCCCCGCTGACGCCGCGCTCTTTGTCAACGGGCCGAGCATGTCTCACCGCTCGCGGGTCGAGACAGCATTGGGAGCGGCCCCGACACTGCCTACCCGGGACACGCTCGGCCCGTTGTGAGCAGCATCCCGCGCGCCCTCGCCGCCCGCACTTGCACTTCGGCTAGCTGATCCTGCTCGGAGGGCTAGTTCCTGCCGTTCGGCGCGGCGCCGGACGCTAAAATGGCGCGGCGTGGCGGCGTAGCTCAGCTGGTTAGAGCGTCGGACTCATAACCCGAAGGTCGGTGGTTCGAGCCCACCCGCCGCTACCTGGTTCGTTCGACGCTCCGCGTCGACAGTCTCCTCGCCCGAAGGTCGGTGGTTCGAGCCCACCCGCCGCTACCTGGTTCGTTCGACGCTCCGCGTCGACAGTCTCCTCGCCCGAAGGTCGGTGGTTCGAGCCCGCCCGCCGCTATCAAGAGTTGCTGCGGCCGGCGCGCCACGTGAGGTGCAGCGCGACGAGCGCGCCGCCGAGCAGGACGACCCCGGCGAGGATCGCCCAGTCGCCGTCGCCGCCGCGCGGGGCCGGGACGGCCCGGAGCGAGAGCGCGGTCGCGGCGCGCGGTGCACGCGCGGCGGCCGTGCGGTGCGCCGCCGCGTTGGCTACGACCTTGGGGGAGACCTTCATCGGCCGGATCGCGAGCAGCGCCCGGAAGTCCTTGAGCGCGCCCTCGCCGCTCGGAGCGCTGGACGGCAGCGGAACGGGCGGCGGCACCGAGGCGACCCGGCCGAGGCGCGTCCAGGCGGCCAGGTAGCGCGTCGGATCGACGGCGCCGTCGTAGCCGAGATAGAGGGTCGCGTTCGGGTGCACCTCGAAATGCACGTGCGGCCAGGTGGTGATCGCGTCTCCGGTGTTGCCGACGAAGCCGAGCACCTGCCCGCGCCGGACACGGTGGTTGTTCCGGGCGAGCGCGCTGTATCCCGAGAGGTGGGCGTAGTAGTACTGATTGCCCTCGGCGTCGACGAGCCAGAGCCGCCAGCCGCCGACCCGGTTCCAGCCGACGGCGAAGACGACCCCGTTCGTCACCGCGACGACCGGCGTCCCGAGGGGCGCGAAGAGGTCGTCGCCGTGATGCCAGCCGCCGGGAACGTCGCTGCGCTGAGCGCCGTAGGTGTCGCCCCAGGCGACATCGCCGACCACGGGGAAGGTCCGCGCCCCGGGGCCGAGGAGGGGGGTCACGGTCAACGGCTGCCCGACGAGCGGGGCGGCGCGCTTCGGGCGCTTCCGGGACTTGTGCTTCGCCGTTCGCTTCGCCGCGGTGTGGTGGGCCGCCGCGTGACCCGACGGGCTCGCAGAGGCGGCTTGGTCGCCGCGGGGGGTGCCGCAGGCGGAGTCGCCTTCGTGGTCGTGGTCGTCGTCGTGGTCGTGGCGTGCGGTGGCCGTGGTCGTGGTCGCCGGCCGCGGCTCGACGGCCGCCGTGGCGAGCGGCACGCGATCGGCGGCCACCCAGCCGATCAGGAAGGTCGTCCCGGCGGGAAAGCCGGCGTGGGCCCGGGTGAGCTCGAGCTGCAGGGCGGCGCGCCACCAGCGCAGCGGCGCCCCGCCCGGCAGGGCCGCGAGAGAAGGCCTCGGGCTGAGCGTGCCCCAGTTGCCGACCGCGGCCTCGTCACCCGGTTCGAGCGTCACCTGCTTTCCCTCGACGACGAGCCCCTCGACCTTGGCCCGCAGCCACCAGTTGGAGCCGTCGGCGGGCCGCGGAACGAGATCGGCGCGGAGGGACGTGCCGCGGATCGCGCCGCCGAGGATGCTCCAGGCCCCGGTGCTGAGGGCGGTCCCGCCGGGGGTCCCCGCCGGGTCGACGCAGCCGGCGACGCCGAGCGAGATGTCGGCCGCCGAGAGGCCCGCGGCCGGTTCGGTGGCAGTGTCCAGCGTCGTACCGGCGCGGCCGGGGCCGAGCAGGACGGGCCCGGCAGCGTCCGGGACGGCTGCGGCGGGAGCCTGGGTCGCGAGCAGGCCCGTCCCGACGCACACGGGCGGAGCCGGATCGGCGGCAGCGGTGCCCGCGCTCGGCCCCGCAAAGGCCGCCACTGCACACGCTGCGATGCAGCGGTACCGCCAGGAGCGCACCCTGCGAGAGTAGCGAAGGGTGTTGTTTGCGGGACTTTTCGAATCGTGCGGGTGGTTCTTCGCGGGTCCCGCTACACTTCCGCGGCCCCAGGGCGGTGCGTCAGCGTGCCCGGGCTCGTCCCATTTCACCCTTAGAGAAGAGACATGGCCAAGACCGGAGTCAGAGTTGCGATCACCCTCGCCTGCACCGAGTGCAAGCGGCGGAACTACCAGACCATGAAGTCCAAGCGGAACACCCCGGACCGGGTCGAGTTCCGGAAGTACTGCCGGTGGTGCGGGTCGCACACCGCGCACCGGGAGACCCGCTAGGGAGCCATGGCGACCGCGCCGCGCCAGCAGCCACATCCTCCCGGCCCGGCGGACGAGCGCCGGAGGTCGAACTTCATCGCCGAGTCGTGGGCGGAGCTGAAGAAGGTCGAGTGGCCGGGGCAGAACCAGGTGATCCAGGGCACCGTGGTCGTGCTCGTCGCCTGCGTCGTGGTCGGCGGTTATCTCTACATCAACGACCAGATCTGGAAGCAAGTCGTCTCCAAACTCTTCCTCGGTCAGTAAGGAATCCAATGTTTCGTTGGTATGTCGTCAACACCTACTCCGGACATGAGAACAAGGTGAAGGCCAATCTCGAGCATCGCATCGAGTCGATGGGGCAGCGCGTGCGCTTCCGCCGCGTCGTCGTGCCCACCGAGCAGGTGATCGAGACCAAGGACGGCCAGAAGGTCCAGGCCGAGAAGCGCGTGCTCCCGGGCTACGTGCTCGTGAACATGGACCTGAACGACGACGCATGGACGGTCGTGAAGAACACGCCGGGTGTCACGGGCTTCGTCGGGGCCGGCTCCAAGCCGGTGCCGCTCTCGCAGCCCGAGGTCGACCGCATTCTGAAGACCGGCGCGAACGCCGGCGGCGACCGCGCCCGCACCACGATCGAGTACTCGCTCGGCGAGTCGGTCAAGGTGACCTCCGGGCCGCTGTCCGACTTCGACGGCGAGATCGTCGACGTCAACCCCGACCAGCAGAAGCTCAAGGTGCTGGTGGACATCTTCGAACGCCAGGTTCCGGTCGAGCTCGGTTTCGACCAGGTCAAGAAGCTCGACTAGGAAGGCGCAATGGCAAAGAAAGTTCTCACCCTGATCAAGCTGCAGATCCCGGGCGGGCAGGCGAACCCTGCGCCGCCGGTCGGTCCTGCGCTCGGCCAGCACGGCGTCAACATCATGGAGTTCTGCAAGGCGTTCAATGCGCAGACCGCGCAGGAGAACGGCCGCATCATCCCGGTCGAGATCACCGTCTACGAGGACCGGAGCTTCGACTTCATCACGAAGACGCCGCCGGCGGCCGTCCTGATCAAGGAGGCGCTGCGGCTCGAGAAGGGCTCGTCCGAGCCGAACCGGACGAAGGTCGGCCGGCTCACGCAGGCCCAGCTCCGGTCGATCGCCGAGACGAAGATGCAGGATCTGAATGCGCGCGACGTCGAGCAGGCGATGCTCGTGATCGCCGGCACCGCGCGCTCCATGGGCGTGGAGGTGGACGCGTGAGCGGCCACATCCACGCGGGGAAGGGTTCGGGAAACCCTGGGGTTTCCCGGTCGGCGCTCGCCGGGCTCCGCCCGGTGAGCGCACGGAACAGTGAGGTGGACGCGTGAGCGGCCACATCCACGCGGGGAAGGGTTCGGGAAACCCTGGGGTTTCCCGGTCGGCGCTCGCCGGGCTCCGCCCGGTGAGCGCACGGAACAGTGAGGTGGACGCGTGAGCGGCCACATCCACGCGGGGAAGGGTTCGGGAAACCCTGGGGTTTCCCGGTCGGCGCTCGCCGGGCTCCGCCCGGTGAGCGCACGGAACAGTGAGGTGGACAACTGATGGCGCAGCGCGGGAAGCGGTACAGCGAGTCGCGGGGCGCGATCGACCGCGAGCAGATGTACACACCGGTCGAAGCCGTCCGCCTGCTCAAGGAGCAGCCGGCCGCGAAGTTCGACGAGACGATCGAGGTCCATATGAACCTCGGCCTCAACGTCCGCCATGCGGACGAGCAGCTCCGCGGGACGCTCATGCTCCCTCACGGCACCGGCCGCGAGCAGCGCGTCGCCGTCTTCGCCGAGGGCGACAAGGCGCGCGAAGCCGAGGAGGCAGGCGCTGACGTGGTCGGCTCGGCCGACCTCGCAAAGCGGATCGAGGAGGGCTTCACCGACTTCGACGTCGCCATCGCGACGCCGGACCAGATGGGCAACGTCGGCCGCCTCGGCCGCGTGCTCGGCCCGCGCGGCCTGATGCCGAACCCCAAGACCGGCACGGTCACGTTCGACGTGGCGAAGGCCGTCAAGGACGCGAAGGCCGGCAAGCTCGAGTACCGCACCGACCGGGGAGCGAACGTGCACATCCCGATCGGCAAGCGTTCCTTCGACGAGCGGGCGCTCGTCGAGAACTACGCGGCCCTGATCGACGAGATCGTGCGCGCGAAGCCGGCGGTCGCGAAGGGCCGGTACATCAAGAAGATCACGCTCACCTCCACGATGGGCCCGGGGATCCACGTCGATCCGACACGGACCCGCGCGATCGCCGAAGAGCTCGACAGCTCTTCGGCTAGTGAGGTGGCCGCGACGGCCTAAGGTTTCATCAAGCGCCCGCGCCAGAGACAGATGGCAGCCGAAAGGCAGAAGTCCATCCGAGGCGGTACGGCTTCCTGGAGATCATCTCTAGCGAAATCGGCCCGCCGCAAGGCGGGCCGATTACGCAAGGAGGTGAAATGCAGAAAGAGGACAAGGAACGCGTCGTCGCCGAGCTGACGGAGAGGCTCCGCAGCGCGGAGACGCTCTTCGTCGCCGACTACCGCGGCCTGACGATGCCCCAGATCGACGCCCTGCGCGGGCGGCTGCTCGAGAACGGGGCGAGGCTCTCGGTCGTCAAGAACACGCTCACCCGCCGCGCGGCGGAAGCCGCGGGGGCGGATGCGCTGCTGGCTCTCCTGGAGGGCCCGTCGGCGATCGCGTTCATCGAGGCAGACGGCGACATGGTCGCCGTGGCCAAGGCGCTCGCCGACTCGGCGCGCGAGACGAAGGTCCTCGAGATCCGCGGCGGCGTCATGTCCGGCCGCGAGATCTCTGCATCGAGCGTCGAGGAGCTCGCGAAGCTCCCGCCGATCGATGTGCTGCGCGGCCAGGTGCTCGGGGCGATCATCGCGCCGCTCTCCGCAATCGCCGCGCTCGTGAACGCACCGCTGCAGAACCTGGTCGGGCTGATCGACGCCCGCGCGAATCAGCTTGGCGCTGATTCGCTAGTGAGAACCACTGACGACGAAACTACTAGCCATTCCGGCGAAGACGGAATGGCTGAGGAGGCTGAAGACGATGGCAGCAGTTGACACGGTGTTCGAGCAGCTCGGGAGCATGACCGTCCTCGAGCTGGTCGAGCTCAAGAACAAGATCGAGGAGGAGTGGGGCATCACGGCCGCCGCTCCGGTCGCCGTGGCCGCCGGCGGCGCGGCTGCCGGCGGCGGGGAGGCTGCGGCGGAGGAGAAGACCGCGTTCGACGTGGTCCTCACCGCGGCCGGCGGCCAGAAGATCCAGGTGATCAAGGTCGTGCGCGCGGTCACCGGCCTCGGCCTCAAGGAGGCCAAGGACCTCGTCGACTCGGCTCCCCAGCCGGTCAAGGAGGGCGTGAACCAGGAAGAGGCCGACCAGGTCAAGGCCCAGCTCGAGGAGGCAGGCGCCTCCGTCGAGATCAAGTGAGATTTCGCTCGGGCGAGCGAAATCTCTAGAAAGAGCCAGGTAACTAGCGCGGAGCCGGCACAACCGGCTCCGCGCCTGGTACCTTTCAGGGGTCGGCCCAGCGGGTCACTCGCCGCACGCTTGCGGCTGGAGGGACGCCTCCGCTATCGTGGGGGGTTGCGCCGACGTCCGGACACGTCCACTTCCGCACGCGTTTTTTCACTCCTTCTTTCATCTCTGCTTCGCTCCTCACCTCATAGCCAGTAAGGGAGGCTGTTCTACTTGGCCAAGACGGTCACAGCGCCTCGCGCGCGCCACTCCTTTTCCCGCCTCAAGCACGTCCTCGACCTCCCCAACCTGATCGACATCCAGCGCGAGTCCTTCGATTGGTTCCTCAACGAAGGCCTCCGGGAGACGATCGACGACATCTCGCCCATCCAGGACTACACCGGCACCCTGGCGGTGGAGTTCGGCGAATACCGCTTCGGGGAGCCGCAGTTCTCCATCCAGGAGTGCCGCGAGAAGGACCTCACCTACCAGGCACCGCTCTCGATGACGGTCCGCTTCGTGAACACGGAGACGGGCGAGATCCGCGAGCAGACGGTGTTCATGGGCGACTTCCCGATGATGACGGAGTGGGGCACCTTCATCATCAACGGCACCGAGCGCGTGATCGTCACGCAGCTCGTCCGCTCACCCGGCGCCTACCTCATGGAGCCGAAGGACGCGACGAAGCAGGTCTTCACCGCGAACCTGATGCCGAGCCGCGGCTCGTGGCTCGAGCTCGAGATCGACAAGAAGGGTGTCGTCTACGCCCGTATCGACCGGAAGCGCAAGCTGCCGATCACGACGCTCCTGCGCGCCCTGCCGGCCGAGGACCCGACGACGGGCTTCAAGCTCGACACCTCGTCCAACGAGGCGATCCTTCAGCTCTTCGACAACTCGCACTTCATCGAGAAGACGCTCGACAAGGATGCGACGACGCGCGAAGAAGAGGCGCTGATCGAGGTCTTCAAGAAGCAGCGGCCGGGCGAGCCGCCGACGCTCGACAACGCCCGCAACCTGCTCAAGTCGCTGTTCTTCGACCCCAAGCGCTACGACCTGACCAAGGTCGGCCGCTACAAGCTCAACCAGCGGCTCGGCGTCGACGTGCCGGACGACACGCGCGTCCTCACGACTCAGGACATCCTCGCGCTCGTCCAGAAGCTCGTTGCGATGCCGCACGCGATCGGTCTCACCGAGGACTCGAAGGACTACGCGGCCGACGGGATCAGCATGAACCGCGATCCGATTCGCCAGGAGCTCGACGAGTACGAGCATTTCGGCAACCGTCGGCTCCGCACGACCGGTGAGCTGATCCAGGAGGCGTTCCGCGTCGGCCTGTACCGCATGGAGCGGGTCGTCCGCGAGCGCATGACGACCGAGGACGTCGACACGATCACCCCGCAGACGATCATCAACATCCGCCCGGTGGTCGCGGCGCTGAAGGAGTTCTTCGGCTCGTCGCAGCTGTCGCAGTTCATGCAGCAGACGAACTCGCTGGACGGCCTCACGCACCGCCGGCGCCTCTCGGCACTCGGTGCCGGCGGCCTGACGCGCGAGCGCGCGCCGATCGAGGTGCGCGACGTGCACCCGACGCACTACGGCCGCATGTGCCCGATCGAGACCCCGGAAGGCCCGAACATCGGCCTGATCGGCTCGCTTGCGTCGATGGCGACGGTCAGCGAGTTCGGCTTCATCCAGACGCCGTACCGGAAGGTGACGAACGGGAAGGTGACGGACGAGATCTTCTACCTCGACGCCGCCGAGGAGGCGCAGTACACGATCGCGCAGGCCTCGGAGCGGGTCGACCGCAGCGGCAAGTTCGAGCACGAGCAGGTGCTCTGCCGCTCGTCCGAGGGCGAGGCCGTCATCGCCTCCGCCAAGGACATCGACTTCATGGACGTCGCGCCCGCACAGATCGTGTCGGTCGCGACGGCGATGATCCCGTTCCTCGAGCACAACGACGCGAACCGCGCGCTGATGGGCGCGAACATGCAGCGGCAGGCCGTGCCGTTGATGATCCCGCAGGCGCCGCTGGTCGGCACCGGCGTGGAGCATCGCGCAGCCGTCGACTCCGGCGACGTCGTCGTCGCGAAGAACGCCGGCACCGTCATCGAGCTCGACGCCACGCGCGTCGTGGTCGAGGGGCGCGGCACCCGCGACGAGTACGAGCTGACGAAGTTCATGCGCTCGAACCAGGGCACGCTGATCCACCACCGGCCGATCGTTCGCCAGGGCGACAAGGTCGCGGCGGGTGCGGTGCTGGCGGACGGCTCGTCCACCGACCATGGCGAGCTCGCGCTCGGCGCGAACCTGCTCGTCGCGTTCATGCCGTTCGAGGGCTACAACTTCGAGGACGCGATCGTGCTCTCGGAGCGGCTCGTCAAGGACGAGGTGCTCACCTCGATCCACATCCACGAGTACGAGATCGACGCCCGCTCGACGAAGCTCGGCGACGAGGAGATCACCCGCGACATCCCGAACCGCTCGGAGGAGTCGCTCCGCAACCTCGACGACCGCGGCATCGTCCGCGTCGGCGCCGAGGTCGGTTCCGGCGATCTGCTCGTCGGCAAGGTCACGCCGAAGGGCGAGACCGAGCTGACCGCGGAGGAGAAGCTGATCCGCGCGATCTTCAAGGAGAAGGCCCGCGAGGTCCGCGACACGTCACTCAAGGTCCCGCACGGCGAGGGCGGCGTCGTCATCGACGTGAAGACGTTCTCGCGCGACAACGGCGACGACCTGAGCCCCGGCGTGAACGAGCTCGTGCGCGTCTACGTCGCGAAGAAGCGCAAGATCTCCGAGGGCGACAAGCTCGCCGGGCGCCACGGCAACAAGGGCGTCATCTCGAAGATCGTCCCCGAGGCGGACATGCCGTTCCTCGAGGACGGGCGCCCCGTCGACATCCTGCTCAACCCGCTCGGCGTGCCGAGCCGCATGAACATCGGCCAGATCCTCGAGACCCATCTCGGCTGGTCGGCGGCGCACGGTGTGTTCGCGAGCGACGAGATCGAGCCGATGGACGGCAACGCCGGCCGGGTGATCAACGGCCCGAAGCCGACCCCGATCGCGACGCCCGTCTTCGACGGCGCCACGGTCGAGGACGTCGACTCGGCCCTGCTCCTCTGGTCGAAGCAGAACCCGGACAGCCCGATCAAGATCCTGACCGACACGAAGGCCCCGCTCGGCCGCCAGGCCTCGGGGAAGGTCCGCCTGTTCAGCGGCCGCACCGGCGAGCCGTTCGAGCAGGAAGTGACCGTCGGCTACATGTACATCCTCAAGCTGCTCCACCTGGTCGACGACAAGATCCACGCGCGGTCGACCGGCCCGTACTCGCTCGTGACGCAGCAGCCGCTCGGCGGCAAGGCGCAGTTCGGCGGCCAGCGCTTCGGCGAGATGGAGGTGTGGGCGCTCGAGGCATACGGCGCCGCGTACACGCTGCAGGAGATGCTGACGATCAAGTCCGACGACACGGTCGGGCGGGTCAAGGCGTACGAGGCGATCGTCAAGGGCGAGAACATCGCCGAGCCGTCGATCCCCGAGTCGTTCAAGGTGCTCCTCAAGGAGATGCAGTCGCTCGCGCTCGACGTCGGGGTGATCTCCGAGGACGGCGGCGAGGTGGAGGTCCGCGAGGAGGACGACGAGCTGCTTCGTGCCGCGGAGGAGCTTGGCATCGACCTCTCTCCCGGTTCGCTCCGCGCAGCGGCCAGACAGCCCACGGCGCAGGAGGCCGAGGAGGGCCAGGAGCGTGTCGACACGGACGGTGAGCTCGTGCTGCCGGCCGACGAGGCGCTCGCTGATCTCGACGGGATCGAGCTCGACGACTCCGACGACGACGAGGAGGACGCCGAGCCCGTGGGCGCCGCCGAGGAAGACGCCCCCATCGACGTTGAAGACTGAGAACCGACGACCTTCAGAAAGTAGGCGAGAACTAACTTGATCGACATCAATGAGTTCGACGCGATCCGCATCGGTCTCGCGTCGTCGAAGCAGATCCGCGACTGGTCGTCGGGCGAGGTCACGAAGCCGGAGACGATCAACTACCGCACGCTCAAGCCCGAGCGTGACGGTCTCTTCTGCGAGCGCATCTTCGGTCCGACCAAGGACTGGGAGTGCTACTGCGGCAAGTACAAGCGCGTCCGCTACAAGGGCATCATCTGCGAGCGCTGCGGCGTCGAGGTGACGCGGCAGAAGGTCCGCCGCGAGCGCATGGGCCACATCGACCTGGCCGCGCCGGTCTCGCACATCTGGTTCTTCAAGGGCGTCCCGAGCCGCATCGGCTACCTGCTCGACATTGCCCCGCGCGAGCTCGAGAAGGTGCTCTATTTCGCCGCGTCGATCGTCACGAACGTCGACAACGAGGCACGGGCGAAGGACCTGAACGGCCTGGAGGACAAGGTCAAGTCGGAGTCCGAGCAGATCTACGTCGACCGCGACGAGCAGCTCGCCGACCTCGAGAAGCGGCTCGCCCGCCGGCGCGCGTTCTTCGCCGAGGGCAAGGAGAAGGGCTTCGACGAGGATGACGACTTCTGGACCCGCGGGCTCGCCACGTGGGCGGAGGAGCAGCTGCTCCCGCCGCTCGAGGACGCGCGCAAGCTCGTCGGCGGGCTCTTCCTCGAGCTCGTCCCCCAGATCACCACCGAGGACGCGAAGAAGATCCGCGAGCTCGTCCGCAACGCAGCGATCCGCGACGACCGCAAGCTCACGCCGCGTGAGCTCGAGAACGTCGCCGTCGCAGCCGAGCAGATCCTCGCCGCGATCCTGCCCCTCGAGAAGGACCTCGAGAAGGCGACCGGCGCCAAGAAGGGCGCGATCACGAAGCACATCCATCGCATCGTCGACGCGCTCCTCACGGGCGAGGAGGTGCACGAGGACGACCAGAGCTACGTCGCGAACGTCGATGTCAAGAACCTCGACAAGGTCCGCGACCTGGGCAACGGGATTCTCAAGGACGCCGTGGACACCTGGGAAGAGGGCCAGGACATCCGCGAGCTCACGAACGACCTGTGCCTTCGCACCGACGGAAAGATCCAGAAGGAGGACCTCGACTCGCTGATCCAGTGGGCGCTGAAGGTCCGC
This sequence comes from uncultured Thermoleophilia bacterium, assembly GCA_963722065.1. Taxonomy (GTDB): domain Bacteria; phylum Actinomycetota; class Thermoleophilia; order Gaiellales; family Gaiellaceae; genus PALSA-600. The sequence continues at coordinate 87,348 of CAVRMI010000030.1, read as the reverse complement.
GAGATGTACCTCGACATCGAGTCTCGCCGTGAGGACACGCGCGAGGCGGCCGTCGACTCGGTGCGCCGGCTGGAGCAGACCTGGCAGCTCTTCCGCGACCTCGAGCCGAAGATGGTCGTCAACGACGAGCAGCTGTTCCGCGAGCTGAAGGACCGCTTCGGGTCGCCGTACGGCTTCGGCGTCTACTTCCGCGGCGGCATGGGGGCAGAGTCGATCCGTGACCTGCTTCGCGACCTCGACCTGAACCTCGAGGCGGCCACGCTCCGGGACACGATCAAGACGTCGAAGGGCCAGAAGCAGCAGCGGGCGATCAAGCGCCTGAAGGTGGTCTCGGCGTTCATCAAGTCGCAGAACCGCCCCGAGTGGATGATCCTCGAGGCGATCCCGGTCATCCCGCCGGAGCTCCGCCCCATGGTGCAGCTCGACGGCGGCCGGTTCGCCACGTCGGACCTGAACGACCTCTACCGCCGCGTGATCAACCGGAACAACCGCCTCAAGCGGCTCCTCGATCTCGGCGCGCCGGAGATCATCGTCAACAACGAGAAGCGCATGCTGCAGGAGGCCGTCGACGCGCTGTTCGACAACGGCCGCCGCGGCCGTGCCGTGACCGGCCCGGGCAACCGCCCGCTGAAGTCGCTCAGCGACATGCTCAAGGGCAAGCAGGGCCGGTTCCGCCAGAACCTGCTCGGCAAGCGCGTGGACTACTCGGGCCGCTCGGTCATCGTGGCCGGCCCGACGCTGAAGCTGCACCAGTGCGGCCTGCCGAAGCTGATGGCGCTCGAGCTCTTCAAGCCGTTCATCATGAGCCGGCTCGTCGAGCGGAAGTCCGTCCAGAACATCAAGGCGGCCAAGAAGTACGTCGATTCGATGACGCCCGAGGTCTGGGACGTCCTCGAAGAGGTGATCGCCGAGCATCCGGTGCTGCTGAACCGCGCACCGACGCTGCATCGCCTCGGGATCCAGGCCTTCGAGCCGATCCTCGTCGAGGGCAAGGCGATCCAGGTGCATCCGCTCGTCTGTCACGCGTTCAACGCGGACTTCGACGGCGACCAGATGGCCGTGCACCTGCCGCTCAGCGCGGAGGCGCAGGCCGAGGCGCGCATCCTGATGCTCAGCTCGAACAACATCCTGTCGCCGGCCAGCGGGCGCCCGCTCGCGACGCCGACGCAGGACATGGTGCTCGGCATCTACTACCTGACCTACTCGAACCTCGACCTCGCGTCGATGGAGTCGGCCAAGCTGAAGCCGCACCCGCGGCGGTTCGACTCGGCCGACGAGATCGAGGTCGCGCTCGAGATGAAGGCGGTCGGGCTGCAGGAGCCGATCGAGTTCCGCTTCAACGAGGAGCTGCATCTCACGACGCCCGGCCGCGTCCTGATCAACTCGGCCGTGTACCGCGCGCTCGACGAGCTGCTCCCGCCCGACGAGGAGCTCGAGTTCGACTTCATGAACCGGACGCTCGCGAAGGCCGACACCGACCGCTACGTGCTGTCGCTCTCGGACCGCTACGGAGCGCACACCCTGGCGCCCGTCCTCGACACGATCAAGACGCTGGGCTTCAAGTACGCGACCAAGGCCGGTGTCACGATCTCGAAGAACGACATCGTCATCCCGCCGGACAAGGAGAAGATCCTGGCCGGCTACGAGAAGCGCGTCGAGGAGGTGCACGGCCAGTACGACATGGGCCTGATCACCGAGGACGAGCGCCACGAGACGATCGTCAACATCTGGACCGAGGCCACCGACGAGGTCGCCACCGCCATGGAGCACCACTTCGACGAGCTGAACCCGGTGTTCATGATGGCGAACTCGGGTGCCCGCGGTTCGATGAAGCAGATCCGCCAGCTCGCCGGCATGCGCGGCCTGATGGCCAATCCGAAGGGCGAGATCATCGAGCGCCCGATCAAGGCCAACTTCATGGAAGGCCTCTCGGTCCTCGAGTACTTCATCTCGACGCACGGCGCCCGCAAGGGCCTCGCGGACACCGCTCTCCGCACTGCGGACTCGGGCTACCTGACACGGCGTCTCGTCGACGTCTCGCAGGACGTGATCGTTCGCGAGGACGACTGCGGCACCGACGACCACATCGCGCTTCCGATCCGCACGAGCGACGGTCTCAACAAGTCGCTGCTCGGCCGCGTGGTCTCGGCGGACACCTACAAGCCGCTTGCGACCGGCAAGCCGGGCAAGCAGCTCCTCGTCGAGCGTGGCGTCACGGTGACGCTCGCGCTGCTCGAGGAGCTCGAGGCCGAGCTGGGGCCGGACTACCTCATCCCCGTACGCTCGGTGCTGAAGTGCCGTGCGGAGACCGGGGTCTGCAAGACCTGCTACGGCATCTTCCCGGCCACGGGCGAGATGTGCGAGATCGGCGACGCGGTCGGCATCATCGCGGCCCAGTCGATCGGCGAGCCGGGCACGCAGCTGACGATGCGCACGTTCCACACCGGTGGTGTGGCCGGCGCGGACATCACGCACGGCCTGCCCCGCGTCGTCGAGATCTTCGAGGCGCGGAACCCGAAGGGCGCGGCGATCCTGGCCGAGCTCGGCGGGCGCATCGAGATCGAGCAGACCGAACGCGGCCCGAAGATCTCGGTCAACCCGACCGAGGTGGGCAAGGACGGCGAGCTCGTCGACCCCGTCGAGTACCAGCTGCCGCGCAGGACGCGGCTCCTCGTCACGAACGGGCAGATCGTCGACCCCGGCGACCCGCTGAACGAGGGCTCGCAGAACCCGGCGGACAAGCTGGCGCTCAAGGGCTCGACCGAGACCGAGCTGTACCTCGTCGGCGAGGTGCAGAAGGTCTACAAGAGCCAGGGCGTCGAGATCCATGACAAGCACATCGAGCTGATCGTGCGGCAGATGCTGAAGAAGGTCCGGGTGGAGTCGAACGGCGACACCGACCTCCTGCCGGGCCAGCTCGTCGACAAGGCGATCTACGAGCGGGAGAACGGCAAGGTGAAGGCGAAGGGTGAGAAGGCGACACACGAGCCGCTGATCCTCGGCATCACCAAGGCGTCGCTCGCCACGGAGTCGTTCCTGTCGGCCGCCTCCTTCCAGGAGACGACGAAGGTGCTGACGGACGCTGCGATCGAGGGCAAGATCGACCGGCTGCTGGGCCTGAAGGAGAACGTGATCATCGGGAAGCTGATCCCGGCGGCCACGGGCCTGAAGCGGTACCGGAACATCGAGATCTCGCCGAGCGAGCCGATCGTCCGCGAGGCGTACGAGCGGGACACGCTCCTGCAGGCGCTCGAGGAGATCGGCCAGGACGGCGGCGCCGTCGACTTCGGGGCGCTCGATCTGAGCTTCGGCGGCGAGCCGGGCGCGGACGGCACCTCGTCGCACGACGCCGGCGAGGCCACGGAGACCCCTGAGGTCGACAGCCCGCTCGACGACTGAACCGGTACCTGGTACCTGCCTTGCTACAACGAGCCGCGTGAAGCGGCTCGTTGTCGTTCTGGGGGCGCTGCTCGCGCTGGGCGCCGGTGTCGTCCGGGGCGGCCACGCGGCGGCGCCGGCGCCGTTGCCCTGCGGGCTGCCGCAGACGCAGCCCTTGTGGGTCGACTACGCCGACGGAATGGTGCCGTTCTGGTCGACGATCTTCGCGCGCCCTGGAATCGTCGCGGCGGCGTCGCAGTTCATCGTGCCGCCGCAGCTGCGGGCGAAAGGCGCGAAGACCGTCTACTTCGACCTCTATCTGAACAACCGCGTCGGAACGCCTTCGAAACCGGCCGACCCCGCGGTGATCCAGGCCCGCGCAGACAAGCTCTTCGACACCGCGGTCACATCCTCCGGCTGCGACCATCCGCTGATCGCCGAGAACGAGCTGTTCGGAGCGCAGCTGCCGACGCCGTGGACCGCGACGACGGCGCAGTACCGCGCGAACGTGCTCGCCTACCTGCAGCGCCTCGCCGAGCGGGGAGCGCGGCCGTTTCTGCTTCTCTCGAACCGCCCGTACACGCATGACGCGGACGCCGACACGTGGTGGCAGTCCGCCTCTCAGGTCGCAGACATCGTCCCGGAGGTCTACTTCTCCGGGCCGCAGATCTCGAAGCAGGGCGCGGTCGCAGGCAGCCGCAGGCTGCGCGAGACGATTCGCACGCGCATGGAGGATCTGATCCAGATCGGCGTGCCGACGAACCGGCTCGGAGTGATGCTGACGTTCAGCTCGACGCCGAAGGCCGGCGGCCGCGAGGGTCTCCAGCCGCTCTCGAAGTGGCTCGACGTCGTCAAGTGGGAGGCGCTCGCGGCCCGGCAGGTTGCCTCGGAGCTGCAGCTGGCGAGCATCTGGTCGTGGGGATGGGCGGCCTTCAACCCGGCGGGCAACGATCCCGACAAGCCCAAGGCCGCCTGCGTGTGGCTCTGGGCCCGCGATCACTCGCTCTGCGATGCGCCCACGCTGGCAGGGAAGGATCTCGACCCGTCCCTCGACGTGGGAGCGACGCTGCCGGCCGGGACGCTCTGCGTGCTCGGGTCGACCAGGCTGCTCGCGGGCGACGTCTCCGCCCTCAATCGGCTCACCGGCAACCGTGACCTCGCCTTCTCCGCGGAGCTCCAGCACGCCGTGCTCGCGCACGCCGCGCCGGTCGCTGCAGCGGCCGTCGCCCAGGCGGAGATCGACACGATCCTCGACCATTTCGGCGGGAGCCGCGCCGCCTACCAGGCCGCGCTCCGGCGGGACAGGGCGACACCGGCCCTCGCGCGGCGGATCCTCGCGGACGAGCTGCGCCGCCGGGCGATCGAGTCGACGCTGCACGTGGCCGCGCCGAGCCCGGCCACCATGCGCGAGTGGTTCGGCACCTATGCGGCGATGCTCGCCCGCCCGGTGCGGGCCGCTGCCGCCGTGCCATGGCTCGGCAACCTCCGCACCGGGGTTGCGGTCTCGGGCGTCGCGCCCGGCCGCCTGCTCGAGTTGTCCGCCGGCCAGACGGTGAAGATCGACGGAATCAAGGTGACGGCCCTCGGCGAGACGGCGCCGCTTGGCTCCTTCCCCTTCGCGCAGGTCGCGCCCTCGGTGCGCCGGGCCCTCGTCGCCCAGGAGCGGCATGCAGCGTTCGCCGTGTGGGCCCGCCGGCGCGAGAACCAGAGCCTCGGCAGCCTGACCTGCCAGCACGACCAGCCGCCGCAGCCCGCGACGGTCGACCTGACCGACTGGCTGCCGTACCTCTCGCTCGGGTGAGGACGCCCCACCGCCGGCCCGACCGGCCGCGTCCAGAGAAGACCCGTCCGGGGTCTGACCCCGCACGTGTCCCCGAGAGACGTGTCCGTGCACGCGAAAGACGCGCGTCACGCTCCGCCGGCCGGCGGAGATCGCTCAACGCTGCCCCTCGACTGCGCCTCTTCGGACACGGCTGGGGTCTGACCCCGGTGTTCGGGCAGCCGGGCGCGCGGGCTCAGGAACAACGTTTGCAGGGCCCAGGCGGGTCCGGTACCATGCCCGCCGGCCTGGAGGGAGCAGCATTCGTGCGCTCCCCCTGCCTTTCCGTCTGCATACGACCCGCAAGAGGAGACCTCGTCTCAGGATGCCCACCGTCAATCAGCTGATTCGCAAGGGCCGCAAGTCGAAGCCCGCGAAGACCAAGACCCCAGCGCTCGCGGGAGCCCCGCAGAAGCGCGGCGTCTGCACGCGCGTTTCGACGACCACCCCGAAGAAGCCGAACTCGGCGCTGCGCAAGATCGCCCGTGTGCGCCTGACGAACGGCCTCGAGGTCGGCACCTACATCCCGGGCGAGGGCCACAACCTCCAGGAGCACTCGGTCGTCCTCGTTCGCGGTGGCCGTGTCAAGGACCTGCCGGGCTTCCGTTACAAGGTGATCCGGGCCGCGCTCGACGCCTCCGGCGTCGCCGACCGCAAGCAGGGCCGCTCGAAGTACGGCGCCAAGCGGAGCGCATCGTAATGCCGCGCCGCGCCGAGATCACCCCGCGTCCGGTCATCTCGGACCCGGTCTACGACAGCCAGCTCGTCACGCAGCTGATGAACCGCGTCATGCGCGACGGCAAGAAGTCGACCGCCGAGGCGATCGTCTACGGCGCGCTCGACCGCGTCGGCGAGAAGACCGGCCGGCCGCCCGTCGAGGTGCTGGAGCAGGCCGTGAAGACCGTCACGCCGGTGCTCGAGGTCAAGTCGCGCCGCGTCGGCGGCGCGAACTACCAGGTTCCGGTCGAGGTGCCCCAGCGCCGCGGCCGTACGCTCGCCCTGCGCTGGCTCGTCACCTACTCGCGCGACCGCCGCGAGAAGCACATGGCCGACAAGCTCGCGGGGGAGATCCTCGACGCGCTCGAGCAGCAGGGAAACGCCTACAAGCGCAAAGACGACATGTACCGGATGGCGCAGGCCAACAAGGCTTTCGCGCACTACCGCTGGTGAGAACAGGAGAGTTTTGGCTGTAACGGAGGCAGAGGTGGCGCTGGACCGCGTCCGCAACATCGGGATCATGGCCCACATCGACGCGGGCAAGACCACGACGACGGAGCGGATCCTCTACTACACGGGCCGCACCCACAAGATGGGTGAGGTCCACGAAGGCGCTGCCACGATGGACTGGATGGCGCAGGAGCAGGAGCGCGGCATCACGATCACGTCTGCCGCGACGACCGCGACGTGGCGCAACCATCGCATCAACATCATCGATACGCCCGGGCACGTGGACTTTACGGTCGAGGTCGAGCGCAGCCTGCGCGTCCTCGACGGCGCCGTCGCCGTCTTCGACTCCGTCGCCGGCGTCCAGCCCCAGTCCGAGACCGTCTGGCGGCAGGCCGACAAGTACAAGGTCCCGCGGATCGCGTTCATCAACAAGATGGACCGCACCGGCGCGAACTTCTTCGCCGCCGTGCAGTCGATGGTCGAGCGCCTCGGCGCGAACGCCGTCCCGATCCAGCTCCCGATCGGCCAGGAGGACGTGCACCGCGGCGTGATCGACCTCGTCGAGATGAAGGCGATCGTCTACAAGGACGACCTCGGCGAGGAGTTCGAGACGACCGACATCCCGGCGGAGCTCGCCGAGCAGGCCCACGAGTACCACCACCAGCTGGTCGACGCCGTCTCGAACTTCGACGACGAGGTGCTCGGCGCCTACCTCGAGGACGAGTCCTCGGTGACCGCCGAGATGCTCAAGCGCGCGATCCGCGCTGCGACGCTCGCCGACGAGATCACGCCGGTGCTTCTCGGCAGTGCGTTCAAGAACAAGGGCGTGCAGCCCCTGCTCGACGCCGTCATCGACTACCTGCCGAGCCCGCTCGACGTGCCCGCGATCCAGGGGATCGACCCGAAGACCGAGGCCGAGCTCTCCCGCGGTGCCTCGCCCGACGAGCCGTTCAGCGCGCTCGCCTTCAAGGTGATGTCAGACCCGTACGTCGGCAAGCTGACCTACTTCCGCGTCTACTCGGGGAAGATCAAGGCTGGCGACCGGGTGCTCAACACGACCACCGGCAAGACCGAGCGGATCGGGCGCATCCTCCAGATGCACGCGAACCACCGCGAGGAGCGCGCGGAGATCGGCGCCGGCGACATCGCTGCGGGCGTCGGGCTCAAGTCGACGACGACGGGCGACACGCTTGCAGTCGAGAGCGCGCCGATCGTGCTCGAATCGATGACGTTCCCGGATCCGGTGATCGCGGTCGCGGTCGAGCCGAAGTCGAAGGCCGACCAGGACAAGCTCGGCAACGGCCTCGCCCGTCTCGCCGAGGAGGATCCGACCTTCCGCGTCGAGTCCGACGAGGAGACCGGCCAGACCCTGATCTCGGGCATGGGCGAGCTCCACCTCGAGATCATCGTCGACCGGCTCAAGCGCGAGTTCAACGTCGACGCGAACGTGGGCCGCCCGCAGGTGGCCTACCGCGAGACGATCGGGAAGCCCGCCGAGCGCATTCAGGGCAAGTTCGTGCGCCAGACGGGCGGCTCGGGCCAGTACGGCGACGCGGTGATCAACCTGCTCCCGCAGGAGCCCGGCGCCGGCTACGAGTTCGTCGACAGGATCGTCGGCGGGAAGATCCCGAAGGAGTACATCAAGCCCATCGACGAGGGCATCCGCGAAGCCATGGGGAGCGGCGTGCTCGCCGGCTATCCGGTCGTGGACGTCAAGGTCGAGCTCATCGACGGTAGCTACCACGACGTCGACTCGAGTGAGCGCGCATTCAAGATCGCAGGCTCCATGGCCTTCAAGGAGGCGATGAAGCGGGCGAAGCCGAAGCTGCTCGAGCCGATGATGGCCGTCGAGGTCACCACCCCCGAGGACTACGTCGGCGACGTGATGGGCAACCTGGCCTCTCGCCGCGGGCGCGTCGGGGAGATGACGCCCGTCGGGAACGCCCAGGTGATCAAGGCGAGCGTTCCGCTGAGCGAGATGTTCGGGTACGCCACCGACCTGCGGTCGATGTCACAGGGCCGCGCCGATTTCACCATGCAGTTCGACCGGTACGAAGACGTGCCGGCGTCGATCGCGACCGAGATCACCGAGCAGGGCTCGGGATCCTAGAAAAGGAAGGAAGGAATGGCCAAGCAGAAGTTCGAGCGCACGAAGCCGCACCTCAACGTCGGCACCATCGGGCACATCGACCACGGGAAGACGACGCTGACAGCCGCGATCTCGAGCGTGCTCGCCAAGCGCGGCGGCGGCGGACAGGTGAAGAGCTTCGCGGAGATCGACAACGCTCCGGAAGAGCGGCAGCGCGGGATCACGATCAACACCTCGCACGTCGAGTACGAGACTGCGAACCGGCACTACGCGCACGTCGACTGCCCGGGCCACGCCGACTACATCAAGAACATGATCACGGGCGCCGCCCAGATGGACGGCGCGATCCTCGTGGTCTCGGCCGCCGACGGCCCGATGCCGCAGACGCGCGAGCACATCCTCCTGGCCCGCCAGGTCGAGGTGCCGTACATCGTCGTTGCGCTCAACAAGGCCGACATGGTCGACGACGAGGAGCTCCTCGAGCTCGTCGAGCTCGAGGTTCGCGAGCTGCTGTCGAAGTACGAGTTCCCCGGGGACGACATCCCGATCGTCCGCTGCTCGGCGCTCAAGGCGCTCGAGGGCGACGAGGAGTGGGAGGCGAAGATCGTCGAGCTCATGGACGCGGTCGACTCCTACATCCCGGAGCCGGTGCGCGACGCCGACAAGCCGTTCCTGATGCCGATCGAGGACGTGTTCACGATCACGGGCCGCGGCACCGTGGTGACGGGCCGCGTCGAGCAGGGCAAGATCGAGGTCGGGAACGAGATCGAGATCGTCGGCATCCACGAGAAGGTCGAGAAGACCGTCGTCACGGGTCTCGAGATGTTCCAGAAGTCGCTCGATTTCGCGCAGGCCGGCGACAACGCGGGCGCACTGCTCCGCGGCGTCAAGCGCGAAGAGGTCGAGCGCGGCCAGGTGCTCGCGAAGCCGGGCTCCATCACGCCGCACACGCACTTCAAGGCCGAGGTCTACGTGCTGTCGAAGGACGAAGGCGGCCGCCACACGCCGTTCTTCAACAACTATCGCCCGCAGTTCTACTTCCGCACGACGGACGTGACGGGCGCGGTCTCGCTGCCGGAGGGCCAGGAGATGGTCATGCCGGGCGACAACACGAACATGGAGATCACGCTGATCCAGCCGATCGCCATGGACCAGGGCCTTCGCTTCGCGATCCGCGAGGGCGGCCGCACCGTCGGTGCCGGCGTCGTTACCGAGATCGTCAAGTAAGGAAGAGAGAACCGTCATGGCACAGGGAAAAATCCGGATCCGCCTGAAGGGCTACGACCACCAACAGCTGGACCGGTCGGCCCAGCAGATCGTCGACACCGCGCAACGCAGCGGTGCGACGATCACTGGGCCGGTCCCTCTGCCGACGGAGAAGAACGTCTACTGCGTGATCCGCAGCCCGTTCAAGGACAAGGACTCGCGCGAGCACTTCGAGGTGCGCACGCACAAGCGCCTCATCGACATCCTCAGCCCCACGCCGAAGACGATCGACCAGCTGATGCGGCTCGATCTTCCGGCAGGCGTCGACATCGAGATCAAGCTCTAGCCATGCCCAAGGGAATCCTCGGCAGAAAGCTCGGCATGACCCAGATCTTCGACCCGGAGACCGGGGGAGTCACGCCCGTCACCGTGATCGAAGCCGGGCCGTGCCCCGTCGTGCAGGTGAAGTTCGCGGGCGAGGACGGCTACGACGCGGTCCAGCTCGCCTTCGACGCCGTCCCCGACCGCAAGCTCTCGAAGGGCGAGCTCGGCCATCTCGCGAAGTTCAAGGTCGGCGCGCACCGCAGGCTCGTCGAGTTCCGCGGCGGCATCGACGGCGCGGTGGAGGGCGAGGCGGTGACGGTCGAGATCTTCGAGCCGGGCGACAAGATCAAGGTCGCGGGCATCGGGATCGGCAAGGGCTTCCAGGGGACGATCAAGCGCCACAACTTCAGCTCCGGCCCGCGCTCGCACGGTTCGCACAACATCCGCAAGCCGGGCTCGATCGGCGCGTCGGCGACGCCGTCACGCGTCTTCAAGGGCATCAAGATGGCCGGCCGCATGGGCGGCAAGCGCGTCACGCAGCTCGGGCTCACCGTCCACGAGGTCGACGCCGAGCGCAACCTGCTGCTTGTCAAGGGCGCAGTCCCCGGGCCGAAGAACGGCATCGTGGAGGTGCGCGGCTGATGGCCGCGACAACCGCACCCAGACTGGGCGGCACCGGAACGGTGACGCTCGACGAGGCCGTGTTCGCGGCCGAGGTCAAGCCGCACCTCGTGCACGAGGCCGTGCGCGCGGAGCAGAACGCGCGCCGGGCCGGCACCGTCGCGACCAAGAGCCGCGGGCTCGTCTCCGGCGGCCGCGCGAAGCCGTGGCGCCAGAAGGGCACCGGCCGCGCCCGCCAGGGCACGATTCGCGCCCCGCAGTTCACCGGCGGCGGGCACACGTTCGCGAAGGTCCCGCGCCAGTTCATCCAGAAGGTGAACAAGAAATCCGCCAAAGCCGCCCTGCGGTCGGCTTTGGCCAGCCACGCGAGTGAGGGCTCGATCGCGATCGTCTCGGCGGATCAGTTTGCAGAGCCGTCCACCAAACGAGCCAGAGGCCTCCTCGAGGGCTCTGGCCTGCAGGCTCCGCTCGTCGTGATCGCGCTGCACGAGGAGGAGAACCTCCGCAAGAGCTTCCGCAACCTCGAGCGCGTCGCGATCATCGGCCCGAGCGAGCTCGAGGTCGGGGCGCTCGTCTGGGCCCGTTCGTTGCTCGTGACGGAGGCGGCGCTGCCGCTCGTCCAGGGGAGGGCGCAGTAATGCATGCCTCCCAGGTGATCCTCGCGCCGATCCTCAGCGAGAAGTCCTACGCCGGGACGACGCGCGGGAGCTACACGTTCCGGGTGCACTCGAGCGCCCACAAGACGCAGATCCGCCAGGCGGTCGAGGAGCTCTTCAGCGTCAAGGTCGAGCGCGTCAACGTGATCAAGGTCCAGGCGAAGCCGAAGCGCCGCGGCGTCTTCAAGGGGACGCGTCCGGCGTGGAAGAAGGCCGTCGTGCAGCTGCGCGCCGGTGACACCATCGAGATCTTCGAGGGGGCCCAGATCTAGTGCCAGTCCGTCGCTTCAAGCCGACCAGCCCGGGCCGCCGCCACATGTCGGTCTCCGACTTCGCGGAGGTCACGAAGTCGACGCCCGAGAAGGCGCTCACCGAGAAGCTCACGAAGAAGGGCGGCCGCAACAACACGGGCCGCATCACGACGCGCCATCAGGGCGGCGGCCACAAGCGCCGTTACCGGATCATCGACTTCAAGCGCACCAAGGATGGCGTCCCGGCGAAGGTCGCAGCGATCGAGTACGACCCCAACCGGTCGGCGCGCATCGCGCTCCTGCACTACGCCGACGGCGCGAAGTCGTACATCCTCGCCCCGGCCGGGGTGCGCGTCGGCTCCTACGTCCAGTCCGGCAGCGACGCTGACATCAAGCCCGGCAACGCGCTGCCGCTCGAGAACATCCCGACGGGCACGCTCGTGCACAACGTCGAGCTGCAGCCGGCCAAGGGCGGCCAGATGGCGCGCTCGGCAGGCTCGGGTGTCCAGCTGGTGGCGAAGGACGGCGGGTACGCCACGCTGCGCCTGCCGTCCGGCGAGATGCGCCGCGTGCTGCTCACCTGCCGCGCCACCGTCGGCCAGGTCGGCAACGTCGAGCACCAGAACGTGACGATCGGCAAGGCCGGCCGCAGCCGCTGGCTCGGCAAGCGCCCGGCCGTCCGCGGGTCGGCGATGAACCCGGTCGACCATCCGCACGGCGGCGGCGAGGGCAAGTCGAAGGGCGGCCGCCACCCGGTCACCCCCTGGGGCGTGCCGACGCTCGGCAAGCGCACCCGTTCGAAGCACAAGGCATCCGACAAGTTGATCGTGCGCGGCCGTCGCCGCGGGAAGGACAAGCGCTAATGAGCGTAATCTCGATGGAGCTCATCAAGAGCGAAGGTGCCGGCTTCGCCGGCACCGGGAGCGGGTCATGAGTCGCAGTTCGAAGAAGGGGCCTTTCGTCGAGGAGCGGCTGCTCGCGCGCATCCAGAAGATGAACGACTCGGGCTCCAAGAACATGATCCGCACCTGGTCGAGGACGTCGACGGTGTTCCCCGACATGGTCGGGCACACGATCGCGGTCCACGACGGGCGCAAGCACGTGCCGGTGTTCATCTCGGAGCAGATGGTCGGGCACAAGCTCGGCGAGTTCGCCCCGACGCGTCACTTCCGCGGCCACGCCGGAGACCAGAAGACGCAGGTGAAGAAGCGCTGATGGCTGCTGTCGAGTCAGCTCGCACGGTTCAGGCGACCGCGAAGTTCGTCCGCATTTCGCCGCGCAAGGCGCGGCTCGTGACGGACAACATCCGCGGGCGCAGCGTGCCCGAGGCGCGCACCATTCTCGCGTTCACCGAGCGCGCGGCGGCCGTCGAGGTCGAGAAGGTGCTGCGCTCGGCCGTCGCGAACGCCGAGTCGAATCCCGAACTGCACTGGAACGGCGACGATCTCGTCGTCGCAGGCGTGTTCGTCGACGAAGGGCCGACGCTCAAGCGCTGGCGCGCCCGCGCCCGCGGCCGCGTCGCCCGCATTCGCAAGCGGACGTGCCACATCACCATCCAGGTTGCACAGCAAGCAGGACTAGAGACTTCTAGCGCTTCGGCGCCGAAGGCGCGGAAGCGCAAGGAGACGGGTAGCTGATGGGACAGAAGGTTCATCCCGGCGGTCTGCGTGTCGGCGTCATCCACGACTGGAAGTCGAACTGGATGGTCGGCAAGAAGGAATTCGCAGGCGCGCTGATCGAGGACATCAAGATTCGCGAGCACATCCTCAAGAAGCTGTCGCACGCGGGACTGTCGGACATTCTCATCCGCAAGGACAAGCAGCGGATCACGATCGACATCTACACCGCGCGCCCCGGCATCGTCATCGGCAAGTCCGGTGTCGAAGTGGATGCGCTGCGCAAAGAAGTGCATGCGATGACGCAGAAGAACGTGCACATCAACATCAACGAGATCAAGCGGCCCGAGCTCGACGCGAAGCTCGTCGCGCAGTCGATCGCGGAGCAGCTCCAGAACCGCGTGTCGTTCAGGCGCGCCATGAAGCGCTCGCTCGCCTCGGCCATCCGCTCCGGCGCGGCCGGCGTGAAGGTGCAGTGCTCCGGCCGCCTCGGCGGCTCGGAGATGAGCCGCTCGGAGCAGTACTCCGAGGGACGCGTGCCGCTGCACACGATCCGCGCCGACATCGACTACGGCTTCGTCGAGGCCCGGACCCCGACCGGCCGCATCGGCGTCAAGGTCTGGATCAACAAGGGCGAGATCATGCCCGAGGGCTACGGGGGCGTTCCGGGCGGAGGCAAGGAGACGCGCCTCGGCGACCAGGACACGGCGCGCCGCCGCGGCGGCGTCACCGAGGGCCTCGGAGCCTCCCGCGAGTCCGGCCGCAACCGCAGCCAGGATCGCGAGGGTCTCGGGCCGGTGCGCCGCGGCCGTCCCGGCCAGCGCGGCGGGCAGAACCGCCCGGGCGGCGGCGGCGCGGGCAACCGGCCCGGCGCACCGCGCACCCGCGGGGGGTCGAGCCGTCCGCGCACGCAGGAGGCGCCGCCGGTGCAGGCTCCCGAGCCGCAGGTCGACGCCCCGACTCCGGCAGCCGAGGCTCCGCCCGAGGCGACCACCCCTGCTCCGCCCGAGGCGGCCACGCCGCCGCCGGCCGAGAAGCCGAAGGCCGCTCCGCGCCGGAAGAAGGCTGACAGCTGATGCTGCTCCCGAAGAAGACCAAGTTCCGCAAGATGCACCGCGGCCGCCGCCGGGGTACCTCGACGGGGCAGACCGCGGTCCACTTCGGCGATTACGGGATCAAGGCACTCGAGGCCGGCTGGATCACCAACCGCCAGATCGAGGCCGCCCGCATCGCGATGACGCGCAAGATCAAGCGCGGCGGCAAGGTCTGGATCAACCTGTTCCCCGACAAGCCGTTCACCAAGAAGCCGGCCGAGACCCGCATGGGGAAGGGCAAGGGCTCCCCGGAAGGCTGGGTGGCCGTCGTCAAGCCGGGGCGCGTCATGTTCGAGCTGTCGGGTGTGCCCGAGCCGCTCGCGAAGGAAGCGCTTCGCCTCGCGGCGCAGAAGCTGCCGATCAAGTCCAAGTTCGTGAGACGCGAGGGCGGTGATCTCTTTGCGGGCTAGAGACCTGCGTGACCTGACCGACGAGGAGCTCGAGCATCGCCTCTCCGACACGCGCCAGGAACTCTTCAACCTACGGTTCCAGGCCGCAACGGGCGCGCTCGAGAACACGACACGGCTGAAGCTGGCCAAGCGTGAGATCGCGCGGATCCTGACGACGCAGCACCAGAGGAACTCCAACAAGCAGAAGGTCGAGAGCTGAGCATGGCGGACGAAGAGAAGATCGAGACAAACGAGCAAGAGGCCCCCGAGGCCGAGGATGTGTCTGACGCCGAGGTGTCAGACACCGTTCCAGCCGCGGAGGCCGAAGCAGCGGAGCCCGAGCCCGAGCCCGAGGCAGCCGAGGCAGAGGCCGAAGCAGAGGCGCCCGAACCAGAGGCTGAGGCGCCCGAGCCCGAGCCCGAGCCCGAGCCGGCGGCGCCTGCCAAGAAGCAGCGCTCGCTGAAGCACGTCCCGCGCACCGCCCGCCGCACGCGCACGAAGGTCGTCGCGCGAGAAGCCGAAGACGCGCAAGCCGATCACGCGCACCGCCAAGCCTGACTCCGAGCTCGGCCGTCGCCAGGAGCGCCGCGGGGTCGTCGTCTCGGACAAGGGCGATAAGACGATCGTCGTCAAGGTCGACGTGATCAAGAGCCATCCCAAGTACAAGAAGGTCGTGCGGTCGACGGTCAAGTTCCATGCTCACGACGAGGCGAACACCGCGGGCGTCGGCGATACGGTCCGCATCATCGAGACGCGGCCGTTGTCGAAGCAGAAGCGCTGGCGGCTGGCCGAGATCGTGGAGAAGGCGAAGTAGATGATCCAGCAGGAAACACGCCTCAAGGTGGCCGACAACACGGGCGCTCGTGAGCTACTCTGCATCCGCGTTGCGGGCGGCTCGAAGCGCCGCTACGCGCGTGTCGGCGACATCATCACGGCCACGGTCAAGGCTGCTGCCCCGCAGGGCACGGTCAAGAAGGGCGAAGTGGTGAAGGCCGTCGTCGTGCGGACGAAGAAGCCGTTCGGCCGGGACGACGGAACACTGATCTCGTTCGACGAGAACGCGGCAGTGATCATCGATGCGCAGCGCAACCCGCGTGGGACGCGCATCTTCGGGCCCGTCGCCCGCGAGCTGCGTGAGAAGAACTTCATGAAGATCGTGAGCTTGGCTCCAGAGGTGCTCTAGAGATGACGACTGCACTCAAGTTGAAGAAGGGCGACACCGTCCAGATGCTCTCCGGCAAGGATCGCGGGAAGCAGGGGCGGATCCTCGACGCACGTCCGCGTGACGGCAAGGTGATCGTCGAGAACCTCAACCAGATGACCAAGCATCAGAAGCCGCGGCCGATCCGCAATGCGAGCCGGATGGGCGGGACACAGATCGCCCCTGGCGGCCGCATCGAGCTGGCGTCCGCCGTCGCCGTCTCGAACGTGATGCTCGTCTGCCCCACGTGCAAGCTGCCGACCCGCATCGGCTACCGCTTCAAGGAAGGCAAGGACGGCACCCTCAAGGTGCGTGTCTGCAAGCGGGCCGGCTGCGGCCAGGAGATCGACAAGTAATGGCAGCGACCGAGACCTACACCCCGCGCCTCAAGCAGCGCTACAACGACGAGCTCCGCGCCGAGCTGCGCGAGCAGCTCGAGCTGGCCTCGATCATGCAGTCGCCCACGATCGACAAGATCACGCTGAACATGGGCGTCGGCGAGGGCAAGACCGACGCGAAGCAGATCGACGCCGCCCTCGAGGAGCTGACGACCATCGCCGGCCAGCGTGCCCAGGTGCGCAAGGCGCGCAAGTCGATCGCGCAGTTCAAGATCCGCGAAGGGATGCCCATCGGCGTCAAGGTGACGCTGCGCGGCGACCGGATGTGGGAGTTCCTCGACCGGCTCGTCTCGATCGCGCTCCCGCGCATCCGCGACTTCCGGGGCCTCAACCCGGACTCGTTCGACGGCCGCGGGAACTACTCGCTCGGGATCCGCGAGCAGATCATCTTCCCGGAGATCGACTACGACAGCATCAATCAGATCCGCGGCCTCGACGTCGCGATCACGACGACCGCGACGAACGACAACGAGGCGCGTGTGCTGCTCACCGCGCTCGGCCTGCCGTTCGCAGCCGATGGAGGGAACCGCTAGTGGCCAAGAAGTCTCTGAGAGTCAAGGCCGCAAGGCCCGCCAAGTTCAAGGTCCGCAACTACACGCGCTGCAACCGCTGCGGTCGCCCGCGTGCCGTTTTCAAGAAGTTCGGGCTCTGCCGTATCTGCCTGCGGGAGCTCGCCCATCAGGGCGTCATCCCCGGCATGACCAAGAGCTCCTGGTAGGAGGACAACGTGCTCACCGATCCCGTCGCCGACATGCTCACGCGCATCCGCAACGCCAACAAGGCGCTGCACGACAACGCCGAGATGCCGACCTCGAAGCTGAAGGTCGAGATCGCCCGCATCCTCAAGGAGGAGGGCTACATCCGCGACTTCCACGTCTCGGACGCAGGCACGCATCCGACGCTCGTCGTCGAGCTGAAGTACGGCCGCGGCCGCGAGCGGGTCCTGTCCGGCCTCAAGCGCGTGTCCAAGCCCGGCCGGCGGATCTACGCCGGCAAGGATCGCCGCCAGCGCGTGCTCGGCGGCATGGGCATCGCGATCATGTCCACCTCGCGCGGCGTCGTCACGAGCCGCACCGCCGAAGCCGAGGGCATCGGCGGCGAAGTCATCTGCTACGTCTGGTAATCGCCATTTGCTTCGCAAACGGCTAGAGGGAACAACAACACATATGAATTCTCAATCACGCGCTCTTACTAGCCTTTTCCCGTCCGTGGGAGATCGGACTTTGCCATGAGCCGCATCGGGAAAAGGCCAATCGAAGTCCCCGCCGGCGTGATCGTCTCGATCGACCCTGGCCGCGTCACGGTGTCCGGGCCGAAGGGCGAGCTGCGCCAGGACGTCCCCCAGCGGATGCAGATCGCCCAGGACGAGTCCGTGATCACCGTCACCCGTCCCACCGAGCGCGGAGAGGATCGCGCGCTGCACGGTCTGACGCGGACGCTGATCGCCAACATGGTCGAGGGTGTCACCCAGGGCTTCGAGAAGCGGCTCGAGATCCAGGGCGTCGGCTACCGGGCCGCGCTCGCCGGCGCCGATCTCGAGCTGCAGGTCGGCTACTCCCATTCGGTGAAGATCAAGCCGCGGCAGGGCATCGAGTTCGAGGTCCCGATCCCGACGCAGGTGGTCGTGCGGGGCATCGACAAGCAGGCCGTCGGCCAGACCGCCGCCGAGATCCGCAAGGTCCGTCCGCCCGAGCCGTACAAGGGCAAGGGCATCCGCTACGAGGGCGAGCACGTCCGCCGGAAGGTCGGAAAGCGCGCATGAGCAGTCTTTCCGTTCGCGAAGCGCGTCTCCGCCGTCATCGCCGGGTTCGCGGCAAGGTTCGCGGCTCGGCCGAGCGTCCGCGCCTGCTCGTGTTCCGCTCCAACCGCGGCGTGTTCGCGCAGCTGATCGACGACGACGCCGGCCGCACGCTTGCCGCCGCCTCGTGGCTCGATCTGCCGAAGTCGTTCAAGGGTGACAAGACGGAGCAGGCTGCCGAGGTCGGCAAGCGGCTCGCCGAGGCGGCGAAAAAGGCGGGCATCGAGGGCGTCGTCTTCGACCGCGGCGGCTACCTGTATCACGGTCGCGTCAAGGCGCTCGCCGACGGCGCGCGCGAAGGAGGACTGAGCTTCTAGTGGCAATCGACGTGCAGGAGACCCGCGAGCTCAAGGAGCGGGTCGTCGAGATCAATCGCGTCGCCAAGGTCGTCAAGGGCGGCCGGCGCTTCTCGTTCACGGCATTGGTCGTCATCGGCGACGAGGTCGATCGTGTCGGCGTCGGCTACGGCAAGGCGCGCGAGGTCCCGCTGGCGATCTCGAAGGCGGTCGACGACGCCAAGAAGAACATGTTCACCGTGCCGAAGCACGGGCAGACGATCACGCACGAGTCGCTGGGCCGGTTCGACGCCGCCCGCGTCCTCCTGCGGCCGGCCTCGCCCGGCACCGGCGTCATCGCCGGCGGCGGGGTGCGCGCGGTGCTCGAGCTCGGCGGCATCAAGGACGTGCTGGCGAAGTCGCTCGGCACGACCAATCCGATCAACATGCTGAAGGCAGCGGAGCAGGCGCTTCGCCAGCTGCGTCGCCCGGAGGAAGTCGCCAAGGCGCGCGGCAAGCAGATCAGCGAGGTCCTGCCGTACAAGCGGCCCGAGGTTGCAGAGGCCGAGGAGGTGAGCACCGGTGTCGAAGCTGAAGCTGACGCAGGTGCGTAGCCAGATCGGCCAGTCGGAGCGCCACCGCGGCACGCTGCGGGCGCTCGGCCTCGGCCGGATCGGCAAGACCAACGAGATCGACGACTCGCCGGTCCTCGCCGGCATGCTGCGCAAGGTGCGTCATCTGGTGAAAGTCGAGGAGTCCTAGGCAATGGCCGGCGATCTGAATCTGTCGAACCTGCAGCCCGCGCAGCCCCGCACCGACCGCAAGCGGGTCGGGCGCGGTCTCGGCTCGGGCAAGGGGCGCTACTCCGGCCGCGGGATCAAGGGCCAGAAGTCCCGTGCGGGCTCGCATGCGATGCGCGCCGGGTTCGAGGGCGGGCAGATGCCGCTGCACATGCGCATCGCGAAGCTCCGCGGCAACACCTCGGCGGACGCCATGCCGATCGGCCCGTTCCGCACCTACTCGCAGCCCGTGAACCTGCGTGACCTCGAGGCGCGCTTCGAGGCCGGCGAGGAGGTCACCCCCGAGTCGCTGAAGGCCAAGGGCCTGATCCGCTCGCTCCGCAAGGACGTGAAGCTGCTCGGCGTCGGCGAGCTGACGAAGAAGCTGACGATCACGGTGCACGGCGCCTCGGCGACCGCCCGCGAGAAGGTCGAGGCGGCCGGCGGCACGCTGACCGTGCTCAAGGAACAGAAGCCTCGGAAGCCGAAGAACCTGAAGCGGCGTCCGGAGGGCAGGACGAAGGACACCACGGAGGACGCCGAGGCGCCCGCCGCCGAGCCCGCAGAAGGCGAGGGCTCCTAGGCCTTGCTGTCCTGGCTCGCCAATGCGTGGCGGGTCCCGGAGCTCCGGCGCCGGCTCCTGTTCACGGCGGGGATCCTCGCGCTGTACCGCATGGGGTCGTGGCTGCCCGCGCCGGGCGTCGACTCCGCCCAGATCCAGAGCTTCTTCAACGGCCGCGGCGGCTCGCTGCTCGGCCTGCTGAACCTGTTCTCCGGCTCGGCGCTCTCGCGGTTCTCGATCTTCGCGCTCGGGATCATGCCGTACGTCACGGCGTCGATCATCCTGCAGCTCCTCACGGTCGTGATCCCGCAGCTCGAGGCGCTGCAGAAGGAAGGCGAGGCGGGGTACGCCAAGATCAACCAGTACACCCGCTACCTGACCGTGTTCCTCGCGGCCGCGCAGGCGACCGGCTATGCGTACCTGTTCCACACCCAGGGGGCGCTGCCGGCGAACCCGGGGCGGCTCGTGCTGATCGTCGTCACGCTCACCGCGGGGACGATCCTGCTGATGTGGTTCGGCGAGCTGATCACGAAGCGCGGCATCGGCAACGGCATCTCGCTGCTGATCTTCGCGTCGATCCTGACCTCCATGCCGCAGGGCATCAACGCCTGGCTCAACGGCGGTGCGGTCGAGAAGCTGTTCTTCCCACTGGTGGCGATCGGCATCGTCGTCGCGGTCGTCTTCGTCCAGGAGGGCCAGCGGCGCATTCCGATCCAGTACGCGAAGCGCATGGTCGGCCGGCGCCAGACGCAGGGCGGAGCGACCTACATGCCGCTGCGCGTGAACATGGCGGGCGTGATCCCGGTGATCTTCGCCGCCGCCCTGCTCGCGCTCCCGCAGACCGTGTCGTCGTTCGCGCCGTCCTCGTCGACGTGGGTCAACACGCATTTCGCGCCGTCGTCGTGGACGTACCTCGGGGTCGAGACCATCCTGATCATCGTCTTCACGTACTTCTACACCGCGGTCCAGTTCAACCCGGTCGACCAGGCCGACAACCTGCGCAAGTACGGCGGCTACATCCCCGGGATCCGGCCGGGCCCGCCGACGGCGCAGTACCTCGACCGCGTGCTCACCAGGCTGACCCTTCCGGGCTCGCTGTTCCTCGCGATCGTCGCGGTGCTCCCGTCGATCTTCATCAAGCACTTCGGCTTCTCCCAGGCGACCTCGCGCGCCCTGGGCGGCACCTCGGTGCTGATCGTCGTCGGCGTCGCGCTCGACACCATGCGACAGATGGAGTCGCAGATGATGATGCGCTCCTACGAGGGCTTCCTGCGGTGAACCTCCTCGTCCTTGGCCCGCAGGGGGCCGGCAAGGGCACGCAGGCCAAGCGAATCGCTGAGGAATACGGGATTCCGCACGTCTCGACCGGCGACATGTTCCGGGCGGCGCAGGCGGAGGGCACCGAGTTCGGCCGGCGCGTCGGGGAGATCATGGCTTCGGGCCGGCTCGTGCCGGACGAGCTGACGATCGCGATGATCGAGGAGCGCCTGTCGCAGCCGGACGCGCAAGGAGGCTTCGTGCTCGACGGCTTCCCCCGCAATCTCGCCCAGGCCGAGGCACTCGACCAGATGCTCGGCGGCATCGGCCGCGGCCTGGACGCGATCCTGTTCTTCGACGTGCCCGACGAGGTCGGCATGCAGCGGGCGCTCGACCGCGCGAAGCTCGAGAGCCGGGCCGACGACACGCCCGCCGTGATCGCGAAGCGGCTCGAGATCTACCACTCCGAGACGGAGCCGATCGTCGAGCACTATCGGGCCACGGGCAAGCTCGTGCCGTTGCACGCCGACCGCTCGATCGACGAGGTGTGGTCGGAGATCTCCGAGTCGCTGCAGGTGGTCGCGTGATCATCCGCAAGTCGGCGCAGGAGATCGAGACGATGGCACGCGCCGGGCGGATCGTCGCCGAGACGATCGCTCTGCTGCACGATTCGCTCGAGCCGGGCATCACCATGGTCGAGCTCGACCGCATCGGCGACGACTACATCCATGCGCAGGGCGGGGTGCCCACCTCCAAGGGCTACAAGGGCTTCCCGGCTGCGATCTGCATCTCCCCGAACTCGATGGTCGTCCACGGCATCCCGGGCGCCTACCGCGCGCAGGAGGGCGATCTGATCTCGTTCGACATCGGCGTCACCTACGAGGGCCTGATCGCCGACTCGGCGGCCACGTTCGGGGTCGGCGAGATCTCGGCCGAGGCCCAGCGCCTCCTCGACGTCTGCCAGGAAGGGCTCGCAGCAGGCATCGAGGCCGCGCGGCCGGGGCACTCGGTCGGCGACATCTCCCAGGCGGTGCAGACGGTCGTCGAGGACGCCGGCTTCTCCGTGATCAGGAGCCTCGTGGGGCACGGCGTCGGCCGCCACTACCACGAGGACCCGCAGGTCCCGAACTTCGTCTCCACCTACCGCGGGCCCGAGCTCAAGGAGGGCATGACGATCGCGATCGAGCCGATGATCACGGCGGGCGGGCCGGACGTGTACATCCACGACGACGAGTGGTCGATCTCCACCACCGACGGCTCCTTGGCCGCGCATTTCGAGCACACGGTCGCGGTCACGGCCGCCGGGCCGAGGATCCTCACCGGAACAGGGGTCCTGGTACCATGACGACCCGCGCTGCGAGGCGTCTAGCCGCGCGCGCCCTTACCACGTCCTCGAGGAACCCTGAATGAAAGTCAGACCTTCAGTCAAGCCCATGTGCGAGCGCTGCCGCGTGATCAAGCGGCACGGGCGCACCATGGTCATCTGCACGAATCCTCGCCACAAGCAGCGTCAGGGGTAGATCACAACACATGGCACGTATTGCAGGCGTCAACCTGCCGAATCAGAAGCGGCTCGAGATCGGGCTGACGTACATCTTCGGGATCGGCCAGCCGACGGCGCAGAAGATCTGCGACGCACTCGGCCTCTCGCGTGACACCAAGGTCCGGGACCTCACCGAGGACGAGGTCGCGAAGCTTCGCGACTACATCGACCAGAACGAGCAGGTCGAGGGCGACCTGCGCCGCGAGCGCACCCAGGCGATCAAGCGGCTGTCCGAGATCGGGGCCTACCGCGGGCTGCGCCACCGGCGCAACCTCCCGGCGCGCGGCCAGCGCACGAAGACGAACGCGCGCACGCGCAAGGGGCCGAAGAAGACCGTCGGCCGTGGGAAGAAGGCGAAGTAAATGGCGCCTCCTCGCAGAGCAGCGACCACGCGCGGTCGCACACGTCGCCGCGTTCGCAAGAACATCGCGATCGGCCAGGCGCACATCAAGACGTCGTTCAACAACACGATCGTCGCCCTGACCGACAAGGACGGGAACGTCATCGTCTGGGAGTCCGCCGGCTCGGCCGGGTTCAAGGGCTCGCGCAAGTCGACGCCGTTCGCCGCGCAGGTGACCGCCGATGCGGCCGCCCGCAAGGGCATGGAGCACGGCCTGCAGAAGGTCGAGGTGTTCGTCAAAGGCCCGGGCTCCGGTCGTGAGACGGCGATCCGGTCGCTGCAGGCGGCCGGTCTGGAGATCCTCGGTGTGAAGGACGTCTCGCCGCAGGCGCACAACGGCGTCCGCCAGAAGAAGCGGAGGCGTGTGTAGTGGCTCGCGATCGTTCACCGAAGTGCAAGCAGTGCCGCCGGGAGGGCATCAAGCTCTTCCTCAAGGGCGAGCGCTGCCTGACCGAGAAGTGCGCCATCGAGCGCCGCTCGTATCCGCCGGGCGAGCACGGCCGCGGCCGCATCAAGCAGAGCGAGTACCTGTTGCAGCTGCGCGAGAAGCAGAAGGCGCGCCGCTACTACGGCCTCCTGGAGACCCAGTTCCGCACGTACTACGAGAAGGCGAACAAGCAGGGCGGCATCACCGGTGACAACCTGCTGCGGATGCTCGAGACCCGCCTCGACAACGTCGTCTACCGGCTCGGTTTCGCGGCCTCGCGCGCTCAGGCGCGCCAACTCGTGCGGCACGGGCATTTCGCCGTGAACGGGCGCCGCGTGAACATCCCGAGCTACCAGGTCAAGCCCGACGACCTGGTCTCCCTGAAGACAGGGTCCGGCGCGGAGCAGATCGTCCGCGACGCGACCGACCTCACCGCCGCTGTCGCCCCGTGGCTCCAGGCGGACCACGACGGGCTCAGCGGGACCGTCTTGAAGTGGCCGGAGCGTGCCGAGATCGACACCCCGGTTTCCGAACAGTTGATCGTCGAGCTCTACTCCAAGTAGAGCCTCGCAAAAGAAAGGACATACGTTGGCAGTACGCGCGACCGATTTCCAGGTGCCGAAGATCACCCACGAGGAAGTGACCGAGAACCGTGGCGTCTTCGTGATCGAGCCGCTCGATCGGGGCTTCGGCTACACGTTCGGCAACTCGCTGCGCCGCGTGCTCCTCTCCTCTCTGGAGGGCGCTGCGGTCACCTCGGTGAAGATCGAGGGTGTCGCGCACGAGTTCACGACGCTCCCCGGCGTTCGCGAGGACGTCACCGACATCATCCTCAACCTGAAGCAGCTCGTCTGCATCCTTCACGGCGAGTCGCCGGAGGTGGAGGTTCGGCTGACGAAGCGCGGTGAGGGGATCGTCACGGCCGCCGACATCGAGGCGCCCGCCGACCTCGAGATCCTGAACCCGGAGCTCGAGATCGCGAACCTCTCGTCGAAGGGCCGCCTCGAGGTCACGCTCACCATCGGGCGCGGCCGCGGCTACGTGCCGGCGGAGGGCAACCGTGGCCAGGCGCACACGATCGGGGTCATTCCCGTCGACTCGATGTTCTCGCCGATCAACCGCGTCGCGTACGACGTGGAGGCGGCGCGCGTCGGGCAGCGGACCGACTACGACAAGCTGATCCTCGACGTGACCACCAACGGGTCGATCGATCCGAAGGACGCGATCGCGCAGGGCGCCGAGATCCTCATCCGCCAGCTGGCGATCTTCACCGACCTCGAGAAGATCGAGGGCTACGGCGAGTCGGCTGCACCGTCGTCCGACGGTGCCGGAGAGGCTGCCGGTGTCTCCCTCGCGGGTGGGATGGAGAACTTCCCGATCGAGGAGCTGGAGCTCGGTGTGCGTTCGTACAACTGCCTGAAGCGCGTCGGCATCGAGACGATCGGCGATCTCGTCACCAAGTCGGAGTCCGAGCTCGCTGCGATCCCGAACTTCGGCAAGAAGTCGATCGAAGAGGTCAAGGAGACGCTGCAGCAGCACGGTCTCAACCTGCGCGGCGGCGGGAACGGAGCGGAGTAGCGGGTGCGTCACGGGCGCTCAGGAAAGAAGCTCGGCCGCGACTCGGCGCACCGCAAGGCGCTCTACTCGAACCTTGCCGGTGCGCTGATCGAGCATGGGCGCATCAAGACGACCGTCACCAAGGCGAAGGCGGTCAGGCCGATCGCCGAGCAGATGATCACGCTCGGGCGCCGTGGTGACCTGCACGCCCGCCGGCAGGCGACGGCGTTCCTGCGCTCACGCGACGTCGTGCACAAGCTCTTCGCCGACGTTGCCCCGCTCTTCAAGGATCGCCCCGGCGGCTACACGCGCATCGTGAAGATCGGCCCGCGGCCGGGCGACGCGGCGGAAATGGCCTACCTCGAGCTCGTCAACGAGGAGTACGTCGCCGCACAGCGTGAGGAGCGGACGCCGGAGCCGGTGGCCCAGGCCGAACCGGTCGGGGAGGCCGAGACCGAGGCCGAGTCTGTGGCGGCCGAGGAAGCGCCGGAGCCGACAGCGGAGGCTGACACCGAGCCTGAGGGCGCAGAGGAGCCGGCTGTGGCGGCCGAGGGCGATTCAGCCGGCGGTGCCGACGAGAGCGCCGACGATGGCGATGGCAGCACCGGCGACGACGAGATTCAGTAGCGATCTCGCGAAGCTCGTCTCGAAGAACTGCCACCGGATCACTGCGAGCGCGACCAGTTCGAATGCGACGACGATCGCGGCGGTGACGATCGCGACGTGGTAGTCCGGGATCAGGAACGGCAGAGTGTGGAGGATCCCGCCCAGAAACGTCCCGCCCCCGGTGATCAGCCCGCGCGTGAGGGGGCTGCCGCGCCCTGTGAGCTCTCCGGTGTCCGAGAGAGCCTCGCTGTAGGCCATGGAGATGGCCGCGCCGATCGCGGTCGCGAGACCGGCCACGAAGGCCGTGTGCGGCTTGTGCGTGTAGATCGCGATGCCGAAGATTGGCGCGAGCGTGGAGAGCGACCCGTCGATCAGGCCCACCATCGCCGGTTGCACCCGTTGCAGCAGGAAGCGGTGCTTGTCGGACATGAGTAGATCATAAACAGCGACTGCCAAGTGACTAGAGCAGCAAGCATTCCTTACAAGAAAGGTCAGGCGCGCCTGACGTGCCGCGGCTGAAGCTGACGATCGAGTACGACGGAACGGGCTTTCGCGGCTGGGCGCGGCAGCCCGGGGCGCGGACCGTCGAAGGTGAGCTTCGTCGGGCCGTCGGCGCGCTCTACGGCACGTTCAACGAGCTGGCGGTCGCCGGACGCACCGACACCGGCGTGCACGCGCTCGCGAACGTCGTCACCGTCGACGTGCTCGGCGGCCCGCCGCCGGCGCGGGCGGCCGAGGCGTTGAACACGGTGCTGCCGGACGACGTCGCGGTGACGGAGGTCGAGGAGGCCGCGGACGACCTCCATGCCCGGTTCAGTGCGCTCGCGAGGTCCTATCGGTTCCGGATCTGGCGGCGGCGCGAGCGCTCCGTGTTCGAGGCGAGGCGGTCGCTCTGGTGGCCGCGTCCGGTCGACTTCGCCGCGCTGAACGAGAACGCGCGAGTGCTGCTCGGCGAGCACGACTTCCGGGCGTTCACCCCGACCGAGACACAGCACCGCAGCTTCGTGCGCACGGTGCGCGAGGTGCGGTGGGTCGAGCTCGACGAGGCCGTGATCGCCTTCGAGGTCACGGCGGACTCGTTCCTTCGCCACATGGTGCGAACGCTCGTCGGCTCGATGCTCGAGGGCCGCGACCTCGTGCCCCTGCTCGAAGGCAGACCGCGCAGCGAGGCCGGCGCCACCGCGCCCCCGCACGGTCTGTACCTCACGCACGTGTCCTATCCGGACATGTCTGGGGTCTGACCCCCAGACATGTCCGGAGGAGCCACGTCCGGGGTCTGACCCCCAGACATGTCCGGAGGGGCCACGTCCGGGGTCTGACCCCCAGACATGTCCGGAGGAGCCACGTCCGGGGTCTGACCCCAGACACGTCTGGAGGGGCCACGTCCGGGGTCTGACCCCGGCGTGCGACTGCAAGGGTGCTCGCTACGATCGAGCGCGTGCGCTTTCCAGTCGTTCTCTTCGATCTCGACGGCACCGTGATCGACTCCGGCGCGATCATCCTCGCGTCGATGCGTCACGCGGCCGAGACCGTGGTCGGTGGCGAGTGGAGCGACGCCGAGTTGATGAAGGCCGTCGGCGGGCCCGGGCTGGAAGCCCAGATGATCGCGCTCGACCCACAGCGCGTCGACGAGCTCGTTCGTGTCTACCGCGAGCACAACGAGCCGCTGCACGACACCCTAGAGTTCTGCGGTGATATCGATGCCGTGCTCGCTTGCCTGAAGGAGCGCGGTCACCGGCTCGGCATCGTGACGGCGAAGCGGCGCAGCACGGTCGAGCTCGCGTTCGCGAAGCTCTCGTTCGAGCACCTCTTCGAAACGGTCGTCGGCGGAGACGAGACCACGCGCCACAAGCCCGATCCGGAGCCGCTGCTGCTCGCACTCGACCGGCTCGGCGCAAGCGCTGCCGAGGCCGCCTACGTCGGCGACTCGCCCTTCGACATGCAGGCGGCCAGGGCTGCAGGCCTGTTTGCGATCGGCGTCGGGTGGGGCCGCATCCACGCCGCGGCCACGCTGGTCGACGCCGACGTCGTCCTCGATCGCCCGGAGGAGCTGCTTGAGCTCGTCTAGGGCCGCCGAGCTGCGCGATCTGCTCAACCGCTGGCTGCACGAGTACCACGTGCTCGACGAGCCCTCGGTCGATGACGCCACGTACGACCGTGCCTACGACGAGCTCGTGGAGCTGGAGCGCGAGCATCCGGAGCTCGTGACGCCCGACTCGCCCACGCAGCGGGTCGGCGCGCCGGCGTCGACGAAGTTCCAGAAGGTCCGTCACCTGACCGCCATGGGCTCGCTCGAAAAGGTGACGACCGACGAGGCGATCGAGAAGTGGGCCGAGGACGTTCGCAAGCGTCTCGGCGAGGATGCCTCGGTCGCGTACGTGCTCGAGCCGAAGATCGACGGTCTCGCGATCAACCTCACCTACGAAGCCGGCGTGTTCGCACGCGGTGCCACGCGCGGCGACGGCGAGGTCGGCGAAGACGTGACGGTCAACCTGCGTACGATCCCCGCCGTTCCCTTGCGGATGCTGGCCGGCGACGCGCCCCAGCTGATCGAGGTGCGCGGCGAGGTGTACATGCCTCTCTCCGGCTTCCGCGAACTGAACGAGCGCCTCGTCGACGAAGGAAAGAAGCCGACCCCCAACCCGCGCAACGCCGCCGCCGGATCGCTGCGCCAGAAGGATCCTTCGATCACCGCGAGCCGCCCGCTGTCGTTCTGGGCCTACGGGGTCGGGGCGCACGAGGGCGCAGCGCTCACGTCGCACTGGCAGACGCTGGAGTGGCTGCGTGCCCATGGCTTTCCGATCAACCCGTTTGCCGAGTGTCTCGAGTCGGTCGAGGAGGTCGCCGAGCGTTGTCGCATCTGGGAGCGCCGCCGGACGGAGCTCGACTACGAGATCGACGGGATCGTCATCAAGGTCGACGACTACGCGCAACAGGAACGGCTCGGCGCGCTCCATCAGCGCCCTCGCTGGGCCAGGGCGTTCAAGTGGGCGCCCATGACCGCGACGACGCGCCTCGACAAGATCATGATCCGCGTCGGCCGGACGGGCGCGCTGAACCCGTGGGCGGTGCTGGCGCCGGTGGAAGTGGGCGGCGTGACGATCTCGCGCGCGACGCTGCACAACGAGGAGGACATCAACCGCAAGGACATCCGCGAGGGCGACGACGTGATCGTGCAGCGCGCAGGCGACGTGATCCCGCAGATCGTCGGTCCGGCCGGCCCGCACAGGCGAGGGACGAAGCCGTTCAAGATGCCGACGCACTGCCCGCTGTGCGGTGTCGAGATCGTGAAGCCGGAGGGCGAGGCGATGCATCGCTGCCCGAACCGCGCGTGCCCTTCGCGCGGCCTCGAGTCGCTGATCAACTGGGTCCAGGCCGCAGCCGACATCGACGGTGTCGGCGAGCAGCTCGTGCGAAGACTGTGGGAGCTCGGTCTCGTCCGGTCGCTGCCCGAGCTCTATCGGCTGAGCAAGGAGCAGCTCCTCGAGCTCGACGGCTTCGCCGAGATCTCTGCGACGAACACGATCAACTCGATCGCGGCCTCGAAGGAGATTCCATTCCGCCGCGTGCTCTTCGGTCTCAACATCCCCGACGTCGGCTGGGTGACGGCGCAGAACCTCGCACGCCATTTCGGCAGCGTCGACCGCCTGGCCGCGGCTTCCCAGGAGGAGATCATCGAGTGCGAAGGGATCGGGCCCGAGCGGGCCGAGGCGATCGCCGAGTGGTTCGCCGATGCCGACAATGCGCGGCTCGTCGCCGAGCTCCGAGAGCTGGGCCTTCGGTTCGAGTCCGGTGAGGAGGATCGGCCGGTTGACGGCCCGCTGACCGGGAAGCAGTACGTCGTGACGGGCACCCTCGAGTCGTTCTCCCGCGAGCAGGCGCGCGCCGCGCTCGAGGCGCTGGGCGCAAAGGTCTCCGACAACGTTTCGAAGAAGACGGCCGGCGTGATCGTGGGTGAGAGCCCGGGCTCCAAGGTCGCGAAGGCCGAGAAGGCAGGCGTCCCACTCCTCACCGAGGACGATCTCAAGGCTCTCGTCGGGAGCTAGAGGACCGACGCGAGGGCGCTCGCAAACCGATCCTGCGCGCGCTGTGCTGCAGAGGTCGCGATGGGCTCGCCGTTCTGGAGCACCGAGAAGGCATACCGGCTGCCGGCATAGCCCGACAAAGCCGAGGCCTCGTCGGTCGTGCCGGTCTTCGCGTGCACGGCGCCGCGGGCCGGCCTCAGCTGCATGCGGTGCTCGAGCGTCCCGTTCACGCCTGCGACCGACAGCGCCGCCCAGAACGGATGGTGGAGGGCGGGGTCGCGCCAGGCCGAGACGAGGATCGCGGCGAGTGCCTGGGCGGTCAGGCGGTCGTCGAGCGAGAGGCCTGAGCCGTCGACGATCCGGACGCCCGCGAGGGGAACGCCTGCGGCGGCCAGCGCGCGGGTCACGACAGCGGCGCCCGCCGCGGTCGTGCCGCTCTTTCCGATCTCGGCGCCGAGTTCCTTCAGCATCAGCTCTGCCGTGAAGTTGTCGCTCTCGCGGTCCATCTCCTGGAGCACCGCCGGCAGCAGGGCCGACTCGACCTCGGCGAGCGCCGGTGAGGCGGCCGGCGCCCGCCCCAGCCCGACGCTGCCGCTCGTGATGCCGTGGCGGCGCAGCGCCCGGCGGAGCTGGCCGGCCGCAGCGAGCGCGGGCCGCAGTGCAATGTGGCCGTCGTACACCGCACGATCGACCGCGAGCGCTGAGAGCGGTGGCGACTCGCTCAGATAGAAGGCGTGCTTCCAGCCCGGCGCGGTGCGGCGCGCATCGAACCACGACTCGTCGCCGAGCACGCGGCCGGAGATCTGTGTGATCCCCAGAGCCCCGATCTGGGCCGCGAGGCGGTCGATCCCACCGGAGGTCAGCGTCGGATCGCCGAACCCCTTCAGGAAGATGTCGCCCTGCCAGGTCGCGCCGACCTGTGTGCCACGGCCCAGGATCTCGGTGCGAAAGCGGTACGACGTTCCGAGCTCACGCAGCGCTGCGAACGTCACCGGCAGCTTCTCGTTCGATGCGGGTGCGAGCGGCATGTTCGGATTGCGGCCGAACAGAAGGTTCCCCGAGCTGAGGTCGATCGCGACCGCGGCAGACGTGCTCTTCGGGTAGCCCGGGACGGCCAGCGCCTGGGCGAGCCGCGCCGTCAGCGGGAGGGTTGCCGTGCCCCCGGCCGGAGCCAGGACGAGCAGGAGCGCGACCGCTGCAAGACCCCTCCGCACGCGGGACATTGTGACCGAGCGGGCGGAGGGCTGGGCCTCGCCCGGCCGGGGAATGGGCCGCACGGCCCTTGTTGCGGTGCCGCCGCGGCCGGAGAATCGAGCGCGGTGGGCACCACGGACCTCCTCGACCGGATCTCGGCGCTGCTCCGCGAGCCGACGCGCGACCTCGATCAGATCGAGCGCACCTTGACGGACGGCTACGCCGGGGCACTCTCGCTCGAGGCGGAGAGCTGGCGGCTCGAACGGCGGGTCGCGGTGCTCAGCCAGGGAATCGAGCAAGGCGACATCGTCACCAACGCGCGGAAGCTCGCCGAGGTCGCGCGCGAGCTCGAGCGAAACGGCGACCTCCTGGCGGAGCTGCGCGGTCGGCTGACCGAATTGCGCCGCTGCGCCGACGACGCCCGCGTCGGCTCTCCGGTGCGCTAGACGATCCCCGACCGGACCGCGTAGACCGCGGCCTGGATCCGGTTGTCGATCTGCAGCTTCATCAGGATGTTGGAGATGTGGTTCTTCACCGTCTTCGGGCTGATGTGCAGCTCGAGCGCGATCATCCCGTTGTCCTTGCCGTTCGCGATCAGCTTCAACACCTCGATCTCCCGGTCGGAGAGCTCCGACTGGATCAACTCGGCCTCATGTGGTGAAGCGCTCGACGCGCGCACGCGCTGGAGTACCTTCGATGCGATCGCCGGCGAGACGAGCGACTCACCGACGGCGGCGGCGTGAATGCCGCTGATCAGCTCCGTGATCGACGAGTCCTTGAGGAGATAGCCGCATGCTCCGGCGAGAATCGCATCCATCACGTCGCTGTCGCTGTCGGAGATCGTGAGCACGAGCACACGCGTGAGCGGAGCGACCATCGAGATCTGGCGTGTCGCTTCGACGCCGCTGATCCCGGGCATGTTCAGATCCATCACGACGACGTCGGGCGCCAACTCACGAACGGCGTGCAGCGCCTCGGTCCCGTCGGCGCACTCACCGACCACCTGCACGCCTTGCTCCTCGAGCAGGTTGCGCAGTCCCGTGCGGAACAGATCGTGATCGTCGACGAGCAGGACGCGCGTCTGGAGCGCTTGAGAGTTGTCTGCTTCGTCGGTCAGTTCGGCCTACCTCGGCAATCGGGGACCGGGGGGTCAGTGTAGTCGCGCGACCGCTAGTGCAGGACGATCGTGACGGTGCGGCGTCCCCACGCATTGGCCTGCGCGACCGTCGGGAACCAGAGATCGATCGTCGCCCCGACGATCGACCCGCCCTCGTCGGCTGCCACGGCGTCGCCGTAGCCGGGAATCGTCATGTGGGTGCCGAGCGGAATGACCGAGGGATCGACCGCGACGATGCCCCAGCCGACGGGGAGACCGCTGGCAGTGTCGCCCTGGAGCGCGTAGCCCGTCGCCGACACGGTGAGCACGCGGCTCCCGTGCAGTGTGGTGGCGGCCGCCGCCGCCGAGTCGCTGCGTACGAGCCGGACGCTCTGCGCCTCTGCTGCGCCGGCCGTCGCGACCAGGCTCGCGATCTGGCCCTCCGTCAG
Source organism: uncultured Thermoleophilia bacterium (assembly GCA_963722065.1). GTDB lineage: Bacteria > Actinomycetota > Thermoleophilia > Gaiellales > Gaiellaceae > PALSA-600. The sequence goes on along the minus strand of CAVRMI010000030.1, from coordinate 55,171 downwards.
GCGACGCTGCGCGGCCAGGCCTGCGATGTACGAGCTTCGTTGCGCCCGCGTCGCGGCAAGGGACGCGGCGGTTGCCTCGGCGGCACGGGTTGCGGCAGTGAGAGCGGCCGCGCGAGCTGCGAGCCCGTGTGTGGCGCGGGCGATCGCCTTTCGCGCGCCGGCGAGCTCGCGCAGGATGTCTTCACCCTGGCCGGCGGCGCGATTCAGGTCGTCGAGGTTCGTCATTGCCTCGTCGAGGCTCGTCGAACCGAGCACGATCTCCAGCGGTTCGACGTTGTCCTGTTCGTAGAGGATCCGGAGCCTCTGCGCCACGCGTGCCTGCGAGATTCGCGTGCTTCGCTTCGCAACTGCGAGCTGATGCCGCAGGCTCCGGCGTTCGAGCCGAAGCGCATGCGCCTGTCCGCGGAGCGATGCGAGCCTCGACTGCGCAGCCGCCAACCTCGCGTCGAGCGAATACAGCCCGAGCACGGCCGCGCGTGATTTCGCCACGATCGCCGCATCTTGTGCACGCAACGACTGCGTGGTCGGCGATCGATTGGCGCCGCCTACCGACGGCGCGATCAGCACCGCCAAGGCGATCACTGCGAACGGAAACACGCGCCGTCGCGGCGTTTGTGCCTGCCCTAGCACGGGGGAGGACCGTACCACAGTCGCGAAGAAGGACGACGGCACTTCGTGCAGAAATGAACAAGTTTTGCGCAAGTTTGCGGCATTCCACGTTGACGCTGATCCGAACACATTGCTAACCTCCCCCCTCGTGACGTACCGGCCCCACCCGGTGCGCCCGTCCCGCTCCCGATCCGGGAGTTGTCATTCGTAGGCTGGGACTGGCGCCGTACGTTCTCGCAGGGATCTGTCTGGCCCTCCTGGCGGCAGTCCCGGCATTTGCGGACCCTTCGATCTCATCGAAGCGAGCACAGGCGCAGCAGGTCATGGGACAGCTGCAACAGCTGTCCGATTCGCTCGAGCAGGCGCGCGCGCAATACGACAGCGCGAATGCGCAACTCGCGCAGATTCAGCGCAACCTGCGCGAGAACCGTCATGAGCTGCGGATCGCGAAGAACAACCTGCGCCAGAGCCAGCGAGCGATCGCGAAGCGGCTCGTCACGCTCTACACGACGGATCAGACGACGACACTCGAAGTGATTCTCGGGGCACGGAGCCTCGACGACATGATCAACCGCATGGACAGCGCCAAGAGCGTCACTGCGCTCGACACGCACATCCTGTCGCAGGTGAAGACGTTCCGAACCGCGGTGAAGCGTCACGGCGAGCTGCTCGCGCAGGCTCGCGAGTCGCAGGTGCGGGTCGTCGCAGAACGCGCCGCTGCGAAGCAGTCGATCGAGTCGAAGATCAACGAGCAGAACAACCTCCTCTCGTCGCTCAAGGGCCAGATCGCGCAAATGGTCGCCGCCGACGCCGCACGGCAGCTGCAGATGGCGCGCGCGGCGCAGGCGCGGCTGGCCGCCCAGCAGCGCGTCTCGCAGCAGCAGCAGTCGACCACGGTGGTCGGCGTCTCCGCGATCGCGCCGGCCGCCGACACGGTCGTCGCTCCGCCGTCGACGCACAGCAACGTCGCCAACATCGCGCTTTCCCAGCTCAACACGCCCTACGTGTGGGGTGGCTCCGCGCCCGGTGGCTTCGACTGCTCCGGCCTCGTCATGTGGGCGTATTCCCAGGTCGGCGTCTCGCTCCCGCACTCCTCGTACGCCCAGTACGGCTACGGCGTCCCGGTCTCGCGTGACCAGCTGGAGCCGGGAGACCTCGTCTTCTTCGACGGTCTCGGCCACGTCGGCATCTACATCGGCGGCGGTCAGTTCGTGCACGCGCCGCACACCGGCGACGTCGTGAAGATCTCCAGCCTCGACGAGAGCTGGTACGCCGCGACCTTCGTCGGCGCGCGCCGCATCCTCTGAGCAACGCACGAACCCGGTTCGCGCAGCGAACCAGGTTCGAGAGCGAGGCGCTCCGCACTCAGCTGTCGTACAACGCAGAGAACTCACGGGCGAAGTGATCGAGGATCACCTTGCGCCGCAGCTTCAACGTCGGTGTCATCTCGTCCTCTTCGAGCGAGAACTCGCGTGGCAGCACGGTGAAACGCTTGATCTGCTCGAACCGTGAGCGTTCTGCGTTCACGCTGTCGACTGCGCCCTGGACGGCATCCCGCACCTCGTTCTCGCTCATGCCGTGCGTCGATTCGGGATCGACCGTGACCAACGCCGCCACGTACGGCTTGCGATCGCCGACGACGAGCACCTGCGAGATCACCCTGTGCGCCTTCAGCTCGTTCTCGAGGTTCTGCGGCGCGACATTCTTGCCGCCGGCGGTGACGATGATGTCCTTCTTGCGGTCGGTGATGACGAGAAAGCCGTCCTCGTCCAGATGGCCGACGTCGCCGGTGTGCACGAATCCCTGCTCGTCGAGAGTCGCCCGGGTCGCCTCGCTGTCGCGGTAGTAGCCGGCGAAGACGGTGTTGGAGCGGATGAGGATCTCGCCGTCCTCGGCGAACTCGAGCTCGACACCGGGCAACGGCTTGCCCACCGTCCCGAACTTGAAGTCGTTGGCACGGTTCACCGTCGCGGCGGTCGTGACCTCCGACAGTCCATAGCCCTCCAGGATCAGGATGTCGATCGCATAGAAGAACTCCGCGATCTCGCGCGAGAGGGGGGCACCGCCCGCGTTCGCGACGCGCAGCCTGCCTCCGAGCCGCGCCTTCACCTTCGAGTAGACGAGCTTGTCGGCGAGGCGGTGCTGCCAGAGGAGGGTCGTCGGCACCGGCTGCTTGGCCTGCCGCAGCTTCGCGACGCGGTACCCGACCTGCATCGCCCAGTCGACGATTCGCTTCTTGGCTCCGCTCTGGTCGGCGAACTCGCCCACCACGGCCGTGTGGATCTTCTCGTAGACGCGGGGAACGCTGGGGAAGAGCTGCGGGCGCACGCGCGGCAGTTCCGCTGCAGCGCGGAGTGGGTCCGGCAGGAAGGCGATGGTGAAGCCCGTGTAGGCGGCCGAGAGATGGAGCAGGCGGCCGTAGTTGTGGGCGAGCGGGAGGTAGAGGAGCATCACGTCGCCGGGCTCGGTCAGGCGATCCTCCATCTCGTTGCCTTTCTGCACCATCGCGTAGTAGTTGCGATGGCGGATCATGCAGGCCTTCGGCGGTCCCGTCGTCCCCGACGTGTAGATGAACGTGAAGAGCTCGTCCTCGTCGATCGAGTCGGCGCGTTCGCTCAGCGCAGCCGGGTGCTCTGCGGCGTAGGTCCGCCCGCGTTCTCGTAGCGCACCGAGCTCCGAGAACGAGACGACGTGCTCGACGCCCGACCCCGCGACCTTCGCACGCTGGTCGTCGTCCTCGACGAGGACGCCGACCGCCTCCGAGTGCTCGAGGACGTAGTGCGTGTCGCGTGCGGAGCTCGACGAATAGATCGGCGCCCCGACCGCGCCGACGAGCCCCAGCGCAAAGTCGAAGAGCGACCACTCGAGGCTCGTGCGGGCGAGCAGGGCGAAGGCGTCGCCCTTCTGGACGCCGAGCGCGAGCAGCCCGTTTGCGAGCTCGTCGACCGCGACTGCGGCCTCCGCCCACGTGACCTCGACCCACTCGCCGTCCACCTCGTGCAGATAGGCGGGATCGGGATGCGCGGCCGCGACCGCGTCCCGCCACAGATTCGCGATCGTCCGGGCGCGGGCCACGAGCGGAATCTAGCCGCAGGAGTACCGTTCGCGGGGGCGAAATAGACCCGCCCTCGATAGGATTCTCCCTGCAGATGCGCACAACCTGGAACGGATCAGTCAGCTTCGGCCTCGTCAGCATTCCCGTCGGTCTCGCACCGGCGACGAAGCCGGCTGCCCGCCAGTCGGACATCTCGTTCCGGCTCCTGCACCGCGAGTGCGGCTCGCCGATCAAACAGAAGCGCTGGTGCCCGGTGCATGAGCGGGATGTCGAGTCCGACGAGCTCGTCAAGGGCTGGGAGGTCGCGAAGGGCCAGTTCGTCACCGTCGAGGAGGCAGACCTCGAGGCGATCGAGAAGCACGACACCTCGCGCTCGATCGAGATCGGCCGGTTCGTGCGCCTCGAGGAGGTCGACCCGGTCTACTTCGATCGCACGTACTTCCTCGTGCCCGCCGGCGCCGAGGCGCAGCGCCGTCCCTATGTGCTGCTGCTCGAGGCGATGAAGGAGGCGGAGGTGGCCGCGCTCGGGCGGTTCGTGCTCGCGGGCAAGGAGAAGCTGTGCCTGATCAGGCCGATGGGCGATGCGCTCGCGCTCGAGACCCTGTTCGTCCACGAGGACGTGAAGGACCATGCCGAGATCGACGAGGCGGTGGCGACCTCGGAGGTCAAGCCGCCGGAGCTCGAGCTGGCGAAGCAGATCATCGCCTCGCTCGCGGCGCCGTTCGAGCCCGAAGCGCTGCGCAGCGAGTACCGCGAGTCGCTGCGCGAGCTGCTCGAGGCGAAGCTCGCGGGGCAGGAGTTCGAGCTGCCCGACCAGGAGGAGCCCGCTCCGGTCGTCGACCTGATGGAGGCGCTCAAGGCGTCGGTCGCCGCGGCGTCGAAGAAGCAGCAGCCCGCTGACGACAAGAAAAAGGCGGCACCGCGCAAGCGCGCTGCCGCCTCTTCCCGCAAATAGTCCTTCGTCTCAGTGCGACGTGGGGAATGCCCCCAGCGCGTGGAGCTGAGCCTGGAACAGCGTCTTGTCGATCTTCCCCTGATAGATCGGCACGTGCTCCTCGAGGCAGATCCTGATCACCTCGTCCCGGTCGATCCCGACCTCTTTCGAGAGCTCGTCGGGCGTCAGGTGGTTGGCCATTTCGCTCCTTCCACGAAAAAGCCCGCCGCGCACGATGCGCTAGCGGGCTTGGATCTCCAGCTGGTCTGGGCGCAGGACGGGGATCTTCATGCGTCCCGCCCTGTCGCCGTCGAGCTCATAGTGCTTCGAACCATAATCGATCGGCGTGACGGATGCGAACGATCTTCTCCCGGGCCTCGAGGAACGGATCTACGAGTCCCGCGGCACCCGGATCCGCGCCTTCGTGGGCGGAGACGGCCCGCCGCTGCTCCTCGTGCACGGCTTCGGCGGCTCGGCGTGGAACTTCGCCGAACTGCGCCCGCACCTCGAGGGCCGGCGCCTGATCGTGCCGGACCTGCCCGGCCACGGCGGCTCCGCTCCTCTGCCCGCGGCGGCCACGCTCCGGGGCTTCGCGGACGCCCTCGTCCCGCTGCTCGACGGCCCGACCGATGTGCTCGGGCACTCGCTCGGCGGCGTGGTCGCGCTCCGGCTCGCCGAGCGCCACCCGGCCCTGGTGCGGCGGCTCGTGCTCGCGGCTCCGGCAGGGATCTCGAGCTCGACGCGCCTGGCCGAGCTCACGATCACGTTCCTCGGCCTCGTCCAGCCGGGGCGGATCGCGGGCCGCCGCGTTCATCGCATCGCGGGCTCGCCTCTGCTGCGGCGCGTCGTCTTCGGCCCGTTCGAGGTCTCGAACCCCGACCAGCTCACGGAGCGCGCCGTGCACGGGTTCCTGCGCGGGCCCCTCCTGCACACCGATGCGATGGGGGCCGGGCTGGCGCTGGTCGCCGACGACCCGCGCCGCGACCTGGAACGGGTGACCTGCCCGGTGCTGCTCCTCTGGGGCGCGCGCGACCGCCAGGTGCCGCTCGAGGACGGATTCGAGTACGCCCGTCGGCTGCGTGCGCCGCTCCGCGTGATCGCAGACTGCGGCCACCTCCTGATCGGTGAGCGCCCCGGCGTCTGCGCGCGCGCGGCGCTGGAGTTCCTCGCTTAGCCGCTAACCTGTCGGGCGTCTCGGGGTGTGGCGCAGCCTGGTAGCGCGCTCCGTTCGGGTCGGAGAGGTCCGGAGTTCAAATCTCCGCACCCCGATTTACGCGGGGGAAACCCGGTTTCCCCCGCGTCCTCAGTCCACGACCCGCACCCTCCCCCAGGCGAGCGGGGCGAACCAGAGCACGGCTCCGAGGGCGCCGCCGACCGCGAGGATCGTCGTCGGTGCGACCGCCGTGGCGGCGATGCCGGCGAGCACGAAGCCGACCGGCGTGAGGCCGAGCGAGCCGAAGAAGTCGATGCTCATCACCCGCGAGAGCAGGTGCTGCGGCACGAGCTCGCTGATCAGGGTCAGCCAGGCGGAGATGCCGATTCCGATCCACAGGCCCCGCCAGGCGACGGCGGCCACCCCGAGCGGATACCACGGTGAGAGCGCGACGACGAGGATCCCGAGATCGTTGATGCCGAACGCCGCGAAGCAGATCACGACCCGCCGTCGGCGCGGATGCCAGCGGGCCCAGATCAGCGATCCGGCCACCATGCCCGCCGCCATGGCGCTGAAGAGGAGACCGTAGGCGCCGACGCCGCGGTGGTAGTGCGACTGCACGACCTCCGGCAGCAGCGCGGTGAACGGCGACATCGCGATCATCAGGATCACCGTCGCGGCGGCGATGCCGGTCCAGATCCACGGCACGCTGACCACATACCGGAAGCCGGCAGCGAGCTCCCTGCGCAGTCCGAGCTGGGCGAGCGGTTGGATCGTCCGCGGGCGCGCGAGCCACAGCGCCGTGGCGGACACGACGAACGACACGCAGTCGATTCCCCACACGACGGTCGGACCTGCGGTCCCGTAGAGGGCAGCGGCGATTGCCGGCCCGACGATGGCGCTGCCGTTGCGCGCGATGCCGAGCCACGAGTTCGCCGACGGCAGGACCGGCTGCTCGACGACGAGCGGCACGATGCCGCCGAAGGCCGGCTGGAAGAACCCGTCGGCGAGACCGAAGCACACCGCGAGCGCGAAGATGCTCGCCAGGCTCAGGTGGCCGGTCGCGTCGATCGTGAAGAACACGAGCATCACTGCGGCGCGGGCGAGGTCGGAGCCGATCATCAGGAGCCGGCGCGAGTAGCGGTCGGCGAGCACGCCGCCCCAGAGCAGGGTCGCCAGCGTGGCGAGCGACTCGAGAGCGAGCACGAACCCGAGCGAGCTCGCTTTGCCCGTCAGCTCGGTGACCCGCCAGCCGAGAGCGACGATGAAGGCCGCGTCGCCGACGAACGAGATCGTCTGACCGCCCCAGAGCAGGCGAAAGTCGCGGCTTCCGAACGCCGCCAGCGTGCCTGGGCGAGGCTCGGCCACCGCCGGAGGCTATCGTCGGCCCGTGCTCAGAGCTGTCGTCTTCGACGTCGATTTCACAATTGCAAGACCCGGCCCGGATCTCGGCGCAGAGGGGTACGTGCGCCTGGGGCAGCGTTACGGTCTCGAGCTCGATGCGGCGCGCTACGACGGGGCCCGGCGCGCGGCGTTTGCGACGCTGAAACGCCATCCCGAGCTCGACCACGACGAGGAGATCTGGGTGCTCTTCACCGAGCGGATCATCGAGGGGATGGGCGGGACCGGCGACACGTACGGCGCGGCCGTCGAGATGGAGGGGGCGTGGGCGCACGCGCACCATTTCGAGCTGTACGACGACGCGCTGCCGGTGCTCGGCGCTCTGCGGGCCACGGGCCTGAAGCTCGGTCTGCTCTCGAACACGGCCCGGGACCTCGACGAGTTCGTCGCGCATCACGGCTTGACCGTCGACGCGGTGCTGACCTCGCGCGCGCACGGTAAGACGAAGCCGCACGAGACGATCTTTCGGCGCATGCTCGAACTGCTCGGCGTCGAGGCCGATGAGGCGGTGATGGTGGGGGACACGGTTGAGGACGACGTCGAGGGTGCGCTGGCGGTCGGGATGCGCGCGATCCTCGTCGACCGCGAAGGGCGCTACCCCGACGGCGGAGAGCGCCTGGCCGACCTTCGACCGTTGCCCGCAGCGCTCGGCCTCGACCGTCTACAGTCAACGTCGTGAGCTGGCTCATCTGGGTCGTCGCGGCGATTGCTCTGGCGATCGGCGAGGTGCTGACGCCCGGGCTCTTCTTCCTCGGGCCGGTCGCGCTCGCCGCGCTGGTCGCGGCCGTCGCAGCCGCGCTTGGTGCCGGGGTGATCGGCTCGTTCATCGTCTTCCTCGGGTGCTCCGTCGCGTCGCTGGCGCTCCTACGCCCGGTCGCCCGCCGGCACGTCCGCATGCCGTCGCTCTCGCGCACGGGCACCGATGCGCTCGTCGGTCGCAGGGGGATCGTGACGCATCGCATCGACGCCGTCGGCGGGCGCGTTCGCATCGGCGGCGAGGAGTGGTCTGCTCGTTCGTACCTCGACGGGGAGGTCTTCACCGAAGGCCAGACCGTCAACATCATCCAGATCGAGGGCGTCACCGCCCTCGTGGCCGAATAGGGGGCCCTCGTGCTGCTGCTGATCCTGCCCGTGGTCATCGTGCTCTTCCTGCTGGTCGCGCTCTGGAAGACCGTTCGCGTGATTCCCCAGGCGCGGGCAGGAGTCGTCGAGCGCCTCGGCCGCTACTCACGCACGCTGACGCCGGGGCTGACGATTGTGATCCCGTTCGTCGACCGGGTCCGGCCGCTGCTCGATCTCCGTGAGCAGGCGATCTCGTTCGACCCCCAGCCGGTGATCACGGAGGACAACCTCGTCGTCAGCATCGACACGGTCATCTACTTCCAGATCACCGATCCGAAGTCCGCGACGTACGAGATCGCGAACCCCGTGAACGCCATCGACCTGTTGACCGTGACGACACTGCGAAACGTGATCGGTGGGATGACGCTCGAGGAGACGCTCACATCGCGCGAGACGATCAACGACCAGCTGCGGGGGAACCTCGACGAGGCCACTGGCAAGTGGGGCATCCGCGTGCATCGCGTCGAGCTCAAGTCGGTCGACCCGCCGCCGTCGATCAAGGACACCATGGAGAAGCAGATGCGCGCGGACCGTGAGAAGCGGGCCGCGGTCCTGCAGGCCGAAGGGATCAAGCAGGCGGCGATCCTGACCGCCGAGGGCGAGAAGCAGGCGGCGATCCTGAAGGCCGAGGGACAGCGGCAGGCGGCGATCCTGGCCGCCGAAGGACAGGCGAAGGCGATCGGGACCGTCTTCAAGGCGATTCACGACGGGAACCCCGATCCGCAGCTCCTCGCCTACGAGTATCTCCAGGTTCTGCCCCAGATCGCGCAGGGTGACGCGAACAAGGTGTGGGTGATCCCGAGCGAGCTGACGAAGGCGCTCGGAGGGATCTCCGAGCGGCTGCTCCCCCAAGCGGGGGACGAGTCGGATACAACGTAGGGGCGCAGCTGCCGATGACCCGGCAGTTGCCCTTCCTGCTGAAGCGTCTTCTCAACACCGTCTTCGTCCTCGCGGCTCTCGTGGTGACGGCCCTCGTCGTGCGGCATTTCGCCCGGTCGGGCTGGCCGCTGCACCACGCAAACTTCTGGCTCGTGGGGCTCGCCGGCGTGATCCTGCTCGGTGCGTACGCCGCGAAGGCGTGGGGCTGGCAGCGTCTGTTCCGGAGTGGACAGCGCCCGGCCGTGCTCACGCTCGCCGCAGCGGGCGGCGCCGCCTCGGTCGGGGGAATCGCCCTGCCGGGCCGCTGCGACGAGGTGATCCGCGTCGCGGTGGTGCGCAGGTGCAGGCGCCGTCGGGCGAGCCTCGGCGCTGTCGCGCTCTCCCTGTTCCTCCTCGGCCTCCTGGACAGTGCCGCGCTGGCGCCGCTGGCGTCGGTCGCGATCGCTGTCGCGCACGTCCAGGGCTGGATGCAGCTGGGGCTGATCGTGGTCGCGGTTGCAGGCGTTGCCGCTGCAGCCGTCGTCCTGACGCTCCCGCGGCTCGCGCGCGTCGGGATGTTCTCGCGGTTCAAGCTCGCAGGCTGGGTCGGCGACAACGCGACGCCGCCGCGTGAGGCGGTCTGGGCCTGGCTCGCCGTCGCGGCGTCGTGGGTGCTGCGGGCGCTCGCGGTCTTCGTGCTGCTCGCCGCCCTTGGGTTCGGCGTCGACTTCGCACTGGCGCTCGCTTTCGTGTGTGCGTCGTCGGCGGCTGCGGTCCTGCCGGTCGCACCGGCCGGAGCCGCCATGCAGGCAGGCGCCGGTGCGGCGATCCTGATCGCATCGGGCGTGCACGCGAACGACGCAGTCGCGTTCGGCATCGCCGCGCAGGCGCTGTTGATGGCGGCGGGCGCCGCGTTCGTGCTCGCGCTGGGCGCGTGGCACGCGCAGGGCAGGATTCAGCAGTTTGCGGTCGCCGGGCAGCTGCGCAGAGCGCGCACGCTGGGGTAGCCCGTCCGCCATGTGAGTCGAAGCCGCCCTGCCGGCCGTTCACGCGAGCTCGTCGGCGGCCTCGGTGATCGTCAGCACCGGCCCCACGCAGGTGTCCTTCCCTTCGAGCAGCGCTCGCCAATCATCCAGCGTCCGCGAGCGGAAGAGCTGGTCGAGCTCGGGCAGTGACGGCTCGTAGGCGCGGTCGACCAGGTCGGGGCGCTCCAGGAGCGCGCAGAGGTTGCGCCAGAACTTCGGCTCCAGCGCCGCGACCGTCAGATGCCTGCCGTCGGCGGTCTCGTAGATCCGGTAGCACGCGACGCCGCCGGTGAGCAGGCGCGGCACGGGATCCCCGCCGAGCCGGTGCGCGACGAAGCGGTGGGAGGCGTGCGTCATCGAGATCACGATGCGTGCTCCTCGTCCCGAGCGTTCCCGCTCGAGCAGCGCGGCGAGCACCTCGATCACCGCGCTCTGCGCGCCGGCTGCGAGATCTGCGATCTGAACGGGCGGGAGCGCCGGAGCGGTGTCTGCGAGTGCGCCCGCGTAGCCGAGATAGTTCAGATCGTGGCCCGCGTCCTGCTCGCGTGGCCCCCCGGAGCCGTAGCCGGTGATCGAGCAGAGAACCGTCGTCGTGGGCAGGTCGAGCTCGAGCCGTTCCCACACGCCGGGCCGGAACCCCTCGAGGACGACGTCGGCCGCGGCGAGCACGGCGGGAGGCGGCTCCGCCCGCGCGTCCCACGAGACGATCTCCTTGCCCTCGTTCAGCGCCCGGTACCAGTTCTCGGGCATGAGGTCGCCGTCGGGCGGCTCGATCTTCACGACGCGGGCGCCGAGCCGCAGCAGCTCACGGCTCGCGAACGGGCCCGGGAGCTGGCGCGTGAAATCGACGACCGTCACCCCCGAGAGCGAGCCCATGCGCGCCGATTATGCTCCTCCCGTGGCCGAGCAGACCGTCGACAGGCGCAGGGAGCTGCTCGACGCAGCGGCTGTCGTCTTCGCGCGGAAGGGGTTTCATGCCTCGCGGGTCGGCGACATCGCGGAAGAGGCCGGCGTCGCCCACGGGCTGCTCTACCACTACTTCCGATCCAAGGAAGAGGTGCTCGAGACGATCTTTCGCGAGACATGGGGAGCGCTCGTCGTCGAGACCCAGCGGATCGAGGACGCCGATGTGCCGTTGCGCGAGCAGTTGCGGCGGTTCGCGGGCTTCTATCTCGGCTCGTGGCTGGTCACGCCTGAGGCGATTGTGGTGCTCGTGCGCGAGATCGCCCGCAGCCCCGATGTGGGGGAGCGTGTGGACGAGATCCGGGCGGTGTTCGTGGCGCTGACCCGGATGATCGAGGCGGCCAAGCAGCGGGGCGAGGTGCGCGCGGACTGCGATCCGGTGCTCGCCGCCTGGGTCGTCTACGGCTCGCTCGAGGAGATTCTGACCGGCTGGGTGCTCGGCCAGCTGCCGCGCGAGAAGCCCGACGTCGACCGTGCCGTCTCCACGGTGGTCGACATCACCCATGCGGGGCTCGCGGCATGACGAAGATCGTCAACCTGCTCGCGCACCGGCTCCAGGCCTACGACGAGGCGCCGGTGGGTCATCGCTTCAGCGCCGCGCCGCTCGGACGCGGCCTTGGTGCCGCACTCACAGGCTGCGGACTCTACGAGCTCGAGCCGGGGGAAGCGACCTGGCCGTATCACTTCGAGCTCAACGAGGAGGAATGGTTGATCGTCGTCGCTGGAGAGGTGACGCTCCGCACGCCCGACGGCGAACGGATCCTGCGCGTCGGCGACGTCGCTTGCTTCCCGGTCGGCGCGGCCGGCGCCCATGCGATGCGCAACGCAGGCGCGTCGACCGCGCGCTTCGTGATGCCGTGCAGCAATGCGCGCTACGGCGACGCGTGCGTGTATCCGGAGAGCGGCAAGGTCAAGGTCTCCGGGCCCGGCTTCCAGCACCGCGGCCGGCTCGGTGAACCGGTGGACTACTGGGAAGGCGAATCGTGAGCGACGTCAACCTCTTTGCCGTTGAGGTGCAGAAGGACGACGACGACCCCGACGGCTACCACACCTCGTATGTCCGGGTCGGCCCGCTCGTCGGCGGCGAGCAGCTCGGCCTGTCGGTCTACGAGCTGCCGCCCGGCCAGAGCATCTGCCCGTACCACTACGAGAACGCCGAGGAGGAGTGGCTGATCGTGCTCACGGGCCGGCCCACCCTCCGCACCCCCGACGCCGAGCAGGAGCTCGGGCCGTGGGACTGCGCGTTCTTCCCGACCGGTGAGGCGGGCGCTCACAAGGTGACGAACGGCACCGAGGAGACGGTGCGCGTCTGCATCTGGTCGAACCGACTGCCGGTCGCGACCTCCGTGTACCCGGACTCGGAAAAGGTTGGCGCCTGGCCGCCTGGAAAGCTCTTTCGCCTCGCCGACGCCGTCGATTACTGGGACGGCGAGCTCTAGTCGCGGAGCCGGATGCCCGCCCGTCGGCCGAGGACGTGCGTGATCAACTGAACCTTCTGCGGCCCCGACGGCTCATAGGTCGTGTCGATCGCCCTGCGGATCAGTTCCGCCATCGACACGCTGGAGCGGGCCGCCTCCCCATTGAGGAACGTGTACTGCGATTGGCTGATCGTGATTTGCAGGCGATGAGGCACTGCGACGTAGATGTACAGCTACATCACGTTGCGGGTGTCAACCGGCCGTCACCGAAGCGGCGACAAAGCGTGACTATGCGGTCTGGTGCAGCGGGGCGAGCGTCGGCGCCCACGAGCAGACCGGCGAGGCTTCGCCGCCGCGGCCGTTCAGGCGCCGGTAGCCGAGCGCGTGCTCGGCCTGCATCATCTTGTGGATCTGGGTGGTGCCCTCGTAGATGATCGGGGCGCGCGCGTTGCGGAAATACCGCTCGATTCCGTATTCGCCCGAATAGCCGTACGAGCCGAACACCTGGATCGCGAGGTGCGCCGCCTCGAAGGCCGATTCGGTCGCGTGCCACTTCGCGAGAGACGTCTCGCGGGTGTTGCGCTTCCCTTCGTTCTTCATCCACGCGGCCTGCATGACGAGCAGCTTCGAGGTCTCGTAGCCGAGCACCATCTTCGCGATCATGTCCTGCACGAACTGGTACTTGCCGATCGCCTGGCCGAATGTCTCGCGCTCGCGGGCGTATCCGACGGAACGCTCGAGGCACGCCCGCACGACGCCGCACGCACCGGCGGCCACCGTGAACCGGCCCTGGTCGAGCGAATGCATCGCGATCTCGAATCCCTGGCCCTCGTCGCCGATCAGGTTCTCCGCCGGCACTTCGAGGTTCTCGAAGAACAGCTCTCCCGTCGAGCCGGCCCAGATGCCGAGCTTGTTCTCGGTGTCCTGGGTCGTGAAGCCCTTCATGCCCTTCTCCAGGACGAAGGCGCTGATTCCCTTGTGGCCCGCCGCCGGATCCGTCTTCGCGAAGACGAGCGCGTGGTCGGCGACCGAGGCGTAGGAGATCCAGTTCTTCTGACCGTTCAGCACGAAGACGTCGCCCTCGCGCCGGGCCGTCGAGCGCATCGCGGCGACGTCCGAGCCTGCACCGGGCTCGGTCAGGCCGAAGCAGGCGAGCTTCTCGCCCTTCGCCTGCGGAGTCAGCCAGCGCTGCTTCTGCTCCTCGGTGCCGTACTTGAGGAGCGAGAGCGAGTTCAGGCCGACGTGCACCGAGATGAGCGTTCGGAACGCCGCCTCGCCGCGCTCGATCTCCTCGCAGGAGAGCGCCTCGGCCACGAAGTCGAGCCCCGCGCCGCCGTACTCCTCCGGAATGACGATGCCGAGGATGCCGAGCTCGGCCATGCCCTCGATCAGCTCCAGGTCGAGCTTGTGGTCGATGTCGTTCTGGATCGCCACGGGCAGCACGCGCTCGTCGACGAAGGTGCGAACGGTGTCCTGGATCAGACGCTGCTCGTCGGTGAGCTCGAAGTCCATAGCGGCAAGACTAGCGCCGTGACCACCGCCGTTGTCCTCTTCACGCGCGACCTGCGCTACCACGACAACCCGGCGCTGGCCGCTGCGCATCGGGAGGCGGACCGTGTCGTTCCGCTCTTCGTGCGCGATCCGCACTTCCACGCCTCGCAACGGCGGCTCGCGTTTCTCGAGCGCCTGCTCGCCGACCTGCCGGGGCTGAAGATCGCCGAGGGCGACGTCGTCGAGGAGGTCGCGCGCTGCCGGCCGGATGCCGTGTACTGCTCCGAGGACGCCAGCGCCTACGCCCAGCGCCGGGAGTCGCGGCTCTCCGAGCGATTCGATCTGCGGCTCTCCCCCGGCACGACGGTCGTCGGGCTCGGTGACCTGAAGACCTATCGCGTCTTCACCCCGTACTTCCGCGTCTGGTCGGAGGAGCCGCGGCGGCCGATCGAGGAACCACCGGTCGACGCTCCCGAGACGGACGCCCGTCGCGCGTTCGAGGCGTGGCTGCAGGATGACCGCCAGACCGGGTCGCGGCTGAGCCCCTACCTGCATTTCGGTGCGCTCTCGCCGCTCGAGTGCGCCGTCCGCGCGCAACACAAGCCGGAGTTCGTGCGCCAGCTCTGCTGGCGCGACTTCTACCTGCAGCTCCTGCGTGCGGCGCCCGAGTCCTTCCGCCTCGGCGGCGGGGGCGGCACGGCAGACGCGCGCTTCGAGGCCTGGCGGGCGGGATGCACCGGCTACCCCCTCGTCGACGCCGGCATGCGGCAGCTCGCGGCCGAGGGCTGGCTGCCGAACCGCGTACGCATGGTGGCGGCGTCGTTCCTCATCTACGACCTCGAGCTCGACTGGCGGGCCGGCGCCCGTCATTTCGAGGAGCTCCTGCTCGACGCGGACGTGGCTTCGAACCGCGGCAACTGGCTCTGGGTGCTCAAGAACCGGCACCGCATCTTCAACCCGGAGCGGCAGGCACGAGACTTCGCCGACTACATCGGGCGGTGGGTGACGGTCGACGAGAGCTACCCGCGGCCGATCGTCGACCACGCCGAGGTGATGGCACGGCGGCGAGGGTTGCCGGTCGGGCAGGCGCCCGGTACCCTGACTGACTTGTCAATCAACACCGTTTCGAATCACAGGGAGCGCTGACATGGCCGCCACCGAGCAGGCCGTCGCGGGCGGCGTCTCGTTCGCCCTGACGGATGAGCAGAAGGAGCTCCGCGCCCTCGCGCGCGAGTTCGCCGCCAAGGAGATCCGGCCCGTCGCGGCCGAGCACGACGTGCACATGCGCCACCCGGTCGAGGTGATCGCCAAGGCGCACGAGGTCGGCCTGATGAACCTCCACATCCCGACCGCCTACGGCGGGCTCGGCCTCGGCTCGTTCGACGGCATGCTCGTCGGCGAGGAGGTCAACTGGGGCTGCACCGGCATCGGAACGTCGATCGGCGCGAACGGCCTCGGCGCGGGCCCGGTGCTGATCGCCGGCACCGACGAGCAGAAGGCGAAGTGGCTGCCGCCTCTGATCGAGGCGCCCATCCTCTGCTCGTTCGGGCTCTCCGAGCCCGACGCGGGCTCGGACGTGGCGCGGCTGAAGACGACGGCGGAACGGCGCGGCGGCGAGTACGTCCTCAACGGCTCGAAGACGTTCATCACGAATGCCGGATACGCGGACTGGACGGTCGTCTTCGCGAAGACGGACCCGTCGAAGGGCCATCGCGGCATGTCCGCCTTCATCGTCCCGATGGACACGCCGGGGGTGACGATCGAGCAGCACCTCGACAAGATGGGCCAGCGCGCGACCGACACGTCGGCCTTCGCGCTCCAGGACGTGGTCGTGCCTGCGGAGAACCGGCTCGGCGAGGAGGGGCAGGGCTTCAAGCTCGCAATGCAGACGCTCGACGTCACCCGGCCCGGGACGGCGATCGGCGCCGTCGGGGTCGCGCAGGCCGCGTACGAGCTCGCCGTCGAGTACGCGAAGGAGCGCGTCACGTTCGACCAGCCGATCGCGATGCACCAGGGAGTCAACTTTCTGATCGCCGACATGGCGACCGAGATCGAGGCCGGCCGGCTCCTGACCTGGCAGGCCGCGTGGATGCTCGACCGGGGGGAGCGCGCGACGCTGTACTCGTCGTTCGCCAAGCGGTTCACCGCCGACGCGGCGATGAAGGTGACCACTGACGCGGTGCAGATCTTCGGCGGCTACGGGTACATGAAGGAGTATCCGGTCGAGAAGCTGATGCGCGATGCGAAGCTCTTCCAGATCTACGAGGGCACCTCGCAGATCCAGCGGCTCGTGATCGCGAAGGAAATCTTCCTGCCGCGCGGGTAGATTCGAGCGGATGGCGATCGACATCGACCTCAGCGGCCGCGTTGCGCTCGTCACGGGCGGCTCCCGTGGGCTCGGCCGCGCCGACGCGCTGACGCTCGCGCGGGCCGGGGCGGACGTGGTCATCGCCGACCTCCTGGTCGAGTCCGAGCTGACGGAGGAGACGGATGCCTACGGCCCGCTCGCGACGGTGGCCCGCACCCAGGGCCTCGTCGGCACCGAGTCGGCGGCCGAGGAGATCCGCGCGATGGGACGCAGGGCGATCGCCGTGCGCTGCGATGTCACCGACCGTGACCAGGTTGCGTCCGCCGTCGGGCGCGCCGTCGACGAGCTCGGCTCCGTCGACATCCTCATCAACAACGCAGGCACCCTCGACCACGTCGGCCAGTTCCACGACCAGCAGCCCGCGCTCTGGGAGCGCGACCTGCGGGTCAACCTCACCGGTGCGTTCAACTGCGCCCAGGCCGTGTGGCCGCACATGAAGGAGCGGCAGTGGGGCCGGATCGTCAACATGGCTTCCGTCGCAGGGACGCTCGGCGGCTTCGGCCAGGCGTCCTACTCGGCGACGAAGGCGGGGCTGCTCGGGCTCACGAAGACGCTCGCCATGGAGGGCGGCCGCCACGGGATCACGGCGAACGCGATCGTCCCGGGGATCATCGGCTCGGAGGCCTACCACCTCGGCAACCCGGCGATGAATGAGAGGATCGCGGGCAGGACGGTCTTCAAGCGTCCCGGGGAGCCCCAGGACATCGCGAACGCGATCGCGTTCCTCTGCTCCGATCTCGCCTCCTACGTCACCGGCATCGAGCTCAACGTCTCGGGCGGCGTCGAGCTGTTCGTCTTCTAGCCTCACCGCTGCGTCCGCCGCTACCATGGCGCGGGCCGTGGCTGCCTCGACTCCGGCCGTCCGTGGGCGTTCGGTCGTCCGCTCCCGTTTCTGGACCAGGATCGCGATTCTGGCGCTCGCTGCGGGGGTGCTCGCGGTCGGCGTCCCTCTCTTCTTCGCCGGCTCCGCCGACCGGCTCGCCGGCGGCACGCAGATCGCCGGGATCGACGTCGGGGGGATGACCCCCAAGGCCGCGGAGGCCCTGCTCGCCGAGCGCTCGGCGCGGCTGGCCGCGGTGCCCGTGACGTTCGTCGCCGGCGGCCGGTCGTTCCCGATCACGCCGAAGTCGATGGGAGTCGAGGTCGACTGGCACGCTGCGGTCTCGGCCGCTGCGCGCCAGGGCGGAGGTGCCGACGTCGTGCGCGGCTACCGCAGGCTCGAGCTCCAGCTGTTCCCGCAGGACGTGGCTCCGCAGATCCACTCCTACGGCGCCGCGGTCGACTATGAGCTCGGACTGCTCCGCCAGGCGCTCGACACCCCCCACCGCCAGGCCGAGCTCGTACGGCGCGGTCTGCACATCACGATCGCGCCGGGCAAGACGGGCCGCGTTCTCGACGGGGCCGCCGCGCGCGCCCTCCTCGTCCGGTCGCTCGCGTCGTTCTCGCGGACGCCGGTCGCGCTGCCCGTCCGACTCGACCCGCCGCAGGTGAGGGTCGCCTCGTTGACGGTGAACCAGATGCGGGCCTCTCGGATCATCTCCGGCCCCGTGACCGTCGTAGCCGGCCCGACGCGCCTGCGCATCCCGCGCTGGCGGCTCGCCAAGCTGCTCGATCTCCAGACGATGCGGTTCGTCGGGCCCGACGCGGATGCGTTCTTCGCACGGCTCGAGCGAAGGGTCGACCGGCCGGCGAAGGACGCGTCGTTCGCGGTCGACGGCGGCAAGATCAGCGTCGTCCCGGCCGCGTCGGGCCTCACGATGGACGTCCCTCGCTCGGTGTCGGCGGTGCTTGCGGCCGCCGAGCGGCCGTCGAACCGCGTTGCGACACTCTCGTTCTCGGTGCAGCAACCGGCGCGGTCGACCGCGGCGGCGCGCGCCATGGGGATCACGGGGACCGTCGGCAGCTACGAGACGGAGTACGGCGGGGACCCGAACCGCATTCACAACGTGCAGCTGGTGGCGCATCTCGTCGACAACAAGCTGATCGCCCCCGGATCCACGTTCTCGTTCAACGGGACGACGGGCGAGCGCTCGGCCCAAAAGGGGTTCCTCGAGGCACCGGTGATCGTCAACGGCGAGCTCCAGACCGGCCTCGGCGGCGGGGTCTGCCAGGTATCGACGACCGTCTTCAACGCGGCGTACGAGGCGGGGCTGCGGATCACCGACCGCACCAACCACTCGCTCTACATCTCGCACTACCCGCTGGGACGCGACGCGACCGTGAACTACCCGGACACCGACCTCAAGTTCGTCAACGACACCGGGCACTGGCTGCTCCTGCGAACGTGGGTCGGGCCGTCGTCGCTCACGGTCGCGCTCTACGGCACCCCGCAGCACCGTCGGATCGAGACGACGAGCACACCACTCGTCGTGGTCGCGCCCCCACCCGTGACGAAGACGGTCGACGCGACGCTGAAGCCGGGCGAGGTCGTGGTCGACGATCCCGGCACGCCGGCCCAGTCCACCTCGGTCGAGCGAAAGGTCTATGCGGCGAGCGGGAAGCTGCTGTCGGACGAGACCTGGTACTCGAGCTACCGCTCGACTCCGAAGATCGTGCGCGTGGGGCCGAAGAAGCAGAAGCCGACGACGACGACCACTACCACGACGACCACGACTTCGAGCACGACGACGTCGGACACGACCTCTACGACGCCGGCTCCGTCGCCTCCGCACTAGCGATCGCCTCCTGCAGCCAGGCCGGCACGCGGGTCGGCCGGAACGTGCCGGCATCGACGGTCGCGTGTGCCGTCCAGCCGTCGGCGATCAGGGCACCGGCACGCTCGACCGCGTACTCGTAGCGAAAACGGGCTCCCCTGACGTCGACGCAGCGCGCGTGCACGAGCAGGCGGTCGTCGAACTTCGCCGGCACGAGATAGCGAATGTGCGTCTCGAGCACCACGGCCTCGATGCCGGTGTCACGCAGACGCTGATAGCCCCCTGTGTAACGCTCGAGGTAGTCCACGCGCGCGACCTCGAACCACACGAAATAGTTCGAGTTGTGTGCGATCCCCTGCGCGTCCGTCTCCGCGAAGCGGACACGTACCTCCGTTGCGAAACTGAATCCATGCACGAGGGCGCAATGCTCGCAGAACTGATCACGGCGAATCAGCCGTGCGTCGTCCTGACCGGCGCCGGTGTGTCGACCGAGAGCGGGATCCCCGATTTCAGGAGCCCGACCGGGATCTGGGCCACGTACGATCCTGTCGAGGTCGCCTCGATCGACGGCTTTCGCCGCGACCCGGCGCGCGTCTGGGAGTTCTACGGCCGCCGCCTGGACGCGCTCGCGGGCGCGAGGCCGAACTTCGCGCACCAGGCCCTCGCACAGCTCGAGGCGCGGGGGCTCGTCGAGGCGGTGATCACGCAGAACGTCGACCGCCTGCATGCGAGCGCGGGCTCGCAGGAGGTGATCGAGGTGCACGGCTCGCTCGCGACGGCAAGCTGTCCCGGCTGCGGCCGTCGCGAGGATGGAGCGCGAGTGGTCGAGCTGCTGCCGCTGCCGCGGTGCCCCGACTGCGGGGCCGTCCTCAAGCCGGATGTCGTGATGTTCGGCGAGGTGCTGCCCGCGGCCGTGCTCGACCGCGCGGTCGCTCTCGCGCAGAAGGCTGCGCTCCTGCTCGTCGTCGGCTCGTCGCTCGAGGTGTGGCCCGTCGCCGGCCTGCCCGACGAGACGCTGCGCCACGGCGGCCTGCTCGCGATCGTGAACCGCGACCCGACACCCTGCGACGGGCGCGCGGCGCTCGTGCTGCACGGCTCCGCAGCGGACACGCTCTCCGCGTGCCTGCGGGCGCTGCGCTCCGCCTAGGCCGCTGCGCGGCGGACGGGCTTCTCGTCGAGGACCCGGGCGCACGCCGAGCACACCTGGCGCTCGATCTCGTACGGGACGCCCGAGCGCTGGATGAGCACGTGGACGCTCTTCGCGACGTGCTCGTGAACCTGCGTGGGTTGCCGCATGCTCATCCTGTCTCTCAGAGTAATGGTGGGGAGCGAGCTCGAACAGACCGAAACGGTGACGAAGTTGCAGACCGCCGGTGACAATTCAGACGGAGGAGGGCAGCGAAAGTTGCATGTGCTCCTCGAGGCCGGAGAGGCCCACTCCCACGAGTCGCAGACGGCCGGGCCGGTCGTGCAGGGCGCGGTCGAGGAGCGAGCACGCGAGCTCGCCGATCCTCGCTGCGTCATCGGTCCCGACCGGCAGTGAGGTGGACCGGGTTCGGATCGCGAAGTCCGGGTAGCGGACCTTGGTCGTGACCGTGCGCGCAACCTGGCCGCGGCCGCGAAGATGCTCCGCGAGTTCGACCGACATGCGCCGCAGCTCGTCGTGGAGCCGCTCCGGATCGGAGATGTCGCGCGCGAACGTCTCCTCCTGGGAGATCGAGATCCGCTCGGTCGACAGCTCGAGCGGCCGCGGATCGATGCCGCGCGCCCGGTCGCGCAACTCGCGGCCGACCTTGCCCGGCAGGACCTGCCGCAGCTCGGCGTCGGTGATCGCGGCGATGTCGCCGATCGTCCCGATCCCGATGCGGACGAGCCGCTCCTCCGCACGCGGCCCCACGCCCGGGAGGATCCGGATCGGGAACGGCGCGAGGAACGCCGCCTCCCGGCCGGGGCGAACGACGGTCAGCCCGCCGGGCTTGCGCCGGTCCGAGGCGACCTTGGCCACCACCTTGGAGGTCGCCACGCCGAGTGAGCACGAGAGCCGGGTGCGTGCCCGCACGACTGCCTGCACCGCCTCGGCCAGCGCGCGGGCGTCGTCGAAGGCGGGCGCGACCTCGCCGAGATCCAGGTAGCCCTCGTCGATCCCCGCCTGCTCGACGGACGGCACGATCTCCCGGACGAGCGACCAGACCTCGCGTGAGTAGTCGCGGTAGAGCGAGTGGCGCGGGGGCACGAACACCGCGTGGGGGCAGCGTCGGAGCGCCTCCGAGGCCGACATCGCGGAGTGGATCCCGAAGCTCCGTGCGACGTAGTTGCAGGTCGCGACCACGCCGCGGCCGTGTGGATCGCCTCCGACGATCAGCGGGACCCGCCGGAGCGACTGGTCCTCGAGCTCCTCGACGGCGGCGAAGAACGCGTCGAGATCGAGGTGGGCCACGATCATGGGAAAAGCGTAGAGATCCGTGTGGCGGGAATGCGATGTGGGCGGCCGCCGCGCCGAAGGTGATAATCAGTCGTTGGCGCCAACGGAGAAAGGACCCTGATGACGAAGATCACGATCGACCGTCTGACCTCGCTGGGCGAGGAGATGATCGACAAGGCATCGCAGTACCCGACCGCGAACCGCGTGCTGCAGGGCGCGATGCAGATGAAGGAGCGGGTCGACGACCTCTCGAAGCGCGTGCGCGGCCTCGAGGCGATGGAGAAGCAGATCGCGGAGCTCGAGAAGCGTGTGGCGAAGCTCGAGGGCGCAAAGCGCACCGCCGCCAAGCCGGCTGCCGCCGACAAGCGGGCTGCGGCCGACAAGCCCGCTACGAAGGAGTAGGGACACGCACGCGCAGGGCGCCCGGTACCACCTCGAACGCCGCCGGGGTCGTGCCGACCTGCTCGCCCTCGACCTCGATCGGCAGGTGCTCGGTCGCGTCGACCTCGACGCGCGCGCTGCTCAGGACCTCCACCTTCGGGTGGTTGACGTGCTTGCCCTTGTAGATCTTCGGTGCGGTCGACAGGAAGTCGACCTTGCTCACGTCGCCGATCAGCACGACCTCGAACAGGCCGTCGTCGGGCTGCGCCGTCGGGGCGAGCATCATCCCGCCGCCGTGCCAGACGCCGTTCGCGACGATCACGTCGTGCATCCGGCCGCGGCGCTCGGCGCCGTCGAGCCGCACCGTCACCTCGGTGTTCTCCCACTCGAGGAAGACGCGGGTCAGCGCATAGAAGAACGTCGCCTTGCCGCCGAGCGCCTTCGACATCCCGTTGGCGCGCTGCGCGACGGCCCCGCTCATCCCGACCGAGCCGACGTTCGCGAACCAGCGCTCGGCGCTGTCGCCGCCCCAGGTGCGGTAACGGACGAGGCCCGCGTCGATCGTGCGGGGCCGGCCGTCGCGTGCCACCTGCACGGCCCCCTCGAACGATGTCGGGATCCCGTAGGTGCGGACGAAGTCCATGCCGGTCCCGATCGGGATGGTCGCGAGCTCCACGTCGCGGCCGGCGATGCCGTTCACCACCTCGTTCAGCGTCCCGTCTCCACCGACGGCGACGACGAGCGCGGCGCCGCCGTCGACCGCCGCCGCCGCGAGCTCGATCAGGTGGCCGGGCCGCTCCGAGAACAGGGTCTCGCCCTCGAGGCCGAGCCGAGCCGCGCGGTGTGCGAGCTCGGGCCAGCGCTTGCCCGTGGCCCCACCGTCCGACGCGGGGTTGACGAGGAAGACCGTCCTGGCAATTTCGCTCATGCGAAATCGCTAGTACGTGCTAGCGGAACGACGCCGTGGCGTCATTCCGCGGTCGCGACGTCGAGCGCGATCCTGGTCATGCGATCGACCGCCGCCCGCAGGTCGTCATCGCTGATGCGCTTGAACTCGCCCTCCACGACGATGTCGCTGACCGTGAGCAGGCAGCCGGTCTCGACACCGCGGATCGCACCGACGGTGAAGAGCGCCGACGCCTCCATCTCGACGGCGAGCACCCCGCGCTTCGACCAGCGCTCGTACTGGCCCTCGTCCGGGTTGTAGAAGACGTCGCTCGACACGATCGGGCCGACGTGGAGCTCCTGGCCGCTCTCCTTCGCCGTGTGAACGGCGCCGTGGATGATCGACCAGGACGCGGTCGGGCAGTGCGGCTCGTTCCCCACGAGATGCATCGCGGTCGAGTCGGCCGGCACGGCGGTGAGCGCGACGATCAGGTCGCCGAGCTGGTGATGCGGCTGCAGGCCGCCGCACGTCCCGACGCGGATCAGCTTCTTGCAGCCCAGCTGCACGAGCTCCTCGAAGACGATGGTCGCGCCGGGGCAGCCCATGCCCGTGCCCTGCACCGAGACCGGCTTTCCCTTGTAGGTCCCCGTGTAGCCCAGCAGGCCCCGTTCGGCGTTCCGCTGGACGACGTCGTCGAGGTACGTCTCTGCGATGTACTTGGCGCGCAGCGGGTCGCCGGGGAGCAGGACGGCGTCTGCGTACTCTCCCGGCTCGGCGCGAACGTGGATCGGCATCGGGGCAGCCTATACAAGGTGTCTGTAGGAGACTTCGCGGAATGAGGACGATCGAACCGACGCGCGACCAGGTGCTCGCGTTCTGCGCCCAGGAGCCCGTGGAGCGGGTCTTCCTCGAAGACGTCGCCCGGCGCGGGCTCGGGCGGTTCCTCGGCCTCCCGGGCGAGGGCGGCGACCTGCAGGCCCTCTGTCACGCCGGCGCGAACCTCGTCCCGTCGGGCACCGGCTGCGCGGCCTTCGCGGCGGCAGCCGTCAGAGCACGATCGCGGATGATCATCGGCGAGGCGGCCGCCGTGAGCGACCTGTGGGAGGCGGCCCGCCGCGGGTTCCCGGAGCCGAGGGAGGACCGCCCCGGCCAGCCCGTCTACACGATCGACGAGCCACCGCCTCCCGGCGACACAGGGCTGCGGCCCGCGGCCCCGCACGATCTGGACCTGCTCGTTCCCGTGTGCGCTGCCGCACACGAGCTCGAGCTCGGCATCGATCCACTCGCCCGCGACCCGGAGAGCTTCCGCTGGCGCACCCTGGCGCAGATCGACGAGGGCCGCTCGTGGGTCTGGCTCGAAGGGGACGTCGTGCTGTTCAAGGCGGAAGCCTCTGCCTGGACGCCCCAGGCGGTGCAGATCCAGCAGTTGTGGGTCGATCCCGCTGCCCGCGGGCGTGGCCACGGACAGCGCGGCCTGCGGGACCTCTGCCGGCTCCTGCTCGAGACGACGCCGAACGTGACGCTCTTCGTCCGCAGGGAGAACGCCCCGGCGATCGCGCTCTACGAGACGGTCGGGATGCGGAAGGCGCTCGAGTACCGCAGCATTCTCTTTTGAGCCGGGGCATGCTCTAATGGCTGCCTGGAACTGCTCGCGCGGATCGAGAGCCATGTCCGCCGGCACGATCTGATCGCGCCGGGAGGCCGAGTGCTGTGCCTCGTCTCGGGCGGCGCCGATTCGACCTGTCTCTTCCATGCGCTCCGCGAGCTCGACTACCGCGTTGCTGCGCTGCACGTCGACCACGGCCTCCGCGGCGACGAGTCGGACGGCGATGCGGCCTGGTGCGCCGAGCACTTCGGAGCCGAGGTCGTCCGCGCTGCCGCCGATCGCCCCACCGAGGCCGCGCTGCGCGACCTTCGCTATTCGTTCCGGTCCGGCGCCCTCCGCGCGACCGGGCACACGCTGTCGGACCAGGTCGAGACGATCGTCTACCGGCTCGCCGCGCGGGGCACGACCAACGGGATCGAGGTGCGGCGGGCCGACGGTGTTGTGCGTCCGCTGCTCTGCCTCTGGCGCGAGGAGGCCGAGGCGTTCTGCCGCGAGCGCAGGCTCGAGTGGCGCACCGACTCCTCCAATGCCGACACGCTGCGCGGGCTGATTCGCAACCAGATCCTGCCGCTCCTCGAGCGGATCCACCCGGCGGCGCGCGAGAACGTGCTGCGCGTCCTCGACGAGCGGCGGACGATGCCGCCGGCGCTCGCCGAGCTGCTCGGCTCGCCTGCCGGCTCGAAGCGCGTCGATCTCGGTGACGGGCTGCAGGCCGTGCGCGAATACGAACGCGTCTGGCTCGAGCCGGGGCCGCGCGATCTCGACGAGGCCGTCGAGTGGGGCGCATGGAGGATCGAGTCGCGCGTGCCGGGGCTCAAGGTGCGAGGCTGGCGACCGGGCGACCGGCTCGTCGGCCGCGCGAAGAAGGTTCAAGATGTGTTCGTCGATGCCAAGATCCCGCGCTCCGATCGTGAAGGCTGGCCGCTCGTCGTGCGCGGCGACGAGGTCGTCGCGGTCCCGGGAATCGTCGAGGCCGAGGGGGTGATTGCGACTCGTGTCGCAGACTGAGCTGGAACGTGGAGTGGGAGAGGTCCTGATCGACGAGGACCGCCTGCAGGAACGGATCCGTGAGCTCGGCGACGAGCTCTCCCGTGACTACGCGGGCCGCGAGCTGCTGCTCGTCGGAGTGCTGAAGGGCGCGGTCTTCTTCATGGCCGATCTCATGCGCTCGTTGACCGTGCCGTGCGAGATCGACTTCATGGCCATCTCGAGCTACGGCGCAGCCACCGACTCGTCGGGCGTGGTGCGCATTCTGAAGGACCTGGACATCAACATCGAGGACCGGCACGTCCTCGTCGTCGAGGACATCATCGACTCGGGGCTGACCCTCTCCTATCTCCTGCGCAACCTGGAGTCCCGCGAGCCCGCCAGCCTCGAGATCTGCGCCCTCCTCACCAAGCCGGACCGCCGCGAGATCGACGTCCCCGTGCGGTATGTGGGGTTCGAGATCCCGAACAAGTTCGTGATCGGCTACGGCCTCGATTTCGCCGAGCGCTACCGAAATCTGCCCTATGTGGGCGTTTTGCACGCCGATCTGATGCCCGAGGGGGCGTGACGGGTGATTACGAAAGGGTTACGGCGGTAGCCCGGAGAACATCGACTTGGCTACCCTGACCGAAGACATCCCGTGAATCGCTTCTTCCGCAGCGCGTTTTTCCCGCTCATCGTGATCGTCCTGCTGGTCTGGCTGGCCAGCCAGACCTTGATCCCGAAGCATTCGAACGCGGTCAAGCTGACCTACTCGGAGGTGATCGCGCAGGCGAAGAGCGACCCGGCAGCGTTCACGAGCGTCGATTTCAATCCGAGCAAGCGGGCGATCTCGGTCAAGTTCGCGACCGGCAAGTCGGCGACGGTCCACTACCCGAGCGACCAGTCGCAGGTGCAGTTCCAGGACGTCCTCCAGAAGCAGGGGATCAAGTTCGACTCGAAGGGCACCGGCGGTTTCTCGTGGACCGCGCTGATCGGTTCGTTCCTGCCGTTCCTCCTGCTGATCGGCTTCTGGATCTTCCTGATGAACCAGGTGCAGGGCGGCGGCTCGAAGGTGATGAGCTTCGGCAAGTCGCGCGCGAAGCGGATGGCGCCGGACTCGCCGAAGATTGGCTTCAAGGATGTTGCGGGCGTCGACGAGGCGGTCGAGGAGCTGCAGGAGATCAAGGAGTTCCTCGAGAACCCGAAGAAGTTCCAGGCGCTCGGCGCGCGCATCCCGAAGGGCGTCCTCCTCTACGGGCCTCCCGGCACCGGCAAGACGCTGCTCGCGCGCGCCGTCGCGGGTGAGGCCGGCGTCCCGTTCTTCTCCATCTCCGGCTCGGACTTCGTCGAGATGTTCGTCGGCGTCGGCGCCTCACGTGTCCGCGACCTGTTCGAGCAGGCCAAGCAGGCCTCGCCGTGCATCGTCTTCATGGACGAGATCGACGCGGTCGGACGTCACCGCGGTGCCGGTCTCGGCGGCGGTCACGACGAGCGCGAGCAGACGCTGAACCAGCTGCTCGTCGAGATGGACGGCTTCGAGATGAAGGACAACATCATCCTGATCGCCGCCACGAACCGGCCGGACATCCTCGACCCGGCGCTGCTGCGCCCGGGGCGCTTCGACCGCCAGATCGTGGTCGACCGGCCCGACCGGAACGGCCGGCGCAAGATCCTCGAGGTGCACTCGAAGGGCAAGCCGCTCGCGTCGTCGATCGATCTCGACTCGCTCGCCGCCGGTACGCCCGGCTTCACGGGCGCCGACCTCGCGAACCTCGTCAACGAGGCTGCGCTGCTCGCAGCGCGCCGCGGCAAGAAGGTGATCGAGCAGGAGGAGCTCGAGGAGGGGATCATGCGCGTGATCGCGGGCCCCGAGAAGAAGGCCCGCCTGCTCTCCGAGAAGGAGCAGCGGATCACGGCGTACCACGAGATGGGCCATGCGCTCGTCGGCCACTTCCTCGAGAACACCGACCCGATCCACAAGATCACGGTCGTCTCGCGCGGGCAGGCTCTCGGCCTGACGGTCTCGCTGCCGACCGAGGACCGGTACCTGACCACGCGCAAGGCGCTCCTCGAACAGATTGCGATGACGATGGGCGGCCGCGCCGCGGAGGAGATCGTGTTCAACGAGGTCACCACCGGCGCCGCCAACGACATCGAGAAGGTGACGGCGACCGCGAAGCAGATGGTGATGCGGTTCGGCATGAGCGAGAAGCTCGGCCCGCGCGTCCTCGGCCGTGACTCCGGCATGCCGTTCCTCGGTCGCGACATGGGCCACGAGCCCGACTACTCGGACGAGGTCGCCCGTGAGATCGACGACGAGATCCGCCGCATCATCGAAGAGGGCCACGACATCGCGACGCGCCTGCTGCGCGAGCACATCGACGACCTGCACCGGATCTCGCAGATCCTGATCGACCGCGAGACGATCGACAAGGAGCAGTTCGAGCGCCTGCTCGCCGGTGAGCAGGAGGACGCGGTCTTCCCCGATCCGGAGCCCGAGGAGGCGGAGCCGACCAAGGAGCCGGAGCGCCGCCCCGCCCCCGCGAAGCCGCGCCCCTTCCCGCTCCCCGGCGGAGCGGCCATGCAGCCACCCGAGCCAGAAGCCTCCTAACTGAGCTCCGGCCCTCGGCGAAGGTCTGCGACCCAGCCCGGTGAGCGACGGCGCCACAGAAGCACTTCGGAGAGGTTCTCCCGCGCTCCTTCGCAGCGGGATGCTGAACATGCTCGCGGCCGGCAGATCGGGGTGGGCGGCCGACGACCCTGGCGAGCTGTCGCGCGCACTCGCCCCCTACCACGACTGCGCCCGCCGGCTGGGGCTCGACCCCGTCGCGGTCTTCGACCAGGTCGCCGAAGCAGGCCCGCCCGAGCTCCGCGACGCCGTGCGGGAGTTCGGGAGGCGCAACGACGTGACCCTGGCCGCTTTCGGATCCGCGGTCGTCGAGACGCCCGACGGCCCGCGCTACGAGCGCACCTGACCTCGGTCAGGGGTCGGCGAGCACCGACCGCGCCTTCGCCTCGTCCGACTCGTTCACCAGCACGAAGAGGGCCGTGGCGGGCATCCCGCCGAAGATCGATCCGAGCGAGTTCGGGTCGGGCAGCGGCTCGACCGCGCACTTGATCCCGGCGGCGCGGAGCCGTGCGCAGACCTCGTCGCCTTCCGACTCGTCCTGGACCTGCAGCAACCGGAGAGGCTCGTCATCCATGTCGGAGACTCTAGGCCAACCGGCGAGGCTCGCCAGCCGATGCCCGTCCGATAGTTGAAGCTCGTGACCGGGCTCGCGTCGCCGCTCCTCGTTCTGATCTTTCTGGTCGCCGCCGCCGCGACGTGGATCGCAGGGATGACCCTGTCGAAGACGACCGATGCGCTCGACGTGCGCCTCGGCCTGGGGGAGGAGCTCGGCGGCCTGCTCCTGCTCTCGGTGGCGGGCAGCCTGCCCGAGCTCGCGATCACGATCTCGGCTGCCGCGCAGGGGAACCTCGGCCTGGCCGCCGGCAACCTGATCGGCGGCATCGCCGTCCAGACGATGGTCCTCGTCGTCTGCGACCTCGCCGTCGGCCGGGAGCGGCCGCTGACCTTCCTCGTCGGGGCGCTCAGCCCGGTGCTCGAAGGGCTGCTCGTGACCCTCGTCGTCTCGGGAGTGCTCATGGGCGCGCTCCTCGCGCCGACGACGGCGGTCGCCGGCGTCGTCAGCCCGGCGTCGATCGGGATCGTCGTCGTCTGGACGATCGGCGTGTACGTGATCAACAAGGTGCGCAAGAGCCCGCGCTGGCGGATCACCATGGAAGGCTCGCGGCCGGGCCGGCGCCACCATCGCGACCCGCTGCCGACCCAGCCGCATCCGTTCGCAAGCCGGTCGACCGCCCAGGTCGCCTGGGTCTTCGGCGGCGCCTGCACGGTGACCCTGGCGGCGGGTGTGGCGCTCGAGATGAGCGGCAACACGCTCGCCGACCGGGCAGGCATCAACGGTGTCGTCTTCGGCGCAACCGTCCTCGCGGGTGCGACGGCCCTGCCGGAGATCAGCTCCGGCATCGCGGCCGTCCGGCTCGGCGACCACGCGCTCGCGCTCGGGGACATCTTCGGCGGCAACGCCTTCCAGCTCTGCCTGTTCCTCGTCGCCGACCTGATCGCCGGCTCGCCGGTGCTACCGACGGCCGGGAGCCAGAACGCCTGGCTCGCCTCGCTCGGCGTCGCCCTCACGGCGATCTTCGCGATGGGGGTCGTGATCCGGCCGCTGCGCTGCTGGGCCCGCCTCGGGCCCGACTCGATCCTCGCGATCGTCGTCTTCGCGGTCGGGATCGCGGGGCTCTTCGTCGTCCCGCACTACTGATCGTGCTCATCGAGCCAGGCCTTTGCGACGCGTTTCTGGGCACGGGTGAGCCACGCCTCGACGACCGTCTCACGCAGCTCGTCCCGATCGAGCCGCGCCAGGGCGGGGATCCGGATCAGCACGGCCGGATACCCGTCGAAGTGCGGCGTCGTGAAGAACAGGCCGCGAGGATCGGCGAGGACGAGCTCTTTCGCCTCCGCGCCGTCGACGCGGAACATCAGCACGTCGTCGAGCCGCTCGCCGGTCTCCGGATCGAGCGCGTCCGGCCGACGGCCGCGTTGGAGACAGAACGCCTTGCCGTGCACCAGGTACGACGGGCGCCCGTCGCCGGAAAGCTCCTTCGTCGTCTGGGGCATCGCGAGAGCGAGCTCGTCGAGGTCGCGCATCGTCGCCATCGGCCGGGAGGATGCAGCA
This sequence comes from uncultured Thermoleophilia bacterium, assembly GCA_963722065.1. Classification (GTDB taxonomy): domain Bacteria; phylum Actinomycetota; class Thermoleophilia; order Gaiellales; family Gaiellaceae; genus PALSA-600. The sequence goes on along the minus strand of CAVRMI010000030.1, from coordinate 25,114 downwards.
TCGCGTCGCTGCTGTCGACTTGCGCCGCAAACGCCGCAGCTCCCGGCGACCGGCGAGGCCCCGGGGGCCCGTCTACTCGGCGCCGGCGCTCACCGGGGAGGGGGCGTCGCTCCCGGGCCGAGCCGGCGCGGCTCGGCCCGCCGGCGTGGGCGCGTCCTGAAGACGATGTCCCACCAGGGTGCGCTCACGCCGAACCCCCGCTCGTCGTCCTCGAAGTGATGTCGCATATGCAGCTCGCGCAGCCGTCTGCCGATCGAGCCCTTCGGATGCGTGTGGTGGAGCAGGAAGTGCAGCGTGTCGTAGATCACGTAACCCAGGTAGAAGCCTGCCGCGAACGCCCACGCGAGCGGAGCACCGAGCACCTCGTAGAACACGAGGAGAAAGAGCAGCGCGAGCGGGATCGAGAAGGCCGGCGGCAGCACGAGGCGGCGCGGGTCGTTCGGATGGTCGTGGTGGACGCCGTGGATCATCCAGTGCAGGCGCCTGCCGAAGCCGTGGTCGGGCTCGAAGTGGAACAGGGTGCGGTGGCCCCAGTACTCGCAGAGGGTCCAGAAGAGATAGCCGGCCGCCGTTACAACCAGGGCCTCGGCGACGCCGAGGCCGCGAACGCCGAGGAAGCCGAGGATCCCCACCGCAGGGAGGAACAGGACGGCCGGGGTGGCGGGATGGGCCCGCGTCAGGCGGTCCAGTGCCGGCGACGGGAAGATCGCCGGAGAGGCCTCGAGCGAATCGGGGCTCGTGGTCCGAGGTAGCGCGTCGCTTCCCACTTGGCCCCGAGCATAGCCCCACCATCCGCGGGTGTGAATACGGAAAAGCCCCTGCTACCGTGCCGCCCATGGCGGATCCCGTCTCGTGGCTTCAGATCCAGCAGGGGTGGAACGTGCTCACCTCCGACGGCATCAGCGTCGGAACGGTCGCGCAGGTCGAAGGCGACAAGCAGGCCGACATCTTCGACGGACTCGCCGTCGAGTCCGGCGAGCCGAAGCAGGTTCGCTACGTGGCCGGTGAGCAGGTCGGAGCGATCTTCCCGGGCGAGGTGACCCTGAAGATCGGCGAGGCCGAGGCGGCGACGCTCGCTCCGTTCCAGGCGGCGCCGCCCGAGACGACCTGGCGGCCCGAGAAGCCGTCGTTCATGACACGCCTCGGGAACAAGCTGCGCGGCAAGCGCTAGGGTTTCGCGATGGCCGACGTCACCGTTGTCGCGGAGCCCGACGTGCGCGAGTACGTCCTCGAGCACGGCGGGAATGTCTACGTGTGGGCCAACGACATCGGGCTGAAGCACGTCTCGCTGTCGCCGCCCGACGAGCCGATGGAGTTCACGACCATCGACGGCGACGGGTTCACGCTCCACCAGGCCGATTCGATCCAGACGCCGACGACCGAGTGGAAGCTCGTGCTCCGGCACTTCCCGCTCAAGCACCTGGACGCGCTCTGGGATGCGTGGGAGCCGGGGATCAGCTCCCCGCCCCCCGAAGTCCTCTAGCCGCTGCGCTCCATCAGACGGCCGTCGCGGATCGTCTGTGCCATCTCCGTGGACTGCTCGCGGTACCAGCTGCCGTTCTCGAACTGGATCGCGGGGTAGCTCGACTGGCCGGTGCCCTCGATCAGCGCGGTGCGCTTCTTCCGACTTGGCCACGGCCCGGCGACCACCTCGTACTCGATGCCCTGCTCGTCGAGTGCCTTCTGGACCTTCCAGCAGGGGTGTCCGCCGAACTTCGCCCACATGTTGCTACAGCGGTAGAGCTTCACGGCCATCGCGTCCTCCAATCGGATGGAGGACCATCATCTACGCCGTGAGCCCGGCCTGCCAGCTCGCCCACAGGCGGGCATAGCGGTCGCCCTGGGCGACGAGATCGTCGTGCGACGCGATCTCGACCAGCCGGCTCGATTCCATCACCGCCACCCGGTCCGCCCGCTCGGCGGTCGAGAGGCGGTGCGCGATCGTGATCATCGTCCGTCCCTGCGAGAGCACTGCGAGCGCCTGCTCCACGGCCGCTTCCGTCTGCGGGTCGAGCGACGAGGTCGCCTCGTCGAGCACGATCACCGCCGGATCGGCGAGGGCGGCCCGTGCGAGCGAGACGAGCTGCCGCTCGCCGCTCGACAGGCGCGCGCCGCGCGATCGGACATCGGTCTCGAGACCGTCGGGCAGGGTCTCGAACCGTTCGAGCGCGCCGATCCCGCGCAGCGCGTCTCGGGTCTCCTCATCCGATGCCTCCGGGCGCGCGAGCTTGACGTTCTCGGCGATCGTGCCGGAGAAGAGGTGGCCCTCCTGCGGGACGAACATGATGCGGCGCCGCAGTGCGCCGAGCTGTGCGGAGCGCAGGTCGACGCCGCCGTAGGTGACGCGGCCCTCGTTCGGGTCGTACGCGCGCACGAGCAGCTTGGCAAGGCTGGACTTGCCCGCGCCGGTGGCGCCCACGAGCGCGATCTGCTCGCCGGGCTCGATCCGGAGCGACACGCCGTCGACCGCAGGCGCGGCCTCCCCGTAAGAGAACGTCACGTTCTCCACGACGAGGGCCCCGGCCTCGGGCAGCGCGCCCGTGCCCGAGGGCACGGTGACCGGCTCCTCGAGGAGCGTGGCGATCTTGGCGAGCGCGGCACGCCCGGACTGGAACTCGCTGAACCAGTCGCCCAGCCGGGCGATCGGATCGAAGAGCGAGATTAGGTAGAGCGCGAACGCGACGATCGTCCCGACCGTGACGCGGCCATGCCGCTCCAGGTAGCCGCCGGCCACGAGCACGGCCGCGAGCGCGAGTGACTGGGCGAAGGCGATCGCCGGGAAGAACCCGATGTTGACGAGCGAGATGCGCTGCCAGGCGGAGACCTGTGCGTTCGACCGGCGGCGGTAGGACGTATAACGGTCGGCTTCCTGTCCGAACGACTGCACGACCCGGACGCCGGCCAGGCCCTCCTGAAGCGACGACATCGTGTCCGCGACGCGGTCGCGCAATGCGAGGAATGCCGGGCGCGAGCGCCTGCCGTAGCGCAGGGACGACCATGTGAGCACCGGCACCGAGACGAGCATCACCAGCGAGAGCAGTGGCGAGAGCCAGATGAGGATGACGATCGAGACGACGAACAGAAGGACCGATCCGACCACCTCGACGAGCACGAGCCGGGTGAAGGTCGTGAGCGTCTGCACGTCCGCCGTCAGCCGCGACACGAGCTCCCCCGCGCGCTGCTGCTCGAAGAACGGCATCGACAGTGCCTGGAGCTTCTCGTAGGCGGCGACGCGCAGGTCACCGAGGAACCGCTCGCCGGCCCGCGCGCTGCAGAGCACGATCGCGCGCTCGAGCAGGGGGCGCACGATGACGAGTGCGATGAACAGGACGGCGATCAGGTCGATCGCGTGCACGTCGTGGTCCTCGATCCCGCGGTCGATCGCGATCTTGATGAGGAGCGGCGAGGTGAGCGAAACGACGGTCGCTCCGATCATCGCCAGCCCCGCCGCCACGATCAGCCGCCTCTGCGGCCGCAGGATCGGCCCGATGCATTGCAGTCCCGCTCTCGGCGCCGCTGAAGCCGGCGCCGTCGCTCCTTGTGAGGCTTCGTCGAGCCTACGCCTCAGTCTCATGCGGCGGCCTCCGCGTCCGCGAGCGCCAGCAGCTCGCGGTACCGGGCGGAGCGCACGAGGAGATCGGCATGGACGCCCTGCTCGACCACCCTGCCGTGCTCGACGACGGCGACGCGGTCGGCGAGCGCGATCGTCGCCGGCCGGTGGGCGATCACCAGTGTGGTGCGCCCGGTCATCACCTCTGCGAGCGCCGCGCGGATCTCGTGCTCCTTCGTCGCGTCGACCGCCGAGGTCGCGTCGTCCAGGATCAGCACCTGCGGGTCGGTGAGGATGGCCCGCGCGATCGCGATGCGCTGCCGCTGGCCGCCCGACAGCGAGAAGCCGCGTTCTCCGAGCACCGTCTCGTATCCGTCTGGGAGGTCCTCGACGAACTCGGAGGCGCCGGCGAGCCGGGTCGCCCGCAGGATCGCGTCGTGGTCTGCCTCGGGCGAGCCGAAGCCGACGTTGCCGCTGACGGTGTCGCCGAAGAGGAAGGTCTCCTCGAAGACGAGCCCGACGCCGCGGCGAAGCTCGTCGAGGCGGAGCTCGCGCACGTCGACCCCGCCGATCGTCACCGACCCGGCGTTCGGGTCGTAGAAGCGGGCGAGCAGGGCCGCCGCGGTCGACTTCCCCGAGCCCGTGCTCCCGACCAGCGCGAGCGAGGTGCCGGCGGGGATCTCGAGTGTGAAGCCGTCGAGGATGGGCTGCTCGTCTCCGTACGAGAACCGCACACCGTCGAAGCGGACGTCCGCCTGCTCGGGGAACGACCGCGCGCGGGCCGACTCGACGACGACCGGTTCGGCGTGCAACACGTCGACGACGCGGCGCGCCGCAGCGGCCGCGCGCTGCAAGGTGCTCACGCGCTGGCCGATCGTGCGCAGCGGGTTCACGAGGAGCACGAGGTAGAACGCGAACAGCGCGAACGTCCCGACCGTGATCTGGTCGGTCAGGACCCGGTGCGCGCCGTACCAGAGCACGACGAGGAGCCCGATCAGCGGCAGGGCCTCGAGCACCGGCAGGAATACCGCGTCGACGTCGGCTACGTCGAGAGCGGTCTCGACGACCTCGTTCGACTTGCGCCGGAACCGAGCGGCGAGCTGATCGCCCGCGCCGAGGCCCTTGACCACGCGGATCCCGGCGATCGTCTCCTCGACGAGCGAGGTCAGCTCTCCGAGCTGCTCCTGGTTCACCCTGGTGCGCTCGGCATAGCGCTTCGAGTAGCGCCCGAAGCCGAGGCTGACGAACGGGAGCGGCGCGAGGACAGCGAGGGCGAGCGGCCAGTCGATCACGCCCAGCACCACAGCCGCCGCGACCACGGTGAGCAGGTAGCCGACGGTGTGCCCGATCGCGTCGAACAGGCGGGCGATCAGCTCGGCGTCGTTCGAGGCGCGCGAGATCAGCTCACCGGCTCCGACCCGGTCGTGGTAGCGGGCGTCGAGCTCCAGCGCGCGCCGGAAGATCGAGTCGCGAACGTTTGCGTCGGCGAGTGCGCGGTTGCGGATCGCGAAGTAGTGGCGGCTCCCGCCGGCCGCCGCCTCGACCGCGCCGAGTGCGACGAGCGCGGCGCACGACCACCAGAGCGCGGACCGGCTTCCGGCCAGGATCCCCGAGTCGACGGCGTGCCGGATCACCAGCGGGGCGACGATCACGGCGCCCTGCCAGGCGAGCCCGGAGACGACCGCGCCGGCGATCGTCCACCGCAGCCGCTTCGAGATGTGGCCGAGGTAGCGCCAGCCCGGGTCCATCACGCCATTATTCGGGTGTGTCAAACGCCCGCGCGCCGATCGGCGAACGCTTCCCTGCTCCGTCGGTGATGGGCGTGATCAACGTCACGCCCGACTCCTTCTCGGACGGCGGCGTGCATCTCCGCGTCGAGGCGGCGGTGACCGCGGCGTGGGGGATGCTCGACTGCGGAGCGGCGATCGTCGACGTCGGCGGCGAGTCGACCCGGCCGGGGTCAGAGGGCGTGAGCGCGGGCGAGGAGCTCGACCGGATCGAGCAGGTGCTGCTCGACCTCGGCGGCGCCCCCGTCTCGGTCGACACCTCGAAAGCCGCTGTGGCGCGCCGTGCACTCGAGCTCGGCGTCGAGCTGATCAACGACGTGACGGCGCTGCGCGGCGACCCGGAGCTCGCCGGAGTGGTCGCCGACGCCGGCTGCTATCTCTGCCTCATGCACATGCAGGGCGAGCCGCGCACGATGCAGATCGACCCGACCTACGACGACGTCGTCTCGGAGGTGAAGCAGTTCCTCGAGGAGCGGCTTGCGTTCGCCGTTGCGGCCGGGGTGCGGGAGGAGCACGTCTGTCTCGACCCGGGGATCGGCTTCGGGAAGACGGTCGCGCACAACCTCGAGCTCGTGCGCAGGCTGGACGAGCTGGCGGCGATCGGGCGCCCGCTGCTGCTCGGCCTCTCGCGCAAGAGCTCGCTGGGAAAGCTCACGGGCAGTGCCGACGCGAAGGTCGGCTCGGCCGCTGCGTCGGTCGGCGCGGCGGTCAGCGCCTTCGACCGTGGCGCCTCGATCCTGCGCGTGCACGACGTGCGCGAGCACGTGGAGGCGCTCACCGTCGCGAGGGCGGTGGCCGGGTGATCGTCGAGCTCAGCGGTCTCGAGGTGTTCGGGCACCACGGAGTCGAGGAGGCGGAGCAGCGGCTCGGGCAGCTCTTCCTCTTCGACGTGCAGCTCGAGGTGGGCGACCGTGGTGCCACGGACCGGCTCGGCGACGCCGTCGACTACACGCATGTCGCAAGCGCGATTCGCGAGGTCTCCGACCGGGAGCGGTTCGACCTGCTCGAGGCACTGGCCACGCGCGTCGCCGACGTGCTCATGGATCGCTTCTCGCCGGAGTCGCTGCGCCTCCGCGTGCGCAAGCCTCAGGTCGAGCCGGCCGGGATGACGGTCGAGTACTCCGCCGTCACCGTCGAGCGGCCGTGACGGTCGCCTACGTCGGGCTCGGCTCGAATCTCGGCGATCGCGAGGCTCTGATCCGCGAGGCCGCCGCGCTGATCGGAGCGACCCGGCTCTCGACGATCATCGAGACCGAGCCGTGGGGCTACGAGGAGCAGCCGCGGTTCCTGAACGCCGTCGCCGAGGTGGACACGCCGCTCGGCGCCAGGGCGTTCCTCGACCAGCTGCTCGACGTCGAACGGCGCCTCGGCCGCGAGCGGCCGGGACAGCAGTGGGGGCCGCGGACGATCGACCTCGACCTGCTGCTCTACGGCGACGAGGAGCTCGACGAGCCCGGCCTCGTGGTGCCGCATCCGCACCTCGAGGAGCGGCTGTTCGTGCTCGAGCCGCTCGCCGAGCTCGTTCCGTCACGGAGAATTCCGGGTTCCGGCACGGTCCAGGCTGTCCTGGCAGGGCTACAATCAACCGGGTGAGCCACCTCGACGAGCTCGACGAGTTCGAGGCCGAGGCCGAGCTGCGTCTGAAGAAGGAATACGCGGCGGTCTTCTCCCTCTTCCGGTACTGCGTCCTCACCCAGGATGCGACGTACCTGTGCAACAAGCTGGACATGCAGTACGTCCCCCAGCCGAACTATCCGTTCTTCCACCTGAAGATGGAGGATGTGTGGGTGTGGGACAAGAACCGCCCGACGCGGATGATCCCGCGCGCCGAGGTGTACACGTCCAGCGACGTGACGATCGAGGAGCTGCGCGGCGACGGCGACGAGCCGGTGCTGACCGCCGAGGCGCTGGCGAAGCGCATCGGCGAGGGCCGGAGCGAGATCGAAGACCTGTAGAGGTGTCGGACACCATCGGTGTCTGACACCCTTGCGCCATGCTGCTCGCGATCGATGTCGGGAACACCCAGACGGTCTTCGGGCTGTTCGCCGATGCGACGCTCACCGAGCAGTTCCGCGTCGGGACCGACCGCACGCACACCGGTGACGAGCTCGCAGTGCTGCTCCGTGCGTTCGTCGACCTGGAGACGCTCGACGGGATCGTCCTGTGCTCGTCGGTGCCGCTGCTCGTGCGCGAGTACGAGGCGTTCGCGGAGCGGTGGGCGGGCACCGAGCTGCTCGTGCTCGGGCCAGGCGTCTCGACCGGGATGCCGATTCGCTACGACGACCCGCGTGAGGTCGGCCCGGACCGGATCGCGAATGCGGTCGCCGCCCGCGACCGGCACGGCGCACCGGCCGTCGTGGTCGACTTCGGCACCTCGACGAACTTCGACGTCGTCAACGCGGCCGGCGAGTTCGCCGGCGGCGTGCTCGCGCCCGGCGTCGAGGTGTCGATGGACGCGCTCTTCGCCCGCGCGGCACGGCTGCCGAAGGTGCCCTTCGCCGCGCCCGAGCGGGTGATCAGCCAGACGACGACCGCTGCGCTGCAGTCGGGGCTCGTCTACGGCTTCGCCGGGCAGGTCGACGCGATCGTCGGCCGGATCCGCACCGAGCTCGGCGCGCTCGAGGCCCCCGTCGTCGCGACCGGAGGGCTCGCCGACCTGATCGCGCCGCACTCCGAGACGATCACCGCGGTCGACCAGGAGCTGACCCTGCAGGGGCTACGGATCGTCTGGGGGCGGAACCGCCCCTAGGCCGAAACGCGCGAACCTGGTTCGCCTGCGGCGAATCAGGTTCGTCTAGGCACCGAACCTGATTCCGGCGCAGCCGGAACCAGGTTCGCGAGTTTCGTTTCTCAACCGCCGCCGTAGATCGAGATGGGCAGCGAGTCGAGGAGCACCTCGTTCTGTGGGGCGGGCACTTCGCGGAGCAGCCGCTCGAGGATGAAGCGCGCGCCGGGGGCGGCGGCGAAGAGGCGCTGCTCCACCTCGGCCAGGGTCGGGAGCATCACGAGCTCCTGCTTGAACGGCCGTGGAAAGCGCCCGCGGCCGAGGTACCAGCCGTAGAACTTCTTCAGAAAGCCGAAGGCGCGCTGCTCGCCAAGCTCACGCACCGTCTCGCGCATGAAGAGCAGGAGCTCCGCGACGACCTCCTCGCGCGACGGCTCATGATCGTCGCCGACGATCTCGGCGAGCGCCCAGGGATTGCCCTGCGCGGCACGGCCGATCATCACCGCGGCCGCGCCCGTCGTCGCGAGCACGGCCTGGGCACGCGCACGCGTGTTGATGTCGCCCGAGGCGATCACCGGGACGTCGACCAGCGAGACGAGCTCGGCGGTCAGCGCATGGTCGGCTGTGCCGGTGTACATCTGCTTGGCCGAGCGCGGGTGCAGGGTCAGCGAGGCGGCGCCCGAACCGGCAAGCCGCGGGCCGACGAGTAGGCACCTCCGCGAGCCGTTCTCGACGCCGCGCCGCATCTTCACGGAGACCGGGAGCGGCGTCGCCCCGGCCACGGCCTCGACGATACGGCACGCGTGATCCGGATCGTCCAGCAGCGACGCGCCCGCACCGGTCTTCGTCACCTTCTTGACCGGGCAGCCGAAGTTGATGTCGACGATGTCCGCGCCCGCGGCCTCGACCATGCGCGCGGCCTCGGCCATCGCGCCCGGGTCGGACCCGAAGATCTGGATCGCCAGCGGGTGCTCGTCCGAGCTCACGCGCAGGTAGCCGAGGGTCTTCTCGTTCCGGTGCCGGATCCCGGCCACCGAGACCATCTCCGAGCACACGAGGCCGGCCCCGTACCGCCGGCCCTGGCGGCGAAAGGCCTGCACGGAGACGCCCGCCATCGGCGCCAGGACGACCCGGCCGGGGATCTCGACCGCGCCGATCCGCCAGGTGTCTGCCAGGTCGAGGTTCACAGGCCGTGAAGGGTAGCCGGGCAGAGTTGCGGCCGACTTGACGGGGTCGCTACCATTCCCGCCCGTTTCTGACGGGGTCAGGAGGAAGTTCTGTTGAAGGAAGTCATCCTCACATCTGAGGGCTACAAGAAGCTCCAGCAGGAGATCGATCACCTGCGCGGCGACAAGCGCCGCGAGGTGGCCGAACGGATCCGTGTTGCCCGCGAATTCGGCGATATCGCCGAGAACGCCGAGTACGACGACGCGAAGAACGAGCAGGCGATGCTCGAGCACAAGATCGCCCAGCTCGAGGAGCGTCTGCTCTCGGCTCGCGTGATCACGAAGAAGGAGATCCTGAAGGACGCCGTCTCGATCGGCTCGCACGTCCGCCTGCGCGACATGCAGGCGAACAAGACCTTCGAGTACCACATCGTCGGTTCCGCCGAAGCGAACCCGGCCGAGAACAAGCTCTCGAACGAGTCGCCGGTCGGCAAGGCGATCATGGGGAAGAAGAAGGGCGAGGTCGTCGAGGTCACCGCCCCTCGCGGCGCTTTGAAGTTCAAGATCATGGAGATCAAAGCGGCCTGAGCCGGGCAGGTGTCTGACACGGTCGTGTCAGACACCTTTACGCTCGCGCGGTGGAGATCGTGCGGCTGGAACGGGCGAGGCTCGGCGAGGCGAGCGACATGCTCGCGCGTGCGTTTCAGGACGACCCCGCCTGGGTCTGGCTGATCCCCGACCCCGAGCGGCGCGCACGCCTGCTCCCGTGGCTCTTCCGCGTCGGCTTCGACGTGACTGCCGCCGAGGTGTGGGCGACGCCCGGCCGGGTGCTCGGCGCGGCACGCTGGATGGCGCCGGGCCGCGCGGCGATGCGGGTCGGGCCGACGCTCCGCGCGCTCGTCGCGACGCCCCTGCGTCTCGGCACCGCGACCGGCCCGTTCCTCTCCTACGGGGGCGCGGTCGAGGCGCTCCGGGCCGAGGTGATGCCGGGCCCGCACTGGTACCTCGCCGGGATCGGCGTCGACCCGTCGGCGCAGCGTCAGGGCGTCGGCTCCGCCCTCCTGCAGCCCGGCCTGACCGCGGCGGCCAGGGACGGGCTGCCCGCCGTGCTGCTGACGAACAGCGTGGTCAACCTCCCGTTCTACGAAGGGCACGGCTTCGAGGTCGTGCAGGAGGGGTCGACGCCCGAGAACGGCCCGCACGCCTGGGCTATGGTCAAGTGGCCGTGAGCCAGCCGCCGAAGAGGTTCCCCGACCGCGACGAGATCGCGCGCGTGCGTGCCGAGGCGGACGGCGTGGAGCCGGGCGAGGAAGGCCCCGAGGCACGCAGGCTCGCCGGCCGGGTGCTGGCGCGCCGCGACATGGGGAAGCTCGTCTTCCTCGATCTCGTCGACCGCAGCGGACGGATCCAGCTCCTGTGCCCGGCGGCGCGCACCGGCGAGGTCGACGTGCATCTCGGGGACGTCGTCGGCGTCACCGGCAGGCCGACGAAGTCGCGCCGCGGTGAGCCCTCCCTCGTCGTGGACGAGCTCGTGCTCCTGTCGCGGAACCGCTCGCCGCTGCCGGACACCTTCCACGGCCTGACCGACATCGAGCAGCGCTACCGCAAGCGCTACCTCGACCTGCTGATGAACGAGGAAGTGCGCGAGGACTTCATGCTGCGCGCCCGCATCGTGACGGCGGTCCGGCGCTACCTCGACGGCGAGGGCTTCATCGAGGTCGAGACGCCGGTCCTCCAGCCGCGATACGGAGGAGCGTTTGCGGAGCCGTTCGTCACGCACCACAACGTGCTCGACCAGGATCTCTACCTGCGGATCGCGACCGAGCTCTATCTGAAGCGGCTGATCGTCGGCGGGCTCGAGAAGGTGTACGAGATCGGCAAGGACTTTCGCAACGAGGGCGTGACGTACAAGAACAACCCCGAGTTCACGATGCTCGAGTGGTACGAGGCATACGCCGACTACCAGGACACGATGCGCCGGATCGAGAACCTGATCGAGTTCGTCGCGCTCGAGGCTCTGGGCACGACGAAGGTGACCTTCAAGGGGCACGAGGTCGACCTGAAGGCGCCGTGGAAGAGGATGCGGCTGATCGACGAGCTGGCCGAGTTCGACCTCTGGACGACGGACTACGACGACCTGAAAGGACGCCTGGAGGAACGGGGCATCGACGTGTCGCGCGACAAGACGTGGTCGCAGCTCGTCGACAAGGCGGTGACCGCCTACATCGAGCCGCGTCTGATCGAGCCGACGATCCTCTACGACTACCCGATCGAGCTCTCGCCGTTCGCCCGCGTCACCGATGCCGATCCGAGGATCGTCGAGCGCTTCGAGTACTACGTGGGCGGGATGGAGCTCGGGAACGCCTTCTCGGAGCTCAACGACGCCGACGAGCAGGCGGCCCGCTTCGCGATGCAGGCGGAGGAGGGGGCCGGGGGCAACGCCGAGGCGGAGCAGGGAGATCCGGACTACGTCGAGGCCCTCTCCTACGGCATGCCGCCGACGGGCGGGATCGGCCTCGGCATCGACCGCCTCACGATGGTGCTCGCCGGCAAGGACTCGATCCGCGACGTGATCCTGTTTCCCGCCCAGCGCGACCGCCCGGGCGCCTGAGCCCGCCCCGTCCGCCGCCAGGCCCGGCAGGGCCTTACGTGAAGATCCCCCAGGTGTGTCACGGCGGGACACCCGGGAAGGGGAGTACGATAGGCCCCTCGGAAAAGGCAAACGGTTCGCGCCGCCGTGAGGCGGAGAGAGGTCTCAACTTGTTCGAACGGTTCACAGAACGGGCTCGCCAGGTCGTCGTTCTCGCGCAGGACGAGGCGCGCGCTCTCAAGCACAACTACATCGGGACCGAGCACATCCTGCTCGGCCTGCTGCGCGAGGAAGAAGGTCTCGCTGCGCGTGTGCTCGAGTCGCTCGACATCACCGTGGAAGAGGTTCGTGCCCAGGTGGCCAGGATCGTGGGCCAGGGCGACGAGGTCACCACCGGCCAGATCCCCTTCACGCCGCGCGCGAAGAAGGTGCTGGAACTGGCGTTGCGCGAAGCGCTGTCCCTCGGCCACAACTACATCGGCACCGAGCACATCCTGCTCGGGCTCGTGCGCGAGAACGAGGGCGTCGCGGCGCGCATCCTGCTCGACTTCGACGCCGACGCCGAGAAGATCCGCAACGAGATCATCCGCATGCTCTCCGGCCCCGGCCGCCGGCAGGGTGGCACCGCCGGCGCGTCGGGCGAGAAGGGCAAGAGCTCGAAGCTCCTCGACCAGTTCGGCCGCAACCTGACCAAGCAGGCCCAGGAGGGGAAGCTCGACCCGGTCGTCGGCCGCCAGACGGAGATCGAGCGGGTCATGCAGATCCTGAGCCGCCGCACCAAGAACAACCCGGTTCTGATCGGCGAGCCCGGCGTCGGCAAGACCGCCGTCGTGGAAGGCCTCGCATCCCGTATCTCCTCGAACCAGGTGCCGGACCTGCTGAAGAACAAGCAGATCTACACGCTCGACCTCGCGGCGCTCGTGGCCGGCTCGAAGTACCGCGGTGAGTTCGAGGAGCGCCTGAAGAAAGTGATGAAGGAGATCACCCAGCGCGGCGACATCATCTTGTTCATCGACGAGCTGCACAATCTCGTCGGGGCGGGCGCCGCCGAGGGCGCGATCGACGCTGCTTCGATCCTCAAGCCTGCACTCGCCCGCGGCGAGCTGCAGACGATCGGCGCGACGACGCTGGACGAGTACCGCAAGTACCTCGAGCGTGACGCCGCGCTCGAGCGGCGCTTCCAGCAGATCCGCGTCGAGGAGCCGAGCACGGACGACACGGTGCAGATCCTGCGCGGGCTCCGCGACCGCTACGAGGCGCATCACCGGTGCAAGATCACCGACGAGGCGCTCGAAGCGGCGGCCACCCTGGCCGACAGATACATCCAGGACAGGCACCTGCCCGACAAGGCGATCGACCTGATCGACGAGGCCGCCTCGCGGATGCGCATCAAGACGATGAGCGCGCCGCCGCGGTATCGCGAGCTCGAGGAGGAGATCGAGAAGGTCCGCAAGGACAAGGAAAGCTCGATCGAGAACCAGGAGTTCGAGAAGGCGGCGTCGCTGCGCGACAAGGAGCGCAAGCTCACGCAGAAGAAGCGCGAGCTGGAGGAGCAGTGGCGGGCCGAGGAGCAGACCGAGCAGCCGGAGATCGGCGAGGAGGAGATCGCCGACATCGTCTCGATGTGGACCGGCATTCCGGTGTTCAAGCTCACGGAGGCGGAGTCGCAGCGGCTCGTCCGCATGGAGGAGGAGCTGCACAAGCGCGTGATCGGCCAGGACGCTGCGATCATCGCCGTCTCGAAGTCGATCCGCCGGGCCCGCGCCGGGATCAAGGACCCGAAGCGGCCGACCGGCTCGTTCATCTTCCTCGGGCCGTCGGGTGTCGGGAAGACCGAGCTCGCGCGGACGCTCGCCGAGTTCCTGTTCGGCGACGAGGACGCGATGATCCAGATCGACATGTCGGAGTACATGGAGAAGCACGCCGTGTCCCGCCTCGTCGGGTCGCCCCCGGGCTACATCGGCTACGACGAGGGCGGCCAGCTCACCGAGGCGGTGCGCCGCAAGCCGTACTCGGTCGTGCTCTTCGACGAGATCGAGAAGGCGCATCCGGACGTGTTCAACATCCTGCTGCAGATCCTCGAGGACGGGAAGCTGACCGACTCGCAGGGCCGCAAGGTCGACTTCCGGAACGTGATCGTGATCATGACCTCGAACATCGGCTCGGCGTCGATCTCGAAGAACGTCTCGCTCGGCTTCAACATGTCGAACGAGGACGGCCTGACCTACGACGACATGAAGACCAGGGTGATGGGCGACCTCAAGAAGGTCTTCCGCCCCGAGCTCCTGAACCGCATCGACGAGATCATCGTCTTCCCGAAGCTCGCGAAGGACGAGATCCTGCAGATCGTCGACCTGCTCATGAACCGCCTGCGCGTGCAGATGGCCGAGCACGAGGTGACGATCGAGCTCACCCCGGAGGCGAAGGACCTGCTCGTCGAGAAGGGCTGGGACCCCGCCATGGGCGCCCGCCCGCTGCGCCGCGCGATCCAGCGGTACATCGAGGACCCGCTCGCGGACTTCGTCCTCGGCCGGCAGCTCGAGCCGGGCTCGACGATCCTCGTCGCCCGCAAGGACGACGAAGAGGTCGAGATCACGGTCGTGCCGCCCGCGCCGCCCGAGGTGATCGGTGTCTCCGCGGCGCCCGATGCGCCGCCGGTGGCCGAAACGGACTGAGCAAGCTGGTGTCTGACACCGTGAGGTGATCAGGCACCAGCTTCCATTTATTCACCACAGACACCGCGCGGTGCCTGAGGCGCCGGCGAGCGCCTACGAGAGGGCGTCCAAGGGCGCCTGACACGAGACCCGGAGGCGCTCGGCGTCTGCGCGAACCTCGTCCTCGGCGAACGGCGGCGGGTCTTCTTCCGGGAACGGGAACGGCCACTCGGGACGCGGGTCGTCCGCGTAGCGTGGGACGAGGTGGACGTGCAGGTGCGGCACCGAGTTGCCGAGGATGTCGTAGTTCATCTTCACCGGCCCGAAGACGCGCTCGATCGCGCGTCCCGCGTGCAGCAGTTCGAGCCAGAAGCGCATCGCCTCCGGCGCGGATAGCTCGGTCGGCTCGACGACGTGTCCCCCTCGGTAGTAGACGTGGGAGAGGCCGCGCTGGACGCCGCCGCGACTCAGATATGCATCGGTCAGCTCGCCCGCGAAGAAGCGGATGCCATGGTCGGTCTCGTCCGGGCGGCCCTCCTCACAGATGGGGCAGCCTTCGCCGCGCTTGCGCTCGTAGAACCGCTTCGGCCACTCCATGCCGCTCGTATGATGACAGCGTGCCCGAGACGCCCGAACAGTTCTGGGAGCGCGCCCGCACCGGCCTGCGGATGCCGCCCGTCGAGGACTGGGAGTCGTGGCCGTTCGTGGGCGACCTCGCGCCGAAGGAGCTCGAGCCGCCAGTCGCGGAGGAGAAGCCGCGCCACGGTGTCGGCGGGGACTGCAAGGCGTGCAGGAACGGCGTCCAGTCTGCGATCTGGTACGACGAGCGCTGGATGCTCCGGCCGCTGCGCGAGCCGTCAGGGCTCCCGTTCGTGTGCCTGCTCGAGACGCGCGCGCATCTCGACTTCCCCGACCTCGACCACCAGCACGCCGCGGAGCTCGGGCCGCTGCTCCTCCGCATCCAACGCGCGGTCTCGTCGATACCGGGCGTCGGCAACGTTCACATCGGACGCTGGGGCGAAGGCTCCGAGCACTGCCACATCTGGTTCATGGCGCGCACCGCACGCATGGAGCAGCTGCGGAGCTCGTTCGCGGCGATCTGGGACGACATCCTGCCGCCCACCCCGCGCGAGGTGTGGGACGCGAACGCAGAGCTCGTCCGCAAGGCGCTGGCCGACTAGGGCGCAGGGGCCTCCGGCGGGTCGAGGTTCGATCGGCCCCATCGGCCTGAGCTACGCGAGTGGATCGCAGGGTCGGACACTGAAACGGTCGGGCACGGCTCCTGCGGTTCCACGTGATCGACATGGACGGCCTGGTGGAGTGAGCCCTTGCGCAGGGGAGGTCTGGGTGTCAGCTCTCGGCGAGCTGCCAGACGTCGTCGCGGAGCAGCGGCACCTCGGTGCCGTCGGGCAGGACCGCGTCGACCGCCACCTCCGGTCCGCCGATCATGAAGTCGGTGTGCACGGTCGACACGTTGACGCCGTCGATCACGCCGCCCTCGACCGCCTCGGCGTAGGCGCTGCCGTACGCGACGTGGCACGTCGTGTTCTCGTCGAAGAGCGTGTCGAAGAACGTCAGGCCCGTCTTGCCGATGCGCGAGCGACCGTCGACGAGCGCGACCTCGCCGAGGAACGGTGCCTTCGGATCGGTGTTCAGCTGGCCGCGGACCACATCCTCGCCCTCGTCGGCGTGCAGCTCGACGATCCGCCCGGCCTCGAATCGCACCTCGAGCCCTTTCACGACCTGTCCGTAGAGCGCGAGTGGGCGGGTCGAGCGCACCACTCCCTCGGTCCGGCGGCAGTCGGGGGTCGTGAAGACCTCCTCGGTCGGCATGTTGGCGACGTAGGTGATGCCGGTCGCGGTCACCGACTCGCACCCCTGCCAGCGGGACTCGGGCAGGAGGCCGACCGTCAGATCCGTCCCGGGCCCGGTGAACCGGAGCCGGTCGACCTGCAGCTCGTTGAGCGCCCGTGCGCGGGCGCCGATCCGCTGCACGTGCGCGCGCCAGGCCGCGACGGGATCGTCCTCGTCGAGCCGTACGCAGTACTCGACCACCTCCCACAGACGGTCGACGTCGGGCTCCCCGAACATCTGCCTGGCCCAGCCCTCGTTGGGCACGCCGACGACTGTCCAGTTGTTGAGCTGCTCGTTGACCTGGCGGTTGCTCTCGTGCGCGAGCTCGAGCATCCGCGCTCTGCCGACCCGCTCGCCCGGCAGGTCGGCCAGGAGCTCCGGCTCGGCATCTCCGGTCAGCGCCACGATCGCCGCATTCACGTCGCCGATCTCGACGGCGCGTTCGAGGAGCCAGGGCGGCGTCCACGAGAGGATGTCGTCGGCGGCGAACTCGATCAAGGCCCGGCGAATGTGCTGGTCGGTGTAGGCGACGTCCACGTAGCGTGCACCGGCTTCGTAGGCAGCGCGCGTGACCGCGCGGGCGACGGGCGCGTGCTCGACCCGCGCCATTACCTCGACGAGCTGCCCCGGCTGCACGTTCGCGCCCACCCGGACCGCCAGGTCGGCGTAGCGCGCGAGACGTTGCTCGTGGGTCAGTCGGGTAGTTGCCATGTGTCCTCGCGCAGGATCGGGATCGACCTCCCGTCCTTCGTCACGCCGTCCACCTCGAGCTCGGGCCCCCCCACCATGAAGTCGGTGTGCACGGACGACACGTTCATGCCATCGCTGGGCTCTCCCTCGAAGACCTCGGGGACCCCGAAGCCGTAGGCGATGTGGCAGGTTGCGTTCTCGTCGAAGAGCGTGTCGAAGAAGGTGAGGTCCGTCCTCCCGACGCGGGAGGTGCCGTCGACGAGCGCCAGTTCCCCGAAGTACGGCGCGCGCTCGTCAGCCGCGAGCTGGCCCCGGACGACGTCGGCGCCCTGGTCGGCCTGAACGTCGACGATCTTGCCGTCCCGGACGGTGAGCTGGAGGCCCTCGACGATGTCTCCCAGCAGCGCCAGCGGACGGGTCGAACGGATCGTCCCCTCGGCCCGCCGGGAGTCGGGGCTCGTGAAGACCTCCTCGGTCGGCATGTTGGGCACGTACTCGAGCCCCGACGCCGTGTGGAAGAGCGCCGACATCCAGCGCGCGTCCGGGAGCAGCCCGACCGTGAAGTCCGTGCCGGGGCCCCTGTAGTGGATTGCATCGAGCTGGAGCTCGTTGAGCCCGGCCGAGCGGCGTTCGAGGCGGGCCATGTGCTCCCGCCAGGCGGCGACCGGATCGGCCTCGTCCAGGCGCGTGCAGAACGCGACGGCCTCCCAGAGGCGCTCGACGTCCGGCTCGCCGAAGACCTGGCTCGCCCAGCCGTCGTTCGGATAGGCGACGGCGGTCCAGGCAACCGAGCGCTCCCGCATCTGCGTGCGCACGATCTCGGCCAGTGCCGTCATCTGCGCTCTCCCCACCCGCTCGCCGTCGAGCTCGGCCAGGAGCTCGGGCTCCGGGTCGCCGGTCGTCGCGATCATCGCGTTGCCCTCCATTGCGTTGAACGCCGTCTTGAGCCAGTCCGGGGTGTAGGTCAGCGCCTCGTCGGAGCCGAGCTCGATCATCGCCTTGCGGATGTGCGAGTCGCGATAGGAGACGTCGACGTACGAGGCGCCCGCCTCGTAGGCGGCTCGGGTGATCGCGCGCGCGAGCGGCGCGTGCTCGATCTGCGTTCGGACGAAGACCGTTTGCCCTGCCTGGACGTTCGCTCCGACGCGCACCGCCAGTTCGGCGTAGCGGGCCAGTCGTTCGTCGGGTGCTAGAGCTGCCATGTGTCTTCCCTGAGGATCGGGACGGTCCGCCCGTCGGCGGTGACGCCGTCCACTGCCACCTCCGGGCCGCCGATCATGAAGTCGGTGTGCACCGAGGAGACGTTGATGCCGCGGTCGCGCAACTCGTCCGGCGACAGGTCGTCGAGGCCGTCGAGGCCGAAGGTCACGGCCGAGCCGTAGGCGATGTGGCAGGTCGCGTTCTCGTCGAAGAGCGTGTCGAAGAAGGTGATTCCCGTCTGGCCGACACGCGATTCGCCGTCGACGAGGGCGACCTCCCCGAGCCGCTTCCCGAAGCCGTCGACGTCCATCTGCGCCTGCACGGCCCCGGCGCCCGACGAGGCGGTCACCTCGACGCACTCGCCGCCGGCGAACCTCACCTCGAGATCGCGCACGACGGTGCCGCCGAGCGCGAGCGGCCGGGTCGAGCGCACGCTGCCCTCGGTCCGGCGCCAGTCGGGGCACGCGAAGACCTCTTCCGTCGGCAGGTTCGGGACGTGGGCGATGCCGTCCCGCGTCTCGATCCCGCCGCCGGTCCAGCGGCCGCCGGGAACGAGTCCGATCGTGAGATCGGTGCCCGGCCCCGAGAAGCGCACGGCGTCGAGACCGAGCGCATTGAGCTGTTCGCAGCGGCGGTGGAGCTTGTCCACGTGGGCCCGCCACGACGCGACCGGGTCCGGCTCGTCGAGCCGGACCGACTGGGCAACGGCCTCCCACAGCCGCTCCAGGTCCGGCTCGCCGAACACCTGCAGCGCCTGCCCCTCGGTCGGGAACGCGGCGATCGTCCAGTTGACCAGCCGCTCGTTCACCGCCCGGAGATAGATCTTCATCCCGTCGATCGGGCGCGCGCGTCCGACGCGGCTCTGGTCGAGGTCGGCGAAGAGCTCCGGCTCGGCCTCGCCTGCGAACTGGATCACCGCCGCACCGTCGAGGAGCGCCTCGGTGCGCACCAGCTCCCACGGGGGAGTGGCCGAGAGGTCCTCGTCCGGGGCGTGCTGGATGAACGCCTTACGGACGTGCTGGTCGACGTAGCGGACGTCGACGTTGCGGGCGCCCGCGGCGTACGCGGACTCCGTCACCGCGCGGACGAGCGGCACGTGCTCGACGAGGGCGAGGACGAAGACCTGCTGGCCGGGCTGGACGTTGGCGCCGACCCTGACGATCAGGTCGGCATAGGCATCGATGCGTGGAGTCATGCGACGGACAATAGAGAAGTCGATATCATGTGTCGAGCGGGACGTCGTCCCAGCTCGTCCCGGCGCCGCAGAGCCAGCTCAGCGCCTGGAGGCGCTCGGCGGCGATCGAATGGGCCTCGGCGTGCTGCTCGTGGGTCAGGTGACGGTAGACCTTGCCGTAGGCCTGGAAGTCGCCGCGCAGGGGCGAGGGCAGGACGCCCTGCTCGTAGCCGCGCATGGCGGTCGCGGCGATCAGCTGGTCGTAGGTCGCGTAGCGCGCCGGCAGCTCCAGCTCGCTCGACGCCTGCAGCTCCGTCGTGCGCGCCCGCCAGAGCCAGAGGCGAGCGGACTCGCGCTCCAGTTCGAGGTCCTCGCCCGCACGCAGGGACCCGCCGCCGGGGTCGACCGAGACGACGAGCTCGGAATCGAAGGGGCGGTCGTAGGCCGGGAGCTCGGCCAGCTGGAGCGCCCAGAGGAGCGTGCCGAGCGCCTCGCCGTGCCACACGGCATCGACGACGGCAGGATCGTCACCCGACTCGGGAATCCGGGCCAGGGCGTCCTCCAGGGCCCCGCGCATCCTGCGGCAGCGTTCGACGACCTTCGACTGCGACAGGACCTTGCGGCGCGACATCCCCGCAAACCTAACGCAGGATCCCGCCGGCCCCTGGGGATCGATCGTTCCAGAGGCGGCACGGCTGCCGTCGGGACCGCCGAGTACCGTCAGCGGCCCATGGCGTCGAAGCCCGCAGCCGTCCAGCACGTATGCACCGAGTGCGGCACGGCGGCGGGCCGGTGGCTCGGCCGCTGCCCGGGCTGCGGCGAGTTCGGGACGATGCTGGCGGAGTCGGTTCCGGTGCGCGGCGCGAGGCCGGCTGCCCAGTCCCGCGCGCCGCTGCGCCTGGTCGACGTCGTGGCCGAGGAGTCGGAGCGCATCGCGACCGGAGTGGCGGAGCTCGACCGCGTGCTCGGCGGGGGCCTCGTTCCGGCGTCGGTCGTGCTCGTCGGCGGCGAGCCCGGCGTCGGCAAGTCGACGTTGCTGCTGAATGCGCTCGGCGCGATCTCACTCGAGCGGCGCGCGCTCCTCGTGACCGGTGAGGAGTCCGTGGCGCAGGTGAAGCTGCGCGCGGCCCGACTCGGCGGCTGCGACGGCGTCGAGATCCTCGCGGAGACCGAGCTCGACGTCGTCTGCGAGACGCTCGAGCGAGAGCGGCCGGCCGTCTGCGTGATCGACTCGGTGCAGACGCTCTGGTCGCAGGAGATCGGCTCGGCGCCGGGCTCCGTGTCCCAGGTGCGAGAGGCTGCCGGGCGGCTGCTCCGCGTCTCGAAGGAGAACGGCATCGCCACCTTCCTCGTCGGGCACGTGACGAAGGACGGCTCCGTTGCGGGGCCGCGGGTGCTCGAGCACCTCGTGGACTGCGTCCTGCAGTTCGAGGGTGACCGCTACCACGCCCATCGCATTCTCCGCGCGGTCAAGAATCGCTTCGGCTCCACCAACGAGCTCGGCGTGTTCGAGATGACGGGCACGGGCCTCGTCGGTGTGCCCGATCCGTCCGAGGTGTTCGGCCACACCCACGGAGGAGAGGTGGGGGCCGCGGTGACCTGTGCGCTCGAAGGCACCAGGCCGCTCCTCCTCGAGATTCAGTCGCTTGTCGCGCCGACCGACCTCGCGATGCCCCGGCGGGTCGGAACCGGTGTCGACCCGAAGCGGCTCGCGATGATCGTCGCCGTCCTCTCCCGCCATGCCGGTCTGCCGCTCGGCGGAGCCGACGTGTTCGTGAACGTCGCGGGCGGTGTGCGGATCGACGAGCCCGGAGCCGATCTCGGGATCGCCCTCGCGATCGCGTCGGCGGCAAGAGGTGCTCCGGTGCGGGACGGCGTTGCCGCCTACGGCGAGATCGGCCTCACCGGGCGGCTCCGCGCGGCGACGCAGACCGACCGCCGGGCGGAGGAATGCCGCAAATTCGGCATTTCCTCGGTCGTGGGGCCGGAGGCCGAGACGCTGCGACAGGCGCTCGGGGCCGCGCTGGCGGATTTCGCCGACTAGCAGGCATTTTCCCGAAAATGGCGTATTTGCAGGGTTTCTGGTACCCTGTCGTTCCCGCCGGTGGAGCCTTTTCGAGGCCGCCGGCACTTTCGCGACTACAGACGGAACCGGAGGAAGAGCTTGTACAAGGTCGGTGACAAGGTGGTGTACCCGCACCACGGTGCAGGCACGGTTGTGAAGCGCGAGAAGCGCGAGGTGCTCGGCGAGAAGCGCGAGTACCTGACGATCAAGATCTTGCACAACGACATGACCGTGAACGTGCCCGCCGACAACGCCGAGCGAGTCGGCTTGCGGAAGGTGATCGACGAGGAAGCGGTCAAGAAAGTCGTCAAGTATCTGACCTCCGGCGGCACGGAGATGCCGAAGAACTGGAACCGGCGCTTCAAGCACAACCGGGACAAGATGAAGACGGGCGACATCTACGAGCTCGCCGAGGTCGTTCGCAACCTGGCGTTGCGCGACGGTGAAAAAGGTCTCTCGACCGGCGAGAAGCAGATGTACGTCAAGGCGAAGAAGATCCTCGCCTCCGAGCTGATGTACGCGAAGAACATGAGCGAGGATGAAGCGCTCGAGTGGCTCGAGATGACGCTCACGGAAGGCGCGAAGCCGAAGCTCACGCCGGCCGAGCGGAAGGCGTCGGCCAAGAAGCCTGCGCCGACCGCCAAGGCAGCCCCCGCTGCGAAGGCCGCGCCCGCCGCCAAGGCTGCGGCTGCGAAGGCCGCACCGGCGAAGGCCGTCGTGAAGAAGCCGGCCACAGCTGTCAAGAAGACGACGACCGCGGCGAAGAAACCGGCGACGCGAAGGGCCACAGCCACACGTTGACGTGGGCCGTCCTCGTCGCCGCCGGGCGAGGGGAGCGGCTCGGTGAGGACCGGCCGAAGGCATTCGTCCGGCTCGGCGACCTGCCGTTGCTGGCAGAGCCGCTGCGGCGCCTCGACGAGAGCGAGTGGATCGACGCCGTCGTCCTCGTGGCGCCGCCCGAGTGGGAGGAGCCTGCGATCCTGCTCGCAGAAGAGGTCGGCGCCTCGAAGGTGACCGCCTGCGTCACAGGCGGCGAGACCCGCACGGAGTCCGTGCGCGCCGGGGTCGCCGAGGTGCCGGATGACGTAGCGGTGATCCTCGTCCACGACGCAGCCCGCCCCTTGCTCCCGGACGACGTGATCGGACGCGTGCTCGAGGCGCTCGGCGAGGGCTTCGACGGCGCCGTTCCCGGGCTGCCCGTCGTCGACACGGTGAAGCGCGTGCGCGACGACGCCGTGCACGAGACGCTTCGCCGGGACGAGCTCGTCACCGTCCAGACACCGCAGTGCTTCGTCGCGTCGGCGTTGCGCGCCGCGTTGACCGGCGGCGAGGGATCCGACTGCGCGTCGCTCGTGGAGGCGAACGGCGGCCGGATCAAGGTCGTCCCGGGCGACGAGCGGTTGCTCAAGGTGACGACGCGCGCCGACCTCGAACGGGTGGCCGCGTGGCTGTCGGCGTAGTCGTGTTCGACGTCGGCGAGACCCTCGTCGACGAGACCAACATGTGGGCTCGCGCTGCGGAGGCCGGCGGCGTGACTCCCTTCACCCTCATGGCCTGCCTCGGCGCCACGATCGCCCTCGGCCGGCCCCACGACGATGTCTGGGGGCTGCTCGGGATCGAGCACCCTGCGGGAACGTGGACGATGGACGACTGGTACCCGGACGCGCTCCCGTGCATCGCGCGGCTGCGCGAGTGCGGCTATCGCGTCTGTGCCTCGGGCAACACCCCGTCCTTCGTGGAGGACGACCTGCGCGCCCACCTCGACGCGGTCGGCTCGTCCGAGACCTGGGGCGTGCACAAGCCAGCCCCGGCCTTCTTCGCGCGGGTGATCGAGCTGGCCGGAGCCGAGCCTGGGAAGATCGCCTACGTGGGCGACCGGGTGGACAACGACGTCGGCCCGGCGATCGCCGCCGGGATGGTCGCCGTGCACATCCGCCGCGGCCCGTGGGGCTACCTGCAGGAGCCGCCGGCCGCCGCGATCCGGATCACCTCGCTCGACGAGCTGCCGGGTGCCTTGCCGTGACCTTCCGGGTCGGGATCGGGGTCGACGCGCATGCACTCGAACGCGGCGTGCCGCTCGTGCTCGGCGGAGTGCGGTTCGACTACGACCGGGGCCTCGCCGGGCACTCCGACGGCGACGTGCTCGCGCACGCGCTCGTCGATGCGGTGCTTGGCGCCGCCGGCCTCGGGGACATCGGATCGCTGTTTCCCTCCGACGACGCGCGCTACCAGGGGGCATCGAGCCTCGACCTCCTGCGCGAGGCCTACCGGCAGGTCGAGGCCGCAGGCTGGCGGCTCGTCAACGCGGACTGCGTCCTGGTCGGCGAGCAACCGCGCATCGCAGCGCATCGCGAGGAGATGCGGCGGCGTCTGTCGGAGGCACTCGGCGGCGGCGAGGTGAACGTGCGCGCGACGACGACCGATCATCTGGGCTTCACGGGGCGGGGCGAGGGTCTCGCCGCGCACGCGGTCGCGCTCGTCGAGCGCAGCTGAGGGATGGCGAGCCGGGCCGTCGAGACGCCGATCGGGACGCTGGGGCTCGTCGGCTCGGACGCAGGGCTCAGCCGGGTCAGGTGGTCGACGTCGGGCCTCGACCTCGACGGCGGCTGCGCCGTCCTCGACGACGCGGCCGCGCAGTTGGGCGCCTACTTCGCCGGTGAGTCGACCGCGTTCGACCTGCCGCTCGACCTCGCCGGAACCGAGTTCCAGCGCCGCTGCTGGCTCGCGCTCGCGACGATCCCGTACGGGCAGACGGTGAGCTACGGCGAACAGGCGCGCCGGCTGGGGCTCGGGCCGGACGCTGCCCGGGCGGTCGGTGCCGCGAACGGCCAGAACCCGGTGCCGGTCGTGCTGCCGTGCCACCGGGTGATCGGCGCCGACGGCTCGTTGACCGGCTTCGGCGGCGGGCTCGGGTTGAAGCGCTTTCTGCTCGAGCACGAAGGCGCGCTGCTGCCGCTCGGCTAGGCCGGGAGGGAGGCGGTCCCGTCGCGCAGGACCACGAGGCCGTCGCGCTCGAGCGACACGAGCGCCTCGCCGTCCGGCGAGTGCTCGCCCGCTGCGACGGCGCGCAGGGCGATCGCCCGCCGCTGCCGGAACGAGCCTTCGAACCTCGACTGTTTGCGCAGCGGTTCGTACCGCCGCCCTCGCGCGGGACAGCGCGGCGCGAGCGGGCATTCGCCGCAGCGTGGGACCCGGGCGAGGCAGATGGTTGCGCCGAGGTCGAAGAGCGCCTGGGCGCAGGCGCCGTCGAAGCGCTCGCCGGTGCGCTCCTGGACGCGCTGCACGTTGGTGTCGACGGGGAGGACGTCGTGCCCGAGGGCGAAGTTGCCGACGGCGGCGGCGGTGTACGGGCCGACCCCGGGCAGTTCGGTCAGGTCGTTCGGCCAGCCGCGTGCCGCGACGTGCTGCGCGGCCCGGTGCAGGCTCACTGCGCGCCGGTTGTAACCGAGCCCCTGCCATGCGACGATCACGTCCGCCGGCGAGGCGGCGGCGAGCGACCCGACGGTCGGCCAGCGCTCGAGCCAGGCTTGCCAGCGCGGGATCACGCGGTCGACCTGGGTCTGCTGCAGCATCACCTCGCTCACCAGGATCGCGTACGGATCCGTCGTCTTCCGCCAGGGCAGGTCCCGCCCGTTTTGGCTGTACCAAGCCAAAAGCAG
>CAVRMI010000029.1:0-16178 GCA_963722065.1 uncultured Thermoleophilia bacterium | reverse complement strand
GCCGATCGGCGAATGAAGGTCAGGCGCTTCTTCTGAAGTAGTGGCCCTGCTCGAGGTCCTCGATCAGGCCCGGGTGGACCGGCTGCCAGTCGAGCAGGCTGCGCGTGAGCTCGCTCGAGGCGGGGGCGTCGATGCCTAGGAACCCGGCGAGCCAGGTGAAGTGGCCGGGGGCTTCGTCGAGCGGGATCGACGTGATGGGGACGTCGAGGTGGCGACCGATCACGTCCGCGATCTCGCGGATCGGCACGCCCTGGTCGGCGACCGCGTGCAGCGTCGAGCCGGCCGGCGCGTCTTCGAGGGCGCGGCGGAACAGGGGAGCGGCGTCGAGGCGATGCACCGCGGGCCAGCGGTTCGTGCCGTCGCCGAGGTAGCCGGAGATGCCCTTGTCGCGGGCGATGCCGACGATAGCGGCCATGAAGCCGTTGTCGCCGTCGCCGTGAACGGTCGGCGGTAGCCGCAGGACGGACGAGCGGACGCCGCGTCCTGCAAGGGCCAGGGTGAGCTCTGCGGTCTCCCACCGGGTGCGGGGCCCTTCGGGGTGACCTGGAGCCGCGGCCGGATCGTGCCCGTCGAGCTCGGTCGCGAGCCGGCCCGGTGCGGCCAGCAGGGTCCCGGAGGCGATCACGAGTGGGCGGTCCGACCCCGCGAGCGCTTCGCCGAATGCGTCGACGGCGCGGCGGTCGGCGTCGGCGGCGCCTTGGAAGTCGCCGGTGAAGGCGAGGTCGTGCCGGAAGGCGAGGTGGATGACGCCGTCGGATGCAGCGGCCTCGGCGCGGAGCGTGTCGAGGTTGTCGAGGCTGCCGCGGCGCGCCTCGACGCCGGCTGCGGTGAGGGCGGCCGCCGACTTTTCGGAGCGGGCGAGCCCGGCTACCTGGTGGCCGGCGCCGATCAGTTCGGGCACAACGGCTGAGCCGATCCAGCCTGAGGCTCCTGTGACGAAAACGCGCATGGTGACTCCGATCCGTGGCGATGTCAGTTACTGACGTCACGTTACCAGAGTGATGTCAGGCGCTGTCGTCAGTACCATCCGGGGAATGGGACGCTGGGAACCGGACGCACGCGGTCGCTTGACGCAGGCGGCAATGGAGCTCTACGGCGGGCGCGGGTTCGACCAGACGACCGTGGCGGAGATCGCCGCCCGCGCCGGCCTGACGGAGCGGACGTTCTTCCGGCACTTCGCCGACAAGCGCGAGGTGCTGTTCGCAGGCAGCGAGCTGGCGGTAGACGTGCTGGTGGCGGCCGTCGCGAGCGCGCCCGAATCGGCGACGCCCCTCGAAACGATCGCGGGCTCGCTCGAGGCGGTCGGGACGATGATCCAGGATTCGCGCGGCCGCGAGTTCGCTCGCGCGCGGAGCAGCGTCATCTCAGCGAACCCGGAGCTCCAGGAGCGCGAGCTGATCAAGCTCGCCTCGTGGGCAGACACCCTCGCCGCGGCGCTTCGCGAGCGTGGCGTCGACGATCACGCGGCGACGCTAGCGGCGCAGACCGGTATCGCCGTCTTCCACGTCGCATTCGGCCGCTGGGTCGGCGGCGACGAGGAGTGGGGCCTACCGGGATTGATCCGCGAGTCGCTCGACGAGCTGAGAGCGCTGACCGTGGCCGAGAGATGAATTCCCGGAGCTCCTCGCCGAAGGCATCTTCGAGCCGCTCGGCATGGCCGACACCGGCGTTCACGTACCCGCGGGCAAGCTCGACCGGCCGCCGCCGTACTACCGCTCCGACCGACCCCGATCGCCGAGTGGCCCTGGACGGAGCCGCCCATCTTCCCCTCGGGGGCCGGAGGCCTCCTCTCGACGGTGGCCGACTGGCACCGCTTCGGCCGCATGCTGCTCGCGGCCGCTACGGCTGGGTCGGCGGCTCGGGGACGACCGCGCACGTCGCTTCGTCGAGCGGCACCGTGGCTGTCCTGCTCACCCAGGTGCAGATGCCGGGGCCGACTTCGACTCCGCTGATACGCGAGCTCTGGCGGTACGCGTTCGACTAGAGCCCGAGGTGGAGCCGTAGGGCATCGTCAAGATCGGCCATCGTGGCTGGAGGAGTCGATCCGACGCGCGGGCCGATGCGCTCGACCGAGACTGCTCGCACCTGCTCGGCCTGAGCTTTCGATTCGGTGCGTAACCCGGTCTCGGCGGCGCTCAGCAGCACCTGGAACGGGTAGACCCGCGCGATCGACGATGTGATCGGCACCACCGTCACTACGCCGCGCCCGAGGCGGGCGGCGGCGAGGTTCGCGGCGTCATTGCTGACGACGATCGCCGGTCGAAGTTTCGCAGCCTCGGAGCAGCGCACGGGATCGAGGTCTACGAGCCGGATCTCACCTCGGCGCATCGACCATCAGACCGTCGCCCGTCGCCCCGTCCCACTCGTGAGCCGCTTCGGAGTCGTCCCATGTCCCGAACGCCTCCTCATAGGCCGCACCGAGCCCTGACGATCGGAGGAGCCGGACCGCCCGGTGAAGCACGGCCGACCGTGACGCAACTCCCTCGGCTGCGGCGTACGCGTCGAGAAACTCGACGTCCTCGTCGGGAAGGCTCACGCTCAGCTTCATACCACGATACTACCACCAGTAGCACCTGGGTAGTGCCGGTTCGGGAGGGATCCGACGCGACGACGCAGAACTCCAGCTGCCGGTTGCGGAGCCGCGGCGGAACGAGCCAGCGAACCGTGACGTCTCGGGTGCCGATCTTGAAGGCAGAAGGCTGAGGAGCGGTCAGGAGCGAGCCGCCCTCGTAGTGAGCCCGGTGTGAAGGCCAGATCGGCCTGCATCGCACCGACTGAGAGGTTGGTCGAGGACTATCCCTGGCTGGGTGTGGCTAGCGCGACCGCGCATCAGGTCGCCGCGCCGCCCGGTAGGAGAATGGCGATCAACCGTTTCGTGGAGCCCTCCGATCTGTGGACGTTGGACGCCCTCTCGCCGTATGTGGCGGACGGCGTCTCTTCCCCTCCGATCGTGTCCGGGGCCGCAGAGCGCGTCCAGGATCCACGACACGGGCCGCTCCGGTCGGTGGATCTCGATCGCCCTGATGCCGCTCGTCGGCGCGATCGTCCGCTCGTCTTCTACGTCCAGGAACAGGCTGCCGGCGTGAACGAGTACGGGCTGAACCCGAAGTTCGCGCGTACTCGCGGAGGAAGCGGCATTGCCGCCCGGCCGGGCATCGAGCTCGGCGGAAGGGCGGTTCGGCGATGACGTTGGCGGGAATATGAACTGCGATTTGTCCTCCCTTTCGCACAAGGCGTCACGGACCGGTACAAAGCCACGCCCGGCTCTGCGCCGGGTGACGGCCTGCGGCGTGGGCGGCGCTCTCGTCGGGCTGATCGTGCTCCTCGCAGGGGGCGCGTGGGCGATCGCGGTGTGCGCGGGCTGGGCCGGCGCCGCGACGCTCTTCCTGGGGGCAGTCTGGCGGGATGTCCTCATGTTGAGCCCGGCCCGGACGAGAAGCGCCGCTCGCGTAGAGGACGATTCGAGGGCAGCCGCGGACACCGTCCTGCTCGTGGCATCGGTGGCGAGCCTCTTCGCAGTCGGTTTCGTCCTGGTCGGCGCAAGGAACACAACCGGCCTTGCGAAGGGTGGATACGTCCTGCTCGCAGTCGCGAGCGTCGTCGTGGGCTGGGCGGCCGTTCATACGGTCTACGCGCTTCGCTATGCGCGCCTCTACTACGCGGAACCGATCGGCGGCGTCGACTTTCACGCGGACGACCCGCCCGACTACCGCGATTTCGCCTACCTGGCGCTGACGATCGGCATGACCTTCCAGGTCTCCGACACCGACCTGACAGTGAAGTCGATCCGGCGACTGGCGATCCAACACGCTCTGCTGTCGTACGTCTTCGGCGCGGTGATCGTGGCGTTGATGATCAATATCGTCGGGACTCTCGCCGCCTGAGGCGCGCCCGGACGCGTCGCGTTTGGTTTCATCGGCCGCCTCTACCACGCAGCCTTCCCGCGATTCCGCGCGCGCTTCCACGCTGTGGGCAGGTCGTGTCTTGCGTGGAGCTTGCGCCCCGCGTCACGCTCCGCAATTCTGCCCGCTATGAACGCGGCGCCGGTTGAGCCGGTTGCCTTCGCGAGCTGCCTCAGGCGGTCGAGCGCCATGACTGCATCCTGGTGCTCGCCGAGAACGTCCTGAAGCTTCGTGCTCTCCTTCACGAAACGGGCCGCCGGGGCGCCGCGAGAAGCCTGAGCGAGCTCGGCGGCATAACGCGCACGCTTGCTCTGGATCCGCAGCGCGTGCAGCTGGCGGTCGTCGGTGCGCGATGTGCGCTTCTCCAGGGCGCGGAGCTTCTTGAACTCTCTGCCGGCGAGCTGCTCGACCGCGACATCGGCTCGGGTTACCGGTAGCGATCCGGCTGCGGTTTCGAGGCGGTCCAGCAGGAGGAAGTATCGCTGCTCGTCCAGCGCCTCCCTCAGCCGCGCCCGCGCTCGATCTCGCTCCGATCGCAGCGGCGCGAGCAGCGCCTCGGTCTCGCCTTTTCCCGCACCCAGCTGTTTCGCCTCGTCTCCCAGATGCTCAATGAGCACGTCGAGGTCGCGAACGGCGCCGAGCAGCTTCCCGAAGAGATCGAGCTCGTGACGGAGGCTGTCGCTCCAGCCCCTATCGAGCATCGGGCGTGCTGTACGCAGCACCGCGCGAAGCCGTCGGACCGCGACCCTCATATCGTGGATGGCGTCGGCGTCGTCCGTCGCTCTCACGACCGGGTCGTTCGAGCGGAGCTCGTCGAGCTGTGCCCGCACGAATGCACGTAGGTGCTCGAGCGCAGGAGCTTTGGGGTCGACCGGCGGAATGGTCGGAAGGCCGACGACACGCATGATCTTCGGGGGCTTTGCGCCAGGCGTCGCGCCCAGCTCGTGGAGTGCCTCGTCGACGTGCTCGATCGAGGACGTCGAGCCGTTCACGAGCTCCGCCTCGATCTCGGAGAAGCGTCGCACCACGGACATCCCCTCGAGAACCGAGACATCGTCGATCGTGACCTCCACGCCCTCGACCAGTCGGCCGTGGCGTCGGGTTTCGAGCATCGCGATCAGCTCCAACTCGGCGCCGCGGAGGATTCCCGAGAGCAATCGCCCGAGCCCCGGCGGCGGCGCCGCCGGTCCGCCCGGCTCCTCCAGCTCGAGTCGGCTCTCGCCGCTCGGCAGCTTCAGCTGCCAGTTGCTCATCCCGTTCTCGACACGGCGGCGCAGCGTGATTCCAGCGCGCAAGAGCCTGCGATCGTCGGTGTCGTGATAGCTGGATGCGAAGGTGTGCGGCGCCAGAGGCTCGCCGCCTAGCCGGTCGATCTGGATGTCATCTGCCTCGAACTTGAGCTCTCGCTCGATCGTCGTCTTCATCGCGCCGCCTCCGCCGTCGTGGTCGGTCGATTCGGTTGATTCCCGATTCACAGCGAACGTGAACACGAGGTTTCGAGCTGCTCGATTCGGCAATCACGGCCTCCACTTCCCCCAAGGAACCGAAGCGAGCCAACGGCGCGCAGGCGCCGGCTCGTCCCACCGACAACCCCCCCTCGCAAAGGAGAACGACACATGGCTCAGATGAGTGAACCGCGTGACCTGTTCCTGCATGAGCTCGGCGACGTCCTCTATGCCGAGCGAACACTCGTGAAGACCCTGCCGAAGCTCGAGGAAGAGGCAAGCGATGACGAGCTCGCCGAGGGCTTCAGAGCGCATCTCGAGGAGACGAAGCAGCATGTCGCCAACGTCGAGCGTGCCTTCGAGGCCCTGGGCGAGAAGCCGAAGGCCGAGAAGTGCCCAGGCATCGAAGGGATCAAGAAGGAGCACGATGAGTTCGTCGAGAGCGAGTCTCCGTCTCCCGAGATCCTCGATTCGTTCCTGACCGGTGCCGGCGCCCGCGCCGAGCACTACGAGATCGCGGCGTACGAAGGGTTGATCACAAATGCTCGTGCGATGGGCGAGCCCGAGGTCGAGCGGCTCCTCTCGGAGAATCTCGAGCAGGAGAAGGCGGCCCTGACGAAGATGCAGTCGATCGGGAAGCGGCTCGCGATGGCGGGCGCTGGGTCCGGGGCTCGGGCCTAACGGAGCTGAGACGTGCCCGCGGGGGCGGCGGAATGCCGTCGGCCCCGCGGGCCGCGCGGTTTGGACCACGGTCGGCAGCGGGAACGACCCTTCCGATGCCGAGGCTTCGTCACGTCGACTGCGCGTGCCCCGGCCTCGCCCGCCGGCGGCGGGGACGCGGCTTCTCCTATCTGGACCAGCACGGCCGGCCCATTCGGGATCCGGAGACGCTCGAGCGGATCCGCGGTCTCGCAATCCCACCTGCTTGGGTCGACGTGTGGATCTGCCCGGCGGCGAACGGCCACCTTCAGGCGGTCGGGACCGACGAGGCAGGGCGTCGCCAGTACCTGTACCACCCCGCGTGGCGCGAGCATCGCGACCGTGAGAAGTTCGATCAGATGCTCCGTTTTGCCGAGGCGCTGCCGGCGGCGCGGCGCAGGATCGGGCGACTGCTCGGTGAGCCGGCTCTCACCAGGGACAGGGTGCTCGCGTTCGCGGTCGCCCTTCTCGACCGTGGGCTCTTCAGGGTGGGCGGCGAGGAGTATGCGAATGACTACGGCAGCCACGGTCTTGCGACGCTCGAGCTTCGCCACGTGTCGCTCTTCGGCCGAGATGGGGTTGCATTCGCTTTCGAGGGCAAGAGCGGCCGGTTCCACGAGCTCGAGGTGAGCGGCCGGCCGCTTCGGCGCGCCGCTTCGGACCTGCTCGAGGCCCGGCGCCGAGGCCGGTTCCTCGCCTATCGCAACGGACGCGGCTGGCACGAGGTGCGGTCGGAGGATGTGAACGCCTTCCTCAAGACGCTCGTCGGGGAGGAGTTCTCTGCGAAGGACTTCCGCACCTGGCATGCGACCGTGCTCGCCGCCGTGGGCGTCGCGGTCGCCGAGCCGGTGCACGGCGCCGCTGCCAGGCGCCGGGTGGTCTCGAAGACGATCGAGGAGGTCGCAGCGGCCCTGGGCAACACCCCGGCCGTCTGCCGCGCCTCGTACGTCGACCCGAGAGTCTTCGACCGCTACCGGGCGGGCGCCACCATCGATCTGCACCTGGCCGGTCCGCGCCAGCTATCGCTCGCCCGTCGACAAGCGGTGGAGCAGGCCGTGGCCGACCTGCTTGCCGGTGAGCCAGGCTGAGCGCAGCTAGTTCGTGCTCTCTTCCGCCACCAGATAGAGAACACCCTCTCTGGGGCGCGTGGGAAGATCGCCTACAGCCGCAAGCCGGTTTCGCGGCGAGGCGAAGCTGTCGAGCACCCGATCGTACGCGCGGATGTAGTCCCTCGTCATCGTCCGGTAGTTGAACAGGTGGCGCGCTCGCTGGGCGATGTACGAACGGTCCATCTCGAAGCACTCCTCGATCTGGTGCACGCCCTCCACGAAGTCTTCGATGAGCAGTCCGGTCCGTCCGACCTCGATCAGCTCCGGCATCGAGCCCCGCGCCGTCGCGAGCGTCGGAGTTCCGCAGAACGCCGCCTCGAGCACGGTCAAGCCGAAGGGCTCCCGGAAGGCCGTCGGGTGGAGGTTGCACCGGGCGTGGGCGAGCAGGTGTGCCTTCTCTTCGAGGCCGAGCTCTCCGAGGTACTCGACCAATGGATGATCGAGGTACGGCTTGACCTGCTGCTCGAAGTAGTCGGCGCCTAGAAAGTCGATCTTTCCGCCGAGCTTGATCGGGATGCCCAGGCTGATCGCAAGCTGGATCGCGAGATGCGGGTTCTTCTCACGATCGAACCGGCCGAGGAAGCAGAGATAGTCGTCAGGCTCCGTGACGACAGGGAAGGGGCGCGGGTCCTCGCCGTTGTAGACGACACCGACGTACTGGAGCTCGGGGCAAGCTTGCTGCTGGTTTCGGGAGATCGAGACGTAGTAGAGCTGGCTCCGCTCCCGGTAGTAGGAGAGCTGGTCGAACTCGATCGCTCCGTGCAGAGTCGTGAGGTTCGGCATGTCCTGGAAATCGATCAGGTCGAACCCGTGCGAGTGGATGAGGTCGACCCGGGGCGCGAGCCTCCGAAGCCGCTCGCGGGTGGTCCGGTCGATCCTGTCGCAAAGAAACGCATGCGAGCGAAGATCGCTGCGGTCCGCCGGGAACGAGATCGCACGGTCGACGATCGGGATCAACTCGCAGTCGACCTCGGAATCGGCCGATGCCAGCAGGATCGGCTCGTGGCCGGCCTCGAGCAATCCTCGGATCAGGTCGGAGATGATCCGTTCTGTCCCGCCGTAGCGACGCGGGGGCACAGGCACGTGAGGCCCCGCCACGATCGCGACTCGCATCAGGCGGCTCTCCGTTGTGTCGGGTGATCCGGGTAGTCGTTCATATCTCTTCTCCCTGTTTCTTCCTGTTCATATCCGCCGAGCGCCGAGTTCAACCCCGAGGCTGGATTCGAATCGGCTACGAGCGGGAACCCATCTGCAATCGAAATCCGATGCGGATAGGAGGTTGGGATGGCTGGATGGATCTGGGTAGTGATAGTCCTCGCCGTTCTCGTCTGCGTTGCAGTGGCGGTCTGGGCAGTCACATCGCAGCGTCGTACCCGAAGGTTGCAAGACCGGTTCGGGCCGGAGTACGCCCGGACAGCGAGCGCTGCCGGTAGCAGGAGAGAGGCGGAGGCTGAGCTCGCCGCTCGCGAAGAGCGTCACGACACCCTGGATGTGCGAGCGCTCTCTCCCGACGCTCGACGACGCTACGCATCGAGGTGGGAGGATGTCCAAGCGGAATTCGTCGACGCCCCGGAAGAGGCCGTCGCGCATGCCGACGAGCTCGTGAACGAGGTGATGAGCGAACGGGGCTATCCAATGGAGGACTTCGACCAGCGCGTCGCCGATGTGTCCGTCGATCATCCGGTCGTGGTCGAGAACTACAGGGCCGCCCACCGGATCGTGGTCGCAATGGACAGCGGAGAGGCGTCGACCGAAGAGGAGCGCAGGGCGATGCAGCACTTCCGAGCGTTGTTCGACGACTTGCTCTCCGAAGCAGGCGGGCGCGGCATCGAGTCGCGCGCCGCATCGGCCACAGCACGGGAAGGAGCTTCACAATGAACGATCGTTCTCAAGGGTTGACGACGGCGGACATCGCCGGGTCGGGCAGCCCGGACGACGCGGAACGCACGGATCTCGGTGAACGCACGGATCTGGATGAGAGAGATACCGGGCGCAGCACTACGGCCGAGCCGTTGCTCGGCCCGACCGAATCGAAGAGGTTCAGCGACGAATGGCGGGCGGTGCAGAGCCAGTTCGTCGACGAGCCGCGCGAGGCCGTCGAGCAGGCGGACCGGCTCGTCGCGGACCTTATGCAGCGACTGGCGAGCGAGTTCACGGAGACACGATCGAATCTCGAGCGCCAGTGGGACGGCCACGACGACATCTCGACCGAGGAATTGCGCGTCGCGATGACGCGCTACCGGTCGTTCTTCGAGCGTCTGCTCTCGGCATGAGCCTTCAGCTTCGGGAGGCGCGCCCGCCCGCGCCTCCCGAAGCATCCGCTCCGGCGCGCGAGCCTTCGAAGTAGAGGTAGGCGCCGACCGACCACAGCTGGGTGCGGTTGCCCGCTATCGGGGACCCGTCCTCGGGGTCGATCAGCTCCGGGAAGCCGAGCTCGAACGCAGGCATCACTCGTGCAGCGATCTCCATCACGCGTCGAAGCCCGTGGCGGCCGGCGGCCGCTTGGAGCAGTGCCTGCTCGTGAACCCAGACGTAACGAGTGTGGTACGGATCCACATCGGCGGCTACAGGTACCGCGGGCAGGTATCCGAAAGGCGTCGCGAGCGGCTCGCTGTAGCGCTCGACCAGGGCGAGGCTGCTCGAGTCGATCGTGCCCGGCTCGAGAAACAGGAGTGTATGGAGCGAATCGCTGCTGGTCGCGTCAGCGACCACCGCGTCGCCGCGAACCGCGACCGCAAAGTGGTCGCCTCGCCAGAACGCCTCGAGCCCTCGCTGGGTGAGGTTGTCGGCCTGCTTCGTCAGTTCGGTCGATTCCATGAGCTCGGCCATCGCGCGAAGAGCAGCCACGTACTGGAAATGCACCAGAGCGTAGGCAATCGGGTAGCGCGCGGCCTTCTCCGGGCCGTGAAGGTTCAGCTCCGAGTCCTTCCAGTAGGTGACCTTGAGCGCGAAGCGATCGGCACCCGACTGGCGCGTGTCCTCGTGGAAGACATCGCCGATGAGGTGGCTGCGGAGGTAGTCGAGGGCGCGCTCGATGTTCGAGCGGTAGACCCGGACGACGTCCGGGTGCCCACGGTTTGCCAGGTGCGCAAGCGCGAGGAGAAAGAGGGCCGACGTATCGCAGGCGTTGTAGGTCGTCAAGAGGTCGCCCTGCTCGACGCCCGGAAGCTCGTGGTGGATCTTCCCCGGCTCCTCCCCGGTCACGGCATCCGCGCGGCGTCCCTGGTGGCGCGCGGAGAACATCAGCTGCGCGCGGAGTGCGACGAGATCGTTTGCCAGAAGCCCGTACGTGAAGCTGTCGCGAGAGAAGTTGCTCGTATAGCCGGGGATGCCGGCCTGATAGAGCCCGTCGCGATGTTTCAGCGCCTCGAGTGCTACGGCGGGGTCGACACCGGCTGTGGTCACACGACCTAGGTCGATCTCGTAACGACCAGGTAGCGATCGTGAACCTGGATGACCGAGTCGGCGGGCTGCTGGTGCCCGGGCGACACCGCGAACCATCCTGTCTGCGCCCTGATCAAATCGTGCTCGGCGAACGTCATGACTGTCGCGGACAAGCATCCGACGCGGCCGCATTCGCAGGTGAAGGCGCACTCGGCGTTTGGGTCGGCCGACGCTCGCGCCCGGAACCGCACGTTGATCGACCGTGCCTCGAGCGACGAAGCCGGCCCGGTTTCGGTGGACGTCCTGCGCGGCAAATAAGGAGATCGCTGCTGTCTCGTGGACGACATTTGTCCCATTCCCTTCGCTATGTCGTAGTTCCCGACGCGGTGGATTTCGCGAACGGGATGCCCGGTTGAGATCTTGGATCAGGCCGGATGGCGGGCTCTCGACTGTATTTTCCATCCGGCATATGCCGAAGCCGCCGTCAGCCCTGCGGCGCCCGTCACAGCCAGCACGCGCCAGGTTGCGCTTCTGCGCCGACGACGGCCGCGTGCGGCGTCGAGCGCGTTCGTGGCGTGTCGTGAGGCCCTCGACAGCTCGTTCGAGAGGAGCCTGTCGTCAAAGGCTTTGGTGAGGCCGATCTCTCGAGCGCGCCGAGATGCGCGCTTCAGATCCGAGAGCAATGCCATGGTCTCTGCCTGGACGCGAGGATCGCCAAGTGCGGCCCGCGCGTCGCCGAGACCTTGTTCGGCAGCCCTGGCGAGGCTCCGCCACTGAGTCGCCGCAAGCACAGCGAGTCTTGACGCCTCGAACCGGTCCGATGTCGAGTTGCGAGATTTCGTGCTCAGGAACTTCGTCTTCATCATTCGCCGCCTTCCGCGTCGTTGCGAACGCTCGTCTTGCACCGCGACGGGTGCGGGATTCCACGAGAGAAGTTCCCGCTGCGGCCCGATCCGACACCTCTGGCTCGAACCGAACCGCGAAGGCAGGTTGCATGCGTGTTTTGCCGACCCCGGATGCGTGGATTGAAACGTTCCGCATGTGGGCACGCGACAGGGGATGACCTACGCGGTATACGCGAACCCGGTGAACGTCGCTCCGGCCGATCAGCTGGCCGCCGCGGTCGAGACCAAGACCAGGGTCCGGCTGAGCAACTTCGTGGACGACCGTTCTCTCTACCTGGTCGACGAGGATGCGATCTGGCTAGGCCTGGATCTCCTCGCCGCCTCGGAAATAGTCTTTCGACTCGATGACGACGACGGCGACGGCGACGGCGAGGAGTAGCCGGGCGCCGAGGCTCGACCACGACCCAGCCGTCGCTTTCAGCAATCGAGGTATTCGACCAGCGACCGTCAGAGCTCGAGCGGCTCGGAGGGTCGTCCAGCCGTGATCTCTGCGTGCTCGATGCACTCGACGAACTCCACGCCGGCCTCGATCGAGCGCCGCAGGGGGCAGGCGCGTGCGACTGAGTCCAGACGATCCAGTTGAGCGGCGTCGAGGTCGCCGCCGAGCCGGATCGTGATCTCGAACCTGCGCGGCGTCGACTGGTTGTCGTAATCGACGTCGACCGTGACCGCGCCGAGATCCCAGCCTTTTGTGCGCGCGTACATCACGAGCGTCGTCGAGACGCAGGCGGCGAGCGCAGCAGGGAACAGCTCGTGCGGAGCGGGCCCGCTGCCGTCGCCGCCGACCCGTTCTGGCTCGTCGGTGATCAGCCGATGCCGGCCGTCGATCAGCACCTCCTGCCGGAGCGTGCCGGGAATCGAGCGGGCTGACGCAGTGAGACTCATGGGCTAACCGACAGCTTCGTCGCGCGGAGCTCGAAACGCCATCGGGGCACGCGCGGAACAGGATGCGGGCAACTACCGAACTGACGCGAGAACGCACGGAGGCCCGGCGCAAGCCGGGCCTCTCGGTGAACTGCGGGTCGTTCTAGACCGTCGCTACCGCCTTGCTCTGAGCGACAACTGCGCCGCTCGTGATCTTCGGCGGGTTCGGCAGCATGGTCTCGAACTTCTCGTCGTGAATCCATGACGAGACAACCTTCGCCGACTCCTCGATCTGCTCGGGGCTCTCGAAGAGACCGAGCGCGCTGAAGACGCCGTTGCCGCCCTCGATCAGGTAATAGCCCGAGAAGCCCGGAAGCTTGCTGAGCTTCGGAACGAGCGTCTCCTTGACCTTGCTGGTCAGCTCCGACGCACGGGTCTGGTCAACGCCCTCGTACCGGCGGATGGTCGCATACATGGCATGCTCCTTCTTCTGATCTACAGGGCAGGCGAGTTCGAATGAACTCCCTGCTGCGCGCCGAGCCGATGTGGATAGTCGGAGAGTGATTTCCTCAGAGCCTCGGCGGCTCCCGCACAAGTCCTACGCGCTCCAACCAGTATCTGGGTGAAACCCGTGCTGCGAATCAGGGCGAACCCTGAATACCGTGATCCACATCCCCGCACAAACGCGATTCGCCTCGGCGTTTCGTCTACAACCAGGTCGAGGCGGGTAATACGATTCCGTGATCGAGCGTGACGACAGGGCCCACGCGACTACGAACGGCGAGCCGCTCCTGGCATTCGTCGCGGGCGATCGCGTCGCACCGGCGGTCGAGATCCGGGTGAACTTCGGGATCTTCGCCGGCCGCGCCGTCACCGGCGCCGAGATCGACCGGCTCGCGCTGTGGCTGCTGGACGAGGTCGAAGCCGTCACGATCGTCTCGGAAGAGCGGCACGAGATAGGCAAGGCGGCAGAGGCGTCAACACATCAGGTCCGGATCGAGGTCGCAGGCTCCGGGGCCCCGGCGGACGCGGCCTCGCGTGCCCGGCTCGAGGAGCGCCTACTCGAACGGGTCGATTACTGGGCTCGCACCTGCATTGCCGAACGGCACGCGGAGAGCTAGAAGATCCACCGCGGCCCCGGTTTAGCCGCCGGCGCAGGCGGAAACAACTCGTTCTCGCGCCTCGTCGTCCCCGGATCTGCGAGGCGGCACGCTTCAGCCCGGGCACGTAGACGAATGGAGGGAAGGAAATGACAAAACGCTTGGAGGGAAGGCGCATTGCGATTCTCGCCACAGATCTCGTCGAGAGGGTCGAGCTGGTCGAGCCGCGGCAGGCGCTCGAGCACGCGGGAGCCGAGACGGAGCTCGTAGCGCCACACGGCGGGATGATCCAGACCGTCAATCACGACGAGAAGGCCGATCTGCAGCCCGTCGACCGGCTCCTCGGCGAAGCAGACCCGTCGAGTTACGACGCCGTGCTGCTCCCGGGCGGCGTGGCGAACCCGGACGCGCTTCGGCTGAACGGAGATGCCGTGAGCTTCGTCCGCGAGATCTACACGGCCGGCAAGCCGATCGCCGCCATCTGCCACGGGCCCTGGCTGCTTATCGAGGCAGACGTCGCCCGCGACCACAAGCTGACCTCGTGGCCCTCACTACAGACCGATATCCGCAATGCCGGCGGAACATGGGACGACCGTGAGGTGATCGAGGACGACGGGTTGATCACGAGCCGGAAGCCGGACGACATTCCGGCGTTCAACGAGAAAATGATCGAGGTCTTCGCTGCCGGCGTTCGCGATCGCTCCGTGGTGAGCTCAACGTCGTGACCTGAGGAGCTCGGCGAGCGGCAGCGTGTTCACGACGTGCGCCGCGGTCGCGCCGCCACGCCGGGCCGTGTGCACCGAGAGTGGCATGTTCGAGAGACCTCGCACCGAGTGGGCGTCCGTCGAGCAGGTGATCCGCACGCCTGCGGCGATCGCTTCGCGGACATGATCTCCGCTCAGGTCGAGCCGGGCGGGCAGGCCGTTGACCTCCAGTGCCACCCCGGTGGCGAGGGCCGTCTCGAAGGTGCGTTCGAGGTCGAGCGCGTTCTCGGGGCGATGGCCGATCAGGCGCCCGGTGGGGTGACTGAGGCAGCGGACCGCCGGATGCTGCATCGCGTCGACGACCCGCGCGGTGAGCTCCCGACGCGGTGTCCGCTGGCCGGCGTGCAGTGAGAGCTGAACCCAGTCCAGCTCCGCGAGGATGTCGTCCGGGAGATCGAGCGCCCCGTCGCCGACGATGTCGCACTCGATCCCGCGCAGGACACGGAAGGGTGCGAGCTCGTCGTTGGCGGTCGCAATCTCCTCCCCCTGCCTGCGCAGATCGTCGCCGTCGAGGCCCGGCACGACACGCACGGCTCGGGTGTGGTCGCAGATCGCCAGGTACTCGTAGCCGAGCGTTCGCGCCGCCTCGGCCATCTCGCGGACGGTCGCCCTGCCGTCGGACGCCGTCGTGTGGCAGTGGAGGTCGCCGCGGATCCGGTCGAGGGCGAGAAGGTCGTCGGGCACGGCCGCCGCCGGCAGCTCTCGCAGCTCCGGCGGGACGTACGCCAGCCCGAGCAGATGGAATACGCCGGCCTCATCGGGCGCGTCGGGGAGCGGCCCGAGCGACGCCACATACTCTGACGATCCGGTGGCCTCGACGAGAGCCGTTCCCACGCGCTCCGGCCGAGCAGTGTGCAGCTCGATGGGAAAGCCGTCGGTCGTCATGCCGATGTTCGGCTCCAGGATGGCGACGACGGCGGGGTGGGCGGCGAACCGCGCCCGCGTTTCGGCCGCGTTCTCGCTCGGTACGACGACCGCAAGTCGTTTCGGGGTGTCCTTGTAACGGCGAGCATCGCCTGCTGGGATCCCGCCGAGCCCGTCGGCGATGTGTAGCGAGAGCGCGAGCGCGTGGTCGAGTCGCATCGATCTCGACGGCGCCGGGCGCCCCCCGTCGAGGGCGGCGCGGATCGACGCCTCGGTTCGCGGCCCGATGCCGGGAACCTGTCGCAGCCGCCCGGCCGCGGCCGCCTCGCGCAGCTCCTCCGCGGTCTGGATCCCAAGGGCGGCGCCGATCTGCGTGCCGCGGCGCGCACCGAATCCGAGCAGGCGGCCGAGAGCGGCGAGCTCCGGCGAGTTCTCCCGGCGAAGCTCCTCCACCTCGGCGATGCGCCCGGTCTCGACGAGCTCGCGGAGCCGCGCCTCGATCCCGGGCCCGATCCCGCGCAGCTCGCGGACCCGGCCGCTCCGAACGAGGTCGGCCACCGGCGCCGGTGCCGCTGCGATCAGGTCGCCGCCGCGTCTGAAGGCGCGGGCCGCGTACGACTCGGCGCCCGCGAGCTCGAGAAGCGCGGCGTACTCGTGAAGGGCGGCGCCGAGCTCGGCGTTGGTCGGCGCGCCTCGCGGCATCGCGCGACGCTATCGCGCGGTGCGCTTGTGCGAGCGGGCGGTGCGCGGACGTGCGGCCATGCGGCTTGTCTTGCCGCGTTGTCTTGCCGCGCCGCACGGAGCGAAAACGTCCCAGGGCTTGCAGAACGCTTACGTGATTCTGAGGTTAGACAGGCGAGATCCCGGGCACCAACCACGAGAGAGACATTGCGTTCGCAACTGAACGCACGTCGAAACTATCGATGGGAGATCAGCGATGGCGAACAGCCTCAGGATCAAGGTCAACGGGCTCACGCACGGCGTGACCGCGAGCCTCGATACACCGCTCCTGTACGTCTTGCACAACGAGCTCCATCTGCATGGCCCGCGGTTCGGCTGCGGTCTTGCGCAGTGTGGTGCCTGCTCGGTGCTGCTGGACGGCAAGGAGATTCGCTCATGCGTCACCCCGGTTGCGGCGGTAT
>CAVRMI010000028.1:0-271391 GCA_963722065.1 uncultured Thermoleophilia bacterium | reverse complement strand
TCTCGCACGCGGCCAGCCTACGCGACCTCCCTGTCGCCCGCGGTCAGGTGACGGCGAAGGAGACGCTGCAGGTGCTGCCGTTGGGGAGCGACAGCTTCGCCGTCCACTGTCCGGCTCCGGTCAGCGTCGGGTTCTGGAAGAAGAGGCTCCCGTCCGGGAACGTCCAGTCGAGGTCCGAGTACAGGTCGGAGATGCCGCTGTCCCAGGTTCCCGGGTCGGTCTCGAAGACGGTGCCGTTCGGCTCGCTGAAGGTCAGGCTGGCCGGCAGCGCGCTCGGCGCCGGCACGGACAGCTGGTAGTAGAGCCGCCAGCTCGCCGGGCCGGAGGCAAGCACGTCCGCTCCGGCGACCGCCGAGATCGCCGTCTCGGGATGCGCGCTGCCGACGCCGAGCGGCTGCAGCCAGCAGCTGCTGATGCTGTAGGCGGGCGGAGGAGGCGGTGGGGGCGGTGGCTTCGTCGTGCCGGGGCAGCTGGGGACGCCGCCGTTCGGGTAGGCCTTGCAGAGCGTCAGCAGCACCTTGTGCCCTGACCCCCACCAGCTCGGCAGGTCGATCCCGAGGCTGACGCCCGAGGTCTCGCCGCCGTTTCCCAGCCCGAGCTGCAGGACGCCGGTGACGTGACCGCCGTTGTCGACGATCGGCGACCCGGAGGAGCCTTGCGCGCCGAGCATCCGGATGACCATCAGCGGGACACCGCGGGAGCGGATCCGGCCGAGCAGCTTGCCCTGGGTCAGTGCGATCCCGGTGCCGAGCGGATGACCGATCATCGCCAGGTTCGTCCCGGCCGGGGGCGAGCTGTTCCGGAAGTCGAAGATGTAGTCGGACGCGCCGGCGGGGGAGGCGAGCTTCAGGGTCGCCAGGTCGGTCCCGCGGCCGGTCGGGTCGGACCCGCGGTACCACCAGGCGGTCTTGGTCGCTGCGACCCATTTGCCGTCCAGGTCGACCTTCACATGGCAGACGCGGACGTTCTCGCTCGCGGGCGGATCGACGACATGACGGGCGGTCATCACGACGCCCGAGCCGACCAGGAAGCCTGTTCCCTCCACCTTCCACGAGCCGCCTGCGCAGCCGTAGCCCCGGATCAGCACGATCCCGGTCGAGAGCTGCGCGAACAGGGCCGGGGCGAGCTTCGCGGCCGCCGGGCGGCTCGCCGGAGCGGACGCGGCCGGGCTCGCCGTGGCGATACCGGCTGCCGACGCCAGCACGAGGCACGCGACCAGGCCGGGGCCGAGTGCGCGCGCCGGCAGGCGCAGTGGTTGCCGCAACCGCATGCCCTGACAGTAGGCAGCGGGAGCGGACGGCGCCATCACCCGTTCGAGGCGCCCCCGAGGGGGCGGCAGGCGGGCGGGAATCGCTAGAGTTACTTCATTCGTTGAAGTACCATCAACGATTGAATGAACAGAATGAAGGAGCCTTCGTGTCACAACTCTTGCTGATTCCCCTGGAGGACACCGTCGTCTTCCCGAACATGTCCGTGACCCTGACCGTCGATGTCGCCGAGGGCGAGCGGGTCCTGCTGGTCCCAGTGCATGACGGCGACTATGCGGACGTCGGCACGGTCGCAGAGGCGACGAGTGTCGTCCGTCTGCCGGGCGGCGCGCGGGCGGCGACGCTCGCCGGGCTGCACCGCGGGATCGCGGGCGCGGCGCACACGGGGTCCGACGGCCGGCTGCGCGTCGAGGTCGAGGAGCGCCCGGACGAGGATCCGCCGCGGGCGCAGACGGCCGAGCTCGAGCGTGAGTATCGCGCGGTGGTCGAGGAGATCCTCGACCTGCGCGACGCAGATGCCCGCATCCACGACTTCGTGCGCGCGATCACCGGCGCAGGCGCTCTCGCGGACACGACCGCGTATGCGCCCGATGTGTCGTTCGCGGAGAAGAGCGAGCTGCTCGGGAAGATCGACGTCGTCGAGCGTCTCGAGCTCGCGCTTCGGCTGCAGCGCGAGCGTCTCGCGGAGCTGCAGGTTCGCAGGCGCATCCGCGACGACGTCGAGTCGGGTGCGCAGAAGCAGCAGCGCGAATACATCCTCCGGCGCCAGATGGACTCGATCCGCAAGGAGCTCGGCGAGGACGACGCGTCTGCCGTCGACGAGTACCGGACGAAGATCGCCGAGGCCGGCCTGCCGGACGAGGTGCGCGAGCAGGCGGAGCGCGAGGTCGGCCGGCTCGAGCGCATGGGCGATCAGAGCGGCGAGTCGCAGATGATCCGGACGTACCTCGACTGGCTCCT
The DNA here is from genome assembly GCA_963722065.1 of uncultured Thermoleophilia bacterium. GTDB lineage: Bacteria > Actinomycetota > Thermoleophilia > Gaiellales > Gaiellaceae > PALSA-600. Next base: position 269,163 of record CAVRMI010000028.1, on the reverse strand, counting down.
CGCGGTGCCGTGGGGCAAGCGTTCCGAGGAGCGGCTCGATCCCGAGCATGCGCGGGAGGTGCTCGATGCGGATCATGCAGGCCTGCAGGACGTGAAGGACCGCATCGTCGAGTACCTCGCGGTGCGCAGGCTCAGGCAGGACCGTGGCATCGAGGAGGACAAGCGCTCCGGCGCGATCCTCACCCTGATCGGGCCCCCCGGAACCGGCAAGACCTCGATCGGCGAATCGATCGCGCGTGCCTTGAACCGCGAATTCGTGCGCATGTCGCTCGGCGGAGTTCACGACGAGGCGGAGATCCGCGGGCATCGGCGCACCTACATCGGCTCCATGCCGGGCCGGCTCGTGCGCGCGCTCCGCGACGCGAAGACGATGAACCCGGTGATCCTGCTCGACGAGGTGGACAAGGTGGGCGCGGACTGGCGCGGCGACCCGTCCGCGGCGCTGCTCGAGGTGCTCGATCCGGCGCAGAACCACTCGTTCCGCGATCACTACCTCGACGTCGAGCTCGACCTGTCCCAGGTGGTGTTCATCGCGACCGCGAACGTGGCCGACACGATTCCCGGTCCGCTCCTCGACCGGATGGAGATCATCCGGTTCGACGGCTACACGGTGGACGAGAAGGTCGCGATCGCACGCGACTATCTGTGGCCGCGCCAGTGCGAGCGGAACGGCCTACGTGAGGAGGAGGTCGCAGTGGCCGACGCAGTCCTGGCAACGATCGCGAGCCAGTACACGCGGGAGGCCGGCGTCCGGCAGCTCGAGCGCGAGCTCGGGAAGCTGCTGCGAAAGACGGCGACGCGGATCGTGTCCGGGCAGCTCGAGGCACCGGTCGCCGTTGACGAGGACCTCGTGCGCGATGCACTGGGCCGCCAGCGCTTCTACCAGGAGTCCGCGGAGCGCACAGCCGTCCCGGGCGTGGCCACCGGGCTCGCCGTGACCGGCACCGGCGGCGACGTGCTGTTCGTCGAGGCGACCTCGATGAAGGGGAAGGACGCGCTCGTGCTCACCGGACAGCTCGGCGACGTGATGAAGGAGTCCGCCCGCATCGCGCTCTCGTACGTTCGCTCGCACGCGGACGAGCTCGGGATCGACGGCGACACGTTCGACGACCGGTCGTTCCACCTGCACGTTCCCGCGGGAGCCATTCCGAAGGACGGCCCGAGCGCCGGCATCACGATGACGACGGCGATCGCGTCGCTCCTCTCGGGGCGATCGGTCAAGCCCACGGTGGGCATGACGGGCGAGGTCACGCTCCAGGGCCGTGTGCTGCCGATCGGCGGCCTCAAGCAGAAGGCGCTCGCCGCCCATGCTGCGGGGCTCACCGACGTGATCATCCCGGAGCGCAACCGCGCCGACCTCGAGGACATCCCCGAGGATGTGAAGGCCGAGCTGTCGTTCCATCCGGTGATGACGCTCAGCGAGGTGCTCGCTCTCGCCCTCGAGCCGGCGCACGAGCATGCGCTGCCGTAGCTGCACGCCGATTCCCGAGGAGGTCCGCCGCGCGGCGGACCTCCTCGAGCGGCGCTGGACGGTCTCGATCATCTGGGCCTCGCACAGCGGCGCGGTTCGCTTCGGCGAGTTCATGCAGAGCCTCGGCACGATCCCGCCGGCGACCTTGACGGCGCGACTCGCGGAGCTCGAGCAGGCCGGGATCCTCGAGCGGCATGTCGTCGAAGCGCGGCCGCCGCGCGCGGAGTATCGCCTGACCGCACGAGGCGCCGAGCTCAGCGATCTCGTCAGCGCGCTTCGCCGGCTCGCCGTTCGCTGAATCTCGCCGTTGGGTTATCTGAGCCTTGCGTTGCTCATCGCCCGCGTGTGCGCAACTGTTGATTCGGCTTGAACGGGACACAAGGTGGGGCCGTCGAGAAATCTCCTCTTCCTCCTCGACGGCCTCACCCCCCTGCAGCTAGATCGAGAGTGCAGATACCTGCACCTAGATCGAGACTGCAGATAACTCCTCAACTGCGGCGCGATTCGTCCGTCGAACGTCCCATGGAGGGAAACGGCGGCTCGTGGCACGGCGTGGAGCTCCGTCACCTGGCTGCTCTCGAGGCGATCGCCAAGGAAGGCTCGTTCAGCGGCGCCGGCGCGCGCATGGGCTACAGCCAGTCGGCGATCAGCGGTCAGATCGCAACACTCGAGCGCCTCGTTGGGGCGCGGCTCGTGACCCGGCTGCGTGGATCGCGCAAGGTCGCGATCACACCGGAGGGACAGCTGCTGCTCGATCATGCGAAGGCGATCAACGCACGCCTGAGCGCCGCGCGCGCCGATCTGAACAGCGCGCGGGACGACGGGGCGCCCGTTCTGCGCATCGGCACGTTCCAGAGCGTCTCGCAGACGCTGCTGCCGGGGCTCTTTCGACGGCTCCTGCAGGAGCCGTCTCCGGTCGAGGCCTCGCTCAGGGAGGACGCAGACATCGAGCATCTCGTCGACCTGCTCGCCGCCGGCGAGCTCGATGTCGCCTTCGTGCTGCTGCCGATCGCACGACCGGAGCTCGAGACGATCGAGGTGCTCCGCGACCCGTGGACGATCGTCGTCCGCCAGGATCATCCGCTTGCCGGTCTGAGGCGCCCGGCGACCGCACAGGACATCTCTCATGTTCCGCTCGTCACCTACGAGCGGTGCCGCTCTCAGAGCTTCATCGAAGGCTCGCTCGCGGCGTCGGGCGCACAGCTCAGGATCGTCAGCCGTCTCGCCGACTATCGCTCGGTGCTCACGCTCGCAGCTGCGGGGCTCGGCTGCGGCCTCGTGCCCCGACTGGCCGTCGAGGCGGATCTCGAGGCGTGCGCCAAGGGACGCCTGCGCATGCTGACGCTCGAGGACCAGCCGCCGAGGCTGATCGGGCTCGCCTGGAATCGCGAGCGCCGGCCGAGCGAGGTGCTGGAGCGGTTCATCGGCTTCGCGGTGGATGCGGGAGACCGCGGCCCCGTTCCGACCTGACCGACCGGCATATCTCTGCCGGGCGGGGGAGAAATCGCAAGGCTCGATAGGTTCAGACTTTTCCGCAGACCGGCCGTCTTCGCTCCTTGCTCGAGTCTTCATCAGCCATGCGGAAGGAGTATTGATGCGCAGGAAGCAGATGCTCTCCCTGTTCATGCTCGTCGTGGGAGTTGCGTTGCTCGTTGCCGCCACGACCGTGGGGGCCGCCACCTCGGCGACCCAGCGGACGGGCAAGGCGGGCGTCACCAAGGGTGGCACGTTGCGGGTTAACGAAAACACCTCGGACTTCGACTTCGTCGATCCGCAGCTCGCCTATCGCACGGACGACTGGTCGATGCTCTTCACGACTGCGATGCAGCTCGTGAGCTTCCCGGAGAAGTCGGGCGCGGCAGGCAGCCAGCTCTATCCGCAGGCCGCGACGGCCTTCCCGATCGTCTCGAAGGACGGGAAGACCTACACGTTCACGATCCGTTCGGGCCTGAAGTTCAGTGACGGCTCGCCGGTCACCGCGGCAGCCTTCCAGCGGGCCTGGGAGCGGATCCTGAGCCCGAAGATGGGCTCGCCGCTCGGCGTCAACCTGAACCTGCAGGACACGATTGCAGGCGGCGCCGCGTTCCTCGCCGGCAAGACGCAGCACATCTCCGGCATCAAGGCGAACGGTCAGAAGCTGTCGTTCACGCTGACGAAGCCGAACGCGACCTTCGTCTCGATCCTCTCGATGCAGTGGTTCACGGCCGTGAAGCCGAACATGCCGTACTCGGCCGATGGTCTCAACACCTACCCGGCAGCCGGCCCGTACTACATCTCGAGCCGTGACCCGGGCCGCAGCACCGTGCTGAAGCGGAACCCGTACTACAAGGGGAACCGCCCGGCCAACCCGGACCAGATCGTGTTCACCCCCAACGTGAACGTCGATCAGTCCCTGCTGCAGGTGAAGGCCGGCCAGGCCGACATCGACATCATCGGTGTTCCGCCGACCGCCACCGCAGACCTCGGCAAGCAGTACGGCGTCAACAAGGGCCGCTTCTTCGTGGGCGCGACGTCGTGCGTGAACTACATGGGCATGAACACCGCCCGTGCACCGTTCGACAACGTCAGCCTGCGCAAGGCCGTCAACTGGGCGATCGACCGCCCGGCTCAGGTTCGCCTGCTCGGCGCCTACGCGGGTAAGCGCACTGATCAGATCCTGGTCCCCGGCATCCCCGGCTATCACGCCTTCAACGTGTATGCGCTCAAGGGCGCCGACATCACGAAGGCCAAGCAGGTCGGGGGCTCGGCGATCGCCTCTGCTCCGACGCTCAACGTCGTGCACACTACGAGCTCCTACTCGACGAACCGTGCACAGGTCGCCGAGTACAACCTCAAGCAGGTCGGGTTCAAGATCAACGACGTCCCGACGCCGGCGACCACCTATTACCAGGTGATCCAGACCAAGGGGACGAACTACAACTTCGTCACCAACGGCGGCTGGTGCGCCGACTACTTCGACCCGTACGACTACTTCAACGTGCTGTTCGACGGCCGCAAGATCCAGGCTTCGAACAACAACGACTACACGTACTTCAACAATGCGTCCTACGACGCACAGCTCGATCACGCCGCTTCGCTCTCCGGTGCGCCCCGAGCCGCCGCGTATGCGAAGCTCGATCAGGAGCTGATGGTCAAGTACGCACCGGTGGTGCCGTACCTGATCCCGACCAACAGCTACTTCGTCAGTTCACGGACGAAGAACTGGATCTACAGCTCGTACTTCGGCACGCCGTACCTGAACGCCCTGGCCGTCGGCTAGCCGATTCGGATCGAGTACTGGGGAGGGGCGCCCGCGGGCGCCCCTCCCGGGCTCGCGGGCTCAGTCGAGCTCGAGGTAGTAGTAGGCGTTGCCCGTGACCGACCCGTCGGGCAGCGTCGAATAGGCGGGGATCACGCCGAGGCGCGTCCAGCCGAGCCGCTCGTAGATCAGGTCGGCCGCCGATCCGTCGTGCGTCATCAGCCAGAGCAGCCTCAGTCCGAGCCGGCGGGCTTCTCCGATCGCGGCCTCCATCAGCATCCGGCCGACGCCGCGGCCGCGGCTGCTCGACCTGACCACGAGCCGCTGGATCTCCGCCCGGCCGCGTCCGTTCTCGGCAGTGGCTCGTGCGAGGTGAACCGCGCCGACCAGCTCGCTGCCCTCGAGGGCCCCGAGCAGGATGCGCTCGCCGGGGGCGAGCCGCTCGGCCGTGAGCCGGTAGACGTCCGCCGCACGCTCTCGCGTCAGCCCCGGAGCGAGGCCGAGCGCCATGTTCGACGCGTGCGCGTCGAGCAGCAGTTGCGCGAGTTCGTCGAGGTGCGCCTCGACAGCCGCAGCGTCCAGCTCGACGATTCTCACGACGTCGAGGTCGACGTCGAGGTCGCGGCGGCCCGCTCGTTGCGCGTCAGGCGCCACGAGAGGAGACCGGCTCCGAACAGGAGCACCTCGATCAGGGTGATGGCGAGCCGGTTCAGGACCGTCACGCCCAGAGCCGGGCCGGAGGTGGTGACCGCAAGCAGCAAGCCGTACATCGACGCCTCCCGCGCGCCGAGGCCGGATGGGACGAAGACCGCGAGCACTGCGACGATGGCGCCGACCGCCGAGACCCCGCCGAGAAATGGAATCGTCGCGAGCCCGACGTCGGTGCCGAGGCTCCGCAGCATGAAGTAGACCGCCGCGCCCGCGATCAGCCACGTTCCGCAGTAGAAGAGGAGCAGCATGATCGTCTGGGAGAACGGCACCGGTTCGATCGTCTCCGCGCCGAACGGACGCAGCAGCCGCTCGGCCAGCGGGCGGAACACGCGCGGATGAAGTGCCAGTGCCAGGAGCAGTGCGAACCCGACGAGCGGCAGCAGCGGCGCGTCGACGCCACGCACCCAGGCCAGGCTCACGACGAAGACGATCACGCCGGAGATCGCAGACAGCCCGGCTTCGACGAGGATCGACGCCAGGACGGCCGGTGTATCGGTGACACCCGCCGAGCGCCGCAGCGCGAGCGTCCGCGCCGCCGGCGTCCAGACCGCGCCGGGGATGTATTTCGCGAGCATGGAGATCATCTCGGACTGGAGGGCGATGTGGTACGGGATCCTGATGTCCCAGGCCTCGAGGATCCGCATCCAGCCGAGGATGAAGACGAGGTAGTAGGCGGCGACGGTCGCGAAGCCGAGCGCGAGGTAGCCCGGCCGTGCATGCTCGAGCAGCGGCCCAGCCTTCGACCACTGGCTACGGACCGCCCAGATGCAGAACGCGAGGGTCACGGTGAGAAGCAGCAGTTGCAGACCCCGCAGCAGGCGCGGTCGCGCCCGTAGGTAGCCGATCGCTCGGCGTGCGCCGCTGACGATTGCCGTCACAGCGACGAAGTCTGCCGTTCGGAGGGCGCGTCAGGTCGAGAGGCGGATGCCGACCCAGATGCCCGCGATCCCGCCCACCGCTCCGAAGAGCAGGGAGGTGACCGAGAAGCTCGAGCTGCCCCAGAGCACCGGCACGTAGCCGCCGACGGTGCCGCCCACGAGGACGCAGAGGCCGATCACGGAGCGCATGGTGAGTTCATCGGCAGCCGGGAGCGCCCGGCTGAGTCCCCGAGATGGGGGAGGCGCATGACGTTCGACGCGTGCGGCGACTAACGTCGCACCATGACTCGCGTGCGTTTTGCCCCCAGCCCGACCGGGACCCTGCACGTCGGCAACGCGATGAGCGCAGTTGCGAACCGGCGGTTCGGCGACTGGATGCTGCTGCGGATCGACGACACCGACGTCGCGCGCAATCTGCCCGGGGGCGAGGAGGCGATCCTCGACGACCTCGACTGGCTCGGGATCGGCTGGGACGACGGCCCCGTGCGCCAGAGCGACCGCGCCGAGCGGCACCTCGAGGCGGCGCGCACGGCCGGACTGCCGCAGCGTTTCGAGGGCGTGATGCTGTGGCGCGACGAAGGGTCGCCGACGTTCCACCTGGCGAGCGTCGTCGACGACATCGACTTCGGCATCACGCACGTCATCCGAGGCTCCGATCATCGAGCCAACGAGGAGCTGCACGGCGCGCTGCACCTGGCGCTCGGCTCGACGCCGCCCGAGGTGATCCACCACGGCCTCCTGGTCGGGGCCGACGGGAAGAAGCTGTCGAAGCGCGCCGAAGGGACGACGATCGCGTCGTTGCGCGATGCCGGCTACCCGGCCGAGGCGGTCCGCGCGTACTTCGAGGAGCTGGGCCTGCCGAGGCACGACGTGCACCTCGACCTCGACCGCATCCGCTCGCTGTCGGTGGACGTGCTCGCGCAGCTCGACGACGAGGCGCTGGCCGAGCGGACCGGGGTGGCCGTCGAGGCCGCGCCGCTCCTGCGCGGCGCTCACGACCTCGTCGAGGCGCGCGCGCTCGCCCGCGCGGTCCTCGACCCACCGAGGGGCGGCCCGTCGGCCAGCCCCGAGACCCTCGAACGGTTCGCGGAGCTCCGGTCGCCGCTTCCGGACATCCTCAGCAAGGACGAGGCGAGGACCGTCGTCCGGGAGCTGAAGGCGGTGGGGGGAAACCTGCGGGCGCTCCGGGTGGCGTTGACGGGACGGGAGCGCGGCCCGGAGCTCTGGGCCGTTCTGCGCGCGCTGCCCCGCGACGAGGCGCTACGGCGCGCACTACCCTGAGCACCGTGCGCCTCTACGACACGTACACCCGCTCGGTCGTCGAGCTCCCGGCGGCCCCAGGCCCGGTCCGGATGTACGTCTGCGGTCCGACGGTCTACGCACGGGCGCACATCGGGAACGCGCGCCCGTTCGTGGTCGGCATGTGGCTGCGCTCCTGGCTGCGCGAGACGGGCTACGACGCGCAGCTCGTGCACAACATCACGGACATCAACGACAAGATCTACGACGCAGCGCCCGGCGCAAGCGCCGAGCTCGCCGCCCGCGCGACGGAGTGGTACCTCGAGGACACCGCCGACCTCGGGCTCGGCATGCCCGACCGGCTGCCGAAGGCGACCGAGTGCGTGCCGCAGATCGTCCACTTCATCCAGGAGCTGATCGAGTCCGGTCACGCGTACGCGTCGGGTGGCGACGTCTATTTCCGGGTCGCAAGCTTCCCGGACTACGGCCGGCTCTCGGGCCAGAAGCCCGACCAGGTCGAGCAGGGCGAGGAGCCGAGCGACCTCAAGGAGGACCCGCGCGACTTTGCGCTCTGGAAGGCGAACAAGCCGGCGACCGAGGACACGTGGTGGGACGCTCCCTGGGGACGCGGCAGGCCGGGCTGGCACATCGAGTGCTCGGCGATGGCGGAGGACATCTTCGGCCCGGTCTTCGAGATCCACGGCGGCGGGCTCGACCTCGTCTTCCCGCACCACGAGAACGAGGTCGCCCAGTCGCGTGCGCTCGGGCATCCGTTCGCGCAGATCTGGGCGCACAACGGCATGCTGCGTTTCACCGGCGAGAAGATGTCGAAGTCGGTCGGGAACGTCGCGACGATCCGCGAGACGATCGACGAATGGGGCCGGGAGGCGGTGCTCGTCTTCTTCCTGACGGCCTCCTGGCGCAAGCCGATCGACTTCTCGGCGGAGACGATGGCGCAGGCGGCGGCGAGGCGGGACACGCTGAGGAACGCGTTCACGCTCACGGCAGCCGGCCACGACGAGGCCGGCTGGGCTCCATTCGCGGCCCTGCTCGACGACGACTTCGACACGCCCGCAGCGCTCGCCGTACTGCACGAATGGGCCTCTTCGGGGCAGCTGGAGCTCCTGCGGCGCGGGCTGCGGGTCTTCGGGCTCGAATCGCTCGCCGAGCGCGACGAGGCGCCCGGGGAGGTGGTCGACCTGGCGGAGCGCCGCCTCGCGGCACGGGCGGAGCGCGATTTCGAGACCGCCGACCGGCTCCGGGACGAGCTCGCGTCCCTCGGCTGGCAGATGCGCGACGAGTCCGGCGGCTACATACTGATCCGAGTCTCTGGCGGCTCCGTCGAGCCTGCGCCGCCGGTTTCTGGCGGCTCCGTCGAGCCTGCGCCGCCAGTTTCTGGCGGCTCCGTCGAGCCTACGCCGCGTCGTGACGCCTGACCTGGTCTACGGCCGGCGGGCGGTCCGCGAGGCCCTGCGCGGGAACCGCCAGGTGCTGGAGGTCTGGGCGACGGAACGGGCGCTCAAGGCAGAGCCGTGGCTCGCGGAGGCCCGCCCGAAGCCGAAGGCTGACCGGGAGCTCTCCGAGCGGGCGGACACCCGTGACCACCAGGGCGTCCTCGCCCTCGTCGAGCCGTATCGCTACGCCGACGCCTATGAGCTCGCCGCGGCCGAGCGGCCGCTGCTCGTGGTGCTGGACCGGGTGACGGACCCCCGCAACCTCGGGGCCGTGTGCCGCAGCGCCGAGGGGGCCGGAGCGTCCGGTGTGATCGTGCCGGCCCACGGCTCGGCGGTCGTCACGCCGGCGGTCGCGCGCTCGTCGGCGGGTGCGGTGGAGCACCTGCCGGTCGCGGTGGTCACGAACCTCGCGCGGTATCTCGAGGAGGTGAAGGGCGCCGACCTCTGGATCTACGGCGCTGCGGGTGACAAGGGGACGACATCGATGTGGGCCACCGATCTCTCGGGCGGGGTGGCCCTCGTCTTCGGTGCGGAAGGGAAAGGACTGCGGCCGCTCGTCCGGCGCACGTGCGACGCGCTCGTCTCGATCCCGCTCGCGGGCGTCGTGGAGTCGCTGAACGTGTCGGTCGCCGCCGCGGTGCTGCTGTACGAGGCTCGCCGCCAGCGTGGCTGAGCTCTATCTCTTCGACGGCTACAACCTGCTCCACGCCGGGCCGTTCGCAGAAGCGCGAGAACTGATCGACGCGCTCGCGAGTTACGTCGCGGTGCGTGGCGCACGTGGGGTCGTCGTCTTCGACGGCGTGGGCGAGGACACGACGCGCGGACCGCTCGAGGTTCGCTTCGCCGCTCATGCCGACACGTTGCTCGAGCGGCTCGCGGCGGAGCACCGGGACGCCTCACGGGTGGTGCTCGTGACGAGCGACCAGACGGTTTCCGCCGCTGCCGGCGTCAACGTCGCCAAGCTCTCGTCCCAGACCTTCTTCCGGGACTTCCGCCCCGCCGAGCACCGCGACGAGCGGCCCGAGGGGCTCGCCGGGAAGCTCGACCCCGAGACGCGCGCCCGCCTGGAACGGCTCCGTCGGGGCGAGTAACCGGGTCCACGTGCAATTGGGGCTTGTGCTCCCTGCAGGTCCTTGCTAGATTCACCTCAACCTCAGGGTGAGACTTCGGCGGTGCGTAGTGGAAGGCTCACCGGAAAACATCCCAAATACCGGGGGTATTCGTCGTGGCCGTCCGCACCGCTGTCGCTCACAAGTCACCGCAGAAGGCTCAACGAGAACTCGAGGATCTGCAGCTCGTCCTGAAGGCGCGCAACGGGTCGACCGCTGCGATGGATCAGCTGATGCGGCGGTACACGTCGTTCGTCCGCCTGAAGGCGAGCTCGTACTTCCTCGCCGGCGGCGACTCGGAGGACCTGATCCAGGAGGGACTGGTCGGGCTCTACAAGGCGGTGCGCGACTTTCGCCCCGACAAGGAGACCTCGTTCCGCTCGTTCGCCGAGCTCTGCGTGACGCGGCAGATCATCACCGCGATCAAGACGGCGACCCGGTTCAAGCACGCGCCCCTGAACACCTACGTCTCGTTCAGTCATACCCCGGCCGGCCAGGAGGGCGACGACTGCACGCTCGGCGATGCACTGCCCGGGCCGAACGTGAACGACCCGTCGGTCTGCGTGATCTCGACGGAGGAGCTGCAGTCGCTCGTCGGCTGCCTCTCGACGACGCTTTCGCCGCTCGAGTCCGATGCGCTTCGCCTCTATCTCGAAGGCGCGTCCTACGAGCAGATGGCCGAGGGGCTCGGCTGCGACACCAAGACGATCGACAACGCTCTGCAACGGGTGAAGCGGAAGATCCTCATGCACCAGGAGGGCCGCCAGGTCCTGCAGTAAGTCGGCGTACCATGTCCGGCGCCCCGCCGGAGTAGCTCAGCTGGTCAGAGCAATCGCCTTGTAAGCGATAGGCCGAGGGTTCGAATCCCTCCTCCGGCTCTCGTCAACCGGGCGCCCGGACGGCCACGACGTTGAAGGCGGGGACCGGGCGCGCGAACCCCTTGAGGGTGAACTCGCCGGCCGGCTCGACCTCGACGCAGTCCTCGATCTCGGCGTGGAGCCGCTGCGCGATCAGGATCTGCCCGCCGGTCGCCTCGTCGGCGAGGCGCGAGGCCAGGTTCGTCACCGAGCCGATCGCCGCGTAGTCCGACCGGCCCTCGAAGCCCACCTCGCCACAGGTCGCGAAGCCGAGGGCGATGCCGATCCCGAGCTCCAGGTCGTAGCCGCGCTTCCGCCACACCGGCGTCAGGCCGGCCATCTCCTCGCGCAGGGCACAGCCGAGCTGCACGGCGCGGAGAGGGGCATCCGGGATCTCGATCGGGTCGTTGAAGAACAGCTGGACGCCGTCTCCCTCGAGGAAGCCGACGGTCGCATCGAAGCGCTTCACGAGGCCTCCGACCACATCGTGGAACTCGTGCAGCACGCGCATCAGCTCCTCCGGCTCGACCGCGTCGACGAACCTCGTCCAGCCGCGGAGGTCGGCGAAGAACATCGCGACCTGGCGGCGGTGGCTGCGGAGTATCGTCTCGTCGCCGGAGGAGACGATCGCATCGGCGAGCTGAGGCGACAGGAAGCGCCGGAGCCCCCGCAGCCGGCCGAGCTCAGCCACCTGCGTCGCCACCCGGTCCTCGAGCGTGCGGTTCAGCTCCACGAGCTCCTCGGCCTGCGCCTTGATCGTGTCGTGATACCGCTTGATCCGCAGCAGCGACCGAACCCGGGTGAGGAGCTCGTCGTGATTGAACGGCTTGGGGATGAAGTCATCGGCCCCGGCCTGGATGGCCCTCGTCTTCTCCTGGCCGATGCTCGACGTCACCATGATCACCGGCAGCACCGCCGTCTCCTCGCCTTCGCGAAGCCTGGTGCAGACGGCGTAGCCGTCCAGGCCCGGCATCATCACGTCGAGCAGGAGCAGGTCGGGCTGGTCCGACTCGACGAGCTCGAGCGCGGCGATACCGTCGCCGGCGGTGAGCACGTCGTACCCGTGTGGGGTGAGCACCGCCTCGAGCAGACGGACGTTCTCCGGCACGTCGTCGACGACGAGGATCCTGGCCGGCCGCTCACTCACGAGAGACGTACGCCTCGATCGTGCGCAGGAAGTCGGCCACGTCCACCGGCTTCGAGATGTAGCCGTCGAAGCCGGCCTCGAGGAACCGCTCGCGGTCGCCCTGCATCGCCTGGGCCGTCAGCGCGACCACCGGGATCGCGGCGGTTCGCCCGTCGGCTCGGAGCAGCGCGAGCGCTTCGAGACCGTCCATGCCCGGGAGCTGCACGTCCATCAGCACCAGATCCGGCGAGTGCGAGACCGCGAGCTCGACCGCGTCCGCGCCGGTGCTCGCCTCGAGCGTCGCATACCCGGTCGCCTGCAGGACGTCGCGGAAGAGCTTCATGTTCTTCTCGTTGTCCTCGACGACGAGGATCTGCCCGCCGCTCATCGTGGAGCTTCCCCGAGCGGCATCGTGAACACGAAGCGGCTGCCGCGACCGATTTCGCTCTCGACCCAGATCCGCCCGCCGTGCAATTCGACCAGGCGCTTCGAGAGCGCCAGGCCGAGGCCGGTGCCCTCCCGCTGGCCGACGCCGACATCCGTCTGCTGGAACTCCTCGAAGATCCGCTCCCGGTCCGCCGGTGCGATGCCCGGGCCGGTGTCGGTCACCGAGATGTTCACCTCGCCGTCGACCCGCGCAGTCGCGACGGCGACGCTGCCGCCGGCAGGCGTGAACTTGACCGCATTCGAGAGGAGGTTGAAGACGACCTGGCGCAGGCGGCGCTCGTCACCGCGGACGAGATCGACGTCCGGGGCCAGTTCGAGTGCGAGCTGGACACCGTTCCTGGTCGCGCGCTCGCGCACCATGACGACGCCGCGCTCGAGCGCCTCGCGCAGCGAGAAGTCCGCGATCTCGAGCTCGACCTGCCCGGCCTCGACCTTCGAGAGATCGAGCACGTCGTTGATCAGCGACAGGAGGTGGTTGCCCGACGAGAGGATGTCGTCGAGGTACTCCGCCTGCTTCTCGTTGACGCCGCCGAAGAGCTGCTGTCGCAGCACCTGCGAGAAGCCGATGATCGCGTTCAGCGGCGTCCGCAGCTCATGTGACATGTTGGCGAGGAACTCGCTCTTGTGCGTGCTTGCGGTCTCCAGCTCGCCGTACAGCCGCCGTAGCTCGTCGTTCATCCGGTTCACGTTCGCGGCGAGCGAGCCGAGCTCGTCGCGGTTCGGCACATCGAGCCTTCCTGCAAAGTCACCGGCCGCGATCTCGGCCAGACGCGTCTCGGTCCGCTGGATGGGGGCGATCAGCGACCACGACAGGAGGAGCCCGAGACCGAGCGCCAGCAGGACGCTCACCGCACTGACGCCGATCAGGAGGTCACGCGATGATGCGTCGGCGCTCCGGTTCGCAGCCACCAGCGCCTTGGTCTCGCTTCCGGCCCTGGACGCCAGGTCGAACGCACGCGCCTGAAGGTCGTCGCCCGCGACACGTGCCGTCGCCAGGAGTGGGCGCGTCACGTCGTGTCCGTGTGCTCCCGTCGTGTCGAGCCGTTGGATCCGGGTGACGACACGCGAGATCGCCAGGTAGTCGGTGAAGATCCGCCGTAGGACGCGCTCGTCGGCGGGCGGCGGGACGAACCCGATGACCGCCAGGTCGTACTGGTCGTCCGCCAGTTCGATCTGGGACAGCACGTCGCGGATCTGCAGGTCGGCGAGCGTCCAGATCCGTCCGCTATCCGGCAGGGTGACGCCGCCTGTGTAGGGCGTCAGCGTCTTGGTGCCCGCCGTGCGCACTCCGAGTGTCTGCTGCAGGTCCTCCGCGTGCGCTTCGATCGCCTGGTATCTCGCCGATCTGAGTTGCAGCGCGTTGAGGTGCTCGACGCGCGCGTTGGCCCGGTCGAGCTCGCGAAGGCCGAGCGCACTGACGACCACGAGCAGGGCGGCGATCGCGAGGAAGGCGACGAGCAGCTTCGTCCGTACGCCGGCGGGCGCACGCGCGACCAGGCCGCCGAGGCGTTCCCTCACTAGGCCCGGCGCCACCCGCCTTCGCGGGGCGGGCGGCGCCTCGAGCGCTTCCAGCTGAGCCATTGGGGCGCTACGGGCTCAGAGTCGCGGTCGACCCGGCCGAGTTCGTGATCAGCCATTTCCCGTTGACCTTCTGCAGCGTGTGGGTGACCCCGGCCGCCCCGACGACCATTCGCGTCTTGGGGTCGATGTAGTGGCACTCGAAGTACATCGTCGCCTTGTCGCCGTTCAGGTCGATCTTGATCTTGTAGGACGGAGTGTCCGACTCCCAGTGGTGGGTCGGCATGAACGCCTTGTTCTCGGTCAGGAACCAGTTCCTGATCTGCGCCTTGCCGACCAGCGTCTGCTGATCGATGTTGAAGACGGCGCCCGGCGCCCAGATCGACATCATGAGATTGATGTCGTGGTGCGACGTCGCCCTGTGGAACTTCACCTCGATCTGCTCGATCTGGTAGAGATCGGCGTCCCGCTGGGTGGCCGAGTCTGCGATCGACGCGGTTGCGGCACCCCCGCCGCCGGTCTGGAGCGCCGCCGCGAGCGCTACGAAAGCCGCCAGGTACACGAGCTTCGTCATGCCGTTCGACCTCCTCAATGCCGGATGTGCCTGCGATCGTGTCAGGTGTGACGAGGGCCGTCCAGGGTGCTTCCCTCCCGGTCGTGGGGGGTGCCAGCCTCCCGGGTGCCGGTGTAGCTCCGGACCTGGTGCGGGAAGTTGACGGCGTCGATCGGCTTCTCGATGTAGCCGGCGAAGCCCGCCTCGAGGAGCGCATCGCGGGCGCCGCTCAGCGCGGTCACGGCGACGACCGGAATGTGGGCCGTGGCGGGCTCCGCCTGCAGGCGCCGCAGCGCTTCGCCGCCGTCCAGGTCGGGCAGGCGCAGGTCCATCAGGATCACGTCCGGCAGCCGCGCGCAGGCCAGTTCGATCGCCTCTTGGCCGCTCGCCGCTTCGAGCGTGTCGAGCCCGGCAGCTCCGAGCACGTCACGGGCGAGCTTCCTGTTCCGGGCGTCGTCGTCGACGATCAGGACGAGGAGCGGTGTCACAGGCGAAGTCGGCCTAAGCTAGGTGGATGCCTCTCCGCGTCGTGCTCGCCGAAGATCACTACCTCGTGCGCGAGGGCATGCGGCGCCTGCTCGAGGCGCACCCGGACGTCGACGTCGCCGCCGCGTGCGGCGACCTGGACGCGCTGCTCGCGGCTGTCGAGGCGGAGCGGCCCGACGTCGTCGTCACCGACATCCGGATGCCGCCGACGAACACCGACGAGGGCATCCGCGCGGCAGCGCAGCTGCGCGACTCGCAGCCGGAGCTCGGAGTCGTCGTCCTGAGCCAGTACGCCGAGCCCCGCTACGCGCTGGCGCTCCTCGAACGCGGCACGGCGGGCCGCGCGTACCTGCTGAAGGAGCGGGTGGCGGACGTCGAGCAGCTCGTCGAGGCGATCCGGGCCGTTGCCGACGGCGGCTCGGTGGTGGATCCGAAGGTGGTGGAGGCGCTCGTCGCGGAGAACGCGCGCGCCGAGCAGTCCCCCCTCCATGATCTGACGCCGCGCGAGCAGGACGTGCTGCGGGAGATGGCCACCGGCAAGAACAACGCCGCGATCGCCGCGTCGCTCTTCCTGACCGAGCGATCGGTGGAGAAGGTGATTCACTCGATCTTCCTCAAGCTGGGGCTCGGGTGGGAGAGCTCGATCCATAAGCGGGTCATGGCCGTCATCCTCTATCTGGGAGCGGGCGGCGGCTCATGAGCTGAGGGGCAGTCGTCCCGCGGTGCGATCCGAAGTCACGGTGAGCGTGCCGCCGAGGTTCTCGACCCGCCAGACGTCGAGGTCGAGCGAGCCCGGCGCGATGCGCGCCCCGGCCAGGGAGACCTCGAACTCGAGCACGCCGTCACGTGCCGCGACGGCGACCGTCGCGTCGCCCTCGCCGTGGGCCGCCGCGAGCGTCGCGACGCACGCCCGGTAGACCGTCACGGCCACCTCAGGGGGCACGGCTCCCTCGACGGCTCCCTCGACCCGGGTTGGGATCGGTGCCGCCGCAGCCGCCATGCGCAGCGCTGCCACGAGCCCCTGCGAATCGAGGAGCGGCGGGTGAATGCGCTGCGCGAGCCGGCGAAGCTCGTCGAGTGTTTCCGCGATGCCCGCCCGCACGTCGTCGAGGAGGCGAAGGGCAGACGGTGGATCCGACTCGACGAGGCCCTGGGCGATCTGCACGTTGACGGCGATCGCCACGAGCTGCTGCTGAGCGCCGTCGTGCAGTTCGCGCTCGACCGCGCGGCGCTCGTCGTCGCCCGCGAGGAGAAAGGCCCGCAACCCGTCCATCGAGTGGTTCTCCGTCATCCGGCCGCCGCCGTCAAGGGGGCCGGCACGATCTTGCAGGTCAGCTGACGGACGGCCGATCGAGCGCTGCGGCGAGGTCGGCCCAGAGGTCGTCCGCGTCCTCGAGGCCGACCGAGAGGCGCAGCAGGCCGCGTGGGATGCGGTCGCCCTCCCACCGCCAGCGGCTCTCCATCGACGACCTGACGCCGCCGAGCGACGTCTGGTTCCTGATCAGTGTGGTCGCGGTCTCGACGGCGCGCGCGTCGTCGTCCGCGACGTCGAACACGACAAGCCCGCCGAAGCCCGGGTAGCGGACCCGGAGAACTGCGGGGTGCGCTTCCAGCCGCGCCGCCAGGACGCGGGCGGTCTCGGTCTGGCGGCGAACGCGTAGCTCGAGTGTCTCGAGCCCGTACAGCAGCGCGGCGGCGGCATCCGGCGAGGCGGCCAGGCCGAGCCGCAGCCGCGCGTCGTAGAGGGCTTTCGTCCGCGCAGGGTCACGAGTCACCGTGGCTCCGAGCATCGCGTTGCTGTGGCCGGTGAGGTACTTCGTGGCGGAGTGCAGCACCACATCGGCTCCCTCGTCGAGTGCGCGGAGGAACACGGGCGTGGAGACCGTCGCGTCGCAGATCACGAACGCGGAGTGCGCATGCACCGCCTCCCAGTCGGGCAGGGTCAGGAGCGGATTCGCGGGCGCCTCGAGCCACAGCACGTCGGCCTCCGCGGGCGGCGGGCCCGACTGGTCGAACTCGACGACGTTCAGCCCCCAGGGTGCGAACTGCGCCATGGTCACGCCCGTCCCGAAGTAGGAGCCTGCGGCCAGTGCGATCGTCATGCCGGGCCGGCAGAACGCGAAAAGGCACGCCGTGACCGCCGAGGTTCCCGACGCATAGAGCAGTGCCTCTCCGCCTTCGAGCCGACCGAGCGCCGCCTCCGCCGCCGCGCCCGTCGGGTGGGCGTAGCGCTGGTACACGAACTCGCCGGGCTCGCCGTGCTCGTCGTAGGGCCACACGGTGGCGCGGTCGACCGGCTCCATGCGAGGACTCTACGCGGCGTCGCGCTATACGCTGGGCTCGATGGCCCAGACGGAGAAGCGCGGGCACGACTCCACCGCCGAGAAGCTGCAGTGGCTCGCCGAGCTGCGTGACGAGGCGCGGCATGCCGGGTCGCCGAAATCGGTCGAGAAGCATCGCGCCGAGGGCAAGCTGCTCGCGCGTGAGCGGGCCGAGCAGCTCTGCGATCCGGGATCGTTCGTCGAGCTCGACCGCTTCGTCCGCCACCGCGAGCCGAACTTCGGGATGCTCGAGCGCAGGCCCTACGGCGATGCCGTCGTGACCGGCTACGGGACGATCTTCGGGCGGCGCGTGTTCGTGTTCAGCCAGGACTTCACGGTGTTCGGCGGGTCGCTGAGCGAGGTGTTCGCCGAGAAGATCTGCAAGGTGATGGACATGGCGGCGAAGTACGGCTGCCCGCTCATCGGGATCAACGACTCGGGCGGTGCGCGCATCCAGGAGGGCGTCGTCTCGCTGGCCGGCTACGCGGAGATCTTCTGGCGGAACGTGCAGAGCTCCGGGGTGATCCCGCAGATCTCGCTCGTGATGGGGCCCTGCGCCGGCGGTGCTGTCTACTCGCCCGCGATGACCGACTTCGTGCTGATGGTCGAGGGGTCGTCGTACATGTTCATCACCGGTCCCGACGTCGTGAAGACGGTCACGGGCGAAGAGGTGACCTTCGAGGAGCTCGGCGGCGCCGTCACTCACGCGTCGAAGTCCGGAGTCGCGCATCTGACAGCGCCCGACGAGGCATCCGCGCTCGAGGATGCGCGTTATCTCCTCAGCTTCCTGCCGCAGTCGAACGCGCATCCTGCGCCGTTCGACGAGCCGACCGATCCGCTCGAGCGGGAGGCCGTCGAGCTCGACGACCTCGTGCCCGACGAGCCGACGAAGCCGTACGACATGAAACGCGTCATTTCGGCAGTCGTCGACGACGGTGAGTTCCTCGAGATCCAGCCGCTCTATGCGGAGAACATCGTCTGCGGGTTCGCGCGGCTCGGAGGCCAGAGCGTCGGCATCGTGGGGAACCAGCCGAAGGCGCTCGCCGGGGTGCTCGATATCAGCTCGTCGGAGAAGGCCGCCCGCTTCGTCCGCACCTGCGACGCGTTCAACATTCCGCTCGTCACCTTCGTCGACGTCCCGGGCTTCCTGCCCGGAACGGCGCAGGAGTGGGGCGGGATCATCCGGCACGGCGCCAAGCTGCTCTACGCCTACTGCGAGGCGACCGTGCCGAAGCTGACGGTGATCACGCGCAAGGCCTACGGCGGTGCATACGACGTGATGAGCTCGAAGCACGTCCGCGCCGACTTCAACTTCGCCTGGCCGAGCGCGGAGGTCGCGGTGATGGGGCCCGAGGGCGCCGTCAACATCATCTTCCGCCATGAGCTCGCCGAGGCCGACGATCCGGACGCGCGCCGTGCCGAGCTGATCGCCGAGTACAAGGAGCGGTTCGCCAACCCGTACAGCGCTGCCGAGCGAGGGTACGTCGACGAGGTGATCGAGCCGCGCCGGACGCGGCCGGCGCTCATCGACGCCCTGCGCACGGCGATCACGAAGCGCGAGGCCCGCCCACCCCGCAAGCACGGCAACATCCCGCTCTAGATGCCGCCGCTCCGCGTCGCGATCCTGGGAGCGGGCTTCGGCGGCCTCGAGCTCGCGAGCATGCTGTCGGAGGCGGTGGCCGACGAGGCCGCAGTGACGCTGATCGACCAGAGCGACTCGTTCGTCTTCGGTTACTCGAAGCTCGACGTGATGTTCGGGCGGACCACACTCGATGCGGTCCGTCTGCCGTACGCCGATGTTGTGAAGCCGGGCGTTCGCTTCGTGCGCGAGACGGTCACGGCGATCGATCCCGTCGCCCGTCGCGTGACGACCGACGCGGGCGTCCACGAGGCCGATGTCCTCGTCGTGGCACTCGGCGCCGACTACGACCTCGACGCCACGCCGGGTCTCGCCGAGGCGGGCAACGAGTTCTACTCCGTCTCCGGCGCCGAGCGCCTGGCGGAGCTGCTGCCGGGGTTCTCGGCCGGCCGGGCGGTGGTCGGCGTCTGCGGGGCGCCGTTCAAGTGCCCGCCGGCACCGAGCGAGGCCGCCCTGCTCCTGCACGACTATCTGACGGAGCGCGGGGTGCGGGACGACTGCCAGATCTCGATCGTGATCCCGTTCAGCACTCCGGTGCCACCGTCGCCCGACACATCCGAGGCGCTCGTGGCCGCCTTCGCCGAGCGAGGGATCGAGTTCGTCGCCGGCCGTCGCGTCGCCTCGCTCGACGGCGCGCGCCGCGTCGCCGTGCTCGACGACGGGAGCGAGCTGCCGTTCGACCTGTTCCTCGGGGTGCCGAAGCACCGTGCGCCCGAGGTCGTGATCGCCGGCGGCCTGACGGAGGAGGGCTACGTGCCGGTCGACTCGGGCACGCTCGAGTCGCGGTTCCCCGGCGTCTACGCGTTCGGGGACGTGGCGACGGTCGGCGTGCCGAAGGCGGGTGTCTTCGCCGAAGGGGCGGCACGGGTCGTCGCCGCCTCCCTGATCGCGACCATCCGCGGGGGGGAGCAGCCGGGCGCGTACGGCGGCAGAGGCTCGTGCTACGTCGAGTTCGGCGCCGGGCGCATCGGCCGTGTGGACGTCGATTTCTTCTCCGGCCCGAAGCCGACGGGGACGTTCCGGGAGCCGTCGGTCGCCCTCGTCGAGGAGAAGCGCGACTTCGGCTCCACCCGGCGGGCACGGTGGTTCGGGCGGTGAACACGATGGACGTCGAGCTCACGCCCGAGCAGCCGGACGAGGTTGCTGCCGCGATCGCCGCGGCGCTCTCCGAGCCCGCGCAGGCGCCGGGGCCGGGGCCTTGGTGGCAGGCCGGGCTCGAGGAGTCGCTCGAGCCGTAGCCGGCCCTACGGCGTGGCGGCCGGCCGGCCGCGCAGCACCCTCGGTGCCGCCCGGGCGTAGTCGATGCCGGAGACCCAGGTCAGGACGAGCGCCACGAGCAGCGCCCACCACGACACGCGCGTGCCCCAGACGCCCGCCGCGACGAGGCCGCCGACCGCGGCGGCGATCGCCTGAGCCCAGGTCTTCAACTTCCCGAGGTCACGGGCCGCGATCACGACTCCACGCTCGATCGCCGCCTGGCGCAGGCCCGAGATCAGGAGCTCGCGCGCCACGATCGCAGCGACCATCCACGCCGGGAAGACGCCCTGGTCGATCAGCACGATCAGGGTGGTCATCACGAGCAGCTTGTCCGCCACGGGGTCGAGCAGCGACCCCAGTGACGATGTGCGCCCGCTCCGCCTCGCGATCCGTCCGTCGAACCAGTCCGTCGCCATCGCGGCGACGAACACGGCGGTCGCCCAGTAGTCGTGGCCCTGGAACGGAATCGCGAACAGCGCGATCACGATCGGCACTGCGATCGCCCGTGCGACGGTCAACTGATCGGCGAGGCTCATCTGTCAGGAGAATACGGAGTGTGTTCGCCAAAGTCCTGGTCGCCAACCGCGGAGAGATCGCTCTCCGCATCCTCCGGACGCTCCGCGACATGGACATCGGCTCCGTGGCGGTCTACTCCGACGTCGACCGGCTCGCGCCGCACGCGCTCTACGCCGACGAGGCCCTGGCCCTCGGCGGGAACACCTCCGCCGAGACCTATCTCGTCGTCGAGAAGCTGCTCGAAGCGGCGGCGCGCTCCGGCGCGGAGGCGGTGCATCCCGGGTACGGCTTCCTCGCCGAGAACGCCGCGTTCGCGCAGGCCGTCGGGGACGCGGGGCTCGTCTGGATCGGCCCGCCGCCTGCTGCGATCGAGCTGATGGGATCGAAGACCCGGGCGCGCCTGGCCATGCAGGAGGCCGGCGTCCCGATCATCCCCGGCACGACCGATCCCGTCGCGTCGGCGGAGGAGGTCGTCGCGCTCGGCGACGAGATCGGCTACCCGTTGATCATCAAGGCCGCCGCCGGGGGCGGTGGCAAGGGGATGAAGGTCGTGCGGTCGGCCGACGAGGCCGCGCAGGCATTCGAGTCCGCGCAGCGCGAGGGCCAGTCGTATTTCGCCGACGCGTCGGTCTACGTCGAGCGCTACCTGGAGGACCCGCGGCACGTCGAGGTGCAGGTGCTCGCAGATGCGCACGGGAACGTGATCCACCTGGGCGAGCGCGACTGCACGATCCAGCGGCGTCATCAGAAGCTCGTCGAGGAGACGCCGTCGCCCGCCGTCGGCACGGAGCTTCGAAACCGGATCGGGAAGATCGCGATCGACGCCGCACGTGCTGCGGGGTATCGCTCCGCCGGGACGATCGAGGGGCTGCTCGCCCCCGACGGCTCCTACTACTTCATGGAGATGAACACCCGCATCCAGGTGGAGCACACGATCACCGAGGTGGTCGCCGGGGTCGACATCGTGCGCGCGCAGGTGCAGATCGCCGCCGGCGAGCGGCTCGAGTTCACGCAGGATCACATTCGGCTGCAGGGGCACGCGATCGAGTGCCGGATCAACGCCGAGGACGTCGCCAACGGCTTTCTTCCCTCGCCGGGGACGATCACGGTGTACCGAGAACCGGGCGGCCCCGGAGTTCGCGTCGACTCCGGCGTCGCCGAGGGGTCGGAGATCTCGCCGCTCTACGATCCGATGATCGCGAAGCTGATCGTGCGCGGAGCCGACCGCGAGGACGCGATCGGGCGCATGCTGCGGGCGCTCGGCGAGTTCCAGATCGGCGGGGTGAAGACGTTGATCGGCTTCCACAAGGCGCTGCTCTCGCATCCGTGCTTCCGGGCCGGCGAGACCTGCCACGGCATCGTCGAGTCGGAGCTGCTCGCGCGGCGCGCAGAAGAGCTGGCGGACGAGCCTGCGCGCGGCGTTGCTCCCGCCGGCGGCGGCACGGTGCAGCGGACGATGTACGCCGAGGTCGACGGCCGCCGCGTCGAGGTCAAGCTGCACGTGCCCGAGCCGCCGTACCGCGAGCTCGCGCGGCGCCGGCGCGAACGGGCGGCCGCGGCCGGCGCCGGGGGCGCTTCAGACCGCGTGATGAGCCCGATGCAGGGAACGGTCCTGCAGGTCCGGGTGTCGGACGGCGACCCGGTCGAGGCGGGCCAGGTGGTGTGCATCGTCGAGGCGATGAAGATGGAGAACGAGGTGACGGCGCACCGCTCGGGCGTCGTTGCCGACCTTTCGATCGCCGTCGGCCAGCCCGTCACCACCGGCCAGGCGATCTGCGTGATCGAGGCGCCGCCGGGCGCGGACGCTGATTTCCGCGGTGTCTGACACCGTCAGGTGTCAGACACCTTGTTGTGCGCCGGCCAGGGGCCCGGCGCACTGCCTCATAGGCTGCGCTGGTACGCGCGGAAGGTGCTGGTCGCCCAGGCGGCGGTGACCGCCGTCAGCGCAAGGAGCAGGAGGAGGTGCCAGCCGACGACGCTCCAGTCGGTGTTCGGCAGCACGACCTCGCGCGCAGCCTTCACGCCCCAGTCGACCGGGTTGAAGCTCGCCGTGGACTGCATCCAGCCCGGCATCTGGGAGCGGGCGATCATCGTCGTGGAGAGGAAGAGCAGCGGAAGTCCGATGAAGTTCGCGACCGCGATCATCGTCGCCTCGCGGCGGGTCAGCAGTGCGATTGCCTGGGAGATGCCGGCGAACGCACTGTTCACGAGGATCGCCGCCAGGATGATCACGACCCAGCCGAGCACGCCGGTGTGGATGCGCACTCCGAGCGCGGTGGCGACGAGGAGGATGATGACCGCCTGGATCGCCGCCGTCAGCGCCGAGCGCACGATCTGGGAGAGGACGAGCGAGAAGCGGGACGCCGGAGTCGCCAGGAACCGCTCGATCACCTTGTGGTCGAGGTCGTTGATCATCGACATGCCGCTCCACGTCGCGCCGAAGAATGCGTTCATCACGACGATCGCGGGCGCGAGAAAGGTGATGTACGACGTGGTGCCGAAGCCGCCGAGGCGCGTGACGTTGTGGAAGAGCTGCCCGTAGAGGACGAGCCAGACCATCGGCTGCACGAGCAGCAGCACGATCCAGATCGGCTCGCGCATCAGGTTGCGCGCCTGGCGCACGGTCATGTACCACGTGTCGGTTGCGGTCTTCATTCGCCGCGGTCCTCCGAGTTGAAGTCCCGGCCCGTGAACGCGAGGTAGACGTCGTCGAGGGACGGCCGCGAGACCGCGACGGTTGCGACGGCGATCCCGGCCGAATCGAGCGCGCCGAGGATCCCCGGGAGCGCTGCCCCGCCGTCCGGCACGCGCACGACGACCGTGCGCTCGCCGAGCACGGCCTCCGGCTCCGCGCCCGTGGCGGCGATGAGCCGCTGAGCCTCCTCGAGCTGCCCGTTCGCGAGCTCGACCTGGACTGCGTCGCCGCGGAGGTTCGCCTTCAGCTCGGCGGGTGTCCCCTCGATGACGATCTTGCCCTGGGAGACGATCGCGAGCCGGTCGGCCAGCTGGTCGGCCTCCTCGAGGTAGTGCGTGGTCAGCAGGATCGTCAGCGACTCCGCCTCGGCGAGGCGCGAAACCTCGGCCCACATGTCGACGCGGGCCTCCGGATCGAGCCCGGTGGTCGGCTCGTCGAGAAACAGCACCCGCGGCCGGTGGACGAGACCGAGCGCGATGTCGAGCCTGCGCCGCATCCCGCCCGAATAGGTCTTGACGATGCGGTCGGCCGCCTCCGAGATCCCGACGAGCTGCAGCAGCTCGTCGGCGCGCCGTCCGAGGGCGCGCCCGCCCATCCCCTGGACGCGGCCCTGGAGCATCAGGTTCTCGCGCCCGGTGCCGTACTGGTCGACGCCCGAGTCCTGCGGCACATAGCCGATCGAGCGGCGCACCGCGTTCGGTTCGCGACGGACGTCGTGGCCGGCGACCGAGGCTGTTCCTTCGTCCGCATGCGTGAGCGTGACGAGCACGCGAACGGTCGTCGACTTGCCCGCGCCGTTCGGGCCGAGCAGCCCGAAGATCTCGCCCTCGCGGACGCCGAACGAGACGCCGTCGAGCGCCTGGACGTCGCCGTAGCGCTTGCGCAGTCCTTGAGCGACGATCGCTTCCACCGACAGCGAGGTTAGCGGCGCGGCTAGATTCCCCGGCCGATGGACCTTCTCGAGTACCAGGGCAAGCAGTTGTTCAAGCGCTTCGGCATTCCGGTCTCGGACGGACGCCTCGCGACGACGCCCGCCGAGGCGCGTGCGGCGGCCGAGGAGCTCGGGACGCAGGTCGTCGTGAAGGCGCAGGTGCTGACCGGCGGCCGCGGGAAGGCGGGCGGGGTCAAGCTCGCCGAGGATCCCGCCGACGCCGAGCGGAAGGCGAACGAGATCCTCGGTCTCGACATCCGCGGCCACGTCGTCGAGAAGCTCTGGATCGAGCAGGCCTCCGACATCGCGAAGGAGTACTACCTCTCGATCACCTTCGACCGTGGTGCGAAGGCGCCCCTCTTCATGCTCACGACACAGGGCGGCGTCGAGATCGAGGACGTCGCCGCCAACGACCCAGACGCACTCGTGCGCCTGCACGTCGATGCGCTCGAGGGCTACCAGCCCTGGATCGCGCGCAGGCTCGTGTACGGCGCGGGCGTCGAGGATCCGAGCGAGCAGAAGCAGCTCGCCGACATCATCGAGAGGCTCTATCGCTGCTTCGTCGAGTGCGATGCCATGCTCACGGAGATCAATCCGCTGATCGTCACTCCCGACGGCGTCGTCAAGGCGCTCGACTCGAAGTTCACGGTCGACGACAGCGCGCTGTACCGGCATCCCGACATCGCCGAGTTCCGCGATCCGGGGGCGGCCGATCCGTTCGAGGCTTTCGCACGCGAGAAGGGCGTCACGTACGTCAAGCTCGACGGCTCCGTCGGGATCCTCGGCAACGGGGCGGGCCTCGCGATGTCGACGGTGGATGTCGTCGTCGTCGCCGGGGGGAAGCCGGCGAACTTCTGCGACCTCGGCGGCGGCGGGAACGCCGAGGGCGTCGTCGACGCGCTCGAGGTGATCACGCGCGACCCGCAGGTGAAGTCCGTCTTCTTCAACATCTTCGGCGGGATCACACGCTGCGACGAGGTCGCGCGCGGGATCCTCGAGGCGCTCGACCGGATGAAGATCGAGATCCCGATCGTCGTTCGCCTCGACGGCACGAACGCCGAGGAAGGGCGGCAGATCCTCGCCGACGCCGCGCCTGCCAACCTGCACGTCTCGCCGACGATGCTCGAGGCTGCGCACAGGGCCGTGGAGCTGGCTGCATGACGAACGTGTGGTCCGACCGGGCAGAGGCGTATCGCACGTCGGCGGTGCACGCCGCCGGGCGCGATCTCGACCTTGTGATCGAGCTGTGCGGCCCGCGTCCCGAGCTCAGAGTGGTCGACGTCGCGACAGGCGGGGGTCACGTGGCACGGCGGCTGCGCGAAGCCGGCGCGGAGGTCGTGACCGTCGATCCGTCGGCGGCGATGCAGCCGGACGTGATCGCCTCCGCCGAGAGCCTCCCGTTCGCCGACCGGTCGTTCGACGTCGTCGTCAACCGGCTCGCGGCGCACCATTTCACCTCGGTTGGCGAGGCAGTCCGCGAGTTCGCCCGCGTCACGAACGATCTCGTGGTGATCGAGGACCACCGCTACACCGACGAGCAGACCGAGGAGGCCGAGCGTCTCCGTGATCCGAGCCACGGACGTTCGCTCTCCGAGGAGGAGTGGCGTGGGCTGCTCGTCGGGTCGGGCCTCGAGGTCGAGCGCGTCGAGCACTTCGACATGGAGCTCGAGTTCGAGAGCTGGTTCGCCCGGACGCAGACACCGGACGCCGACGCCGAGCGCGTCCGCGAGCTGCTCGCTCCGCTCACGTCGCCGGACGGCCGCATGTGGACGTCCCCGATCGTCATCCTGCGCGCGCGAAGGGCTGCGGCATGAGCGACCCCTGGAACGACCGCGCCGAGGCGTACCGCTCGTCGACGACGCATGCGATGGACGCCGACCTCGACGTCGTGGTCGAGATGTGTGATCCGCGTGAGGGTGTGAAGGTGCTCGACGTCGCGACCGGCGGCGGGCACGTCGCGCGCCGCCTGCGTGCGCTCGGCGCTCAGGTCGTCACCACGGACGCAGCGCCTGGGATGCAGCCTGACGTCGTCTGCCGCGCGGAGGATCTGCCGTTCGCGGACGGCTCCTTCGACGTCGTCGTCTCGCGGATCGCCCCGCACCACTTCGAGGACATCGGGCGGGCGATCGGCGAGATGGGCCGCGTCGCCGCCGGGACGATCGTGATCGAGGACACGCAGTACACCGCGGAGGAGGTCGAGGCGGCGGAGAAGCTGCGCGACCCGACACACGTTCGCAGCTACTCCGAGGAGGAGTGGCGCGAGCTGCTCGAGAGCGCGGGCTTCGAGATCGAGCGGGTCGAGAGGTTTGCGAAGACGCACGACTTCGACGACTGGCTCGTGCGTTGTGACTGCACCGGCGAGGACGCCGAGCGTGTGCGGGAGCTGCTCGCGCCGTGGTCGTCCGACGACGGCTCGACGTGGAGCGACGTCAAGTTGATCATCAGGGCCCGGAGGTCGCAGAGCTGATGGCGATCATCGTCGACACCGACACGAAGCTCGTCGTCCAGGGCTTGACCGGTTCCGAGGGCCGGTTCCACGGGCTGCGCAATCGCGCCTACGGCACGAATCTCGTCGCGGGAGTCACGCCGGGCAAGGGTGGGCAGGACGTCGAGGGCGTCCCGGTCTTCGACACGGTGGCCGATGCGGTGGCCGAGGCCGGCGCGAACACGTCGCTGATCTTCGTGCCTGCTCGGTTCGCGCCCGACGCGATCTACGAGGCCGTCGACGCCGGGATCGGGACCGTCATCTGCATCACCGAGCACATCCCGGCGCACGAGATGCTGCGCGTCTACACGTACAGCCGCCCGAAGGGCGTGACGCTGATCGGCCCGAACTGCCCGGGCGTCCTCTCACCCGGCAAGGCAAACGTGGGGATCATCCCGGCAGAGGTGTTCGCCGCCGGATCGATCGGGCTCGTCTCGCGATCCGGGACGCTGACCTACCAGATCGGGTACGAGGTCGCGCAGCGCGGCCTGGGCAACTCGACGATCGTCGGGATCGGCGGCGACCCTGTCGTCGGCTCGAGCTTCATCGACGTGCTCGAGAAGTTCGAGGCGGATGCCGAGACGAGGTACGTCGTGCTCGTCGGCGAGATCGGCGGCGACGAGGAGGAGAAGGCCGCCCGCTACGTCGCCGAGCACATGACGAAGCCGGTCTTCTCGTACATCGCGGGGTTCTCGGCGCCGCCGGGCAAGACGATGGGCCATGCCGGAGCGATCATCTCGGGCTCGTCCGGCACGGCGGCAGCGAAGAAGGAAGCGCTCGAGGCAGCTGGGATCAGGGTCGGCACGACGCCGACCGAGGTGGCGGAGCTCGTCGTCGCCGCCGCGCAGAACTAGCGCGGAACCAGCGCAGACCAAGCGCGGAACCGGCGGGAGTCCGGGCACGAACTCGTATCACCACCCCTCCACCGCGGCCATGTCTCGCCCAGACACGTCTGGTGGCAGCCACCAAGACGAACTCCGCGCGCAAGTGGGAAGAAAGTGGCACTTCGGGGGCGTCCGGGCCGCGTTCGGGGCTGGTTTGCCTACCCTGGACCTGCCTGCCCGCAGCCGGCCGCGGCGGTGTGGTGGAACGGACTGGTCTCGAACCGCGGCGGCGGGACTCGCTTCGCCGCGCCCGAAGCGAACTAGACCGCGGCCGGAAGGCTGAGCCGGAAGCGCGCTCCGCTCGCCGAGCTCTCGACCGTCGCATCGCCGCCGTGCGCCCGCGCGGCCTCGCGCACGATCGCCAGCCCGAGGCCCGCACCGGGCTTCGAGCGGGCCGCTGCCGAGCGGTAGAACCGGTCGAAGATCCGGGCGGCATCCTCCTCGGCCACTCCCGGGCCGTGATCGGCGACGACCACCTCTCCCTCGCGCACCGTGACCTCGATCGGTGCGCCGGCGGGGCTGTACTTGACGGCGTTGTCCAGCAGGTTGAGCACTGCGCGTTCGACGAGCACCGGATCCGCATGCACGACAGTCGGGGAGAACGACGTCACGAACGTGGCCTCCGGCGCCCGTGCCCTCGCGCGCTCGACGGCCCCGGCAACGAGATCGTCGAGCTGCACGTCCTCGACCCGCAGCTTGCGCTCCTCGCCGCGCGCGAGCTCGACGAGATCCGACACGAGCGTCGTCAACGCGGCGAGCTCGACGGATGCCTCGTCCAGGGCGCGCTTGGCCTCTTCCGGCGGCAGTCGCCCCTCGCGGAGCAAATCGATGTTCGTGCGGGTCGATGTGAGAGGCGTCCGGAGCTCGTGCGAGGCGTCCGCCACGAGTCGGCGCTGGCGGCCGACGGACTCCTCGAGCGCCGCCAGCATCGCGTTGAAGCGCGCGCCGAGCCGGCCGAGCTCGTCGTTCCCGGTGACGGCCACGCGCTCCGACAGGTCACCGGTCGCGGTGACGTTCTCGGCCGCGGCCGTGAGCCTCCGGACGGGCTTCAGAGCCGCAGTCGCGACGAGTGCCGCGAGCGCGGCCGCCAGCGCGATGCCGATCCCGCCGACGAGGAGGATCCAGAGCCGGATCCGAGCGAGGGCGTGTGCTGTCGGTGCGAGCGGATAGATCGAGATGACGGCGCCGCCGCCAGGCCCGGCGATCGGAAGGACGACCTCGCGCCAGCGGATCTTCGCGATCGTGGTGTTGACGTAGTAGTAGTGCCGGTTCGTCCCGTTGGCCACCTCGAGCGCCCGCTTCGTCACGGGGATCGCCGGCTGCCCGGTCCTGTCGCCGTCGGCATGGATCGTCGTGGTCCAGTTGCTCGCGCCGCCGCCGAAGGGGCCGCGGCCGCCACTCTGAGCCTGCACGACAAGCGTCTGGTCGAGCTGCGCGTACAGCTCGTGCTTCGCGACCACCCAGACCGCAAGCGAGGCCCCTGCGACTGTCACGGCGATCGCGAGCGCCGTGTACAGCATCAACCGCTGTCTGAAGCTCATTTCCGCTCCGGCGCCGGCGGAGCCGCCGTCTGCGCTCCAGGGTCGCCTCCGTCGAGCCTACGGCTCATGGCTCCTCGCGGAGCGCGTAGCCGACGCCGCGCACCGTGTGCAGCAGGCGCGGCTCGCCGCCTTCCTCGAGCTTGCGGCGCAGGTAGCCGATGTAGACCCAGAGCGCGTTCGAGGTGGCGCCGAAGTCGTATCCCCACACGCGTTCGTAGATCTGGGAGCGCGTCAGCACCTGTCGCGGGTTGCGCATGAAGAGCTCGAGCAGGTTGAACTCGGTGCGCGTCAGCTGGAGGCGGCGCTCGCCCCGGTGCACCTCGCGCGTCGTGACGTCGAGCGTCAGATCGCCGAACTGCACCGCGTCGTTGCCGGCGCCGGTGCGGCGCAGCAGCGCCCGGACGCGAGCGCGCAGCTCCTCGACGGCGAAGGGCTTGACGAGGTAGTCGTCCGCTCCCGCGTCGAGCCCCTCGACCCGGTCGTCGACCGCATCGCGCGCCGTGACGACGAGGATCGGGACGGGGTCAGCGCGTTGGCGCAGCGAACGGCAGACGTCCAGGCCGCCGATCTCGGGCATGAGCAGGTCGAGGACGATCGCGTCGGCCGGGCTCGAGGTGTGCTGAGCGAGGGCGTCGGCACCGTCGACCGCCTCGCCGACCTCGTAGTCGACGCGGAGAGCGCGCGCGATCGCCGACCGGACGGCGGGGTCGTCGTCGACCACGAGAACGCGAGTCGTCATGTCTGCATTGTGTCGTTCACGCCTAAGAGCCGGCTAAAGCGTACGATTCCGCCCGGCGTCGATCACGGGGGTCAGTGCTGAACACGGTCGTCACGACGTTTTCGATCCCCAACGTAGTGTGTTCATCGTCGGGTTGCTCGCGCTCGCCGTGCACCGGTGGCTGCATCGCCGGGACCGGGCGGCGGGCTGGCTGACCCTCGCCTTCCTGACGCTCGGCCTGATCGTGACCGTCGGCCGTCTGGTGCCCGCGGAGCCGCACGGGGCGGTCGAGGACGCGCTGCAGCGGCTGGAGATCGAGCTGCTCGTTCTCTTCCCGTACCTGCTCTATCGCTTCGCGACCGAGTTCGTCCGGCGGTCGCTGCGGCTGCAGAGGCTGGTCGCGATGATGATGACGATCGGCGGCTCGCCGGCGGCTGGGATGCTACGGAGCGCGAACGTCCAGATGCTGTTCAGGTGACAGTGGACGGGCCCGACGAAGCGGTCGTCGACCCGGCCGTGCTCGAGCACATCGTCACCAACCTCGTCACGAACGCCCTCCGGTACGGACGCGAGCCGGTGCGGCCCGCGACCGGGTGGCCGGAACAGGGCTCGGGCTTGCGATCGCCCGCGCCTACGCCCTCGCGCACCGCGGCGACCTGCGCTACGAGCCGGGCCGCCTGGCGAGGCAGTGGACGGCGCCGAAGGCACCGCCGTCTTCGTGTGGAAGGACGAGCGCCACTACGTGGCCGTGAACGAGGCCGCGTGCCGGCTCGTCGGCGTCGGCCGGGACGAGCTGATCGGCATGTCCGTGGGTGAGCTCTCTTCCGGTGGGGCTACAGACGAGATGGACCGGGTGCGCCGCTCGTCGCTGCTCCGCGGCTTGTCGAGCTTCACCCGCCGCGACGGGGAGCACATCGCCATCGAGTGGGTCACGCTCCACACGCGCGTCGCCGGGCTCGAGTACCGCATCAGCCTCGTCTGGCCCACCGACGACCAGGCGCTCGCTCGGTAACCTGACGCGATGACGATGATCTCGTTCGCGCGTGGAGTCCCCGCCCCCGAATGCCTGCCGGTCGACGAGCTGGCGGATTGCGCGCGCGTTGCGGTCGAACGCGACGGCCGCACGATCCTCTCGTACGGCCCATCCGCGGGCTATGCGCCGCTGCGCGAGTGGATTGCGGACCGGCACGGCGTCGACCCTGCCCGCGTGTTCCTGACCAACGGGTCGCTGCAGGGCTTCGTGTTTCTCGCCCAGCGCCTCGCTCCGGGCCAGCGGGTGCTCGCCGAGCTGCCGACCTACGACCGGCCGCTGAAGATCCTGCGGGAGCTCGGCTCCGATGTTCAGCTGCTCTCGTGCGACGACGAAGGGCTCGACCCCGATGCGCTCGAGCAGGCGCTGCGCTCAGGTCCGCCGCCCGCCTTCCTCTATCTCATTCCCACGTTCCAGAACCCGAGTGGCCGCACGCTCAGTCTCGAGCGCCGGCGGCGGATCGTCGAGCTCGCCCAGGAGCACGACCTGCTCGTGCTGGAGGACGACCCGTACGGGCTCGTGCGCTACGAGGGCGAGGCGCTGCCGTCGCTCTTCGATCTCTCGGGCGGACACGTCGCCTACAGCTCGTCGTTCTCCAAGACGATCGCGCCCGGGCTGCGCGTCGGGTGGTTCGTGTTCCCCGAGCCGCTCGCAGGCGAGATCGGGGCCGACGCCACAGCGACGTACATCACGCCGGTGCTGCTCGGGCAGGCGACCGTGAACGAGTTCGTGCGGCGCGGCAGCTTCGAGCCGAACCTCGAGCGCGTGCGGGGCCTGCTCGGCGCGCGCCGCGACGCGATGCTCGAGGCGCTCGACCGCGATCTGCCCGCGGTGAGCACGACGCGGCCTGAAGGCGGCTACTTCCTCTGGCTGGAGCTCGACGGCGTCGATGCCTCCGACCTGCTCGTGCGGGCCGAGGAGGCCGGTGTGACCTTCGTGAAGGGAACGGACTTCGGCGGCGCCGCCGACACCGCCCGCCTGGCGTTCAGCTTCGTCTCTCCCGACGAGATCCGAGACGGCGTCGCGCGCCTGGCCGCGGCGCTGCCTGTCACGGCCTAGCAGGCGCTCCGCCCCGCTAGGCAGCCGCCACGGCGGCCGCGGCGGGCACGCCGCCGAGCGGCACCAGCCGGGGCTGGAGGGGAGGCTGGAGGGTGCGCGTCGCCGCGCGGAACGTCGGACATGGGCGCTCCGGGGCCATCGCGCAGAGAGCGTGACGGCGGAAGTAGCAGTCGTCGCAGGTTGGAGCGTTCTGTCGGGTCATCGGGATCCCTTCGGGGGGCTTTCGTCGGGGGCGGGGAGCGCCATGCTACGACCGGCTATCGACGCCGCAAAGGGCTTGCCTAAACGGAATACATGCATTTTCCGGCAAGTTCGAACCGGCCGAAAACTGCCGTTTTCCGTTTCGCTAACGGAGTGTCGCCAGGGCGTGCAACGCCTGTGGAAAGCTCTCCACAGGGATGATGCGGAGGCCGTCCGCCTCCTTGCGTGCATCGCGCGCGTTCTCCCCAGCCGGCACGAGGAAGGCGTCCACACCCGCCTCGCGCGCGCCGATCGTCTTTTGCTTGATGCCGCCGATCGGGCCGACTGAGCCGTCCGGGAAGATCTCGCCCGTCGCGGCGATCTTGTGGCCGTGGACGACGTTGCGTCCCAGTTGCTGCAGCACCTCGAGGGCGAAGGCGAGGCCCGCGGACGGGCCGCCGACCCCGCCGGCGTCGATGCTGACGGGGAACGGCAGATGGATGTCGAGGGCGTTCTCCACGAAGATGCCGACGATCGCGCGCCGCGGCTTGCCCCCCGAGGTCACGGTGCGCATCCGCTCGACGAGCGTCTGCTTCCCGCGCCGGATGGTCATCGCCACGACCTGGCCGATCTTGCGCGACGACATCACGGTCGTGACGTCCTGCCGGTTGCGCACTCGCTTGCCGTCGATCGCGACGATCACGTCGTCGGGCTCGAGCTTGCCGTCCGCCGGCATGCCCGCACCCACCTGGTCGATCAGCGCGCCGGTCGAACGCAGCACGACGGGCTTCCCCGCCGCGCGCAGGGCGACGGCCGCTGCCACCTGTTGTGAGTGCTGCATGTCCTGCAGGTCGATGCGCCGCCGCTGCTGGTCGCCGACGCCGGGAGGATTGACGGCGCTCGCCGGGTACAGGTCGGCCCCCTTGTGCAGGCCGCCGAACAGCTTCTCGAGGATCGTCGCCTTGCGGACGATCACGTCGACGAAGTAGATGCCGCCCTTGGCCGGGTCGTGCCCGTTTCGCACGGTCACGAGCGGCGCGACCGGGTGCGCCTTGTCGGGCAGGAAGATGTATTCGTTGGACGGGAGGACGTAGAGCGTCAGTGCAACGGCGAACAGGACGACCCCGAGGACGAGGAGCCGGCCGGGGGTGATGCGCCTCATAGGAGCCCGCGGGAGCTGCCGCCGTCGACGAGGACGGTTGTGCCGCTGATGTAGGCGGCGCGGTCGGAGGCCACGAAGCACACGACGTCGCCGAACTCGCGGGGGGTGCCGAGGCGCCCGAGCGGGATCTGCGCCAGCTCCTCCGCGGGCGGGCCGCCGGCGCCGTAGAGCTCCGTCATGCGCGGGGTGTCGATGCGGCCGGGCGCGACGCAGTTGACGGTGATCGACTCCGGGCCGAGCTCCCGTGCGAGCGTCTTCGCCCAGCCGGTGAGGCCCGGACGAAGGGCGTTCGAAA
Source organism: uncultured Thermoleophilia bacterium (assembly GCA_963722065.1). Taxonomy (GTDB): domain Bacteria; phylum Actinomycetota; class Thermoleophilia; order Gaiellales; family Gaiellaceae; genus PALSA-600. The sequence continues at coordinate 235,363 of CAVRMI010000028.1, read as the reverse complement.
GTGCCAGGTGCGACGTCGGCTCCTTGACGGTGATGGAGGTGATGAAGACGATACGGCCGGCCTCGCTCTCTCGGATGTACGGGAGCGTCAGGCGAACCAGCCGCACCGCCGGCTGGAGCAGCAGCTCGAACGCCGATTCCAGCTGGAGGTCGGTGATCTCCGAGGCCGGCCCGGCCGGCGGCCCGCCGGAGTTCCACACGAGGATGTCGATCCCGCCGAAGGCCTCGACCGTCTTCTTGACGAGCCGGTCGAGATCGGCGGCGTTGGTCACGTCGCCCCGGACGGCGAGGGCGCCGATGCGGTCGGCGTCACGCTCGAGGATGTCCCGGCGCCGTGCGAACATCGCGACATTCGCACCTTCGGCCGCAAGCGCCTCGGCCGAGGCCAGCCCGAGGCCGGACGAAGCTCCGCAGACGATCGCCGTCCTTTCGCGCAGACCCAGTTCCATCGAGGCAGGACGGTAGCGATCCAACCTAAGGGCTGCACGAGGAAACGCCGGGCTCGGCCCCGGCGCGGTCTCAGGCTGCCGCGTGAGCCCGCCGCGCGACGAACGAGGCGTCGTGGCCCCGGTCGTTGGCGAGCCGTAGCTCGGCCTCGTCCAGGGCGCCGATCCGCACGAGCAGCTCGAGCTCGTCCCGCAGGTGGGTGCGCATCATCTCAGGCCCGTCGGTTGCGATCGTGAAGGGCACGCCGTGCTCGACGAAGGTCCGCAGCGTCTCGCGGACCTCGGCCTCGTCCCGGAGCGCCTTCGTGAGGAGATTCGAGGTCGGGCAGATCTCGAGCGTGATGTCTGCAGCCCGGATCGCCTCCATCAGGGCCGGGTCGCGCGCTGCCAGGATGCCGTGGCCGAGCCGGTCGGGCCGCAGCGAGTCGACGACCTCGCCGACCTCCTGCACGCCGTGCTCACCGCCCTCCTCGCCGACGTGGATCGTCACGCCCAGGCCGGCGTCGCGGGCGACGTCGACGTGCTCCCGTATCTGGGTGTAGTCGTAACGCGCTCCGTGCGGCCGCGGCCCTGCGATGTCGATGCCGACGACGCCGCGCGGCATGTACTTGATCGCCTTCTCGATGATCACCATGTTCTGGTCGGCGGTGAACGTACGGTCCATCATCAGGATCAGCCCCGCGCGAACCTGCGGGTACTCGAGCGAGGCGAGATCGAGCCCGCGGATCGCGGCGAGGATGATGTGGTCGAGGTCGCGCTCGCCGCCCCGGTTGCGCTTCATCGGGTTGAAGCGGAGCTCCAGCGTGGTGATCCGCTGCGAGCGGTAGGCGCCGCCGATCGCCGCGTGCACGCTTCGCTCGACCGCGAGCGGCGAAGACTGGATCAGCTCCGTCAGGTGATAGATCTGGTCGAGCGAATCGAGGTCGGGGACCCCGCGCGGGTCGGACACCGTCACGAGCCGCTCGAACTCCCAGTAGTCGCGGGTGGGCAGGGCGATCCCCTGCTCGTGCGCGAGGCTCCACAGGATGTCCGAGGCAACCGACCCGCCGAGGTGGGTGTGCAGCTCGGCGAGTCCCTCTTCGAACATGCGCCGACTCTAGATCACGGGGTCGGCCACCTGCGACTCGACCAGGGCGAGCCCGAGCGCGACCGCGTCCTCGAGCTGCTGCTCGTCGACGAGCCCCGGGACGTCGGCCGGCAGGTGGTACTGGTCGTACGGGAAGTGCAGGACGGTCACCGCCGGGATCTCGTTCTCGGCGAACCAGTGCGAGTCGACGCCTCCGGTCGCCGGGCCGGTGACCAGCTCGTACCGGTCGAGCAGGCCGAGCGACCGTGCCGTCTCGGTCGCTCGCTCGAGCAGCGCCGGCGGCGACGCGAGCAGGTTCAGCTGCTCGCCGAACGCGATGCAGTCGAGGTTCACCATGCCGGCGACCTGCTCGAGCTCGCCGCGGAGCTTTGCCTCGTCGGTGTAGTACCGCGAGCCGGTGAGCTTGATCTCCTCGGCGGCAAACGCGACGAGGCGGACGCCGCGCTCGAGGGAGCGGCCGGCGAGTGCCGCGCCGATCCGGCGCACGCCCTCGACGCCGGATGCGTTGTCGATCGCGCCCGGCCCGTGCCACACGGAGTCGTAATGCGCGCCCACGACGACGTGCCCGTCCCCGCGGCCCGGGATCTCCGCGATCACGTTGCGCTCCAGCCGGCCCGGCACGAAGCGGCCGCCGACCCGGAGGCGCACGCGCATCCCGTCGAGCAGGCGCTCCGCGTCGGAGCGAGAGACGAACGCGGTCGGCGGCGTCGTGATGTGCGTGTGGCTCGACATGAACGGGATCGCACCGAGCGAGAAGGGGCTCGTCAGCAGGCGCGCGCACTCCCGCCCACCGGCATCGACGACCGCGAAGATCGGGAGGAGCCCGTCGCCGACCGGCGCGCGGCTCACGCCGATCCGCGAGATCGTCCCCTCGCCGTCGAAGTGATGGGAGTACATGCACGGGCCGGCGGCCCACCGCTCGCCCTCGACCTCCAGGAGCGGCTCGTCGGCGTCGTAGGCGAGCAGCTGAAACTCCTGGAACCGCACGGGCAGCCCCAGCTCCCGAAAGGCGTCGGCGACCGTCTCGGCGGCCCTCGCCGCCGCGTCGCTGCCGGCCGTGCGCGGGCCGATGTCGCCCGCCAGTCCCTCGACGAGATTCACGCCGGTCACCCTAGTTAGAGTCCAGACAGGTGCGCGCCAGACCCAAACGCTTGGATCGGCTGCCGCAGCAGTACTTCGTCGCGCTTCTCGGCCGAGTCGCCGCCGCGGCCGCGGCGGGTGGGCCGGAGCTCGTCGACCTCGGTCGCGGCAACCCCGAAATGGGCCCGCCTGCGCACGTCGTCGAGGCGCTTGCGGAGACCGCCGCACGGCCCGACACGCACGGCTACGCCCCGATTCGGGGCCTCGCGCGCACGAAGGAGGCGTTTGCCCGCCGGTACAGCGCCGTGTACGGGGTCGAGCTCGACCCCGAGCGCGAGGTGGCGATCGTCCCCGGGACGAAGACGGCGATCACGGAGCTCGCTCTCTCGCTGGCCGACGACGGCGAGCGGATCCTGCTGCCCGACCCGTTCTACCCCGACTACCCCTCCGGGCCGGCGCTCGCCGGTGCGCAGCTCGAGACGGTGCGGCTCCAGGCCGATGCAGGCTGGGCGCCCGACCTCGACGCTGCACCCGCCGCGGCGGCCATCTACCTCAACTACCCGTCGAACCCGTGTGCGGTCTGTGTTCCGCCCGGCACGTTCGAGGCCGCCGTCCGCTGGGCCGGGCGCACCGGCGGAGCGGTCGTGCACGACGCGGCCTACATCGACATCGTCTTCGACGGACGGCCGCCGGAGAGCTTTCTCGCGACCCCCGGCGCCAGGGACGCCGGGGTCGAGATGTGGTCGATGTCGAAGACGTACGGCATGGCGGGCTGGCGCATCGGGTTCGTCGCCGGCAATGCCGAGATCGTCGAGCGCATCAACCTGCTCAACGATCACAACCGCGTCGGCATCTTCGAGCCGTTGCAGCGGGCGGCGATCGCCGCGCTCGAGGGCCCGCAGGACTCGGTCGCGGCGCGTGTCGCGGGATACGAGCGCCGTCGTGACGCGATTGCCGCCGTGCTCCCGGAGCCGCCGGTCTGCGAAGGCACGTTCTTCGTCTGGCTCCGGCTGCCCGAGGTGCTGACGGCCGAGTCGCTGCTCGAGGAGCACCGCCTCGCCGTTGCCCCCGGGGAGGGCTTCGGCCCGAGCGGCGCGGGCTGGGCGAGGCTCTCGCTCGCGGTCTCCGACGAGACGGTCGACCTCGGCATCGAGCGCCTCCAGGAGGCCTTCGCGGTCGCCGGCGTGGCTTCGACGGGACCGGGCGAATGAAGATCGGGATCGTCGTGCCGTTCTCGTGGTCGTACTGGGGCGGAGTCGTCGAGCACTCCGAGCACCAGGCGGCGGCGCTGCGCCGCCGTGGGCATGACGTGACCATCGTGATGGGCAACGACCCCGCCGGCCACCTCACGCGCCTCCTCCATCCGCGCACCGGGCGTCACGGGCCCCTGCCGGAAGGGATCGTGGCGGTCGGCCGTTCGGTCGTCGTGCCGGCGAACGGATCGATGACGAACATCGTGCTCTCGCCCCGGTCGATCCCGCGCGTACGACAGGTGCTCGAGGACGAGCGGTTCGATCTGATCCATTGCCACGAGCCGATGACGCCTGCAATCTGCGTCGCTGCGATCTCGTTCGCGCAGTGCCCGGTCGTCGTGACCCACCACGCCCACGGCGACCTCGGCTGGATGGCGCCGGCGATGCACTTCTGGGGCTTCCTCATGGACCGCGTCGACGCGCGCATCGCTGTCTCGCCGATGGCGGCCGAGTCGGCCGCCCGCTACGTGCCGGGTGACTACCGCGTGATCCCGAACGGCGTCCTGATCCCGCCGGACGCCGATCCGGCCGACCGCGACAACACGATCGTGTTCATCGGCCGCCACGACCAGCGCAAGGGGCTGCCGACGCTGCTCCGCGCGTGGCCGGAGATCCACCGCGCCACCGGTGCCCGCCTGCGCGTGATCGGGACCGACCCGCTGCAATACCGCCTGCTGAATGCGCGGCTGCGCGTCGACGAGGCGGGGATCGACGTGCTCGGCATCGTCCCCAACGAGGTGAGGACGCACGAGCTCGAGCGGGCGCGGCTGTCGGTCACCCCTGCACTGGGCGGTGAGAGCTTCGGCCTCGTGCTCGCCGAGGCCTTCGCGTGTGCAACGCCGTCGGTGGCCTCCGACATCCCCGGCTACGCCGCCGTCGCGACGCCCGAGGCTGCGCGCCTCGTGCCGCCGCACGACTCCGGAGCGCTGGCCGCCGCCGTGATCGACGTGCTCTCGGACGAGCCGCGCCGGGTCGAAATGGGCCGGGCCGCACGAGCGCACGCCCTCGCCAACTACGCGTGGGACGACATCGCGCGCCGCCTCGAGGAGATCTACGACGAGGTGGTCGCCTGATGCTGCGGGACGGCCGCTGGCGTGCTCTGCTCGTCGTCCCGCTGATCGCCGCCGCGGTCGCGCTCTTCATCTATCGCGGGCCCGACTGGCACCTCGTGCACGACGCGTTCACCGTCGTGCGGTGGCGATGGGTGATCGCGGCGATCGGGCTCAACCTGCTGTCGGTGCTGGCACGCGCGCTCTGCTGGGACACCACGATCAAGCAGTCGCTCGATCCGCCCTGGCCGCGCTTCCCGCTCGTCTTCTCCGCGTTCTCGGTCGGGCTGTTCGCGAACGCGGTCCTGCCGGGCCGCGTCGGCGAGCTCGCGCGCGTCGCCGTGCTGCGGCGCCGCCTCCCGGGACGCCCGGGCGTGACGGCGACGCTGATCGGATCGGTGTTCGCCCATCGCATCTTCGACGTGTTCCCGGCGACCGCGCTCGTCATCTGGGTGCTGCTCACCGCCAAGATCCCCGGGTGGGCGCTGACGTCGATCGCGCTCGTCCTGACGCTCGGCCTCGTCCTGTTCCTCGTTGCGATGCTCCTCGCCCGGCGCGCGCACCGGGACGCGCTCGAGGGCCTCGGGCCTGTGCGTCAGCTGCTCGCCCGCGCGCGGCTCGGGCTCGCCGTGATGCGGTCGCCGGTCGCCGCAGCGACGGCGGGGGCGTTCCAGACCGTGGGCTGGGCCTGCCAGTTGTTCGCCGTCTGGGCGGCGATGTTCGCGTTCCACATCCACACGCCCCTGTCCACCGCGGGGCTGGTGCTCGTGCTGATCAACGTCGCGACCCTCTTCCCGCTGTGGCCGGGCAATTTCGGCCTCGTGCAGATCGCGATCGCATTCCCGCTCGTCAACTACGGCGTTCCGTACGCGCGCGGGTTCGCGTTCGGGATCGGGCTGCAGGCGATCGAGGCATCCGTCGGCGTCGGCGTCGGTCTGATCTTCCTGGCGCGCGAAGGCCTCTCCTACGCGATGCTGAAGACGATCGAGGAGCCGGTGGAGGCGACCGAACAGGTGCTCGAGCACGAGCCCGAACGTGCTGGTTCTCGCGTCTCCGGCTAGCCTCAAGGGCGTTCTCTCGTCCTGGGGCGCAGCGGCGCAGCTCGCCGTCGGGCTGCGGCGGGTCCCCGGCATCGAGGTGGACGAAGCGCCGGTGGCGGACGGCGGCGAAGGGACGGCCGCCGTGATCCAGACGGCTCTCGGCGGGACGTGGCACGAGGCCGGCGTCAGCGACGCGCTCGGACGCCCGGTCACCGCCGGTTGGCTCCTGCTCGACGACGGCACGGCGGTGGTGGAGTCGGCCCAGGCGATCGGCCTGCCGCTGCTGCGGCGGAGCGAGCGCGACCCGCTCCGCACGACGAGCCGCGGGCTCGGCGAGCTCCTCCTCGCGGCACTGGCGCAGCAGCCCGCCGCGCTCCTTGTGTGCGTGGGCGGCACGGCGACGGTCGACGGAGGAGCGGCGCTGCGCGAGGTGGTCGGCGACCGCCTCGACGGCGTCCGGATGCAGGTGCTCTGCGATGTGCGAAATCCACTGCTCGGCCGGCGGGGCGCCGCCCGTGTCTTCGGCCCGCAGAAGGGCGCCGGGCCGGCGGCAGTCCAGCAGCTCGAGAAGCGGCTCGCGGCGCTCGAGGGGCTGGCCCCGTACCGGGACCTGCCGGGGGCGGGCGCGGGCGGCGGCCTCGGCGCGGCGCTCGCCGCTCTCGGCGGCGAGCTCGTCGAGGGGGCAGAGGTCGTGCTCGACACGATCGGCTTCGACGACCGGGCGCGCAACGCCGACCTCGTCGTCACCGGCGAGGGCATGGTCGACGCGACGACTCTGGAGGGCAAGGCGCCGGGCGCCGTCATTCGCCGCAGCGAGCGGTTGGGAGTGCGCTGCGAGCTGTTCGGCGGCGTGGTCACGGGCGGCCTGCGCGCACACGCGCTGTCGGGCCGACGCTCGCAGGCGGGCGACGACCTCGTCCGGCTGGGGGAGGAGCTAGCCCGTGGCCTGGTCGCCGCGGGCTAGCTCCTCGATCTTTCCGCGCACGGTGTCGAGCTTCGCGGCGCAGATGGCGTAGAGCTCTTCGCCTCGCTGCCACAGCCTGGTCAGCTCGTCGACGCCCGCATCGCCCCGCTCGAGCCGCTCGACGATCGACTCCAGCTCCTTCTGGGCCTCTTCGAACGTCGGCTCAGGCAACTGTCGCCCCGAACCTGCCGTCGGCCACGCGCACGTCGATCGCGTCGCCGGTCGTCACCTCGGTGGCAGCCCGGACGACGGCCTCGCCGTGGTGAACGATCGCGTATCCGCGCTCGAGCACGGCCAGCGGGCTCAGCGCACCGAGCCGGGCGTACGCGGTGTCGAGCCGCGCCCGACGGCGCTCGAGCGCCAGGAGCGGAGCACGCTGCAGACGGTCGCGGTTCGCCGCCAGCCGCTCCGCGGACCGGTCGGCGGCCCTGCGCGCGCTTGCGTGCAGCGCGCTCCGGGTGCGCTCGAGCTGGTCGCGCAGCTCGGCAAGGTCGGGGACGACGAGCCGTGCGGCGGCGGTCGGGGTCGACGCACGGACGTCGGCGGCGAGGTCGCACAGCGGCGTGTCCTGCTCGTGCCCGACGGCGGACACGAGCGGCACGGCGCAGCCCGCGACCGCCCGCACGACTCGTTCGTCGGAGAAGGGGAGCAGATCCTCGAAGCTGCCGCCTCCGCGGGCGAGCACGATCACGTCGGCGCCGCGTGCGCAGAGGTCGCCGATCGCGGTCGCGATCGCGGCGGCCGCGCGCGGGCCCTGCACATACGTCTCCGCGACGAGCACGTTCGCGGGCGGGAAACGCTGCACGATGTGGGTGAGCACGTCCCGCTTGGCCGCCGCGTCGTTGCCGGTGACGAGCCCGATCAACCGGGGGAAGCGGGGGAGCGCCCGCTTGTTGGCGTCGTCGAACAATCCCTCCGCGGCGAGCTTCCGCTTCAGGCGCTCCAGGGCGGCGAGGTGCGCGCCGAGGCCGAAGCGCTCGATGGTCAGTGCCTTGAGCCGCAGCTCGCCACGCTGCTCGTAGAGCTCGGCCCGGCCGAAGACGTGGACGCGCTCCCCCTCGGCGAGCCCGAGCTCGAGCGCATCGAACTGGCCGCGCGGCATCTGGACCGGCAGCGTCGCTCCGTGCTCCGGGTCCTTGAGGGTGAAGAACACCGACGCCCACCGCTCCTGCCGGCGGAGCTCGGTCACCTCCCCCTCGATCCAGAGCGTCGGCAGCTTGTTCAGGTAGCGGGCGATGCCGCTGTTGAACGCACGGACGGTGTAGACCTTCCGGCCTTCGACCTCCATCGCCTCGACCTTCACGCGCTCGATGCTAGTAGTCGTCGCTGAGCGGCCGGCGCAGGACCCAGAGCAGCGTGGTGAAGGTCGTCGGCTCCGGCGCCTCGGCCGCTGCCCCGGTGCCGCCGAGCTTGTTCACCATCGCCGCGGCATCCTCGAGACGCCCGAACGCGCGGGGCATCGGCATGCCGCTCTCCGGCTCCACCGGCGGGACGCCGCGGACGTCCGAGGCGACGGTCACGAGCTCCCAGCCTTCCCGGCCGTACTCGTTCAGCGGCTCGGTGTAGCGGCCGTTCCGGAAGGACACCACCTTGTATTCCCAGCGCTCCATGACGAAAGCCTAGGCGCAGGGCAGGCAGGTGTGCCACCGGCGCGGTCGCAACCGGCGCCCCGGGCCCCTACAGCAGGATCTCGGCGGCCGTCTCGAACGTGCAGCCGGATCGCGTGAGCTCGACGGCCCGGTGCAGATCGGCGTCCGAGTGCGCGAGCTTCTCGGCCAGCGGCAGGGGATAACCCGCTTCGATCAGCACGTGAAGCCGCCAGGACTCCACCTTTTCGCGCTCTGACTGGGGTTGTTCGATCGTCTGCGGCATGGTGTGCGGGTTTTCGCTCTCTCCTAGACGAACCCTGCCTCCGGAAGTTTGAGGCCCAAACAGAACCATTACGCGCGCGCGGCCAGCTCGTCGAGCCTACGGCTCAACTCGTGCAAACGCGCCTCCAGCACGGCGCGCTCCGACTCGGCATCGGCCGCAATCTCGTGCAAACGCTCGCGCAGACCGGCCTCGACCTGGTGCGCCCGGTCCTCGAGCGAGGTGAGGGCGTCGTCCCGCTGCCGCTCCAGTGCGGCGCGCAGGCGGGCGAGGCGCTCCTCGACCCGGGCCGCCGCCGCGTCGCTGACATGGTTCAGCCGCTCGGTCAGAACGCCCTCCGCCTCGCGGGCGAATCGTTCGACTGCGAGATCGAGCTCACGGCTCAATCGGCGCGCGGCCTCCTCGCGTGCGCTGCGGATCGTGGTGTCGAACTGCGCCGAGGCGGCTTCGGTGTAGCGCGCCGTCTCGCGTCCGACGATGCGCTGCAGTTGCTCCACCTGCCGGCGCTCGATGTCGCCCAGGGCAAGCTGGATGCGCTGGGTCGCGTCGTTTCCCTCCCGGTCGATGAGCTCCTTCAGATCGCTCTCTCGCTTGCGCAGCCGCTCGGCGACCTCGTGAAGCGCGTGGCGCCGCTCGGCAGCGTGCTGCTCGAGCTCCGTGTTCGCCTGCTGCATCACCTCTTGCCCCTCGCGCGCGAAGTCGGCGCGGAGCCGTGTCACGAGCTGCCGCTGCTCCTCGACGGAAGCCTGCAGCCGGTCGGCGTCCTGGCCGATCTTTGCGTTCGCCTCGGCCATCAGCGCCTGCTGGCGCGTCTCGACGCGCTTCACGTCGTCCGCGAGGCTCTCCTGCAGCTTCCCGACGTCGCTCGTCCAGTCGACGAGCCGCTGCTCGATCGCAGCCTGGGCCGAGATGAGCTTCACGCTGAGCCGCTCGGTGGCGTCGCGCTCGCGCTCGGCGACGTCGCGCCGCCGCTCCTCTGCGATCCGCCGCTCCTCCTCCGCGAGCTGCGACAGGGAGTCGGCGCGGAGCCGGGCGAGCGTGTGCTCGAGCTCCTCCGCGCGCTGCGCGAGCTCCTGGGCGACGATCTCGTCGAAGGTGCTCTTGCCGCGCTCGATCTCGCGTTCGAGCACGCGCTGGTGCGCGCGAGTCTTCTGCAGGACGCGCATGCACGCGACCAGCGCGAGCACGGCGACGATCGCCGAGATGACGGCGATGATGGCGGCAACGGTCACGCCGTCATCGTAGGCGCGCCGCCACGAGAGCGACGGCGATCAAGGTCGACGCCGACACGAGGAGGCGCAGCGCGCGCTCGAGCGGCTCCATGCCCTCCGTCGTCGAGCGCCCGCGGCGTGCCGCACGCACCGGTGTGGACAGCGCGCGCTGGGCGAGGCTCAGCGCGAACGCGTAGCCGGCGGCCGCGACTGCTTCGAGGCGAAGGGTCTGCGCCTCGACGAAGTAGCCGGTCAGTGCAGGAAACGCCCCCCAGCAGAGCGCGAAGCCCCAGTCCGTGTGCAGGGCCAGCTCAAGGTTGTAGGCGGGGACGAGCACGGCGCCGACCCCGACGAACACGAGGAGCCCGTAGCCCCACGCAACGGCGGCCCCGATCCCGATCGCGACTGCGCCGCCCAGGCCGACGACGGCGATCGCGATGAGCACACCGGCGGGAATCTCCGTCCTCAACGGCCTGCCCCGCAGTTCGTCGAGTGCATGCGCGGCAACGCCCATCGCGAGGAAGAACGCCGCGATCGCCCAAAGCATCCGGTCGAGCCGGAAGACCGGCGCGAGCGCAGCGCCGACTGCGACGTAGGAGAGATGCCAGAGCGTGTACGGCGGATGCAGCAGCGTCACGTAGTCGCGCCAGCCGCCGCGCTCCAGCGCGTAGAACGCCGGCTTTACCTCGTCCGTCGTCCCCACGTGACGATCCCTCCGCCGAGGCTGAGCCGTTTCGCGCGCACGTCGTCGATACCGGCGTCGCGCCAGGCCTGCAGCAGGCGCGGCAGCGGCCATTCTTCGTAGTGGTGGCGGATCGAGGGGCCGAGGAATGCCCCCACCTCGTGCCAGCCGTCGCCGATCAGCCGGCCCGCGGTCGGGAGGCCGACGCGCGTCCAGAGCTCCCACGGCGGCCGCCAGATGCCGGTCGGGACCCCGAACTCGAGCCCGGCGATCGTTCCGCCCGGCTTGACCACCCGCGCGAGCTCGCGCAGCACCGTCGGCGGATCCTCGACGTAGCGGAGCAGGTACGTGAAGGTGAGCGCGTCGAACAGCCCGTCCTCGAACGGGAGCGCGCGCGCGTCGCCCTCCTGCAGCCGCACCTTTCGCGTCGCGGCGGCGAGCACCAGCCGCTTCCGGCCTTCTTCGAGCATCTCGGGGCTCTGATCGATGCCGAGGACGAAGCAGTCCTTCTGGCGCACGAGCTCGCGCGCGACGAGCGTCGTCCCGGTCGCGACGTCGAGCACCGTGTCGGTCGGGCCGGCGTCGATCCGGGAGACGAGGAAGCGCCGCCAGCGGGGGTCCTGCCCGAACGAGAGCACGGCTCCCCAGCGGTCGTAGCCGGGCCCGAGCGGCGCGAAGAGGGTGCCGGCATCCATACGCTTGACTCTATGGCCCTGCGCGAGGAGCTGGAGCGGATTGCCGCCGCGGCGGCCGCGCACGGCGAGGTTGCCGGCGTGCTCGCGGCCGAGCCGGCCCGCGGACGGCGGCTCTACCTCGTCGCCCTGGGGGCTGACGATGAGCGGCGCTGGCTCGTGCTCGACGAACCGGGCCGGCCGGTCGACCGGCGTGACGACGTGCGCGACACGGCGTCGATCATCGCGATGTGCGAGCTCGCCGGCGATCTCGCGGGCGGGGGCGACCTCGAGAGCCTGCGCTCGCAGCTGGCACAGGTGCGGATGGTCGAGCAGCCGCCGGGGATCGAGGCTGCGGAGGAAGCTGCGCTCGGTCTCGAGCGCGTGATCGGTGCGCCGCCGCGCGTCGCCACGCCCGCCTATCTCGACGAGATCGGTGCCGCGACCCTCGCGCTCGAGCGGGCCCTCGGCGAGCTGTCGTCCCCGTTCTCGACCGCGATCCGGTCGGCGAGCGGGACCGTCGACGAATTCGTGCAGGACGTCGAGCGCGGCTACCTGGTCGACCTGCGCTAACTTGGTCGCATGTCTGAAGGAGGATTTGGCTTTCCGTTCGGCGGTGACCCTGAGGATCTCCTGCGCGGATTGCGCGAGTTCGCGGAGCAGCAGGCGGAGTCGGTGCAGGAGACCCAGCGCGAGCAGTTCGCGACGCTGACCCTGAACACGGCCGTCGAGCTGACCGCGGCGGCGCTCTCGCAGGTCCAGGTGCAGGGCGGCCCCGAGGAGCAGTCGATTGCGATGCGTGATGCGATGCGCGTGTTGTTCCCCGAGGCGGTGGCGCTCGTCAGCGCTGCGCGCCAGGGGTTCATGCGCGAGTCGTAGGGCGCCCAAGATCGCCAGCCCGTGCGTGTGACGACGCCGGCGACCGCGGCACCGGCCAGAGCAGCCGCAGGGCGGCTCCCACGATGAGCGGGCGAGTGAGCTTCATGCCTGCCGCTGCGCAGCCTGTCCTCGACCGGGATGGCATACCATCCGGCCGCCCGTGAACCTTCTCGATCGCGCGATCGTCTGGCTCCTGCCGGCGGTCCCCAAGCCTGTCGTCCAGCGGCTTTCGTCGCGTTACATCGCAGGCCCCTCACTCGACGACGCCGTGCGCGTCGTGCGGCGGCTGAACGCCAAGGGCAAGCTCGCGACCGTCGACGTGCTCGGCGAGGAGATCACGAACGCCGACGAGGCTCGGGCGATCACCGGCCAGTACCACGACGCGCTCGCGCGGATCGACGAGGAGCAGCTCGACGCGAACGTGTCGGTGAAGCTGACGGGGCTCGGCCTCGAGCTCGATCTGGATCTCTGTCGCGAGCATCTCGAGGCGGTCGTCATCGATGCCGCCGCACGCGGGAACTTCGTGCGGATCGACATGGAGGACTCGTCGACCACCGACCGCGCCCTCGAGCTCTTCCGTTCACTCCGTGCCGACGGTCACGAGAACGTCGGTGTCGTCCTGCAGTCCTATCTGCGGCGCACGCAGCGCGACGTGCCGGGCCTCGACAACGTCAGGCTCTGCAAGGGCATCTACATCGAGCCCGAGGAGATCGCCTTCCAGGACGACGACGAGGTCCGCGCGAACTACGTCAGCTGCCTCGAGGCGCTCGTCGCCCAGGGCGCGTACGTGGGCATCGCGACGCACGACGAGCATCTGATCGCCGAGGCGCTGCGGATCGTGAGGGGGCTGCCGGCCGAGCGGTACGAGTTCCAGATGCTCCTCGGCGTGCGATCCGACCGCGCCGACGAGCTGGTCGCGGCCGGTCATCGCCTGCGCGTCTACGTCCCCTACGGCACGCACTGGTACCAGTATTCGGTGCGCCGGCTGCAGGAGAATCCGAAGCTGGCGGGCTACGTCGCCGCCGACCTGGCCGGCCGCGTCTTCCACCGCTGATATCTGTTCGTGAGCGTCGCTGTTTCAGGCGCCGCCGACGAGCAGCGAGAAGCCGCCGTCGACGATCAGCGTCTGGCCGCGGATCATGTCGGCGTCCGGCGAGCACAGGAACGCGACCGCACCGGCGATGTCGTCGGGGGTGACGAGGCGGCCCACCGGGTTCGCCGCGCCGGCGGCGAGCATCTCGTCGCGGTTGGGGAAGTGCTCGAGCGCACCCGTGTCGACGACGCCGCCGGAGACGGCGTTCACGCGGATCCTCGGCGCGAGCTCGACCGACAGATAGCGGACGAGCGCCTCGAGCGCGGCCTTCGACGTGCCGATCAGGACGTAGTTCTCCAACACCCGCTGTGCGCCGAGGGACGAGATCGCGACGATCGACGAGCCCTCCGTCATCTGCGGCGCAGCGGCACGCGTGAGCTGCAGCAGCGCCCGCGCGTTGGCGTTCATCGTCCAGTCCCAGTGCTTGTCCTCGGTCTCGAGCGCCGGCCGGATCACGCCCGTGGCGGCGTTGTGCACGAGCACGTCGAGCGGTCCGAGCGCAGCGACCTCACCGAGGACGCGGTCGGACGTGACGTTGCCGCGCACGAGCACCACCTCGGCTCCGAGTGCGCGCAGTTCGCCGGCGGTCTCCTCCGCCGCACGGTCGTTCCGGAGGTAGCCGATTGCGATCCGGTCGACTCCGGCCTTGGCGAATCGGACGGCGATGGCGCGGCCGATGCCGCGCGAACCGCCCGTGACGAAGACGTTCACGGCCGGCGTGGGAGCGGCTGGTCCACCGGCGCGGAGGAGGGAATCTCGTTCCAGCCGATGCGCTCGGACGACTCGCGCCGGCCCTCCTCCGCCTTCGACGAGGCGTAGCCGAGGTCGTCGAGGCGCTGCATCTCTGCGTCGGCGTAGCGGCGCACGTCGTGGTCGGCCGGCAGATCCGCGACGAGCTCGCGGACGCGCGCGCGGATCTGGAACGCGAAGTGGGGGGTCGCCGGCCCGACGAGGGCGTCGACGTCGTCGCGGGTCGGCTCGCGATCCATCGGCCGAGAGCCTAGCGCTAGGCTCGCGTGGTGCGCCGAGTCAGTGCCGTGGACCTGATGCTCCTCGGCACGATCCTCCTGTGGGCGCTCAACGCGACGGTCACGAGGTACGTGGTGACTCACGGCTTTCAGCCACTCGCCTACGCGACGATCCGCTACGGGTGCGCGACGATCCTCTTCTGGGGCTTCACCTACGCGCGGGAGCGAAGCTTCCGCATCGCCCTGCGGGACATGCGGCTCGTCGTGCTGGCCGCAGGGTTCATCTTCGTCAACCAGATCTTCTTCGTCTACGCGGTGGACAAGACCTCGGCCGCGACAGTGACGCTCTTCCTGGGCATGACGCCGATCTTCATCGGGGTCCTCGCGAGCGTGATCGGGCTCGAGCGGATGGGGAAGGCCTTCTGGCTGGCCGCGGTCGTCTCGCTGATCGGCGTCGGCTTCGTGGCGTCCGGCTCAGGCGGGTTCTCCGGGAAGGTGCTCGGTGACGGGCTCGCGATCATGACCGCGCTGACGTGGGCGGGCTACTCGATTCTGATCACGCCGTTGATGAGGCGCTACTCGCCGTTCCGGATCAGCTCGCTCGTGCTGCTGATCGGCTGGATCCCGCTCGCGCTGACGGGGTTGCGCCAGACGACGAGCCAGAGCTTCCACTTCGGCTACCTGATGTGGATCTGCTTCGCGTTCGCAGTGCTCGGGCCGTTGTTCTCGACGAACATCCTGTGGTTCACCGCGATCAGCCGGGTCGGCCCTTCCCGCGCTTCGCTCTTCTCGAACATGCAACCGCTTCTCGGCGTGCTCTTCGCGCTCCTCCTGCTCGGCGAGCACCTCACGCGGTGGGAGGTGGTCGGCGGCGTGGCGATCCTCAGCGCGGTGGTGGTCGAACGGTCGCAGCGCCCGGTGCCCGAGCCGCCCGGCGATTAGCGTCTTCTTAACCTGGTTAACTAATAGCCGTGACTCTCCGCGAGCGCCTTCGTCGCCGGCCGCCGGGCTACAACTTCACGATCGGGCGCATCCTCGCGATCTACGCGGGGCTGATGGTGACGCTGATGCTCGCCGCGCTCGATCAGACGATCGTCGCCACGGCGCTCCCGCGGATCGTCGGGGACCTCGGGGGGATCACCCAGTACTCGTGGGTCTTCACGGCGTACATGCTCACCTCGACCGTGACGGTGCCGCTGTACGGGAAGCTCGGCGATGTCTGGGGCCGCAAGAACCTCTTCCTGTTCGCGATCGTCGTCTTCCTGGTCGGGTCGGCGCTCTGCGGTCTCGCGCACTCGATGACCCAGCTCGTGCTGTTCCGCGCGGTGCAGGGGATCGGTGCGGGCGGCCTCTTCCCGCTCTCGCTCGCCGTGATCGGCAACATCGTCCCGCCGCGCGACCGCGGCAAATGGCAGGGACTGATCGGAGCGGTGTTCGCCGCCTCGTCGATCATCGGTCCCGCGGTCGGCGGCTTCATCGTGGACAACGCCTCCTGGCGCTGGATCTTCTTCGTCAACCTGCCGGTCGGCGGTCTCGCTCTCGTCGTGATCTCGATCACGATGCCGCGCCGCGCACCGCTGAAGGATCACTCGATCGACTGGCTCGGGGCCGGGCTTCTCGCCGCAGGGGCCGGTGCGCTCCTGCTCGGTCTCGTGTGGGGCGGCCGCCAGTACGCCTGGACGAGCGCGCACGTCGTCGGTGCGCTGACGGTGTCGGCCGTCGTGCTCGGCTTGTTCGCGATCGTCGAGCGGCGTGCCCGGGAGCCGATCCTCCCGTTCGAGATCCTCCGCAATCCGATCGTCGCCGGCAGCGTCGCCTGCATGGCGCTCGTCGGGATGGTGATGTTCGGGACGATCTCCTACGTGCCGCTGTTCGTACAGGGCGTGATCGGCACATCCGCGGCGTCGTCGGGCGTCGTGCTGACACCGTTGACCCTCGGCGCCGTCACCACGTCGCTTCTGACCGGGCAGCTCGTGTCGCGCACCGGGCACTACCGGTGGAACGTCATCCTCGGGCCGGTCGTGCTGACCATCGGGATGCTGTTGCTCTGGCGGATGAGCACCTCGACGACGAACGCCGAGGCGGCGCGCAACATGGTGATCGCGGGCATCGGAATCGGATCGATGATGCAGGTGTTCGTCATCTCGGTCCAGAACGCAGTGCCGCGCTCGAAGATCGGCTCGGCCACCGCGCTGACGCAATTCGGCCGCCAGATGGGGGCGACGCTCGGGGTGACGATCATGGGCGTGATCGTGAACCACGGGCTCCCCGCGGGCGTGGGCGACGGGGAGCTCACCAGTGTGCATCGCCTGCCCGAACGGGCTCGCGCCGGCCTGGCCGATGCGATCCGGCCGGCCTTCTTCACGGCGGCATGCGTCTCGGCCATCGTCTGGCTGATTGCCGTCCGCTACGTCCACGAGCAGCGGCTTCGCCGCTCGCTCGACGAGGTCTCGGCCGCGGACGCAGCGGCGGGAACGCCCGCGACCGCAGGGATAGACTCCGAGGTCACATGAATGCGAGACGTAGGCTCGACGGAGTCTCAAAGGAGTGCAGGCGGCGGCTCGGCCGGCGCCGGAGCGGGCTATGACACCGGACTTCATGCCGCTGGACGGCTGGGACCACGTCGAGCTCTGGGTGGGCAATGCGAAGCAGGCCGCCTACTACTACGAGCACGCGTTCGGTTTCCGGCGGACGGCGTACGCGGGTCCCGAGACGGGCGTGCGCGACCGCGCGAGCTACGTGCTCGAACAGAACGAGATCCGCCTCGTCGTCACGAGCGCTCTCCACAGCGGCTCGGCGATCGGGCACCACGCCTCCGCGCACGGCGACGGCGTGAAGGACATCTCGCTCCGCGTCCCCGACGCCGGCCGGGCGTTCCACGAGGCGGTGGCACGAGGAGCCGAGGGAGTCGTCGAGCCGCACGTCGTCGAGGACGCCTTCGGCGAGGTCGAGCTGGCGACGATCGCGACCTACGGCGACGTCGTGCACACGTTCGTCGGCCGCAACGCGTACGAGGGCGTGTACCTGCCGGGCTACGTCGCGCAGGAGTCGAGCAACGGCGTCGACGATGGCGTGGGCTTGCTCGCGATCGATCACATCGTGGGCAACGTCGAGCTGGGACGCATGGAGCACTGGGTCGCCTTCTACGAGCAGGTGTTCGGGATGACCGAGATGATCCATTTCTCCGACGAGGACATCTCGACGGAGTACTCGGCGCTGATGTCCAAGGTGATGACCGACGGCGAGGGGAAGGTGAAGTTCCCGATCAACGAGCCGGCCGAGGGCAAGCGCAAGAGCCAGATCGACGAGTACCTGGAGTTCAACGAAGGCCCGGGCGCGCAGCACATCGCACTGCAGTCGTCGAACATCGTCAAGACGGTCGAGGCGCTGCAGCGCCGCGGTGTCGTCTTCCTCACGACGCCGGATGCGTACTACGACGACACGCCGGGCCGGGTGGGTGAGATCGACGAGAACTGGGACGACCTGCGGCGGTTGAAGATCCTCGCCGACCGCGACGACGACGGCTACCTGCTCCAGATCTTCACGAAGACGGCTCAGGACCGGCCGACCCTCTTCTTCGAGGTGATCGAGCGCCACGGCGCGCGCGGCTTCGGCGACGGGAACTTCAAGGCGCTGTTCGAGGCGATCGAGCGCGAACAGGCGCTCCGGGGCAATCTCTAGCCCGGCGCTCACCAACTTCCCATGACCCCACAACGCCGCTCGGCGCTCCTCTCGGTCGCCGCGGCCACCGTTCTCGTCGTTCTCAAGCTCACGGTCGGCCTCGCGACACACAGCCTCGGTCTCGTCTCCGAGGCCGCTCATTCGGGCACGGATCTCGTCGCGGCGCTCCTGACGTACTTCGCGGTGCGTGTCGCGGCGCGCCCTGCGGACGTGACCCATCAGTTCGGCCACGGCAAGGCGGAGCATCTCTCCGCGCTCGCGGAGGCCGGGTTCCTCGCGCTCGTGAGCATCTTCATCTCGGTGCGCGCGATCGAGCGGCTTGCCGGTATCACGAACGCGACGGTGCACGTGACGTGGTACGCGTTCGCCGTCCTTGGGGTCGTGATCGCCATCGACCTGAGCCGCATGTCGGTCTCGTGGCGCACCGCCAGGCAGTACGGGAGCGCGGCGCTCGCGTCGAACGCGCTGCACTTCGGGAGTGACCTGTTCGGGTCGGTCGCAGTGCTCGTCGGGCTCGTCTTCGCGTACTACGGCTACCAGGACGGCGACCCGATCGCGGCGCTCTTCGTCGGTGTGCTCGTCCTGCTGGCCGCCTCGCGCCTGATCAAGATGAACGTGGACGTGCTGATGGACCGTGCGCCTGCGGAGGCCGAGGCTGCCGCGCTCGCGGCGATCGGCGAGTTGAGCCCGGCGGTCGAGGTGCGCCGTATCCGCATGCGCCAGGCAGGCAGCCGCCAGTTCGCGGACATCGTGATCGCCGTGTCCCCGGGTGCGGCCGTCGGTCAGGGTCACGCTGCCGCGGATGCCGTCGAGGCCGCGGTCGAGCGCGCGCTTCCGAACGCGGACATCGTCGTGCATGTCGAGCCGATCGAAGACGCGACCGTGCGCGAGCGTGCGCATGCCGCGGCCCTCGCGGTACCGCGGGTTCGCGAGGTGCACAATCTTGCGCTCGTCGACGTCGACGGCCGAACAGAGCTCTCGCTGCACGTGAAGCTGCCGGGAGACCTCTCGCTCAACGAGGCGCACGAGATCGCCGAGCAGCTCGAGGCCGCGATCTGCGGCGCCGTCCCGGAGATCGCCGGCGTGCAGACGCATCTCGAGCCGCTCGCCGAGACGACGGAGGCGCGCGAGGTCGAGGCGGAGGGTGCTGCGCTCGTTCGGCGCATCGTCACTGAGGCCACCGGGGCCGAGCCGCGCGAGCTTCGGTTCCTGAACACCACGCACGGGCTGGTCGCCTTCCTCACACTTGGTCTCGACGGCACCAACCGACTCGACGAAGCGCATCAGCGTGCGAGCGAGATCGAGGAGCGCATCCGCCGCGAGCGGCCGGACATCGCCGACGTGATAGTCCATACAGAGCCGTGAAGCTGTGCATGTTCACGCCCAGGGAGCTCGCGCTCGAGCGCGGCTGGCCTGGGCGCATCGAGGGTGACAGGGTGATCCAGCTCGCCGCCCAGACGCTGCAGTCGTTCTTCACAGGCGGAGGCTCGGCGCGCGAGCACGCGGAGTATGCGCTCGCCGACGTCGACCTGCGTCCGCCCGTGCTCCATCCGCCCGCCGTGCGCGACTTCATGGCGTTCGAGGAGCACGTCGCGACTGCCCGCCGCCAGCGCGGGGCGGAGGTGCCGAAGGAGTGGTACGAGGTCCCGGTCTTCTACTTCTCGAACCCGACGGCGATCTTCGGGCCCGAGGACGCGATCCCGATGCCGGACGACACGGTCGAGCTGGACTACGAGCTCGAATGCGCCGCGGTGATCGGCGCAGACGGGGCGATCGGTGGGTTCACCGTTCTGAACGACTGGTCGGCGCGCGATCTGCAGCGCCAGGAGATGCGGGTCGGTCTCGGCCCGGCGAAGGGCAAGGACTTCGCTACGTCGCTGGGGCCGGTCCTCGTGACGCCGGACGAGTTCGACGGGGCCGCGGGCACGATGATCGCGCGCGTCAACGGCGAGGAGCGCTCCCGCGGAGAGCTCGGTGCGATGTACCACCACTGGGACGCGCTGCTCGCACGGGCCGCGCAGAACACCGAGCTCAGACCGGGCGACGTGATCGGATCGGGGACCGTCGGGGGCGGCTGCATCCTCGAGCACGCAGACGGGCGTTGGCTCCAGCGAGGCGACGTCGTCGAGCTGGAGATCGATGGCATCGGCGTGCTGCGCAACACCGTCGCATGATCGGTCCTGAAGACGTGCGCGCGGCGGCGCGTCTGCTCGATGGGGTCGCGTACCGTACTCCCGTCATTCGCTCGCGCACGCTTGGTGAGCAGGTCGTCCTCAAGCCGGAGTGCCTGCAGCGGGCGGGGGCGTTCAAGTTTCGCGGGGCGTTCAACAAGATCTCGTCGCTCCCGGCGGGAACACCCGTGCTGGCGTACTCGTCCGGGAATCACGCGCAGGCCGTGGCGCTCTCCGCGCGCCTGCTGGGTGCGCGCGCGACGATTCTCATGCCGACGGACGCGCCGCAGTCGAAGCTCGAGGCGACGCGCGGGTACGGAGCGGAGATCGTGAGCTATGACCGGTACGCCGAGGATCGCGAGGCGCTGGGGGCCGCGCTCGCCGCCGAGCGGGGCCTGGAGCTCGTCCGTCCCTACGACGATCCGCTGGTCATGGCCGGCGCGGGGACGGCGGTGCTCGAGCTGCTCGAGGACGCCGGCGTCGTCGACACGCTCGTCGTGCCCGTCGGCGGCGGCGGGTTGATCGCCGGGTCCGCGACAATCGCGAAGGATCTCGGCGTTCGGCGCGTCGTCGGCGTCGAACCGTCGGCGGGGGACGACTGGCGCCGTTCGTTCGCGGCGGGGGAGCGCGTGGCGATCGACGTGCCGCGGACGATCGCGGACGGGCTGCAGACGAACGCGCCCGGGACGCTGACGTGGGAGGTGGCGTCGCAGCTCGTCGACGAGATCGTCACGGTCACCGACGGGCAGATCGTCGCGGCGATGCGCTTTGCCTTCGAGCGGTTGAAGCTCGTCGTCGAGCCGAGCGGCGCGGTCGGGATCGCGGCCGTGCTCCAGGGCCTCGTGGAGGCGCCGTCCGTCGGGATCGTCATCTCGGGCGGAAATGTCTCGGCGGAGCGCTTCCGCGAGCTACTGGGCTGAAGCCTCCGCGTCACGCTCACGTAACCCACCGTGTCCCGTCCGGACAGGTCGCGGCGAGACCAGTCTGGTGGCAGCCACCGAGGCGGGACGCGCGCAGGTTCGTGCCAAATGTGGAACGTTTGCGGCGGTGGTGGGACATCCCTCGTACGCTTCGGACGCCGAGCTGCAGCCGGCCGCGGCGGTGTGGTGGGACGGGACAGGTCGCGACCCGCGGTGGCGCGATTCGCTCTCGCGCGTCCGCAGGATCGCGACAGCACCCCCCGCGAGACCGGCCCGTGACCGACCGCGTGGCTCGCGTACAACGGCCACGCTCCGCCGGGGACCGCGGGCTGCCTACTCGCGTGACTCGCGCACGTTCTGCGCGACTCTCGCTCGCTCGTAGCTGAGACGAAAGAGCTCGATCACCTCGGCCACGTCCTCGTCGCTGCGGATCTGCCGCGACACCCAGCCGGTCTCGGGCAGCACGTGGTGGGGCTGCGCGCGGCCGGTCTCGACGAGCATGTCCCGAATCCCCTTCTGGAACGGCAGGTCGGCCCAGCGCTCGCCGTGCAGGTGGCCGATCTCGCGGCGGCCGAGTCGAAACTCGACGCCGCCGAACCGGTGCGCGTGCGTGGTGACGCCGGGCCACGAGGCCACCTCCCGCTCGATCCGCCCGGCGATATCCTCCATCCATGCCGTTCTACCAGCGACTCGGCGACCTGCCGAGAAAACGCCACATCGTGCATCGCGACAACGGCACGCTCTTGACCGAAGAGGTGATGGGCTTCGAGGGCTTCTCCGGCCTCGAGTCGATCCTCTACCACCTCCAGTCGCCCTGCCGCGTGATCGAGTGCGGCGAGTTCGAGCCGATCACCCGCGAGGAGTGGGTGCCCGACGCGCACGCCCACCGGCACATCCGCACCTGGGACCTGCCCGCCGCCGGCGATGCGATCACCGGCCGCGAGCTCCTGATGTGGAACAACGACGTGGAGATCTCGCTCGCCCGGCCGACGGAGACGATGGACTACTTCTTCCGCAACGGCGAAGGAGACGAGGTCATCTTCGTGCACGAGGGCTCAGGCACGCTCGAGACGATCTTCGGCGACGTCCCGTACAAGCCTGGCGACTACATCGTCGTGCCACGCGGGACGACCTACCGCTTCGCCCCGGTGGGCGAGCAGCGCTACCTCGTGTTCGAGACGCCGGGCTTGATGACGATCCCGAAGCGCTACCGCAACGAGCACGGGCAGCTGATGGAGCACGCGCCGTACTACCACCGGGACATCCATCCACCGACGGGCCTGCACACGCATCGCGAACGGGGGGAGCACCTGGTCAAGGTGCGCGTGCGCGACGGCTATCAGACGTACGTGATCGACTACCACCCCTTCGACGTCGTCGGCTGGGACGGGTACGTGTATCCGTGGACGTTCTCGATCCACGACTTCGAGCCGATCACCGGCCGCATCCACATGCCGCCGCCGTCACACCAGACGTTCGAGGGCCCGAACTTCGTGATCTGCTCGTTCTGCCCGCGCAAGCTCGACTTCGACCCCGAGGCGATCCCGATCCCGTATCACCATTCGAATCTCCAGAGCGAGGAGATGATCTATTACGTCGACGGAAACTTCTCGTCGCGCAAGGGGATCGACGTCGGCTCGATCACGCTGCACCCATCGGGGCTGCCACACGGACCGCAGCCCGGCCTGGCGGAGAAGTCGCTCGGCGCGACGGAGACGCACGAGTACGCGGTCATGTGCGACACGTTCCATCCGCTCCGGCTCACGACGCTCTGCGCCGATCTCGACGACGGCAAGTACATGTACTCGTGGGCCGAAGACGCCGCACCGGACGACCAGGCCGGCGTCACCTCGCATCTGTAGTGCAGCTCGTGCTCGACTGGGACGGGACGTGCACCGTCCGTGATTCGCTCGTGGCCGCGATCCACGACCTCGGGGACCCATCGGTGTACGAGGCCGGCGTGCAGGAGAAGTTCGAGAGCTACGAGGCGATGCTGGCGGCAGAGGTGAACACCCTGCAGGTGACCGCTGACGAGGCGGCTGCGTGGGCGGTCGAGCATGTGGAGCTCCGCCCCGGCCTGCACGAGTTGCTGGAGCTCTACCGGCCCGTGATCGTCTCGAGCGGGCTGCCGCAGCTGATTCGCCCCGTGCTCCGGCGTGAGGGGCTCGACGGCATCGAGCTCCGCTCGAACGACGCCGACGTGCGCCCGGACGGCTGGCGCGTGATCTTTCGCGACGAGGGCATGTGCCCGGTCTGCGGTGACAAGTGCAAACGCCGATCGCTCCCGGACGGGCGCCCGCTCGTCTTCGTCGGCGACGGCTGGTCGGACCGGTGCGCGTCGCTGGCGTGCGACCGGGTCTTTGCACGCACCGGCCTGGCGGCGTACCTCGATGAGCAGGGCTTCCCGTACGAGCGGTACGAGACGTTCTTCGATGTCGCTGCTGCGCTTTCCTGAGCCGTACGACTTCGAGCTCTCGACCGGCCGCTTCCGCGCGTTCGGTGCCGACCTTGCGAACCGCCTGGTCGGCGGAACGCTCCATCGCGCGGTCGGCGGCCGGGAGGTGCGCATCGCCGCGCGACCCGGCGGCGTCGACGTCGAGCCGCTCGACGACGTCACGCGACACGTTGTCCTGCAGCTGCTCGGGGCGCCGTTCGACCTGCCGCCGTTCTACGCCTGGGCCGCGGAGGACCCGGTGCTCGCGCCGATCGCCGCCCGGCTGCGTGGCTTCCGTCCGCCGCTCCAGCCGGATCCGTTCGAGGCGCTCGTCACGTCGATCACCGCCCAACAGGTCTCGCTGTTCGCCGCGGTCGCGATCCGCAACCGGCTGATCGAGCGGCTCGGTGAGCCGGTCGGCGAGGCATGGGCCTTTCCGACCCGCGAACGGATCGCCGAAGCGGGGGAGCAGGAGCTGGTCGAGATCGGGTTCACCCGGCGCAAGGCGGAGTACGCGGTCGGCCTCGCGCGCAGCGAGCTCGACCTGGCCGGCCTGGCAGCGCTCGACGACGATGCGGTGCGCGCGCGGATCACCGAGCTGCGCGGGCTTGGCCCGTGGACCGCCGAGTGGTTCCTCGCGCGCCACCTCGCCCGGCCCCATGCCTGGCCAGCGGGCGACCTCGCGCTCCGCAAGGCCGCCGAGAATCTCTACGGTGTCGCTGTGGCCGATCTCGGTGCGCGACTGCATCCGTTCCAGAACCTGTCCGCTCACTACCTCCTGACGGGATGGCTGACGCGGCCGTGACGGTCCGTACCGCCACCGAGGCCGACGAGGCCGTCCTCCGCGAGCTGTGGGAGGAGTTCGAGCAGGAGGTGCCGTGGACGCTCGAGGAGCCGGAGCCGTGGGCCGACGAGTGGAAGGACACGCTCGACGACATCCGCACGGGCGGCGTGTTTCTCGCCGAGGACGGAGAGGGTGCGCTCGGCGTCGCTCGCATCGAGGCGCCGGTCCGCGGACGCGCGCACATCCAGTTCGTCCACGTCCGCCCGCGGGCGCGCCGGCAGGGCGTGGCGAAGGCGCTGCTCCGCGAATGCGCGCGAACGGCCCACGAGCAGGGGGCGGAGTTCATCAGCCTCGACGTCCTGACGACCAACGAACAAGCGCGGGTGGTGTGGTCGCATCTCGGATTCGAGGAGCACGCCAAGCTCCTGGCGACACCCACCGGTGCGTTCGCCGCACGGCTCGAGAAGGAGGACACGGGCGAGTCGCGTGCGGTCACGCATGTGCAGAGCGACGACGAGGTGTCGGTCGAGCGCGCGGTCTCGCAGTTCATTCCGCGGCTCGAGGCGCCCGAGGTGCGAACGACCGACAGCTGGATTCGGATCGTTGACCCTGTCTTCGACCGCGACCGTGAGGCCCATGGACGGTTCGCACGGGAGCTGTCCGACCGGCTCGGCGCCGTGACGATCGCGCTCGCGCTCGAAGGGGAGGTCGTTCGCTTCCGTATCTACGAGCGAGGGCGGATGGTCGACGAGTACCTGTCGGTGCCGACCTGGTACGGCGAGCTTCCGAAGGGCGACGAGCTCGCGCTGGCCGCCAACCCGACGCTCGTGTCGCGCCTGACCGGCGCTTCGCGCGACGAGGTGCGGCGCGTCGCCCGCACGGCGGAGACGCCGGCGGAGCTTCCGCCCGCCGCGGAGCTCTACGAGCAGATCGCCCGCTTGCTGGGGCTCGAGGCATGAAGCTGATCGACGCCTCACGCTGCCCGTACTGCGCGCGCGTCCGGATCGCGCTCGCCGAGAAGGCGCTCGATCACGAAGCGGTCGTGATCGACCTGAGTGACCGCCCGCGGTGGGTGATCGAGCTGAACCCGCCCCGCGGGCGCGTGCCGGTGCTCGACGACGGCTTCGTCCTGCCGGAGTCGGAGGTGATCATGGAGTACCTGGAGGAGCGCTATCCGGAGCCCGCGCTGCTGCCGGCGGATCTCGGCGAACGTGCCCGGGCCCGACTGCTCGTGCACCGCTTCGACGAGCGGCTCGGTGACGACTACTACGCGTTCCGCCGGGGCGACGACAACGATCTGGCCGGGAAGCTGGCAGAGCTCGAGGTGGGGCAGAGCCTGTTCGCCGACGTGGCGTATGTCCCCTGGGTGATCCGTGCCCGTGACCTGCTCGGCGTCGAACTGCCCGAGCGGATCGCAACCTGGCTGGCCGAGCTCGAGCGTCGTCCGTCGGTCGCGGCCGAGATCGAGCTCGTCAAGGGCCTGTGACGGAGATCGCGATCGAGGAGCTCGCCACGCGGCTCGGCACGATCGCGATCGTCGACGTGCGCACGCCGCAGGAGTACGACGGGACGCTCGGCCAGCCCTGCGACCCTCGCCAGGGCCACATTCCCGGCGCGAGGAACATCGACGTCTACCAGCTGATGCAGCTCGATCCGGGCCAGATCGCGTCGACGCTCGCGATCGAGGCGGGCAGCGAGGTCGTCGCGTACTGCCACAGCGGCTCCCGCTCCGCGATCGCGACGCAGATGCTGCGGGCGCTCGGCTACGACGCCCGCAACTACGTCGGCTCGTGGCACGAGTGGTCGCGCCGCGACGACCTGCCGTTCGAGCGCTGACCTGCAACTGCGAGGAATGCGCGGCACAGCTGTCGGCCGTGCTCCTGCCAGGCTCGCCAGTTTCTCGTCGAGTTCCGCCTCGATCTCCGCAAGCGGCCTCGGCAGCGCGGGTTCATCGCGGAACCATGCGAGCAGCTGGTCGCGGCGCACCTCCGGATGGAACTGCACGGCCCAGGCCGAGCCGTCGACCCGAAAGGCTTGGGGCGTCCGGCCGTGGACGAGCTCGACCGCGTTGTCGGGCAGCTCGAACCGGTAGGCGTTCGCGTACAGTGCCTCGAAGCGGCGTGGCAAGACCCCGAGCACGGGGTCGGCAACCCCCTCGTCCGTCAGTTTCGAGTCGTAGAACCCTGCGAGGGTCGAGCCGATGGGGGACACCGGCGCACCGAGCGCATGGGCCAGCGTCTGCGCGCCGAGACACACCCCGAGGAGTGGCGTCCGTGTGCGCACCCAATGCCGAAGCGCCTCGTACTCGTCGTGCAGCCACGGATGCCGCAGCTCGTCGCCGACGTTCTGGTCGCCGCCGAGCACCATCACGGCATCGAGCGCCAGCGGGGGAGGGCCGTTCAGGCGGATGTCCCACTCGAGCAGCTCGTGACCGTCCTCTGCGATCACGTCGGCGAACAGCTCCGGCCGAACGAGCGGCCCATGGATGACGGCGAGCACACGCATCACGCGGCGGGTCTGGTCGTTCCGGTGTCCCGCGAGGACGACACAGCCGTGGTTTAGCACGAATGGGTCCGGGCTCCATCCGCGCCGCCTAGGGCCCGCCTCATGCGGCTCGAGTCGGATCTCGGAGGAAGGCCCGCCGGAGCGGGCCTTCCGTTGCCGATCCGATCGGTCACGTGATCACGGCACGACGACCATGAATGCGACGTCTCCTGCTGCAACCCAATGCGGGCTCGGAGTCCCGGCGTACTTCAACGTCCGCACGCCGAATGTCCCGGACGGACACCTTGCGGCGGCGTCCGGCTCGGCGGTGCTCAACCCCGCAGACCGTGAGTACTCGGCCGTCGCAACCCATGACTTCTGCAGTGGGTTGAGCGGAACGCTCGGGTGGAGACAGTAGAGCCCGACTGCCGGATTGCTCAGCTTGTCGAAGTTGCGCGACTGCTGCCTGACAAGCACCGGGTCGGTATTGAGAGAGACCTCGGGCGGGATCACATATGCGTATGCCGCCGTCGAAGCGTTCGCACACGACCCAGGCGGACCGGCCGGCCCGCGCTCGCCCTGCGGCCCTGCCGGGCCGGTCGCGCCGGTTGCGCCCTTCTGCCCCGCCGCACCGGTTGCGCCCGTGTCGCCCTTCGGCCCCTGCGCACCGGTTGCGCCGGTGTCGCCCTTCGCACCTGCAGGACCCTGCGTGCCCGCCTGGCCGCGCAGCAACTTCACCAACGCGGGCGAGAGATCGTGTGCTTGGATCGTGCGATCGGCGAGATCCACCGACGTCAACGAATGATCCTTCACGTCGGCGCCGGTGACCAGGCGGTGCTCCGTACCGCCCGCCGTCGCTGTGAACAGGAGCATCGCGCCGGCGATCAGCGCCGCTCCCGGCAAGATGCTGAACCTGCCGAACATGGCTCCTCCCTTTCGTCAGGCGGGTGGCGGCTCGCTGTGGCGAGCCTCCACCCGCCTTCAGGTTTCTGGTGTCAGTGGAGCGTGAACACACGGGTCGAGCCGTTCACTCGACGCGGTGGTTGAAATCGCTCACCTGAACGTGGACGACGAGCTGGTTGTCCGGGCCGATGGTGTTCCAGCCGGGGAAGTAGCTGGCCCCTTCGCGGGTGATCAGCTCGTACCTGCCCGGCTCCTCGAACGTGAGGCGGGTGCCGGCGCCCAGCGCGGACATCACGCCCGCCTCAGACTCCACTCCGGCCGCTCCGACCGGCCCGGTCGGAAAGTCGTCGGACCGAGGCGGCCATACCTGCACATGCGCCTTCGAGGCCGGCGACGCCAGGTTGGTCATCGTCAGCGCGCCGCCGCTTGTCTTCAGCAGCGTGTGAATGGAGATGTCGTTGTTGACCACCACGAGCGACTGGCCGACCTTCAGCTGTAGGTCGTGCTCGACCGTGTACATGCCGCCGTTCAGCGACCAACTGTGGCAGCCGACGGCCTCGTACCGGATCGTCAGCCCGGGCTCCCACCCCTGCGGCAGCGGTTGCACAGAGGCATGCGTCGTCACCGCGCCGGCCACCGCCGTCGCCGTCAGGGCGGCGAGCGTCGCGGCCGCCAAGACGATGCGTTTCTTCCAGAGTCTCATCGGACTCACCTCCCGCGAGGCTGCGCGCCCCCACGTCGACTCGACGTGAAGTTTGCTGCCTCGCATCCGTCGGCCATCTCGATCACCGGGCCGATGCGATCGGCCTCGAGCCCGGCGCCGTGCAGGGCCTGCGCGACTGCGGTCGGCTCCTCCGCCTCGAACAGGTGCAGCGCCGTCTCCTCGTCTGCGATGTACAGCGAGCGCAGGTGTCGGACGGATACGCCGGCGAGCCCAAGGCGCTCGACCGCCCGACGAATCAGCTCGACCTCTGCACGCCGGCCTGTTGCCGTGTTGCGTGGCTCGAAGGTCTCCGCCAGGTAGCAGGTTGTCGATGGCCGGTTCTCATCCATGTTTCGAGGCTACGTCCGCGCGCTGTACGGCCGAAAGCGGGCAACCTCGACAATCTGGGCCGCGCAACCCCACCCTTTGCCCGGGGTCAGTCGGGGCCGTCGTCCCCGAGGGCACGAGCAAGCTGCGAGCGTGACGTGACACCGAGCTTTCTGTAGACACGCGTGAGTGCGGCTTCCACGGTGCTCACGGTCACGTACAGGCGCGCCGCAACCTCCTTGTTCGTGAGCCCCGCCGCCACGAGACGCGAGACACGTTCTTCGGCGCCGGTCAGGGTGTGCTCTCCGGCCGCGGCACGCCCGCCCACGTGTTTCAGTTCCTGTTGCGTGGCGCCTGCGAACCGGCGGGCGCCCAGCCGCTCGAACTCGGCGAGCGCCTCCCCGAGCGCGTCGCGGGCCGCGCGGCGTCGGTTCTCGCGGCGAAGCACGTTGCCGTAGGTGAGCAGGGTCCGAGCGCGCTCGAACGGGAGGCAAAAGCGTTCGTGGAGCGCCAGCGCGGTCTCCAGCGCACTCCCTGCGGCTCCGAGATCTCCCTCGGCCGCGTCCAGGAGTGCCTCTCCGCGCGCCGCCCACGCGAGGAGGCGCGGCAGCTCCAGCCGGCGCCCGCTCTCGCGCAGACGCTCGGTTCGGACGCGTGCCCGATCGTGCTCGCCGGCGAGCACCAGGGCCTCGAGTTCGTCTCCTTGATGGTATGACCACCAGCACTCGCGTCCGTCGGGAAAACGGCTCTCGATGGCGTCGACGTGGCCGAGCGCCCTGCGCGGCTCGCCCGCCGAGAGGTCCGCGAGCAGGAGCGCGGCGTGCGCGTAGGTCGACCAGAGCCGGTCACCGCCGGCGGTGAGCGTGGCAACGGCATCGGCGCCGAGCGCCCGTGCAGACACGAGATTCCCCTCATGGGCGTCGATCGCAGCGAGCAGACCCTTGACGATCGGGCGTCCGTACTCGTAGCCGAGCAGTTCGACCTGATCGAGGGAGGCGCGGGCGACGGTCCGCGCTGCGTACCAGTCTCCGGCTTGGAGCTCCACGAGAACGAGGAGCTGCCGGAGCTGGAAACCGCTCATGTCGTCGCCTCTCACCGTCGCTTGCGCCATGAGCTCCATGAAGGTCTCTCGGGCGGAGCAGGGGTCACCGCGCCAGAGCAGCGACGAGGCCTGCCACATCCGCGGGGATTCGAAGACGCTGGTGGGCAGCCCCCCGAGCTCCCTCTCGATCGCAAGCGCCTCCTCGAGTTGATCTCGTCCGTCGAGCCGTGAATCGAGGAGCCTGAGGCCGCCGCCGAACGTCAGCGCCACACCGAGCAGGGCGCGCTCGTCGCTCTGGCGCGCGAGCGAGGCAGTTTCGTCTGCGATCCCGACGCTCTCCTCCCACCTGCCCGCAAGCCCTGCCTGTAAGGCGAGGCCGATCCGGGCACGCAGCCCCAATGAGGGGTCGTCGGCCTCGCTGATCGCCTGTCGTAACAGGGCGTCGAGCCCGGGCTGCAGCTCCGCCGCCGTGACCAGTATCGCGGCGCGGTGCGACCCGGCCGGCAGCCGCTGTTGCGCCTCCTGGACGAGCTCGGACACGCGGTCCCAGTGTCCTGCTTCCGCATGGGCTGAGGTCAGGCGCTCGGCGAGGCAGGCCCATCGCTCGAGGTCGTCCGGAGGGCTGAACAGGCAAGAGCGCTCGAGCAGGTCGGCGGCGACGGCCGGTGCGCCACGGCGTCGAGCCGCCGCCGCGGCGGCCTCGAGCACGGCTGAGATCTCCTCGTCCGGAGGGTCGGCGGCGGCCGCTAGGTGGCGCGCCCGCTCCTCGGTGTCCTCGACGACCTCCGCGAGCACACGATGAATCTCGCGGCGCTGGTCGTCGTCCAGGTTCCTCCAGGCGGCGGAGGCAAGCAGCGGGTGTGCAGGGCGGATGCGCCCGCGGTCCACCTCGACCACCCCGGCTGCGCGCGCGGCTTGAAGCCCGTCGTCGGCACCTGCCCGCGCGAGCATCGGCGCCGTCGCCTCGCCGGTCGCAGAGGCGACGAGCAGGGTCCTGTGGGCAGGGGCGGGAAGCGTGCCGAGTTGTGCGCCCACGAACTCGATCAGCCGATCCGGAACATGGAGGAAGCCGAACTCGTCCGGGTCGACGCCGGCGCGCCCGAGTTCGAGCGCGAAGAAGGGGTTGCCGCCCGACGCGGTGTACAGCGCATGAAGCTCGGGCCGTGTCAAGGTCAGGCCGAGTCGTCTGAGCAGCAGACGCCGAATCGCGCCTTCGCTCAGCGGCCCGAGCGCAAGACGGGTGAGCGACCGCTCGTCGAGCGCCCGTTCGAGCCCGAACGGCAACGGCCCACCGCGCTCGATCCGGCACGAGACGATCGCGCGCACGTCGGCGTCCCCCAGGCGGCGAAGAGCGTAGACGAGCACGGGTGCGCTCGCCTCGTCCGCCCACGGGAGATCGTCGATCGCGAGCAGCAGCGGCGAGCGCGCTGCAAAGGCCTGGAGAAGCCCGAGAGCCGCCATGCCGAGCGTGCCGCCCCGCGCCGGCGACGAACCCGGCTCTTCCCGCGAGAGGGCGACCGACAGGGCGTGCCGGTGGAGCTCCGGCAACGCCTCCCAGCATTCGCCGGGAACGTCTGCCAGGAGATCACCGAGCAGGACGAAAGAGAGGTGCATCTCGACCGCCGCCGGGCGCGCGGACAGCAACGAGCGGCCTCGTTCGCGGGCTCGCTCGCACGCCGTGAGCCAGAGACTCGTCTTGCCGACTCCGGCGGGTCCCTCGAGGACGAGCGTCCGCGCGGCAGGATCTTCGAGGAAGCGATCGACCACGGCCAGTTCCTCGTCGCGGCCGACGATGGTCACGTCCGACTCGACACCCGGAGACCCGCTCGAGCCGTCGCTCGCCGACACGCGATCATCCACCATCGTCATGGACACGCTCCCTCGAAGGAACCCGCACGGTCTCGCGCAGAGACGACGTCGCGTCGCCTAAGAAGCTAACACCGTGTGCTCTGAGTCTCATCGGGGAGCAGTACGTAGGCGTTTTCCCGAGGTCACGTACGGCCGGAGCGTCAAGCCACCGGGACACCTTCTCCCTGGAGGAGCTGTCGCAAGAGCCGTGCGTTCAGCGGCGCTTGAGCACGGTCCGCAGCCAAGTTGTTGGTGTTGAAGAACGCGTAGACCTCTTCGGCTTCGTTCGAGAGCTGCCGCAGCGGAGGCACCCACTCGCGCAGCTCGTCCTCGGCGTACAGGTGGTCGAAGCGCAGCGCGGCCGACCCGCCGCGGGCGTTCCACGTCGCGGCGTTCCTGCCGTGGAAGCGGACATACGCCGTCGGCGTCGTCGTCGCGACCAGCGTCTCGGGGACGTTCCCCGCCTCGACCTTCGGGGCGTCGACGACGACCCAGGTCATCGCCCGTTCCTCGAGGAAGCGCAGCAGCTCGGCGCGGATGTCCTCCGCATACCACGAGCGGTGACGCGGCTCGAACAGGAAGGCGTCGGCTCCGACCTGCTCGCGCGCCCATTCGAGGTAGTCGAGCGACGACCGCTTCCAGACGACGTACGGCGGCATCTGGAACAGGATCCCACCGAGCTTTCCCGCCTCGCGCAGCGGCGAGAGCGCGTCGAGGAACGCGCGGAAGACCGCGCCACGCGCCGCTCGGTCGGGCCGGTCGACCCGGCCGCGCGCGTCGACGGGCAGTCCCTCGCGCAGGTCGGGCGGCACTTGCTCGAGCTTCACCGGATGTCGCGTCATCAGCCCGAACGCCTTGATGTGCATCACGAACCCGGGAGGCGTTCGCTCCGCCCAGCCGCGCACCATCTGTTCGCTCGGAACGCGGTAGTAGGTCGAGTCGACCTCGACCGTCGAGAACCGCTCGGCGTAGTAGGCGAGCCGTTCCCTGGGCGGCGTCCCGGGTGGATACCAGTGCTTCGACAGGGCGTCGTCCGCCCACGAGCACGTTCCGATCCGCACCGCGGCTGCCATCGCTCAAGGATACGAAGAGGTGCAGGTCGTCGCGCGTCGTAGAATCGCGCCATGTCCGACGCGAGACCAATCGGCGTGTTCGATTCCGGAGTGGGCGGCCTCACCGTCCTGCACG
This sequence comes from uncultured Thermoleophilia bacterium, assembly GCA_963722065.1. Classification (GTDB taxonomy): domain Bacteria; phylum Actinomycetota; class Thermoleophilia; order Gaiellales; family Gaiellaceae; genus PALSA-600. The sequence continues at coordinate 202,587 of CAVRMI010000028.1, read as the reverse complement.
AGTGCCTCGTGACGATGCCGCACGAGGACTTCGTCTACCTCGGAGACCATGCGCGGCTGCCGTACGGCCCGCGGAGCCGCGGCGAGGTGCGGCGCTTCGCCCACGAGATCGGCGTCTACCTCGAGCGTCAGGGCGTGAAGATGGTCGTCGTCGCGTGCAACACCGCGACCTCCGTCGCCCTGCCGGACCTGCAGGAGCAGCTCGGCGTTCCGGTGGTCAGCGTGATCGTCCCCGAGGCTCATGCAGCCGTCCAGGCGACGCGGAACCGCCGCATCGGCCTGCTGGCCACCGAGCTGACGGTCGAGAGCGGACGCTACGAGAGCCTGGTGCGCACGCTCGACGCGGGCGCGCGGCTCACCGGGGTCGCCTGCCCCAAGCTCGTGCCGTTGATCGAGGCGGGCGACACCTACAGCGACGACGTGGCCGGGGCCGTGCGCGAGTACGCAGCCCCGCTCAAGGACGCCGGCTGCGACACGGTGATCCTGGGCTGCACGCACTACCCGCTGCTGCGCCCCGTGTTCCAGCGCACCTTCGGACGCGACGTGACCCTCGTGTTCTCCGCCGACGAGACCGCACGCGAGGTCGCGGAGACCCTCGCGCGCAAGGACTTCGGCAACGACACCACGCGCGAGGGCCGTTATCGCTTTCTCACGACCGGCGATCCGGTGCTCTTCCGCACGCTCGGCGAGCGCTTCCTGCAGCTGCCGTTGGCCGACGTCGAGCAGGTCGAGGTCCGCGAGCTGGAGGCGGTCGCATGAGCCGTAACGACGGGCGGAAGCCCGACGAGCTGCGTCCGGTGGCGGCCGATCCGGCGTTCCTCGAGCAGCCGCACGGGGTCGTGCTCTGGTCGCAGGGCAAGACGAAGGTGCTCTGCACCGCCACCGTGCAGGACGGTGTGCCGCGGTGGCTCTACCGGTCGGGCCGCGGCTGGATGACCGCGGAGTACTCGCTGCTGCCGGCGTCGACCGGCGACCGGACCGACCGCGAGGCCGCGCGCGGCAAGCAGGGCGGCCGCACCGTCGAGATCCAGCGGCTGATCGGGCGGGCCCTGCGCGGCGTCGTCGACTTCCAGGCGCTCGGCGAGCGCACGGTCTACCTGGACTGCGACGTCCTCCAGGCAGACGGCGGCACGCGGTGCGCTGCGATCACCGGGGCATTTGTCGCTGCGCAGCGGGCGCTCGATCGCTTCGGGCTGTCGAAGGCGCTCACGGGGTCGGTCGCCGCCGTCTCGGTCGGTGTCGTCGACGGGAGCTCGCTGCTCGATCTCGACTACTCGGAGGACTCGAACGCCGAGGTCGACGTGAACGTCGTCATGACCGGTGACGGGCGGTTCGTCGAGGTGCAATCCACCGCCGAGCAGGTCCCGTTCGACCGGGCGCGGCTCGACGAGCTGCTCGATCTGGCCGCCGCGGGGATCGAGGAGCTGCAGCAGTTCCAGCGCGACGCCGTCGCCGCGCCCCGCGACTGAGCGTGGCCCGGTTCGAGGCGACTGTCTGCTCGGGCAATCCGCACAAGCTCGACGAGTTCGCGGCGCTCTTTCCGGACTGGGAGCTCGAGCTGCTCGCCGGCATCGAGTTCCCCGCGGAGGACGGGAAGACGTACCTCGACAACGCCCGGATCAAGGCACGGCACGGGCGGGCCGTCGGCCCCGCCGGACGCTGGATGCTCGCCGACGACTCCGGGATCGAGCTCGCGGCGCTCGGCGGCGCGCCGGGCGTCGTCACCGCGCGCTGGGCGGCGGGGAACCACGTCGAGAAGGCGCTCGCCGCCGTGGCGGGAAGGGACCGGGGTGCACGCTACGTGTGCGAGCTCGTCGCCCTCTCGCCCGACGGCCGCGAGGTTCGCGGCACGGGCCTGCTCGACGGGACGATCTCGCTCGAGGCGGCAGGGAGCGAAGGCTTCGGCTTCGACCCGGTCTTCGTCCCGCTCGGCGAGACGCGCACGGTCGCCCAGCTGGGGGACGGGTGGAAGGCGGAGCATTCACACCGGGCGCTCGCGGCGCGTGCCCTGCTCGGCCTCGTCTGACGGCTGCGCGCGCCCTGCCCGCCACCAGTTGACCTCCGCCCCGAGCACGATCACGTTTGCCATCACATACAGCCAGACCAGCAGGATCGCCGGGCCGGAGAGCGTCTGGAGAACGGGGTTGTGCCTCGAGATGTCGACGTACACCGGCAGCCCCTGGAAGGTCGCCTCGAGGATCACCGCCGCGGTGATCGCGCCCGGCAGGACCTCGCGTACCGTCACGTCGGCGTTCGTGAGCACGTAGTAGGAGGACGTCAGGAACACGAAGAGGCCGATCGCCGACACGCCGATTGCGACCACCCGGGCGGAGGTGGCGTTGCCCGAGAAGCCGACGTACCGCTTGAGCACCTCCTGCCCGATCGACCCGATCACGAGCGACGCGAACAGGGCGATCAACGAGCCGACCATCATCATCGTGGCGAGCGCCTTGCCGTGCAGGAAGCCGCGGTTCGGGCGGCCGTAGACGATGTTGAAGGCGCTCTCGAGCACGCTGAACAGGGACAGGGAGGACCAGAGCAGGAAGGCGCCGCCGACGATCCCGAGCGCGGTGGCGTTCGCCTGGATGGCGCGCACGGCGCGGAGGATCGAGTCGAGCGAGGTGTTGGGAAACGTCTTCGACAGCTCGCGGACGAAGAACGAGCCCTCGTCGGCCTGGTGCACGAGGCCGAGGAGCGCCAGCGAGAGAAAGAGCAGGGGCACGAACGAGAGCAACGCGAAGTAGGCGATCATCGCGGCCAGATGGGTGCCGCGGTCGGCGAAGTACTTACGGAGAACCCGCTTCACTCCGCGGCAGTATGCTCGCCTCCATGGACGCGGCCCAGGCGATCGCCGACCTGACGGAGATCTCACCCCAGGTGAAGGGCGTGGTCGTGATCGCCGCCGACGGCACCCTGAGCGGCTTCAACCTCGCGACCGAGGAGGCCGCGGCGCGCCTGGCGGACGGCGCTCGCCGGCTCCTGGACGCTGCGGAGGGCCTGCGCCCCGGGGTCGCGCAGCTCGAGGCGGCCACGACATCGGGCAGCGTCTTCGTCGTCCGCGACGGCGAACGCCTCATCGCGGCCACGACGACCCCCGAGCCGACCGTCGGGCTCGTCTTCTACGACCTCAAGACCTGCCTCCGCTCGATCAGTGCTCCCGAGCCGGAGCCCAAACCGAAGCGCCGAGCCCAGGCGAAGAAGAAGGAGGAGGAGAGCGACGATGCCGCCACGTAAGGTCGTCACGGGCATGCTGCTCGCCGCCGGGTCGCTCGCCGGCTCGGTGCTCGTCCGTCGCCGCGCGGCCCGCCGCCGCGAGCGCGTCGACCTCTATGCGGACGACGGCTCGATGCAGTCCTACTCCGAGGGGACGTTCGAGGCGGAGCGGCTCCTGCCGATCGCGCACGAGCTCCTGGCGTCGGTGTGAACCGCGACGAGCTCGCACGGGGCCTGCGCGCAGCGGCCTATCTCGAGGGTGACTTCGTGCTGCGCTCCGGACGGCGCTCGAAGTACTACCTCGACAAGTACCGCTTCGAGACGCGCCCCGACCTCCTGCGTGCGCTCGGCAGCTCGCTCGCGAACGCCGTCCGTGAGCACGAGAGCGCAGCCGACCGGCTGGCCGGGCCGGAGCTCGGCGCGGTCGCGCTGGCCGCCGCGGCGTCGCTCGAGACCGGCCTGCCGTTCCTGATCGTCCGCAAGGAAGCCAAGGACCACGGCACCGCCAACCGCCTCGAGGGGCTCAGCGAGCCCGGCGAGTGCGTCTGCCTGATCGAGGACGTCGTCACCTCGGGCGGAGCGGCGGTCGAGGCCGTGCTCGCGCTCCGCGAGGCCGGTTTGCGTGTGTCCAACGCGATCTGCGTGGTCGATCGCGAAGAAGGGGGTGTCGACGAGCTCGCGCGCCATGCGGTGCGCCTCTGGCCGCTGTTCCGGGCCTCCGAGCTGCTCGAAACCCCCGCAAATCCGCATGGTTGAGCGATATCCGACTCCGTTGTTAGGGTTCCCGCAAGGTTTGATCCCCAGTACCCGACGCAGGAGGATGTTCGTTGACCAAGCAGGATTTCATCCAGAAGGTCGCCGCGAAGAGCGGGCTTTCGGCTCGTGATGCGGGCAAGGCCGTGGATGCATTCATGGAGACCGTGACCGAGACCCTGAAGGCCGGGGACACCGTGAACTTCACCGGGTTCGGCAAGTTCTCGCCGTCGGCGCGGGCGGCGCGCCAGGGCGTCAACCCCCGCACGGGCGAGCGCGTCCAGATCGCGGCGACGACCGTGCCGAAGTTCTCGGCCGGGAGCCAGCTCAAGGCCGCGCTCAAGAGCTAGCCCGCCGGGCAGTTCGAAGATGTCCCGGAGGGCGGCGCGAGCCGCCCTCCGCCATTCTCGTTACCTTTCGAGCCGATGGCCGTGGCCACGACGACCACCTTCGCCGACCGGCTCGCCGCCGAGGTCGAGCGCAAGCATTCGCAGCTCGTCGTCGGGCTCGATCCGAACATCGACCTGATGCCGGTCGAGTTGCGGGGCGATGTCGCCCGCTTCTGCTGCGGCCTGATCGACTCGGTCGCGCCGCACGCCGTCGCCGTCAAGCCGCAGCTCGCCTTCTTCGAGGCGCTCGGACCGGCCGGGATGGCGGCCTTCGACCAGGTCTGCGCCTACGCCCGGCGCGCCGGGCTCCTGGTCATCGCCGACGGCAAACGCGGCGACATCGGCTCGACTGCGCGCGCGTATGCCGATGCCTACCTGGAGGGCGAGCCTCCGCGCGCCGACGCGCTGACGGTCAACCCCTGGCTCGGCCGTGACTCGGTCGAGCCGTTCCTGGGCGCGGTCCGCCGTGGCGGCGTGGGCATCTTCGTGATCGTGCGCACCTCGAACGCGAGCGGAGACCTCCAGGACGCCGTCCTCAAGGACGGCCGCCCGATGTGGCACTACGTGGCCGGGCTGGTCGACGAATGGGGTGAAGGAACCGTCGGCGAGGTCGGTCTGAACTCCGTCGGCGCGGTCGTCGGCGCGACGCACCCCCGCGCGGTGGCGGAGGCACGGAAGCTGATGCCCCGGTCGATCCTGCTCCTCCCCGGAGTCGGGGCGCAGGGCGGATCGGTCTCCGATCTGACGCGCGCCTTCCAGAGCGGGCCGGCGAGTGCGCTCGTCAACGCAGCGCGGTCCGTCAACTACGCGTTCCGCGAGAGCGGCTCCGACTACCGCGCGGCTGCAGGCGCCGAGGCTGCGCGGCTCAAGCAGGAGATCTGGGCTGCCTCCGGGTGGTAGTGACCCCCGACGACTGGCGCCGCTACCTCGCCCCGGCTGCGTTCCTGCTCGCGGCGACGATCGCCGTCGTGCTGATCCGCGCCGGGATCGAGTCGGGTGGGGGAGGGAGTGCGGCGACCACCGGAGGCTCGGGCGTCCCGCGGAAGCACGTCGCCGTGACGACGACCACGACGCCGCCCGCGGCCGGGAAGCGCTTCTGGGTGGTGCGGGCCGGCGACACGTTCGCGGTGATCTCGGCGAAGTCGGGTGTTCCGGTCGCGACGCTCGTGCGGCTCAACCCGAGCGTGCATTCGACGTCGCTCTTCATCGGGGAGAAGATCCGTCTCAGGTGAGAACGGCGCTCTGCCTGGTTCTGCTCGCCGCAGCGTTCTGCCTGCCGGCTTCGGCCCGCGCGGGAGCGCCGCCCGTCCGGGCGGCGGCGTACGTCGTCGAGGACGCGCGCACGGGCGAGATCCTCGCGTCGTCGAATGCCCACGCCGAGCGACCGATTGCGTCGCTCACGAAGCTGATGACGGTGCTGTTGACGCTGCAGCACCACAAGCTCACGGATGTCGTGACCGTCGACCCTCGCGCGGCGGGGGTCGGCGAGTCGTCGATCGAGCTCGGCAGCGGCGAGCAGATGACGGTCAGCGACCTGCTGAAGGGCACGCTGATCCAATCGGCGAACGATGCGGCCGACGCGCTCGCCCTTTCCATGGCGCCGGACTTCCCGTCGTTCGCCCGCCTCATGAATGCCGAGGCGGTCAAGCTCGGCCTGCATGACACCCACTTCGTCCGCCCCGACGGGCTCGACGCGCCCGACGAGTACTCGAGCGCGGCGGACATCACCAGGCTCGCACGCCTCGTCATGCACACCCGCTTCGTGCGCGACACGGTGCGCGAGGAGACCGCGACGATCTCGGGTGGCCGCACGCTGCACACCTGGGACGACCTGCTGTCGGAGTTCCCGCAGACGATCGGCGTCAAGACGGGCCACACCGACCTTGCCGGCTGGTGCCAGGTCGCGGCGGCGCGCGGCCGAGGTGTCACGATCTACGCGACCCTGCTTGGCTCGCCGTCCCGGTCGGAGCGCAATGTCGATCTCGAGTCGCTCCTGATCTGGGGCCTTGGACAGTTCCGCCTCGTCCCGGCGGTGGCGTCGGGGCACGTCTACGCCGACGTGAGCCTTCCCTACGGCCGAGCCCCGGTGTCGCTCGTCGCCGCGCAGCCGCTTCTCGCCGTCGCCCGGCTGGGGCGGCCGCTGACCGAGACGGTCGTCGCGCCCATCGCGGCCTCGCTGCCGGTGCACCGGGGAGACGTGCTCGGGCGCATCGAGATCCGTCAGGGGCCGCTTCTGGTCGGGGCCCGTGACCTCGTGGCTACTCGCAGCATTAACAAACCAGGCCTGGGGAGCCGACTAGGGTGGTACGCCGGTAGGACGTTCCACCACCTCACGCACCTGTTCTAGCCCATGATCGTCACTGTCACACTCAACGCGGCGATCGACCGGACGCTGACCGTTCCGAACTTCCAGCGTGGGCAGCGGCATCGCGCCAGTGCGGGCGTCACCCTCGCGGGCGGCAAGGGCATCAACGTCGCGCGCGCCCTGAAGACGCTGGGTGTCCCGGTGGTTGCGACCGGGCTCGTCGGGGGCCAGACCGGAACGCGCATCATCGAGCAGTTGACCGACGAGGCGATCCTCAACGACTTCGTCCACATCGACGGCGAGTCGCGGACCTCGACCGCCGTCGTCGACCCGACCGGTGGGACGTACACCGAGATCAACGAGTGGGGCCCCGCGGTGCTCCCCGACGAGCTCGACACGCTCCTCGAGAAGCTCCGGTACCTGACCCAGGGCGCCGAGCTGGTCGTGTTCGCGGGCTCACTGCCCCGTGACGTCGGCGACGACTTCTACGCGGAAGCGGTCCACGACCTTGCACGCCGGCACGTCCTGGCGGTGATCGACAGCGAGGGCGAGCCGCTGCGGCTGGCGGTCGAGGCCGAGCCGTTCCTCGTCTCGCCGAACCAGAGCGAGGCCGAGGCGCTCGTCGGCCAGGAGTTCCACGACGACGAGGACTTCCGCATCGGGCTCGAGACGCTCGCCGAGATGGGGCCGCGGAACGTCCTCATCACCACTGAGCTCGGATGTGTCGCGCTCCTGCGCGAAGACCGCGAGGCGCACCGGTTTCGTGCGGTCGCGCCCCGCGTCGAGCCGGTCTCGGCGGTCGGATCCGGCGACGTGCTCCTCGCGGCGTTCCTCGCCGCGCGCCATGCCGGACGGACGCACGAGGAGGCGCTCCGCTCCGCCGTCGCCGCCGGCGCTGCGTCGACGCTCGAGGTGGGCGCCGGCCGCTTCGACGCGCGCCAGGCGGGCCGGCTGCAGGCGGGCGTCGAGCTCTCGGAGTTCGAGCCCGTCCAGGCCTGAGCGCGCGACGGAGCGCCTGGCCCTCATCCGCCGCCGCCGGTACCTTTCCCGGATGGACGTCGAGAAGCTCGGGCTCGACCCGCTGGACACGAGCCTTCCGGCCAAGTTCGCCAAGGAGGGGCTCACCTTCGACGACGTCCTGCTCGTTCCCGCCGAGTCCTCGGTGCTGCCGAACGCGGTCTCGACCGCGACGCGGCTGACGCGCACCGTCGTGCTCGAGGTGCCGGTCGTCTCGGCGGCGATGGACACCGTCACCGAGGCGCGGATGGCGATCGCGCTGGCCCGCGAGGGCGGCCTCGGCATCCTCCAGCGCAACCTCTCGATCGACGCGCAGGTCGCCGAGGTCGACAAGGTGAAGCGCTCGGAGGCCGGGATGATCGTCGAGCCGGTCACGCTCGCGCCCGACGCCCTCGTCTCCGAGGCCCTCGACGTGATGGAGCGGTACCACATCTCCGGCGTGCCGATCACGGGCGACGACGGCAGGCTCGTCGGGATCCTCACGAACCGCGATCTGCGCTTCGAGCAGAACCTCGCTCAGCCGGTGTCGGCGCTGATGACCTCGGAGGGGCTCGTGACCGCGCCGATCGGAACGACGCTCGCCGAGGCCGAGCAACTGCTCCACCGCCATCGCATCGAGAAGCTGCCCATCGTCGACGCCGAGGGTCGCATCAAGGGCCTGATCACCGTCAAGGACATCCAGAAGCGGGTCGAGTTCCCGGACGCCACGAAGGACACCCACGGGCGCCTGCGGACCGGGGCGGCGGTCGGGGTGGGCGTCGACGCCTACGAACGTGCCCAGGCACTGATCGCCGCCGGAGCCGACGTCCTCGTCGTCGACACCGCGCACGGCCACTCTCGCGGCGTGATCGAAATGGTCTCGCGCATCGCGGGCCTCAGCGGCGAATTCGAGGTGATCGCCGGCAACATCGCAACCGCCGAAGCGGCGGACGCGCTGATCGACGCCGGTGCCGACGGCCTGAAGGTAGGGATCGGCCCCGGTTCGATCTGTACGACGCGCGTCGTGGCCGGGGTCGGTGTCCCGCAGATCACTGCGATCTACGACGTGGCCGAGGCCGCCGCGCGCCACGGCGTGCCCGTGATCGCCGACGGCGGCATCACATCGTCGGGCGACGTTGCGAAGGCCGTCGCGGCGGGCGCGGACTGCGTGATGCTCGGCTCGATGCTCGCCGGCACCGACGAGTCGCCGGGAGACGTCATCCTCGCACGCGGCGAGCGCTACAAGGAGTACCGCGGCATGGCCTCGATCGGGGCGATGCGCCGGGGCTACTCGAAAGACCGCTACTTCCAGGGCGACGTCGAGGACGTGGAAAAGCTCGTCGCTGAGGGCATCGAGGGCCGCGTGCCCTACAAGGGACCGCTGGCAGGCGTGCTGCACCAGGTTGTCGGCGGGCTGCGCCAGGCGATGGGCTACTGCGGTGCGCCGACGATCGATGCGATGAAGCAGGCTCGTTTCGTCCGCATCACCGGCGCCGGCCTGCGGGAGTCGCATCCGCACGACATCACGATCACCAAGGACGCTCCCAATTACCGGCGCGGCTGAGGTCGTGCACTTCCCGGCCCCGCTGCCGGAGGATCGCCCCGTCCTGGTGGTCGATTTCGGAGGCCAGTATTCGCAGCTGATCGCGCGGCGCGTGCGCGAGGCGCGCGTCTACTCGGAGCTCGTCTCCCATCGCGCGACGGTCGCAGAGATCCGCAGCCGCAATCCCATCGCCCTGATCCTGTCCGGCGGCCCGGCCTCGGTCTACGCCGACGGTGCCCCGAAGATGGATCCTGCGATCTTCGAGCTGGGCATCCCGACCCTCGGCATCTGTTACGGCGCGCAGCTGCTCGCGCTCGACCTCGGCGGCCGCGTCGACCAGACGGGAGCCGGCGAGTACGGCAAGGTCGACCTGCGTGCCGGCGAGGGCGCGCTCTTCGCGACGCTGCCGGAGGATCAGACCGCCTGGATGTCGCACCGCGACACGGTCGTCGAGCCGCCGTCGGGAGCACACGTCGTCGCGACCTCGGAGCACACGCCGGTCGCTGCGTTCGAGGATCACCGGCGGAAGGTCTACGGCGTCCAGTTCCATCCCGAGGTGGTGCACACGCCCCACGGCCAGGCCGTGCTGAAGAACTTCCTCTACGACGTCGCCGGCGCTGCGCCGGCCTGGACGCCGGCCGCCGTGATCGAGGAGCAGGTCGAGCGGATCCGGGCCGAGGTCGGCCGCGAGCGGGTCCTCTGCGCGCTCTCGGGGGGCGTCGACTCGGCGGTTGCCGCCCTCCTCGTGCACAAGGCCGTCGGCGACCGGCTCACCTGTGTGTTCGTCGACCACGGCCTGCTCCGGAAGGGCGAGGCCGCGCAGGTCGTCGAGACGTTCGACGGGCTGTACCACGTGCCGCTCGTCCACGTCCGGGCGCAGGAGCGGTTCGTCTCCAAGCTGGCCGGTGTCACCGATCCGGAGCGCAAGCGGATGATCATCGGCGAGGAGTTCATCCGGGTCTTCGAGGACGAGGCACGGAAGCTCGGCGACGTCAGCTGGCTCGTCCAGGGGACGCTCTACTCCGACGTGATCGAGTCCGGCGGGACAGACGGTGTGGCCGAGACGATCAAGTCGCACCACAACGTGGGCGGCCTGCCCGACGACATGACGATGAAGCTGGTCGAGCCGCTGCGCCTGCTCTTCAAGGACGAGGTGCGCCGCGTCGGCGAGGAGCTCGGGATGCCCGAGCGGATGGTCTGGCGCCAGCCCTTCCCCGGCCCGGGCCTCGCGATCCGCATCATCGGCGACGTCACCGAGGAGCGCCTCGAGACACTGCGTGAAGCGGACTCGATCCTGCAGGAGGAGGTTCGCAAGGCCGGTCTCTATCGCGACCTCTGGCAGAGCTTCTGCGTGCTGCCCGCAATCCGCTCCGTCGGCGTCCAGGGCGACTCGCGGACGTACGGCTACCCGATCGCGATCCGCGCCGTCACCTCCGAGGACGCCATGACTGCCGACTGGGCGCGGCTGCCGTACGACCTGATCGAGCTCGTCTCGTCGCGGATCATCAACGAGATCCCCGCGGTGAACCGCGTCGTGCTCGACGTGACCTCGAAGCCACCCGCCACGATCGAGTGGGAGTAGACCGGGTCCCGTACCGGATCGAGACCGAGCGTCTCGTCATCCGCTGCTACGACCCGTGCGACGCGCCGCTCCTGAAGGAGGCCGTCGATGCGAGCGTCGAGCACCTGCGGCCCTGGATGCCGTGGATCCGCTTCGAGCCGCAGACGATCGCCGAGAAGGTCGAGCTGCTCCGCGGTTTTCGGGGCAGCTTCGACCTCGGGACGAACTACGCCTACGGCATCTTCAACCGAGACGGGACGAAGCAGCTCGGCGGCACCGGGCTCCACCAGCGCGGCGGTGACGGCTCGTTCGAGATCGGCTACTGGGTCTCGGCGGATGCGATCGGACAGGGCATGGCGACGGAGGCGGCAGCGGTGCTCACCCGCGTCGGCTTCGAGCTCTGCGGCGTGGAGCGGATCGACATCCAGGTCGAACCGCACAACGAGCGCAGCCTGGCGATCCCGCGCAAGCTCGGCTTCACCCAGGAGGGCGTACTGCGTCGGCGGCTCGAATCGGCCGAGGGCGGCGGCCCGCGCCGCGACTCGGTGCTCTTCACCATGGTCAGAGAGGAGCTCGAGGGCTCGCCCTGCCTGGGATACGACTACGTCGCCTACGACGTCGTCGGCGACCGCATCCTCGCGGCCCGCGGTGTCTGACACCGGGGTGTCAGACACCGTGTCGACGCGCCGCGGGGCGGCGCGGCTGTCCTTAAGGCCCTCCGCGTACGTAGACGACCTGGCCGCTGACGTAGCTCGCGTCCTCCGAGCAGAGGTAGGCGATCAGGCCGGCGACGTCGTCGGGCTGGCCGACGCGCCGCAGCGGGATCTGCTCCGCCGCCGCCGCCACGAACTCGTCGAACGGCATGCCGATCCGCTCCGCGGTCTGCCGGGTCATCGCCGTTGCGATGAACCCGGGCGCGACGCAGTTCACGTTGACGTTGTACGGACCGAGCTCGATCGCGAGCGTCTTCGTCATGCCCTGCAGCCCGGCCTTCGCGGTCGAGTAGTTGGTCTGGCCGCGGTTGCCGAGCGCCGAGGTGGATGAGATCAGCACCATCTTCCCGCTCTTCTGCGACACCATGTGCTTCTGCGCCGCCCGGACCGTGTGAAACGTCCCCTTCAGGTGGGTGTCGATGACGGCGTCCCAGTCCTCGTCGGACATCTTGAAGAGCAGGTTGTCGCGGATGATCCCCGCGCAGGTCACGAGGATGTCCAGCGAGCCGAGCGCCGCGGCCGCCTCGACCGCCGCCTCGACCTCCTCGCGTTTCGTGACGTCACACCGGACTGCGTGGCCGCCGATCTCCCGCGCCGTCTCCTCCGCGGCCGCCTCGTCGAAATCGGCGACAAGCACCGTCGCGCCCTCCGACGCGAGCCGCTTCGCCGTTGCCGCGCCGATGCCCTTGGCACCGCCGGTCACCAATGCTGTCGTTCCCTGGAATCTGGTCATGCCGCCGACGATATACGGTGTCGCCTGTGGAGTTCCGCGAGATCCTCGGCCGGCGGCGGATGCACCGCGCGTTCCTGCCCGACCCGCTGCCGACGGAGCAGATCGAGCGGGTCGTGAACGTGATCCGGCGCGCGCCGTCCGGCGGATTCAGCCAGGGCGGCAGCATCGTCGTCGTCACCGATGCCGCCAAGCGTGCGGAGATCGCGGGTGCCTTCGGCGACGAGCACTACTCGCGCGGCGGCCGCAACTACATCGCAGACGCGCCGGTCCTGCTCGTGATCTCGGCGAACGAGTCGCTCTATCACGCTCGGTACAACGAAGCCGACAAGCTCGCGGCGACGGGCGGCACCGAGGTGACGTGGCCCGTCCCGTACTGGTTCGTCGATGCGGGCGCGCTGATGATGCTCGTGCTCCTGGCTGCGATCGACGAAGGGCTCGCGAGCGCCTTCATCGGCCATCCCGACCAGAAGCGGATCTTCGACGAGGTGCTCGGCCTCCCGGAGGAGGTCGTGCCGATCGGGCTCGCGCTGATCGGGAAACCAGGCGACGACCCGCCACCCGGCTCGCGGCTCAAGGAGCGGCGCCGGGCTGCGGACGATCTGGTGCACTGGCAGCAATGGTGACCGCGGGGTAGCGCGCCCGAACCTCGTCGACGAACGCGGCGAGCCGGTCGGAGATCGAGGCGTCCTCGATCTCGAGCACGTTCTCCGCGTTCTTCTCGCCGCTCCGTGAGAGGTTGAACGAGCCGACGAAGACGGTGTCGTCGCAGACGGTCACCTTCGCGTGCATGAAGTCGTGAACCGTGCCCGCGCCGTAGGGCGTCGACTCCTTCCCCGTGAACGGACCGGCCATGACCCGCTCGAGCAGCGGCAGCTTCCACGAGATGTTGCCGTTGGCCTGCCACTGGTGGATCACCTCTCGGATCTGCGTGACGTCGACGCAGCCCGCGATGTCGACGCGGCCGTCCGAGAGAACCTGCGCGAGCGTCCCGAGCACAGGCCCGGTGGTGATGACCGGTGAGCAGATCCGCACGCGCCGCTTCGCCCGGTGGATGAGCTTGGCGATGCGGGCCGACAGGTCCTCGCCGTGTCCGGGCGTGAACCAGGCCCGGACGCCGTCATCCCACCGAGGATCCACGAACCCGCTCTTCATCACGTCCGAGGTGGCCCACAGCTGGTCGAAATCGATGCGGAACGCCTTCGCGATCGCCGGCGAGTGGACGATCGCGATCACGTTCTCCTGCCGCGACCACGAGTCGTCGGTCCAGTTCAGCGAACCGGTCCAGATGTCGGCGCTGTCGCGGATCACGAACTTGTGATGCATCAGGTCGGGGATCCCCGCAATCGGCCTGCCCTCAACGGGCAGCGATGCGATCAGCTCCGCGTCGGGCTCGGGCGGCGGCGGCACCGGGATCGGCAGTCCGTGATCGACGTTGTACGTGAATCGCGTCTTGACGCCGCGCTCCGCCGCGCGGCGAAAGGCATCGCCGACGATCGCCACCGTCTCGGGGCCGAGATTGAAGTCGTACTGAGCGACGTCGAGGGTGTGCTGCGCGCCGTCGAGGAAGGCGGCCACGGCGTGCGCGATCTCCGGCGGCTGCTGGCCGCCGTCCGTCAGAGTGCGGATCTCGATGCGCTCGCTCATCGACCGGCTCACTGCCGCCCGGATCGGGCAGACCACCAACTTCTACCGGGTTGGCGCGGGGGCCGCGCTCCGGCGCGACCGCCTGGCGGCCTATCTCGACGCGCGGGCCGAGGCGCCGCTGCTCCTGGTCGGCGAGGCGCCCGGCTATCGCGGCGCGCGCATCTCGGGGATCCCGTTCACCTCGGAGCGGCAGCTGACGGGGCGAGGGCCGGCCGAGGCGACGGCGACGATCGTGCACCGCGTGCTGGCGGATCTCGGGCTGACCGACCAGGTCCTCCTCTGGAACGTGGTCCCGACCCATCCGGGAACCGACCGCTCGAACCGGCCCCCGACACGAGCCGAGGTGGCCGCCGGCCGCCGGTTCGCCGAGGAGCTGGCCCGAGAGCGCCGGGTGGTCGCGGTGGGCCGGATCGCCGCAGACGCTCTGGGCGCCCCGTATGTCCGGCACCCGTCCCACGGCGGGCTGGCCCAGTTTCGGGAGGGGCTGCTACGATTCTCGCCCGGCGGACGGCATGTTCGCCCTTTCTCCGTATGAAGACCTACAACGCCAAGCCCGGTGAGATCGCGCGCGACTGGTACCTCGTGGACGCCGAGGGGAAGACCCTGGGCCGTATCGCCACGCAGATCGCCGATCGCCTGCGCGGGAAGGGCAAGACCGCCTTCACGCCGCACGTCGACACCGGCGACTTCGTCGTCGTGGTGAACGCCGAGAAGATCGCGGTCACCGGGAAGAAGCTCGACGAGAAGATGTACTACAAGCATTCGGGCTATCCGGGCGGGCTGCGCGAGCGGACCCTGCGCGAGCAGCTCGAGCGCCAGCCGACCGAAGTCCTCCGCAAGGCCGTCAAGGGGATGCTCCCCCGCAACAAGCTCGGTCGCGCGCAGCTGACCAAACTGAAGATCTACGCAGGCCCGGAGCATCCGCACGAGGCTCAGGAACCGACCCCTCTCGAGGTGTAAATGGCGACTCCAGCTCAATATCTCGGCACCGGCAAGCGCAAGACCTCCGTCGCGCGCGTGATCCTGCGGCCCGGCGACGGCGCCACGTGGGTGAACGGCAAGTCGATCGAGGAGTACTTCCCCCGCATGGTCCACCGGATGCTCGCCACCGCGCCGCTGAAGACGGCCGGTCTCGACGGGCAGTACGACCTTCGTGTCCGCGTCCACGGCGGCGGCCCCTCGGGCCAGGCAGGCGCGGTGCGGCACGGCATCGCCCGCGCGCTCGTCGAGGTGAACCCCGAGCTGCGGGTGCCCCTCAAGCGGGCCGGCTTCCTCACGCGCGACGCGCGCATCGTGGAGCGCAAGAAGGCCGGGCTGCACAAGGCGCGCAAGGCGCCTCAGTTCAGCAAGCGCTAAGCGCCTCATCGTGGCGCGCAGGTACTTCGGCACCGATGGGGTGCGCGGCGTCGTGGGCGAGTTCATCACGCCCGAGCTCGTCGAGCGGCTCGGCCGGGCAGCGTCGCTCTGGACCGGCGCGGCGAAGGTGTTCGTCGGCCGCGACACCCGGGCCTCCGGTGTCGAGCTGGAGGAGGCGTTTGCGCGCGGCGTGATCTCCGCCGGCGGCGACTGCATTCTCGGCGGCGTGCTGCCGACACCGGCGGTCGCGCTGCTCGCGCTCGACCTCGGCGTCGTCATCTCCGCGTCTCACAACCCGCCGGAGTACAACGGCGTCAAGTTCTTCAACTCGCAGGGGCACAAGCTCTCCGACGTCTCGGAGGAGCAGATCGAGGAGCTGCTCGCGGCGGCGCCCGGCATCGACCAGGGGCAGATCGAGCACATCGAGGTTGCGACCGACTCCTACCTCGAGCACATCATCGAGCGCTTCGGTGTCGATCTGACCGGGATGCGGATCGTGGTCGACTGCGCGAACGGGGCGTACTCCGGGCTCGCGCCGCAGGCGTTCGAGCAGTGTGGCGCCGAGGTGCAGGCGATCGGGGACGAGCCGGACGGCGGCAACATCAACGTCGGCTGCGGCGCGACAGACCTTGCGCTGCTCCAGAAGACGGTGCTCGCGGGCGGGTTCGACCTCGGGATCGCGTTCGACGGGGACGGTGACCGGATGCTCGCGGTCGACGAGCGGGGCGAGGCGATCGACGGCGACCAGATCGTGGCGATCCTGGCGCTCGATCAACAGGTCGAGCAGGTGGCCGTCACCGTCATGACGAACCTCGGATTCCACGCGTTGATGCGTGAGCACGACATTCGTGTGCACACGACCGACGTCGGCGACCGTTATGTCCTCGAGGCGCTCCAGCGCGAGGGCGCGATTCTCGGCGGCGAGCAGTCGGGCCACGTGATCTACCTGCGGGACCACGTCACGGGCGACGGTCTCGCCGCCGGGCTGCTTCTCTGCGGCGCGTTGAAGGGCCGCACGCTGAGCGAGGCTGCCGCGGTCATGCCCCGCTGGCCGCAGCAGAAGGAGAACGTCCCGGTGGCCGACCGGGAACTGACGGCGGGGGTGGTCGACGAGGTCGAACGGCTGAACCGCGCCTGGAACGGCCGGGGCCGCGTGCTCGTGCGCCCCTCCGGCACCGAGCCCTTGATCCGGGTCCTCGCCGAGGCGGAGAATCCGGAAGTGGCGAAGGACGCCTGTGCTAGCATCGCAGCGCTCGTTCGCCGAGAGCTCGGCTGACCGTTCCGACGCAGGGACGGGCCCGCAGCCGGGCTTTTGCGTTTCCAGGGAGGCTTTCGGGGGCAATTCCGGTTCATTGCCGGGGAAAGGAGACTCTGGGATGTGCGGGATCATCGGATATGTCGGCAGCCGGTCCGCGAAGCCGCTGCTCCTGCAGGGTCTGCAGCGCCTCGAGTACCGGGGCTATGACTCGGCCGGCATCGCCCTCCTGGAGGAGGACGGCCTGGAGTACGTCCGCGCCGTCGGGAACCTTGCGTTCCTGAAGGAGGCGGCCGGCTCGAACGGCTCCACGTCGTCCACCGGCCTCGGCCATACCCGCTGGGCCACCCACGGCGGCGTCACCGAGCTCAACGCCCACCCGCTCACGCCGTGCGACGAGCACAAGCTGGCGATCGTCCTGAACGGCATCGTCGAGAACTACCGCGAGCTGCGCGACGAGCTCCTGGCCGCCGGCCACACGTTCACCTCGGAGACCGACGCGGAGGTCGTGGTTCACCTGCTCGAGGATGCCTACGCGGGCGACCTCGTCGAAGCGATGCGCGCGACCTACGCGCGGCTCGAAGGGCACTTCACCTTCGTTCTCATCCATCACGACCACCCGAACGAGCTCGTCGGGGTCCGGCACCAGACGCCGATGGTCGTCGGCCTCGGTGAGGGCGAGAACTTCCTGGCGTCGAACCTCGCCGCCTTTCTGGCTGAGACGCGCCGCGTGCAGTTCCCGGACGACGGCGAGATCGCCCTGATCACGCCCGAGGGCGTCACGTTCACAGACGCGGTGACGGGCCGGTCGGTCGCCCACGACGTGCTCGAGGTCGACTGGGACGACGATGCCGCCGAGCGCTCGGGCTACGAGACGTTCATGCTCAAGGAGATCTTCGAACAGCCCGAGGGCGTCGCCGAGACGATCGGCGACCGCGTCCGCCACGGTCATCTCGTGCTCGACGGGCTCGGCATGTCCGAGGAGGAGCTGCGGGTCCTCAAGCGGATCGTCATCGTCGCGTGCGGCACCGCGTACCACGCCGGCGTCGTGGGCCGCTATGCGATCGAGGAGTGGGGCCGGGTCCCGGTGGAGCCCGACGTTGCGAGCGAGTGGATCTACCGCAACCCCGTGATCGACCCGGGCACGCTCGTGATCGGCATCTCCCAGTCGGGCGAGACGCGCGACACGATCCAGGCGATGAAGCTCGCGCGCGAGAAGGGAGCGCGCACCGTCGCGATCACGAACATGATGGGCTCGCAGATCACCCGCGAGGTCGATTCGGTGCTCTACACGCGCACGGGGCTCGAGGTCGGTGTCGCAGCCTCCAAGACGTTCACGGCCCAGATCGCGCTGCTCTTCCTGATCGGGCTGAAGGTGGCCCAGTGCCGCGGGACGCTGCCGAGCGAGGACGTCGAGTTCATCCTCGACGAGGTCTACGACCTGCCGGCGAAGATGCAGGGCTTCCTCGACGCCGACCATCCGATCGAGGACATCGCGCAGCGCTTCTACGACAAACCCTTCTTCCTGTACCTGGGCAGGCACATCGGGCTGCCGGTCGCCCTCGAAGGCGCCCTCAAGCTGAAGGAGATCTCGTACATCCCCACCGAGGCCTACTCGGCCGGCGAGATGAAGCACGGCCCCATCGCGCTGCTCGAGGAGGGCACGCCCGTCGTCGTCGTGGCGACGCGCATCCACGTCTACGAGAAGATCGTGTCGAACATCCAGGAGACCCGCGCACGCGGCGCGCACGTGATCGCGATCGCGACCGACGGCAACGAGGACATCCAGCATCACGCGGACGACGTGATCTACGTACCGAAGTCGCCCGCGTTCCTGCAGGCGGCGCTCGCCATCCTGCCGCTGCAGCTCCTCGCCTACCGCATCGCGCGGCTCCGCGGCCTGAACGTCGACCAGCCGCGGAATCTGGCCAAGACCGTCACGGTCGAGTAAGGCCCCGGCGGATCAGGCCGCGAGGGCGGTGTCGATGAATGCGCGGGCGGCCGGCGACGCGTAGCGGTCGCGGTGGCGTCCGATGCCGACGACGCGCGGTTCGACCGACTCTCCGAGGTCGACCGCGACGATCCGCGGGTCGCCCGTGTCGACCGTCAGCAGCGGCACGATCGCACAGCCCATCCCGGCGGCGACCAGCCCCTGCACGGTCTGGTTGTCGTTCGACCGGAACGCCCACCGCGGCTCGAGGCGCGCAGCGCGGAACGCCGCCTCGATCGGGTCGGTCGAGGGCCCGGAGCGGAACCCGACGAGCGGCTGGTGGGCGATCTCCTGCAGCGAGGGGGGACCGTCGGCGAGCGGAGAGCCGGCGGCGACGACGAGCACGTACGGGTCGCGCAGCAGCTCCACCGTTGCGAGAGGCGCGTCGCCGATCGGCAGGAGGAGGAAGCCGACGTCCAGCTCTCCGCGCTCCAGCGCGTCCGCGATCTCCTCGTCGTCGTGCTCCTCGAGCATGACCTCGATCAGCGGCCACTGGGCGGTGAAGCGGCGCATGATCTCCGGCAGCACGCGGGCCCCTGCGGATTGGAAGGTGCCGATGCGCAGCGTGCCCGCCTCGCCGGCGCGCAGGGCCTGGAGGTCGGCCTGTGCGGCCTGGAGCCGCGCGACGATCGAATCCGCATGGCGGAGGAGGAGCTGGCCTGCCTCGGTCAGCGAGACGGGCCGCGGGCCGCCCGGGCGCTCGATGAGCTTCTCGCCGACGATTCGCTCGAGGGTCGCGATCTGCTGGCTGATCGCGGATTGCGTGTATCCGAGGCGTTCGGCGGCCCGCCCGAAGGAGCCGGCCGCCGCGATCGCCTGCAGGGCGGCGAAGTGCCGCAGCTCGACGCCGAGCCAACTATCAGGTTCCATAATGAACATGAATATTATCACGATTTGCGCTGATAGTCCCTGCTCGGGCAGAGTGAGCGCATGATCGCCATCGTCTTCCTGATCGTGCTGCTCGTCATCGGCGTGCTCGGCGCGCGCTACGGCGCCGACTCGCGCTTCGACCGCCCCGGCCGGCAGCTCTAGTCCGTCGCACCGGGCGCACGACGCCGACTATGCGGCGCTCGCCCGGCGCTGCCAGCGCTCCCCCCACGACTCGGGGGTGAGCGGCGACATCACGGCCCGCCGCACGAGCCTGCCGCCGCGGCCGCGGCCGAGCAGATGCACCCGCAGCGCGTTCGAGCCCAGCTGCATCTCCACCGACGTCGCCCCCGCGGGCAGCTGACGCTCGTCGCGCACGACGTACCCGCCGCGCGGGCCGCGCCGCTCGCTGACGCGCACCGCCCACTCGAGCACGTCGGGCGCGGCTTTCCAGCGGAGCACGAACGCCTCGCCGTCTGTGTCGCGCGTGACCTCCATGTTCCCGGTGATCGTCGGCCGTTCCCGCAGTGCCGACGGCCTCCGGGCGGGCTTCGTCCGCTCGTCGGCGGCCGGAGCGACGCGCGCCCGCGCGCGCTGAACCGAGGCGAGCACCTGCAGCTGCTTCAAGGCCCGGGCCTCCTGCTCGCGGTCCGCGTCGCTCCTCGCCCGAGGATGCGACGCCACCGCCTGGACCCGCGCCTCGAGCACCGACCAGTCGGGCGTGCGCCCGGCGGCGATGCTGGCGCGTGCCTGATCGAGGATGACCGCGTACTCGTCCACGGCGGCCCAGATTAGTCATCGGTCTCGCGTCGCAGCCGTTTCGTCCGGCCCCGCCGCTTCTTCTCGTCGAGGCGCCGTTCCTGCGATGCGGCGGTCGGCTTCGTCGGGCGCCGTTTGCGTCGCACCTTCACCGCCTCGCGCAGCTGCTCGACGATCCGGTCGGTCGCGAGCTCGCGGTTTCGGAGCTGCGACCGTTCGTCCTGTGCGATGGCCCGTACGACCGGACCGATTCGCTCGAGCACGCGCCGGCGCTCCGCCGCGCTGAGAGCGGCCGAATCCCCGACGTCGAACAACGCCTCGACGCGGGTCGAGCTCTTCTGCGCGTGCTGCCCTCCCGGCCCGCTCGACCGCGAGAACCTGAAGGCGATCTCGGAGCGAATAGACTCGACGTCCATGGCTGCCATTCTCCTCGACGTCGACGGCGTCCTGCATGTCTCGGGCGTCCCGATCGCGGGGGCGGTCTCGGCGGTGCGCACGTTGCGCGAGTCGGGGCACCGGCTCAGGTTCGTCACGAACTCGACCACGCTCTCGCGCCAGGAGCTCTTTCAGCAGCTTCAGCTGATGGGCTTCGACATCGCCGAGGACGAGCTCCAGACCACCGGCTCCGTCGCGTCGCGCGAGCTGAAAGGGAAGCGCGTGCTCGCCCTCACCATGCCCGGGATCCTCGACGACCTCGAGGGGCTGCAGCTCGTCGGGATGAACGTCGACGCGGTCCTCATCGGCGGCGCCGACGAAGGCGAGGAGGTCGGGCGGATCTTCTCCTACCTCAACCTGAACCGCGCCTTCCACGAGCTCGAGGCCGGCGCCGATCTCTACTGTCTGCACAGGAACAAGTGGTGGCAGACGGCGAACGGCCCGCGGCTCGACACCGGCGTGTTCGTCGCCGGGCTCGAGTATGCCGCCGAGACCGAGGCGACCGTGCTCGGCAAGCCGTCGAGCGCCTACTTCACGGCGGCGGTCGAGACGATCGACGCGGACCCGAGCATCACGTGGATGGTCGGTGACGACCTCGAAGGCGACATTCTCGGGGCGCACCGCTTCGGCATGAAGACGATCCTCGTCCGCACCGGCAAGTTCCGGCCCGACGAGGTGGAGCGCTCGGCGGTGCAGCCCGAGGGGATCGTCTCCTCGATCGCGCAGCTGCCGAACTGGCTCGAAACGAATCTCTGATGCGCGTCGGGGTCGACCTGATCGAGATCGAGCGGATCCGCCGCGCGCTCGAACGGCACGGAGAGGGGTTCAAGCAGCGCTGCTTCACCGAGGCCGAGCGCGCGTACTGCGATTCGAAGCCAAACCCTCCGCAGCACTATGCGGGGCGCTTCGCTGCCAAGGAGGCGGTCGGCAAGGCGCTCGGCTCCGGTGTCTACTTCACCTGGAAGGAGATCGAGGTCCGCGGGCGTCCCAAGCCGGGCGTCTTCCTCACCGGGCGCACGGCGCAGTGGGCGGAGAAGGTGGGCGCGGGGAAGATCGAGCTCTCGATGACGCACTCGCGCGAGCTCGCCGCGGCCGTGGCAGTGGTGGCCCCCGCATGAGGCTGCAGCCGCTCCTCACGGCAGCCGAGACGCGGCGCGCGGAGGAGGCGCATCAGGGGCCGTTGGCCGAGCTCATGGAACGGGCCGGGACGGCGGTCGCCGAGTTCGTGCTTCGAGGCTTTCCGGGCCGGGTGACCGTCGTCTGCGGCGGCGGCAACAACGGTGGCGACGGCAAGGTCTGCGCGCGCGTGCTGCGCGAGGCCGGGCGCACCGTCACGCTCGTGGAGGGCGTCGGGGACCTCGGAGAGCCCGACGTGCTCGTCGACGCACTGCTCGGAATCGGATTGCAGGACGCGCCGCGTGAGGACGCGGCGCGGATGATCGAGCTGATCAACGGAAGCGGCTGTCCGGTCGTCGCGATCGACGTCCCGTCGGGCGTGAACGCTTCGACCGGCGAGGTTCCCGGAAACGCCGTGCGGGCGACCGCGACCGTCACGTTCGGAGCTGCAAAGGTCGGGCTCGCAATCGCGCCCGGGCGGTTCCACGCCGGCTCGGTGCAGATCGCGCCGATCGGACTCCGCCCGCGCGAGCACGAGCACGCGCTCGTGCCGGCCTCGGCGCTCCTCGACGTGCCGGCCAAGCAGACCGAGTCGACGAAGTACACGGCGGGCTCGGTGCTCGTTGTCGGGGGCTCGCGGGGCCTGACCGGCGCTCCGATGCTGGCCGCGCTCGCCGCGTTCCGCGCCGACGCGGGCTACGTGGCGGTGGCGGCGCCCGAGTCGACTCTGCCCGTGCTCGAGACGAAACTGCTCGAGGTGGTCAAGCGACCGCTGCCCGAGGACTCCTCGGGGCGGCTGCTGCCGCGTTCGATCGACGCGATCCTCGACGCAGCCGAGAAGTCCGACGCCGTTGCGATCGGCCCCGGCCTCGGGCGCAGCGACGGGACGGTCGAGCTGGTGCGCATCCTCCTCGAGCGGCTGGAGCTGCCGCTGGTGCTGGATGCCGACGCTCTGTGGCAGCTCGAGCCGTTCGCACGGGCGGCTCCGACCGTGCTCACGCCCCACAGCGGCGAGCTCGCCCGCCTGCTCGGGGTCGAGAGCCGCGAGATCGACGCGCACAGGCTCGACGCCGCCCGCCGCGCCGCCTCGCGCTTCGGCTCGATCGTGCTTCTGAAGGGCGCCGACACGATCGTCGCGACGCCCCGCGAGGGCGCGCTCATCGCGACGTACGGCACGCCCGCGCTCGCAACCGCAGGCTCCGGTGACGTTCTCACCGGAATCGTCGCCGCCTTTCTTGCGAAGGGAATGGAGGCGCGTTTCGCGGCCGCCGTCGGCGCCGTCGCGCACGGTGTCGCAGCCGAGCTCGTCGAGCCGCAGCGCGGCGTGATCGCATCCGACCTCTTGCCCGCGCTCCAGCGCGCGCTCGCAGGTCACGGGCTGCAGCGCCCGCCGCTCACGTGAGATCCGAGATCACGATCGACCTCGGCGCCCTGCGCCGCAACGTGGGAGCCCTGCTGCGCGCGGCAGGCGGAGCCGAGGTCTGGGCCGTCGTGAAGGCCGATGCGTACGGGCACGGAGCGCTCGACTGCGCGGGTGCGGCGCTCGCCGCGGGCGCACGGGCTCTGTGTGTCGCCACCGTCGGCGAGGCGCTCGCGCTGCGCCGCGCCTTCCCGACAGCCCGGCTGCTCGTGCTCGGGCCGGCGTCGAGCGGAGACGTCGCAGAGGCGCGCCAGGCCGGACTGGAGCTCGTCGTCTCCGGGGAGGAGATCCCCGAGGACATCGTCGTGCACGTGAAGCTCGACACCGGCATGGGCCGTTGGGGCGTGTCGGAGCTCCCGGCACCGACGAGGGCGGTCGCCGGCGTGATGACGCACCTCGCGACCGCCGACTCCGACCCGGACTTCGCCCGTGTGCAGATCGAGCGGTTCCACACTGCCACGGATGCCGTGGCTCATCTGGTGAGGCATGTCGCGAACAGCGCGGCAGCTCTCAGGATCCCGGAGTCGCGGTTCGACGCCGTTCGCTGCGGTATTGCGCTCTACGGGCTGTCGCCGTTCGGGACGGATCCGGCCGAGGACGGCCTCGAGCCGGTGCTCTCCTGGCAGACCGAGGTCGCCCAGGCGAAGCTGCTGCGGGCCGGTGAGTCGACCGGCTACGGGCGGCTCTTCGTCGCCGGCCGCGACACCTGGATCGGGATCCTGCCGGTTGGCTACGCCGACGGGTTCCGCCGGGGTCTGACCGGCACGGCAGTGCGAGTTGCGGGAGAAATGTGCAAAGTGGTCGGTGCTGTGTCCATGGACGCCACTGCAGTCGAGCTCGACCACGAGCTTCCGCCGGGCACACCGGTGACGATCGTCGGCCCCGGAGTGCCGCTCGAGGAGCATGCGCGGGTCGCAGGCACGCTCACCTACGAGCTGGCCTGCGGGATCGACTCGTCGGCGCCTCGCGCCCGCCGCATCGTGGTCGGCGCCGCATGAGCAAGGTCGACAGGCGGGCGGCGCTCCAGGCCGAGCGGGCGGCGGCGCTCGAGGAGCACCTTCAGGACCTCCTCCCGCTGAAGGGCGACGAGCGTGTGCTCGACGTCGGAGCCGGGACGGGCGCCTTCGCCTTCGCCGTGGCGCCGCGGGCCCGCGAGGTCGTGGCGCTGGAGGTCGACGGAGAGGCCGCGGCGCGTGCCAAGGCGGACGCGCCCGCGAACGTCGAGGTCATCGTGGGAGACGGCGAGCACCTCCCGTTCGAGGACTTCTCGTTCGACGTCGCGGCGACGCTGCGCACGCTGCATCACACGCCGCGGCCGGAGCTGCTCGTGGCCGAGCTCACCCGGGTGACGAAGCCGGGCGGAACGATCCTCGTCGTCGATCAGCTGGCGCCGAACGAGCCGCTCGCCTCGATCGAGTTGACGCGCTTCGAGCATGCGCGCGACCCGTCGACGACCCGTCTGCTCGCCGACGTCGACATGCGCGGGCTCTTCGATTCGAACAATCTCGTCCTGCGGCGTCAGGAGGTCGTGCGCGAGGCGCGGGACATCGAGGCGTACCTCGACCTCGCCGGCTGCGAAGGCCCGCAACGCGAGCACGCCCGCAACCTCGCGCCTAGGGGGTACGAGGCGGTCGTCGGGTGGTACGTGCTCTCGCGCTAGCGAGCACGCCGGGCGCGAGTGCCTGCGCCCACGCCGCCGGGCGATACCAGCGCGGCACGACGATCTCGCGCTTTCCCTTGTCCACCGCGTCGAGGATCCGCTCGACCACGAGTGCCGGCTCGATCACGAGCCGCTGCAGGGCGCCCGGGAAGCGCTCGCCCTGCGGGAACCCCTCGGTCTCGACGAAGCCGGGGCACACGGTGTGCACGATGATCCCGCGCGGGGCGAGCTCGACGGCGATCGAGCGCGAGAACGCCAGCTGTGCGTGCTTCGACGCCGAGTACGGCCCGACCGCCACGGTGCCGGCGACGGAGACGACGTTCACGATGTGCGAGCCCCGGCCGAGCCCCGGCAGGAACGCGAACGTCGACCAGACCGAACCGAGATAGTTCACGTTGATCACCTGCTCGATCCGCTCGGGCTCTGCGTCGAGGTAGCTGTAGCGCGCCCCGACTCCGGCGTTGTTCACCAGCAGGTCGACGTGCGGGTGGCGTGCGAGCACGCGGGCGGCGGCGGCGGCGACCGCGGCCCGGTCGGAGACGTCGCACTCCTCGTGCTCTTCGGCGGCGGATGGACGCCGCGAGAGCCCCACCACGAGGGTGCCTCGCGCTTGGAGCGCGCGCACCAGTTCCGCACCGATTCCCGACGACGCGCCGGTGACGACGGCTACTTGCAGATCTTGAACT
This sequence comes from uncultured Thermoleophilia bacterium, assembly GCA_963722065.1. Taxonomy (GTDB): domain Bacteria; phylum Actinomycetota; class Thermoleophilia; order Gaiellales; family Gaiellaceae; genus PALSA-600. The sequence continues at coordinate 177,194 of CAVRMI010000028.1, read as the reverse complement.
CGCGAACGGCGGCGGCGCGATGGCCGGCCGTGTCCGTCACCGTCGCCTGGAGGCTGCGGGTGCCCTTCGTGAGGCTCTTCGTGTTCCACGCGACCGAGTACACACCTCCGGGCCCTGTCTTGTCGACACCGATCCGGTGCTTCCCGTCGGTGAACGTGACGTCCTTGATCTTCTTCGTGGCGCCGGCGACGACGACGAGCCGGTCGTTCTTGAACGCACAGACATGGGCGGGCGGCTCGATCCAGGTCACGGTCGGCCCGTCGACGACCGTCAGCTTCGACTGCAGGAAGGCCGTGTTGGGGTAGATGTCGTTCCCGACGGTGTTGATGTTCTTCGACTCCTGGTAGTCGGAGGCCGCCACGGTCGCCTTCGTGGTGCCGGCGTTCAGCTTGGGCGCGGAGGTCGGGATGCCGAAGAGGACGAGGCCCGAGACCGGGTCGTACGCAGAGGCGCCGATCAGCGTGTCGCCGTAGTTCAGGACCAGCGAGAGCGGATCGACTCCGGACTGGAGGTCGACCGCCTGCGCGACGAGCAGCGGCCGCCCGGCGCTGACCTTGGTCGTCAGCACGCGCACGAAGGGCGGTGTCAGGTCGTTGACCCAGGCGTTCAGCAGGTACTTGCCCTTCTGCGAGCGGTTCGTGAACGGATCGGCGCGCGAGTCCACCGCGACATAGAACCGCTGCAGGCGCGGGAACTGCACGCCCGCGGCGCCGATGTCGATGTTCGCGTCGTAGGTCAGCGAGTTGACGTCGGTGGGAATGCCTGCGTAGCCCTGGACGTCGTTCTCGTCCTTCGAGCCGAGCACGAACGGATCGATCAGGGCGCCGGCGCTGCTGCCGAGGATCGAGACGCCGAGGTTGATGATCGGCTCGTTGACATCGGTGTAGTAGAGGTGCTCGGAGCCGTCTTCGTTCATCGTCGGGCCGCTGTAGCTCGGCGGCGGCCCGAACGGGGCGAGCGGACAGCAGTAGACCGAGACCAGGCTCTTGCCGGTTGCCGTGTCGCCGGTCTGCAGCCTCTTCAGCCGCACGGCAGTCAGGTTGCGCAGGGCCGGCCGCTCGATGAGGAAGCCGTACGGCACCCGCCGCTCTATGCCGTTCTGTGTCAGCACGACGAAGCCGTAGTTCTCGCCCAGGCCCGCGTTGGCGGCGGCACGCACGACGACCGGGATCGCGACGTCGCCTCCCGGAGCGAGCGCGACGGTGCCGGGCACGTCGATCTCGACTCCCGTCGTCGCGGACTGCGGTGCCAGCGAGACGGTCCAGTTCCCCGCCCCGTCGCCGGCGTCCGACATCGTCAGCAGCATCGACGAGCGCTGCGGCCCGGTCGAGACGTCGATCTTCTGGAACGAGAGCGACTGTGGATCCGTGAACACCTTGGGATCGTCCGCGGTGAGCACGTTGGTGAGCCCGGCGCCTTCGAGCAGCACGGACGCCTCCTGCGTGCGCGCCGTGTTGCCCCAGGCGGGCCCGGCTGTCGACATCAGCGCGGACTTGACCTCCCACGGCGTCCAGCCGGGATGCTGCTGCAGGAGCAGTGCGGCCGCTCCGGCGACATGCGGCGTCGCCATCGACGTGCCGGCGAAGACCGAGAACGTCTCGCCCGTCGTCTTCGGGGGCGTCGACGAGAGCACGTCCAGCCCCGGCGCGGAGATGTCCGGCTTGAGCATGTGCCCGAAGTCGGTCGGGCCGGCCGACGAGAAGCTCGTGATCACGCCTGCGCGGTTGGTCTGGATCTCCTGGATGCTGCTCGTGACCCGGATCGTCGCCTGGCCGCCGTTCGCGTCGGCGAAGGCGCGCAGCTGCTGACCGTCCAGATCGGAGATCATCCCGGCGGGGAGCTGCAGCGGAATCGGGATCTGGTTGGCCTCGCCGGACCGGTTGTCGACGAGGATCATTCCGATCGCACCGCCCAGCAAGGCCCGCTGCGCCTTCGAGGTGAACGTGCAGCTGCCGCGCGAGACGAGGAGGATCTTGCCCTTGACCGAGTCCTTCGGCAGCGTGCCCACGGTGGTGTTCGGATCGCTCGCGGACCCACAGAGGTGCGACTCGACGGGCTTGCCGTCGGTGCCGACGACCGACGAGACGTCGACGATGGTCTGGTCGAGTGTCGCCCAGGCGCCGGGGAGCCGGGAGCCGCCCGCGTTCTGGATCGGCACGGCGCCGAGCGACGGCGGGCCGCCGACGACGGACAGTGCGGGGGCGAAGACGTGGGAGTTCGAGGTCGCTGCCACCGAGATCGCATCCGGAGCCGTGCCCGGCGAGCCCGCCGTCCCGAGCCCGAAGTCCTCGCGGTCGTTGCCCGCGGCGATCACCGGCACGACGCCCGACAGCGCGGTGTTGTGGATCGTCTCGTACATCGCGTCGTTCGCGGGGTCGGTCTGGGGCCCGCCGCCGGAGAAGTTGATGACGTTCATGCCGTCGGCGACCGCTGCCTCGAAGGCGTCGACGATCTCCGGGGTGTCGGCCTCGTGGCCGAGCGGCGTCGGCACGGTGAACACGCGGTAGTTGCCGATCCAGGCCTTCGGTGCGACGCCCGAGAGGTTCGTCACCAGCGGATGGTCGCTGCCTGCCGGGGCGGTGGTGTTCTCGTCGCCGGCGGCGATCCCGGCGACGTGCGTCCCGTGCGGCTCGGTCGCGTCGAACGCCTTGTTGCTCGACGCGTCGCGCACCGGGCCCGGGAACACCTTCGCAACGATCACCTTCGGCGTCGTCAGCTTGGTGTCGCCCTTCGGGAAGCCGGGCGGGTACGAGAAGCCGTCGGGGTTGAGGAACGGGTTGGACGAGTCGACGCCGGTGTCGATGACGGCGATCTTGATCCCCTCGCCCTTCTGTCCGGTCGCGGCCTCGAGATCCGTCGCATGGATCACGCTCGGCCCGCGGTCCATCGTCGCGGTATAGCTGAGGCTCGGGTAGATCTTGTTGACGGCCTGGACCCGCAGGAGCCTGGGCAGGGACCGGGCCGGCAGCTGCACGGTGAACCCGTCGAGCAGGATCGCGAAGTGCTCCTGGATCCGCGCCGCCGGGATCGCCGCGCGCACCTGGGCCACCGCGGCCTTCTGGAGCTGCGCCAGCTTCGCGAGATAGGCGACCGAGCTCGCCGAATGCACGTCGAGGTGGGTGGAGTGGGAGGCGAACGAGATCGAGCGATCGGCGCGCCAGGCGGCAAGGGGCGGAGCTGCGAGGCGGACGATGACGCGGGTCAGCCCGCGCGTGCGGGCGGGCGGGATGTGGATCACGCCGGCGCGAACACGCGGCAGCGTCGTCTCGCCGACGGGGCGGCGGACCGGTGTGAGGGCGGCCGAGGCAGACGCCGCCGCCACGAGCCCCAACACCGCCGAGAGCAGCAGCAGGCGACGCAAGGTTCCGCAGATTAGCCGAACCCGGTTAGAGTCGGTTCCAGATTGTTCGCCGGAAAGAAAGCACTCGTCCTCGGTGTGGCCAACAAGCGCTCGATCGCGTGGGCGATCGCGCAGCGGCTGGCTGCCGGAGGGGCCGACCTCGCGTTCACCTTCCAGGGCGAGCGAATCGAGAAGAACGTTCGTGACCTGGCCGAGTCGGTCGCGAGCCCGCTCGTCGCCGAGCTCGACGTTCGCGACGACGCGGCGGTCGCCCGCGTCTTCTCCGAGGTCGGGGCCGTGTTCGGCGGGAAGCTCGACATCCTGGTCCATTCGGTGGCGTTTGCGGCTGCTGAGGATCTCGAGGGCCGCTTCACCGATACGCCGCGCGACCGGTTCTGGATGGCGATCGACGTGAGCGCCTACTCCCTCGTCGCCACGGCGAGGGCCGCCGAGCCGCTGATGGAGGCTGCAGGCGGCGGCTCGATCGTCACGATGACCTACCTCGGCGGCGAGCGGGCGGTCCCGCACTACAACGTGATGGGCGTCGCGAAGGCGACGCTCGATTCGTCGGTCAAGTATCTCGCCTGGGACCTCGGCCAGAAGAACATCCGTGTGAACGCGATCTCGGCCGGCCCCGTCCGGACGCTCGCCGCCCGGTCGATCGCCGGCTTCCCGACGATGGAGTCGATCGTCGAGGAGCGCTCGCCGCTGCATCGCCATGTCGGAGCCGACGACGTCGGCGCCGCTGCCGAGTACCTGCTCGGCGACGGTGCCCGCAACGTCACCGGCACGACGCTCTACGTCGACAGCGGCTACCACGCGATGGGCATGTGATCAGCGGGCTCGCAGGAACCTGGTTCGCCGGGCTCGCAGGAACCTGGTTCGCGAAGCGAACCAGGTTCCAGAGTTGCTGAGTTAGCTGAAGGGCTTGGTGACCATGTCGGCGATCACCAGCAGCAGCACGGCGACGTCGACGCGGGCGATCAGCAGAATGCGGTCGATCAGAGCGAGCGTCTCGGGATGCTCCGGGCCGTTCTGCTCGGCCGATGCCTTGATCTTCTTCGCGAGCGGCGACAGTACGGCGAGGCCCGTGGTGAAGGTGATGGCGTAGCCGACGAGCCCGGCATCGATCCAGAACGTGCCCCAGCCCCAGTTCGTGTTGAGCATCATTGCGATCCCCATCAGGAAGACGACCAGGCCCGCGGGGGCGAAGATCTTCTCGCCCGCGAACGCGGCCTGCTGCGCGATCGTGACGACGGCACGCGGATCGGACTCCCGCTGGGCCCGGATCGCGAGGATCGTCAACAGCACGCCTCCCCCGACCCAGACGACGGCGAGGATCACGTGGACCGACTTGAAGACGGCATACCAGTGGTCGGGCAACGCGTTCGTCGAGAACGCGAAGATCGCCGTGACGAGGATGACGATCGCCAGCAGCGCGTAGGTGAGGTTCCCGCCGGCCCGCGACGGGGCGACGGTGTCCGTTGCAGGTGTGTCCATCCGGCGATCTAGCCAGATGCGCGGGCGAGATTCAAGTCCCGGGCGGCGTCGAGCCACTCGTCGACGTCCGGTACCTCGCCCGAGGGGTACAGCCATGCGGCCAGCACGGTTCCGCTCACGTCGACGAGGAACGCGCTCCGTTGCGCCACGTCCCGGAAGCCGCGGAACTCGAAGCCCACGCCGAAGGCGCGCACGGCCTCGCCGTTGAAGTCCGACAGGAGGCCGAAGTTGAGGTCGAGCACCTGCGTCCAGGCGATGTGGCACCACGGCGAGTCGCGCGAGATCCCGACCGGCTGGAGTCCCACCTCCTCGAAGTCCGCCCGCCGGTCCCGGACGAGCTCCATCTCGTTCGTGCAGGTCGAGGACCAGTCGAAGGGGTAGAAGACGACGAGCTTGGGGCCGTCCTCGACCAGCTCGAGCAGCGTCAACGGCTGTCCGGGCCCGAGGAAGACCGTCGCTGCGGGAAGAGTGTCGCCGACCTGGAGCACGTGCTTCGAGACTAGCTGCTGCAGCACCAGCGGCCAGACAGTTCGAGCACCGGGCCGAGCCGGTCGGCGCGCGGGAACTGCTCCCGGATGTTCCCGACCGCCTGTACGTGCGAGCCGTGCAGGAACACCCACTGGTTCGCGGTCGGCCAGTCGACGAGGAGCCAGCCGCCGCCGGGCGACCAGGCGACGTCGCCGAACACCCCAGGCCCGGCGAAGAGCAGCCTGGCCCGGCCCGGATGGTCGACATCGACGAGCTTCACCTCGCTGTTCCCGGCCAGGTGCACGGTCACCGCGAGCCGGTGCGAGCCGGGCTTGAACGCTGCCTGGTGGAGGTCGGCCCCGAGCATCGAGATCGTTCGCAGCACCCGGCCGCCGGCGTCGAGGACGACGATGCGATGCGCGGAGACGACCGCGAGCCGGCGTCCGTCGGAGGACCACTCGAGGCCCGTCGGCAGGACGCCGGCCGGGACGCGCCACAGCACCGGGCCGCTCGCTCGCCGCAGCACGACTGCGCCGCCCGAGAAGTAGGCGAGGACGTGCAGGCTCGCCGGGTCCCAGGCGGGAGGCACGTCCTGCGCGTGGGCGTCGAGCCGGTGGTCGCCGGTGCCGTCACCGGCGACCACCCGCAGCCCGCTGTCTGCGAGGTAGGCGATCCGCGTGTCGGTCCGCGTGCCTTCCCAGGCCGGGTCGTGGACGCCGTGGCGTGCGAGCGACCAGCGGATCTCGCCGGACGGGGTAAGGGCCGCCAGCTCGTCGGGCCGCGACACGACGAGATAGAGGCCGTGCGGCGACCAGGCGGCGTCCTCGTAGGGGCCGAGCTGCCGCTTGAGGCCGTCGCCGCGCACGAGCCACACGCCGCCGCGCTCGGCCGAGACGACCAGCAGGCGTCCCCCCGACGGGAGCGAGAAGAGCGCAGGCGCGGCGTGCTCGACCCCGACCGCCTCGCGGACCCGTTCGAACACGGCTCGCCCGGGCGGTGACAGCACTGCCGCCGCGACGGCCACTGCGACCGCGAGCGCCGCGAGCAGCAGAGTGCCCCGCGACCGGCCAGGGAGGCTGCGCGGGCCTCGCTCCTCATAGGCGCGCCTGACGACCTCCCACGTCCGCTCTTCGACGTCGTTCATGCTTCCAGCTCCCTCAGCCGGTCGAGGCCGCGCCGCAGCCGCGAGTTGACCGTGCCGCGTGGCAGGTCGAGCAGCTCGGCGATCTCGCCGGGCGTGTACTCGAGCACGTAGCGGAGGACGACCACGGCCCGGTGCTCGGGCGCGAGGTCGCCGATGCGGCCGAGCGTGGCGCCGTCGGGCTCCGGTCGTGGGGGCGAGGCAAGGGTGTCGCCGAGCTCGACCTCTGCGCGGAGCTTGCGGGCGCGGGTCCAGTCGATCGCGCGGTTGACGACGATGCGATGGAGCCACGGCGCGAACGGCCTGCGCCGGTCGAACCGGTCGAGGTTGCGCACCGCTGCCAGGAACGCCTCCTGCGCAATGTCCTCGGCCGCTGCGGCATCGCCGGTGACGAGCAGCGCCGCTCGGTGGGCGCGCGGCCAGTGCTCGCGGAAGAGCCGCTCGAGATCGGCGACCGACCCGCGCTGGGCACCCCTGATCCAGGCGCGCTCCGACACCCCTCGACTCTACGACGGGAGACGTCCACGAGGTCCATACGCGCCGGGGACCTCCAGCGGTCCCTCGGCCGTATTGCTCCTCGTGAAGCGCCTGCTTCTCTGCATCGCTTCAGTCGTCCTGCTGCTCCCCGGGCAAGCGCAGCCCGCAGCCTGCTCGCCGCTCGATTGCGCCCCAAGCCAGTTCCTGCTGGCACAGGGCACGCTGCTCGCGACCCGGCAGCGGCCCGAGTCGCCGGTGAGGGTGATCGACCTGCGCACCGGTGCCACCCGCTGGCGCCTGCCGGGGGGCATCGTCACCCGCAACGAGATCGTGCACCAGGACGGCAGGCTGCTCACCTGGTTCGACGCCGCGACGGGCGCGCGGGCCGGCGGCGCAACGGTGCAGCAACGGGCCAGGTTCGCGCTGGTCGGAACCTCACAGGACGCCGCCCGCGCGGTGCTCGCGCGCACGCAGGCGCACTCCACCACGTTCGCGATCGTGTCGCGGGCCGGGAGGCAGCAGCTCGTGCAGCTTCGCGGCAACGCCTGGTCGTTCGACGCTCTGCGCGGTTCGAAGCTCTTCCTGATCAAGACGGCCCGGGCCGGCTACCAGGTGCGATTGTACGACCTCGCGACGAGCTCGCTCGCACCGGCGGCGCTCAAGGATCCGCGTGAGGCTGCGACGATCTCGGGCCTTCCGTTCGCCCGGACCGCTTCGGCCGACGGCCGCTATGTGTTCACGCTGTACCTCGGCTCGGGCGGTGGCGCGATGATCCACGAGCTCGATCTCGTCGCCGGCACGGCGCGCTGCGTCGACCTTCCCGGCACGGGCGATTTCACGGCGGCCATGACCTGGGCGCTCGTCGTCGATCCCGACGGCCGGACTCTCTGGGCGGTCAGCCCCGGCTACGGCCGCGTCGTCGCAGTGGACGTCGCAGCGCACAGGATCCGCGACAGCTACACCTTCCAGCGTGCGTCGTGGGCTCCGAATCCCGGGATCGCGGTGATGGCGCCGGACGGCGAGCGGATCGCGGTCACCGACGCGCAGCATGTGTGGTTCGTCGAGCTGGCCCGGCGCACGGTGCTGCCGGGCGCGAGTCACGTGGCGATCGCGCTGGGGTTCGCGCCCGACCTGAGCCGCCTCTGGCTCGTCGGCGAGCGCAGCCGCGTCAGTTCGCTGCCGGTGCGCTAGGCGCGGCAGCCGCTTCCGTTGCGACGGAGATCTCGCGCACGACCTCGACGATGTCGCGGTTGGCGTTCCAGATGCGGAGCTGCCGGTCGGAACCGTTCCCGCGCGCGAGGATCTCACGCACGCCCTCGAGCTCCCGCTCCGACCCGAGCTCGCGCGCATGCGGCTCGACGTCGCGCAGCGTTCGTCGAACGAGCTGGGCGATCGGCACGCGGTTGCGCCGGCCGGTGGCGAGGTCCATGACGGGCGCCTCGAGCCCGTAGCGGGCGGCCAGCCACTTGTTCTCGGTCGTCAGCAGGCGATGCCAGCTGGGGATCGTCTTGCCCGCCTCGTGCAGCTCGCAGTACATCTTCACGATCGCCTGGAAGAACGCGGCGATCGCGACCACATCCTCGAGCCGCGTCACCGCGTCGCAGACGCGCATCTCGATCGTGCCGAGGCGCGGATGCGGCCGGATGTCCCACCAGATGTGCGTGTAGTCGGCGATGCAGCCGGTGCGCTCGAGCTGGCCGACGACCTCCGCGTAGTCGGCGTAGTCCTTGAAGCGCGGCGGCGGGCCGGAGCGTGGAAAGGCGGCGAAGACCATCTGGCGGCTCGACGCGAGGCCTGTCGGCTCTCCGCGCCAGAACGGAGAGGAAGCGGAGAGCGCGAGCATCTGCGGGAGATGCACGAGCAACCCGTTCATCACCTGGATCACCTTCTCGGGATCGTCGACGGCGACGTGCATGTGCATTCCGAAGATCAGCTCCCGCCGGGCGATGTACTGCAGCTGATCCACGAGCTGCCGGTAGCGGTCGCGTGCCGTGATTCGCTGACGCTCGAAGAGGCTGAACGGATGCGTGCCTGCAGAGCCGAACCGACACCCTTCGGAGCGCGCGATGTCGGCGACGTACCCCCGGAGCTGTGACAGCGAGTGCATCACGTCGCCGGCGGTCCTGCACACCGGTGTCGTCACCTCGAGCACGGACTGCATCAGCTCCGCGTGAATGCGGTTCCGGTGCTCGCCGTGCTCGACCGCCGCGAGCACCGAGTCGATGTGCTGTACGAGATCCCACGTCTCGGGATCGAGCAGCATGTATTCCTCCTCGACGCCGAGCGTGTACGGGTCGCTGCTGCCGAAGCAGTGATCGAGCACGCTGGCGTGGCCGGACCCGAGGCCTTCGGCTCCCTTCCCGGTGATCGACGGCGGGAAGATCTGGTTCATGCGCCCAGTATCACCGCTTCCGCCTCGATCTCGACGAGCCAGCGGGGATCGAGCAGGGTGGCGACGATGCCGGTGGTGGCCGGCCGCGCTCTCGCAAACGCTTCGCCGTGCGCGCGCCCGACGTCGTCGATGTATGCGGCATCGGTGACGTAGATGCGGGTTCTTACGACGTCGTCGAGCGACGCGCCCGCTTCCGCCAGGGCACGCTCGATGATCGCGAGGCACACGCGCGCCTGTTCGTACACCGTGGCCGGCGGGTCCGCGTCTCCCGGCATGATCGGCGCGGTGCCCGAGACCCAGACTCGATCGCCGACCTTCACTGCCCGTGAGTAGCCGACGCGGTCCTCGAAGGCGGCGCCGGAGGAGATCAGGTGTCGTTCCATGATGGCTAGTCTCGCGGTTCGTGGATGCTCTGCGCCAGGTCGGCGGTTGGCCGTGCGAGCACGTCGCCGTCGGCGTGACCGGGCTCGTGGACGCGACGCACGGCGACGTCGGGCGCCGGTTCGAGTGGGCGTCGGTGACGAAGCTCGCGAGCGCGGTCGCGATGCTCGTGGCGGCCGAGGAGGGCCTCGTCGATCTCGACGAGCCTGCCGGGCCGCCCGGCTCGACCTTTCGCCACCTGCTTGCGCACGCGTCCGGGCTTCCGTTCGATCGCGGCGCGCCGATCTCGCGTCCGGGCGCACGGCGCGTGTACTCGAACTACGGCTTCGAGGTCGCGGCCGAGCTCGTGGAGCAGCGCGCCGAGATGCCCTTCGCCGACTACTTCGCCCACGTCTGGCGCGGGACAACCGTCGTGCTGCGCGGCCCGGCGGGCTCGGGCGCCGAGGGGACGCTGGCCGACCTGCTCGAGCTCGCGCACGAGCTGCAGGCGCCGATGAGGCTCGCGCCCGAGACGCTCGCGGAGGCAGCCACGGTGCAGTTTCCGGGGCTCGGGGGCGTCCTGCCGGGCTTCGGGCGCCAGGAGCCGAACGACTGGGGGCTGGGGCTCGAGCTGCGCGACGGGAAGCGGCCGCACTGGACCGGCTCGCGGAACTCCCCGGAGACGTCCGGGCACTTCGGCCGAAGCGGCACGTTCCTCTGGGTCGACCCCGCAGCGGGGATCGCGCTCGGCTGCCTGACCGACCTCGCGTTCGGAGACTGGGCCGCCGAGGCGTGGCCGCGGCTGTCGGACGCGGTTCTGGCAGAGGCGGGTTGAGGCTCGAGCCTCAGCTGCCGCGGGCATCCTCCGTCAGGAACTCGAGCAGCAGGGCGTTCAGCTCCTCCGGCTGATCGACGCCGACCAGGTGTCCGGCGCCCGGGACGATCGCGAGATCGGCGTCGGGAATCTCCTCCGCGAGGTGCTGGGCGATCGCGCGGAAGTCCGCCTTGTCGTCCTCGCCGACGACGACGAGCGTCGGGATCCGGAGCGTCGACAGCGGGGCCATGTCCGGCCAGAGCACCTCGGGCTCGTCGTGCTCGGTCTGCAGCTCGAGCGCCCGCCGCTGCTGGGGACGCACCTCGTCCCGATGCGCGGGCGCGACCCAGAACTCCAGGTTGATCTCGGTCGCGGCGTCGAGGTCGCCAGCCTCGATCGCGTCCTCCTCCGCCGTGAAGTAGTCGCGCATCTCCTCGGTCCAGTCCCAGGCGGGCAGGCCCGAGCCGATGAGCACGAGCCGCTCGACGCGGTCCTGGTGCGCGAGCGCGGTGCGGAGGGCGACCGCGCCGCCGAACGAGTTCCCGACCAGGGCGGCGGGCAGCTCCGCCGCCACGAACTCGACGAGCGAGAACGGCTCCGTCGGCAGCGGCGTCGACCCCCAGCCGGGCAGATCGGGCGCGACGACCTCGAACCTCGGGCCGAGGACGTCGATCTGGCGGCGCCAGAGCCGTGAGTCGCCGAGCGCCGAGTGGAGCAGTACGACCTTGGACATGCGGGGATTCTCCATCATGTGCCCCATGGGTGCGCTCGACGACTGGCGCTTCTGTCCTCGCTGCAGCGGCGACCTTGCCCGCGTGGACGACCACCTGTGCTGTCCCGACTGCGGTGAGGAGTACTGGGCGAACGCGATCCCGGGCGTGCAGGGAGTCCTCGAGCGCGACGGCTGCGTCCTGCTCGCCCGCCGGGGGCGCGAGCCCCGGCTCGGTTTCTGGGACCTGCCCGGCGGCTTCCTGCACGAGACGGAGGACGCGGCCGAGGGGCTGCGCCGCGAGTTCCGGGAGGAGACGGGGCTCGAGATCGAGCCGGTCCGGCTGCTGCGCATCGACATCGAGCCGTACGGCGGCCGGCATGTGTTCTCCGTCACCTGGGTCGTACGAGCCGAAGGCGAGCCTGCGCCCGCCGACGATGTCGCCGAACTGCGCTGGTTCGCGCCGGACGAGCTGCCCGAGATGGCGTTCCCCGGGCAGAACCTCGTCCTCGCCGACTGGGCGGCGCGACAGCGCGACTCCTCCTAGCACCTGGGCTTGCCGGTGCAGCAAGATGGGCCGATCGGCTCATGCGCCCGACGGCCGGAGCCTCGATCATCGAGCGATGGACGAGGACGCCGGCCTCTATCTGATCGAGGACGATCTCTCCGACACGTGGGTCGACGAGGCGGCGCGTGAGGGTGTGGCTGCGATCGAGCTCTACCTCGCCAAGCACCTCGCGTTCCTGACCTACCTCGACGAAGCCTCCGCGTAGCGGAGCCTCGGCAGAGGAGGTGGGCGGAGGCTCTACGCCTCCGCCAGCCCCAGAGCCTTCTCGAGCGAGCTTTTCGGCATGGCGCCGATCGCGGAAGCCTGCGGCTCGCCGTTCTCGAAGAGCACCATGAATGGGATCGACGCGACGCCGTAGCGCTGGGCGAGATCCTGCTGCTCGTCGATGTTCACCTTCACGACCTTGACCTGATGCTCGTCCGCGATCCGGTCGAGCACCGGCGAGACGGCGTGGCACGGGCCACACCATTCGGCCCAGAAATCGACGATCACCTTCCCGTCGGACTTCAGGACCTCCGTCTCGAATGTGTCGGTTGTTGCGTTGGTTGCCAATTCGTTCCTTTCTCAGTGGTCTTGCTGTTCGGGTCAACGCCGGCCCGGGAACAATTGTTCCCGGAAGCTACGATCGAAGCATGTTCGCGCCCCTTCCGGACAAACCGGATCATCCCACGCTCGAGCTGGAGATCCTGGAACTGTGGGAGCGCGAGCAGACCTTCGAGCAGCTGCGCGACCGGAACCGGGGCAACCCGCGCTGGTCGTTCGTCGACGGGCCGGTGACGGCCAACCGGCCGTCGCTCGGGGTGCACACCGCCTGGGGCCGCACGCTCAAGGACGTGTTCCAGCGCTACAAGGGCCTGCGCGGCTTCGACCAGCGCTACCAGAACGGGTTCGACTGCCAGGGCCTCTGGATCGAGGTGGGGGTCGAGCGGGAGCTCGGCCTGAACTCGAAGCCCGAGATCGAGGAGTACGGGCTCGAGGAGTTCGCGCGGAAGTGCCGCGACGTGGTCGTTCGCTCGTCCGCGGCCCTGACCCGTGGCAGCAAGCGCCTCGGCCAGTGGATGGACTGGGGCAACGACTACTTCACGTTCAGCGACACGAACATCGAGTACATCTGGAAGTTCCTGAGCATCGTCCACGAGCGGGGCTGGCTCTACATGGGCCATCGGTCGACCGAGTGGTGCCCCCGTTGCGGGACGTCGCTCTCCCAGCACGAGCTGACGCAGTCCGGCGTCTACCAGGATCGCGCCGATCCGTCCCTGACCGTTCGCTTCCCGCTGCTCGACCGCGAGGGCGAGCACGTCGTCGTCTGGACGACGACTCCGTGGACGCTGCCGGCGAACGTGGCCGCGGCCGTCCATCCCGACGCGGAGTACGGGCGGCGCGAGAACGGCGAATGGGTCGCCGTGCAGCTCTTCCCCGACGACGAGTACGTCGAGCGGCTGCGCGGTTCGGATCTCGTGGGCTGGCGCTACCGCGGGCCGTTCGACGACCTGCCGCCGGGCTCGGGGGTCGAGCACCGCGTCATCCCGTGGGAGGACGTGACGATGGACCAGGGCACGGGCATCGTCCACATCGCGCCGGGCTGCGGCGGCGAGGACTTCGAGCTGTCGAAGCTGCACGGGCTCGCCGTGCTCACGCCGGTGGACGAGTCGGGCCGCTTCTACGACGACTACGGCTGGCTGCACGGGCTCTCGACGACTGACGCGGCCGACCAGATCATCGGTCGGCTCGCCGAGACCGGTTTCCTCGTCGAGGCGGGGCTGTACACGCATGCCTATCCGCACTGCTGGCGGTGCGACACGCCGCTGATCTTCCGGCTTTCGGACGACTGGTTCATCTCGGTCGACCCGATCCGCGGTCAGCTGCTCGACGAGAACGCGAAGGTGGAGTGGGTTCCCGAGTACATGGGCAAGCGCATGGACGACTGGCTGCGCAACATGGGCGACTGGAACATCTCGCGCCGCCGGTACTACGGCCTCCCGCTGCCGTTCTACCCGTGCGCGTGCGGCCACCTGAACGTCGTCGGGTCGAAGGCGGAGCTGCGCGAGCGCGCGACCGAAGGCTTCGAGCAGCTCGAGGAGCTGCGGCGGCCGTGGGTCGACCGGGTCCCGATCCGCTGCGCAGAGTGCGGCGAGACGGTCACGCGGATCCCCGAGGTCGGCGACGTTTGGCTCGACGCGGGCATCGTCCCGTTCGCCACGCTCGGCTGGGAGAACGAGGAGTGGGTGACGGAGGGCTACGCGACCGGAGCCGCTCAGGGGCTGACGAAAGCCGATCTGCCCGATCATGCGTACTGGGAGGAATGGTTCCCCGCCGACTGGGTCTCGGAGATGCGCGAGCAGATTCGCCTCTGGTTCTACTCCCAGTTCTTCATGTCGGTCGTGCTCGTCGGGCGTTCGCCGTACCGGCGTGTGCTCGGCTACGAGAAGATGCTCGACGAGCAGGGTCGTGAGATGCACGCGTCGTGGGGGAACACCATCCCGGCCGAGGACGCGTTCGCCCAGATGGGCGCCGACGTGATGCGCTGGCAGTACTGCGCGCAGCCGCCCGATCGCAACCTCCTCTTCGGGTTCGGCCCGGCGCACGAGATCAAACGGAAGCTCCTGACGTTCTGGCACTCGGTCAAGTTCCTCGTCGACTACGGGAACATCGAAGGCTTCGCGCCGTCATGGGAGCGGCTCGAGCCCGACGGCGGCCTGAGGCCGCTCGACCGGTGGCTCGTCGAGCGCACGAAGCTGCTCGTCGCGGACGTGACCGCGGGGTACGAGGCGACGCTGACCGTCGACGTGACGCGCGCGTTCGACGCGTTCGTCGACGACGTCTCGAACTGGTACATCCGGCGCTCGCGGCGGCGTTTCTACTCCTTCGACGAGGCCGCCTTCCGCACGCTCTGGTTCGCCCTCGTCCAGGCGGTGCGGGTGATCGCGCCCGTGATGCCGTTCATGTCCGACCACCTGTGGCGGAACCTCGTCCAGGACGGCCCGGCGTCGGTGCACCTCGCGCCGTGGCCCGACCCCGGAGAGCCCGACCTGGCGCTGCTCGCCGAGATCGCAGAGGTGCGGCGCGTCGTCGAGCTCGGCCGCCAGGCGCGCGCAGCCTCCCAGCTGAAGCACCGCCAGCCGCTCCGCCGGCTCATCGTCGCCGGTGCCTCGCAGGCGGGCGGCCATGCCGACGAGATCGCCGAGGAGCTGCGCGTCAAGGAGGTGACGTTCGGGGACGTCGAGGCGTCGGAGCTGCGCGTGAAGCCGAATCTGCCCGTGCTCGGGCCCAAGCTCGGCCCCGCGCTGCGCGAGGTGCGCGACAGCCTGCAGCGCGGGGAGTTCGAGGAGCTCGCAGACGGACGCTTCCAGGTCGACGGCCACGTGCTCGAGCCGAACGAGGTGCTGGTCGAGCGCGTCGGCCGCGAGGGCTGGGCGGTCGCGAGCGAGGACGGCGTCACCGTCGCCCTCGACACGGCGCTCGACGACGAGCTGCTGCTGGAGGCGAGGCTGCTCGACCGCGTGCACGAGGTCAACGTCCTGCGCAAGCAGTCGGGCCTCGAGATCACCGATCGCATCAAGCTCTGGATCCCCGAGGAGAACCTGATCGAGCGCTACCGCGACCGGCTCGCGGCGGAGACGCTCGCCGTCGCGGTCGAGCACGGCGAGCTGCGAATCGAAAAGGCATGAAGCCGCTGCTGCTGCTCGCCGCGGCGCTCGTCGTCCCGGCCGCCGGCTGCGGAGGCTCGAACGCCCAGCCGAAGGACGACCCCGGCGCGTTCGCCGTCAAGGTCGTCGACCAGATCGTGCACAACCGCTACGGCAGCGCCTGGAACGACCTGCACCCGGCCGACCAGAAAGTGGCGCCGTCGAGTGAATACGTGCAGTGCGAGAACCGGTCGCCGGTGCTCGCGGCGCCGACCTCGACCAAGGTGCTGAGCGTCAGCCGCGAGTCGGTCGGGATCGGCGACGGGTCGTTCGTCGACAGCAGAGCCGTGCATCTGCGGCTCGGGTTCACCGGCGGGTTCCATCTCGTCCACACGGTTCATGTCGTCGCCGCGCACGGGAAGTGGACGTGGATCCTGCCGCCCTCGCGGTACCGCGACTACAAGGCGGACAAGTGCCCGGTCGACGCCGGCTCGACCCCGCCCCCGTCGACCTCGTAGGTCGTCTGAACCTGATTCGGCGCAGCCGAACCAGGTTCACGAGTTTCGGAGCCGGACCAGCAACTCCCGCTGAGCCAAGGTTCAGGGCTGCGAGTCGGCGAGCGCGAGCTCGCGGCGCAGCTCGGTCGGCAGGCGGAACTCCACGCCCTCGTCGACCAGGCGGTACGGCTCGATCTCCGTCACCCCGCGCAGCCGGAACCAGTCGCAGACGCGCTCGACGAGCTTCTCGGGCGCCGAGGCCCCCGAGGTGACGCCGACGACCTCGACCCCTTCGAGCCAGCTCTCGTCGATCTCGGTCTCGTCGTCGATCAGGTGGCCGGCGACTCCTGCGGCGCGTGCGGTCTCGACCAGCCGGTTCGAGTTCGACGAGTTGCGCGAGCCGATCACGAGCAGCAGCCCGATCTCGTTCAGCATCTCCTTGACCGCCCACTGCCGGTTGGACGTGGCGTAGCAGATGTCTTCCTTCTTCGGCGCGTAGATCTTCGGGAACCGGGAGCGGAGCGCCGTGATGATCTCGCCGGTCTCGTCGACCGAGAGAGTCGTCTGGGTGACATAGGCAAGCTTCGTCTCGGGCGGGAACGTGAGCCGCTCGACGTCGTCGACCGACTCGACGAGCACGATCGCGTCCGGCGCCTCTCCCATCGTCCCGACGACCTCCTCGTGGCCCTCGTGCCCGATCAGCACGACGGTGTAGCCGTCGGCGGCGTAGCGCCTCGCCTGCACGTGCACCTTGGTCACGAGTGGGCACGTGGCGTCGATCGTGTTCAGCCGGCGCAGCTGCGCGTTCGCGTGCACGGACGGTGCAACACCGTGCGCGGAGAAGACCACCGTCTCCCCCTCGGGCACCTCGGTCTCCTCGTCGACGAACACCGCACCGCGCGCCTCGAGGTCGCGGACGACGTGCAGGTTGTGGACGATCTGCTTGCGCACGTAGACGGGCGGCCCGTACAGGTCGAGCGCCTTCTCCACGGTCTCGACGGCGCGCTCGACCCCGGCGCAGTAGCCGCGGGGCGAGGCGAGCAGGACCTTCCGCACCACGGAGTCAGCGTACCGGTGGAAGAAAGAGAGGCCCGCTGCTCGGGGGGTCGTCGCAGCGGACCTCTACTGATCGCTCACCACGGCGCATGGCCAGGAACGAGCCGCCGCGGATCGCATTGCCCAGCTCCACTGACGCTAACGGGACCCGGCGGCAGATGAAATAGGCCAGGAGGCCCATCTTTACAAGCCACACGGATGTCGATCAGGGTGCGTACCATTTGGCAGCCCGGATGGTGGACGCGCTGTGAGCCAGGCGACCCAAGCAGTTCTCTTCAACGGCGTGCCGTTGCTGCTGCTGGCCGCAGCGTACGCCTCCGTGACCGTTGCGATCCTGCCGATCCTCTGGCGGCAGCGCGCCCAGGCGCACCTCCTGGACTGGGCGGTCGTGCTCGTCTTCCCCGGCATCGCGTTCGCGGCGTGCGTCTTCGGCGTGCTGGCCGTCACCGGGCGCAGCTCCCTGGACGGCCACACCTGGATCTCGCTGGCGGCGATCCTGGTCGCGCTGGCACCTGCAGTGCTGCTCCTCGCCCGGTGGCGCGACCGCGCCCTCGTCGTCGGCGGGATCGGACGAACCCGCGATGCCGAGGAGCGCGTCTCGATTCGCGACCGCGAGCTCGAAGTCGTCGCGGACGTCTCGAACGCGCTCGGCCAGGCCCGGACGGCCGTCGACGCCGCCCGGCCGCTCGTCCGCAAGGTCACCGCCCTGCTCGGCGTCGGCTTCGCCGGAGTCGTCGTGGTCGAGGACGGTGGAGACGACGCGATCGGTGTGTACGCCGAGCTGAACGGCGAGCCGGCCCCGTGGTGGGCCGGCGTGCACATCGACCTGCGCAACGAGCCGTCGGGCGTCGCGAGCGCGGTCTTCGACGCGGCGCCCGTCACGGTGTACGACATCGGCAGCTCCCCGAGGATCAGCCCTCGGCTCGCCGCGATGGTCGGTGCGAAGAGCGGAGCCTGGGTGCCGATGCTCGCCGAGGAGCGCGTGATCGGCGTGCTCGTCTTCGCATCGACCGACACGAAGCGGACGTTCGCGGCGGACGAGCTCGCCCTCCTGCAGGCGACCGCGTCCGAGGCTGCACTCGCTCTCGAACGTCTCCGGTCGGCGGCGGCCCTCTCCGAGGCGCTCGCCCGCGAGCAGCTGGTCGCCGAGGTGGCGCGGCGGATCCGGGCCCAGCTCGATCCGACGGCGGTGCTCGACGTCGCGCGCGAGGAGCTCGGCCGCGCGCTCGCCCCGGGTGACGTCTCGATCTCGGTCGACGGACAGGCTCGCGTGGTCTGCGAGGGCGAGCTGTCGGCGGGGGAGCGGTTCCTCGTCGACACGGTCGAACGAGAGGTCGATGCCGCGCTGCACACCGCTCGTCTGCTCGCGGAGAACAAGCAGCGGCTCGACCAGCAGGCGGCGCTCCTGCACGCAGCACAGGTGGTGACCAGCGAGCTGGAGATCGAAGGTGTGCTCGAACGGCTCGTGCAGGAGGTGACGAAGCTCCTCGATGCGGACGCGGCGGACTGCTACCTCGTCGACGCCGAGCGAGGGGTGCTGCGCTGCGCGGCGGTTCACGGCTTCGACGCCTCACTCGTCGGCTCGGAGTTCTCGCCACCGCAGGGGCTCTCCGGAGCCCCCGTCCCGAGCCCCGCGTACGACGGGTTCGCGCGTGCACTCGTCGCGCCGATGGTGTGGGCGGGCGAGACACGCGGCGTCCTCGGCGTCGGGGTACGTGACCTGCCGGGGACGTTCTCCGAAGCAGACGTCGAACTGCTCGAGGCGTTCGCGTCGCTCGCGTCGCTCGCGCTCCGCAACGCCGAGAGCTTCGGCGAGCGGTCGCGCCAGGCCCGTGTGCAGCGCGCCTTCTATCGCATCGCCTCGCTGCTCGGCGAGCCGTTGTCGCTTCGCGAGACCTACGACGCGGCAGCGCAGGCGGCCGCCGAGGCGCTCGGCGCTGAGTTCTCCGCCGTGCTCGTCCGCAGCCCCGGCGGGCTCGGTCTCGTCGGCAGTCACGCGCTGCCGCCGGCTGTCCGGTCGCTCGGCCTTCCGCGCGCCCTGGATGCCGCGGCGCTCGAGGGCCATCTGCTCGCTGCCAGCAGGATCTCGGATGACGAACGGTTCGACGGTCGATGGCGTGAGGCCCCGTTCGCGGCGCTGCTCGCGATCCCGGTCGGCGGAGAGACGCCCGGCCTCGTGCTCGTGTTCTTCGTCGAGGAACGGGACTTCGCGCGCGACGACCTCGAGCTCGCCCACCAGGTGGCGGCCGCTGCGACCGGCGCGCTCGATCGGAGCCGGCTCTTCGAGGCCGAGCGCTCGGCGCGCTCGCTCTCCCAGCAGCTCGCGCGCACCGGCAGCCTGCTCGCGACCGAGCTCGATCCGGCCGCCGTGCTCGAGGCCGTGGTCACCGAGGCGGCGAACCTGCTCGATGCCGACGCTGCGGCCCTCGCGGCGCTCGAGGGCGAAGAGCTCGTCGTCACCGCCGCGACCGGAGACGGGGCGGAGCAGGCGCTCGGCGCCCGCTCTCCGGCGACCGGCTGGGTGGCCGGCGACGTCGCACAGTCGCGCGCACCGGTCGCCTACGAGGACACGGCGTCGAACGAAGGGCTCGCCGAGTCGGATGCCCTGCTCTCGCGCGGCCACCGCGGGTATCTCGGGGTGCCGCTCGCGGGGCGGGAGGGCGCGCTGTTCGGAGTCCTCTCCGTCTACTCCCTGCAGCCGCGTGCCTGGCGCGAGGACGAGACCCAGGCGCTCGCTGCACTCGCCGCGAACGGGTCGGTCGCGCTGTCGAACGCCGAGCTCTATCAGCGCGTCGCGGTGGAGCGCGAGCAGAGTGTCGCGATCCTCGCGAACATCGCCGACGGCATCGTTGCGGTCGATCGCGACGGGAAGGTCGTCCTGTGGAACCGCGCGGCCGAGGAGATCACCGGCGTGCCGGCGGCAGAGGCGGTCGGCCGTACGCCTGTCCAGGTGCTGCAGCGCGACCTCCGCTCGGAGGACGGCGGCATGAGCCGCGAGATCGCAATCGCGAACGGCGACCGCGAGATCTGGCTGTCGCTGTCCGAGGCGGTGATGCGCGACCCGGCCGGGGCCGTGGCCGGCCGCATCTTCGCCTTCCGCGACATCTCCTCCGCGCACGTCGTCGAGCAGATGCAGTCGGAGTTCGTCTCGACCGCCTCGATGGAGCTGCGGGCGCCGCTGACGACGATCTACGGCTTCGCCCAGACGCTCCTGCGCGAGGACATCACCTTCGGCGAGGCGCAGCGGCGCACGTTCATGGAGTTCATCTCGAACGAGGCAAAACGGCTGACGACGATCGTCGATGCGCTGCTCGACGTCGCCCGCCTGGACGCAGGCGAGCTGAACGTCTCGCTCGTGCCGACCGACGTCGGGACGGTCGTCGCGGACGTCGTCGCCGCAGCGGCACGCTCGGCGAACGGCCACCGTGTGGTTGCCGCGGTCGGTCCCGAGCCGATCCCGGCGCAGGCGGATCCCGGCAAGCTCAGGCAGGTCCTCGACCAGCTCGTCTCGAATGCAGTCAAGTACTCGCCGGACGGCGGCGTCGTAAGCGTCTCGGTCCAGCGGCGGCACGACGCCGTCGAGGTCGCGGTCGCAGACGAGGGAGTCGGCATTCCCGCCGCCGAGCGGGAGCGGATCTTCGCGAAGTTCTACAAGTCGAGCGGTGGGCACGGCACCGGCCTCGGGCTCTTCATCGCGCAGGGGCTCGTGCGCGAGATGGGCGGCCGGATCCGGGTCGACTCGGAAGAGGGACGCGGGTCGACGTTCGCGTTCGACCTGCCGGTCGCTCGCGACGAGGAAGCAGTGTGAGTTTTGCGGAAAGAGGGATAACGAGCGGAATGCCGATGCGCGTGCTGGTGATCGACGACGAGCCACCGATCCGTCTCCTCTGCCGGATCAACCTCGAAGCCGAGGGGATGGAGGTGCTGGAGGCCGCGGACGGACCGAGCGGACTGGAGACCGCCCGCGTGGAACGCCCCGACGTGATCCTGCTCGACGTGATGATGCCCGGGCTCGACGGCTGGCAGGTCGCCGAGGAGCTGCTCATCGACGATCGCACCGAGGAGATCCCGATCGTGTTCCTCACCGCGCGCGCGGAGCTGCGTGACCGCGCCCGCGGCATCGACCTCGGCGGCGTCGACTACGTGACGAAGCCGTTCAACCCCGTCGAGCTGGCGCCGCTCGTCCGCGACCTGCATGCGCGCGTCGAGCGCGGTGAACGCGACGAGCTCCGGCGAGAGAAGCTGTCCGAGCTCCGGCTCCAGCTCGACCGGTACTAGTCAGCGCGCCGTCTGGGCGAGCAAAATCGCCGCCAGGACGACCGTCGCGCCCGCCAGCTGAACGCTCCCGAGCCCCTCGGAGAGCCAGGCCCAGCCGACGAGGGCGCCCACCACCGGCTCGAGCATGGCGACGATCCCGACCGACGTCGCACTCAGATGACGGAGGGCGCTGACGAGCAGGAAGAACGGGGCGATCGTCCCGAAGCCGATCATCCAGGTTGCGAGCAGCCAGACCGGCAGGTGGTGCGCGTGCAGGTTCCCGCCGAGCGATGTGGTTCCCGTCAGCAGGTGGACGGGGAACGACCACCACGGGACCAGGAGCGCCCAGAAGACCGAGGCGAACAGGAAGCCCCAGGCGAGCAGCGACACCGGGTCACGGTCTCCGACCACGTGCTCGGCGAGCAGGACGTACAGCGCATACGCGAACGCACCGCCGAGCGCGAACATCATGCCGGCGGTGGAGAGAGACGTCCCGCCGCCGAACACGTTCACGATCAACCCGAGCCCCATCAACGCGAGCGCCAGCGCGACCCAGATGCGCCGCCGCACGTGCTCGTGGTAGGCGAAGCGCACCCACAACGCGACGAGGAGCGGCGCGAGATACTCGATCAGTAGAGCGACGCCGATCGCGAGCCGGTGGATCGCCAGGAAGTAGAACCACTGGACGAACGCGAGGCCGCAGATCCCGAACGTCGCGACGTACGGCAGCTCGCGTCGCGTCAGGTGCAGGCGGCGGGGCGCCGTGAGCGCCAGAATCGTGACGAGCCCTACGGCTGCGCCCAGCGAGCGGACCTGGGCGAGACGCTCCGCCGAGAGCCCCGTCGTGAGGATGGTCTTCGAGACGGCGCCGTTGATCCCCCAGAGGACGGCTGCGACCGCCGCCATCAGATAGCCGAGGCGCGGTCGCCGATGGCGGGCCCGGGCGACGGGAAACGGCGCCTCGCTCACGAACTCGAAGCTACCCGCACCGTGCTTCTACACTGCACCGCGACGGGACGTAGCTCAGCCTGGTCAGAGCGCCGCCTTTGGGAGGCGGAAGCCGTCGGTTCGAATCCGACCGTCCCGATCAGAACCGGGGGAACCATGTTTCCCCCGGTGACCCCTTCTTCTTCGCACACGGATGCCCGCGTTGATTTCGCTGCGGGCGCCGGTCCAATCCGCTTGCCTCATGGCTCACGCCCGGGCATGGCCCGGGCGTTCGGCGACGTGCTAGAGCTGCCAGTCGCCGTTTCTCAGGAGCGGGACGGCCTCGCCGTCTTTCGTGATGCCGTCTACTTCGAGGTCGTTCGAGCCGATCATGAAGTCGGTATGGATCGACGACTGGTTCACTCCCCGCTCGTTTCGTTCCTCGGATGACGCGTCCGGGGCCCACGGGAGGGCCTGCACGATCGACGCCCCGAAGGCGATGTGCGACGACGCATTCTCGTCGAACAGCGTGTCGTAGAAGACGAGCCCCGTCTTCCCGACGGCGGACTGGCCGTCGACCAGGGCCACTTCACCGAGCCGCGAGGCGCCGTCATCCGTCGCGATGTGCGTGCGCATGACGTCTTCGCCCGTCTCGGCCCGCACCTCCACGGCGCGGCCGCCGGCGAACCGCACCTCGAGACCGCGGACGATGTTCCCCTGGATCTGGAGCGGCAGCGTCGAGCGGACCGTCCCCTCGACCCGGCGTGCGTCGGGTGTGGTGAAGACCTCTTCCGTCGGCATGTTCGCAACGTGCTCGATCCCGTTGGAGTGGTCAAGCGCCGCCTGCCAGTCGCCGTCGGGGTGCAGGCCGATCGTCAGATCGGTTCCGGGGCCGCGGTAGCGGAGCTCCGTGAAGCGGCGCTCGTTCAGCTCGTCCGCCCGCTGCTGCAGCCGGTCGAGGTGCTCGCGCCATGCAGCCACGGGATCGGGCTGGTCGAGCCGGACCGCCTGTCCGACCGCTTCCCACAGCCGTTCGACGTCGGGCTCGCCCAGAACGGTGCGCGCCCAGCCTTCGTTGGGGTACGCGACGATCGTCCAGTTGCAGAGCCCGTCGGTGAGCTTCAGAGACTCCTCGTTCACCGCGTGCATGCGTGCCTTCCCGACTCGAGCACCGTCGAGATCCGCGAACAGCTCCGGCTCGGGGTTCCCGGCGATCGCGCACAGAGCGCCGCCGACCTCGCCCAGTTCGCGCAGCCGGGTCACGAGCCACGGCGGCGAGTAGTCGAGCAGGTCCTCGCCGGCCAGCTCGATATGAGCGCGCCGGACGTGCTGGTCCGAGTAGAGAACGTCGACGTACCGCGCTCCGGCGGCGTATGCCTCGCGCGTGATCGCGCGGACGAACGGGGCGTGCTCGATCAGGGCGTTGATCCCGAGGATCTGCCCCGGCTGGAGGTTCAGGCCGACCTTGACGGCGAGGCCGGCGTAGCTGGAGAGACGCTGGTCGGCTCCGGGCACGGCGGGGAACTGTAGCTACCCGGCCGAGCGGTCCCGTACACTGACCCGCCGTGAAGCGGATGATCCTCCTTGGAGGGGTATTGGCGGCGATGGTGGCCGGGTGTGGCGGGAGCTCACCCCACGTCTACTCGCTCGACAAGACGACCGCCTGTCTCCAGCAGAAGCCCGTGCGGCTAGGCGGCGCCCTCGACTTCGTCGCGAGCACCGCCACGGGCGGCGCGGTGAAGATCCACACGAACGGCAACTTCCTCACGCTCGTCTTCGGGAAGACGGTGGACGACGCGAACAACATCGCCGACGCCTACCGCAGGTTCGCCGCGAAGAACGTCGGCATCGACGACGTCCTGATCCAGGATCAGAACGCGGTCATGCTCTGGCACAACCATTGGAGCCAGCCCGACCTCGACCTGATCAGCGGCTGCCTCAAATAGCGCCTTCCTCGGCGAGGAACCGGCGGAACCAGTAGAGGAACACGACGAACAGGACGATTGCCTGTTCGGCCGCCATCGTCACACCGGCGATCTGCTGGTCGGTGATCGCCGACAGTCCCCACAACCGCGGTGCGTGCACGTAGAAGTCGTAGGCGGGCTTCGGCACGAGCGCGAGCAGGAGACCGAGTGGAGCCGCGAGGACGAATGCGGCGAAGGCGTAGGCCGCGCGCGCGCCGGAACGAAGCCGTCGAGGGACGTCCTGGACGAGGGGCCACCAGAAGAGAATCCCGGTCGCGAAGTAGCAGCCGTGCTCGACGTGGATCAGCCAGGCCTGATGTCGCAGCGCCGCGTCGTAGACCGGAGGGGCATGCCAGAAGAAGTAGTTCGCGACCCAGAGTGGAAGTGCGAAGGCCGGGTGCGTGACCAACCGCCAGGGGCGCAGGCGCGCAAGCCACTCCGCCATCGGCCGCGACGCACCGAGCACCGCGAGGAGCGGCGCCCACTCCGCGAGGATCACGTTCTGCAGCAGATGCGCTGTGAGCAGGTAGTGCAGCCCGAGATGGTGGATCGGCGACCAGAATGCGACCGCGAGCAGCACCATCGACCCCGCGTAGCAGGCGATGCGCCAGCGGGGCGCCCCGAGACGTCCGACCGCGAAGAGGTAGAGCAGCGACAGGACGGGGATGACGACCGTGGTGTCGACATCGGCCTGCCATGCGTACGGAGAATGCGTGTGGGCGAGGAGCACGCTGGCTAACCTAGAGGGCACACGCGGGTGTAGCTCAATGGTAGAGCTCCAGCCTTCCAAGCTGATTACGCGGGTTCGATTCCCGCCACCCGCTTTCGGCACGGGGAGAGCCCGCACTCGCGACGGCTCCTGGTGCATCCTCGGGCCGCCGCTCCACTGCATACAGTCGGGCGATGAAGGAGCTGGACGACAGGATCGAGCGTGCGGTTGGTTCGCCGCCCGTTGGCTACCGGGCGCGAGCCGGAGGTTACTCGACTGCCGATCGGTTCTCCGTCGACCTGGCCGACGGCAGGCGCATCTTCGTCAAGTCCGCGACCGCGCCGCCCTTGGCGGATTGGCTGCGACGCGAGCACGAGGTCTACTCCTCGGTTCAAGGACGTTTCATGCCACGCCTCGAGGGATGGGACGACGACGGCACGCGGCCGCTCCTCGCGATCGAGGATCTGAGCGACGCAGACTGGGTGCCGCGGTGGGACACCACGCGGGTCGGGGCGGTGATCGAGGCTCTCGCGGAGATCGCTGCGAGCGCTTCACCGCCCAACACGCAGCCGATCCGTAAGGCCTTTCCACACCTCTTCGATCGGTGGGCCGACGTGGAAGCCGATCCGGAGCCGTTCCTGTCCACCGGCATCCGCGACCGAGCCTGGCTCGACCGATGGCTGCCGGCGATCGTCGGAGCGGCCGAAACCGTCGACGCGTCAGGGAACTCGCTGCTGCACCTCGACGTGCGCAGCGACAACCTCTGCTTCCGCGATGGGCAGCCGATGCTCGTCGACTGGAACTGGGTGACGCTCGGCAATCCTCGGCTCGACCTCGCCGCCTGGCTGCCGAGCCTCGCCTGTGAGGGCGGCCCGGAGCCGTGGGAGGTGCTCCCGGGCGGAGCAGCGTACGGCGCGCTGGTCTCGGGAGTGTGGGCCGCCGTCGTCGGCCTGGCGCCTCCGCCCACGGCGCCCGGCGTGCGGGGCGTTCAGCTGCGGCAGCTCGAGGTGGCGCTCGCCTGGTGCGAGCGTGAGCTCGGTCCCTAGCGAAGCTGGTCGGCGAACGGCTCGAGCTCGTGGGCGTGGAGGCCGATCTCGCCGGCCTCGAGCGCGGCCTTCACCTCACGTGCGAGCGCCAGGGCCTCTCGCGACTGGCCCGGCTCCAGAACGGTCGAGAGCGAGGCGAGCACGGCATCTCCCTCGTGCAACTGGACGTCGACGGTCTGTAGAGCGGACTTGTCGTTGATGTACGGATCGTCGGGGATGCCGACCCAGACCGTGACGGTGCCGCCGCTCGGCAGCTTCGCGTGCTCGGTCACCGGTGCTGAGCGCAGGCTCACGCCGCGCACCGTACCAACGTCCGATTGGCCGGGGATCCTTTCCCGATGACGCCAGAGCGCGTGATCGAGCTTCGCCCCCGCACGATCCTTCGTGTGGTGATGATCGTCCTCGCGGTCGCGATCACGCTCGAGGTGGTCTGGATCGCGCGCCACATCCTGGCGTGGGTGGTGATCGCGCTGTTCCTCGCGCTCGCGCTCAACCCGCTCGTCGGTTTGATCGAGCGCCGCGCGCGGGTCGGGCGTGCGCCCGCGATCGTGATCTCATACGTCGTCGTGCTGATCGTCGTCACGGCGATCGGTGCGACCTTCGTGCCGAAGCTGATCGACGAGGTCAACGGCTTCGCTCAGGCGACACCTGGGTACGTGAACGACCTCACGCATGGACGCGGCCGGCTCGGTTTTCTCGAGCGCAAGTACCACGTGGTCGAGAAGGTGCGCCAGCAGGTCAAGAACGGCGGCGCGAAGAAGGTGCTCGGGCTGTCGGGCGCCGCGGTCTCCGTGACGAAGAGCATCATCACGGTCATCGCGGCGACGGTGACGATCGTCTTCCTCACGTTCTTCATGCTGCTCGAGGGAAAGGGCTGGGTCGAACGTGCGTATCTGCTCTTTCCAGAGGACTCGCAGCAACGCTGGCGACGAATCGGCGAGGACATCTCCAAGACGGTCGGCGGCTACATCACGGGGAACATTCTGATCAGCCTGATCGCCGGCGCGTCGATCACCGTCGTGCTGCTCTTGATGGGAGTGCCGTACGCGGTGGCGCTCGGCCTGGTCGTTGCGTTCCTCGATCTGATCCCGCTGGCGGGCGCGACGATCGCGGGGATCATCGTCGCGATCGTCGCCTTCCTGCACTCGGTGCCCGCCGGCATCGTGGCCGTCGTGTTCGTGATCGTCTACCAGCAGCTCGAGAATCACTTCTTGCAACCGGTGATCTACGGCCGCACCGTGCAGCTCTCCCCGCTCGTCGTCCTCATCTCCGTGCTCATCGGCGCCGAGATCGCCGGCATTCTCGGCGCCCTCGCAGCGATTCCGGTTGCGGGAACGCTGCAGGTGATCGTGCGCGATCAGCTCGCGATGCGCCGTGGCGGCGTCCCCGAGGTCGAGCCCCCGTAGGTTTCCGGTTGCACGGCCCGGCTCGCAACGAGATAGTCGGCGTGTGGTGAAGCGAATCGCCGTTGTAGTCGCGCTTGCGCTGCTCTGCGGTGCCGTGGCTGTGCCGGCCGCACTCGCCGGGCGCCGAGTTGCGCTCAGCACGCTCGACGCCGGTGTGCTCTCCCAGATGAACGGGATCAGGGCGCAGCACGGTCTCGTCCCGCTGAGAGTGAGTGCCTCTCTGACCGAGGCGGCTGCGGCGCATTCGGAACAGATGGCCGTCGACGGCTTCTTCGAGCACAGCTCGGCAAACGGCACTGCGTTCTGGAAGCGGATCGGCCACTGGTACGGGCCGGGCGGCTACGGCTACTGGTCGGTCGGCGAGAACCTGCTCTGGTCGTCGCCGCAGGTAGGGCCGGCCGCCGCGCTCGAGCTCTGGATGCGCTCGCCCGAGCACCGGGCGAACATCCTGTCGCCGACGTGGCGAGAGATCGGCGTCTCGTCGGTGCACGTTGCCCGGGCGCCCGGGGTCTATCGCGGGCGCGAGGTGACGATCATCACCACGGACTTCGGCGTCCGTCGCTAGCGGAGAGCAGCGGTACTCTCACGGGGCGCGCCCGTAGCTCAGTGGAAGAGCGGCGGCCTTCTAAGCCGTTGGTCGGAGGTTCGAATCCTCCCGGGCGCACTCGCCGAGCGTGAGGTCTAGGAAAGCGCGCGCCCGAGCGCTGCGCGGTCCGTCGGCTCGCCGTGCGCCGGCAGCACGAGCTCCACCGGCAGGTCGAGCAGCGGGCGGAGCCGGTCGGCGACCTCCTCACGCGTCACGTGCTTGCGGCCGCCGAGCTGGATCCCCAGCCCGTCGCCGAAGTCGGAGAGTGAGTCGCCGGTGACGAGCACGTTGATCGACGGCAGCCAGAGGAGGAGATCGTTGTCCTCGCGGCCCGCGTACGCGGTGATGCCGAACGGCCATGCCCCGGGGCCGTGAACGTGCCCTTCGCCTTCGCCCGCGCGCAGCCAGGCGAGGTCATCGCTCTCCAGACCGCGCACGCGGTCGGGGTCGACGCCGAACTTCTCGACCCAGTCCTGCCACGTGTCGGCAGGCGGTGTGTGCACCGGAAGGGCGAGCCGCCGGGCATCGCGCTCGTGGTACGGCGCCGTCAGGACGACGGCGGTCGCGTGCTTGCGCAGCTCGTCGGGAACGGAGAGCGGGTCGAACAGGACGACGTCGTCGCCGAGCTCGATCGCGTACGACGAGACGAGCTCGGGCCACCACTGCTCGTCGTTCCAGCCGGGATGCGGCGATTGCCAGTGCCAGATGCCGGGGCGCAGCTCACGCATGAGCGCGATGCTCCGCGCCCGGGCTGCCGGCTCGTCTCGCGAGTGCTTCCGGGTCGACGACGGTCGTGTGCCCCCGGTGGAGCTCGAAGAGCCCCCTGGCCGCCTCGGCCCGAAGCACGCGGTTCACGGTCGCTCGTGACGTGGCCGCCAGCCCGGCGATCTCCTGTTGTGAGAAGGGGATCACGGTGCCCGGTGCGCCGCGCCCGTACAGGGCAGCGAGCTCCTGCACGCGGCGCAGGACGCGCGTCTCGGCGGGGGTGAACAGCGCCTCCACATAGAGCTCGCTCAGCCGCCGCACGCGGGCGGCCAGAAGGCGGACGAGCACCTCGTTCACCGCCGGGTAGTCGCTGCGCAGCCGCGTGAAGGCGTCGCGATGGACGGCGTAGGTCTCGCCCGGTTCGACGGCGGCGACCGTGGTCGAGCGCCGCTGTTCGGAGGCGAGGAGCGCCAGTTCGCCGAACGCGTCTCCCGGCCCGTGAACCGAGACGGTCACGGCTTCGCCGCCGCTCTCGGCGCGGGCGGCGAACCGTCCGAGCGAGATCAGGTGCAGGGTGTCGGCCGGGTCACCCCGGTGGAAGACCACCTCGTGGCGCGAGAACCGGCGCCGCTTGGCGATCGCGACGAGGCGCCGCAGTTCCGGCTCCGGTAGATCCCGGAAGAGCTCGCCACCAAGCATCTCGGACGAAGTGTGACGGGCGCGACACCCGCTCTGTCAAGCCCGTGCGCAGGCGAAAGACGCGAGTGCCCGCCGCCGTCATGTGGGCATGACAGGCAGGAGAGGCACATCGAGCAGGGAGGAACGGAGATGAAGCGCAACCGTCGTTGGTTCAGGATCTGGCTGACCCCCGCCTTCGGGGTCGTGTCGCTGGCATTCGCAGCGAGCGCATCCGCGATGATGACCGGGCCCGGCCCGGGCAACTCCACGGTGCCCTCGCAGCCACCGGTTGTCGCGCATCCCGGCGGCTTCGACTGGGGGATCGCCGCGATCGGCGCCGCCGTCGTTCTCGTTGCGTTCGCCGCTTTCGCGTTCGCCGTCCTCACTCACAACCGCGGCCGTCTCGCGACGTCGGTCTAGGCCCGGAACAGCGCATCCGGGCTGACGGTAGGGAGGCCTCGAGCCTCCCTACCGTTCGGCTGCCGGCACCGCGGGTCTCCCGTCCGGGCCGCCGCTACGATGAGCAGCGCGCGGTGGCGGTAGCTCAGTTGGTAGAGCCCCGGGTTGTGGTCCCGGTGGTCGCGGGTTCGAGTCCCGTTCGCCACCCTTCGCGCTGCCTTTGAGCGGCGCCGGCCTGGGATCGCCGCCTAGGATCACCGTCGTGGCGACGGCGCGGCTGAGGGTGACGCGCGGGCAGATCCTCGCGTTCAGGCGGCGCGTCGGAGCGCTCGATCAGCGGCTGCCGGCGGGACGCGCGTCGCTCCGCCGTGCGGCGTGGGCCGGCCTGCAGGACAGCATGCCCCGTGCCGCGCTCCTGTCCATCCACGCGCGGGTGGAAGGCGCTGCACCGTCCGCCTGGGAGGATCCCTCGCTCGTCCAGGTCTGGGGGCCGAGATACCAGGTGTACGTCGTCGCCGCACGCGACCTCGCCGTGTTCACGCTCGCCCGGCTGCCCGATTCCGGCAAGACCCGCGAGAAGGCGGAAGACCTGGCTGCGCGCCTGGACACCTACCTCGGCGGCACGCGCATGAGGTACGACGACGCGGGACGGGCGCTCGGCGTGCACGGGAACAACCTTCGCTATGCCGCATTGACGGGCAGGCTCGCGATCCGCTGGGAGGGCGCCCGGCGGCCGACGGTGTGGACCGTGCCGGCGCCGTCGATCGGCGCAGCGGAGGCGACCCGCGAGCTGGCGCGCCGCTACCTGCACATCTTCGGCCCGGCCACGTCGACGGCCTTCGGGAGGTGGGCGGGGATCGGGGTCCAGGCGGCCGTCCGCGCGTTCGGCGACCTCCGGGCCGAGCTCGTCGGTGTCGTGACGCCGGTCGGTGATGCGTGGCTGCTCGCCCGCGACGAAGCGGTCGTTCGCGAACCGGCAGGGCCGACGGCAGGGGCGCGCCTGCTCCCGAGCGGCGATGCGTTCACCCTGCGCGGCACGAACGAGGACCGGGCGCTCATCGTGCCGCACGCCGGCCGGCGTGCCGAGCTGTGGACGCCGCGCGTGTGGCCCGGGGCGGTCCTCGTCTCGGGCGACATCGTCGGCACGTGGCGCAGGGCCGAGCGGACGCTGACGATCCAGCCCTGGCGCAGGCTCTCGCGAACCGAGCGGGACGCCGTCGGCGCAGAGGCCGAATCGATGCCGCTTCCGGGCGCCGACGCACGGACCGTCGTCGACTGGATCTGATTCGGCGACCGTGGCCGTGAGCCACGTTCGCCGCCCTCGCTAGGCTTCGGGAGCTCGGCCCCGTAGCTCAGAGGACAGAGCGGGAGCCTTCGAAGCTCCGTGCGGTGGTTCGATTCCACCCGGGGCCATGGCTCGGCCGCCCGCTCGAGGGCGTCGAGGCTCGACGTTGCGCAGGTGCGCGAGGTGCTGTTGTATTGCGCCTTCGTGGCTGCGCACCTGTCCCGGAAGGACTTCCTCGCAACCTCGGGCGCGGCCCTCGCCGCGCTGACGCTGCCGCGGTTCGCCAGGGCAGGCTTCGAGACGGCGGCGAGCCCGCCGGGGGTCGCCGCGTACGTGAGCGAGCCGACACTACGGCCGCCGACGATCAGCGTTTCGACGCTGACGCACCCCGCTCCGGGCCATCTCTTTCTCGCCACCCTGACCGGCCCGGGCCAGCGCGGCCCGATGATCGTCGACAACGCGGGCAACGTCGTCTTCTTCCGCCCGCTGAAGGAGGTCGCGATCAACTTCCGCCGCCAGTTCCTCGGCGGCAAGCCGGTGCTCACCTGGTGGGAGGGCGCCATCTCGACCGTCGGCACCGGCCAGGGCGAGGGTGTGATCCTCGACGAGACCTACTCGACCGTCGCGCGCGTGCAGGCGGGAAACGGCTTCAAGGCGGACGTCCACGAGTTCCTGCTCACCCCGAACGGCACCGCGCTGATCACGGTCTACAACGCGCTCCAGGCTGATCTCACGGCGGTCGGCGGCCCGGCCGTCGGGAACGTGCTCGACTCGATCGTCCAGGAGATCGACGTGAAGACGGGAGCGGTGCTGTTCGAGTGGCACAGCCTCGACCACGTGCCGCTGACGGACACCTACTCGCCGGTCCTCGACCCGTTCGACTACTTCCACGTCAACTCGATCGACGTCGACCTGGACGGCAATCTCCTGATCTCCGCCCGGAACACCTCGGCCGTCTACAAGGTCGACCGCTCGAGCGGCAAGGTGCTGTGGCGGCTCGGAGGCCGGAGCAGCGATTTCGAGCTCGGGCCGTCGGCGCGGTTCATGTACCAGCACGACGCCCGGGCGCATCCCGACGGCACGCTCACGCTGTTCGACGACGGCCCGGGGCCTTCGTCCGCCCAGTCACGTGCGATTCGGCTCGGCCTCGATCTCGGATCAATGCAGGCGAACGTCCTGCAGGACTATCGCCATCCGGATGCGCTCGATTCCGTTGCGATGGGCAATGCGCAGGTGCTCGGTGGCGACGCCATGCTCGTCGGCTGGGGCACCCAGCCCTACGTCACGGAGTTCGGGCCGACCGGCGACGTGCGGTTCGACGCGAGGTTCGACGGTGGCGCGTGGAACTACCGTGCGTTCCGCAACACCTGGGTGGGCCGGCCCAAGTCGAAGCCGGCCGTCGCGGCGATTCGTCGCGGGAACACCGTGAGCGTGTACGCAAGCTGGAACGGAAGCACGGAGACGGCTCACTGGCGCGTGTCCGCGGGCGACCAGGTGGACGCGCTCGCCGTCCAGAAGACCGTGGCGGCGGCCGGATTCGAGACGACGATCACGGTTGCCGACAAGCCGCGGTTCGTCTCCGTGACCGCCCTCGACGCTGCGAAGCGGCCGATCGGTGCCTCGCGCGTCGCGCGCGTCCGCACGTAGGACGCCGGACCGCGCGGTTACGCTGTCTCTCGACCGCGCGGGCGTGGCGGAACTGGCAGACGCGCCGGGTTTAGGTCCCGGTGGGCTTCGGCTCTTGGAGGTTCGACTCCTCTCGCCCGCACTGTCCCGACGTCCTCCGCCTTACGCGCGCCTTACGCCCGCGAGATCTGCGACTGACGCGAGGCGTCCACGATGCGCCCGTCACTCATCGACCAGACCAAGGAGAAAACCCCGATGCAGAAGTTCCTCTACCTGACGGCCCTGGCGCTCGCTGTGGCGGCGATCCTGCCTGTGGTCGCGCTCGCCGACGACCCCCTCGCAGCGATCAATGCCGACATCACGCATCTGCAGACCGACGTGAAGACGAAGCACGACGCCGTGCTCGCCGACGCTCAGACGCTGCAGACAGACGCGCAGACGCTCGTCGGCACCGACAAGGCAGCGGCGAAGGCGAAGATCAAGATCGACGTCCTGAAGCTGACGGGCGACTGGCGCTCGCTGCTCTCGGTCTGCCTCAGCGACCGCGCCAAGCTGCATGCCGACGTCGTCGCCGCTCGCCAGGCCGGGCTCAAGCGGAGCCAGATCCGGCCGCTCGTTCGCGAGGCCAATCTGCAGATCCGCGCGTCGAACCTCGAGATGCGGGCCGGTGTCCTGCGCGCGCGCGCAGCGGTGCTGCTCCTGCGCCAGAGCTTCAAGAACGCCGGGCAGGCCGCGCCGAACGTGGCGACGCCACCCTCAGCGCCGCCGGTTGCGGCGCCGGTCACCCCGTAGCTCCGAGGCTACGGGAGAAACCGCAGCACGTCGTCGAGTGCGAGCCGCTCCTTCGGGGGCGGCTCGCTCGCTGCAGGGCCCAGATGGACGAGTGCGACGACGCGCTCCTCGCCGGCGAGCCCGAGCGCCTCGCGGATCGGCTCCTCGGTGAAGCACGAGGGTGTGCGCCAGTACGAGGCAAGGCCCCGGTTCGTCGCGCCCAGGAGGATCGCGTAGACGGCGCAGGCGGTTGCGTGCAGGTCTTCCTCGTCGAGGTGTGGCTCTCCCGAGAGGCACGCCGTGGCGAGCACGAGCGTCGGCGCCCGGCGGAGCTTCATCGCCTCCTTCTCGCCCGCGAGCTCCTCGATCCGGCCACGGATCTCGGGCCCGAGGACGCGGAAGCGCCACGGCTGGGTCAACTTGTGGTTCGGGGCGAAGCGTGCGAGGTCGACGAGCTCCCGGAGCGTCTCACGGTCCACCGGCGCCGATCCGTACTGCTTATGCGTCCTCCGGGCCTTGATCGCTGCTTCGGCGTCCACTGCCTCGGACGGTACAGGTCTGGTTCAATGGCGCCACATGGCCGCACAAGTCGAGGAGCTCCCCGAGAACAAGGTCAAGCTGACCGTCGACGTGCCGGCCCACGACGTGCACCATGCCGTCGAGCATGCGGCAACGGATCTCGCGGCCAGCGTGCGCATCCCGGGCTTCCGGAAAGGGAAGGTGCCGATGCCGCTCCTCGTGCAGCGGGTCGGTAGGGAGCGCATCTACGCGGAGGCGGTCGACAGTCACATCGGCGGGTGGTTCTGGAACGCCGCGGCCCGCGCGCGCGTCAACCCGATTGCGCAGCCCGAGTACGAGTACGACCTCCCGACGTCGGACAGCGAGGACTGGAGCTTCGCGGCCACCGTCGAGGTGCAGCCGAAGCCGGAGCCGGCGGACTGGACGAAGCTCGAGGTGCCGAAGGTCGAAGCCGCCGTTCCGGAGGAGGCGGTGCAGGCCGAGCTCGAGACACTGCAGCGGATCGCGGCCGAGCTCGTCCCGGTCGAGGGCCGCCCCGCACAGGAGGGTGACACCGCCGTGATCGACCTCGCGGCCGAGGACGGGACGTCGCAGCGCGACTACGTCGTCGAGCTCGGCTCGGAGCGCCTCGTCGAGGAGGTCGAGAACGGGGTTCTCGGGCTCTCCGCCGGTGAGAGCCGCGAGGTCGCATACGAGCTCGCCGACGGGACGAACCGCAAGGCGACGGTCACCGTCAAGGAACTGAAGGAGCGCGTCCTGCCGCCGCTCGACGACGGGCTCGCCAAGGCATCCTCCGAGTTCGACACGCTGGCAGAGTTGCGTGCCGACGTCGAAGGCCGTCTCCGCGCACAGATCGACGACGAGATCGAGGGGCTCTTCCGCGCCGCGGCGGTCGACGAGCTCGTGCGAGCGTCGAACTTCACCGCTGCCGGCCCCCTCGTCGAGGCTCGCACCCGCGAGCTCCTCAACGGTCTCGCACGAAGCCTGCAGGAGCGCGGCATCGACGCGAACACCTATCTGCAGCTGACCGGTCAGACACCCGAGGCGCTCGAGCAGCGCCTCCGCACCGAGGCCTCGTTGTCGGTCTCGCGCGAGCTCGTGCTGGAGGCGGTCGCCGACCAGCTCGGCATCGAGGTGACCGACGACGACATCCGCGAAGAGCTGCGCTCCGCCGGCGAGAGCGACGAGGACATCGACGCCTTCGTGGCCGAGGGCGGCGCAGACCGCGTTCGCGACGACATCCGGTTGAAGAAGGCGCTCGACCGGATCGCGGCCGAGGTGCAGCCGATCGCTCCCGAGTTGCACGAGGCGCGCGAATCGATTTGGACGCCGGAGAAGGACGAACCGGCCGAGTCACCGAAACTGTGGACCCCCGGCAGCAAGGAGTAGAGCTAATGAGCCCGCTAGTCCCAATGGTCGTCGAGCAAACCTCACGTGGCGAGCGCGCCTTCGACATCTATTCGCGCCTGCTGGCAGAGCGCATCGTCTTCCTGGGGACACCGGTCGACGATCAGATCGCGAACCTGATCATCGCTCAGTTGCTGCACCTGGAGTCGGAGGATCCCGACAAGGACATCTTCCTCTACATCAACTCCCCGGGCGGCTCGGTCTACTCCGGGCTCGCCATCTACGACACGATGCAGTTCATCAAGCCGGACGTTCAAACGATCTGCGTCGGCATCGCCATGAGCATGGGCTCGCTGCTCCTGGCCGGGGGCGCGAAAGGGAAGCGCATGTCGCTGCCGAACTCACGGATCCTGATCCATCAGGTGTCCGGCGGGTTCCAGGGCCAGGGCACCGACATCGAGATCCAGGCCCGCGAGGTGATCGGCCTCAAGCGGCGCCTGGAGGAGATCTACACCGAGCACACCGGCAAGACCCAGGAGGAGATTTCACGCGATATGGAGAGAGACTTCTTCCTGAGCCCCACTGAAGCTGTCGATTACGGGATCATCGATTCCGTCATCACACACCGCGACACAGTCCGCAATGAGGCCGCTGCTTAATACGACCGCACTAGCCGTACAGGCGAAATCGGGGTAAAAGGAGAGTCGGGATGGCGCGCGCGAGTGAAGGAAACGAGCAGCTTCTCTGCAGCTTCTGCGGCAAGTCGCAGCGGCAGGTCAAGAAGCTCATCGCCGGTCCCGGGGTCTATATCTGCGACGAGTGCATCGATCTCTGTAACGAGATCATCGACGAGGAGCTCACGACCCCGACCTCCCTCGACCTCGAGAACCTCCCCCGGCCGAAGGAGATCTACAGCTCGCTGAACGAGTACGTCGTCTCGCAGGAAGAGGCGAAGCGCACACTGTCGGTCGCGGTCTACAACCACTACAAGCGCGTCCAGATGGGGGTCGAGGACGGCGAGGTCGAGCTGCAGAAGTCGAACATCCTGCTGCTCGGGCCGACCGGCTGCGGCAAGACGCATCTCGCGCAGACGCTCGCGCGGATCCTCAACGTGCCGTTCGCGATCGCCGACGCGACCGCGCTCACCGAGGCGGGCTACGTCGGCGAGGATGTGGAGAACATCCTGCTGAAGCTGATCCAGGCTGCCGACTTCGACATCAAGAAGGCGGAGACGGGGATCATCTACATCGACGAAGTCGACAAGATCGCGCGC
This sequence comes from uncultured Thermoleophilia bacterium, assembly GCA_963722065.1. Taxonomy (GTDB): domain Bacteria; phylum Actinomycetota; class Thermoleophilia; order Gaiellales; family Gaiellaceae; genus PALSA-600. The sequence goes on along the minus strand of CAVRMI010000028.1, from coordinate 140,748 downwards.
AAGGCGGACAACCCCTCGATCACCAGGGACGTGTCGGGCGAGGGGGTGCAGCAGGCGCTGCTGAAGATCCTCGAGGGGACGGTCGCCTCGGTGCCGCCGCAGGGGGGGCGCAAGCACCCGCACCAGGAGTTCCTCTCGATCGACACCACGAACATCCTCTTCATCTGCGGCGGCGCGTTTGCCGGCCTCGACAAGATCATCGCGAAGCGTGTCGGCAAGAACGCGGTCGGCTTCGGGCGCGACATCTCGTCGAAGCGCGACTCCGCAAGTGCGGAGCTGCTCGCCGAGGTGATGCCCGAGGATCTTCTGAACTTCGGCCTGATCCCCGAGTTCATCGGCCGTCTGCCGGTGCTCAGCGCAGTGCATCAGCTCAAGCGCGAGGATCTCGTGCAGATCCTGACCGAGCCGAAGAACGCGCTCACGCGCCAGTACCAGCGCTTCTTCAACTACGACTCGATCGACCTCGTCTTCACCGACGATGCGCTGTGGTCGATCGCCGACAAGGCCCTCGACCGTGAGACCGGAGCGCGCGGCCTCCGCTCGATCATCGAGAACGCGCTGCTCGACGTGATGTTCGAGCTGCCCTCCCGCAAGGACGTCTCCAAGTGCGTGATCACGAAGGAGACGATCGAGAAGGGCCTCAAGCCGACGCTCGTCACGAGCGCGGGCGCCGATGCGGTCGAGCCCGACGAGCTCGCCGACGAGCTCGCCGAGGAGTCGGCGTAGCCGGCGGCAGCCGTCCGCCCGGAACGAGCCTATGACGGTCGGCGACGTCTTCGGTCCGTCGAGTTGGATCGAGATCCCCCAGCAGAAGATCGATGCGTTCGCCGAGGCAACGGGCGACCATCAATGGATCCATGTCGACCCTGAGCGCGCGAAGGAGGGTCCGTTCGGAACGACGATCGGTCACGGGTACCTGACGCTCTCGCTGATCCCGGTGATGTCGTCCGAGGTCGTCCCGCGGGAGGGCCGCATGGGCATCAACTACGGCCTCAATCGCGTCCGCTTCCCGGCTCCTGTCCCGGTCGGCTCCCGGGTTCGCGGCTCCTTCGAGATCGTGCAGGTGGAGGAGATCGAGGGCGGCAGCCAGGTGACGATGAGGACGACCATCGAGCGCGAGGGCGGCGAGAAGCCGGTCTGCGTCGCAGAGGTCGTCTTCCGCAACTACGACTGAGGCCGCGCGCCGTCGGCGGGTCGCGCGCTCTCGTCCGACCTTTTTGATCCAGCAGCAGGTCGGATTGGATCCCAAACGCCCCGATCCTTGGCCGTCCGGGCCGGTTGACAGTCGATTCCACTACTTCTAGGATCCGAAAATCGGGAATCTGACCCTGGAGGGTGCGATGGACACCGAAGTTCGGATCCAAGAACAGACGGCGCGCCTGGAGGCGCAGTGGGCGCAGGACGAGCGCTGGGCGGGGATCAGCCGCAGCTACAGCGCGGAGGACGTTGTGCGGCTGCGCGGCTCGGTGGTGCCCGAGTGCACGCTCGGCCGGCTCGGGGCGGAGCGGCTCTGGTCGCTTCTGACCTCGGGGAGCTATGTGAATGCGTTGGGGGCGCTGACGGGCGGCCAGGCGGTGCAGATGGTCAAGGCCGGGCTGCAGGCGATCTACCTGTCCGGCTGGCAGGTGGCCGCGGATGCGAATCTGGCCGGATCGACGTATCCCGACCAGAGCCTCTATCCGGCGAACTCGGTGCCGCAGGTCGTGCGGCGGCTGAACAACGCACTACTGCGCGCAGACCAGATCGACTGGTCGGAGGGCCATAACGGGACGGACTGGCTCGCACCGATCGTCGCCGACGCGGAGGCCGGGTTCGGTGGGGCGCTGAACGCCTACGAGTTGATGCGGGCGATGATCGAGGCGGGTGCCGGCGGGGTGCACTTCGAGGACCAGCTCGCCGCGGAGAAGAAGTGCGGCCACCTCGGGGGGAAGGTGCTGGTGCCGACGGCGCAGTTCATCCGCACGCTGACGGCGGCGCGTCTCGCGGCCGACGTGCTCGACGTGCCGACGGTGCTCGTCGCGCGCACGGACGCGCTGAGCGCCACGCTGCTCACCTCCGACATCGACGAGCAGGACGCCCCCTTCGTGACGGGCGAGCGCACGAGCGAGGGCTTCTTCCACGTCACCGACGGGCTGGACTCGGCGATCGCGCGGTCGCTGGCCTACGCACCGTACGCGGACGTTCTCTGGTTCGAGACGTCGACGCCCGATCTGCGGGAGGCACGCGCGTTCGCCCAGGCGATCCACGAGCGGCATCCGCGCAAGCTCCTGGCCTACAACTGCTCGCCGTCGTTCAACTGGCGCAAGGCGCTCTCGGACGAGGAGATCGCCGGCTTCCAGCAGCAGCTCGGGGAGTGGGGCTACCGCTTCCAGTTCATCACCCTCGCCGGCTTCCACTCGTTGAATGCCGGCATGTTCGAGCTCGCCCGCGGCTACCGTGACCGCGGGATGAGCGCCTACGTCGAGCTGCAGGAGCGCGAGTTCTCCCTCGAGCCGGACGGGTACACCGCCACCAGGCATCAGCGTGAGGTCGGTGCGGGATACTTCGACAAGGTGATGCAGGCGGTGTCGAAGGACTCGTCCACTCTCGCGCTCCACGGCTCGACGGAGGAAGCCCAATTCGCGCAGAAGTAGAGGTGCTGTCGGGGGAGGCGCTCGGGTTCGTCGAGCGCCTCCATCGGGAGCTGAATCCCGAGCGCGAGCGCCTGCTCGCGGTCCGGGAGGCGCGGCGGGGGAGCCGGCCGCGGTTCGTGCGGGCGCCGGAGGACTTCACGGTCTCGCCGGCGCCCGCCGACCTGCAGGACCGGCGGGTCGAGATCACCGGCCCGGTCGACCGCAAGATGATGATCAACGCCCTCAACTCGGGCGCCAAGGTGTTCATGGCGGACTTCGAGGACGCCAACTCGCCGACCTGGGACAACGTGCGCCACGGACAGCGCAATGTGCACGACGCCGTGCGGGGAATGATCGAGCTCGATACGCCCGAGAAGAGCTATCGCCTCGACGACGAGGTGGCGACGCTCATCATCCGGCCGCGCGGCTGGCACCTCGTCGAGCGACACCACGAGGTCGACGGGAATCCGGTCAGCGCCTCGCTGTTCGACTTCGGGCTGGTCGTGTTCAACAACGCCCGCGAGCAGCTCGAGCGCGGGACGGGGCCGTACTTCTACCTCCCGAAGCTCGAGTCGCACGAGGAAGCACGGCTCTGGGCGAGGGCGTTCGCGCTCGCCGAGTCCGAGCTGGGGCTGCCGCACGGCTCGATCAAGTGCACGGTGTTGATCGAGACGATCCTGGCCGCCTTTGAGATGGACGCGATCCTCTACGAGCTGCGCGACCATTCGTGCGCCCTCAACGCGGGACGCTGGGACTACATCTTCAGCTGCATCAAGAAGCTGGGCGCGGTGCTCCCCGACCGCGCGCAGGTGACGATGACGGTGCCGTTCATGCGCGCCTACGCCGAGCTGCTCGTGAAGACGTGTCACGACCGCGAGGCGCATGCGATCGGCGGCATGGCCGCGTTCATTCCCTCGCGGCGCGACGCGGAGGTGAACGCGATCGCGCTCGCGAAGGTGACCGAGGACAAGCGGCGTGAGGCGGGTGCGGGCTTCGACGGCACCTGGGTCGCGCATCCCGATCTCGTGCCCGTTGCGATGGCCGAGTTCGACGCGGTGCTCGGCGAGCGCCCGAACCAGGTCGAGCGCAAGCGCGACGATGTGCACGTCACCGAGCAGGAGCTCGTCGACTTCGAGGTCCCGGGCGGCGCGATCACCGACGAGGGACTGCGCGTGAACGTCAGCGTGGGAGTCCGCTACGTCGATGCCTGGCTGCAGGGTGTCGGCGCGGCAGCGATCGACAATCTGATGGAGGACGCTGCGACGGCCGAGATCTCCCGCGCCCAGGTGTGGTCGTGGGTGCAGGCAGGGCGCTTCGACGAGGCGCAGGTGCGCGAGGAGATCGCCCTGGTCGAGGCAGCGCCGGCCGCCAAGGAGGTGTTCACCGACGTCGCTCTCTCGGTGCCGTTGAAGGACTTCCTCACGGTTTCGGCGTACGATTTGCTGTCGTGACGCTCGAATCCACGAAGGCAGACGACATCGCGGTCGTGATCGAGGAGGCGATCGTCTCGGGCGAGCTCGCGCCCGGGTCGGTTCTGCGCCAGGAGCAGCTCTCGGAGCGCTTCGGCGTCTCCCGGACACCCGTGCGCGAGGCGCTCCGCAGGCTCGCGGCGCTGGGGCTCGTCTCCTTCGAGCCGAACAAGGGCGTCCGCGTGCGCACGCTCTCGCACGACGACCTGCGCGAGGCGTTCCTCGTCCGCGCCGAGCTCGAGGCCCTCGTCACCGAGCTGGCGGCGCGTAAGTGGACTCCGGAGGCGATGGTCGAGCTCGAGGACTGCGAGAAGCGGTTCGCGCGGCTGACGAAGGAGATCCGCTCGCACGAGCCCGGCGGCGAGCGCCGCTCGCTGATGGCGGACTGGATGCGCGCGAACCACGCGTTCCACGACGTCATCTACCGCGTGGCGGACGTGCCGTTCATCGAGTCCGTGGCGAAGAGCGCTCGGCGCACGTTCTCGGGGCCGACCGTGTGGGCGCCCGTCGACGAGGAGCTCGAACGCCTCTACGAGCGGAACCAGGCAGAGCACCGCGCGATCCGGCAGGCTCTCGCGGCGGGCTCCGTCGCCGGCGCGAGAGTGCTCGCGCACGAGCACGTCATGCACTCGTTCGAGCTGCTGACGACGATCCTCGACCACGTCGGCGCCGACTGGGCGCGCAACTGAGCTTCACGACCCGTCCCGAGCTGCGCGGGACGTTCGGCGCCGTCGCGTCGACGCACTGGCTCGGGACGCAGACGGGCATGGCGGTGCTCGAGCGTGGCGGCAACGCATTCGACGCGGCCTGCGCAGCGGGATTCGTCCTGCAGGTCGTCGAGCCGCATCTGAACGGCCCCGGCGGTGATCTCCCGGCGGTCTTCTGGCCCGTCGACGCCGCGAAGCCGCTCGTCCTGTGCGCCCAGGGCGTCTCCCCGGCAGGCGCAACGATCGAGGCTTTCCGGTCGCGGCGGCACGTGCTCGTTCCAGGCACCGGTGTCGAGGCGGCGTGCGTCCCCGGCTCGTTCGGCGGCTGGCTCCTGCTGCTCGAGCAGTTCGGGACATGGACGCTCGACGAGGTGCTCGCCTACGCGATCGGGTACGCGGAGCACGGCTACCCCGTTGTCGAGGGGATCACGGCCGCGATCGAGCGCGCCGAGCCGCTGCTGCGCCACTGGCCCGGGTCGGCCGAGCTCTACCTTCCGGCCGCGAGGCCGGGCTCGACGTTTCGCAACCCGCAACTCGCGGCGACCTGGCGCCGCGTGCTCGACGAGTCGGACGGGACGGTCGAGAGCGCCCGCCGGGTCTACTACGAAGGTTTCGTCGCCGAGGAGATCGACCGCTTCTCGGCGGAGCAGAGCGGCTTTCTCAGGGGCGACGATCTCGCCGCCTGGCGGGCGACGCTCGAGCCGCCGGCGACCGTCCACTACCGCGGGCTGACGGTGTGCAAGACGGCGGCGTGGGGGCAAGGCCCCGCCGCCCTGCAGCAGCTGCGCCTGCTCGAGGGCTTCGACATCGCATCCCTGGGGGAAGCCGAGCTCGTGCATGTGCTGACGGAGGCCGCGAAGCTGGCTTTTGCAGACAGGGACGCGAACTACGGGGACGTAGATGTACAGCTACATCACTTGCTCTCCCCCGAGTACGCCGACGAGCGCCGCGCCCTGATCGGCGAAGACGCGAGCGGGGAGCTCAGGCCGGGGCTCGGGCGGCTGCCGCAGCTCGTCGCCGCGGAGTCCGACGTCCTGGGCGCCGGCGAGCCGACACGCGGGGACACGGTTCACCTCGACGTGGCCGATCGCTTCGGCAACCTGCTCTCGGCGACGCCGAGCGGCGGTTGGCTGCAGAGCTCGCCGACGATCCCGGAGCTCGGCTGGCCGCTCGGCACCCGGGCGCAGATGTTCTGGCTCGAGGAGGGGCTGCCGTCCTCGCTGGCGCCGCGCAAGCGGCCCCGCACGACACTCTCACCGGGCCTCGTGCTGCGTGACGGGGAGCCGTGGCTCGCGTACGGCACGCCCGGCGGCGACCAGCAGGAGCAGTGGGCCATGCACGTCCTCCTGCGCCACGTCGACCGAGGTCTCGGCCTGCAGGAGGCGATCGATGCGCCCGAGTGGCATACCGATCACCTGATCTCGTCGTTCTACCCACGCGGCTTCGAGCCCCGGTCGCTGTCGGTCGAGTCCCGGTTCGGAGACGAGACGATCTCCGACCTGCGGCGGCGCGGTCACGACGTCACCGTTGCGGGGCCCTGGGCCCTCGGCCGGGTCAGCGCTGTCGCCCGTGAGGGCGATCAGCTGCGTGCGGCCGCGAACGCGCGCGGAATGCAGGGCTACGCCGTGGCGCGGTAGGTATGATCGGGCCATAGTCGCTGCCTGACCTGATCCCCCGCACGCGTAGCATGGGCCGCCCGTGAGCGAGATGCTGCCCAGATACGAGCCGCAAGGCGTCGAGGAGCGCTGGCAGGAGACGTGGGAGGCCGAGGGCCTCTACAACGCCGACCCGGATCCGTCGCGCCGCTCGTTCGCGATCGCGCACCCCCCGCCGAACGTGACCGGCGACCTGCACCTGGGACACGCGCTGCAGCTGTCGCTCGCGGACGCGATCGTGCGCACTCGTCGAATGCAAGGCTTCAACGTCCTCTTCCAGCCGGGCTACGACCATGCCGGGATCTCGACCCAGAACGCTGTCGAGAAGCACCTCGCCCTGGAGGGCAGGACGCGGCACGATCTCGGGCGCGAGGCGTTCGAGGCGCGGGTCTGGGAGTGGCTGCGCGAGTACGGCGGCAAGATCATGCTGCAGTTCCGCCGCATCGGCGCATCGCTCGACTACCGGCGCGAGCGCTTCACGATGGACGAGGCGTACGTCCGCGCGGTCATGCGCTTCTTCGTGCATCTGTGGGACAAGGGCTGGATCTACCGCGCAAACCGGATCGGGAACTGGTGCCCGTACCACCTCACCTCCCTCTCGGATCTCGAGCTCGCTCACGAAGAGGTCGACGATGCGCTCACGTATGTGCGCTACCCGTTCGCCGAGGGTGACGGCCACATCACGATCGCGACGGTCCGGCCCGCGACGATCCTCGGGGACGTCGCGGTCGCTGTCCATCCCGAGGACGAGCGCTATCGCGATGCGATCGGCCGGCAGGTCGTCGTCCCGTGGGTCGAGCGGTCCGTCCCGGTGATCGCCGACGAGCGCGTCGAGCGGGAGTTCGGGACCGGCGCGCTGAAGATCACCCCGGCACACGACCCCACCGACTACGAGATCGGGCTGGACCACGGCCTGCCAGAGTTGACGGTGATCGGCCCGGACGGGCGGATGAACGACGAGGCGGGCGAGCTCGCAGGGCTGTCGCAGGACGAGGCCGAGCAGCGGGTCCTTGCGTGGCTGCGCGAGCGCGGCCAGATCGAGAAGCGCGAGTCGTACCGGCACACGGTCGCGCTGTGCGACCGCTGCAAGACCCGGATCGAGCCGCGAATCTCCCTGCAGTGGTGGTGCTCCATGGAGGAGCTGAAGAAGCCCGCCCTGGCGGCGCTGCGCTCGGGAAGGGTGCGCTTCCACCCCGAGTCGCAGCATCGTTTCGCGATCGCCTCGCTCGAGGAGGCACCCGACTGGAACATCTCGCGGCAGATCTGGTGGGGGCACCAGCTGCCGTTGTGGGAATGCCCGGACGGGCACGTGACGGTGCAGGAGACGGAGCCCGACGCGTGTCGCGAGTGCGGCTCCGGTGAGCTGACACGCTCGACCGACGTGCTCGACACCTGGTTCAGCTCGGCGCTCTGGCCGTTCGCCACGCTCGGCTGGCCCGACGACACCGAGGACCTGCGCACGTTCTACCCCGGCGACATGAACACGACGGCCCGCGACATCATCCGGCTCTGGGAGAACCGGATGATCTTCACCGGGCTCGAGATGATGGGGGAGATCCCCTTCAGGGACGTCGTCATCCACTCGACCGTGCATGCGCCGACCGGCGGCCGCATGTCCAAGAGCCTCGGCACCGGCATGAACCCGCTCGCCCAGATCGACGCGCACGGTGCAGATGCGACGCGCTACGGCCTGATGAAGATGGCCTCGTCGCAGGACGTCCGCTTCTCCGAAGGCGCGATCGAGGAGGGCCGGAAGCTCGCCAACAAGCTCTGGAACGTCGCCCGGCTCATCCTCCAGGCCGGCGAGGGCGCGGTGCCCGACGAACGTCCGCAGGCGCTCGAGGAGCACTGGATGCTCGCCCGGCTCGCGCAGTCACAACGCGCCGCGGAGCGCTTCCTCGACGAGTTCGACTTCTCGCATCTCGTCGACGAGCTCTACCACCTCACCTTCGACGACTTCTGCGACTGGTACGCGGAGGCGGTCAAGCAGCGCCTCTACGACGGGGACGCCGACGCGCGCGCGACCGCGACGGCGGCGCTCGAGCGGCTGCTGAAGCTGCTCCATCCCGTGATGCCGCACGTCACCGAGGAGATCTGGTCCTACCTCCCGGACCGGGCGACGCGCCTGATCGTCGCGCCGTGGCCCGAGGCCGGCGACGAGTCGCAGGCGGGGGCCTTGGAGCGCGTGCAGGACCTCGCGCAGATGTTCCGCCGCTCGGGCGTGGTGCCGTCGCTCACGGGCGAGGAGGAGCGGATCTTCGCCGCCGTCGTCAAGCCCGAGCGGGCGAAGGGAAACGGCGACGCCGACGCGGAGCGGGAGCGGTTGCGCAAGGAGATCGAACGGGCCGAGCGGCAGCTCGGGAACGAGCGCTTCGTGCAGAACGCCCCGGCCGAGGTCGTCGACGCGGAGCGCGACAAGCTCGAGCGATACCGTCGCGAGCTCGATGCAATCGGCGACTGACTGGCTCGAGACGCTCAGCCCCTGGCCGACGGACGGCTTCGGCACCGAGCGGATGGTCGCGCTGCTGGACCGGCTCGGCAACCCTCAGCGTGCCTTTCGTGCCGTGCACGTCGTCGGGAGCAAGGGCAAGTCGACGGCCGCGCGGCGGATCGCGGCGACGGTCGGCGGCGTCGCGTACACGTCGCCGCACGTCTCCGGCTGGCACGAGCGCCTGCAGACGGACCCCGACGGGTTCGAACGGGCAGTCGGGCGGGTGCGCGCCGACGCAACGGCCGTGGGCGCGACCCAGTTCGAGACGGTCACCGCCGCCGCATTCGCCGACTTCAGGGCCCGCGGGGTCGAATCCGCCGCGATCGAGGCCGGCCTCGGCGGCCGGCACGACGCGACGAATGTGATCGCGGCGCCGGTCGTCCTGCTGACGAATGTCGCGCTCGAGCACACCGACGTGCTGGGCGAGACCCGTGAGGCCATCGCCGCGGAGAAGCTCGCCGTGGCGCGGCCCGGGTCGACGGTCGTCCTGCCTGACACCGAGTTCGAGACGCTCGCCGGTGGGCGCGACGTGCGGATCGGCGACGCCCGGGTGGCCGTCGAGGTCTTCCTCGGGAGGCCCGTCGAGGAGCTCGCCGCAGCAGCGCTGCCCGGCCGGTTCGAGCTCCGCGGCGCCGAGGTCTGGGATGGGGCGCACACCCCGGAAGCGGTCGACTGGCTGCTCGAGCGGCTGCCGCAGCCCCGCGACTACGTGGTGGTCGCAGCGATTCTGCGGGACAAGGATGCGGACGGGATGCTCGAGCGGCTGGCGCAGGCAGGGCCGGCGCTCGTGGCGACCCGGTCCTCGAACGACCGGTCCCTGGGCGCGGGGGAGGTCGCTGCCCGGGCGCGAAACTGGTTTTCGACGGTGAAGATCGCCGAGGATCCCCACGACGCGCTGCTGCTCGCGCGGGCTCTCGGCCCGCGCGTTCTCGTCACCGGTTCGCTCTACCTGCTTGCCGACCTGACCTCCGACGAGTGAAATGCATACGATGTCGCGCTCCGGTGAACGCATCAGCGTCCTTCTGTTCGCCCTCTTTCTCCTGGCGCTCTTCGTCGGGCTCGCGTTCGCTGCGGGCTACGGGCTAGGGAGGATCCTCCTGTGATCGCGACGAGCTTCGGCAGCGTGCACGACTTCTTCCACTCCTCGACGTGGTACGTCATGCGCAACCTCGCGGTCTTCTTCGTGGTCGTCTTCTGGATCGCGACCATCTACTGGGTGCACAAGGACGCGAAGCGCCGCATCGACGATGCGATGCTCGTCTGGGTCTCCACGCTGCTCGGCGTCATCCCGTTCATCGGCCCGCTGATCTACATGCTCTTCCGCCCGCCCGAGTACGTCGAGGACGTGCGCGAGCGCCAGCTCGAGATCAAGGCCATGGAGAAGCGTCTCGGCGGCGGCGACCTGCAGTGCCCGGTGTGCCGCGCCGAGGTCGAGGAGGACTTCCTCGTCTGCCCCGTCTGCACGACCAAGCTCCGGCAGGCCTGTCTCACGTGTCACAGGCCGCTCGAGGCGCTGTGGCAGGTGTGCCCGTACTGCGAGACGCCGATCGAGCCGGACGCGACAGCGATCCCGTTCCGAGAGGCCAAGCCTCCGCCGCGCCGGCAACGTTCTAGGTAACCTGCGCGACCGCATGGCCGTCGAGCGCACACTCATCCTCGCCAAGCCCGATGCCGTCGAGCGGAATCTCGCGGGCGAGATCCTCGCCCGCTTCGAGCGCCGCGGGCTGCAGGTCCGGGCGGCGCGGCTGGTCGTCGCCGGCCGCGAGGTCGGTGAGACGCACTACGCCGAGCACCGCGAGAAGCCGTTCTTCGGCGAGCTCGTCGACTTCATCACGTCCGGCCCGACGCTCGCGTTCGTGCTCGAAGGCGAGGGCGCGATCGCGACGTGCCGCCGGACGATCGGGGCGACGAACCCGGCCGATGCCGACCCGGGCAGCCTTCGAGGCGAGTTCGCGTTGGCGATGCCGAACAACCTCGTGCACGGTTCGGACTCGCCCGAGTCCGCCGAGCGCGAGATCGGGATCTGGTTCCCCGATGGACTGGCATAGAGGTCTGCTCTGAGTCTCGGGAGTGCTCGGGACTCAGAGCAGGCCTCTCTCGACGCTGCGAAGAACGCAGCGCTCTGGACCCAGTCGAACGCCGAATACACCGACGAGCGCGCCGCCGACAACTGGGCGCTCGACGAGATCTCCTGGGGCATCTGGGGAATCGACGAATCCGAGCTGAACGTGCTCGGGGACGTGCGCGACCTCGACGTCGTGGAGCTCGGCTGCGGCACCGCCTACTTCTCGGCGTGGCTCGCGAAGCGGGGCGCGCGGCCGGTGGGTGTCGACATCACCCCGGCGCAGCTCGCGACGGCGCGGCGGCTGATGGCCGAGACCGGGATCGAGTTCCCGCTGATCGAGGCAGACGCTGCGACGACCGGGCTGCCGGATGCGTCCGCCGACCTCGTCGTCTCCGAGTACGGCGCGTCGATCTGGGTCGACCCGTATCGGTGGATCCCCGAGGCGGCACGGCTGCTGCGCTCGGGCGGCCGGCTGGTGTTCCTCCGCAACTCGACGCTCGTGATCCTCTGCTCGGACGACGACGTTCCGGCGAAGGAGCAGCTGGTACACGCGCAGTTCGGCATGCACCGATTCGAGTGGCCGGACGGCGGTGTGGAGTTCCACCTGCCTCACGGTGAGTGGATCGACCTGTTGCGCGCGAACGGGCTCGAGATCGAGCGGCTCGTCGAGATCCAGGCGCCGGCCGATGCCGAGACCCATCACTACTACTCCTATGTCACGGCCGAGTGGGCGAAGAAGTGGCCCTGCGAGGAGATCTGGGCCGCAAGAAAACGTTGACGGCGGATCCGCTGATCCTCGCGTCCACGTCTCCGCAGCGGCGCGCGATCCTCGAGCAGCTCGGCATTCCCTTCGACGTCGTCGCGCCCGACTTCCACGAGGCGCCCGGCACCTCGCCGCTCGAGCGCGCTGCCGGCAAGGCACGCTCGGTCGACGGCGGCGGCCTGCCGGTGCTCGGCGTCGACACCGAGGTCCTGCTGGACGGCGAGCTGCTCGGCAAGCCGGCGAACGCGACCGAGGCCGAAGCCATGCTCGAGGGTCTATCGGGGCGCACGCACGAGGTGTGCTCGGGGCTCTGCCTGAGGACCCGGGCCTGGGAGGAGCTGCACGCCGAGTCGACCTTCGTCACCTTCCGCGCGCTCACACCGCGCGATCTCGCCCACTACCTGACAGCCGAGGAGTGGGAGGGCCGAGCCGGCGCCTATGCCATCCAGGGCCTCGGCGCGAGCCTCGTGGAGCGAATCGAGGGTGACTTCCTGAACGTCGTCGGCCTGCCCGGAGCGTTGCTGGTCCGCCTGCTCGGCTCGCGGTTCCCCGGCACCTACGGGTTCGGCTGATCGTGAGGATGCACGACGACGAGCTCGAGATCGACGAGCAACTCGTGCGTGCGCTCCTCGGGGAGCAGTTCCCGCAGTGGGCGGAGCTGCCCCTCGCGCGCGCAGGCGACGGAACGGTCAACGTGATCTACCGGCTCGGCGACGATCTCTCGGTGCGACTGCCGCGCATCGACTGGGCGGCCGACGAAGCAAACCATCGAGACCGGCACGTGCTCGCGCGGCTTGCACCGCATCTCCCCGTCGACGTCCCGCGCGTGGTTGCGCTCGGACGCCCGGGCGCGGGCTATCCCTGGTCGTGGTCGGTCTTCGGCTGGATCGACGGCGAGCTGCCCGCAGGCCCGCTGTCGGCTGACGACGTCGCCGCGTTCGTGCTCGCACTGCAGGCGATCGGCACCACAGGCGCTCCCGAGCCGTCGGGCGGTCGCGGGAAGCCGCTCGCGCGGCGCGACCGCTACGTTCGTGAGGCGCTCGAGCGGGTCGAAGCAGCGGGCGCGCTCGAGCTCTGGGAAGAGGCGATACGCGCGCCGGAGTGGGACCGGCCCTCCGTCTGGATCCACTGCGACCTCGACGCACGGAACGTGCTCGTGCGCGACGGGCGCCTGGCTGCGGTGCTCGACTGGGGCGGCGCCGGCGCCGGCGACCCGGCGCTGGATGTGATGGTCGGGTGGAAGCTCGTGGCGCGCGGCGAGCGAGACCGGTTCCGGGAGCTCCTCCAGGTGGACGACGCGACGTGGCTTCGCGCCAGGGGCTGGTGCGTCTCACAGGCGCTGATCGCGCTCGCCTACTACACCCCCGAGAACAACCCGCCGTTGCACCGTGAAGCGACACGCTGGTTGGGCGAAGTGCTCGCAAGCTAGAGTGGCCGCGGCTCGATGGGCATCTTCAGCTATCTCACAGGGTTCGGCGGCCGCGACATGGCGGTCGACCTCGGGACGGCGAACACCCTCGTCTACGTCCGCGGGCGCGGCATCGTCCTCTCGGAGCCGTCGGTGGTCGCGATCGACCAGCGCACCGGCGAGGTGCACGCGGTCGGCCTCGAGGCGAAGCGGATGCTCGGCCGCACGCCGGGGACGATCAGCGCGATCCGCCCGCTCAAGGACGGCGTGATCGCGGACTTCGACGTCACGGAGCAGATGCTGCGCCATTTCATCCAGAAGGTGCACCAGCATCGCTTCGCCCACCCGCGCGTCGTCGTCTGCGTCCCCTCGGGCGTCACCGGTGTCGAGAAGCGCGCGGTCGAAGAGGCAACCCTCTCGGCCGGCGCCCGCAAGGCCTACCTCATCGAGGAGCCGATGGCCGCCGCGATCGGCGCCGGACTGCCGGTGGCGGAGCCGACCGGCAACATGATCGTCGACATCGGCGGCGGCACGACGGAGGTCGCCGTCATCTCGCTCGGCGGGATCGTCGTCTCGCAGTCGCTCCGTGTCGGCGGCGACGAGATGGACGAGGCGATCATCAACCACATCAAGCGCGAGTACAAGCTGCTGATCGGCCAGCAGACGGCGGAGGAGATCAAGCTCGAAGTCGGCTCGGCGCACGCCATGAAGGAAGAGGTGCAGGCCGAGGTGCGCGGCCGCGACATGCTCAGCGGCCTGCCGAAGACGGTGATCCTGTCGAGCGAGGAGGTTCGCCATGCGCTCGAGGAGCCGGTCAACCAGATCATCGATGCGATCAAGTCGACGCTCGACAAGACGCCGCCCGAGCTTGCCGCGGACATCATGGACCGTGGCATCGTGCTCGCCGGCGGCGGGGCGCTCCTGCAGGGGCTCGACGAGCGGCTCCGTCACGAGACGCACATGCCCGTGCACCTCGCCGAGTCGCCGCTGACCTGCGTCGCAGTCGGATCGGGCCGCAGCCTCGAGGAATTCGACGCGATCCACCGCAGCTCGCGCGCCCGCCCGCGCTCGCGTTCGCGGAACGGTCGCCGCTACTAGACGCGGGCATGGTGATCCGGGCGCTCGACGCGGCCGCCGCGGCCGCCGGCGAACTGCTCGCGCTGCACGCGCTCGAGGTGGCCTGCAGCCCGCCGAACGAGCCGGTTCGCGAGCCGTCGCTGTCGCTCGCCTACTACCGGCACTGGCCGGCCGGCTCCGTCCGCCGGCGGTGGGTGGCGGAGGAGGACGGCCTGCTCGCCGGATCGGCTGCGCTCTTCGTCCACGGGCCGGCGCTCGTCTACGTCGAGGTGTTCGTGGATCCGGGACGGCGCCGTCGCGGCATCGGCTCCGCTCTGCTCGAGACCGTATGCGATGCGGCGCGCGACGAGGGGATCCGGTCGTTCTTCGGCCACCACTGGGACGAAGCCGGTGCCGCTTTTGCTGCTCACGCCGGTGCGAAGGACGACCAACGTGACGTTCGTGCCCTGCTCGATCTGCGCACTGCAGTGTTGCCCGAACCCGTCGTTCCTGCTGGCTGGCGGCTGGGCTCCTGGGTCGGTCCCGCGCCGGACGAACTGGTCGAGTCGTTCGCGGCCGCCCGCGACGCGATGAACGACGCGCCTGCGCCGGCCGGCGTCGAAGGCTGGACGACGACAGTCGAGGAGGTGCGGCGCATCGAGCAGGCGGCAGCGGCGCGCGGCCGGGAGATCCGGGTGACCGTCGCGCTCGACGACCAAGACGAGATCGGCGCGTTCACCGACCTGCGCACGACACCCGGGCATACAGCGGCAGCGACCGACGACACCGCCGTGATCGCGTCCGCACGAGGGCTCGGGCTCGCACGTGCCGTGAAGGTCGAGTCGCTCCGCCGCCTGCGCGCGGACCGGCCGGAGGTCGAGACGGTCGCGACGATGAATGCGGAGCGCAACGCTGCGATGCGCCACATCAACACACAGATCGGATTCGTCCCGACCTCGACGCTGACGACGGCCGTGCTGGATCTCTGAGGAGTGCACTGCGGGCGTCGGGCCGACCGGTAGCGTGGGGCGGTGAACGGTTGCCGTCGGGGGAACAGAGGAGGAAGTTCGTGAAGCCGGAGACGAACCGGTGGCTCGTGCTCGTGCTCGTCTGCATCGCGCAGTTCATGGTCGTGCTGGATGCCACGATCGTGAACGTCGCGTTGCCTTCGATCCAGGCAGGGCTCCATTTCACGCCGACGAGCCTGCAGTGGATCGTGAATGCCTACACGCTGATGTTCGGCGGCTTCCTGCTGCTCGGCGGGCGCGCATCCGACCTGCTCGGGCGGCAGCGTCTCTTCATCGCGGGGATCATCGTGTTCACCTGCGCCTCGCTGATCAACGGCGTCGCCCAGTCGTCCGACGTCCTGATCGCCGGACGGGCGCTCCAGGGCCTCGGGGGCGCACTCGTCTCGCCGGCCGCGCTGGCGATCGTCACCACCACCTTTGCCGAGGGCGCGGAGCGCACGAAGGCGCTCGGTGTCTGGAGCGCGATCGCCGCCGGGGGCGCGGCCGCAGGGCTCGTGATCGGCGGCTTCCTCACCGAGACGCTGTCGTGGCGCTGGGTCTTCTTCGTCAACCTGCCGATCGGCATCGCGGCCGCTCTGCTGTCGCTTCGTTTCGTGCCGAACTCGCGGCCGGACGACCGGCCCGAGACCTATGACACCGCGGGAGCCGTGACGGTGACCGGCGGCCTGCTGGTGCTCGTCTTCGCGATCGTCAAGGCGCAGGGCTACGGCTGGGGCTCGTCGAGGACCGCCGGTCTGTTCGTGCTCGCGTTCCTGCTGCTCGCAGCGTTCGTGGTGATCGAGCGCCGCTCGAAGGCGCCGCTGATCAGGCTCGACATCTTCCGCATGCGCTCGCTCTCCGGCAGCAACGCAGCGATGCTGCTCGTCGCCTCGGGCCTCTTCGCGATGTTCTACTTCGCGTCGCTCTACATGCAGGAGATCCTCGGCTACAAGCCGCTGAAGGCCGGGCTCGCCTTCGTGCCGTTCACGCTCGGGATCATCGTCGGAGCAGGAGCCTCGCAGGCGCTGATCCGGCACATCGGAATTCGCATCGTCGTGTTCACCGGGATCACGATGGGCACTGCAGGGCTCCTCTATTTCGCGCGGCTGCCTGCTCACGGCTCCTACGTGCCCGACCTGCTGCCGACGATCGCCGTCGTCTCGGTCGGCATGGGGATGACGTTCGTGCCGTTGACCCTGCTCGCGACGACGAACGTACGGCGTGAGGACGCCGGGCTCGCATCGGGGCTCTTCAACACGTCGCAGCAGGTCGGGGGCGCGCTCGGCCTTGCGATCCTCTCGACCCTCGCTGCGTCGCGGACGAGCAACCTCCTCGGCGACGGCGTGGTCTCGTCGGTCGCCGCCCGGGACTCGGCCCTGACGAGCGGCTACCACGTCGCGTTCGCGGTGGGAGCGGTGATGCTGCTGGCCGCCCTCCTCGTGCTGGCGCTGACGATTCGCAAGGAGGACGTCGAGTTGATCGACAGCGGCGAAGCCAGCTTGACGCCCGCGTAGACGCCGTTTGCCGGGCCCGAGCTGGTGCCGGGACTGCGATCATCCCGGCTCTGACGCTACGCTCCCCCGAGTGCCTCGCAACCGGACCGTCCGTCTCGCGGTCCTGGGCTCTTCGGTCCAGCGCGCCGCTTCCTCCGGCTATCCCTCGAGTCGCTCCAGCGCCCTCAAGCGCCGGATCATCGTGGGTGGCCTCGTGCTGCTCTCGCTCGTCCTGATCACCGTCTCCTTCCGGTCGAGCGCGCTCGACGGCGTGCAGGGGACAGCGGCCAGCGCCCTGCGCCCCTTCGAGGTCGCCGCCGACCGCGTCACGCGGCCGTTCCGCGACGCCGCAAGCTGGACGCGCGGGTTGATCGACGCGAAGTCCGAGAACCAGAAGCTCCGCAAGCAGATCGCCTATTACCGCCAGCAGTTGATCCTCGACGAGGGCGCGGTGCAGGAGAACGTGCAGTTGAAGGCCGCGCTCAACTACCACGGCCCCGCGTCGATCGCAGCGTTCCACCAGGTACGTGCGTCGGTGCTCGTCAATCCGCTGAACGCGATCGACCAGAGCGTCGAGATCGCCGCCGGCTCGCACGACGGGGTACGCGTCGGCAACGTCGTCGTCGCAAGCTCGGGCGGGCTCGTCGGGACCGTTGCGCGCGTCTCGCCCGGTGTCTCGCGCGTGACGCTGCTCACCGACGACCAGAGCGCGGTCACCGCAATGGACCTCACGCACCCGAGTGCCGTCGGCGTGATCAAGCGCGGCGGCGGTGGGAGCGACGTACTGATCCTCGACCGCGTGTCGAAGAACGAGAACGTCAACGTCGGCGACACGATCATCACGGCGGGAACGCTCGGCCCGGGCGCGCTGCCCTCGATGTTCCCGCGCGGCATCCCGGTCGGATCGGTCAAGAGCCGCAGCAACAACGACGTGAACGCCTTCAAGAACATCCAGGTCGCACCGCTCGTCGACTTCTCGTCGTTGCAGACCGTGATCGTTCTCGTCCCGAACTCCTGATGGACGGCGTCAAGGCCGCACTCGTCCTGTTCGTCGCCGCCCTCCTGCAGCTCTCGGTGCTGTCGGAGTACCGCTTCTTCCGCACCTCGAGCATCGTCCTCGTCGCGCTGCTCTCGATCGCACTGCTCCGCGGGTCGGTCTTCGGAGCGGTCGCGGGGTTCATGACCGGGCTCCTGATCGACACGGCGACGCTCGGCACGCTGGGGGTCACGTCGCTTCTGCTGACCGTCGGCGGCTTCTGGATCGGGCGCTACGGCGAGACGACGGCGCGCGACCGCTTCCACGCGCCGTATCTCTCGGTGGCCGTCGTCACCGTCCTCTACGCGTTCGGCCAGGTCGTGCTGCAGTTCATGCTCGGCGAGCCGGCCCCGGCCGGGCTCGTCGCGAACGGCGTGCCGCTTGCGCTGCTCGTCAACCTGCTCCTGACGCTGCCGGTCTACACGCTCATCCGCAGGCTGTTCCCGCCGCTCGAGCTCGGTGACCGCGTCCGCGAGGTCCGGCTCCTTGGCTAGCGGCACCGTCGGCGGCCGCGGGCGCTTTCTGCCCGGCGATCCGCGCACCTCGGAGCCGTACCGGCTCACGCCGCAGACCGCGCTCCGCGTCGCGATCCTCGCCTTCCTGGCGCTCGGCGTGTTCGCCGTTCTCTTCCTGCGCCTCTGGGCGCTGCAGGTGCTCTCCGGTGAGCGCTACCTCGCCCAGGCGAACGACAACCGTGTCCGGACGCTGCGGCTCGAGGCTCCTCGCGGGCCGATCCTCGATCGCAACGGTCACATCCTCGTCGAGAACGTCCCGGGCACCCGGCTCGAGCTCTGGCCCGCCGACCTGCCGAAGACGTGGCGCGCCGAGCTGAAGGAGCTGAAGGCGCTCTCCGTGGTCACGGGGATCCCCGTCACCACGATGGTCGCGCAGTTGAACGAGCACGGCTCGGACCCGCTGACGCCCATCGTCGTACAGCGCGGCCTGCGCCCGGACCAGATCGACTACCTCGAGGAGCGCTCGGCGCAGTTCCCGGGCGTGCAGACCCAGGACAGCTACCTGCGCAAGTACCCGTATCAGTCACTCGGCGCCCAGGTGCTCGGCTACGTCGGCCAGATCACTGCGCAGGAGTACAAGCAGGACAAGAAGGCGGGCTACCAGCCCACCGACTCGATCGGTCAGGCCGGCATCGAGGCCACCTACGACACCTATCTCCGTGGCAAGAACGGCACGGCGCAGCTGACCGTCGACTCACGCGGGCGGCCCAAGGGGCCGGCGACGCTCGTCGCACAGCCGAGCCCCGGCGAGTCGCTGCGGCTGACCCTGAACATCGGCCTCCAGCAGGCGGCCGAGAAGGCGCTCCGCTACGGCATCACACTCGCGCACTCGGGGCTCGAAGGGGCGCACGCGGACGGCGGCGCGATCGTGGCGATGGATCCCCGCAACGGCGCTGTGCTCGCCATGGCGTCGTACCCGACGTACCAGCCGTCGATCTACGTCGGCCATCCCGATCCGCAGAAGCTGGCGCCGGTCCTCGATCCGACCAAGGCGGCGGCGCTCAATTATCCGGGGATCAACCGCGCGATCGATGCCGCCTATCCGCCGGGCTCGACCTTCAAGCCGGTCACCGCGCTCGCCGCGATGCAGGAAGGGCTCGTGCATCCGTCCGACCAGATCCTGTGCTCGCCCGACTTCAAGGATCACGGAGAGACCTTCAACAACTGGACGCCGCTGATCGACCAGTACATCGATCTCCCGACGGCGCTCGCGATGTCGTGTGACACCTACTTCTACGAGCTCGGGAAGCGGTTCTACAACCTGCCGCCCGATCGTGGCCATCCGCTTCAGGGCTGGGCGAACCGTTTCGGGCTCGGCTCGCTGACCGGCATCGACATCGGCCCGGAGGTGAAGGGCCTGATCCCGACGCCCGAATACCTGAGGCAGCGGTATCCGGCGAGCAAGGGCTACGGCGTGCTCGATCGCACCTGGAAGCCGGGCTACTCGATCCAGATGGCGATCGGCCAGGGCCAGATCCTCGTCACGCCGCTGCAGATGACCCGTCTCTACGCGATGATCGCCAACGGCGGCAAGCTCGTGACGCCGCATCTGGCCGACGACGTCGAGCTGACCGGTCCGAGCGGCGAGCCGGCGCGCGTTCTGCGCCGCTTCGGCGCGCAGCCGGCGCAGGCGACCGGCATCGATCCGACCGCGCTGCGCTACGTGCAGGAAGGGCTCGACGAGGCGACGCACTCGCCGTTCGGCACCGGCGTGGGCGTGTTCGGCAACTTCCCGATCAACATCGCCGGCAAGACGGGCAGCGCCGAGAAGAACGTGACCCTGCCGGGCAACAAGTATCCGCAGAACCTGACGCAGTCGTGGTGGTGCGGCTACGGCCCGTACGAGTCGCCGACGATCGCCGTCTGCGCCGTGATCGAGAACGGCGGCCACGGCGGCACGGCTGCCGCCCCGGCAGCTCTCAGGGTCTTCGAGAAGTACTTCAAGAAGACGGCGTCCACGACCCAGCACCCTTCGGACTGATGAGCATCGAAGTCGTCGACACCAGGGCGCGTGGGCTTCGCAATCGCCGCGAGACGGAGGCGCTCGGGCTCGGCGGCATGCTGCGCCGGCTCGACTGGGTGCTGATGTTCGCGCTCGTCGGGGTCGTGGGCTACGGGCTCTCCGCGATCGACGGGATCACCAAGCACGACATCGGCGGCTCGGCCGCCTCGCGGCAGGGCCTCTACGCCGCGGCGGGCGCGCTGCTCTTCGTCGTCGTGCTCTTCATCGATCCCGACAACTACCGCCGGCTTCGCCGGCCGATCTACTTCGGCACCCTCGGTCTGATGGTGTTCGTGCTCGCGGCAGGCGCGGCGACGCGCGGCTCGCACCGGTGGATCAACGTCGGCTTCTTCACCTTCCAGCCGTCGGAGTTCGGCAAGGTGCTCTTCGTGCTCGTGGTAGCCGGCTTCCTCGCCGACCGGGCGCGCACGATCACCTCGGCCGGCACGGCCCTCGCCGCCATCGGGTACGGCCTCGTGCCGATCGCGCTCGTCTTCCTGCAGCCCGACATCGGCACCGCGCTCGTGTACCTGGCGGCGCTCGCGGCAGTCCTCTTCGTCGCCGGTGTGCGCTGGTCGCACCTCGCCGTGCTGCTCGCTCTGACCATCGCCTGCTCGCTCGCCGTCCTGTGGGCCCTGCCCGCGGCCGGTGTGAACGTGCTCAAGCCCTACCAGGCGGCCCGTCTGACGGGATTCACGCACCCGAGCACCGACCCGCAGGGCGCGACGTACAACCTGCGCCAGTCGATCACCGCCGTCGGCGCCGGCGGGCTCCGCGGGCGCGGGATCCTCGGCGCGACCCAGACGCGCCTCAACTACCTGCCCGAGCACGCGACGGACTTCGCGTTCGCGTCCCTGGCCGAGGAACGGGGGTTCTTCGGCGCCTCGATCCTGCTCCTCCTCTACCTGCTCGTGGTCTGGCGCGCGTTGAAGATCGTCACGACGGCGCGCGACCTCTACTGTGCAGTCGTGGCAGGCGGGCTCGCATTCATGTTCCTGTTCCAGGTGTTCGTGAACAGCGCGATGACGATGGGGGTCGCGCCGATCACCGGCATCCCGCTCCCGTTCGTCTCGGTCGGCGGCTCGTCGATGATCACGAACTTCCTGGCGATCGGGATCCTCCAGGCGATCTACCTCCGGCGTCCGGGACGGCGGCGCGCATGAAGAAGCGGAAGATGAAGCTGACGCCTCTGTCGGTGATCTCCCTCGTGCGCGAGCTGCGTCGTGGGGCCGGCGATCCGCGGCCGCTCGCCGTCGCAGGGGCACGCGAGCTCGTGCCGCTGCTGGCGCGTGAGCTGCGCGCCGGCGGCGACCCTGCGGCGGTCGTCGAGGGCCGCTTCGAGGACGCGGCGATCCTGGTCTGGATCGGAGCGCCGGATGAGGACGAGCTTGGCCGCGCCTCGCGCCACGGTGTTCCGATCATCGCCGTGACCGAGGCGGACACGGTGCCCTATGTGCTGGCGACGGACCTCGTGCGGGTCCCTCCGGGCGCCGGTTTCCCGGTCGACGAGATCGCCCGCGCCGTCGCCCGGCGCCTCGGCGAGGACAGCACGTCGCTCGCCGCACGGCTGCCCGTGTTGCGAGGCCCGGTGTGCGACGAGCTGATTCACGCGTTCTCGAAGCGCAATGCGATCATCGCGGCCGCGGTCTTCATTCCGGGCGTCGACATGCCGGTCCTGACCCTCAACCAGGCCCGCCTGGTGCTGCGGCTCGGTCTCGCGCACGGCCAGGCCGTGGACAATCAGCGCGCGGCAGAGCTCGTGGGCGTGGTGGGCGCCGGCTTCGCGTTCCGCGCGGTGGCGCGTGAGCTGCTCGACGTCGTGCCGTTCGCGGGCTGGGCGGTGAAGGGCGGCGTGGCCTACACCGGCACGAGAGCCGTCGGCGAGGCAGCGGTCCGCTACTTCGAGGCGCGCGTCCAGGCCTGACGCAGGCGCCGTCCGGTCCTGGTCCTAGGCTCTCCAGATCGACTGGAGGTGACGCCCGCATGGCCCTGACCGGACACCAGGAGGCGCAAGAGCTGCTGCTGATCGAGGAAGCGGACGCCTGGTTCGAATATCTCGAGACGACGCGGGGCCAGTCGGCCGTCCGCTACGTCGAGGTCGAGCCGTGGGCCTGGGCCCGCCTCGCCCAGCGTCTGCGCGCGATCCGCACCCGCAGAGCGAAGCTCCGGCCGGCCGCCGAAGCGGCGTGAGGAGCCACTGATACCCTGAGGGAAGGCCTATGCCAAGGCTTTTCCCAATCAACAGCGCCGCGCGCCCGTGTGACACGAGGCTGCGCGTGCGCTCCTCACAGGAGAGATCGTTTGCCATTGTCGTTTTTCCGACGCAAGAAGTCGGAGGACAAGGCGCCGCCTACAGGCGCCCAGGAGCTTCCCCAAGCTGAACCGCTGACCGTCGAACGGGCCACCACCGAACCGGTGGCAGGCGACGGACAATCGAGCACCACCCAACCGAAGAAGCGCCGCCGCGGCACGCGTGGCGGGCGCAACCGCAAGAAGAGCACTGCGGCAGGCGGCGGCGCAACGGCCGCGACCGCGGGCGCAGCGGCGTCCACCGCCGAGCCGAAGGCCGAGTCGAAGGCCGAGCCGAAGCGGGCGGAACGCAAGTCGCGCACGTCCACCCAGGCGACCCGCCGGCGCACACCGCCGAAGCGGGCGCCGCTCCCGAAGGCGAAGCGAGAGCTTCTGGTCTCGGTCGACGCCGGTGAGAAGCGTGTCGCCGTGCTCGAGGACGATCAGGTCGCCGAGGTGTATCTCGAGCGGCCCGAGCGCCGGTCGATCGCCGGCAATATCTACCTCGGGGTCGTCGACAACGTCCTGCCGGGCATGGAGGCCGCGTTCGTCGAGATCGGGCTCGAGAAGAACGGCTTCCTCTACGTCGACGAGATCGTCGGCCCCGAGCTCGAGGGTCGCAAAGGCGCCCGCAAGATCCAGGATCTGATCCAGAGAGGCGAGAACGTCCTCGTCCAGGCGGTCAAGGACCCGATGAAGACCAAGGGGGCGCGGCTCACGACCGAGATCTCGCTGCCCGGCCGTTTCGTCGTCTACGTGCCGCACGGCGAGGGGCTCGGCGTGTCACGCCGGCTGGAGGACGACGAACGGAACCGGCTCAAGGCCGTGCTCAAGGAGCACGCGCCGAAGAAGGGCGGAGTGATCGTCCGGACCGCCGCCGAGGGCGCGTCGGCCGAGGACATCGAGCGCGACCTCGATTTCCTGCAGCGACTGTGGCGCTCGATCGAGGCGAAGGCCAAGGAGTCGTCGGCCCCGTCGCTCGTCTACCAGGAAGCCGAGCTGCCGCTGCGCGTCGTCCGCGACCTCTTCACCGGCGACTTCGAGCGCCTGCTCGTCGATCACGACCGCACCCACAAGCGGATCGTCGGCTACCTCAAGAAGACGTCGCCGCACATGGCGGAGCGCGTCACGCGCTACAAGGAGCGCGAGCCCTTGATGGAGGCGATGGGCGTCGACCAGGAGATCCGGTCCACGCTCAACCGCCGCGTCGACCTCCCGTCGGGCGGCTACCTGATCTTCGACTACGCCGAGGCGTTCACCGTCATCGACGTGAACACCGGCCGGTTCGTCGGCTCGCGCTCGAAGAAGTCCGGTGCGCGGCTCGAGGACACGATCACGAAGAACAACCTCGAGGCGGTGAAGGAGGTCGTGCGCCAGCTGCGGCTGCGCGACATCGGCGGGATCATCGTCATCGACTTCATCGACATGGCAAGCCCGAAGAACCGCGCCGCCGTCGAGTCGGCGCTGGGTGAGGAGCTCGAACGCGACCGGACGAAGACGTACGTCGTCGAGATCTCGCCGCTCGGGCTCGTCGAGATGACGCGCCAGAACGTGACCGACGGACCGCGCGAGGTCATGACGAAGAAGTGCCCCACCTGTGGAGGAGACGGGATCGTCATCTCGGAGCACACGGCTGCGGTCGACGTCGAGCGGCGGCTGCGCTCGCTCGTCACCCCCGGGTCGCGCGACAAGGCGTTCAAGGTCGAGGTCTCCGCGAGGGTCGCCTGGCTCGTCGCCGGGCCTGGAGCATCGCGGCTGCGGGAGCTCGAGGAGACGACCAAGCGGCGCTTCTTCCTCGTCGGCGTCGAGGGCGAGCATCTGGATCACCTGCGGGTGCTCGACCAGGGCACGCTCGAGAAGGTCGCACCGAAGCTGCCGGTCGAGATCGGCCAGCAGATCGAGCTCAAGCTCGGCGAGGTCGGGCTGCACGATCCGCATGCCGGCACCGGCAAGGTCGGCGACGTCGACATCGTCGTCGGCGATGCGGCCAAGCTCGTCGGCAAGAAGGTCACCGTCACGATCACTGCGATCACCGAAGGGCTCGCCTGGGCCGAGCTGCTCGCTCCGGCCGAGGCGCCCGACGAGCCGCTCACCGCCGAGTCCGAGGCCGAGAAGCCGACGCGCGCCCGGCGGAGCCCGGTGCGCAAGAGCACAGAGGCTGCCGGCGATCTGTCCGTCGAGGAGGATGCCGCCGTGCCCGATCACGCGGAGCCGGTCTCCGAAGCGGAGGTCGAGGAGGAGCTCGACGAGGAGGGCGTCGATGCGATCGCTTCCGGCGAGGACGGGGATGCGGTCCCCGCGGCACCGAAGAAACGGACGCGCCGCGGATCGCGCGGCGGCAAGAACCGCAAGAAGAAGACGGCCGCTGCCTCGGGTGCGACCAACGGCGCGGTGCCTGCCGGAGGGTCGGAGCCTCAACTCGACGCGGTGGCGGGGGCGGAGGAGCAGCCGCAGCCCGAGCCGTCGTCCGAACCGATGCCCGAGGCGGCGCCTTCCGGCCCGGTGATCCACGTTCCCGATCGCGCCCTCGACGGGGATGAAGCGGACGACAACGGTGCCGCTCCCGTCCGCAAGAAGACCCGCCGCGGCTCGCGCGGCGGCAAGAACCGTCGCAAGAAGCCCGTTGGCGCCGCCGTGGCGACCGCGGAGCCCGAGACGGAGGAGGGCGCCGAGGAGGCGGCAGACAGCGAAGAGCTCGTGGAGCTCGAGGTCTCCTCTACGTCCGAGCCGGCGGCTTCGGAACCGGAGCGCGCCGACGAGAACGGCGACGGCGACTGGGGCTACACGCCGATGAGCCAGTGGGGGTTGGACGAGTAAGAGCCGCAGTCGCTACACTGGCGACCGCTTCGCGGGCTCCTGCCTGCGAGCATCATGCTGATGGAATACGCAATCATCCGTTTGGGCGGCAAGCAGTATCGCGTCCGCGAGGGCGAGTACCTCGTCGTGGACCGGGTCAAGACCGGCGAGGGCGAGACGTTCTCGCCCGAGGTGCTGCTCGGCGACGGCGCCGTCACGGCCAAGGTGCTCGCGCATGAGCGCGGGCCGAAGATTCGCATCGGCAAGTACCGCAAGCGCACGGGGTACAAGCGTCACAACGGCTTCCGGGCCGCGACCTCGCGCATCGAGATCTCGCTGGGCGCACCGAAGCGCGCGGCCGCGAAGAAGACCGAAGCCGTCGCAGCGCCGCCGGCCGAGGCTCCCGCAGTGCCGGACGCGCCGGCCGGGGCCCCGGACGGTGCCGACGATCACGTCAAGGGCATGCCGAGCGGCTACGAGGGAATGACGGTCGCTCAGGTGTCCGAGGGCGCGAAGACCTGGAACCGGCCGATGCTCGAGGCTGCCCTCGTCTACGAACGGGCCCATGCGGCACGGAAGGGCGCGATCTCCGTCCTCGAGTCGGCACTGAAGGCGAAGGAGGCGGACGTCTAGATGGCACACAAGAAAGGTCTCGGCTCCTCGAAGAACGGCCGCGACTCGAACCCGAAGTACCTCGGGGTGAAGATGTTCGACGGCCAGGCCGTACAGCCGGGCAACATCATCGTCCGCCAGCGCGGCACCAGGTTCCGCCCGGGCCCCGGCACCGAGATCGGCCGCGACGACACGATCTTCGCGATCCGCCCCGGCACGGTCTCGTTCCGGACGAGCGGCGAGCGCCGCTTCGTCTCGGTCGTCGAGTCCGAGCGCTAGACAGCCGGCCGAACGAACGGCCGTTTGGCGCCGCGACGGGGCTGCCGTGGCCGTGACCGAACGGCGCTACGGTTCCCCCACGATGTTCAGTGACCGTGCCAAGTTGCACGTGCAGGCCGGAAAGGGCGGCGACGGCGGCCTGTCGTTCCGGCGCGAGAAGTTCGTCCCGAAGGGAGGCCCGGACGGCGGCGACGGCGGCGACGGCGGCGACGTCGTGCTGGTCGCCGACCCGTCGCTGCGCGACCTCTCGCCGCTGCAGAGGCGGAAATGGATCAAGGCCGAGCGGGGTGGGAACGGCCGCGGCGCGCGCAAGCATGGCGCCGACGGCGCCGACGTGGAGCTGCGCGTCCCGGTCGGCACACAGGTGTTCACGGACGAGGGCGACCTGATCGCCGATCTGGCGCACGCCGGCGCGCGCGTCGTGCTGGCGCAAGGCGGTCACGGCGGGCGGGGCAACGCGCGCTTCGTCTCGTCGACCCGGCAGGTGCCGCGTTTCGCCGAGGTCGGGCCGCCGGGCGACGAGCGCGACGTCGAGCTGCATCTGAAGCTGCTCGCCGACGCCGCGCTCGTGGGCCTGCCCAATGCCGGAAAGTCGTCCTTGATCGCCCGCATCTCGAACGCGAAGCCGAAGGTCGCCGAGTATCCGTTCACGACGCTGCAGCCGGTGCTCGGCACGGTCGAGGCGCCCGACGGCCGGCAGCTGGTGGTCGCCGACGTGCCGGGCCTGATCGAGGGAGCGAGCGAAGGAGTCGGCCTCGGTCACGAGTTCCTCGCGCACCTCGAGCGCGCCCGCACGTTGATCCACGTCATCGATGCGTCGCAGCCGGCCGACGAGCAGTGGTACACGATCGACGGCGAGCTCGGAGCCTACGGCGCAGGCCTCGACGAGCGCCCGCAGATCGTCGTGCTGAACAAGATCGATCTCGTGCCCGAGCCGGAATTCGCGATCGACGACCCGCGCATCACCGCCGTGTTTCGGCTCTCGTGTGTGACGGGCGAAGGCCTCGACGACTTCCGCCGCCGGCTCTTCTCGCTCGTGCCCGAACCTGTCGGCGAAGAGCGCAGCGAGGACGAGCTCGCCGACTACCTCGTCTACCGTCCCCGTCCGAAGGCGCGCGGCTGGCGCCTGCTGCGCACCGAGGACGGATTTCGGGTGCTCGGGACGCCGCCCAACGAGGAGGAGCTCGAGCGCGCGCTGCGCGCCGCGGGCGCCAAGGACGGGGCCACGGTCGAGATCGACGACGAGGAGTTCGAGCTCGCTTGAGGTTGGGGCTGTTCGGCGGCGCGTTCGACCCGCCGCATCGTGGTCATGTGGAGCTCGCGCGGCGCGCGAAGACCGAGCTGGCGCTCGACGGGCTCGTCGTGGTGGTCGTCGCCGACCCGGGCCACAAACAGGTCGAGACGCCGGCGGACATACGTCTCAGGCTCGCCCGCGCCGCGTTTCCCGACGACGACGTGCTCCTCGACACACACGAGCGCACGATCGACATGCTGCGTGCGCACCCCGAGTGGGTCGATCCGGTCTTTCTCGTCGGAGCCGACCAGTTCTGCGACTTCCTCTCCTGGCACGAGCCGGACGAGGTGCTCGAGCGGACGCAGATCGCGGTCGCGACCCGGCCCGGCTTCCCGCGCGAGCGCCTCGAGGAGGTCCTGGGAGCCCTCAGGCGGCCCGAGCGGGTGCTCTTCTTCGAGATCGAGCCGATCTCGGTCTCGTCGAGCGGCCTGCGACGGCGGTTCAGCGAGGACGACGTCCCGGCCGCCGTCGCGGAGATCATTCGCCGGGAAGGGCTGTATGACTCGTAGCGCCGGGTACACTTGGGCGGCTTGAGCCCTCTCGAACAGGCACGCCGGATCGCGGCGATCGTCCAGGACAAGCTCGGCCGCGACGTCGTCATTCTCGACATGCAGCCCGTCTGCGCCTACACCGACTACTTCGTCGTGGCGACGGGTGGCAACGCGCGCCAGACCAAGGGCATCTGGGACGAGGTGCACGGCCGCATGAAGCACGACCACGACCTGCTGCCGCGCTCGGTCGAGGGCGAGCAGGAGGCGACCTGGATCGTCGGCGACTACATCGACGTCGTGCTGCACGTCTTCACGCCGGAGGCGCGGGAGTTCTATCGCCTCGAGGATCTGTGGGACGACGTCCCGCACGAGACGGTCGAAGCAGCCACGGCCTGACCGGAGAGCTCCGCCCGCGGCCGAGTGCGTCCGCAGTTGCACGTACTCTGGTGTTGTCAATGTTGACGACGGATCAGAAAGGCGCCCTCGCCGAGCAGGCAATCGCCTTCGAGGCTCTAAGGCGCGGCGTTGGTGTCTTTCGGCCGATCGGCGATGAGCGCTACGACCTGATCCTCGACCTGCGGCCGATGCTCCTCCGCGTCCAGTGCAAATGGGCGGCCCGAGTGGGCGATGTCGTGGTCGTCAGAACACGGCGGGGACGGCGCGGTCGAGCCGGACTGATCTACCGGTATTACGCGCCGGAGGAGATCGACGCCGTGGCGGCATACTGCCCCGACACCGAGCAGTGCTACCTGCTTCCCCACGAGCTCTCGGTCGGACGGGCTGCTGTGCAGTTGCGTCTCGCGCCAACGCGAAACAACCAAGCGGCTGGGATCAGGTGGGCACGTGATTTCGAGCTCGGAGCTACACTGTCCCGGTTCGGCGGGCCCATAGCTCAGCTGGGAGAGCGCCTGCATGGCATGCAGGAGGTCGGCGGTTCGATCCCGCCTGGGTCCATCCGTTGTCGGAAACACAACGACGCCCCTGCAAAGGAGCGTCTTTTCAGGTCCGATCGCTCGGTGAGGAAATGCGCCTCGTAGGAACCCTCGGGCTGGGACGTCAGGGTTTCTGTCCTGGCCAGGCCATCCGTTGCGACCCGAGCCTCGTGGACGCCGATGTCTGGCGCTTCGGCCCGCGCTGACGGACCGACGGGTGCCGGCCGCCGGGCGGCCCGCACCCCTACAGGCTCGGGGCCACGACGTCCAAGCTGTGAGGTTGCTCCACGGCCTTTATGGTGATACCGCCTCCAGAATCCAGCCACATGACGACATCGTTGACCTGGCCCTGAATGCCGCCGCGGCGCTGAACTCTCGATCACCTTCGTGATCGTGTCCCGATGTGCACCAGTCAGAGGAATGGATCGCGCGCTTGGAACGCTTCTCCACGAACGACAACTGCCGGGTCGCGGCTGCTTGCGCCACGCCGGTCACACCTTGCTCCACGCGGACAGTCGCAGATCGAACGAGGGTCGAGGACCAGCCAGGCACGGACCGGTTCAACGCCTAGGCAGACCGCTATTCACTCGGCGCCAATAGGCGGTGAGGCGTCCTTTCGGAAGATGGGTTTCTTGCGGCCAGGACGGGTCAAACTGCGCACTCCACTGGGCGGGTTCGATTGTGGCAGCGGTACTCACCAGACCCAGACACTCGCGGCGTCAGGCGGATGCTGTGGCGGGGTCGGTGATGCGTCCGTCGACGATTGTTGCGATTCGGTCGGCGTAGTGGGTGATCCGTCGGTCGTGGGTGACGATGATCGCGGCTGTCCCGCGTGACTTCATCTCCTCGCGGATCAGTTTCACGACCTGGTCGCCGAGTGTGGTGTCGAGTGCGGAGGTCGGCTCGTCGAAGAGCACGAGCTTCGGTTCGTTCATGAGTGCGCGCCCGATCGCGACGCGTTGGCGTTCGCCTCCGGAGAGCTTTGAGGGGAGGTTGCCGGCGCGCTTGGTGAGGCCGAGCTCGTCGAGCAGTTGGTCGGCGCGCTTCCGGGCGCGTCTGCCGGTTCGTGGTCCGAGTTCGTCGACGACGAGCAGGTTCTCGCGGGCCGTCAGGAACGGAACGAGGTTGACGGTCTGGAAGACGAAGCCGACCGAGGTGCGGCGGAAGTCGGTCAGCTGTTTGGAGCTGTAGTTTGAGATGTCCTTGCCGGCGACGACGACGGTCCCTTCGGTTGGAGTGAGAAGGCCCCCGACGATTGAGCAGAGCGTTGTCTTTCCGGAGCCGGACGGGCCGACGAGCGCGAGGATCTCGTCGGCCCCGATGGTGAGATCGACGCCGTCGACGGCGGCGACGGCGTTCTCGCCGCTGCCATACACCTTGCGTACGCCCTCCATGCGGAGGGCGATGCTGTCTCCGGCGGGGGGACGGTCGCTGTCGTGATCGCCGGGGACCCCGGCGGGAATGTCGCTGCCCCCTGACACGACGCCGAGCTTATCCGTCGGCTCCGCCGATGGCGGCCGCCGGGTCGACGTTCAGCACACGCCTGAGCGAAAAGGCGCAGCCCAGCAGCGACGCGAAGATGAGGTATGCGGAGCTGGTCAGCAGTCGCCCGGGCGTTGCCACGAACGGGATCGAGCCGCTGCTCGGGATCAGCGCGTCGAGCGCGAGCCCTGCGGCGATCCCGATCGCCGAGGCGATCAGCGAGACGACGAGCGCCTGCACGACGACGCCGGCAAAGAGCGTCGAGGAGCTCGCGCCGATCGCTTTGAGGACGCCGTACAGGCCGATCCGTTCGATGGTGATGAGGGCGAAGAAGAGCGCGACGACGAGGACGCCGATCGCCACCGTGATCCCGATGATCTGGTTGAAGGTCGTCTGCTGCGCGGAGACGCCGGGGAGCGCCTTAATCGCGGCGTCGATCGTGAGCGTGTGCGTCGCGCCGGCCGTGGTGCGGTCGATCCGCGAGGCGAGCTCGTGGGGCGATGGGCTCCCGGCCCGCACGATCAGAGCCTGCTCGATGCTCGCGCCTGCACGCTCGCTGGGGCGGTTGGACGCTGTGACGGCGCGCCAGGTCGCGAGCGAGCCCCACAGTGTCGACTGGCCGCTGAAGCGGCTGTCCGAGAGGAAGCCGATCACCTTGACCCTCGACCGAGCCGGGCCGAGGGCGATCGTCATTCCCGTTCGCACGCCGTCGGACTGCAGCGAGTTGTCGGCGTACACCTCGCCCTGTGGCGGGATTGTCGCCGGGAGCCCGGTGGGCGGCAGCTCGTAGCCGAAGAGGACGACCGGCACGAGCTCGCGCGGGCCGCGACCAGGAATCCGTGCCCCGACCTGAACGCTGCCGAGCCCGAACACGTTCTCTGAGCCGGCGACCGTCTCGACGCTACCCCGGATATCCGGCGTGATCCGGCTGCGGACGAGTGAATCCTGGGCGTCCGCCGAGTACACGATCAGCTGGCCGCGCTGCACGCGATAGGCGCCGGTGTTGCTCGCGGTCAGGCCGTCGAGCAGTCCGCCGAGCACGATCAGCAGCAGTGAGATGAGCGCGAGGATCGCCGTCGCGATCGCGAACCGCCCGGGGCGGCGGTGGAGTTCGCGCAGCGCGAGCCTCACCGGGTACCTCCGCCCGTCGTCGCCTCGATCGGATCGATCGACAGCACGCGACGGGCCGCGACGAGCGCGCTCGCGAGACCGAGGACGAGCAGCAGAGCCGCCCACACGAGCACCGAGACGACGTCGAAGCGCAGCTCGATGCTGCCGATCTTCAGCTGTGAAAGCGGCGCGAACAGGAGTGTGCCCAGCGCGATTCCCGCACAGAGCACGATCGCGACCTGCACGAGCAGTGAGCGTACGAGCGCGCCGGCTGGGGCCCCGATGGCGCGCAGCAGCGTCAGCGCGCGCGACTTTTGCAGCGTCACAATCAGGAAGAACAGCCCCGCCACGAGCGGCACCACGAGCGCGAAGAGCAGGAAGATGAGCCGGAACGAGTTGCGCACGTTGGCGACTCCCGGGGTCGTGTCGGCCGCCTGCTGGCGGGTGAGCGCATCGGCCTCGGGCGAGACGTTGTTGATCCGCGTGACGAGCTCGAGCGCGCTTGTGCCGGTGGTGGGGGCGATCCCGATCGCGCTCGGTGGCACTGCGGTCGCGTCCGGGTTGGCGGCCTTGATCCACGCGACGTACTCGGGCCACGGGACAAACAGCGTCGGCAAGACCTGGATCTGCGCATGCGACGCGAGACCGACGATCCGAACCTCGGCGGCGGACTCCGCGCCCTCGAGTCGCACGGTGTCGCCGATCGCGAAGTCCGCGTCGCTGCCGACGGCCTCCCCCGGAGCAGACGGCATCCGCCCCGCGACGAGGCGGTCCGGGCCCCCGACGTTCGCCTTCTCGTAGCCAAACAGCGCGACGCTCTCATTCCGACCGCCCGAAATCGAGGCAGTGAACGTGCTCTGCCCGATCTTCCCCGCCTGCCCGATCCCCTCCACGCCGTCGATCTTCGCCTGCAGCGGCGGGGTGATCACACTGCCCTGAAGTGTCCGCTGACCGTCGACCGAATAGACGAGGATCGGGGCGGATTGACGCGTGATCGCGCCAACGAACGAGTTGATAAGACCGTCCTGGATCGCCTGCTGGGCGAGGATCAGGAACAGCAGGAGCGCGATCGCGACGATCAGAAGCGAGAACCGGGCCTTTGCCTCCCGCATCTCTCGCCACGCCAGGAACACGCCCGAGACCCTAACGGTTGTCGCCGCACATGATCTCAACGCACGACGGACCGGATCACAGAACGCACTGTCTTCGCATCGAAGGAAGAGCGGCGATGGCTGACCGCCATCCGCGCTGCCGCTGACGTCCTAAGGCCAGACGACCCGGGGCGGCCAAGAGCGATGTCGGTAGCGGCCGTGGCCGACCCGTTCGACCGCGCTGTAGGGTCGGCGAGCGTTCTTGTGCAGGCAGTTCTTGACGGTGTTCCAGGAAAGCGACACTCCGGCCAGTTCCTCGGCGGCCGCGTGGATCTCGCGCGCCCGCAACGGCTGCTCTGCCAGGGCAAGCACCTGGATGACCGCCTCCTGCACGGCCCCGGCACGTCGCGGAATCTGGCTCGGTGACCGGGGTTGCGAGCCTGGTCTCGCCGCGAGCGAGCCGGCCAACAGATAGGCGCTGGCAAGCCGGGAGCGGTTCAAGAGTGCTCCGCTTTCTTCCACCTGAGAAGCCCCCCGACGGGGGCTTCTTCGTTCTGTCGCCCAAAACCCCGGTTGTTAAGCAGGTGTTATGGCGCGGAACTTCCACGGCTTCAGGCTCGTGACTGTCGTCACACCCCTGAGATGGCAGGCGAATGGTGGTCCGGAGTCGAGTTGCGGCACCTCGTGGCGCTGGATGCGGTTGCGCGTGAGGGATCGTTCAGACGGGCCGCAACGCGCCTCGGGTATGTCCAGTCGGCGATCAGCCATCAGATCGCAGCGCTCGAGAACCTGACGGGGAAGCGGCTGATCGACCGCTCGCGCGGGACGCGGCCGCTGGCGTTGACCGACGCCGGCGAGATCATGCTCGCGCACGCCGATGCCGTGATCGCCCGCGTGCGGGCCGCGCAGGCCGATCTGGCCGCGCTCGACGGGAACGGCAACGCGGCCCTGCGGGTGGGTGCGACGCCGGACCTGCTCGCACGTCTCGTCCCGTCGCTGCTCCGCGTCTACGGCGCGCCGGTCACGCTGAACGAGAACTCGTCCGCCGTTGCGCTGCTGACGTCGCTCGTGCGCGGCGAGATCGATCTTGCGCTCGCGGAGACTCCGCTGCCCAAGGGCCCGCTCGACGCCGCGCCGCTCTGTACGGACCCGTTCGTGGTGATGCTGCAGTCGGGAGCCCCGCTGACGCGCCGCCGCAATCCGATCACGCGCGACGAGCTCGCGCGGCTGCCGCTGGTGGCTCATGCGCCATCGCGGGCGCACGTCGAGGAGCAGTTGCGCACCCACGGCATCGAGCCGAACTTCGTCCTGCAGGCGGAGACGGGTGCAGGGGTGCAGGGGCTCGTGGCCGCCGGGCTCGGTGCGGCGGTGCTGCCACGCCTCGCCACCGACGAGCGTCGCGCCGAGACCCAGGTGGTCGACCTCGCTCCTGGCGTGATCGTCTCCCGCACCGTGGCGGCGGTCTGGAGCCGTCTGCAGCCGCTCTCGGCCGATGCAGCCGCGTTCGTCGACGCGGCTCGCTCCGCCTGCTCCGGCGAGCCGGTGCGCGAGCCTTCGATCGCATAGATCACCCTCATCGCCGACGTCGATCAACCAGGATCGCGCGTCGGCGTCCTTACCTCCCGTATGACTCCCAGTGGTCGCCGGAGTCGCGCTGCCGCAGGCGCGGCTCCGGCATCACCTGGCGGTTCTACGCAACGGTCGTCCGCATTCGTCTGAACGACCGGGGGAGCAGCGGCGGCGCAGCTCCGGGGTCGGAGCTGCGCCGCACGATGCAGCCGAGCGGTGACCGTGCCAGAGTGCACGTCGACCGATGAGCCTCGTTCACCGCAAGAGCACCTTCTCGATCGTCGCTGCCGACCTGGAGGCAGGCGAGGTCGGCTGCGCGGTTCAGTCGCGCTACTTCTCGGTCGGCTCGGTCGTCCCGTGGGCGCGTGCCGGCGTCGGGGCGGTCGCGACGCAGGCCGCGGGCGTCGCCGCCTTCGGCGTACGAACCCTCGCTGAGCTCGAGCGTGGAGCAGCTCCGGAGGATGCGCTCGCACACGTTCTCGCCGGCGACGCCGGGCGGGAGACGCGCCAGCTCGGAGCGGTCGCCGCCGACGGCCGCGCGGCCGCGTTCACCGGTGCCGAGTGCCTCGACTGGGCCGGCCATCGCGTCGGCGCGGGCTTCGCCGTGCAGGGGAACATCCTCGCAGGCCCGGGGGTCGTCGACGAGATGGCGCGAGCCTTCGAGGAGACGGTCGGCCCGCTCGTCGAGCGGCTCGTCGCCGCGCTCGAGGCGGGACAGGCTGCAGGTGGCGACCGGCGCGGCCAGCAGTCGGCAGCAGTGATCGTCGAGCGCGTCGGGGCGCACGCCGAACGTCGTGAGGGAATCGACCGCATCTGCGACCTGCGGGTCGAGGATCACACCGAGCCGATCGTCGAGCTGCGCCGCCTCGTCGGTGTCTGGAACGCCTGGGAGGCGCAGCGCCGCGCGCACGCGTTCTACGAGCGCGGGGACAGTGCGGGCGCCGCCGACGCCCTGCGTGCCGCGCTCGAGCAGGGCGAGGATGCCGGGATGCTCTACAACCTCGCGTGCTACGAGTCGCTCGCCGGCAGGAGCGAGGCTGCGCTTGCCGACCTGCGGCGGTCGATCGAGCTCGATCCGTCGTTCCGGGAGCTGGCTCGCGGCGATGCCGACTTCGACCCCATCCGGGCCGCCGTCTCAGAGCTGTAGCTCGAGGAACCGCGTCCCGGGCACGGGGTTGTGCCTGTACGGGGCCGTCTCCACGAAGCCGAGCTCCCGGTACAGCGCTTGCGCAGCCGCCATCCCCGGGGTCGTGTCGAGCCGCATGCGAGCGTAGCCGAGCCGTCGTGCCTCGGCGACGACGGCCGCGCCGAGCCGGCGCCCGAGGCCCGTGCCACGCGCGGCCGGGAGCACGAACAGCCGCTTCATCTCGCACACGTCGTCAGCGAGCGGGCGAAGAGCGACGCAGCCGGTGACCGTCCCTTCGCTGCGTGCGACGAGGAGTGCGCCGCGCGGCGGCGCATATTCGCCGGGCAGCTCCGCCAGCTCACGATCGAAGCCCTGGAAGTCGAGCTCGAACGGAAGCGAGTCCGCGTACGCGCGCAGCAGTCCCCGCACGTCGTCGACTTCGGACGCGTCCATCTGAACCACTAGCGCGTCGCATTCCACGTCGGCACGCTATCGGCACGAAGCCTGCACAGACACGCGCGTTCCTTCAGCGTACCGTTGTCCTCAAAGACAACGAAAGGAGGCGATTGTGCGCAAGGTTCTGCTCGTGCTCGGCCTCGCGGCCGCCCTGGCCGTCCCGGCGGCGGCCTCAGCCAAGGTGGCACCGCCGGTTGCCTGCGGCCCGCAATGCGACAACAACGGCGGCTGGACGGGCTGCACGCAGATGACCGTCTCGCATTCCGGCAGCGCGGGGCCGTTGGCTCACATCAGGCACTTCCTGGTCGTGAACTACTGCAAGCACTACGGCATCATCACGAGCGTGTCGATCGCGGCCCACGGCTGCGACACGAGCGGGCTCGTCTCGTGCCACATCGGTCCCGCCTGGCAGACCGGCGGAGGGGTCGGATTCACCTCGGCCACGTTCGAGGGGCATGTGACCTGGACCGTCACGACGTTGCCCTTCGTCACGAACAGCGACACGCTCATCCTCACGGTGCCGTTGGGCTAGATGCGGCGGAGGTGGCTCATCATCACGGTGACAGCGTGGCTCGTGCTCGGCCTCGCTCTCAACTTCGTGATTCGCGCCGCGCTGCACTGACGTATCGTCGCGGGTCGTGGAGCTTCGCCCCACGACCGACGGCGACCTGCCGGCGCTTCATGCGATCTTTCTCGACGCGATCGGAAGCGTCTTCCTTCCGCACGGCTTCCAGCCGCCGACGCCCGCCCTCGAGACCTTCTCGAATCTTCAGGGGCACATCCGGCGCACCGGGACATCCGTCGTCGCGGAGGCAGATGGAACCGTCGTCGGCTACGGATCGTCGTGGGCCCGCGGCGACGACTGGTTCCTCGCGTCGCTCTTCGTCGCCCCGGCAGCCCACGGGCGTGGTGTCGGCACCGCACTGCTCGACGCCGTGTGGACGACGGCGAAGCGGCGGCGCACGATGACCGACGCGATCCAGCCGATCTCCAATGCACTCTACGGAGCGCGCGGGCTCGTTCCGGCGACGCCGGTGCTGACCTTCCACGGCCGCCCGCAGATCGACGCAGCTGCCGAGCCGGACGTCGTCGACCTCGCCGCGGTCGACGAGCTTGCGTACGGCTTCGATCGTGAGGTCGACCACATTCACTGGTCGCGGCACGGGCGGCGGACCGAGTGGCGAGACGCGTATTCCTACGTGTTCCCCGACGGCGAGATCGGCCCGGTGGCGGGCAGGACAGCCGCTGCGGCGGCCTCGGCGCTCGCGGCCGAGCTGGCCGCTGCGGCCGGAGACGTGCGCGTTCGCATCCCCGGTTCGGCCCGGCTGCTGGTCGAGGTTGCCCTCGCCGCCGGCCTCCGTCTCGCCCCGGTTCCCGGGCTCCTGCTGCTTTCGCCGGGCGTCGAGCCGCCTGCCGCGCTCGCGCCTTCGAGCTACGCCCTGTATTAACGTCGCCCGAAGCTCGCCGTACCACCTGCGGGTTTCCTACACTTCGTGAATGTCGGGCCAAGCCTGGGAGCTGATCTTCATGATGCTGATCCTGAAGATCCCGATCGTCTACCTGGCGCTCGTCGTCTGGTACGCGATTCGCGCCGAGCCGGAGCCCGGTATCGACCCGACCGAGTACTCGGTCTGGCGGCCCTGGCGGCGCCCCGCCGGCTCCGGCCCGCGCCCGCGGCGCGGGGGGCCGCACGGGACCCGCGACTCCGTCCGCGCCGAGCGTGCGCGGCGGGGTAGAGTCGCGCCGTGACCTCGACGAGCAGCGACCATACGCGGCCGGCCGAGGCCGTTGCCGGCTTGTTGGCCGCAGGCGCGTTGTTCCTCGGCGGGTTCGAGCTGCTCTACCGGCCGTTCCGCCTCGCGCCCGCGGCGCTGATCATGCTGGTGGCCGCCACGATCATGAGCCGCGAGCAGCAGGGCCTCATCAAGCTCGCCTACGCGGCGGTGGGCATCGGCTTCGTCGTCGGCGCCGCGATTCAGGTGCTCACGCACCACCCGCTGTACTAGCGCCGGACACTCGAAACGAAGAGTGGCACCAGGTGCCCGCACTGCGAGTTCGCCCGCACTCGTGAATCGAGCCTCGCCATCAAGCAGGTCTCGAAGGGCACGCCTGGTACAACACAAGGGTGAGCACGCACGACGTCGACGGCCTGAACGCCGGCTACGCGCGCGCCCTGCTCGACGAGTACCTCGAGAACCCCGAGGCGGTGCCGTCGGAGTGGCGCGCGCTCTTCGAGAGCGGCGACTCCGGACTGGTCGCGACCCATCCGGGGATCGCGCGGCTGCTGGAAGCCCTCCCGGCTACCGCGTCCTCGGGGAACGGCCAGGTCGAGCAGCCGGCTGCGGCTCCGGTGGCCGCGGCCGTCGCGGAGACCGTGGAGCTCGCCCCGCCCGTGGGCGACACCCAGCTGCTCGGCGGCGTTGCGGCGGCGATGGCGCTCGTCAAGGCGCACCGCACGCACGGCCACCTCGCCGCCCGGCTCGATCCGCTCGGGTCGGAGCCCGTCGGAGACCCGTCGCTCGAGCCGCTCCGCCTCGAGCCGAAGCTCACGCCCGAGCTGCAGGCACGCATCCCCGCGTCCGTGCTCCGCGTGCACGTGCCGGGCGAGACGCTCGCGGACGTGCTGCCACAGCTCGGGGAGACGTACTGCGGCACGATCGCCTACGAGCTCGAGCACCTCTCCGACCATCAGCAGCGCGTGTGGCTCCGCCAGGCGATCGAATCCGGCCGGTATCGCCGGCAGATGGCCGCCGAGGAGAAGCGGGCGCTCTTCCGCCGGCTCTGCGAGGTGGAGGGGATGGAGCGCTTTCTCCGTAAGCGCTTCCTCGGGCAGAAGCAGTTCTCGCTCGAGGGGCTCGACGTGATGATCCCGATGCTCGACG
The DNA here is from genome assembly GCA_963722065.1 of uncultured Thermoleophilia bacterium. Taxonomy (GTDB): domain Bacteria; phylum Actinomycetota; class Thermoleophilia; order Gaiellales; family Gaiellaceae; genus PALSA-600. Next base: position 102,060 of record CAVRMI010000028.1, on the reverse strand, counting down.
AGACCATCGAGCTCGCGTCGGAAGCGGGCGCGCACGAGGTCGTCGTGGGGATGGCCCATCGAGGGCGCCTCAACGTGCTCGCCCATACCATCGGCATGCCGTACGAGTACATCCTGCGCGAGTTCGAGGGCGAGCGGACGATCGAAGCGGTCGCCGTCGACCCGGAGGGTGGCACGGGCGATGTGAAGTACCACCTCGCGGCGAACGGGACGCGCACGACGTCGAACGGCCAGGTCGGCGTTCGGCTCGTTGCGAACCCGAGCCATCTCGAGGCTGTCGACCCGGTCGTCGAGGGCCGCACGCGGGCCGGGCAGACCGACCGTTCGACCCGCCACGGCGCCCACGACCCGTCGGTCGCGCTGCCGGTGCTGCTGCACGGCGACGCAGCGTTCGCCGGGCAGGGGATCGTCGCCGAGACGTTCAACCTGCACGACCTCGAGGGCTACTCGACCGGCGGCACCCTGCACCTGATCACGAACAACCAGATCGGTTTCACGACCGACCCGAACGAAGGCCGCTCGACGCGGTATTCGTCCGATCTCGCGAAGGGTTTCGACGTGCCGATCATCCACGTCAACGCCGACGATCCCGAAGCCTCGATCGCCGCGACGCGGCTGTCGATGGCCTACCGGCGGCGTTTCGGCCAGGACGTCGTCATCGACCTCGTGGGGTACCGGCGGTTCGGTCACAACGAGCAGGACGAGGCGGCCTACACGCAGCCGCTGATGGTCGAGCAGATCAACGCGCATCCCTCGGTCCGGGAACTGTACGAGCAGCGGCTGATCGAGGAGGGCGTGTTGACGCCCGACGCGGCAGCCGCGTTCGTCTCCGAGGTCGAAGAGATGCTGCGCACGGCGCACGACCGCCTGAAGGCGTCGTTCGGCGAGCCCACGGGCGAGGAGCACGACGGTGCGATCCCACGCTCGACGGGCGCTGAGGCGATCACGGCGGTCTCGGCGGCCACGCTCGTGGATCTCAACGAGGCTCTGCTCGCGACACCTGAGGAGTTCAGCGTGCATCCGAAGCTCGCGCGCCAGCTGGAGCGGCGGCGCACCGCGATGGAGGAGGGCGGCATCGACTGGGGGCACGCCGAGTCGCTCGCGTACGCCTCGCTTCTCGTCGACGGCATCCCGGTGCGGCTCACGGGCCAGGACGTCCAACGCGGGACGTTCGCGCAACGGCATCTCGTCCTGCACGACGTGAACAGCGGCGAGACGTACACGCCGATGCAGCACCTCGACGATGCATCGGCGTCGTTCGAGGTCTACAACTCACCGCTGTCCGAGTTCGCGTGCATGGGCTTCGAGTACGGCTACTCGGTCGCCGCGCCCGAGGCGCTCGTCCTCTGGGAAGGGCAGTACGGCGACTTCGCCAACGGCGCGCAGATCGTGATCGACCAGTTCATCTCGTCGGCCATGTCGAAGTGGCGTGAGACGTCGCGCCTGTCGTTGCTGCTCCCCCACGGCTACGAAGGAAACGGGCCAGAGCACTCGAGCGCGCGGCTCGAGCGCTTCCTTCAGCTCGGAGCGCAGGAGAATCTCCGGATCGCCAACTGCACGACGGCCGCCCAGTATTTCCACCTTCTCCGGCGCCAGGCCCTCGACGCGACCGCACGCCCGCTCGTCGTCGTCACGCCGAAGGGGCTGCTGCGGCTGAAGGACGCGACCTCGACCCTCGCCGATCTGTCGACCGGAAGGTTCCAGCCGGTGCTCGACGACGCCCGCACCGACAAGGAAGCCGTGCGACGGCTGGTCCTCTGCAGCGGCAAGGTCTACTACGACATCGTCGGGCACGGGGCCCACGCGGACGCGGGCGGGGTCGCCGTCGCCCGCATCGAGCAGCTGTACCCGTTCCCGACCGAGTCGGTCGCCGAGCTCGTCGCCTCGTATCCTGCGCTGTCCGAGGTCGTCTGGGCCCAGGAAGAGCCGCAGAACATGGGGCCGTGGCGGTCGATCCGCCACCGGCTCGAGGAGGCCTCTGGTGCCGCGCCGCTGCGGTACATCGGCCGCACGTGGCGGGCGAGCCCGTCCGAGGGCTATCCGACCGCCCATCTGATCGAGCAAGACCGCATCGCGCGCGACGCGCTGACGTTCTAGCCGCGGCGGCGGTTGCGCTGCGCCTCGAGCGCCTGTCTCGCGAGCCGCGGACCGTGGTAGCGCGCCTGCTGCGCGAGCCATTTCCGTTGCTTCGGTGGAAGACGGCGCCAGATGTCGTACGCGGCGAGCGCCGCGGTGACCGGGCCGACTCCCCGGGTGATCTTCGCGGGAGGCATCGACCCCATTGTGCCGACAGCGGCTACGCCTGGTGGGTCGAGCCGTGCCCGTCGGGCGAATCGCCCTGGCCGCAGTCTCCACCTTGGCCGCCCTGGCCGCCGTGCCCGTCGTCTCCGCCACCCTCTGCCCTGAGCGCCTCGACGAACTTCTCCGACGACGACTCGATGGGGATCTTGATCGAGGTCGACGCGAGCGAGCCCACCGACGCAGGGGTCGTGGAGCCTCCTGACGGCGGGGGGGTCGGGGAAGGCGGCGGGGTGGGTGCGGGGGGCGGCGTGGGTGCCGGTGCCGGAGCCGGTGCCGGAGCAGGCGCGGGCGCAGGCGCCGGTGTGGGTTCGGGAGCAGGTGTGGGCGTCGGCGCCGGGGTGGGCGCCGGGGCGGGTGTCGGCGTCGGCGCAGGCGCGGGGGTGGCGCCCGGCTCCGCCGGGGTCGGCTCGTGGCTCGGCAATGGGGCCGGCGCCTGCCTGGCCGGGGTGAGGGTGGCCGCCGGAACGACCGTGTGCGAGACCGGAGCGGCGTGCTGGACGACCACGCTCGCGAGCTGGGCGACGCCCGAATCGAGGGCCGGAGTGACCACCCGCGGGTGTCTGACGGGCCGCTGCACGACCGTCGGGCTCGGCGCCACCTGCACGACGGCCGGCGCTTCGGGGGTCGCCAGGCGCAGGGGCGCGACCGGTGTCCCGGCGGTCAGCAGATGGCCGGGAAGGAGCATGAGGCCGGCCACGACCGCACATGCGAGTGCTCCCGCTGCGGTCTGCGCCCAAACCCCCCTCATGCTTTCCCCCGTTCTGGCCGACAATGACGACTGGAAGACAGTATCGGCACCCTCGGCCGATCACTTGAGCGCAATGGGCAGTTTCAAACTCAAACTAGTGACATGGTTCGCGCTGTTGGCGCTGCTGCCGCTCGCGGTGGCGTTCTACGGCTATGACTCGCTGACGAGCCGCAGTGAGACCGACCGCACGGACGCCGCGCTCCAGGCGGGGCTGCGCGGGGTGGTCGCCGGGTACGCGTCCCGCCTCGCTGCCGCCACGGCCGAGGCGCGGCGCCTGGCGGCCGATCCTGCACTGCAGGGGGCGCTGCGCCGCCACGACCAGCGTGCGCTCGCGAAGGTCGCCGCCGGGCATCCGACCGCGACGTTCGGCTTCGGTGGAGGTGGGCCGGGCGCGGTCTCCGTCGTCGACCACGGGCGGACGCTCGGCTTCGTCTCCGTGCGCGTGCCGATCGACCCGGCACTCGTGCGCTCGCTCGCTGCCGGGCTCTCACCGTCGTACCACCTCATCGTCGGCCGGCTCGGACGAATCGTCGCGGGTGCCCGCAGCGGCGGTGAGCTCCCGCTCCGGCCGGGACACCCGTCGCGCGTTCGGCTCGACGGAACCGAGTACCGCGGCCTGCAGACCGCGCCGCTCGCGCGGCCGCAGGGTCTCGTCTTCGCGGTGCTCAAGCGGCAGAGCGCGATCGATGCGGCGGGCCGCTCGTCCGAGGAACGCCTCTTCACCGCTCTGCTCGCGTCGCTCCTGGTCTTCGCAATCGTCACGTACCTGCTCGGACGGTCGATCGTCGGCACGCTGCGCCGGCTCGTGGCTGCGGCGAATGCGATCGCGCACGGGCATTTCGGCGAGCGCGTCGAGGTGAGGGGACGCGACGAGTTCGCAGAGCTCGGCACCGCGTTCAACCGGATGGCCGCCCAGCTCGAGCAGCGGCTCGCGGAGCTCGAGACCGAGCGCAGCCGCATGCGCGACGCGACGACGCGGTTCGGCGAGGCCCTGATGGCGACGCACGACCCGGGGCAGCTCGTACGTGTCGTGGTCGAATCTGCGGTCGAGTCCACCGGGGCGACCGGCGGGGTCGTGCTGGGGCCGCACGGCGAGCTCGCGCGCGCCGGAGACCCCGACGCCGGCACCGAGCGGATCTCCTTCCCGCTTCGGATCGGTTCGTCCGACTTCGGACAGCTCGTCCTCGCCTCCAACTCGTTCGAGGCAGAGCAGGTCGAGACGGCGACCTCGCTTGCGAACCAGGTCGTCGTGGCGCTCGAGAATGCGCGCCTGCACCGCCTCGTCGAGCGCCAGGCGCTGGTCGACAGCCTCACGGGCCTCGCGAACCGTCGCAGCGTCGAGGAGACACTTCGCTCGGAGCTCGCCCGGGCCGCGCGCTTCCGGGACGAGGTGTGCGTCGTCTTCGCCGACCTCGACTTCTTCAAGCTGGTGAACGACAAGTACGGGCACGCCGCCGGAGACGAGGTCCTCAAGGCTTTCGCCGCAGCGCTGCGAGAGACGGTCCGCGAGAGCGACGTCGCCGCCCGCTGGGGCGGTGAGGAGTTCGCGCTCGTGCTCACCGGTACCGGCTCGACGGGCGGCGCTCGTCTTGCCGAACGCGCCCGCGTGGCCATCGAGGCGTGCAGCGTGCAGATGCCGAACGGTGAGATGGTCTCCGTCACGGCAAGCTTCGGCGTCGCCTCGTATCCCGAGACACAGGAGCTCGGCGAATTGCTCGCCGCCGCCGACTCCGCGCTCTACGAAGCGAAGCGTGCAGGCCGCAACCGGGTCGCCGTCTCCCCGGAGTCGATCGTGCCGAAGATCGTCTAAACTGCCGGGTCGGAGAGAAAAGGCGTCAGAGCAGGAGGGTTTCATGGCCGTCGACGCTCCGTCGATGTTCGCGCAGGTGATCCAGGACCATCTCGAGTTGAAGCGGCGCAACGCTGCGCTCGAGCACGAGATGCCGCTCGAGAAGTACATGTCGGACGATCCGTTCGAGAATCATCCGCTCTTCAAGACGGAGGAGCAGGCCCGGATCGAGGAGACGATGGACGGGGTTCCCGGGATCGAGGCCGAGGAGACGTCGCTCGACTGGCCGACCACGGAAGACACCTTCATCGACGAACCTGCGTCGACACCCGACCTCGAGGCGACCGAGGAGGCCGCCGCCGCCGCGCCCGAGGGCGATCAGCCCTCCGACGAGAACCTCTGGTCCCGCTCACGGGACTTCGACTGGGGCGACTAGAGAACCCGGCCCGAATCCGATTCGGCGAAGCCGAACCGGATTCACGAGTCACGGCTGTGAGAGCCTCGCCCAGAGGTTGTCGAGCATGCGCTTCACGGGCCAGTACGTGGCCGAGCCGCCGAAATCGAGCGTCCCTGCGGCGAACACCTTGGCGCCTGCCGGCGTCTCGTAGTAGCTCATCTGGGCCGTCAGCCCGGGGCCGAGCAGGTCCGGGATCTGGGCGACGACCAGCGTCCCCGGCGGCGACTGCGGCGCGATCGAGTCGATCTCGATCCCGTAGCCGCCCACGAACTGGCCGAAGGTCGAGCCGTCCACCAGTCCGGTGCCGTCCCAGAGCCATGGGGCTGCCGCGGTGTTCTGCACGGTGAAGAGGCCCTGCCGCTGGCCGTCGTCGTTCGCGCGGTACTCCACGCCGATCAGCGCGGCCTCGGGGCGTCCGGCGTCGCGCCAGCGCCCGATCTTGACGAGCTTGTTGTCCGTCTTCTGAACCTTCCAGAAGAAGTTGTTCGCCGACAGGAACATCAGGTTGCCGCCGAGATCTCGAAAGCGCTGCACGACGTCGTACTCGTGCGGTCGCACGTACTCCTCGTGGCCCTCGAACACGATCAGGTCGTAGCTCGCCGCGAGCTGGTCGCCGCTTGCGATGTTGTCGAAGTCGGAGTCCGAGATGAACTCCGCCTGCTTGCCCGACCAGTACAGCCAGTGCAGGAACGGCAGGTCGTAGCGGTAGAACCGCGGCGGCGGCCCGCGCGCGATGTACGTTCGGCCCAGGTCGACGGTGCGGTTCGGTGGTCCGGCGTACCACGTGTCGCCGTACCCGTCGCCGTTCACGTCCTCGAAGTTGTATGCCTGCCACGTGTTCGTCGGAAGGACCACGAGCACGCGGCTCGTCTGTCCCAGGATGACCGGGCGCACGACGAACGGCGCGTACCCTACGCGACCGTCCGCCGCCGTGAACTCGACGTAGTAGAGGCCGCTGGTGAGGTCCGGCACGCGGAACGTGATCGTGTGCGGTGCGTTTCGCCAGGCGGACCAGTCGATCGGCGTCGGCCCCTCGTCGACCTCGACCCCGGCGAACTGGTTGTCGGCGTACGTGACGATCTTCTCCGGGCCCGACTGGAACACGCGCTCCGTGAGCGCCGCCGCATCGGTGGCGATGTGGATCTTGGCCACGTCGCCCGGCAGGTAGTTGGGCTTCGTGAACCCGGCGTCGACGCCCTGGATGCGCACGACGACACCTCTCGGACGGCGGCCCACGAATGCGTTCGGCGCGCCGTAGACGATGCGGTTGCCCGTGCTGTCGACGGCGGTCAGCCGCACCAGGTACGTGCGTGGGTTCAGGTTCGATGCGGGCGCCCAGGTCAGCGTGTGCCGCCCGCGTCCGAGCCTTTCGGTCACCGTGTAGAAGGATCGCGGCGTCTTGACCGTGCGCGTCACGTCCATCGTCACGGTTGCCGCCTCCTTGAGGCGGAACGAGATGTTCGCCTGTTCCCGGAAGCCGTCGCCGTTCGGGCTGATCGTGGTGAGGAGGGCGTTGTCGCCGGCGAACGGCGTGCTGCCGTTGTCGGCGCGCAGGCCGTACAGCTTCGGCGGGTGGGTGTCGATCCGCAAGCGGGCGGTCGCGAGCACGCTCGAGCGGTAGACGAGCCGGACGCGGTAGTTGCCGTCCGGGACGCGTTTCCCTCGGATGCGCCCGTCCCAGCCGACTGCGAGGGTGCGGCGGCGTGACGGCGAGACGATCCAGCCGACCGGCTTCCCACCGGGCATGACGAGTCGAACCCCGACCTCCCGTTCGAGCGAGAGCTGCGCAGCCACACGCAGCGTCGCTTTGACGGGGGAGAAGTTCTGCGGAACGACGGTCAACGTCGCCGCCTGTGCGTGGGCGGTGACGACGAGTGCCGCCGCGATCACGAATCCCAGCCGGCGCACCGCGGCAGGGTAGCCGTCGCCCAGGACTGCAAGGTCCCCTGGGGGCGTGTGCGGGATACCCTTTCTCCCCGTGCCGCCCCTCAAGACATCGACGTCGTACGTCCCGACCGGCGACCAGCCGCAGGCGATCGAGGCGCTCGCGAACGGTCTGCGGGCCGGGGAGCAGTATCAGACCCTCCTCGGCGCAACCGGCACCGGAAAGACGGCCACGATGGCGTGGATCATCGAGCAGGTGCAGCGTCCTGCGCTCGTGATCGCGCACAACAAGACGCTGGCCGCGCAGCTGTGCAACGAGTTCCGCGAGTTCTTCCCGGACAACGCCGTCGAGTACTTCGTCTCCTACTACGACTACTACCAGCCCGAGGCCTACGTCCCTCAGGCCGACCTCTACATCGAGAAGGACAGCTCGCGGAACGATGACATCGACCGTCTGCGGCACGCCGCGACGTCGAATCTGTTGTCGCGGCGGGACACGGTCATCGTCGCGTCCGTCTCCTGCATCTACGGCCTCGGTTCACCGGAGGAGTACGAGAAGAAGATCGTCTCTCTGACCGCGGGCGAGGAGACCGACCGCGACCTCGTGCTGCGCAAGCTGATCGACATCCAGTACGCCCGCAACGACACCGTTCTCGGACGGGGGCGCTTTCGCGTCAAGGGCGACATCATCGAGATCCAGCCCGCCCACTCGGAGACGGCGTATCGCGTCTCGTTCTTCGGCGACGAGGTCGAGCAGATCTCGCATTTCGACCCGCTCACCGGCGAGGTGCTGTCGAAGCTCGATCACATCACCGTGTTCCCGGCGACGCAGTACGTCACCTCGGCGCCGACGATCGAGCGGGCCGCGGTCGAGATCCGGCACGAGCTCGAGGAGCAGGTGAAGCACTTCGAGGCGAAGGGAATGATGCTCGAGGCGCACCGGATCAGGCAGAGGACCGAGTACGACCTCGAGATGATGCGTGAGCTCGGATTCTGCAACGGGATCGAGAACTACTCGCGGATCCTCGACGGACGGCCGCCCGGGTCGGCGCCGCATACGCTGCTCGACTACTTCCCGTCCGACTACGTCGTCTTCGTCGACGAGTCGCACCAGACCGTTCCTCAGGTGGGGGGCATGTACGAAGGCGACCGCTCGCGCAAGCAGACCCTCGTCGACTTCGGCTTCAGGCTGCCCAGCGCACTCGACAACCGGCCGCTGCGCTTCGACGAGTTCCTCGCGAAGGTGCCGCAGGCGGTGTTCGTCTCGGCCACTCCGGGCGCGTGGGAGCTGCGCCAGTCGACGAAGATCGTCGAGCAGCTGATCCGGCCGACGTACCTCGTCGACCCGGAGGTCGAGCTGCGCCCGACCCGGAATCAGATCGACGACCTGCTGAACGAGATCCGGCACCGCGAGGAGCGGAACGAGCGCGTTCTCGTCACGACGCTGACGAAGAAGATGGCCGAGGACCTGACCGACTATCTGCTCGAGGCGGGCGTCAAGACGCGCTACCTCCACTCGGAGGTCGACACCCTCGAGCGTATCCAGATCATTCGCGAGCTCCGCCTCGGCGAGTACGACGTGCTCGTCGGCGTCAACCTGCTGCGCGAGGGGCTCGATCTGCCGGAGGTGTCGCTTGTCGCGATTCTCGACGCTGACAAGGAAGGCTTCCTGCGCGGGAAGACCGCGTTGATCCAGACCATCGGCCGCGCGGCGCGCCATCTCGAGGGTCGAGTCCTGATGTATGCCGACAAGCAGACGGAGGCGATCAAGGGAGCGCTCGAGGAGACCAACCGCCGGCGCACCACGCAGCTGGCCTACAACGATGAGCACGGCACGAAGCCGCTCTCGATCACGAAGGGCGTCTCCGACATCGCCGAGTTCCTCGCGCTCGAGCAGCCGCACGTGCCGAGCTCGCGCCGCAGGCGCGGCGACAAGGCGGAGGGCATGAACCGCGAGGAGCTCGAGAAGCTGGCGATCACCCTCGAGGAGGAGATGTTCCAGGCCGCCGAGGAGCTGAGGTTCGAGTACGCGGCGAAGCTGCGCGACGAGATCAAGGGGATCCGGCGCGAGCTGCTCGCGTTCGCGGAGGCGCCGGCGGCGGAGCCCGTATGAGCCTGGGGTTCGTTCTCGCGATCCTGATCTCGGGGTTCATCACGGGCGGGCTGGCGCGGTTCGCAATCCCCGGGCCGGACCCGATGCCGATCTGGCTGACGATCTCGATCGGGCTCACCGGCTCGATCGTCGGCGCTGTGATCGGGAACGCGATCTCGCACAACAACGGCTACCTCGTCTCGTTCCTCTCGTTCGGGATCGCGATGGCGCTCGTCGCGTCGTACCGCCGGTTCGTCCAGAAGCGTCCGATCTGGGGCCCGGGCGCGCTTGCCTTTCCCGAGCGCGGCCTCGGCGTCGAGCAGCAGCGCGAGCGCCTGCAGAAGCTCGGGATCGACCCGAATGTGCTGCGGCCCGACCCAGCGCACGTCGAGCACGCGCGCCTCGAGGCGATGCTGCAAGAGCTGCATCGTGCGGGCCTGCTGAGCGACGAGGAGCTCGCGGCGAAGCGCGCCGCGCTCGACGAGCGCTGAGCCTCAAGCCGTACGATTGGCGGCATGTTCATCATCGGGCTGATCGTCGCCGGCCTGATCATCGGCGCCCTCGGCCGGCTCGTGCATCCGGGTGCCGACCCGATGCCGATCTGGCTGACGATCCTGATCGGGATCGCCGCGTCGCTGATCTCCGGGCTGCTGATCGGGGGGCTGATCGGCTTCGTTCTGGCGGTCGTGATCGCCGCCGTGCTCGTCGGCGTCGTCGGCAACGCGCGCCGCGGCTCGCGAACCGGCTAGCCGGGACGAGATGAGCGCCGGGGTCAGGACGCGCGTAGCCGTTGCGCTGCTCGCCGGAGGCCGTGTGTTGCTGATTCACCGATGGCGGCGAGGTGACGAGTACTACGTCGTCCCAGGCGGCGGAGTCGAGCCCGGGGAGACGATCGAAGAGGCCGCGCGACGTGAGATACGCGAAGAGACGAGCCTCGACATCGAAGACGCCGTCCTGTCGCCGCTGCTCGACTACGAGTTCGACGATCCACGGCACCTCGGCCGGCAACGCTACGTGGCGTTCTCCTGTTCGGCACCGGCCGGCCGGGCCGCCGTCGACCTCAGCTCGCCCGAGGGCGGAGCCGCCTCGCCTTCGAACCGCTACGAGCTCGAGTGGATCGACCTCGACGCGGTCGCTTTCCTGCCGCTCCATCCGGCTGAGCTGAAGTCCGCTCTGAGGACTCTGTAGCCGCAGCCCCGACGAAGCAGGCGGATGCAGGATCGGTACCTGGTACCCGAGGTACCAGGTACCTGTCTTTCGACCCTCGTCGCGCTTGCTGAGGTGTCTGACTACCGAGGCGTCAGACACCCGTCGGGGCGAGAGGCCCCGGGGCCGCGGGCGAAGCGGCGGGTCGCCGTCAGGCCCCAGTCGTCCTCGCGCCAGATGTAGGTGTCGACGGCCAGCGTCCGCTCGTCCGCGCTGTACACGATGCACCCGCGTGCCTCGCCGCGGCGGTGCGGCCTGGGCTGCCCCAGGCCCGGAGCGATCGAGACGACGACGCCCTGGGCCTCGCCGGTGACCACCTCGAACTCGTGACGCTCGCTGACCGTCGCCTGGTGGATGTGCCCGCCGACGATCAGCTCTGCTCCGGAGTCGACGAGCCTCGCGAGCACGTGATTTCGGCGCGCGACCGGCTTCTTCCGCGACCGCCAGGGCGCGCCGATCAGCTGGTGGTGCAGGACGACGACGCGGAGAGCGGCCGGGGCAGCCTCACCGAGCCTGCCGGTCACCCGCTCGAGTTGCTCCTCGCCGACGCCGCCCGACTGGTGACGCCAGGGCCGCACGGAGTTGAGCCCCACGACATGGACGTGCGCACCGACCAGCTCGGGCTCGGTCGTCTCCCACTCGCGCTCGAACTCCCGCCAGGGCGCGCTGAAGCGGGCCGGGAACGTGTAGGGGATGTCGTGGTTGCCCGGCACCGCGAGCACCGGCAGCCCGAGGCTGCGCAAGAACGCCGCCGCGCGCTCGTGCTCCGCGCGCCGGCCCCGATTCGTGAGGTCGCCGCTCGCAATCACGAGCTCCGGAGCCACGCGCTCGATCAATCCTGCGAGCGCCGGCCCGAGGACCGGATCGTCTCCCGCCCCGAAATGGAGGTCGGAGACGTGCAGGATGCGTGTATTCACTGCCGAAGCAGGCTATACAGTGACGGGGATGGCCGACGAGCAGTCGACTGAGATCTTCGACGACCTGTACCTCGGCCTCCGCGCCGGCGGCGCGCTGCGCAAGCAGCGGCGCGGCGAGGAGCTGACGAGCGAGGAGCGCGAGGCTCTCGGACGCTGGCAGCGCCTGTCCGCCTGGCGCAAGGGCGTGGCGATCGGCGGCTTCGCATTCGGCACGTTCGGCCTCGGCTTCACCCTCGGCGGCCTGCTGTTCGGCCGCTGGCGCAAGGCCTAGTCGAGCACCGCCACCGGGGCTTCGCCTCGGCGCGCGAGTGCGACGACTCCTGCGAGCGCCGCCAGGGTCGACACGCCGCCCGCGATCCACAGCGTCCCGCGCGCACCGACGGTCGTCACCAGCGCGCCGCCGGCGGCGAGCGCGACGAGCTCGGCGGTGTTCCGCAGCCCGTTGAAGGCGGCGAAGGCGCGGCCGTGCTGGTCGGGCGGGACGCGCTGGTGGATCAGCGTCCGGAAGCCGGTGTTCTTCACGCCGTGCCCCATGCCGCCGATCAGCCACCAGACGACCATGAACCAGAACACGGTCCAGAACGGCGCGATGAACTTCGCGAAGCCCTGGAGCGCCGCCGCGAGCAAGGTTGCCGTGGCGACGGCCGACACCGGGATTCGATGCGGGATGGCATTCGACGCTGCGATCATCCCGATCGCCCAGGCGCTCAGGACGATCCCGATTCCGGCCTCCGGGCGCCCGAGCTGTGCGACGTAGGCGAAGTCGCCGGGAATCGACGCCGACATGAACACGAGCGTCACCGCGCCCGCTCCGAGGACGATCGCGAGCACGCGCTCGCCGCGGAGCAGCTCCAGACCGTCGCGGGCGCGAGGTTTCGCGGCACCCGGCCTCTGGACGATGCGGCGGCGGACCGGCAGCGCGAACAGGACAACCGCGATCACCAGGAATGTCGCCGCGTCGGCGAAGAGGGCGATGCGGGGCCCGGCGCCCGCGGCCAGCGCTCCGCCGATCAGCGGGCCGACCATGAACCCGACCGAGCGCGCGGACTCGACGAGCCCGTTCGCGCGGCCGATCTCCCGCGAGCCGGCGAGCAGCGGGACGAGGGCGAACTCCGCCGCCTGTGACACCGCCACGCCGGCGCCGAGCACGAGCGTCAGCGGGAGGATCGTTGCCAGTGAATCGGCGAAGGCGAGGGCACAGACGACCACTGCCTGGAAGACCGCCGACCAGATCGCGAGCGCCCGGGTCTCCACGCGATCGACGAGCACGCCGACGTGGCCCGCCAGCACTGCGAGCGGGGCCCACAGGCAGATCAGCAGCACCGCCACCCCGGCGCCGTGCCACAGCTCGTTGGCGCGCAGCGAGAGCGCGATCATCGCCACCCAGTCGCCGATCGACGAGATGGCGATCGCCCCGGCGACGATGCGCAGATCGCGGTTCCGCGTTGCGGCGGTCACCGGCGGAATCTACGCCGAAGCGCCCAATTTGGGCAAAATCCGCTCTATACGAACACACGTTCGAGAGGTACAATGGCCCTCTCGATGGCGGCCGACGAGCTTGTAGTCCACGGCGCCCGGGAGCACAACCTGAAGGACATCACGGTCCGGCTCCCGCGGAACGCGCTCATCTGCATCACCGGCCTTTCGGGCTCCGGGAAGTCGAGCCTTGCCTTCGACACGATCTACGCCGAGGGCCAGCGCCGGTACGTCGAGTCGCTCTCCGCCTACGCGCGGCAGTTCCTGCAGATGATGGAGAAGCCGGACGTGGACTCGATCGACGGGCTGAGCCCCGCGATCTCGATCGACCAGAAGACCACGTCGCGCAACCCGCGTTCGACCGTCGGGACGGTCACGGAGATCTACGACTACCTCCGCCTGCTCTTTGCACGGGTCGGGCGGCCGCACTGCCCGGTCTGCGGCCGGGCTATCTCGGGGCAGTCGATCGACTCGATCGTCGAGCAGATCCTCGCCCTGCCGGAGGGCGCACGGTTCACCGTCAACGCGCCGGTCGTGCGCGACCGGAAGGGCGAGTACCGGGATCTCTTCGAGGAGCTCCGCAACGAGGGGTTCTCCCGCATCAAGGTGGACGGCGAGCAGCACACGCTCGACGAGCCGCCGGCGCTCGACAAGAAGTTCAAGCACACGATCGAGGTCGTCGTCGACCGTCTGGTCATGAAGGAAGACCTGCGCACGCGTCTCACGCAGTCCGTCGAGACGGCTGCCGCGCTCGCGGAAGGTCTCGTCGCGGTCGACCTCGTGGACACCGGCGAGACGATGACCTACAGCCAGAACTTCGCCTGCCCCGAGCACGGTGTCTCTCTGCCCGAGCTTCAGCCGCGCATCTTCTCGTTCAACTCACCGCACGGTGCCTGCCCGCGCTGCACCGGGCTCGGCGCGCAGCAGGAGATCGATCCGGACCTGCTCGTGCCCGACCCGTCGCTCTCGATCGACGACGGCGCGCTCGTCCCGTGGGCGGTCGGCGGCTCCGGGTTCTACGAGTCGGTGATCCAGGCGATCGCCGACCGCTACGAGATCCCCACCGATCTGCCATGGCAGGAGCTCACCGTCGAGCAGCAGGACTACTTCCTCCACGGCACCGGCGGCGACAAGGTGTACGTGCAGTACCGCAACCGGATGGGGCGCCGCCGCTCCTACATGATCGACTTCGAGGGGATCATCTCGTCGCTCGAGCGGCGCTACCGCGAGACCGACTCGGGCACGCAGCGCGAGCGGATCGAGGAGTACATGTCGTTCCGGCCGTGTCCGGTCTGCAGGGGTGCGCGGCTCAAGCCGGAGGTGCTCGCGGTGACCGTCGGCGAGATCAACATCCACGAGTTCACGCGCTTCTCGATCACCCGTGCGCTGGAGTTCCTCGATGCGCTCGGCCTGACCAAGACCGAGCAGCTGATCGGCCATCGCATCGTGAAGGAGATTCGGGAGCGGCTGACCTTCCTCGACGACGTCGGGGTGGGGTATCTGCAGCTCGACCGTGCCTCCGCAACGCTGTCCGGCGGAGAGGCCCAGCGGCTGCGGCTCGCGACGCAGATCGGATCCCAGCTCGTCGGCGTCCTGTACATCCTCGACGAGCCGTCGATCGGCCTGCACCAGCGCGACAACGACAAGCTGATCGGGACGCTCGAGCGCCTGCGCAACCTCGGCAACACGGTGGTCGTCGTCGAGCACGACGAGCAGATGATGCGGGTGGCAGACTGGCTGGTCGACATGGGCCCCGGCGCCGGCGAGCACGGCGGCCATGTGGTCGCCGAGGGCACCGCCTCGAAGGTGCAGCGCAACAAGAAGTCGATCACCGGCCAGTTCCTCGCCGGCACCCGGGCGATCACCGTCCCCGAGCGGCGCACCGAGGACAACGGCTGGTTCACCGTGCTCGGCGCGGCGGAGCACAACCTGAAGGGGATCGACGTCGACTTCCCGGTCGGCAAGTTCATCGCGGTCACCGGGGTGTCCGGCTCCGGCAAGTCGACGCTGGTGAACGAGATCATCTACAAGGCGCTCGCGAACCAGCTCTCGCGGGTGCGGGTGCGGCCCGGCGAGCACAGGGGCGTCGACGGAATCGAGGTCTTCGACAAGGTGATCGAGATCGATCAACGGCCGATCGGCCGCACGCCCCGCTCGAACCCGGCCACCTACACGGACCTCTTCACTCACATTCGCGAGCTCTACTCGCTGACGCCCGACGCGAAGGTGCGGGGCTACAAACCGGGCCGGTTCTCGTTCAACGTCAGGGGCGGCCGCTGCGAGACGTGCAAGGGAGACGGTCAGATCAAGATCGAGATGCACTTCCTGCCGGATGTCTACGTTCCGTGCGAGACGTGCAAGGGCAGGCGGTACAACCGGGAGACGCTCGAGGTCCGCTTCAAGGGCAAGACGATCGCCGACGTGCTCGAGATGTCCGTCGAGGAGGCACTCGCGTTCTTCTCGAAGATCCCGAAGATCCGGCGCCGGCTGCAGACCCTGCACGACGTCGGGCTCGACTACATGACGCTGGGCCAGCCCGCGACGACCCTGTCGGGCGGCGAGGCGCAGCGCGTGAAGCTCGCCGCCGAGCTGTGCAAGGTCTCGACGGGGCGAACGCTCTACATCCTCGACGAGCCGACGACCGGCCTGCACTTTGCCGACATCGAGAAGCTGCTCGAGACCCTGCAGCGGCTCGTCGACGGCGGCAACACGATGCTCGTGATCGAGCACAATCTCGACGTGATCAAGCAGGCCGACTATCTCGTCGACCTCGGGCCCGAAGGCGGAGAGGCGGGCGGCGAGGTCGTGGCGGTCGGGACGCCCGAGGAGGTCGCCCGGGTGCGTGAGTCGTACACCGGGCAGTTCCTGCGGCCGTTGCTCGAGCGCAGCGCAGTCGCCGCGTGAACTGGCGCAGCAAGCGCTCGGTGCTGCTCCTGCTGGGGGCGGCCTGCCTCGTGGTGTTCGTCGCCGGCATGGCCGCTGCGTGGAACAACCGCCACCACACCATCTGTCCGGACGGGAAGGCCCCCGTCTCCCAGCGGGGCGGCATTCTCGGGCAGGTCGAGTATCGCTGTCACGACGGCCGCGTCGTGACGACGCCCGGCTGATGCGCGACTGGTGGCTGAGAGCCTTCCTCGTGCTGCAGCGGCCGAGGCCCGTGTTCGTCGCCCTGCGCGACGATTCGAAGGAATCCATCTCCAACCGGTCCGAGCCGGTGCTGGCAATCGTGCTGCTGGCGGGGATCGCAGCCCTGCTGCCGACCCACACCGCCGGGACGTTCCTGGACGACGCGTCGTACGGGGCCCTGGTCGTCGCGGTCTGGGTCTTCCTGGCGGGCAGCCTCTACGGCGCGTTCGGGTTCTTCGCCGTCGGCGCGCTCCTCTACGGGGGGTCGAAGGCGCTCGGCTCACAGGGCAGCTATCTCCGGTCGCGGCACGTGGTTGCCTTCGCCGCCGCGCCGATCGCGCTCTCGCTCGTGCTCTGGCCGGTCAAGCTCGTGCTCTACGGCGACGCCGTGTTCCGCACCGGCGGGCGCGACCACGGTGTCGGCGCCGGCGTCTTCGACGCCCTGGAGCTCGGGTTCCTGCTCTGGTCGGCGGCGCTGCTCGTGATCGGTGTGCGGGCGGTGCACGGCTGGACGTGGGCGCGAGCCGGTGCCGCGTGCTCGCTCGCGATCGTCGTGCCCGCCGCCGGGCTCGTCTTCGCCCTTTAGCTGGCGGCATTTTCGCTGGAACCCGTAGTAACTACCGCTCCTGAACGTGGAGGCTCCTGATGCCGGGGCCGTCTGCTCGGCGCAGTGTTGGCCCATGATGACCGCAACGACGACGCTCACACCGCGCGAGCGGCAGGTCGCGACGCTCCTCGCGTACGGCTACACCAACACGGCGATTGCAGACCGCCTCAACATCTCCGTGAGGACCGCGGAGATGCATCGCGCGAACGCGATGCGCAAGCTGGCGGCAGACTCGCGTGCGGATGTTGTCCGTTGGGCGCTCGACCACGAGCTCCTGTCCTAGCCCCCTGCGCGAACCTCCACCAGCGAGTCCTCGAAGAGCGCAAGCTCCTCTTCGGGGATCGCATACGTGTGCTGCTCTGCCGGGAACGAGCCGCTCCGCACCTCGTGCGCGTAGTCGGCGACCGCCGACTCGATGATCGGTGCGAGCTCTGCGTACTGCTTGACGAACCGTGGTGCGTGACCGTCGTACAGGCCGAGCAGGTCGTGCCACACGAGCACCTGCCCGTCGCACGAGGCGCCCGCGCCGATTCCGATCGTCGGGATCGCGAGTGCATGCGTGATCGCCTCCGCGACCGGTGTCGGCACGGCTTCCAGGACGATCGCAAAGCACCCTGCTTCCTGGAGCGCAAGCGCATCCTCGTAGAGCTGCACGGCCCGCGCGGCCGTCCGCCCCTGCGCCTTGAAGCCTCCGAGCATCGTCGCCGACTGCGGGGTCAGGCCGATATGGCCCATGACGGGCACGCCCGCGCCGGTGATCGACCGGACGCGTGAGAGAGACGGCCCCGCTCCCTCCAGCTTCACGGCATCCGCGCTTGCCTCCTTGACGAATCGGATCGCGTTCTCGAGCGCCTGCTCGTCCGAGACCTGGAACGAGCCGAAGGGCAGGTCGGCGACGACGAGCGGCCGTCGCGCCCCGCGGTTGACCGCGCGCGTCAGGACGATCATCTCGTTCATCGTCGCGGGCACCGTCGAGTCGTGCCCGAGCATCACCATGGCGGCAGAGTCGCCCACGAGGATCACGTCGACCCCCGCAGCGTCGGCGATCCGGCCCGACGGCGCGTCGTAGGCGGTGATCATCACGATGCGGTCGCCGCGCCGCTTCATCTGCGCGAGCTCGGGCAGAGAGAGCTTCCCAGGGGCGGGCGTGCCGGGGGCGGGCTTCCGGGGGCGTGTGGTCACGACTGTTCTCCTTCCGGGAGTGGGATGTTGTCGATCAGCCGGACCGAGCCGACCCGGGCCGCGACTGCGAGGGTCGTGCCGTCGAGGTCCGCGACCTCGACGTAGTCGGGCTCGAGGCCGGCGTCGGCGAGGATGTTGCGCGCCCGGCTCACGTTGCGGGTGGCGAGTGCACGGTGGATGGCGAGCGCCTGTGCGCGCTCCTGCGGCGAGAGCAGCTCGTTGCGCGACGAGAGCGCCAGTCCGTCGTCGTCGCGCACGGTTTCGACGACGCGGATCTCGACGTTCAGGTTGAGGTCGCGGACGAGCTGCTTGACCACGGCGACCTGCTGCGCGTCCTTCCGTCCGAACCACGCGATCTGTGGCCGGACGATGTTGAACAGCTTCAGGCAGACGGTGGCGACGCCGCGGAAGTGCTGCGGCCGATGCTCCGACTCGAGACCGTCGGCGGCGCCGGCCGGGTCGATCCAGGTTGCAAACCCCGGCGGGTACATCTCGGCTGCGCTCGGGGCGAACAGGACGTCGATCCCCTCTGCCTCGGCGCGGGCCTCGTCGCCGTCCGGGTCGCGGGGGTACGTCTCCAGGTCTGCGCCCGCCGAGAACTGCGCCGGGTTGACGAACGAGGAGGCGACCAGCACGTCGCACGCGGGCCGGGCAGCGCGAAAGAGCGCCGTGTGGCCCGCATGCAGCGCGCCCATCGTCGGGACGAGGCCGACGACGCCGTGCCGCGGCAGGTCGAGCTCGGTGATCGTGCGCACGACCTTCACGTCGTGGTCGCCTCCACGAGCGCCTCGTAGGCCTGCTCGAAGCCGGAGCCGTGCAGCGCCGCGCGATGGCGGGCGACGGTCTCCCAGTCCCCGCGGGCGACCGGCCCGGTGAGCTCGAACCCGTTCTCGATCGTGCGTTCCATCAGTGGCACGAGCGCCTCCGGCGGCGCCCCCGCTTCCTCGAGGAGCCCGGCGGCGACGCGGTAGAGCGTGACGAGGAAGTTCGAGGCGATCGCGGCGCCTGCGTGGTAGAGCGCCCGGTTCTGATCGGCGAGCGGAAACGGGCGGAGGCCCAGGGTCTCGGCGAGCCAGACGCCCCGCGAGCGTGCCTCGTCGTCCTCGCCGGTCACCGCGCCCCACGCGCCGTCGAGCTGTTCGGCCCCGCCCGACCGGACGAGCGTCTGCAGCGGGTGAACCGAGAAACGGCGGACATGCGGCTCGAGCACGGCGAGCGGGGTGCCCCCCGAGACGTGGGCCACCCACGGACCGGGCTCGATCGCACGGGCGACCTCGCCGATCGCCCGGTCGGGGACGCAGAGAAGCCGCAGGTCGCCGTCCTCGCGCACGGTCAGGCCTCGCTCGCGGAGTCGCGCGGCGATCGTCGAGCCGGCGCGGCCCGCGCCGATGACGGTGACGGTGTTGAACATGTGCGCTCCAGTTCCTGGTGGATACCGGGCACCGACAGACTAGCCGACGGGGCGCCGCGGGTCTGTCCGGCCGAGGGGTGAAGATGGCGCCTTGCTAGGGTCTGTCGGATGCCGATCTACGAATACGTCTGCATGAGCTGCGAGTCCCATTTCGAGGAGCTCGTGGGCATGTCGGATCCCGATCCGAACTGCCCCGACTGCGGGAACGCCAAGGTGGCGAAGCAGTTCAGCATGTCGTTCGCAGCGCACGGCACCTCGGGACAGCCCAGTTTCGGCGGCGGCTGTTGCGGTGGTTCCTGTGGCTGCTGCGGCTGATCTGTCGCTCCTCGCCTACGGCGACGTCGCTGCGGGCTGCACCCGCTGCGCGCTGGCCGCTACCCGCACCCAGGTCGTCTTCGGCTCCGGCTCGCCGGTCGCCGACCTGATGTTCGTGGGCGAGGCGCCCGGGTTCCACGAGGACAAGCAGGGCGTGCCGTTCGTCGGCGCGGCCGGCCAGCTGCTCGGCAAGCTGCTCGAGGGGATCGGCCTCACCCGCAGCGACGTGTACGTGGCGAACGTCCTGAAATGCCGCCCTCCGGGCAACCGCGACCCGCAGCCGGAGGAGATCCAGGCGTGCGAGCCCCACCTCTGGAAGCAGATCGAGCTGATTCAGCCGAAGCTGATCGCGACGCTCGGCAACTTCGCAACCAAGCTGCTGTCCGGCAAGCCGAACGGGATCACGCAGGTGCACGGCCGCGAGCAGCAGGTGGTGCTGGGAGGGAGCCCGGTGACCCTGTATCCGATCTTCCATCCGGCGGCGGCGCTCTACACGCCGCGGATGCTGCAGGTGCTCGAGGAGGACTTCGCGCGGATCCCGGCGCTGATCGGCCGGGTGGCGGGGCCGCAGCCGGTGGTGCCGGCAGTCGTGCCCGTTGCGGCGCCCGAGCAGCCGACCCAGCTCGGCCTCTTCTAGCCCGCCGCGCTCCGACACCCTTGGTGTCAGACACGATTCCACGATGCAGACCGTCACGAGCTCACCCGAGGCAACCGAGGCCCTCGCCGCCGGCCTGGCGGGGCTGCTCGACGCCGGCGACGTCGTAGCGATCTCCGGCGAGCTCGGGGCCGGCAAGACGACCTTCGTCCGTGGCGCCGCTCGGGCGCTCGGCGTCACCGGGCCGGTCTCGAGCCCCACCTTCACGATCGGGCATCGCTACGACGCTCCGGTTCCCGTGGCCCACCTCGATCTCTATCGCGTCGCCGGGCTCGACCCGGAGGAGTGGGGCGACCTGGAGCCGTACTTCGACGGCACGATCGCCTTCGTCGAATGGCCGGAGCACGGCGGGGACTGGCTCCCCGAGGCGCGTGCGGTCGTTACGCTCGAGCACGTCGACGAGTCCCACCGGAACGTGAGGATCGACAGTGATCTTGGCTTTTGACACCGCCACGGGGTTCGGGGCAGTCTGCGCGGTCGCCCCCGACCGGCGCGGCCGCGCCGAGCGCGCCGGAGACCTGCTGCTCGCGGTCGACGGCATCGTCGAGGATCCGGCGGCGATCGAGGGGATCGTGGTCGGACAAGGGCCTGGCAGCTTCACGAGCATCCGCATCGGCCTGGCGATGGCCCGCACGCTCGCGCTCGCGCTCGACGTGCCCGTTGCCGGCGCCTCGACCCTCGCGGCGTTCGCGACCGGGACGCCCGTCCTCGACGCGCGCCGCGGCGAGGTGTTCACCGAGGGGCCCCGGGTCTGCAAACCGGACGAGCTCGACGTCGCAGGCCTGACCCTCGTCGGCGACGGTGCGATCCGGTACCGCACGCTGTTCGAGGAGCGCGGGGCGGAGATCCCGCCCGATTCCGACGACGCGCACGTTCCCGACCCGCTGCTGCTCGTCGAGCGGGCCGGGCCGTTCGGCGCGGCCGAGCTCGTGGAGCCGCTCTACGTTCGTGATCCCGACGCGAAGGCGCAGCCGTGACCGCGGTCGCGCTCGAGATCCGGCCGCTCGATGTCGCCGACCTGACCGCCATCGAGAGCATCGAACAGCGGGCGTACCCGACGCCCTGGTCGCGCTCGATGTTCGCGTCCGAGCTGGCCAAGCCCACATCGATCTGTCTCGGTGCGTTCGACGGGAGGGACCTGATCGGCTACGTGATCAACTCGCGCTACGTCGATGCGTGGCACGTGATGAACGTCGCCGTCGACCCGGACTACCAGCGGCGCGGAGTCGCGAGAGCACTGCTCGAGCGCCTGTTCGAACTGACCCGCGACGACGAGCGGCGCGGCTACACGCTCGAGGTGCGGATCTCGAACGACGGTGCGATCCGGCTCTACGAGCAGCTGGGCTTCGAACCGCGCGGTGTCCGTCGCGGCTACTACACGGACAATCGCGAAGACGCGCTGATCATGTGGCGCGATGCTGGCCGTTCCGGCTGGAGCCGGAATCGCTAGAGGAATGCCCGAGCTTCGTGATCTCGGCCGCCCGACGCGGCCCAACGCCCGGGACCAAAGTGAGCTCCGGATGCGACGCCGAGAGAACATTGACGAGGGTTCCAAACCGGGCGAGGAGAGCGCGAGCGGTTGCTGTCGAGACACCCGGTGCAGCGGCCAGCGCTTCCTCGGCGGGCGAGGCTCGTGCAACGCGACTCGGCCGCTGGGCGTAGACCGGTCTGTCGCGAACCGGTGCAGATTGGCGACGCGCGGCAATCCGTCGCAGCCAGTACGCCGAATCATCGGAGTCTTCGGTGCGACAGACAGTCACGCCGAGATCGGAAACCGCGATCAGCAGCCCTCGGACAGAGTCGGCGCGGAGGCAACCGTCGTACAACGATCCGCCCTCGACCAACAGATACGGCCAAGGCGCTGCTCGGCGCAGCTTCCCGATCTGAGCCCAGAAGCGCCCGCGGCACACGGAGAGATGCAGATCGCGGACAGTTTTGCGTTCGATTACAGCCGCGCCGTCAAAGACGTAGTCACCCGCCGCCAGCGAACGCACGTCGACGTCCAGACCGAGGCGGAGCAATCTGGCTGGTATCCCAGATTCCCGTTCGTGAATATCGGCAGACACGTGCACAGGATCACGTTGGCGCGTCAACTGAAACGACACACGCCACAGACGGTGAAGAAAGCGCCACTTCTAGCCATTTCGCAAAGCGAAATGGCGTGATCCTCGGGATCGAGACGAGCTGCGACGAGACTGCCGCAGCGCTCGTTACCGACGACGGGGAGATTGCGTCCAGTGTGGTCGCTTCCCAGGACGAGCTGCACGCGCTCTATGGGGGGGTTGTCCCGGAGGTGGCGAGCCGCAGGCACCTCGAGCTGATCGCGCCGGTGATCCGCGAGGCGCTCGCCGGCGCCGACATCGACGCGATCGCCGTCACGGTCCGTCCCGGTCTCATCGGCGCACTGCTCGTCGGCGTCTCCGCGGCCAAGGCGCTCGCGTGGGCGTGGCGGCTGCCGCTCGTCCCGGTGAACCACCTGCACGGCCACGTCGCCTCGCTCTACCTGAGACCGCTCGATCTGGAACCGCCCTTCACCTGCCTCCTCGCAAGCGGCGGCCACACGATGATCGTCGACGTACGGGAGCGAGGCGCCTTTCGGGTGCTCGGGACGACCCTCGACGACGCGGCCGGCGAGGCCTTCGACAAGGGAGCACGGCTGCTCGGGCTCGGCTATCCGGGGGGCCGTGAGATCGACACGCTCGCTGCGCACGGCGACCCCACGGCCTACGACTTTCCCGTTGCCCGCGTGCCTGGCCTCGACTTCTCGTTCTCCGGACTCAAGACGGCTCTGCTCTACCGGGTGCGTGACCTCGCGCCCGGCGAGCTCGCTGCACGCCGTGCCGATCTGGCTGCGAGCTACCAACGGGCGATCGTGCGGGCGCTCGTCGAGCGGCTCGAAGCGGCCGGCGCGGGTCAGCTTGCGGTCGTCGGGGGGGTTGCGGCGAACTCCGAGCTGCGAGCAGCGCTGCCCGGCGCAGCGCTGGCGCCGCTGCCGCTGTGCACGGACAACGCCGCGATGATCGCCTCCGCCGCCCGGTACGCGGACCCCGTCCCCTATCCCGACTACCTTTCGCTCGATGCGCATCCCTCGGCGTAGCGCCGCAGTTCTCGGAGTGGCCGCCCTGGCGATCCTGCTCGGGGCGACCGTCACCGCCGGCGGACGCGACACGACGGCGACGCCGGCCGCGGTCAGCTGGCTCGGGCTCGTCGGCTCCCCGCGCGCCGCGACGCTCGCCGGCCAGCGGTCGATCGTGCTGCTGAACACGCCCTCCGTGGCCGACCGGCTCGCGCACGTGCGCTACGCGACCGAGGCGCAGGAACGCTCGTGGACGACGCAGGCGTTCGCCGCCCAGGCGCAGGTGCTGACGAAGCTCGCGGCGCTCGGTGTGATCGTGCGTCCGGACTACACGTACGCCCGGGTGATCGACGGCTTCGCCGCCGCGCTCGATCCGCGGGCGATCTCCCTGCTCGGCCAGCTCCCCGAGGTCGCGGGCGTGTTCCCGGTGCGTGCCGCCTTCCCGGCCTCGATCTCCGAACAGCTGCTCGCTTCGCACGACTACGGGCCGACGAGCGGCCACCGTGCCACCGCCGAGCTGCCCGGCTTCGACGGCCGTGGCGTCACGATCGCGCTCCTGGACACCGGCGTCGACGAATCGCATCCGTACCTCCGCGGCCGCGTGCTGCCGGGCATCGACGTCGTCGGCCACGGCGACGACGCCACCGCCCGCGCGGATCCCCAGGATCCGACCCAGACGGAGCGCCACGGCACGGAGATGGCGGGCATCCTCGTCGGCTCCGGCGGCCCCGGCGGCCTGCACGGGGTCGCGCCGGGCGCGACCGTCCTGCCGATCCGCGTTGCCGGCTGGCAGCCTGCCGCCGATGGGCGGGACGTGGTGTTCGGCCGCACGGACCAGGTGATCGCGGGCCTCGAGCGGGCCGTCGATCCGAACGGTGACGGCGACACGCACGATGCCGTGCGCGTCGCTCTCCTCGGCGTCGCCGAGCCGTATGCGGCGTTCACCGACGGCCCGGAGGCCCAGGCCGTGCAGGGCGCGCTCGACCTGAACACCCTCGTCGTGGCGCCCGCCGGAAACGACGGCAGCGCAGGGCCGACGTTCGGCTCGATCGCCGGCCCGGCCGGCGCGCCCGCCGCCCTCGCTGTCGGCGCGACCGACTCGCGAACCGCGTTGCCGCACGTGCGCGTGGTCCTGCGCCGCGGGCTCGACGTGATCCTCGACGAAGAGCTGCCGCTGCTCGGTGCCGTGGCACCGCCGCACTCGCTCAGCCTTCGCGTCGCGACACCTCGCTCGACGAGGGGACTCGCCGGGTCGCAGAGCGTCGACTATTTCAACGCGAAGGGCCTCAGCATCGTCGCGGGCCGGGCCGTGGTCGTTCCTGCAGGAGCCGATCCGCAGTCGACCGCGGTTGCCGCTTCGCGCGCGGGCGCCGCCGCGGTCGTCCTGTACGGCGCATCGCTGCCGCCCGGGGCGCTGCGCGTCTCCGAGGACGAGACCGCACCTGTCGTCGTCGTGCCGACGGCCGCCGCGCTCGAGCTGCTCGCCGCCCGTCACGCCGGGATCGACGTCGGCATCGCGATCGGCGCCGAGCGCGCCGGGACGAACGGCGCGCGCGGCCAGGTGGCGGGCTTCTCCTCGCTGGGCCTCGCCTTCGACAGCGGCGTCAAGCCGAACGTCGCCGCACCAGGAGTCGCGCTTGCCACCGCCGAGCCCGGGGCGGCCTCGGACGGCTCACCTCTGTACGGCACGGTCAACGGGACGAGTGGGGCGGCCGCGACGGTCGCCGGAGCTGCCGCGCTCCTGGCCCAGATGCGCCCTGCCCTCGACGGGCCGTCGCTCGAAAGCCTCCTCGTCGGGTATGCGCAGCAGGGCCGGGCACCGTCGACCGCCGTGGGCGCTGGGACGTTCCGGCTCGGCGCGTCGGCGGTCGGTGAGGTGGCGGCGCAGCCGACGACGCTCGGCTTCGGGATCTGGCAGGGCGCTCACTGGCACGCCACCCGCTCGCTCGTCGTGCGCAACGTCTCGACGAGGCGCCTGCAGCTGTCGATCAGCGCCGTCGCCGGGGGCGAGTCGGAGGCGCTCAGGTTCACCGTGGCCCCGAACCACCTCGTGCTGCGGGTCGGACGGGCCGCGCGCATCCAGGTGACCGTCCGCGCGGCTGCGGCGCCCGCCGCCCGGATCGTCACGGGGGCCGTGCAGATCGCACCGGCGGGCTCGGAGCCGTTGCGAGTCCCGTGGGCGCTCGGGTTCGTGGCCGCGCCGCAGACGCTGCTCGGTCCCGTCGCGATCGACCGCTCGTCGTTCCCGCCGTCGGACACGGATCCGGCGATCCTCAGCGTGCAGGCCGGGAGCCTCGTCCACGACGACGGCCTGCAGATCCAGGCCGTCTCGCGGCTCGACATCCTGCTCTATTCCGCAAGCGGCAAGTACCTCGGAGTGATGGCCCGCCTGCGAGATCTGCTGCCAGGGTCGTACAGCTTCGGCATCACGGGGCGCGGCCCGACGAGTGCCCGGCTGCCCGCAGGCTCCTACGAGCTGCGCCTGGCCGCCTGGCCGACGCTGCCGCTCGACGCGAAGCCGGACCGCGCGCAGGTCTCCTTCAAGGTGGAGTAGGGTGCGTCCTCGATGGCCGCTGTGGCCCCCGAGTCTCACCTGCGCGAGAACCCGTTCAGGCTCGCCCAGCGGCAGCTCCACAAGGTCGCCGACACGTTCGGCATCGACGATCGCCTGGTCAACGTCCTGCAGGAGTGCAAGAAGGCCGTCGAGGTGTCGATCCCGACGTCGCTCGACGACGGCTCCGTCCGCGCGTTCCAGGGCTTTCGCGTCACGCACAACGTCTCGCGCGGCCCGTCGAAGGGCGGCATCCGCTACCACCCCGACGTCACACTGGACGAGGTCAAGTCGCTCGCGATGTGGATGACGTGGAAGTGCTCCCTGATGGGGCTCCCGTTCGGTGGAGCGAAGGGCGGCGTGTGCTGCGACCCGAAGCAGATGTCGCGTGGCGAGCTCGAGCGCATGACGCGCCGGTTCACGTCGGAGATCATCAACGAGATCGGCCCCGAGAAGGACATTCCCGCGCCGGACGTCGGGACGAACGCGGCCACGATGGCATGGATCTTCGACACCTACTCGATGAACAAGGGCCACTCCGTCCTCGGCGTCGTCACCGGCAAGCCGCTCACGATCGGCGGTTCGCTCGGCCGCGAGGAGGCGACCGCGCGGGGTGGCGTGTTCTGTCTCCAGTCGGCGCTGGAGAAGCAGGGCCGCTCGATGGAGAGCGTCAGCGTCGCCGTGCAGGGCTTCGGCAACGTCGGGTCGTTCTTCGCCAAGCTCATCGGTGAGCTCGGCGCCAAGGTGGTGGCGGTCTCCGACTCGACCGGCGGGGTGCACAACGCAAACGGCGTCGATGTCGCGGCAGCGTTCGCGCACAAGCGCTCGGGCGGCTCGCTCTCCGAGCTGAAGGGCGGCGACCGCATCACGAACGAGGAGCTCATCACGCTGGACTGCGACGTCTTCGCTCCCTGCGCACTCGAGCAGGTCGTGACGGAGGTGAACGCTTCCCGGGTCAAGGCGAAGGTGATCGTCGAAGGAGCGAACGGCCCGCTCACTCCGGCCGCCGACGACATTCTCGAGTCGAACGGCGTCTTGATCCTGCCAGAC
This sequence comes from uncultured Thermoleophilia bacterium, assembly GCA_963722065.1. Lineage (GTDB taxonomy): Bacteria > Actinomycetota > Thermoleophilia > Gaiellales > Gaiellaceae > PALSA-600. The sequence continues at coordinate 75,218 of CAVRMI010000028.1, read as the reverse complement.
GTGCTTGCGAACGCCGGCGGTGTCGTCGTGTCGTACTTCGAGTGGGTCCAGGGGCTGCAGGAGTACTTCTGGAAGGAAGACGAGGTCAACGCCCGTCTGAGCGAGATCGTGCGCCGCGCGTTCGACGAGACGTGGTCGACGTGTGCGGATCGCAAGGTGTCGATGCGCATGGCCGCATACGGCCTCGCCGTTCAGCGCGTCGCCGAAGCCACGGTCACGCGTGGGCTCTACCCCTAGCATCGCCTTCTACTACGGACGCGAGTGCTCGCTCTGCGAGCGGGCCCGCGGCGTGCTCGACCGGGTCGGTGTCCCGTACGACGCGATCGACATCACAGGCGACGAGACGCTCGAGGCTCGGTACCGCGAGTGGCTGCCGGTCGTCGAGTTCGACGGAGAGCGGGCGTTCGTCTACTACGTCGACGAGGCAGCCTTCCGCCGAAAAGTGTCACAAGCACAGTAGTTTGTGACAACCGTACGGTTGTAGGCGAGCCTTGGGCACAATGCGCTCGTGATGTTGCAAGCTCCCGTTCCAGGCGACGCTCCAGACCGGCTCACGGTCGGGGTCGCCGCCCGGCTGTCGCGCTACCTGCAGGTGCTCACCCAGTCCAAGAAGATGGGGAAGGACCGCATCTCCTCGCAGGAGATCGCCGACTACACGAGCATCAACGCCACCCAGATCCGCCGCGACCTCTCGAACTTCGGGAAGTTCGGCAAGCGTGGCGTCGGCTACTCGATCGATTCGCTGCTCTCCGAGATCCGCAAGATCCTCCGCACCCAGGGGCAGCACAACATCGCGCTCGTGGGCGCAGGCCGCCTCGGCCAGGCGATCGCCAGCTCGCCGATCTTCGCCGAGCACGGCATCAACATCGCTGCGGTCTTCGACTCGAGCCCGAACGTGATCGGCGCAGATGTCGGCGGGGCGCTCGTCGAGGACGAGCGCAGGCTGAAGGACATCGTTCGCGACAAGAACATCGTCGTCGGCGTGCTCGCAGTGCCGGCGGGGGCCGCGCAGAAGGTGGCCGACGATCTCGTCGACGCCGGGGTCCGGATCATCTTCAACTACTCCGAAGGCCTGCTCGACGTCCCGAGCGACGTGACCGTGCACACCTCGAACCCCGCGGTCGAGCTCCTGCACGCCCTGTACTTCCACCTGGCGTAGGCAGTTCGAACCTCGTGAACCTGGTTCGGCTACGCCAGATCAGGTTCAGAGGCAGGTACCAGGTACCAGCCTTGCGAGTAGCGTCTCCTCGATGCGGATCCTGCTCTGGCACGGGTACCTCCTCGGGGGAACCGGGTCGAACGTCTACTCCCGCGCGCTCGCGCGTGAGTGGAGCCGTTCTTGCCACGACGTCGTCGTCGTCTCGCAAGAGCGCGCGCCCGAGCAGTACGACCTCGGCGGCGCGAGGACGGTCGCGGTCGACCTGCCCGGCGGCCTCCTGCCCACCTTTGTCATGGACCGCTACGAGGGCCTCAACCCAAAGTTCCTCCAGGACTTCACCGAGGCGGAACGACGTGCCTACGTCGATGCGAACGCCGCTGCGTTGAGGGATCTTCTGCCCGCCGATCTCGTGTTCGCGAACCACGTTTTGATGGGCGGCCCTGTCGGTGCGGCGAGCGGTGCCCCGTACCGCGTCAAGGCGCACGGCTCCGAGCTCGAGTATTCGATGCGAGGCCGGCCCGAGCTCGGAGCCTGGGCGAGGGCGGCCCTCGAAGGGGCCGAAGCGACGTATGTCGGCTCGGAGCACATTCGCGACGTGCTTCGGGAGGTCGTCGGCCCGGTCGAGCGCGTTGTCGAGGTGCCTCCCGGCGTCGACATCGACGAGTTCGCCCTGCAGGACCGCCCGGCCGCGCTCGCGGATCTGCTCGAGGAGGCGGCGGCTGATCCACCGAACGGCGGCGACGAGCGGCTGCCCGACGACGGCAACGCCGAGCGACTCGCCTCGTTCCTGGCCGAGCCGGGCCCGCTCGTCGTCTACTTCGGCAAGCTGATCGAACAGAAAGGCGTGCAGGTGCTGCTCGAGGCGATGCAGGGAATCGATGCCCGCCTCGTCGTCGTCGGCTTCGGGCCCTATCGTGTGGAGCTCGAGGCGGCCGCGCCGCCGCGCACCCTCTTCACCGGGCCGCTCGAGCACCGCCACCTCGTGCACCTCCTGCCGCTCGCCGACGCGACCGTCGTGCCCTCGATCTTCCCCGAGGCGTTCGGCATGGTCGCCGCCGAGGCCGCAGCCGCGGGCTCGCCGCCGCTCGTCGCGCGCCACTCCGGCCTGGCCGAAGTTGCCGCCGGGCTCGAGGAGGAGTACCCCGAGCGCTTCCGGCACCTCGCGTCGTTCGAGACCGGCAACGCCGCCGACCTTGCGCGCAAGCTCGCCGAGCTCCTGGCACTTTCCCCGGTGGACCACGACGCGCTTCGCCGGGCCGCGCGGCAGGCGGTCGTCGACCGGTGGTCCTGGCGGAGCATCGCGCTCCGGCTGCTCGCTCCCATCTAGCCGCCCCGCACGGCTACCCTCTGCGCGGATGGGCGACGAGCAACGCGTCTCCTGGCAGGAGCTGGTCGTGCAGAGCCGCGACGACTTCGACGCCGGCACCGACTTCACGCTGGCCGTCGAAGAAGAGTTTGCTCTGCTCGATCCGCGCACGCTCGCGCTCACCGACCGCTTCGAGGAGATCTATGCGGCGGCGAGCGAGACCGAACTCGCTCCGAACGTCGTCGGCGAGCTGATCGCGTCCGAGGTCGAGGTGCGCACCGGCCGGTGCGAGAACTTCGGCGAGGCGGCGGCCGCGATGCAGGAGCGGCGAAGCCAGATCCACGGTGTCGCGCGCGAGCTCCAGCTCGCGCTCGGGGGCACCGGGACGCATCCATGGAGCCGCTGGCAGGACCAGCGCATCATCGACACGCCCCACTACCGCAGAAACGACGAGATCCTGCGCTATGTCGTCTGGCGCAACAACACCTTCGGCCTGCACGTCCATGTCGGGATCGCAGGAGCCGACCGCGCGATCGCAGTGCACGACGGCCTGCGCAACTTTCTGCCAGAGGTGCTTGCGCTCTCCGCGAGCTCGCCGTTCGTCGAGTCGGTGAACTCGGGCCTGCACTCGGCGCGGACCGAGGTGTTCACCCGCATGTTCCCGCGCTGCGGCATCCCGGATGCCTACGGCAACTGGCGTGGCTGGGAGGAGTACGTCGCGCTGCTCTACCGGACCGGCTCGATCACCGAGCACACGCAGATCTGGTGGAGCGTCAGGCCGCACCTGGCGTACCCGACGATCGAGATCCGCATCGCCGACGGCCAGCCGGACCTCGCGGAGGCGCAGTCGCTCGCAGCGTTCTGCTACAGCCTGGCCGCCCGGTGCGCGCGTGCGATCGACGAGGGGGAGCCGCTGCCGAGCCTGCCGAACCGCCTGCTCGAGGAGAACATGTGGCGGGCGACCCGCTACGGCCTCTCGGGCGAGCTCGTCGACTTCGAGCGCGGCGAGCAGGTCCACACGCGCGCGCGCATCGAGCAGCTGCTCGAGTGGGTCTTGCCCGTCGCGGACGAGATCGGCGCGTCGGCGTTCCTGAACGTTCCCGCCCGCAACGCCGCCGAGCGCCAGATCGCCCGGTTCGAAGAGGGCGCCACCCTCGAGGAGATCTACTCCGAGCAGGTGCGGGTGGGCGAGCCGGCCGGGTCGAGATCCGATGCCTGACGAGCCGAACGACGAGATCGACGTCGAGGCCCTGCAGGCCCAGCTGGCGTCGCTCAGCGTGGAGCAGTTCCTCGTCTCCGCCGCCTCGACGATCGCCAGCCTGGCCTACGCCAAGCTGGAGCGGAGGGACTTTGCCCAGGCGCGCAAGGCGATCGACGCCCTCGCGGCACTCGTGCCGCAGCTGGAGGGCGAGCTGGCGGACGATCTCGCCCTGGCCCTGACCCGGCTGCAGTTGGCCTACTCGGACGCGGTGAACCCTTAGGCTCCCCCGGAGCTTGTGATACATAATCGCCCGCGCCGAAGCCCTTCGGCGCTTGACTTTGTGAGGGAGCGAAACGGATGGATTGGTTCATGCATCACGCCGTGCTCGTCGGTCTCGTCGGGGCCGGCGTGGCCGTGGCGTACGGGCTGTACCTGATCTGGTGGCTGCTCAAGCAGCCGGCCGGGAACGAGCGGATGCGGGAGATCTCCGCGGCCGTCCAGGAGGGCGCGGCGGCGTATCTGAAGAAGCAGTACACGACGATCGCGATCGTCGCGATCGCGCCGTTCATCCTGCTCGGGGTCTACGACAAGCTCGGCTGGGGCACCGCCTTCGGTTTCCTCATCGGCGCCGTGCTCTCGGCGGCAGCAGGCTTCATCGGCATGAACGTCGCCGTGCGCTCGAACGCCCGCACGGCCGAGGCCGCGCGCAACGGTCTCGCACCGGCGCTCAACGTGGCCTTCCGCGCCGGCTCGGTGACGGGCCTGCTCGTCGTCGGGCTCGGCCTCGCCGGCGTCTCCGGCTACTACTGGTTCCTCACCGCCGGCCTGAACCACACGCCCTCGTCGGCGATCCACGACCTCGTCGGGCTCGCATTCGGCGGCTCGCTGATCTCGGTGTTCGCGCGGCTCGGCGGCGGCATCTTCACCAAGGCCGCCGACGTCGGCGCCGACCTCGTCGGCAAGCTCGAGGCAGGCATCCCCGAGGACGACCCTCGGAACGCTGCCGTGATCGCGGACAACGTGGGCGACAACGTCGGCGACTGCGCCGGCATGGCCGCCGACCTGTTCGAGACCTACGCCGTCACTGCGGTCGCCGTGATGCTCCTCGGCACGCACTTCCCGGACGCGAAGCTCTACCTCTACCCGCTCGCGCTCGGGGGCGTCTCCGCGGTCGCTTCCGTGATCGGCACGTTCTTCGCGCGGCTCGGTAAGGGTGAGAACGCAGTGATCAACGCGCTCTACAAGGCCGTGCTCGTCGCGACGATCCTGTCGGCGCTCGGGTTCATCCCGGTCACCATGGGCTTCGACACGGGCAGGTACGGCTTCACCGACCTGTACCTGTCGGCTGTCGTCGGCCTGATCGTCACCTTCCTCCTCGTGGCGATCACCGAGTACTACACCGGCACGCGCTGGAACCCGGTCAAGGCGATCGCCAAGGCATCGCAGACAGGCCACGCGACGAACATCATCGAAGGCCTCGCGATGGGCATGCAGGCGACGGCTGCACCGGTGATCGTGATCGTCGCCGGGATCCTCGTCGCGCACCACTTCGCGGGTCTGTTCGGCATCGGCGTCGCAGTGATGGCGCAGCTCTCGATGACCGGCCTGATCGTCGCGCTGGACGCCTACGGCCCCGTCACCGACAACGCGGGCGGCATCGCCGAGATGGCCGACCTGCCGGAAGGCGTACGGGCGATCACCGATCCGCTGGACGCCGTCGGCAACACGACCAAGGCCGTGACCAAGGGCTATGCGATCGGCTCCGCCGCGCTGGCGGCTCTGATCCTGTTCGACTCGTACACGAGCGGGCTCGCGGAACAGGGGCTCCCGACGATCTTCACCCTGTCCGACGCCTGGGTGATCGCCGGCCTGTTCATCGGCGGTCTGATGCCGTTCCTGTTCGCGTCGCTCGCCATGCAGGCAGTGGGGCGGGTCGGCGGTCAGGTCGTGCAGGAGGTGCGCCGCCAGTTCCGCGAGCACCCGGGGATCATGGACTACACCGAGAAGCCCGACTACAGCCGGGCGGTCTCCATCGTCACGGGGTCGGCGATCAAGTCGATGCTCGCACCGGCGCTGATCCCGATCGGCTTCCCGATCGTGGTCGGGATCATCAGCGTCAAGATGCTCGGCGGCCTGCTGATCGGGACGATCGTCACCGGTCTCTTCCTCGCGATCGCGATGACCTCGGGCGGCGGCGCCTGGGACAACGCGAAGAAGTCGATCGAGGACGGCGCCTACGGCGGCAAGGGCTCGGAGGCGCACGCCGCGTCCGTCACCGGTGACACCGTCGGCGATCCGTACAAGGACACGGCTGGCCCGGCGATCAACCCGATGATCAAGATCACGAACATCGTCGCGATCCTGATCATTCCGCTGCTCATCTCGATCCACGGCTGAGCCGGCGCGTTAACCGACACTGAACGCTGCGCGGGGGCTCGTCCCCCGCGCAGCGGCGTAGGCTCACGCGATGTCGGCGATCGTTCAGCCGCGTGTACTGCATCTGTCACTGATCCTCGGCGGCGACCTGGTCGGTCGCGCCGGCGGGAAGCTCGGGCGTGTGCACGACCTCGTCGTGCGGCTCGGCGACAGCAGCTACCCGCCGGTTACGGCGGTGCTCGCACGGGTGGCGTCGCGGGATGTCTTCATCTCGGGGGATTCGGTCGCCGAGCTCGAGCACGGCCGCATCGTCCTCGCCACCGACCGCCTCGACCTGCGCCCGTTCGAGCGCCGTCCGCAGGAGGTCCTGCTGCGCAAGGACGTGCTCGACCGGCAGCTGATCGACGTCGACGGCGCCCGGCTGCGGCGGGCGAACGACATCGAGCTCGCGCGCCTCGAAGGCTGGTGGCGGGTGGTCGGGGTGGACGTCGGACCGCGCGGCATCCTCAGACGCGTCGTGCCCCGGCGCGTCGGCCCGAAGATCGGTGAGGGGCAGGTGCTCGACTGGGCCGAGGTCGAGCCGTTCACGGGTCACGTCCCGACGGTGCGTTTGCGCATGCCGCATCCAAAGCTGACACGGCTGCACCCTGCGGAGCTCGCCGACCTCGTGGAAGCGGCGGGCCACGCCGAGGGTGAGGAGATCCTCGCCGCTGTCCATCACGACCCGGAGCTCGAGGCGGACCTGTTCGAGGAGCTCGAGGCGGCTCACCAGCGGGAGTTCCTCGAGGAGCGCTCGGACGGCGAGATCGCCTCGGTGCTCGCGCGGATGGAGACCGACGACGCGGTCGACCTGCTGTCCGAGCTCGACGAGGACCGCCGCAGCGGTGTCGTCGAATTGCTCCCCGAGGTGCAGCGCCGGCGCGTCGAGGCGCTGCTCGGCTACGCGCCCGCAACGGCCGGCGGCCTGATGAGCCCCGACTTCGTCTGCGTCTATGCCCAGGCGACGGCGCGCGAGGCGCTGGAGCGGGTCCGGCAGGCGCGGTCTGCGGCCGAGACGCTCGAGATGGTCTTCGTCATGAACACCGCGAGGCGCGTCCATGGAGGAATCGCGCTCGCCGACCTCGTCCGTGCGGATCCGGATGCCGTGCTCGGCGACCTGGCGCCGCTGCCCCGGACCGTGTCACCCGACGCCGAGCTCGAAGAGGTCGCGCGCCTCATGACGGACTACGACCTGACCATCGTCGGCGTGGTCGACAGCGACCAGCGCCTCCAGGGTGTGGTCACGGTCGACGACGTGCTCGAGCTCGTCCTGCCACGCGGGTGGCGACGCAGGTTCTCGCTCGACGACGACTGATGCGGCGGAGATTCCCGCTTTTGCGCAGCCGCCGCGGGCGCCTGTTCGCAGTCCTGGCCGTGCTCGGCCCGGGCCTGATCGCGGCAAACGCCGGCAACGATGCCGGTGGGATCGCCACCTACTCGTCTGCCGGCGCGCACTACGGCTACGCCTTGCTCTGGATGATGGTGGTGATCACCGTGTCGCTGATCGTCGTGCAGGAGATGGCTGCTCGGATGGGGATCATCACCGGGAAGGGGCTCGCCGACCTCGTGCGGGAGCAGTACGGGATCCGCTGGGCGCTCTTCGCCACCGGTTGCGTGCTCGTCGCCAACCTCGGGATCTGCATCTCGGAGTTCGTCGGGATCGGCGCCGCGCTCGGGCTCGCGCACGTCCCGACCTACGTCTCGGTTCCGATCGGCGCCGTCGCCGTCTGGCTGCTGCTCGTCCGCGGCACGTACAAGTTCGCCGAGCGGATCTTCATCGTGATGACGATTCCGTTCTTCGCGTACCCGATCGCCGCGATCCTCGCGCATCCGGATTGGGGCGCCGTCGGTAGCTCGATCGCCGTTCCCCGCGTTCAGCTGACGGCTCCGTATCTGCTGCTCTTCGTCGCGGTCGCCGGGACCACGATCACGCCGTTCATGCAGCTCTACCTGCAGTCGTCCGTGGTCGAACGGGGCCTCGGCCCGGACCAGCTGAACCAGGAGCGCGCGGAGGTCGTCACCGGATCGATTTTCGCCAACGTCGTCGCCGGCTTCATCATCATCGCGACCGCCGCGACGCTGTATCTCCACGGCGACCGCTCGGTCAGCTCGGCCACCGAGGCGGCCAAGGCGCTCGCGCCGTTCGCCGGCCGCTTCGCCGAGGTGCTGTTCGCCGTCGGGCTGCTCGGCGCGAGCCTCCTGGCCGCAGCCGTGCTGCCCGTCACCGCCGCGTACGTGATCTCCGAGACGTTCGGCTTCGAACGGGGCGTCTCGCGCTCGCCGCGCGAGGCTCCCGTCTTCGTCGGCGTGGTCACGGCGCTGGTGATCGTCGGAGCCGTCGTCGCGATGATCCCGGGCATTCCGGTGTTCAGCCTGCTCGTCGGCGTGCAGGTGGTCAACGGCCTGCTGCTGCCGGTCACGCTCTTCTTCGTCTGGCGACTGTCGGCGAGCCGCGAGGTGATGGGCGGGCACCGGAACGGACGGATCTTCAACGTCCTTGCCGGCGCGACGGTCGTCGTGACATCCGGGCTGTCGCTGGCCCTGCTGGTGGTCACCATACTCGGCCTCTGACGGAGTACCGTCCCGGCATGGTCGTGAAGCTCGCGGGCTCCGTCGCTGCCGTGACCGTTGCCACCCTGCTCGTCTGGGCGCTCGAGCCGTTCGCGCCGACTCTCAGCCTCGGCGTGCTCTATGTCTTCGCGGTACTGCCGGTGGCGATCGCGTGGGGCCTCGGGTGGTCGTTGCCGGTCGCGGTGGCGAGCATGCTGGCCTTCAACTGGTTCTTCCTGCCGCCGGTCCATACGTTCACGCTCGTCGACTCCACGAACTGGTTCGCGCTGATCGCCTACTCCGTGACCGCCGTCGTGGTCAGCGAGCTCGCCGCTCGCAACCGGCGCCGGGCGGCGGATGCCGAGCAACGCGAACGGGAGTCGTCGCTGCTCGCCGAGATCGCGACCCATCTCCTCGGCGGACAGCCGCTCGAGACCGAGCTCGGCTGGGTCGGGGAGCAGGCGGCTGCGGTCCTCGGGATCCCGCGCGCCGAGGTCGAGCTGGGGCCGCCGAGGCGCCGCGGCTCCGACGCCCCGATCGCACTCGAGGTCGAGGGGCGCACGGTCGGCACGCTCTACGCCCCGCCCGATGCCGACCCGAATCTCGCCGTGCGGCAGCGCTTCCTGCCGGCGCTCGCAGCGCTGCTCGCGGTTGCGTTCGACCGCAGCCGCCTGGAGCAGGAGGCGCTCGAGGCCGAGACGCTGCGCCGCAGCGACCTCGTCAAGACCGCGCTGCTGCGCGCCGTCTCGCACGACCTCCGCTCGCCGCTCACCGGGATCACGACCGCGATCGGCGCGCTGCGCAGCGAGACGCTCGTCTTCAGCGACGAGGACCGCCGCGTGCTGCTCGACACGATCGCCGTCGACGCCGAGCGCCTCGGCCGGCTGGTCGGCGATCTGCTCGACCTCTCGCGGCTCGAAGCCGGCGGCGCGGAGCCCGAGGCCGAGGTCTGGTCGCTCGACGATCTCGTTCGCGAGGCGGTGGAGGATCTTCCAGGCGGCAATCGCGTCGATCTCGCGGGCGAGAGCCCGCTCGTCAACGTCGACCCGGTCCAGGTCCAGCGCGTCCTGGCGAACCTGATCGAGAACGCATTGAAGTTCTCGCCTCCGGAAGCCCATGTGCACGTTCGGATCACCGCGACGCGGCAGGAGGCGATCGTGCGAATCGTCGACCAGGGCCCCGGACTGGCCGAGAACGAGTTGGATCGCGTCTTCGAGCCGTTCTACCGCAGCGCAGGCGACCAGCGTTCCGGCGCCGGTCTCGGCCTCGCGATCGCCCGCGGCTTCGCCGCCGCGAACGGCGGACGGCTCTGGGCCGAGTCGAAGCCCGGTCAAGGAGCGACGTTCGCACTGGCGCTCCCGGTGGTCGACGTGCCTGCGGAGCTGGTGAGCCGTAGGCTTGACGGAGGCTCAAAGGGAGCGGAGGTGCCGGCTTGGCCGGCGCCGGAGCGGGAACCATGAAGCAGCGGATCCTGGTGGTCGACGACGAGCCGCAGATCCTGCGCGCTCTCGGCACGACCTTGCGCGGAGCCGGCTTCGAGGTCGAGACCGCGGACACGGCGGCGGCGGCATTCGCGGCCGCTGCCGCCCATCCGCCGGCGGCGGTGATCCTCGATCTCGTCCTGCCCGACGGCAGCGGCACCGAAGTGTGCCGCGAACTGCGCACCTGGATGGAGGCGCCTGTGATCGTGCTCTCTGCCGTCGGCGAGGAGCGGGAGAAGATCGCCGCTCTCGACGCGGGTGCGGACGACTACGTGACGAAGCCGTTCAGCGTCGAGGAGCTGCTCGCCCGGCTGCGGGCGGTGCTGCGACGGTCGGCGCCCGAGGCCGGCCCGGTGATCGAGGTGGGAGAACTGCGGATCGACGTGCCCGGCCGGCTGGTGACGCGCGACGGGGAGAGGGTGAAGCTCACGCCGCACGAGTTCGACCTGCTCCGGGTCCTTGCCCAGAATCGCGGCAAGCTGCTGACGCACCGGATGCTGCTGCGAGAGGTGTGGGGGCCCGCGTATCAGGTCGAGGCGCACTACCTGCACGTCTACGTGTCGCATCTGCGGGCGAAGATCGAGCCCGACCCCTCGCGCCCGCGGTATGTGCTGACCGAGCCGGGAGCGGGTTACCGTCTGGTCGACCCGAACGAATCTTGAGGAAGCCTTAAGGCCGGGCCCCTCAGGCTTGAGGCCTCCTTGACACGACGCGTCCTACCTTCGAGGGCGTGGCAACGATTGCTCACCCGCGCGCCTGGTTCGAACGGCGCCGCGCCCGTGCCGAAGCCGACTATTGGATCCGGCACGGCTTCGACAGCCGGTTCCCCTGGCGCGTCGATGAGCTGACGGCGCCGCGCGAGCGCAAGCTCTGCGCGCGCTCGCTCCGGGGCGTGCGCGGTGAGCTCGACGGTACGAAGCTCCCCGGCGCCGCACCGCTCCGTACGAGTCAACTTCGCCCTCACATCGCCAAGCTCGAGGCGATCGAGGCGCGTCTGCTCGACGACGCACCGGTCGCCGCTGCCGGGATGATCGCTGTCAACGAGCTCCTGACGAGCCCGGCCAGCTGTGTCTTCGCCGATGTCGACGACGTCGAGTCGTCCCTCAGACGCATTCTCGAGCAGCTGGACGTCCGTTGATGTTCGACCTGGCCGCACTCGGCATTGCCGCGGCGTGCTTCGCGTTCTGTTTCTTCTTCCTCTTCGCGATGGAGAAGGTCTGATGTCGGCCGCCGACGCGTTCGGGCTCGTCATGTCGATCCTCGTATTGGCGTATCTCGTCTACGCGCTCTTCCGTGGGGAGCGGTTCTAGGTGAGCGGTCAGGGAATCGCCCAGATCCTCCTCTACTGCGTCCTGCTGATCGGGCTCGCCTACCCGCTCGGGATGTTCATGGCCCGCGCGTATTCGCGCGAGAAGCTCGACCCGGTCGAGCGGGCCTTCCTGCGCCTCCTCGGCCGCGGGAGCGGTGACGAGCAGGACTGGAAGTCGTATGCGAAGACAGTGTTGATCTTCAGCGTCGCCTTCAGTGCTCTGCTCTACGCGATCCAGCGGCTCCAGGGTCATCTCTTCCTCAACCCGGATCACCTGAAAGGCGTCGCGCCGCACATCGCAGTCAACGCCACGGCGAGCTTCGTCACGAACACCAACTGGCAGTACTACGGCGGCGAGTACACGATGTCGTACCTGACGCAGATGGCCGGCCTCGCCGTCCAGAACTTCGTCTCGGCAGCGGTGGGGATGGCCGTGCTGATCGCAGTCGTCCGCGGGATCGCGCGCCGTTCGAGCAGCAACCTCGGAAACTTCTGGCGCGACCTGTATCGGTCGCTCGTCTACATCCTGCTCCCGCTTGCGATCGTCCTGGCGGTGCTGCTCATCTCGCAGGGCGTGCCGCAGACGTTCCACGGCCACGCAACGGCCACGACGCTGCAGGGTCTACACCAGACGATCGCCCGCGGCCCGGTCGCCTCGCAGATCGCGATCAAGCAGCTCGGGACGAACGGCGGCGGTTTCTACAACTCGAACTCGTCCGTTCCGTTCGAGAACCCGAACGGCTTCACGAACCTGCTCGAGATGCTGTCGATCCTGCTCATCCCGGCTGCGCAGGTCTTCATGTTCGGGCGACTCGTGCTCGCCCGTCGACACGCCTTGATGGTCTTCATCTCGATGTTCATCGTCTTCGCGCTCGGGGTCGCGGTCAACCTGCCGGCGGAGCAACACGGCTCTGCGGTGCTGCGCCAGTCGGGCGTCAGCCTGACCCAGGGCCATGGGCAGTCGGGCGGCAACATGTCCGACAAGGAAATCCGCTTCGGCCAGGCGAACACCTCGGTCTGGACGGTCGCGACGAGCGATGCCTCGAACGGCTCGGTCAACGGCGGCTTCGACGCACAGACACCGGCCGGAGGCGCGGTGCCACTCGTCAACCTGTTCCTGGGAGAGGTGATCTTCGGCGGCGTGGGGTCGGGGCTCTACGGAATGTTCTTCTACATCCTGATCGCGGTGTTCGTCGCGGGTCTGATGGTCGGTCGAACCCCGGAGTGGCTCGGGAAGAAGATCGAAGCGCGTGAGATCAAGATTGCCGCTGTCGGCGCCCTGTTCGTGCCGACGATGGTGCTTACGCTGACCGCGATCTCGATCTCGACCCACTCCGGGCTCGCGTCGATCTACAACAGCGGGGTTCACGGCTTCACCGAGACGCTCTACGCCTACGACTCGCAGTCGAACAACAACGGCAGCGCTTTTGCCGGCTTCGGCGCCACGAGCTTCTCGGCGGAGATGGGAACGGTCGCGCTGATCCTGGGCCGCTTCGTGCCCGCGATCGCAGCCTTGGCGCTCGGCGGCGCGCTGGCCAGGAAGAAGATCGTGCCCGCGTCGGCCGGCACGTTCCGGACCGACGGTCCCACGTTCGTCGTTCTCCTCGTCGGCGTGATTGCGCTGACGGCCGGACTGATGATCTTCCCGGCGTTGACACTCGGACCGATCGTCGAAGGGCTGATGCACTGATGCGCGCTCTCGTGCGTTCACTGATCGTGATCGTCCTGGCGACGGTCGTGTTCGGCTTCGTCTACCCGATCGTGCTGACAGGCTTCGCACAGGTCGCCTTCGAGAACAAGGCAAACGGCAGCCTGATCACGAGGAACGGCGTCGTCGTCGGCTCGCGGCTCGCTGCGCAGAGCTTCACAGCACCGAGGTACTTTCACCCGCGTCCGTCGGCGACTGCCCCGGCCTACAACGCGGGCGCAACGACCTTCGCGAACCTCGGTCCGACGAATCCCGACCTGGCGAAGAACGTCAAGGCTGCAGCGACTGCGATCCTCGCTCTCGAGGGCCCGTACAACCCCGGCCTGAAGATCGGCGACATTCCGGTCGATGCGGTCACGACGTCTGCGTCCGGGATCGACCCGGACATCTCGCCGGCAAATGCAGCACTGCAGTCGCGTCGGATCGCGGCGGTCCGTCATGTGCCGCTTGCAACGGTGCGGAGGCTGATCAAGGACAACACCGACGGTCGGAGCCTCGACTTCCTCGGCGAGCCCGGCGTCAACGTCCTCGAGTTGAATCTCGCTCTCGACAACCTCGGAGGGAGGTAGCGATGGCCCGCGCGCGCGGCAGCGTCTTCTCCCGCGATCTCCTGCTCGCCGCGATCGGCGATTCGTTTCCCAAGCTCGACCCACGTGCTCAGTTCAAGAACCCGGTGATGTTCATCGTCGAGTTGGGCAGTGTGGTCACCACGGGGATCTTCCTCCTCAGCGTCGTCCGCGGAGACACGAGCGGCCTTTGGTTCGTGGCTGCGATCGCGATCTGGCTGTGGCTGACAGTGTTGTTCGCGAATTTCGCCGAAGCGATTGCCGAGGGACGTGGCAAGGCACAGGCGAGCGCCCTGCGCGCGACACGCACGACGACCAACGCCTTGCTTCGCGACGGCCGTTCGGTTCCTGCCGCCGAGCTGCAGCGCGGTGATGTGGTGGTCGTGGAAGCGGGGGAGATCATCCCCGCCGACGGTGAGATCATCGACGGGGTCGGCTCGGTCGACGAGTCGGCAATCACAGGTGAGTCTGCACCCGTCATTCGCGAGTCCGGCGGCGACCGCTCGGCAGTCACGGGTGGAACGAAGCTCTTGTCCGACAGACTCGTGATCGAGGTGACGCAGGAGCCCGGCAAGTCCTTCCTCGACCGCATGATCGCCCTCGTCGAGGGTGCGGAACGCCGCAAGACCCCGAACGAGATCGCTCTCAACATCCTCCTCTCCGGCCTGACGATCACCTTCGTCGCCGCCGTGGCAACTCTCCGTCCGTACGCGCTCTACGCCGGGACGTCGACCTCGCAGACGGTCCTGATCGCCCTGCTCGTGGCGCTGATCCCGACGACGATCGGCGCACTGCTCTCCGCCATCGGGATCGCCGGCATGGACCGGCTGGTGCAACGGAATGTCCTGGCGATGTCGGGTCGGGCCGTCGAGGCATCGGGCGACGTCGACGTGCTGTTGCTGGACAAGACGGGCACGATCACGCTCGGCAACCGCCAGGCCGCCGAGTTCCTGCCGGTGGACGGTGTCGAGGAGCACGAGCTCGCCGAGGTCGCCCAGCTGGCGTCCTTGGCCGACGAGACGCCGGAGGGACGGTCGATCGTCGTGCTGGCGAAGGAGCGGTTCGGCCTGCGCGAGCGGATTCTCGGCGAGCACGAGTTCGTCCCGTTCAGCGCCATGACGCGTATGAGCGGCGTGAACATGAACGGCACGCTGATCAGGAAGGGTGCCGGAGACGCGGTCAAGCGGTTCATCTCCGAGCAGGGAGGGAGCGCTCCCGCCGACCTGGACCGGGTCGTGCAGGGCGTTGCCGAGCAGGGCGGAACACCGCTCGTCGTTGCCAAGGACAACTTCGCCCTTGGCGTGATCCACCTGAAGGACATCGTCAAGGGCGGCATGGACGAACGCTTCGACGAGCTGCGCCGGATGGGGATCCGCACGGTCATGATCACCGGCGACAACCGTGTCACCGCTGCCGTGATCGCGCAGGAGGCCGGGGTCGACGACTTCCTCGCCGAGGCCACGCCGGAGACCAAGATGGCCCTGATCAAGGAGGAGCAGTCGAAGGGGCGGATGGTCGCGATGACCGGGGACGGGACCAACGACGCCCCGGCTCTCGCGCAGGCAGATGTCGGCGTCGCGATGAACACGGGGACGTCCGCTGCGAAGGAGGCCGGCAACATGGTCGACCTCGATTCGAACCCGACCAAGCTGATCGAGATCGTCGAGGTCGGCAAGCAGCTCCTGATCACGCGCGGTGCGCTGACGACCTTCTCGATCGCGAACGACGTCGCGAAGTACTTCGCGATCCTGCCCGCGATGTTCGCGTACACCTACGCCACGGTGCCGGGTGAGCGCGGTCCGTTGCAGCGGCTGAACATCATGCAGCTCGGCGACCCGAAGAGCGCGATCCTCTCGGCGATCATCTTCAACGCGCTGATCATTCCGGCGTTGATCCCGCTTGCGCTCAAGGGCGTGAAGTACCGCGCGATCGGTGCGACGGCGTTGCTGCGCCGGAATCTCGGGATCTACGGGCTCGGCGGCATGATCCTGCCCTTCATCGGGATCAAGCTGATCGACCTGATCGTGCACAACATCCTCGGGGCGTAGAGGCTACGCGGATGCGGGGTCGCTACCGGATCTTGCTCGGCATGGCAGCGGGAGTGGGCAAGACATACCGGATGCTGCAGGAGGGCCGTTCGGCTCACGCTGACGGCCGAGATGTCGTGATCGGCTACCTCGAGCCCCACGATCGGCCTGAGACCACCGCCCTCGCCGAGGGGCTCGAGCAGGTGCCGCGGCTCCGCTCGAGCCACGGCGGCCTGGAGCTCGAGGAGATGGACGTCGACGCAGTCGTCCGTCGCGCGCCCGAACTGGCGCTGATCGACGAGCTCGCGCACACGAACGTCCCCGAAGCACGCAACGAGAAACGCTGGCAGGACATCGACGAGGTGCTGGCTGCGGGAATCGACGTGATCTCGACGGTCAACATCCAGCACCTCGAGAGCCTGAACGACGCGATTGCCGAGCTCACCGATGTCCGCGTCCGCGAGACGTTCCCCGACAAGGTGCTCGAGGACGCCGACGAGGTCGTGCTCGTCGACCTCACTCCCGAGGCCCTGCAGGAACGGCTGCGGGCAGGCAAGGTCTACTCGCCCGAGCGTGCCGGGGTGGCGCTCGACAACTTCTTCCGCACCGACCGTCTGTCGGCGCTGCGCGAGCTCGCTCTGCGGGAGGTCGCCGAAGGCGTCGGAGCCCGCCGCCAGGCGGTCGTGCTCGACCCCCTCAGCGCGCAGGCGGTGGCGGAACGGGTGCTCGCGCTCGTCACCCCCGAACCGCGCTCGCAGCGGATCCTCCGCCGGGCGTGGCGCTCGGCCGAGCGCCTCGGCGCGCCGCTCGACGCGCTCTGGGTGCGCCGGCGCGGCCAGGAGCTCACCCCCGACGAGCAGGTGCAGCTCGCCGCGCTGCGCCGGCTGGCGGTCGTGCTCGGCGCGCACTTCCTCGAGGAGGAGGGCGACGGCCTCGTCGACACCGTGCAGCGCGTCGTGGCAGAGCGTGGATCGACGTACGTGCTCGTCGGGACCCCGGACGAGAGCCGCCGGCGGGAGATCCTGCGCGGCTCGCTCGTCTCCGCGCTCGTCCGCGAATTGCCGGGCATCGACATCCGCGTGATCGCCAATCGCGCCGACCGGGAGCAGCGCTCGTGAGCTCTGGTCTGATCGTCGTTCTCGCGCTCGCGGCCGCCGGCGCCGGGGCGCTGGCGTACCGCGCCCGCCGGCCGCGGGCCCGCTACGACGGCAAAGGGCGCATCCTCGTCCCGTTCTCGGGCGTGCTCGACCCCACGGTGCTGAACGCGGCGATTCGCATCGCACGGGCCGAGGAGTCGACGCTCGTCGCGGCGTATCTGCTCGTGGTGCCGCTGCAGTACCCGGAGGAAGCTCCCCGGCGCGACCAGGTCGCCGTGGCGGTGCCGCTGCTCGAGGCGGTCGAGCACGCAGCGCTGCGGGCCGGCGTTCCGGTCGACGCGAGGATCGAGAAGGGGCGCTCGCTGACGCATGCGCTCCGCAGGCTGTGGGAGGTCGAGCGCTTCGAGCGGATCGTCGCGCCGGCTCCGGGCTTCAGCGCAAAAGAGCTGGGGTGGATCCTCACGCATGCCCCGGCGGAGACGATCGTGCTTCGCCCGACGCCGGTTCTCGCCGCCTGACGCTGTAGCTTCCTCCGGGCGTGCCTCGGCTCAAGCGATACGTCGTCGGCCGTCCGATGTCGTCCCACCAGATGGAGGAGACGCTCCTCCCGAAGTGGCTCGCCCTCCCGATCTTCGCTTCGGACCCGCTCTCGTCCGTCGCCTACGCGACCGAGGCGGCAATGGTCGTGCTCGTCGCGGCCTCGGCCGGTGCAGCACACGACGTCTTCCCGATCTCCATCGCGATTGCCGTCTTGCTCGCAGTCGTCGTCGCCTCGTACCGGCAGACGGTCATGGTCTATCAGAGCTCCGGAGGTGCGTACATCGTCTCGAAGGAGAATCTCGGCCGAATCCCGAGTCTCGTCGCGGCGGCAGCCTTGCTCACCGACTACGTGCTCACCGTTGCCGTGTCGGTGGCTGCCGGGGTGCTCGCGCTCACCTCTGCCGTTTCAGTGCTCCGCGGGCACGAGCTTGTCCTCTCGCTCGCCTGCGTGGCCCTCATCTCCTTCGCGAATCTCCGCGGGGTCAAGGAGGCCGGGGTGCTCTTCGCGTTTCCGACGTACGCATTCGTCACGGCCATCTTCATCCTGCTGGCCACCGGATTCACCCGATGCGCCGCCGGAACCTGTCCGCGGGCGGTCGTTCCCCATCCGATGACCGCCGGTGTGGGAGCGGTCACGCTCTTCGTGCTGCTGCGGGCCTTCGCATCCGGCTCGACCGCGCTGACCGGGGTGGAGGCGATCGCAAACGGCGTCAACGCCTTCCGGCGCCCGCACGGGCGGAACGCGGCGAAGACCCTCGGAATCCTCGGCCTGATCGCGATCGCAATGTTCGTCGGCGTCTCGTGGCTCGCCGTGCAGATGCATGCCCTGCCAACACAGACCGGCACCCCGTCCGTCCTGTCCGAGCTCGCGCGGGGTGTGTTCCCCCCGGGATCGACCGGTGCGTTCATGTACTGGGCGATCCAGATCCTGACCCTGGCCGTGCTCGTGCTGGCGGCCAACACGTCGTTTCAGGGGTTCCCGCGGCTGGCGGCGCTGCTGGCCCGCGATCGGTTCTTCGCCAGGCAGTTCACGAACCTCGGCGACCGCCTCGTGTTCTCGAACGGCATCCTCGTACTGGCCGGAATCGCCTCCGCTCTCCTCTGGGCCTACGATGCCAACGTCAACTCGCTGATCCATCTCTACGTGATCGGTGTCTTCACGGCGTTCACGCTGTCGCAGCTCGGGATGATTCGCTACTGGCTGCGCACCAGAGACCAGGGGTGGCGGCTGAAAGGTGCGGTCAACACCGTCGGCGCAAGCGCAACGGGCACGGTCACGCTGATCGTGATCTGGACGAAGTTCGCCGAGGGCGCGTGGATCGTGATGGTCGCGATCCCACTCCTCGTCCTCGCATTTCTCGGTATCAACCGCCACTATCGTCGGTTCGCACGCCGCCTACGCGTCGGGGTGAGTGCCGTTCGCACAGCCGGAGAGCCGACGAACCAGACACTGCTCTGGGTCGAGTCGCTCGACGTCGCGACCGAAGGCGCGCTCTGGTACGCCCGGACGATCGGGAGCGAGCGTACGGTTCGTGCGTTGCTCGCGCCGGGCAAGCACACCGACCCGGGGATTCGCGCGCGCTGGTGGGACTTTGCGCAGGAGGAGCCGAAGCTCGAGATCCTCGAAACGGAGGAGGGCCGGATGCAGGCCCTGCTCGAGGAGGTCTGGCGCCTGCCGCGCGGCGAGTCGGACTTCGTCAGCGTGGTCATCCCCGAGCAGTTCAAGCGGCAGTCCCTGCTCTCCGCGGCCGGACGAACGTCGTTCCGGCTCAAGTTGCGGCTCATTTCCGAGCCGGGCGTTGTCGTGACCGACGTGCCGGTGGTGACGGCGCAGCGCAGGCCCGAAGGGCACGTTCCGAAGAAGCTCCTCGTGCGTGTCCTGCTCGCGAACGTTCATGCGGGCGCCATGCGGGCGATCAGCTACGCGAACTCACTCGGCGTCGAGGATGTGCGGGCTGTCTCCTTCGCCTTCGACGGCGAGGACGCCGAGCGGTTCAGGGGCGAGTGGCAGCGTGCGGGGCTCACGCTGCCGCTGGACCTCAGCGACGCGCCGTACCGTGACATCGGCACTCCCCTCCGGGCCTACATCCGCGAGCTGACCGCCGACCCGGACACGGTGGTCAACGTCGTCATGCCCGAGATGGTGGTTCGGGGGTGGGCGCGGGTGCTCCACAATCAGCGGGCGCTCTACATCAAGCGGATCCTGCTCTTCGAGCGGCACGTGATCCTCTCGTCGGTGCCCTACCAGCTGTTCCGCTAGGGACGTAGTCTTCGCCGTCGTGCCACGGCGGCGGAGACAGAGTCACGGCCTGGAGCGCGTCCTCGGCGCCCCGGCGCTCTTCGCGACCGCCTACGGCAACGTCGGGTCCTCGATCTACTACGCGCTCGGCCTGACGGCGGGGATCGCGCTCGGGCTCACCCCGATCGTCTTCATCATCAGCGGCCTGATCTTCGCGGCGACGGCGGCGACGTATGCCGAGGGCACCGTCCGCTACCCCGAGGCCGGGGGGTCCTCGAGCTTCGCGCGGCACGCCTTCAACGAGCTCGTCTCGTTCTTCGCGGCCTGGGCCCAGATGCTCAACTACGTGATCACCGTCGCGATCTCGGTGATCTTCGTCCCGCACTACCTCTCGATCTTCTGGGAGCCGCTGCGGACGAACCCGTGGGACATCGTGGTCGGGATCGTGCTGACATGGCTCCTCGTCGGGATCAACATCGTGGGGATCAAGGAGGCCGCCAACCTCAACATCTTCCTGGCGGTGATCGACTTCGCGACGCAGCTCCTGCTCGTCGGTCTCGGCTTCTTCCTGATCTTCCATCCGCACGTGCTGCTCGCCAATGTCCATCTCGGCGTGGCGCCGACCTGGAGCGCGTTCCTGCTTGCGATCCCGGTGGCGATGATCGCCTACACCGGGATCGAGACGGTCTCCAACCTGGCGGAGGAGGCGCGCGACCCCGTTCGTTCGATTCCGCGCGCGATCTCGTGGGTGGCGATCGCGGTCTTCGCCATCTACTTCACGCTCCCGTGGATCGCGCTCTCGGCGATGCCGGTCGTGCATGTGAACGGGCACTACGTGACCAAGCTCGGGGAGAGCCCGCCGCTCGGCTTCAAGAACGACCCGGTGCTCGGCCTCGTCGAGAATCTCGGGCTGCACGGGTACGTGCTCGCCACGGCAAAGGTCTATGTCGGGATCCTCGCCGCGACGATCCTGTTCATCGCGACGAACGCCGGTGTGATCGGCGCCTCGCGAATCACCTATGCGATGTCGAGCCACCGGCAGCTGCCGGAGGTGTTTCGGAGACTGCATCCGAAGCTGAAGACGCCGTGGCTCGCGCTGATCGTGTTCGGCGCCGTCGGGCCGACTGTCTTCATCCTCTCCGGGAAGGTCGACTTCCTCGGCCGGATGTATGCGTTCGGCGCGATGCTCTCGTTTACGATCGCGCATGCCTCGATCGTCGCGCTGCGCGTGCGCGCCCAGGGGAAGGAGCTCGAATGGGAGGCGCGGCCGAACCTCAAGATCGGAGGGATCGACTGGCCGCTGTTCGCGATCATCGGCGGGATCGGGACCGGCGCTGCCTGGCTCGTCGTCGTCGTGCAGGACGCGCCGACCCGGTACGCCGGCTTCGCCTGGCTCGCGGCGGGCTTCGTCTTCTACGTGCTCTACCGGCGCTCGCAGCACCTGCCGCTGACCACGACGATGCGCGCCCCCGTGCCGCTCGGCGCTGCGCTCGCGCTCGAGTACCGGTCGATTCTCGTGCCGATCGTCGCAGGCGCCGAGTCTCGTGAGGCGGTCGAGCTCGCGGCGCAGCTGGCCACCGAGCGGGCGGGCCGCATCGTGCTGCTCCGCGTCGTCGTCGTGCCGCTCGAGCTGCCACTCGACGCCGATCTGACCGAGGAGCTCGAGGACGCCGACGAGCTGCTCGACCAGGCACGCGCGGTCGCCGAGCCCTACGGTGTACGGGTCGTCGAGCGCGTCGTCCGGGCGCGGAACGCGGGCCGCGCGATCATCGAGGAGGCCGAGCGCCGTGGTGCGGAGATCATCGTGCTGGGCGCACGCCGCGGCCAGCACAAGACGATCTTCGGTGGCACCGTCGACTTCGTCCTCAAGCACTCACCGTCCCGCGTCATGGTCGCAGCCGGGAAGACGGTGAGATGAGCACCTATCACGGCCTGGTGACGTTCCTCGCGCTTGCGATGATCCTGCTCGGATCGACGATGATCGTGCTGACGCTCGTGCACGGCTTCGGTGTGGGCCTGATCCTCGGCGTGCTCTTCGTCGCGGCCGGCGCCGGCCGCCTGCTGATGCTGAGGAGGAGGAGCTAGTTGGCCCGCAAGCTGCCGGGCCTCCGCCGCGAGCTCGACGCGCGCGCGCTCTTCTCCGTCGCGTACGGGGAGATCGCCTCGTCGATCTACTTCGCGCTCGGGATTGTCGCGGCGCATGCGCTCGGCTTCACGCCCCTCGTCCTGCTCGGTGTCGGCCTGCTCTTCCTGATCGTCTCGCTCTCCTACGCCGAAGGCACTGCGGCTCTGCCCGAGACGGGCGGTGCCGCGACGTTCGTGCGCCGCGCGTCGAACGATCTCGCCGGATTCCTGACCGGCTGGGCGCTCTTCCTCGACTACCTGATCGTGATCGCCCTCTCGGCGCTCTTCCTGCCGCACTATCTGTCCGGCGCGCTCGGCGTGTCGGCGCTCGACCGCAATCCGTGGGATGTGGTCGTCGCGGTTGCCGTCATCGCCGTCGTTGCGCTGCTGCGCCTCGTGCGGCGGCCGTCCTTCTACGGCGTCGGCATCATCGTCCCGGCCCTCGATCTCCTGACCCAGCTGCTGCTCGTCATCCTCGGCTTCGCGCTCGTCTTCTCCCCGCACGCCCTCACGCAGGGCACGTCGCTCGGCACGAACCCGACCTGGCATTCGCTCGCCTTCGCGCTCCCGCTCGCGATGCTCGCCTTCACCGGTCTCGAGACGGTGGCCAATCTGGCCGCGGAGGCGCGCCGCCCCGGCGTCGACCTGCCACGCTCGGTGTTCGGCGGGATCGCGACGGTGGTGACGATGTACGTCGCGATCGCCGTGGTCGCCCTGTCGGCGTTCCCGGGCCCCCACACCGAGCTCGGCGGCCGGTGGATCCGCTCGCCGCTCCTCGGCGTCGCGCACAGCATCGGCAACCAGCTCACGGGCGGCCTCGGCGGCGTGCTCGAGTTCTACGTCGGCATCACCGGCGCGCTGATCCTGCTCGTCGCAGTGACGACGTCGATCTCGGGCTCCGCCCGGCTCGCGTACTCCCTCGGCGAGCACGGCCAGCTGCCGCGCAGCTTCGGGCGTCTGAGCCGGCGCGCGCACGTCTCGCCTCAGGCGATCGTCTCCGCCGCGGTCATCTCGTCGGGGATCGTCGTTGCCACGTCGTTCCTGCACCACGACGTCGCAGCGCTCGCCAGCCTGTTCTCCTTCGGTGTGCTGATCGCGTTCACCGCGGCGCAGCTCGCGGTGATCAAGCTGCGCATCAGCGAGCCCGATCTGGTGCGCCCGTATCGCGTGCCCCTCAACGTGCACGTCGGCGGCGCCGCGATCCCCGTGCCCTCGGTCGTCGGCGCAATCGGGACGGGCACGATCTTCGTGATCGCGCTCGCGACCCATCCGGCTGCCCGGTACGCGGGGCCGGTCTGGCTCGCGATCGGCCTGGTCGTCTTCGTCGCCGTCCGCCACGCCCACGGCGAGGGGCTCATGGAGAAGGTGATCGCCCCGGACGAGCGCCCGGGCGAGGCGGCGGTCCGGTTCACGTCGATCCTCGTTCCGATGAAGCTCGGGATCATCGGCGAGGAGATGCTCGCAACGGCGATCAAGCTGGCCAGCGATCCGGAGGCCAAGGTGCACGCGCTGCACGTGATCCGCGTGCCGCTCGAGCTGCCGCTCGACGCGGCGCTCCACGACGAGGACGAGCGGGCCGAGGAGTCGCTGGCTGAGGCGAGGCTGCTCGGGGCCGAGCATTCCGTGGCCGTCGACGGGACGACCGTCCGGGCGCGTGCGATCGGCGCCGCGATCGTCGAATGCGCCCACGAGCTCGAGGCCGACCTGATCGTGCTCGGGTCGGCGCCGCGCTGGCGGCGCCAGTCCCGCTTCTTCTCGCCGACCGTGGACTACGTGCTCCGGAAGGCGCCGTGCGAGGTGCTGATCGTCGCCTTTCCGCAGACGGTGATGGACGAGGAGCTCGCCGCAACGTAGTCCCACGGAGTACGCTGGCGCTCGCATGAAGGCAATCGTGATCGGGTGTGGGCGCGTCGGCTCGGCGGTCGCGCAGCAGCTCCAGGCGTCGAACTGGGACGTCACGGTCTGCGACGAGAACGAGGACGCGCTCGGACGTCTCGGCGAGCAGTGGACCGGCGGGTTCCTCGTGGGCCACGGGATGGACTTCCAGATCCTGCGTGAGGCGGGGATCGAGGAGGCGGACGCGGTCGTGGTCACGACCGACGGCGACAACACGAACCTCGTGATCGCGCAGGCCGCGCAGAAGCAGTTCGAGGTACCGACGGTGATCGTGCGCGTCCTCGACCCGGCCCGGGCGCAGTTCTACGCCACCCGGGGCCTGCGCATCGTCTGCCCGACGTCGGCCGCGATCGAGACCCTGGTCAGCGCGGTTCGCAAGTCCGAAGAAGCGGCTGTCTGATGTACGTCCTGATAGCAGGCGGCGGCAAGGTCGGGGCGAACCTCACCCGCTCGCTGCTCCGCGCGGGGCACGAGGTGACGCTGGTCGAGCAGCGGCCCTACCGGTTCGACAAGCTGGAGGCAGAGTTCGAGCACCAGGTGATTCGAGGCGATGCGACCGAGCTCTTCGTGCTCGAGCGCGCCGGCATCAAGCGGCCGCCCGACCTGCTCGTCGCGGCGACCGGCGACGACGAGGACAACATCGTCATCTGCCAGCTTGCGCGGGAGCGCTACGGGGTGGGGAGCGTGATCGCGCGCATCAACGATCCGCGCAACCAGCCGTACTTCGACCTGCTCGGGATCTCGCCGACCGTCAGCGCCACGGGCGCGATCATGGGCCTGATCGAGCACGAGGTGCCGGAGCACGGGTTGATCCAGCTGCTCGAGCTGCGGCGGGAGAACCTCGAGATCGTCGAGGTGACGGTCGACAAGGGGGCGAACTGCCAGGGCAAGCGGGTCCGCGCCCTGCGGCTCCCCGAGGGGGCGCGGCTGATCTCGGTCGTCCGGAACGGGAAGGCCGAGATCCCGGACGAGGAGACGCAGCTGGAGGCGGGCGACCAGGTGCTCGCGATCCTCGAGCCGGGCAAGGAAGACGAGCTCCGGCGCATCCTCCTGCACGACTGAGGCTGCCCGGGAGACGGCCGCGGGGCGCGCTACCCTGCCGGTGTGCGTCGCCCGGCGACACCTGTGTTGCTGGCCTGGTTCGCAGCGATCGCAGGCCTCATCTCGATCGTCACCGCCTTCACCCCGGAGGCGGCCGACCGTGTGCGCCTGATCGGCGGCGTGCTGCCGCCCGGCGTTCCGGACGCCGCCCGGACGGTTGCGCTCGCGCTCGGGCTCGGGCTGATCTTCTTCTCCCGCGGCCTCGCCCGGCGCAAGCGGCGCGCGTGGTACCTGGCGGTCGCGATCGTGATCGCCTCTGCGCTCGCACACCTGGCCAAGGGGCTCGACTTCGAGGAGGCGACCGTCCATCTGCTGCTCCTCGTGGCGCTGTTCCGTTCGCGTCGCCACTTCGTCGCGCCGGGAGACCCCGCGACGGTGCTCCCGCTCGTTCAGGTGGCCGCGGCGCTCCTGGTTGCGGCCGTGCTCTTCGTCGTGGTGATGTACGAGACCGACGATGTCTCGGCCCGCATCGAAGAGGCCGGGCTGCTGCTCGTCGCCGTGCTCGGGTTCCGCGCGCTCTGGCTGTGGCTGCGACCTCTGCCGGTGGTGCCGCCGTGCGCGGAGGATCGAGAGCGGGCGACCGAGCTCGTTCACGAGCATGGGACCGACAGCCTCGCCTACTTCGCGCTGCGCCGGGACAAGAGCTACTTCTTCGCGCCGAGCGGGAAGTCGTTTCTCGCCTACCGGGTGATCGGCAGCACCGCTCTCGTCGCCGGCGATCCAATCGGCGAGGAGCAGGAGCGGGGCGAGCTGATGAGCGAGTTCGTCCGGGTGGCCCACACGAAGGGCTGGCGGGTCGCGATCGCCGGTGCGTCGAACGAGGCGCTCGAGGACTACACCGCGATCGGGTTCAAGTCGATGTACCTCGGTGATGAAGCGCTGATCAAGCCGGCCGAGTTCTCGCTCGAGGGCCGCGCGATCCGCAAGGTGCGCCAGTCGGTCTCGCGGTTGGAGAAAGGCGGCTACGAGGTGCGCATGTTGTCCACTGCCGACGCGGACGAGCACCTGCGCGCCGAGCTGCGCGCGGTCTCCGAGGAGTGGCGCGGCACCTGGCCGGAGCGCGGCTTCACGATGGCGATGGACGCGCTCTTTCGGTACCCGGACACGGTGCTGGCCGTCGCAGTGAGCCCGGACGGGTCGGTCGGCGGGTTCCTGCAGCTCGTGCCGTCGCCCGCCAGCGAGGGCTACTCTCTCTCGTCGATGCGACGCCGCAAGGACACTCCGAACGGCCTCATGGAGTACCTGATCACGGAGGCGGTCGGTTGGGCCCGCGACCACAACGTGACCGAGGTCTCGCTGAACTTCGCGGTCTTCGCCGACTTCCTGCGCGCCGACGAGGATGCGGGCGCGTTCACCCGGGCGGTCCGGTGGGGCCTCCTGAAGGCGGATCGCCTCTTCCAGGTCGAGCGCCTGCACAGTTTCAACCGCAAGTTCTTCCCGCACTGGCGGCGCCGCTACTTCTGCTTCGAGCGGTGGAGCGATCTCCCGCTCGCGGGGCTCGCCTACCTGCAGGCCGAGTCGCTCCTCATTCCGCCCGGCCCCTGGGTCAAGACCCAGGATCTGGCCGCGCATTGAGGTGGCTGCTGGTCCTTGGAGCGGCACTCGTCGCCGCTGTTCCCGCCGTTGCGCTCTCCGGCGCACCGAGCACCGACTGGGGGCGCTTCGGATACGACGCGGCACGGCATGGCATCTCCCCCGACACGCGGAT
This sequence comes from uncultured Thermoleophilia bacterium, assembly GCA_963722065.1. GTDB lineage: Bacteria > Actinomycetota > Thermoleophilia > Gaiellales > Gaiellaceae > PALSA-600. The sequence goes on along the minus strand of CAVRMI010000028.1, from coordinate 48,791 downwards.
CACCGCCCAGAACGTGTCGCAGCTCGTACGCCAGAAGGTTCAACTCGACGGCACGGTCGACTCGTCGCCGATCTATGTTCGTGGGATGTTCGTCGTCACCACCACGTACGGACGCACAGAGGCGCTGAACGCGAGCAACGGCAAGGTGATCTGGCGCTTCACGCCGCCGGCCTACTCTCGTCTCGCCGGGTCGGCTCAGATCACGAACGCCACGCCCGCCGCTTCCACGGATCGCGCAGCCGTCTACGCCGCAGCCTCGGACGGGCGCATCCGGAAGCTCCGGCTGTCCGACGGCAAGGTTCTCTGGACGACGACGATCACCCGTGATCCGACCCACGAGAAGATCACATCGTCCTTGAACGTCTCTCGCGGGCTCGTGATCGCGACGACCGGCGGCTATATCGGCGACGCACCGCCGTACCAGGGCCACGTCGTGACGATGTCCGAGCGAACGGGCCGCATCGCGCACGTGTGGAACTCCCTCTGCAGCAACCGCCACGCGCTGATCCTTCCGCGCACGTGTCCGGCGAGCGACTCGGCAATCTGGTCGCGCAGCGGCGCTGCCGTGGACCCTGCGAACGGCGATCTCGTCGTCGCCACCGGCAACGCTCCGTTCAACGGCTCGACCAACTGGGGCGACAGCGTGATCGTCCTCTCGCCGGACGCATCACGCATGCTCCGCCACTGGACGCCGGCCGACCAGGGGCATCTGAACACGAGCGATCTGGATCTCGGCTCCACGAGCCCCGCGCTCTTCGACGGCGGCTACGCCCTGCAGGGAGGCAAGGATGGCAAGCTGCGCCTCCTGCAGCTGCATCGGCTGCCCGGCGTGAACGCGAAGACGGGAGGTGAGCTGCAGACGGTCTCGACGCCCGGCGGGTCGATGTTGTTCAGCGAGCCTGCCATCTGGAGAGGTAGTTGGGCATTCGTCTCGGACGACGGCGGCACGATGGCGTGGCTTCTTCGAGGCGGTCGCCTGCACGCGGTCTGGTCGAACGGCACCGGTGGGACCTCACCTGTGATCGCCGGCAGCCTGCTCTATGTCGCGGGCAGCAATTCGGTCCACGTCTATGTCCCGACGAGCGGCAAGGAAGTCGCGAATCTCGCGACGGGCAGCGTGCACTGGCAGAGCCCGATCGTCGGCGACGGCAGCCTGGCCGTGCCGGAGGGCAACGCGAACGACCATGCGACGACCGGCGTGCTCGACATCTACCGTCTCCCCTGAGCGCCTGCCGGACGGAGGCTCAGGCACGGCTAGCCCGCGCGGCGGCGGCGCACCTGCGGGCCCTGCGTCCCCAGGGCGGCGTACGTGATCGCCTGGAGCGAGTCGTTCAGGTTGCGGAGCTCGTGCGCGATCACCGTCAGCTCCTCACGCCGCTCCTCGCGGGCGTTCAGCCGCGCGAGCTCCTCGACGACGCGGTCGAGCCGCCCGAGCAGCGCCTCGAGCTGGCGGTCGGTCACCTCGCCGTGCTCCATCCTCGTAGCCTAGAGCGCCTGCCGGAGGCCGTGACGGCTATATTCGCGGCGAAACGGGCGAACGGTGAGGGAACCCGGTGCAAGTCCGGGACGGTCCCGCCGCTGTAAGGGGAGTTGCCCTCCGCCACAGGGCCACTGAGCGCGAGCTCGGGAAGGCGGCGGAGGGGGAGCCTCGAGTCAGAAGACCTGCCGGTCGCCCTCCATACCGATCCCCTCGCGGAAGGAGGAATCGTGGCCACACGGCTGCTCGTGCTCGTTGCTCTCCTGTTCATCCTGCCGGCGACCGCTCTCGCGGCGACCGTCCACGTTCGCATCGAAGGCAAGACGAAGACGCTCTTCGCTCCGCAGGAGGCCACCGTCACGGCGGGGAGCGCGCTCGACGCCCTGCAGCAGGCGTCGCTCGCCGGCGAGTTCTACTACCACCTCACCCAGTCGAGCTTCGGCAACTACGTCGACCAGGTCGGGCTCTACGGCGGGACCGGCGGCAGCGGCTGGGTGTTCAAGGTGAACGACGCCTCGCCGCCCGTCGGCGCCGACCAGGTCCAGCTGCAGGACGGCGATCACGTCCTCTGGTACTACGCGACGTTCGGCCCGACCGGCGGCCCGCCGACGCTCGAGGTGAAGGCCGCGGCCAAGGGGTGCTACACCGCGACCGCGTTCGACGACGCCGGGAAGGTCGCAGCGGTGAGCGGTCTCGTGTGGCACGTTGGCTCGCAGAAGTCCATTTCCGGCTCGACGACGAAGTCGCTCTGTCCCGGCCCGCACCCCGGGGTGCTCGTGCGCGCGATGGCGACCGGAGCCGTCCGCTCGAATGCGGTGAAGTGAGACTCGCGGCCGTCCTCGCGCTGACGCTCGCCCTCGCCGGTTGCGGCGGGGGCGAGCGCGGGCACGGCACGGCGACGCTCTGGGTGACGCGCGACCGCGGCGGCCAGGTGCTCTTCGCCGGCACGGTCCCGGCCGGCCTCGACGGGATCCAGGCGGTCGAGCGGAGGTTCAAGGTGACGACGCGCTACGGCGGCCGCTTCCTGCAGTCGATCGACGGGATCTCCGGCTCGCTGTCGGATCAGCGCGACTGGTTCTTCTTCGTGAACGGCATCGAGGGCGACCGGAGCGCAACCGAGGTGACGCTCCATCCCGGCGACCTGCTCTGGTGGGACTACCGCCGCTGGAGCGGCGGCGCGATGAGCGTGCCCGTCGTCGCCGGGGCCTACCCCGAGCCGTTCCTGCACGGCTTTCCGGGCAGGACGAGCGTCGTCGGCACCGACCGGGCCCTTGCCGCGCGGATCGCGAAGCAGGTGCACGGGGTCGTGAACGCCGGGGCGACGCCGCGCAACCTGATCGTGATCGGGGGCAAGGTCTCACCGCAGACCGTGCGGATCAGGCGATTCCGGAACGGGGCGCTGCTCGAGCTCGGCACGGCTGCCGCGAGGCGGCTCGCAAGCGATCCGCGTGCGCTGAGGTATCGCTATTAGCGCCGCTCCTGCAGCTGCGGTGCTCGCGGCGCTCGCGGTCGCGGCGCTCCTGGCGACGCACATCTGGTCGGTCGCCCTGATCGCCTCGATCCTGTTCGCCGTTTCGCTGCGCGCCCCCGCGCGACGCCGGTGGCCGTACCTGGTCGGCACCCTGATCACCGGGCTCACCGTGTTCCTGCTCACGCCGTTCGTCGAGGTGATCGGGTCGCACCCGCTCTGGACCGGGCCGACGATCCCGGTGCTCGGGAGGCTCGACGTGACGACCGAGGAGCTTGCGAACGGTCTCTTCCAGGCGCTGCGGCTCGTCGCCGTCGGTCTGGCGTTCGCGGTCTACGCCCTCCTCCTCGATCACGACCGCCTCCTCGCGTCGGCCGGCTGGGCGCGGAGGTCCACCGTCGCCGTCGGGCTCGCGACGCGCCTCGTGCCGCTGCTCGAACGCGATGCGCGCGACCAGCGTCTCGCGCTGCGCGGCCGCGGGGTCGAGCTCAGCGCGATGCGCCGGCTCTCGCCGCTCCTCGCCGGTTCGCTCGAGCGCGGTCTCAATCTCGCCGAGGCGATGGAGGCGCGCGGCTACGGGCGTGCCGGTGGCACGCGTGCCCCGCGCAGTCCGTGGACCTGGCTCGACCGGCTCGCGCTCTTTGCCTCGGTGCTCATCGTCGCCGTGGGGGTGTTGTGGCTCTAGCGCGCGTCGACCGTCTCGGCTTCGCCTACGGCGCCGGCCCGAAGGTGCTGGACGACGTGTCGCTGGAGATCGGCGACGGCGAGCACGTCGCTCTGCTCGGGCCGTCGGGGTGCGGCAAGTCGACGCTCCTGCGCGCTCTCGCCGGGCTCGTTCCGCACTTTCACGGCGGCCTGTTCTCCGGCTCCGTTCTCGTCGGCGGGATCGACACGCGCGAGGCCCGTCCCATGGAGCTCGCGGGCACGGTCGCCTCGGTGTTCCAGGACCCGGAGGACCAGGTGGTGATGGCGAAGGTGTCGAACGAGGTCGCGTTCGGCCTCGAGAACACCGGCGCCCTCCCGGCGGAGATCTGGCAGCGGGTTGAGGACGCACTGCAGCTCGTCGGTGTCGAGGGGCTCGCCAACCGCCTCACCGGTGAGCTCTCGGGGGGCGAGCTCCAGCGCGTGTCGCTCGCCTCGGCGCTCGCGCTGCAGCCCCGGCTCCTGCTGCTGGACGAGCCGACCTCGCAGCTCGACCCCGACGGCGCGGACGCGTTCTTCGACCTGATCGAGCAGCTGCCGTGCGCCGTGCTCGTCTCCGAGCAGCGGCCGGCGCGCCCGCTCGCCCATTGCCGGCGCGTCGTGTTCATGGACGGCGGGCGGATCGTGCTCGACGCGCCGCGCGAGGAAGCGCTGGAGTGGCTCGCCGAGCATCGTCCGCTCTACCTGCCGCATGCACCCGACGTCGTCGCGCGGGTCCGTGGCGTGCGCTTCTCGTACGGCGAGCGCCTCGTGCTCGACCATGCGTCGCTCGAGGTGCGGCGAGGCGAGATCGTCGCGCTGGTGGGGCCGAACGGCGCGGGCAAGACGACTCTCGCCCTGATCGCTGCGGGTCTCCTGGAGCCGGCGGCGGGCGAGACCGAGCGTCAGCGGGCCGCCTACCTCGCGCAGGACCCCGGCCGCCACCTCGTCACGGAGCGCGTGCTGGACGAGGTCGCGCTCGGCTCGGACGAGCAGCGGGCGCGGTCAGCGCTCGAGCGGCTCGGCCTCGCCGGGCTCGCCGAGCGGCATCCACGTGACCTGTCCGCGGGCGAGCGGGAGCGGCTCTCGCTCGCCGCGGTGCTCGCGACCGAGCCGGACTTCCTCGTGCTCGACGAGCCGACCCGCGGCGTCGATCCGGAGCGCAAGGTCGAGCTGGCGCAGCTGCTGCGGTCCGAAGCGGCGAGGCGGGGAACGCTGGTCGTCACGCACGACCTGCCGTGGGCCGCCGAGGTCGCGGACCGCATCGTGGAGCTCGACGTGCGGGAGGGCATCCGTGCGTAGGCTGGTTGCGATCGCGGTGGTGCTGATGGTCGCGGCGCTCGTCGTGAACGACGGAGCGCTCGCGACGGCGCTGGGCGCGGTCGCCCTCGTCGTCGCCGGGATCGCCTGGTTCGAGGCCGGCACGGACTCGACCCGCGAGCTCGCGGTCGTGGCTACGCTCGCGGCGGGCGCGGCGGCGGGGCGGGTCCTGTTCGCGGCGATCCCGGGCGTGCAGCCGGTGACGGTGATCGCGATCGTCGCCGGCGCGTCGCTCGGCATGCGCGCGGGCGTTGCGACCGGTGCTCTCGCGGCGTTCGTCTCGAACATCTTTCTCGGCCAGGGGATCTGGACGCCGCAGCAGATGCTCGGGTGGGGCGCCTGCGGCGCCGTCGGTGCTCTGCTCGGCCCTGCGCTGCGCAGCCGCTGGGCGCTCGCCGCCGTCAGCGCGGTGCTCGGCTTCGCGTTCAGCATCAGCATGGACCTCTGGCTCTGGTACGGGTTCGCGCCGCATACGCTGCCGTCGCTCGTGGCCGTGCTGGGCCGAGGTCTCTGGTTCGACACCTCGCACGCCGCCGGCAACGTCGTGATCGCGCTCGCGGCCGGGCCCGAGCTGCGCCGGATGCTCGACCGCTACGGCGCGCGCCTTCGGACGGTGGTCGTGTGGGCCTAGCGCCGCTCCTCGCCGCTTTCGTGCTGGCGGTCTCGCCGGTGTCGTTCGTCCAGAGCCATGCCTCGGGCGGCGCGTATGCCGAGGCGGGCGGATCGTCGGACGCGCTGCTCACGTCGTGGGCTGTCCTCGGGCTGCGCGCAGCCGGCGCCGGCTCGCCCGGCTCGCTGGCGTACCTGCAGGCGCAGGAGGGATCGCTCCGGACATCGAACGACGTGGCGATCGTCGCGCTCGCGGAGCAGGCGCTCGGCGACCGGAATGCGTCACTGCTGGCGCGCCTCCATGTGCAGCCGGACGGACAGATCGGCGAGACGCTCAACTCCACCTACTGGGGCGTGCTGGCCCTCGGCCGCTCGTCGCCCGCGACGACGCGCTTCATGCTCGCTCAGCAGACGAAGGCGGGCGGCTTCGCCTGGTACCGGCACGGCCAGGCCGACTCGAACGACACGGCGGCGGCACTCGAGGCTCTGCGCGTCGCCGGTGTCCACGGTGCGCCGGTCACGCGCGCCGTCCGGTTCCTCCGCACGTTTCAGCGGCCCGACGGCGGCTTCGAGCTCACCCACGGCCGGGGCTCCGACGCGCAGTCCACGGCGTGGGCGATCCAGGGGATCGTTGCGGCGGGCCAGAGGCCGCCGCGGAGCGCGTTCGCCTACCTGGCGAGGCTGAAGCGCCCCGACGGGAGCTACCGCTACTCGGCGAGGTACGCGACGACGCCGGTCTGGGTCACGTCCCAGGTGCTGGCGGCACTGGCGAAGAAGCCGTTCCCTCTCGAGGCTTGATGTGGGGTTGCGTGTTCGCGGGCCACCAGCCGCGAGCGCGCGTGCATTTCCACATCAAGCCTCGACATCCTTGAGCCATTCGACCCGCCGGCCGATCGGCTCGTAGCCCAGTCGTCGGTTCACGGCGAGCATCGGTGCGTTGGTCGCGTCGTTGAAGGTGAGCATGCGTGTGATCCCGTTCGCCGCGGCCCACTCGATCGATGCGAGCTTGACCGCCAGCGCGAGCCCGCGGCCTCGGTAGGCCCGGCGAGTCCCGGTCATCCAGCTCATCGCGCGGCCGCTCTCGGGATCGGCGGTCAGCAGCGAGAGCGCTGCAGCCTCGCCGTCGACGAGCGCGACGAAGCTGCCGGAGGGTGCGAGCAGCGGATGGCGGAGCACGTGCTCCTCCCATTCCTCGTAGGCCATGCCCTCGAACGGCTCGGTCGACGGCATGTCCGCGGTGGTCTCCATGTCGACGTCGTACGCGAGCCGTGGATCGACGGCCGTCATCGGCCTCAGGTCGACGCCGGCCGGCGGCCGTTCGGTGACGACGCGCGGATCGAGCCCGGCCTCGGTCTCTGCGCGCACCTGGGCGAACCCGCGCTTGCCGGCGAAGGCGACCCCTGCGTCGTTCTCGTGGAAGTTGACGATCAGCTGCCGGGCGCCGATCGCGTGCGCGTGGCCGAGGCCCAGCTCGTACAGGGCAGCGCCGATGCCGCGGCCGCGGTGCTCCTCGCGCACGGCCACCGGCAGTCCTGCCATGCGGGATGACGACTCGAACAGGCTGAGGAAGCAGTCGACTCGGCCGATCACCCGTCCTCCGGCCTCGGCGACCCAGGTGCGGCCCTGCGATCGCGCCGGCACGGTGCGCAGGCGATGGACGAGCGCGGAGACGTTCGTCACGATCGTCGGAGAGGTCTCCCGGGCCAGCTCGACCAGGTCGGAGGCGTCACGTTCGATGTCGATCTCGCGGATACTCGTCATGTGCTCGCCGCCATCCTGACGATCGGCAACGAGATCGTGTCGGGCGACACCGAGAACACGAACGCGTCGTGGCTCGCCCGCCGGCTCGAGGAGCTCGGCGTGAAGGCCGTCCTGAGCGCGGCGGTGCCGGACGAGCTCGACCGCATCGTCGACTTCGTCCGGCGCGAGGGCCCGGGCGTCGACCATCTGATCGTGACCGGCGGGCTCGGGGGCACGCCGGACGACATCACGCGCGAGGCGATCGCCGCGGCGTTCGAGGTGCCGCAGGAGATCGTCCCGGAGGTCGCCGCCGACCTGCGCTCCCGCTTCACCGGAGATCCCGACTACGTCACCCGCTGGGCAGCGCTGCCGCGTGGCGCCGAGCCGCTCGAGAACCCGCTGGGCGGGGCGCCCGGCTTCCACTACGACAACACCTGGGTCCTGCCCGGCCTGCCGAGCGAGATGAGGGCGATGTTCGACCGCTACGCCGACGCCCTGCGGGCGGAGCGCCCCATCGGCTCGTGGCGGCGGCGCTACCGCACCCGCGAGTCGCTGATCTCGCCTGCGCTGGCCGAGGCGACGACGCGGTGGCCGGCCGTGCAGGTCGGCTCCTACCCGAGCTTCGACCCCTCCGGCCCCGAGGTCGAGGTCGTGCTCAAGGCGTCGGATCCGGACCTGCTCGAGGCGGCCAGGGCCTGGTTGGAGGCCGAGCTCGACCGGCTCACCTGATCGCTACTCTCGGACGCAGTGGCCAGCACCCAGCCGGAGACGTACCTCGCCGATCTGAACCCCGCCCAGCGGGAGGCCGTGCTGACCACCGAGGGCCCCTTGCTCGTGATCGCCGGCGCCGGGTCGGGGAAGACTCGCGTCCTCACCTACCGCGTCGCGCATCTCCTCGCCGCGTGCGGCGTCAAGCCGAACGAGATCCTGGCGATCACCTTCACGAACAAGGCCGCCGGCGAGATGAAGGAGCGCGTCGAGCGGACGCTCGGCCCGATCGCCCGGGCGATCTGGATCATGACGTTCCACTCCGCCTGCGGCCGCATGCTGCGGAGCGAGGCCGAGCGGCTCGGCTACCGCTCGAACTTCACGATCTACGACCAGGCGGACCAGGTGCGCCTGGTCAAGGCGTGCCTCGAGGAGCTCGAGCGCGACCCGAAGCGATTCGTGCCGCGTGGCATCCACTCGCAGATCTCGAACGCGAAGAACCAGCTGATCGGCCCGGACGAGTACGCCTCCCGGGTCGCGAGCTTCTACGACCAGACCGTCGCGGACGTCTACAACCTCTATCAGCGGCGGCTCTTCGCATCGAACGCCGTCGACTTCGACGACATGCTGATGCTCACCGTCGACGTCCTGCAGCGGTTCCCCGAGGCGCGGGCGAAGTGGGCGAAGGCGTTCCGCTACGTGCTCGTCGACGAGTACCAGGACACGAACCACGCTCAGTACGTGCTGCTCCAGCTTCTCGCCCAGGAGCACCAGAACCTGATGGCAGTCGGCGACCCGGACCAATCGATCTACGCCTTCAGAGGCGCCGACATTCGCAACATCATGGAGTTCGAGCGCGACTTCCCGGCGACGAAGGTGATCCCGCTCGAGCAGAACTACCGCTCGACGAACACGATCCTGCAGGCCGCCAACAACGTCATCTCCCACAACCGCGAGCGCAAGGAGAAGAACCTCTGGTCCGACCTCGGCGAAGGTGAGCTGGTCCGCGTGGTCGAGACCGAGGACGAGCACTCGGAGGCGCGTTTCGTCGCGGTCGAGATCGCGACCAGGATCGAGGAGGGATACAGCGCGCGCGAGATCGCGGTGGTCTATCGCACGAATGCACAGAGCCGCGTGCTGGAGGACGTTCTCGTGCGACAGGGCGTTGCCTACCAGGTGATCGGCGGGCCGCGCTTCTACGAGCGCGCCGAGATCAAGGATGCGATCGCCTACCTGCAGGTGATCGACAACCCGTTCGACGCGGTCTCGCTGATGCGGATCGCGAACCGGCCGCGGCGCGGGATCGGCGACACGTCGATCGCCCGGCTCGTCAGCTACGCCGACGGGCTCGGCACCTCGCTGTGGGAGGCGCTCGGACATCCCGAGGAGGCCGGCGTCGCAGCGGCGTCCGGCCGTGCGGTCACGCAGTTCCGCTCCGTGATGGAGTCGTTGATGGCGACGGCGAGCGATGCGGATGTCGCGGCGATCGTCGAGGCGGTGCTCGACCGCACCGGCTACCTCGAGGCGCTGGAGGCCGAGCGGACGATCGAGGCGAGCGGTCGCATCGAGAACCTCGAGGAGCTGATCGGGGTCGCGCGCGAGTACGACGCGGCCGCGGAGGAGCCGTCGCTGAGCGGCTTCCTGCAGGAGATCTCGCTCTACTCGGACCAGGACGCGATTCGTGACGAGGACGACGGCGGTCAGGTGACGCTGATGACCTTGCACAACGCGAAGGGGCTCGAGTTCCGCGCCGTCTTCATGATCGGCATGGAGGAGGGGATCTTCCCGCACGCGCGCTCGATCGAGGAGAACTCGCTCGAGGAGGAGCGTCGCCTGTGTTACGTCGGCATGACGCGGGCACAGGAGCGCCTCGTGCTCACCCACGCGATGCGGCGGAACCTGTTCGGGCGCAGCGAGGCGAACCTGCCGTCCCGCTTCCTCGACGAGCTGCCGCAGTCGGGTGTCGAGCGGGAGCGGCTGCGTCCCGCCTCATGGTCGGACTACGGCAGGCAGAGCGTGCAGCGCGAGTTCACGCCACGCCACGACCTGCCCGATCTCTCCACCGGGAACACCGTCCGCCATGCCTCGCTCGGCACGGGGATCGTGACCCGGATCGAGGCAGGCGGCGTCGTGACGGTGCGCTTCGAGGACGGCAGCGAGCGGCGGCTGATGCTGGAGTACGCGCCGCTCGAGCGGTTAGGGTAGAGAAATGGATATCGAGGTTCGGCCCTGCGCGTCGGTCGAGGAGCTGCGCGACTCGCTCAACGCGATCAGCCACTACTTCGGCCAGGAGAACCAGCTCGAGGATGCGGAGCGCTTCGCGCGGTGGTTCGACGTCGAGCGCATGCATGCGGCGTTCGACGGCGACCGGGTGGTGGGCGGCGCGGGCGCCTTCACCTACGGGCTGTCGGTGCCCGGCGGCACCGAGGTGCCCGCCGCGGGCGTCACGGTCGTCGGTGTGCTGCCCACCCATCGCCGCCGCGGCCTGCTCACCGCGCTGATGCGGGCGCAGCTCGAGGACTGTCGCGACCGTGGCGATCTCGTCGCCTATCTCTGGGCCTCGGAGGGGACGATCTACGGCAGGTTCGGCTACGGCCTCGCCTCGCGGATCGGCGCGATCAAGCTGTCCCGCGAGCGAACGCGCTTCGCGGACGGGTTCGAGCCGCGCGGGACGGTGCGCCTGGTCGGGCTCGACGAGGCGTCGCGCACCTTCCCGGCGCTCTACGACGCGGTGCGTGCGCAGCGTCCCGGCATGTTCAGCCGCAGCCCCGCGTGGTGGGAGACACGCAGGCTCTTCGATGATCCCGCGCGGCGCCAGGGCGGGCCGCTCAATCGCGTGCTGCTCGAGCTCGACGGCGAGCCGGCCGGCTACGCGCTCTACCGCGTGCGGCAGGATTGGCAGCACGGCTCGAGTGCGGGGGCCGTCACGATCCTGGAGGTCGTGACGCCGACTCCGGAGGCAGCCCGCGAGCTCTGGCGCTGGCTTCTCGACTTCGACTGGACCTCCGAGTTCGTCGCCGACCTGCTCCCGCTCGACCATCCGCTGTTCCTGCTGCTCGCCGAGCCGCGCCGGCTGCAGTTCACGGTCAACGACGGCGTGTGGGTGCGGCTGGTCGACGTGCACGGCGCGCTGGCCGCCCGCACCTACGCCGACGCCGATCCGATCGTCCTCGACGTGGTCGACGCGCTCCTGCCTGCGTCGAACGGCCGCTGGCTCGTCACCGCGGACGGCGTCGAGCCGACCGGGGCGGAGCCCGATCTGCGGCTCGACGTCGCACAGCTCGGCTCGGTGTATCTCGGCGGCTTCGACTTCGCCGGGCTTGCACGGGCGCTCCGCATCGAGGAGCGGACGGCCGGCGCCGCTGCACGCGCCGACGAGCTGTTCCGCACGCCGGTCGAGCCCTGGTGCGCCGAGATCTTCTGAGCGATCAACCACTGGATATCTAGAGGCGAACCGGATAGAGATGGCTGAAGGCGCCGAGGGTGACCCGGACGGTCGCCGGCCCGCGCGCCCCCAGGAAGCGCGCCGAGACCAGCGCGCGCCCGTGCGGGAGGAGCTCGCGGCCCGCGGGACGCAGTCGCGCGACGACGCGGCTGTGCCGCAGCACCGCGAGCGCGACCCGGCCGGGAGCGAGCCGTTCCAGCACGTTGCCGGCGTTTCGGATCGCTAGGTCGAGGACACGCGCGCGCCCCGCGCGGCGCACCCGCAGTGGGCCGATCACCAGGCGGCGAGTGATCTTGCCGGGCACATGCGCCACCACGAGCACGCCGATTCGCAGCCGGACCTCGACGCCGCGGCCGTGTGCGCCGCGCGTCGTCAGGACGAGGGCGAACGGCCGGTCGCCCGGTGGTGCACCGCGTGGAGGTCTCGCGACCAGCGTCACCGCCGCTCCCTTCGACCCCACCCGCAGCCTGGCGGGGCGGGCCGAGACCCAGCGGGGGGCGCGGGCGGCCCCGCCGAGGCGAGGCCGCCCGCGCAGGTCGAGCGCGTAGGGAGCGAGCGCGACGTCGACGAGCTCGGCGCCGCGCGGCGCGGCGACGTGCACCTCCACCCGCGCCGCGCCGTCGAGGACGACCCGGCCGGGGGAGGCGGTCAGCGCCGGTCGCGGCGGCGCCGGTGCGACCGCCGCGAGGGCGAGCGCGATCGCGGTTGCCGGCGCCGCCACGAGCAGGAGGGGCGTCGTCACCGCCCGATCACCGTGAAGGTGACGGTGGCCGTGTAGTGGCCCGACGCGAGCGTCGGCAGCGGCGAGGTGAAACCGAGGCTCGTCGGCCACGTGTCGCCGGACGGAGCACTCGGCGCCGTGGTCGTGCCGACGAGCAGGTCGGCGGCCGGCGCGACCGGAAGCGGGGCTCGGGCGCCGCCGGCCAGCGCCGGCCCGAGCTGGCCGGTCGCCGGGGCGGTGGCGGAGAGCCCGAGCGGCAGGTCGGCAGGCGTGAACGTGCTCCGGTGCGCGCTCAGCGTGTACCCGGCGCCGTTCGTGCTCGTGACGGTGATGCGGTTCGTGAGCGCAGTGGGCGAGTCCCCCGGAGCGGCGTTGCCGAAGCTCAGCGTCGGCTTCTCCAGTGCGATCGAGAGGGTCGACTGCAGGTCCAGCGCGACATTCGCCGTGCCCGAGGCGGAGCCGGCCGGGGGCGGTGTTCCGCTGCACGTCGTCGCTGCAGATGAGGTGGTCCGGGGAGCGGGCGTGTCGGTCGTGAAGTCGGCGTCGTTCGCGTCGGTGTCGTCGCAGCCGTTCGAGGCCCGGAATGCCGCTGCCGTGCTGGAGAGGGCCGGCGCCGCACTGCCCTCGAAGTCGGTCGCGGACCCGTACCCGACGAGGTCGCGGACGACCGCCACCGCGCTGCAACTGCCGGCGGCCGCGCCGCAGGCGAGCGCGGCCGTGTCGTGGACGAGGGCGATCTTCCCGCCCGAGGCGGCGAGGTTCAGCGTGCCTGTCGCGTCGGCCGTGGGCAGAGCCGCGCCGTTCGTGCCGCCGGAGGCGAGGGCGACGAGGTAGTGGTGAGCGGGCGCAAGCGAGCCGGTGAGCGCGGTCACCTGCCAGCTCGTGCCGGAAGCGGTCGCGTACTGGAGAGACCAGCCGGTCAGGTCGACGGTCGAGCTCCCGCGGTTGAACAGCTCGACGAAGTCGTTGGCGTATGTCGCGCCGGAGTTCCCGCCGCCGGCATACACCTGGCTGACGACCAGGTCGGGCGAGGCGCCGCTCGCGATCGGGACGGCGAGCAGCGCGAGCACGGCCGTAAGGAGGAGGGTCAGGTGGACGCATCTGTGCATGGAGTCGGCTCCTTCGGTTCGAGGTCGAGGTGGTGTCTCTCCTTGGTAGCCGCCACACTCCGCGGGCGAAAGTGTCCGTTCGCCAACGGCGCAGAATTGATGCGGTTCCGTAACGGATCGGTGCAGGCCGCGCAGCGCCCGGCCGTGCGGCTGTCTGGGTTCTTGTACAAAGTGAACGGTCATGCCGACATTGCGAGTGGGGGAACCGACATCGAACTGAACGAGCAGACGCTGCTGGAGCTGATCCGCGGAGAGGCGCAAGCGGCACGCACAGCTGCGGCCTCTCTGACCGACGAGGCGGTCGAGGAGGCACTGCGTGCAGCGGCGCGCCGCCTCGAGGCAGGGCAGGGCGCCGTTCTGGCCGCGAACGAGGCCGACCTCGCCGCAGCGCGCGGCGTGCTGGACCCGGGCGCGCTCGACCGCCTGGCGCTCGACGCCGGCCGGATCGGCGAGCTGACGCGGCAGCTGCGCGAGCTGGCGGATCTTCCTGCGCTCGACCGTGAGATCGAGACCTGGCAGCTCGAGAACGGACTGGTCGTCTCGACGCGGCGAATCCCGGTCGGCGTGGTCGGCGCCAACTTCGAGGCGCGGCCGAACGTCGCCGTCGACGTCGCGTCGCAGCTGCTGAAGAGCCTGAACGCGTGCGTGCTGCGCACCGGCGGTGCGGCGCTCGGAACCGTGACCGTCCTCGTCGACGAGGTGCTGCGGCCCGCGCTGGCCGACGCCGGCCTGCCTGAGGCGGCGGTCGGGCTCGTACGCGCGCAGGACCGGGCCGGGGCGGCCGCGCTCGTCTCGCTGCCCGACGAGGTGCCGCTCGTGATCCTGAGAGGCAGCGGCGAGACGACCGCAGCCCTGACGCGGCGGGCTGCCGCGAACGGCGTGCGGACGCTCGCGCACGCCGAAGGCGGTGCGCTCCTCTATCTCGACGCCGCTGCGGACCTCGAGCGCGCCCGCCTGCTCATTTCGAACAGCCTCGACCGGCTCGGCGTGTGCAACCGCCTGAACCTGCTGGTCGTGCACGAGGCCGTCGCGGGCTGGCTGCCCGCGCTCGTCGCAGGGTTGCGCGAGCTCGGTCTCGAGGTGCTCGGAACCGAGCGCGCGCGCCGTTTCGCCGACGTGGACCTCCTCGATCGGCCCCTGAGCCACGAATGGGCGGGCGAGCCCGAGCGGGTGGGAACGGTGTCGGTCGAGACCGTGAGCTCGCTGGCGGAGGCCGTCACGATCGCGAACGGCAGCACGTCGGGTCTCGCCGCCGGCATCGTGACCGAGGACGCCGATGCGGCCGCGCTCTTCCTCGACACCTACCGCGGCACCGCCGCGTTCTGGCACGCGCCGACCCGCTTCACCGACGGGTTCGCCCTGACCGGGTCGCCGGAGACCGGGATCAACGTCGACGGGGCGCCCGGCCCGCGTGGGCCGGTGACCTACCGCGACCTCTGGCTGCGCCAGTTCCGGGTGATCGGGGACGGCACACAGCGGCGATGAGGTCCCCCGTCGTCGTCAAGCTCGGGTCGAACCTCGTCGTCGACGAAGATCGTCGCCCCCGGCGGGAGCTCGTCGAGGGCGTCGCGGCGGAGGTCAGCGGCACCGTCCTCGGCGGCACGCCGGTCGTGATCGTGTCCTCGGGGGCGATCGCGCTCGGCTCGGCGATCGGCGGCCTGCGCAGCGCCCGCCGGAGGCTCGGCCCGCTGCAGGCGGCCTCGGCGCTCGGTCAGGCGGAGCTGCAGCGCGTTTGGCACGACGCGTTTGCACCGCATGGGCTTCCCGTGGCGCAGGTCCTCCTGACTCCCGTCGAGATCACAGAGCGTCGTTCCTACCTGAACGTCGGGAATGCCCTGCGTGCGCTCTTCGACGTGCCCGCCGTCCCGATCCTGAACGAGAACGATGCGACCGCGACCGACGAGATCAGCTTCGGGGACAACGATGTGCTCGCAGCACAGGTCGCGGTGCTGCTCCGCGCCGCGAAGCTGTTCCTCCTCACCTCGGCAGACGGCGTGATGAGCCATCCGCCGGGGGTTGCCGGCGCGACGGTGGTCGCCGACGCCGCCGAGCTGGGAGCCGCGGTTCTCGGGCCGCCGACGGCCCTCGGAGCCGGTGGCATCGGGAGCAAGATCCGCGCCTCGTCGCTCGCCGCAGCGGGTGGAGTCGAGACCGTGATCGCCTCCCCGCGCGCTCTCGGCCCACTCCTGCGCGGCGAATCCGCCGGCACGAGATTCGCACCGGCCTCGACCGACGAATCCGCGTTCAAGCTCTGGCTTCGCTACGGCAAGGCGACCGCCTCGCAGGTGCACATCGATGCGGGCGCCGCCAGGGCGATCACCGAGCACGGCAGCAGCCTGCTGGCCGTCGGCATCACGTCGTGGACACGCGATTTCCGCGCGGGCGACGGGCTCGACATCTGCCACCCGGAGGAGACGGTGATCGCGCGCGGGATCAGCTCCGTCGATGCGAAGGACGTCGAGGCCCGGCCGCCGGGCGTCGAAGTGGTGCACCGCGACAAGCTCGCGCTGATCACGGGACCGTGACGGTGGCCCGGCCGGTCGCGACGTAGACGATCGGCTCGCGCGCATCGCCGTAGACGGTGGCCAGGTTCACAGAGCGCTTGCGGATCCCGGCGTGGGCGCAGGTGTAGGTCCGGGTCGTGTGCGCGGCGAGCTTGCCGAAGCTCCGGTTGCAGCTCGGCGAGCGTTCATCGGTGACCGTGACGTCGGCGAGTTGCAGGCGGCCGGTCCTGATCGTGATCTTGAACCTCGCCGTTCCTCCCACCGCCACGCTCTGCGCTGCCGGGGTGATGAGGATCGAGAGCCGTTTTGCGTTCGTGCGGTAGTCGGGTGCTGCTGCGCCGACCGAGATCGCCGTGCGCTCGCCGCCGTTGGCCGAGGAGACCGCGCTCCCCGTCGCGGACTCCGCGCCGGGCGTGACGGCGAAGCGCAGGGTGTCGGTCACGGCCAGGTTGAGCAGAGGCACGCCGTTGTCGTGCCGCCAGGTGTTCGGGATCAGGAACAGGACGCCGTTCTTGTCCGCGAAGAGCCGCATCCCGCGGTACTCGTACGGGTAGTAGCCGCTCTCGAGATTCGTCGCCTCGATCCCGGTCGTGGTCGAGATCGAGAGATCCTCGTGGCTGTTGAGCACGACGCCGGGCAGCCGGTTCAGATGGGCTCCGAGATCCCGCGCCTCGCTCCGGCCGATCGAGTCGGCGTCGAGCCCGGCGGCCCAGAAGAGGCTCAGGGAGACGAAGATGCCGACGAGCACGTGGGCGCTCATGGGGAGCGGCGGCTTGCCGTGCAGCCGCCGGCGGTCGCCCACGGCGTCCGCCACGACGAGCACGCCCAGGGCCGGGAAGAGGCTGCCGACGAGGTAGTAGGTGCTGAACGGGAAACCGTTGAACGCTGCGATCGCGCCGAAGACGAACAGGCAGGTGCCGACGACGAGCGCGAGGTTGTTCAGGTGCAGGAGGGTCTGGCGGCTGAGTCCCTGCTCGTAGCTGTGCATCGCGTAGCCGCGGACGAACGCACGGCCGATCAGGAGGACGAGGACCGTGGCGACGGGAAGGAACAGGGGGTGGAGGCTCAGGAGCACGTAGTCGCGCGTCGAGTAGCCGATCTGAGTCGGCGTGAGCCCGAAGTAGTTGTCGAACGCCGCGATCCGGGTCCAGCCGAAGTAGAACGCGATCGCGGAGAGAAGCGCGGTGGGCGCGATCACCGCGCCGATCCCCTGCAGGACCTGGTTGTAGCCGGGCGAGCTTGCGCCCGGCCCGCGCTCCGGCTCGCCCTGGTCCGCGGTGGCCGCTATGTGCGCCTCCTCACTGCGGGATGACCTTACGGCACCGATCCCGTTCGGGCTACCCGCGGGTTCGCTGCTGCGCCGCGCTCTCGTGTTTGACATAACGAGAGCGACGTGGGCTCGCACGAGACATGGCACTACGGGCTCGTGGCCGACTGGTGGGCCGAGTTCAACACGGACGGACCCGAGATCGACTACTTCGGCAGGTTCGTGGAGCACGGCCAGCCCGCGCTCGACGCGGGGTGCGGCACCGGCAGGTTGCTCGTGCCCTGGCGCAGCGCCGGCTACGACGTCGACGGCTGCGATGCGTCGGGCGACATGATCGCCCGCTGCCGCGAGCGCGTTCGACGCGCCGGGCTCACCGCGAACCTGTGGGTCGAGCCCCTGCATCAGCTCGCGCCGCCGCGCCGGTACCGGACGATCGTCGCCTGCGGCGTCTTCGGCCTCGGCAGCACGCGCGCGCAGGACAGGGAAGCTCTGCGCAGGTTTCACGACTGTCTCGAGCCGGGCGGGACCCTGCTGCTCGACAACGAGCTGCCCTACGCACTGACCCGGCGCTGGCCCTCGTGGACCCGAGAGGGTCGCAAGGATCTGCCTGAGCCATGGCCCGCGACGGCCGATCGTGCCGCCGCGGCTGACGGCAGCGAGCTCGGACTTCGGGTCAGGGCGGTCTCGCTCGATCCGCTCGACCAGACGCTGACGATGGAGATCCGGGCCGACAAGTGGGTCGACGGAACGCACGTCGCGAGCGAGCTGCATGCGCTCTCGATGCGGATGTACTTCGCCGCCGAGCTCTGGCTCATGCTCGAGACCGCCGGCTTTGCCGTCGCCGCGCTGCACGGCGATCACCGGCCCGAGCCCGCCACGGCGGACAGCGACTTCGTGGTGTTCGTCGCCGAACGGGCGTAGACCGGCGGGCGGCTTCGTGCGAGTTGGCGATCCCCTAGGATCGATGGTGCGATCCGCACTGGGTGGGCGCGCAACGGAGGAGGCATAGATGGCGGTCTTGATGGTGCTCGAGGTTCCGGGTGGAACGCTCGAGCAGTACGAGCGGGCGAATGAGCTGATGGGGATCTCCGGCGAGGACGACGCTCCGGACGGTCTCGTCTCGCACGTCGCGGCCGTGACCGAGGACGGGATCGTGATCGCGGATGTCTGGGAGTCGGACGCCGCGCTGGAGACCTTCCTGGAGGAGCGTGCCGGCGCCGCCTTCGCCGAGGCCGGCCTGCCCGAGGCACGGCCGCGGGTCGCGCACGTGCACAATCACATCCCGCAGGGAGCGGGCACCGAATCCGGCGTGCTCGTCTATATCGAGATCGACGAGCTCAGTCCTGACCAGTACGACCAGATGATTGCCGGGATGGACGCGCACTCGGCCGATGCCAACCACCCCGCGGTCTCGCACGTCGCGGCCGTCACCGAGGACGGCGGGTTCCTGGTCGCCGATGTCTGGGAATCCCAGCAGGCGTTCGCCGACTTCGCCGAGAGCCAGGTGGCGACCGCCGGCGACTCGGTCGGGATGGGGCCGATCGAGCCCCGCTTCGCCAAGGTTCACAACACGATCAAGCCCGCGTCCACTTAAGGACGTTGTCGCGACCAGCGCGGCTGTTTAGTCTGCTCACGATGGCTGCGGACTATGTGATCGTGGGGGCAGGCTCGGCTGGGTGCGTCCTTGCAGCGCGTCTGACCGAGGACCCCGACATTCGGGTGGCGCTGCTCGAGGCCGGAGGCCCGGACACGGCACCCGAGATCCACGTCCCCGCGATGTTCCCGATCATGTTCAAGTCGAGCCTCGACTGGGATCTGCTGGGCGAACAGGAGCCGGGGCTCGGCGGGCGACGGCTCTACCTGCCGCGCGGCCGCATGATCGGCGGCTGCAGTTCGATCAACGCGATGATCTACCTCCGCGGCAACCGGCTCGACTACGACGACTGGGCTGCGCAGGGCTGCACGGGCTGGAGCTACGAGGAAGTGCTGACGTACTTCAAGCGCGGCGAGGACAACGAGCGCGGCGAGGATGCCTTCCACGGGATCGGAGGCCCCCAGACCGTTTCCGACGGCCGCTCGCTGCACCCGCTCGTCGACCGGATGCTCGAGGCGGCGGTCCAGGCGGGCCACGCCGCGAACCCGGATCTGAACGGCGCCGTGCAGGACGGCGTCGGCCGGTTCCAGCTCACCCAGCGCGGCGGCCTTCGCTGCAGCACTGCCGACGCCTACCTCCACTCGTCGGCAGACAGGCCGAACCTCGAGGTGCAGGATTGCTCGTTCGTCGAGCGGATCGTCTTCGAGGGTGATCGTGCGGTCGGGGTGGAGGTCGTCCGGAACGGCGTGCGCGACACGATCCGCGCTGAGCGCGAGGTGATCGTCTCGGCGGGCGCCTACCAGTCGCCGGTGCTCCTGATGCTCTCCGGCATCGGCCTCGAGGAGGAGCTCGCGCCCTTCGGGATCCCGGTGCGCGAGCAGCTGCCGGTCGGCCGCAACCTGCAGGACCACTTCATGGCGAACCTGAACTTCCTGAGCACCGAGCCGGGACTCTTCGGGATCTACACGCCCGAGAACTTCGAGCTCCTGCACACGGAGGGCCGGGGGCCGCTCGCCTCGAACCTGCCCGAGGCCGGCGGCTTCTTCCGTACGCATCGGGATCTGCCGGCGCCGGACGTCGAGTTCCACTTCTCGCCGTCCCTCTTCTATGACGAGGGCCTCACCCCGCCACACGACCACGGGTACGCCTTCGGGCCCGTGCTCGTGAAGCCGGTCGCGCGCGGAAAGATCTCACTGCGTACCCCGATGGCGGACTCGAAGCCCTGCGTCCTCTGCAACTTCCTCACGACCGAGGAAGATCGCGCGACGTTCGTCGCTGGGACGCGCATCGCCCTCGAGGTGGCCGCGCAGCCCGCACTCCAGGCCGTCGAGCGAGGAGCGTTCAGCGTTCCGGCCTCCGATTCCGACGACGACATCCTCGCCTGGGGCCGCCGCGTCGGCCAGCCGGTCTACCATCCGACCTCTACGTGCGCGATGGGGTCTGTGGTCGACTCGGAGCTGCGGGTCTACGGGGTCGACGGCCTTCGCGTCGTCGACGCGTCGGTGATGCCGACGATCACCCGCTCCAACACGCACGCGCCCACGATGATGATCGCCGAGAAGGCCGCCGACCTGATCCTCGGTCGCGCGCCGCTCGCGGCGACGACGGCCTGACCTCGCTGCGCCGATCAGGCCGGGGGAGGCCCCGCCTGCGGGGCCTCCGCCAGCCGTCCATGGACGAACTGGACGGTCATCGCCCCTTCGCCGACGGCGGTCGCGCACCGCTTCGTCGAGCCGGAGCGGACGTCGCCGGCGGCGAACACCCGGGGGAGGCTCGTTTCCAGCAGGGCATCGGTCTCGACCTGGGCCCCGGTGAGGATGAACCCCTTCTCGTCGCGGAAGACGGTGCCGCCGAGCCAGTCCGTGCACGGGAGCGCTCCGAGGAAGCAGAACAGGAACGAGAAGGGCAGGCGCTCGCCGGTCTTCAGCGTGACCGCCTCGAGCCGGCCGGCGCTGCCGTGCAGCACCGCGACCTCGCTGCGATCGCGAACCGCGACGCCGTAGCGCTCGAGCTCGCGCACGAGGTAGTCCGACATCGTCTCGCGGAGATCGGCGCGGCGATGCAGCAGCGTGACGAGCGCACCGCCCCGGGCGAGCCACACAGCGGCCTGCCCGGCCGAGTTTCCACCGCCGACCACCCCGACGCGCGCCGCGCCGCAGAGCTGCGCCTCCGGTGGGCCTGCCGCGTAGAAGACGCTGATGCCCTCGTAGTCCGACAGCCCGTCGACGGGGAGACGCCGGTACTCAGCGCCGGTTGCGAGCAGCACGCTGCGCGCCGCGACCTCGTGATCCTCTTCGAGGTGCACGAGGTACCGCCCGTCGAGCGGCTCGAGCGAGAGGGCGCGGTAGGGCGTCGCCGTCCGGGCTCCGAACTTGCGGGCCTGGCTGACGGCGCGGCTCGTCAGCTCCGATCCGGTGATCCCCGCGGGGAACCCGAGGTAGTTCTCGATCCGCCTCGACGAGCCTGCCTGGCCGCCGAGCGCGGTGCCCTCGACGACGAGCGTGTCGAGCCCCTCCGAGGCGCCGTACACGGCAGCGCCGAGGCCGGCGGGGCCGCCGCCGATCACGACCAGGTCGACCTCTTCGCGCGCTCCGAGCTCGCGGCCGATCCCGAGCGCGCGGGAGACCTGCCCGGTCGTCGGGCCGCGGAGCTCGACACCGCCGGGAAGCCGCACGAGCGGCAGGCTCGCCGGGCCGAGCCCCGCGACGAGCGCAGCCGCGGACGGGTCGTCCGTGCGGCCGGGATCGCGCCAGGTGAACGGAAGGAGGTTCCGACGGGCGAAGTCGATCAGCCGCGCCGTCGGCTCGGACGAGTGCGGGCCGAGGATCTCCAGACCGACTCCCGAGACCTGCTGGAGAGCCTCGCGCCGCGCCATGAACGTCGAGAGCAGCAGGTCGCTCAACGGCCCGTCCTCGAACAGGAGCGGCCGGAGATCGTCGCGTTCGACGGCGATGTAGCGCAACGGCTCCGTCACGACTGCCGTCAGGAAGACCGTCTGCCCGGAGAGGAGGTTCAGCTCTCCCAGGAAGCCCGAGGCGCCGTGGCGGATGATCTCGTCGCCGGCCGCGTCGAGAATCGCCACCTCTCCCTCGACGATCGCGATGAACGGATACCGGCGGTCGCCGACCCGGAACAGCACGTCGCCGACACCCGCACTGCGCTCCTCGCCGAGCTCGGCGAGCTTCTCCAGCTGCGAGGCGGACAACATCGGGCTGGCAGGAGCAGGCACGCGACGAGCCTACCCCGGGATAATCGGCCCATGTCAACGATCAACATCTTCAACGCGGAGAACCTCGAGGGAGAATCGACGTGAGCCGCGCCGTCGGCTCGGCGGCGACCGCGATGTACATCTACGACCTCGCGCCCGGTCAGAGCTCGTCGCCCTATCACTACGAGTACGAGGAGGAGTGGCTGCTCGTCGTCGAGGGAACCGTGGTGCTGCGCGCTCCCGACGGTGAGCACACGTTGGAGCGCGGCGACCTTATCTGCTTCGCTCCCGGTTCGGCCGGGGCGCACAAGGTGCTGAACCGGGGAGACTCGCCGGCGCGAACGTTGATGTTCTCGAACGCCCGCGTGCCGTCCGTCTCCGTCTATCCGGACAGCGACAAGATCGGCGTCTGGCCCGGCGACGAGGCGGATGAGCTGATCTTCAGGCGAGGCTCGGCGGTGCCGTGGTCCGACGGCGAGGAGGGCTGGGACAGGGCCTGACGCACGCAGGCCGGCACACGCACGCTCACGTGTCTGCTGCGTCGGTCATCGTCAGGAACGCGACTTCCCCGAACTGCTCGAAGACCCGGGTGTGTGAGGAGACGACGCGGAAGCCTGCGCGCTCGTAGACGCGGCGCGCCCGCTCGTTGAAGGCGGCCACATGGAGAAAGACGCGCGACGGGCGGTAGCGGTCGCGGGCGAACGTGAGGCCGGCCTGGAAGAACTCGAAGCCGAGTCCGCGCCCGGTCAGGTCGGGTCTCAGACCGAGCCCGTAGTCGATGCGCGGTCACGATTCTCGGGTTTCACGGCGACAGGGCCCCGGCGAAGAAGAGCGGGATCGGCCCGTGGTGTTGCCCAGCAAGACCGACGGCCGCCACGGGCCGGTCATCACGCTCGTCGCCGATCCGCCGTCCGAGCTCAGGTCTCTTCCTCCACCGGTGAGAACTGGCCGCGCAGCTCACGGACCTCTCGCCGAATCGCCCACGGGCGTCGGGCATGTCGATCAGCTTGACACGTCAGAGGGTTGTTGGTAGAACCAACCGCTTCGTCCCCGGCCGGATTCGGCCGTACGATCGAAGGGAGGTCGGAATGTCCAACACAATCCAGATGGCGAACTGGGGCTTCTGGCTTCCCGTCGCGGCGTAACTAGCAGCGCCGCCCCGGGCTCGGCGAAGCCCACGTCCTAGAGAACCGACCCGCGTCGAACCGCGCGCGACAGGCGTCCCACGCCTCTCCGTGCCGCTCCGACCGTTGTCGGCCAACACAGCGGCGCCGATTCCCGGCGTCCGAAAAACACGATCCGTTGCGGAAGGAGAACGCACGTCTTGACAGCGAACGCCACGAACCAACCGCTCACAGACACGCCGAGAAGACGAAGGGAGGAACAAGATGATTTCTCATCAGCCTGAAGTAAGCCGCCTGCTCCATCAGGAACGCGTGCAGCGGCTGGCGGAGGACGCGCAGCCCAGGCACCGTCTGCACCTGTCGTCGCCGCGGATCGCCGAGCGGCTGTCGGGGCTGTCCGTCCTGGCACCGACAGCGATCGACGCTCGGCACCGTCGCTTGCGCACCAGACCATGAGCGACCACGAGGCCGAACTGCATCGCCGGGCGCCTGGAGCCGACAGACACTGCTGACTGTCAGCTCCGGGCGCCGCGGCGAGTCGCGCGCCTCTCTTGACGAGTAATCGAAGAGCCCTGTCGAATCTCCGTGGGCACCGCGGACGTTCTAGTAGGCCTGCGCCCAGACGGCGTCGGTGACCGCCGGCCGGCCGCAGCAGATACATGCGCCGGGGCGAATCGGCGGCGCGTCGAGCGGCAGGCACCGGATCGTCGCCGAGCTGTCCTCCTTGACGCGTGCTTCGCACTCGGTGCGGCCGCACCATGGAGCCGCGGCGAACCCGGCGGCCTCGCGGAGATGCTCGATCAGCTCGTCGTAGCGGCGCGGGTCGCGGAGCGTTCGGCGCTCCCGTTCGTCGCAGGCGGTCTGGAAGAGAGCAGCCTGCACCGCTCCGAGCAGCTGGTCGACAGCAGCGGCCGCCCGGCTGAGCGGGATCTGCTGCTTCTCGCCCGTGTCGCGACGCACGACGGTGACCGCTTCCGCCGCGAGGTCGCGTGCGCCGAGCTCGATGCGGAGCGGCACGCCCTTCAGCTCCCACTCGTTGAACTTGAACCCGGGCCGGTGCTCGGGCCGGTCGTCGACCCGGACACGGACGCCGGCCGCCCGCAGCTCGTCGGCCAGGGCAGCGGCGGTCCCGAGCACCTCCGCGCGCCCGTCCTCGCCGAGGATCGGCACGATCACGACCTGCTGCGGTGCGACGCGAGGCGGCAGCCGCAGCCCGCGGTCGTCGCCGTGCGCCATCACCACGCCGCCGATCAGGCGGGTGGTGGCCCCCCACGACGTCGCGTACGGATGTTGCTCGCTGCCGTCGCGCGCGGTGTACCGGACCCCGAACGCGCGCGCGAAGCCTTGCCCGAGGTAGTGCGAGGTCGCCGCCTGCAGCGCCTTCCCGTCGCGCATCAGCGCTTCGAGTGTGTAGGTGTCGACGGCGCCGGGGAAGCGCTCGCTCTCGCTCTTGCGGCCGCGCAGCACCGGGATCGCGAGGATGCTCTCGACCATGTCGGCGTAGACGTCGTGCAGGATCGTCAACGCCTCGGCAACCGCCTCCTCCTCGGTTTCGTGCGCGGTGTGCCCCTCCTGCCAGAGGAACTCGCTCGTGCGCAGGAAGAGGCGCGGCCGCAGCTCCCAGCGGACGACGTTCGCCCACTGGTTGTAGAGCAGCGGCAGGTCACGGTACGACTGCACCCAGCGGGCATACGTCGACCAGATCAGGGCCTCCGAGGTGGGACGCACGACGAGCGGTTCCTCGAGCTGCTTCCCGCCCGCCTCGGTGACCATGGCGACCTCGGGCGCGAACCCTTCGACGAGCTCTCCCTCCTGCGCGAGCACCGAGGCCGGCATCAGCAGAGGGAAGTAGAAGTTCTCGTGGCCGGTCGCCTTGATCCGGTCGTCCAGCTCACGCTGGATCGTCTCCCAGATCGCGTATCCGTACGGCTTGATCACCATCGAGCCGCGCACGGCCGAGTTCTCGGCGAGGCCGGCGCGGCGCACGACCTCGCCGTACCAGGCGGGGAAGTCGCTCGACTGCGCGGGCAAAGGCGTGGTGCTCATCGGGACGCTCCCGCGAGCAGGGCACTTGCAAACATCGTGGTCTCCTTCGTAGACGTCTACCGGCGATAACGGAGTCGGTGGCGGCGCTCCAGGCCGAAGCGGCGGGAGCGCCTACGCCGGGACGCGCACGAGCGGCGGCCGCGGGGCAACCGCCGGAACCGGCAGAAGCTCGATCACGGAGGACCGCAGCAACGTCATCCCGGGACAATAGCGGCAGCGAGGGTAAGGTCCTGCGAGTGCCCTGGCGCCGCGCCGGACCGGTCTTGCAGGGGCTGACGGGGTGGGGCCACCCGGAGGCCTACCGGCGCAACATCTTCTTCCTGTCCGCCTCGCGGCTGATCTCGATCACCGGCGGGATGGTCTCGTACGTGGCTCTCGTGTCGGTGGTCTACGACCGCAGCGGCCGTTCGGGCAGCTGGGTGGCAGCCGCCCTGGTCGTGATGTTCGGCGTGACCGCGCTGGTCGGGCCGTGGGCCGGCGCCCTCGGGGATCGCTTCGATCGACGCCGGCTGATGATGATGTCGGACCTCGCGGCCGCGGGAACGTTCGTTGCGATCGCGTTTGCGCACTCGTTGCCGCTGCTCGTCGTCCTGGCGGGGCTGAGCGCACTCGCGGAAGCGCCGTTCTCGCCCGCCGCGCAGGCGCTGCTCGTGATGCTCGTTCCCGATGACCGCCGCGCATGGGCGACGGCCACGCGCTCGTCGAGCGCGTCGGCGGGAATGCTGCTCGGTGGAGCGCTGGGCGGCTTTGCCGTCGCGGCCTTCGGCGGCACGGTGGCGTTCCTGGTCAACGCTGCGTCGTTCGTGTTCTCGGCGGTGCTGGTCTCCCGGATCAAGGGCACCTACCGCGCGATCCGCCCCGAGGGCCAAGCCGACCGGGGCGTTTCGGAGGGCTTCCGCCTCGTCGCCTCGAACCGCGTGCTGCGACTGACGCTGCTCGCGACGAGCGTCGGTCTGCTCGGGACGGGGATGGTGAACGTCGCCGAGTACCCGCTGTTCGTGGACATGGGCGGCGGCACGAAGGCGTACGGCATCGCCGTTTCCGGATGGGCGCTCGGGGGCTTCGTCGCCGGACGCGTGGTTCGCAGGCAGGGCGATGCGTTCTCCGAGCGCAGGCGGCTCCTGTTCGGCTGTGCCCTGGTCGCCGTCGCGATCGGGCTCTGCGGCGTGGTCCCGATCGTGGCCGCGGTCGTCGTCCTGTTCTCGATCGGAGGTTTCGCCGCCGGAACGCGCAGCATCGCCTGCACGCTGATCTTTCAGCGCTGGGCGCCCGATCACCTCCGCGCCCGCACCTTCGCAGCCCTCGGGACGGCCAACATCGGGGCGATCGGCATTGCGATGATCGTCAGCGGGATCGTGCTCGCGGCCTTGACGCCGGCGGGCGTCTGCATCGCCTGCGGGCTCGTCGGCCTGCTGGCCCTCCTGATCGCCATGCGGGTGCCGCCCCGCAGGCGGGATGCGGCCGGCGCGGCTGCGTCGGCGCTCGCCGGCCCGACGAACTGAAGAATCGGCACCTGGCACCTGGAACCTGACTTGCGAAGTTCGCCCTGTCCGCCGTAGCATTCCCGGGCATCCGACCGGAGGGGGTTCTCGTGACGGCGACGGTGCTGACGGTCAACGGGACGCGGCACGAGTTGGAGCTCGAGCCGCGCGAGCTGCTGGTCTTCGTGTTGCGCGACCGGCTCGGCCTGACGGGGACGAATGTCGGGTGCGACACCTCCGCCTGCGGTGCCTGCACGGTGCTGCTCAACGGCGAATCGGTCAAGTCGTGCACGGTGCTGGGTGTTCAAGCGGCCGGCACGGAGATCACGACGATCGAGGGGCTGGCGGCGGACGGCGAGCTGCATCCCGTCCAGCAGGCGTTCCACGACCATCACGCGCTGCAATGTGGCTACTGCACGCCGGGGATGGTGATGGCGGCGGTTTCGCTCATCGAGCACGGCGAGGCGACCGACGAGGAGGCGGTGCGGATCGGCCTGGAGGGGAACCTCTGCCGCTGCACCGGCTACCAGAACATCGTGGAGGCCGTTCTCGCGGCGGCCGGGAGCGCGTCATGACCGCGGTCGAAAGCGACAGCCGGACGCTGTTCGTCGGCGCGCCGATGAAGCGCAAGGAGGATCGGGCGCTCCTCCTGGGCGAAGGCACGTACGTCGACAATCTGACGGTCGCCGGTCAGCTCGTGATGGCCGTTGTGCGCAGTCCCTATGCGCGGGCGCGCATCACGTCGATCGACGCGGCGGCTGCGCGTGCGGCCGACGGCGTTGTCGCCGTCCTCACCGGGGCCGATCTGCGGGACGACTGGAAGAGCTCGCTTCCGTGTGCCTGGCCCGTGACGGAGGAAATGCGCTCACCCGAGCATTTCCCGCTCGCGGTCGACGAGGTGCGCTATCAAGGCGACGGGGTCGCCGTGGTCGTGGCCGAGTCGCGGGCGCTCGCCAAGGACGCCGCAGAGCTGGTCGACGTCTCGTACGAGCCGCTTCCCGCGGCCGTCGGGGTGGCCGCGTCGCTCGACGACGGTTCGCCACTCGTCCACGACTCGTTCGGCACGAACGAGTGTTACGTGTGGAAGCTTGCGACCGACGACGTCGACGACGTGTTTGCGAAGGCCGACGTGGTCGTCTCGCACACCTACTACCAGCCGCGGCTGATCCCGAATGCGATCGAACCGCGGGCGGTGCTCGCGCAGGTCGGCCCCGGCGGGGACGTCACGGTCCACTCGGCGACCCAGGTGCCGCACATCCTGCGCTTCGGGCTCGCGCTCGTCCTGGGGATCGACGAGGCGCGCGTGCGCGTGATCGCACCGGACGTCGGCGGCGGGTTCGGCTCGAAGCTCGACGTCTACGCCGAGGAGGCGCTCGCCGTCGCCCTCGCGCGGAGGCTCCGCCGGCCGGTCAAGTGGACGGAGGAGCGCTCCGAGGGGTACCAGGCGACGATCCACGGACGCGACTTCCTGACGACGTACGAGCTCGCCGCTACGAGGGACGGCAGGATCCTCGGCTGCCGCGCCGATGTGAAGGCCGCGATGGGCGCGTACCTGCAGCTCGTGACGCCGGGGATCCCGCTGCTCGGCGCCTGGGTGTACGCCGGCCCGTACGACATCGGTTCGTACTCGGTGACCTTCACCGGAGTGTTCACGAACACCACGCCGACCGACGCCTATCGCGGAGCCGGCCGGCCGGAAGCGACCTATGTGATCGAACGGACGATGGACAAGCTCGCACGCGAGCTCGGGATCGACCCGGTCGAGTTGCGGCGCCGCAACTTCATCTCGGAGTTCCCGAAGGAGATCGCCTCGGGGCTGACGATCGACTCCGGCGACTACCACGCGTCGCTCGACAAGCTGCTCGAGATGCTGGACCTCGACGCGATCCGCGCCGATCAGGCCGCCCGCCGCGAGCGCAACGATCCGGTGCAGACAGGCGTCGGGTTCTCCACCTACAACGAGATGTGCGGTCTCGCGCCGTCCCGAATCCTCGGGGCGATTCGCTACGCGGCCGGCGGCTGGGAGTCCGCGACGATCCGGTTCCAGCCGCTCGGCTCGGTGCAGGTCGTGACCGGCACGTCGCCCCACGGTCAAGGACACGAGACGGCGTGGTCGCAGATCGTCGCCGACCAGCTCGGGGTCGACCCCGCCGAGGTCGAGGTGCTGCACGGAGACACCGCCGTCTCCCAGCACGGCCTTGACACCTACGGCAGCCGCTCGCTCGCCGTCGGCGGCGTGGCGCTCTGGCATGCCGGCCAGAAGGTGATCGAGAAGGCACGGCTGATCGCCGCCCACCGCTTCGAGATCGCACCGGAAGACCTCGAGTTCACGGCGGGCGAGTTCCGGGTGAAGGGAGATCCGGAGAAGGCGATGGGCATCAAGGCGATCGCACTCGAGGCGTGGACCGCGCACAACCTCCCCGACGGGATGGAGCCGGGGCTGGAGGAGACGGCGGTCTACGACCCGCCCAACTTCTCCTGGCCGGCCGGTGCGCACGCCGCCGTCGTCGAGGTCGACACCGAGACCGGTGACGCGCGCCTCGTCCGCTACGTCGCAGTCGACGACTGCGGCACCGTCGTCAATCCCCTCATCGTCGACGGCCAGATCCACGGCGGTGTCACGCAGGGCATCGCCACAGCGCTCTACGAAGAAGGTCTCTACGACGACGAGGGAAACCTGATGACCACGAACATGACCACCTATCTGGTCCCGTCGGCGGCAGAGGTCCCGAGCTACGAGCTCGGCCGCACGGAGACCACGAGCCCCACCAATCCGCTCGGCGTCAAGGGCGTGGGGGAGACCGGCACGATCGCGGCGGCGCCGGCGGTGGTGAACGCCGTCGTCGACGCGCTCTCGCATCTCGGTGTCACCGATATCGGGATGCCGACGACGCCGGAGCGAGTCTGGCGTGCGATCGAGGAGGCGAGGCGATGATTCCCGCGTCGTTCGACTACGACGTCGCGGACAGCGTCGTCCACGCGCTCGAGCTGCTCGGCAACGGAGACGCGAAGCTCCTCGCCGGCGGCCACTCGCTCATTCCGGCGCTCAAGCTCCGCATCGCGCGGCCCGAGCGTCTGGTCGACGTCGGCCGCCTGGCGGAGCTCTCGTACGTGCGAGATGCCGGGTCGGAGATCGCGATCGGCGCGTTGACCTGCCACAAGGCGGTCGCGAATGCGGGTCTGCTCCATGAGCATTGTCCGATCGTCAGCCACACGGCCGCACGCATCGGCGATCCGCAGGTTCGGCACCGGGGCACCATTGGCGGCTCGCTCGCGCACGGCGACCCCGCATCCGACCTGCCTGCGGTCATGCTCGCGATCGGCGCCGAACTGGTGATTCGCGGGCCGGAAGGCGATCGCACGGTGCCTGCCTCCGAGTTCTTCACCGGGGTCTTCGAGACGGCGGTCGGGCCGGCGGAGATGCTCACGGAGGTGCGTGTGCCGAAGCTCGGCGAGTCGGCGGGCTGGGCGTACCTGAAAGCTCAGCGGCGGGCCCAGGACTGGGCGACCGTCGGCGTTGCAGCGATCGTCCGGCGCACCAATGGGTCGGTCGACGGCGCGTCGATCGGTCTCGTCAGCATGGGCGCGACGCCGCTCCGGGCGGGCGCCGCCGAGGCAGCGCTCGCGAGTGGATCGTCGGTCGCGGACGCAGCGGGGCTCCTCGCCGAAGGCACCGAGCCGCCGTCGGACCAGGCAGGGTCGAGTGAGTATCGCGCGCACCTCGTCACCGTCGTCGGTCGGCGGGCGCTCGAAGCAGCACTCGCACGGTAGAGATCTGGCCCGGCTGCCCACCGGGTGAGTCGGGATCGACCGCTCGGTACGATGCGGCATGGCCGAGCGCCCGACGGTTCGCATCGAGTACTGCGTCCCCTGAAGCGCGTTGCCGAACGCCGTCGGTCTGGCGGCGCGGATCCTCGACGAGGTGAGTGCGAAGGTGGGCGCGGTCGTGCTCGTGCCGGGGCGCAGTGGCATCTTCGACGTGCACGTCGGCGACGAGCTGATCTTCACCAAGTCGATGCTCGGCCGGTATCCGGACCCTGAAGACGTGATGCCTCTGCTGCGTTCGCGCCTGGGCGTCTGACGGGATCAGACGATCAGGAGCCGTCGCCGGCGGCGACGGACGGGCGGCCACTGGCGCAGGTCGATCATCGTCGACCGCCGGCGGCGCGTGAACGAGAGCCGCGCGCGCCTGCGACGCACCGGCTGCAGGACATCGAGAAGAGCCGTTCTGGCCACAGGCCGGAATTCGCTGCCGGCGGCCGGCCTCCTTCTAGTCGAGCGCGATGCTCATCCCCTCGCGCGCCAGCAGCGGGGGCGGCCCGTTTTCTCCCATCAGCTCGCGGGCGCGCTGCTCGAGCGCCTCGAGGGTACGATCGCTGTGTTCGGGCTCGTGGTGGAAGAGCACCAGTCGACCCGCGTCGACTGCGCGGCCGAAGGCGACAGCGTCGGCGACGCTCGAGTGGCCCCAGCCGATCTTCGCGTCGTACTCCTCCTCCGTGTACTGGGCGTCGTGGAGGACCAGGTCGACGTCGCGCGCGAGCGCGCCGCCCGAGATCCAGTCGAGCGGCTTGCCGCGGATGCCCGCGAGCGCCGGCTCGTGGTCGGGGAGGTAGGCGACGCTCGACCCGCCGGATTCGAGCCGGAAGCCGAGCGTCGCCCCGGGGTGGAGCACCAGGTCGGAGGCGAGCGACACTCCACCGGCGTGCCACGGCTCCGCGGGGAGATCGTGGAACGTCACCTGGGCGCGGACGTCGCGGAAGTCGAGTGGGAAGAGCGGCGGCGAGAAGGAGCGCAGGATCCGGTCGTGGAGGCTGAGCACGGGCGACCGCGGCCCCCAGATCTCGAGCGTCACCGAGTCGTCCCAGAGCGGGGCGAAGAAGCGGAGCCCCTCGAGGTGGTCGAGGTGGAGGTGCGTCAGGAACAGATGGATGCGCCGGGTGCGGCGGCCGACGAGGTCGAGGCCGAGCGCGCGGATGCCCGTGCCCGCGTCGAGGACGAGCGCCGTCTCGTCGTCGAGGAGCACCTCGACGCACGACGTGTTGCCGCCGTACGTCTCGGTGTCCGCGCCGGGCGTCGGCACCGAGCCTCGACAGCCCCAGATCTTCAGGTTCACCGACACCGTCCGGCTAGCGCCGCCAGAAGATCACGATGATTCCCACGAACTCGTCGGTGTGCGCGAAGAGCGGGAGCGCGATCACCTCGATCTCGCGTTCCACTCCGTCGGCGCTCGTCACGACGTACGCGAGGTGTGCCGGGCGGCGCTCGTCGAGCGCGATCCGCGCCGGCCGGCGCTCGGCCGGCAGCGGCTGGTCATCGCTCGTCTTCGGCTCGAAGGCGGCGAGCCAGTCGTCGAGCGGCATCTCCCCGGTCTCCGAGAAGCGCCGGCCGACGACCCCCTCGGCGGCCTCGTTGTAGAAGACCAGGTACCCGCGCGCGTCGGCGAGCAGCGTCGGCGTGGACAGGTTCGAGGCGAACGCGCGCGCGA
This sequence comes from uncultured Thermoleophilia bacterium, assembly GCA_963722065.1. Lineage (GTDB taxonomy): Bacteria > Actinomycetota > Thermoleophilia > Gaiellales > Gaiellaceae > PALSA-600. The sequence goes on along the minus strand of CAVRMI010000028.1, from coordinate 16,804 downwards.
GGATCAGGACGAGCTGCTTTTGCGACTGCATGCTCACTCAGACGGCTCCTGGTGTGACCCTACAATTCCTGCAGGCGGACGGGCCCCGCAGGGACGCCGCCCCGATCCGCGTTCGGGTGAGAGAATCAGCAGATCGGCCACCGGCCCCAGGAGGAGAGATGACGGCACCAGCAAGCGTCGGTTCGTTCCCGAGCCCATACGAGGTGGAGACGCCTCCGGGCTGCGAGGGCTGGCAGGACATGTATCCGTACTACGGCTGCTTCGACGAGGCGCGGCGCGCGGAGGACGAGCAGCGCTTCTGGTTCTGGAACTCGATGCACTTTCCGATCCCGATGCCGGCGTTCGATGCGATCTGCATCGACACCGCGTATCAGGCGCTCGGCTCCTGGCAGAACCGTGTCTTCGCCGTCCCGCCCGCCATGGGCATCGACTGGCGGTGCATCAACGGATACATCTACATCTCGGGCAACCCGGTCCTCGATCCCGCGCAGATGGCGGCCCGCGCCGAGTACTTCCAGAGCCGCGCCGGCTACTACTACGAGAACTGGGACGAGCTGTACGGCAAGTGGCGAACGAAGATGGAGGCGCTGATCGCCGAGCTCGCAGAGCTGCACGTGCCTGCGCTCGGCGAGTACGAGCCCGATGACGTCGCGTTCGGCGACCAGGAGACGAGCTACTGCGCCGTCCTCGACTCCTACCGCCGGGCGCTGCGGCTCCACGACGTGATGTGGCAGCACCATTTCGAGTTCCTCCTGCTCGGCTACGGCGCGTACATGACGTTCGCGGAGCTCTGCAAGGCGAACCTGCCGGACATCCCCGATCAGCACATCGCGCAGATGGTCGCCGGGATCGACGTCACGCTCTTCAAGCCCGACGCCGAGCTTCGCCGGCTCGCGCGGCTCGCGATCGAGCTGGGGGTCGCCGACGCGTTCGCCGAGGGCCGTTCCCCGCAGGAGATCGACGCGGAGCTGGAGCAGAGCGACCCGGGCCGCAGGTGGCTCGCGGAGCTCGAGGGCGTGAAGGATCCGTGGTTCCACATGGCGACCGGCGACGGCCTCTACCACACCTACACGAGCTGGCTCGACGATCCGCGCATCCCCTACGCGTCGCTGATCGGGCACATCGGCGCCCTGCAGGCGGGCGAGGAGATCGAGCGGCCGACCGACCACATCGCCGCCGAGCGCACGCGGCTGGCGGCCGAATACGGCGCCCTGCTCGACGACAACGCGCGCCAGGGGTTCGACGAGCTGCTGGCGCTCTCGCGCACGGTCTTCCCGTACGTCGAGGAGCACAAGTTCCTGTGCGACTACTGGTTCCTCACGAGCTGGTGGAACACGATTCGCGAGTTCGGCGACCTGCTCGCGGCGCACGACTTCCTCGAAGACCGCGAGGACGTGTTCCAGCTCTCGCGCCTCGAGGTGCAGGCCGCACTCGACGAGCTGCTGCTGACGTGGGCCACCGGCGGGCGTCCGCGCGGGCCGACGTACTGGCCGCCGATCGTCGCGCGCCGCAAGGAGCTGCTCGAGAAGCTCGCCGACTGGACGCCTCCGCCGGCGGTCGGGGCGGTGCCCCAGGCGGTGCTCGACCCGGCGCTGATCATGCTCTGGGGGGTCACCACCCAACGCGTCCACGCCTGGGCGCAGCACCAGGAAGGCGGCTCCGAGGTGACCGGGACGCCCGCGTCGCCCGGGATCGTCGAGGGCATCGCGCGCGTCGTCAAGACCGTGGGCGAGATCGGCGACGTTCGCGACGGCGAGATCCTCGTGTGCAGCATCACGTCGCCGGCGTGGGCGCCGATCTTCTCGAAGATCCGGGCTGCGGTGACAGACATCGGCGGCGTGATGTCCCATGCCGCGATCGTCTGCCGTGAGTACGCGCTGCCTGCCGTCGTCGGGACGGGCCGTGCGACCTCGCAGATCCAGACCGGTCAGCGCATCCGGGTCGACGGCTCTGCCGGCACCGTGACGATCCTGGACTGATGGGGCAGACCGTCTCGCTCGCCGAGCTCCGTCAAGGAGACAGTTCCGCGTTCGGTGGCAAGAGCGCGACGCTCGGCGAGCTGCTCGCGGCGGGGATCCCGGTGCCTCCCGGCTTCGCAGTGTCGACCGGGGCCTACCGAGCGTTCGTCGAGCACGCGGAGCTCCGGGAGACGATCGACGCCGAGCTCGCGCGCGTCGTCCTGCACGACGTCGCGACGATCGAGCAGGCCGCAGACGCCATCGGTGCCGCGATCCGCGCGACACCGGTCCCCGACGGGCTTCGAGACGAGATCGCCGGGCGCTGCGCCGAGCTCGGTGCGCAGGCGGTCGCCGTCAGGTCGAGCTCGCTCGGCGAGGACAGCGCCGAAGCGACCTTTGCGGGCCAGCAGGACACCTATCTCTGGGTGCGCGGGGTGGAGGGGATCTGCACGGCCGTTCGCGACTGCTGGGCGAGCCTGTACAGCGCGCCGGCGATCGCGTACCGGGCCCGGCTCGGCGGCGCCGAGCTGCCGGAGATGGGCGTCGCGGTTCAGGTGATGGTCGACGCCGACGTCTCCGGCGTCATGTTCACGTGCAACCCCGTGAGCGGCGACCCGAGTGTGGTCGCGATCAACGCGAGCTGGGGGCTCGGGCTCGCGATCGTCGGCGGAGAGGTAACGCCCGACGACTTCCTGGTGAGCAAGATCACCGGAGAGGTCGTGCGCCAGCAGGTCGCGGAGAAGACGATCAGGTACGTGGCCGGCGAGCACGGCGCCGAGCGAACCGAGGTGCCGGAGGAGCTGCGATCGGCGTCCTGCCTGGATGACGCCGCGCTCGCCACGCTCGTCGAGGTCGGGTGCCGCGTCGACCGCTACTTCGGCGCCCGCCAGGACATCGAGTGGGCGTTCGCGGCCGGCCGCGAGCTGCACGTCCTGCAGTCGCGGCCGGTGACGGCTCTGCCGCGGCACGAGCCGGCGCCCCCGCCGGGCTCGGCGATCGATCTCGTCATGGGCGCCTTCGGCGTCGGGAAGAGGCGCTGATGCCGCTCGACGACGACGACGTCCGCGAGATCCTCCGGCTGATCGACGAGTCGGAGCTCGACGAGCTGCAGGTCGAATCGCAAGGGTTCTCGCTGCACGTCGTCCGCGGTGCCGAGACGGCAGCGGGGCACGAGCCCGATCGCGCCGCGCCCACGGCGAGTGCCGACGGCGTCGTCACGATCGAGTCGCCGATGCTCGGGACGTTCTACCGGGCCGACGCGCCGGGCGCGGCGCCGTTCGTCGACGTCGGGACACGCGTCGACGAGAGCTCGACCGTCTGCCTGATCGAGGTCATGAAGATGATGAGCTCGATCCCCGCAGGTGTCGCAGGGACGATCGTCGAGATCTGTGCCGAGAATGCGCAACTGGTCGAGCACGGACAGCCGCTGTTCAGGGTGAGGCCGTGAGCCGGACGATCCAGATCGTCGACACGACGACGCGCGACGGCAACCAGAGCCTCTGGAGCGCGACCGGTCTCAACGCTCGCGACATCCTCTCGATCGCGCCGACGATGGAAGAGGTCGGTTATCACGCGCTCGACTTCACCTCGAGCACTCATATGGGCATCTCGGTCCGCTTCCACCGCGAGGACCCGTGGGAGCTGCTGCGCTCGTTGCGCGCGGCCCTGCCGACGACCCTGCTCAACTTCATCACCACCGGCATGCGCTTCATCACCTGGCAGCCGTGCGACGAGGACGTGATGCGGCTCGCGTTTCGCTGTGTCGTGCGCAACGGCATCCGCCGCTTCCAGATCGCCGAGCCGTCGAACTCGCCGCACGCGCTGCGTGACATCGCGCGGATGGCCCGGCAGGAAGGTGTCGAGGAGATCGTCGTCGGGATGACGTACTCGATCAGCCCGGTCCACACGCACGCGTATTACGCAGAGCGGCTCGCCGCGCTCGCCGACTGCACCGACATCGACCGCTTCTACCTGAAGGATCCCGGCGGTCTGCTGACCCCTGACGCGGTGCGCGAGCTTGCTCCGCACTTCCTCGCCACCGGCCGCACGGTCGAGCTGCACAGCCACTGCACGATCGGGCTCGCGCCGTTCGTCTACATGGAGGGACTGAAGGCGGGGTTCCACGTGCTGCACACCGCGGTCGGTCCTGTCGGCAACGGCACCTCGCAGCCGACGGCCGAGTCGACGCTCGCGAACCTCCAGGCGGAGGGCTATGTGCACGAACTCCGGATGGACGCACTCACGCGCATGTCGACGCACTTCGCCGAGCTGGCGCGTGAGAAGCGTCTGCCGCCCGGCGAGCCGCGTGTCTACGACGCGGCCTACTACCACCATCAGCTTCCGGGCGGGATGGTGACGACGACCCAGCGGATGCTCCAGGAGATTCGTCGGCCGGAGCTCTTCGACGCCGTGCTCGAGGAGATCGCGCGCGTCCGTGCCGAGATGGGCTATCCGATCCTCGTCACGCCCGTCTCGCAGTTCATGGTGACCCAGGCGATGCGAAACGTGATCGACGAGCAGCGCTGGACGAACGTCTCAGACGAGACCGTCCGCTACTTCCTCGGCCACTACGGTGAGTTCGCAGCGCCCGTGGATCCGGAGATCGCCGCCCAGGTGCTCGCGCTTCCGCAGGCGGCCAAGCTGCGCACGGCGAGGCCGGTGAGCCTCGACGGCGCGCGCGAGCGCTTCGGCACGCGGATCTCCGAGGAGGAGCTGCTGCTCCGGCTCGTCATGCCGGCCGAGCAGGTGGACGCGATGCGGCCGCTCGCGGAGAGCGCGGCGGCGCCGAGCGGCGGGGCGCCGGTCGTGCGGCTGCTGCGGGAGCTTCAGCGCAGGCAGGGGATCTCCTACCTGCGCGTGCAGAAGGGCGACGATCTGGTGGTGTGGCGTCGTGCGTCTTGACGACGCCCGCGGCTTCGTCTTCGACGTCGACGGGACGCTCGTGCACCGTTCCGGCCCCCATACGGTGGAGGCGATCGACGGCGCCCGCGAGGTGCTCGACCGGATTCGCCGGTCGGGCCGGACCTTCGCGATCTTCACCAACGGCAGCCACAAGGCACCGGCCGGATTTGCCGCAGACCTGCGCGCAGCCGGCCTGCCGGTGGAGGACGGCCAGGTGATCACGCCGCTCTGCTCCGTGCAGGCCTATCTCGAACGCCGCCGGGGCGCGGCGGTGCTCGGCTTCCTCACGGAGGAGGCGCATGCGTATCTCGAGGGCTGCGGCGTCAATCTCGTTGACGGGCACAACGGACAGCACGTCGATGCCGTCTTCGTCGCGCACACCGACTGGACGGGCTTCGACGAGCTCGAGCGCGCCGCGCACGCGGTGATCGGCGGTGCGCAACTGCTCACGGGCAGCTACGTCAGCGCATATGCGGGGGCGGACGGGCCGATCCTGAGCCGCGGCGCAATGGTCACCGCAGCGATTGCAAAGGCGAGCAGCTCCCGTCCGGTCGTCGTCGGGAAGCCGTCTCGAGCAGCGGTGCGCGAGTATGCGCGCCGGCTGGACGTCCGCCCGGCCGAGGTGGCCGTCGTCGGCGACGACCTTCGTCTCGACATCGCGCTCGGCCGGCTCGGCGGCTCCACGACGGTGCTCGTCCGGACCGGGATCAGCAGCGGCCTCGACCTTGCGGCCGTCCCGGCAGCGCATCGGCCCGACCTGGCCGTCTCGAACGTGGCGGAGCTCCTGCAATGGCTCTGACGAGCGCGGTCGAGATTCCGAAGCCGGGCGGGCCGGACGTGCTGCGGGTCGCAGAACGAGAGGTGCGCGACCCAGGCGTCGGCGAGGTTCGGCTCGCCGTGCACGCCGCCGCCGTGAACCCCACCGACATCGGCCTCCGCGAGCGTGGGGCCGAGGGGCTCGACCCGCCGTGGGTGCCGGGCATGGACGCAGCCGGGACCGTCGAGTCGGTCGGGCCCGGGGTGGAGCGACTTGCCGTGGGCGATGCGGTCATGGCGGCCGTCATGCCCCGGCGCCCGGAAGGCGGTGCACAGGCAGGTCTCGTGGTCGTCCCGGCAGCGTCGGTCGTGCCGCCTCCGGCGGGCGCAACGATCGAACAGGCCGCGACGCTCCCGATGAACGGCCTGACGGCGCTCCGGGGCCTTGAACTGCTCGGCCTCGAGCCGGGTGCGACGCTCGCGGTGACCGGCGGCGCCGGACTGCTCGCGTCGTACGTGATCCCGCTCGCGAAACGACAAGGGCTGCGTGTTCTCGCCGATGCGAAGCCCGACGACGAAGAGCTCGTGCGGGGCTTCGGTGCGGACGAGGTGCTGCCGCGCGGCGACGGGCTCGTGGAGGCGCTTCGCGCGCAGGCGCCGGACGGTGTCGATGCCGTGTACGACACGGCCCTGCTCGGGCGGAGCGTGTTCCCGGCGATCCGGCCGGGAGGAGCGCTCGCGTACGTGCGGACCTGGGACGGCGACGCCGTCGAGGACGGCATCGAGGTGCGGCGCGTCTGGATCGGCGATGTGATCGAGCGGACGGGCTGGCTCGAGGAGCTGGCCGCGCTCGCCGACGAGGGACTGCTCGGCCTCCGGGTCGCGGAGACGTTCCCACCGGAACGTGCGGCCGACGCGCACCGGCTGATGGAGGGCGGCGGCCTGCGCGGACGTGCGGTGATCGTCTTCCGCTGATCCGGGATGCGACGGGCGTCCGTCTCGGTTGCGAGAGCGCGGGCGCTAGTTGTAGGACCCGAGGACGTTGTTCCGGTTGAGCGTGTGTAAGCGCTCGAGCGGGGCTTGGCGGCCGAGGCTGCGGTGTGGTCGTCGTCGATTGTAGAAGTCGAGCCAGCCTGCGAGTGCTTGTCGGCGTTCGTCGCTGTTGCGGTAGATCGCGCCGTAGGCCCAGCCGCCGAGCATCGTGCGGATGAAGCGCTCCGCTTTCCCGTTGGTGCGCGGCCGGTAAGGCTGGGTGCGGAGGTGCTTGATCCCGAGCGCTTTGCAGGCGAGCGCGTGGATCGTGGCGCGGTAGGCGGAGCCATTGTCTGTCATTAGCCGCTCGACGCGGATGCCGAAGGCAGCGAAGTGGGCGACTGCGCGGCGGAGGAAACCGACAGCGGTCACGGCCTTCTCGTCGTCGAGTACTTCGACATAGACGAGCCTGGTCGCGTCATCGACGCAGACGTGCACGTACTCCCAACCGAGGTGAAAGGCACGCCGGTGATGGCCGCCGCCGGAGAGCCTGCCGGTGATGCGGTGGCCGGGCCTGCCGATCCGGCCGAGCTTCTTCACATCGACATGGACGAGCTCACCGGGCCGCTTCCTCTCGTACCGATTCGGCGGCTCGAGCGGCTCCAACCGCCAGAGCTTCCCCAGACCGATCCGCGTCAAGATCCCGGACACCGTCGAGTCGGGCATCCCGAGCGCCTCAGCGATCTCCGCACCGGTCATCCGCAACCGGCGCAACCCCGCGATCGCAGCAACACGGCCCTCCGCCGTCCGCGCCGGCACCGACAGAGGTGCCGAACAACGATCCAGCAGACCTTCCTCACCCTCGACGCGATAACGGCGCCGCCACTTCGAGATCGTCCGCACGCTCACGCCGGCGGCCTCGGCCGCCGCCGCGAGCGTCCAACCATCCCTCTCAACCCGATCGACCGCCAAACGACGGCTATGCGGGCAGGTCCTCGCGTTAGCGTGCAACCTCGACATCCGGGATCCTCCTTGGAGCTGGTGGCTTGGCAGCTCCAGCCTCCAAGGAGACCCGGATGGAACAACGCTCTCAGGAACTACAGCTAGTCGCCGAGCGGCTCGAGCACGATCGCCGGCGGCCTCGTGCCATCGCCGGCCGTCACCTGGGTGACGTGCCAGCTCAGCTCGTCGCCTTCGACGTGCCAGGCGTCGCCCACGACGCTGATCGCGTGTCCGTGGGAGGCCCAGTCGGAGCGTTCGTCTTCGCGGTCGTCGCCGTAGCGGCGGATGATGACGTAGTTCATACGAGCCCTTTCAGACGGGCCGAGCCGGGTGAAAGTTGGTCGACGGGCTCCGGACGAGCTACGGAGACGCGGCGCGCTCCAGCCGGCCTGACGAGGGCCGAGGTGTCAAAGCCCGGCGGTCGGGCAGGTCAAGAGGCGACAACTGCAATGCACCATCGACAACGAGGAGGAGGAACCGCTGTGAGCAACACCGATGATGCGAAGGGACGGATCAAAGAAGCCGCAGGCGACCTGACTGACGACGACGACCTGAAGCGCGAGGGCAAGGTCGACCGCGCCACAGGAGCGGCGAAGGACAAGCTGGACGACGCAGCCGAGAAGGTGAAAGACGTCGTCTCATCCGACGACTAGTCCAGGTGCCTGAGGTTGCCCGGGTCGTTACCGGCCCTGGCAATCCTCGACCCTTCTTACTGCGAATGGCCGTGAACCCGCCTTCGCCGTAAGAAGTCTGGCCACGCCCGAAGGCGCCGCCTGCGAGCTCGATCAGGCTGGTGCTACAAGGACCGTGTGCTTGCCGATTCTCAGCTCGATCTCCGCCGTGATCGCGCTGCGCGAACCGAGAGCCGTTTCGCGATCTCAATGAGCGACCGAACAACCTGGACGACCTTGGGACGTTCAATATGTTCGTGGTTCGGAAACGCGGAGTCGGCGCCGAGGTCGCGAGTGATCTCGACCCACGCCGCTGAGTGAGAGGACGAGGCGGGGTGGAGCGGGCCGGCTCGAGGTTGGTGTTTCGGCGTCCGCGGCAAGGGCACCCTTGCTGACAATTGCCAGAGAAAGAGGTGATCCGAGAAATGAACGAAGAGCACCAGAGCCCGCCTCCGGCGGGCGACGAGGTCGAGACCGAGGAAGCAGACGTGACCGAGGCGGCTGCCCCGGTGACGCATCAGGACCTCTCAGAGTGGCGCGGCCGCACGCTCAATGACGCAAACGGGGAACGGATCGGGAGACTCGAGGACGTCTACTTCGACGTCGACACCGACGAACCGCAGTTCGGCACGGTGAAAGAGGGCCTGTTCGGTCGTCACCTGACCTTCGTCCCGCTCATCGGCGCGACCGTCGGCCCGGACAACCTGCAGGTCGCCACCACCGTGAACTGAAGTGAAGAGCGCACCCAATATCGCGCTCGAAGGCGACCAGCTCAGCGCGGAGGACGAGTCCGTTCTCTACCACCACTACCGGCTCAACTACACGCCCTCCGACAGGGAGAGCAAGAAGCGGCTCGTCCGCCACTGACGCGATCGACACCGGACTTCGCGTAATCCCTCACTCAAGGGATCGGTCGTCGCCGCCGATAACTGCCGGGTCACCGTCCGGCCCGGCCGGGCCGGCGGCGGGCCAGGCCTGGGCGCAGCGCTTCGACAGTGGCGCGTCGTGGTTGGACGTCGGCGGCGCCGCCCTTTGATCTCGATGCTGAGGGCCCATCGCCCGGCCTGGTCCTGGGCCTGACCGGCACCTGCCGGGGCGGCCGTTCCGCGAGCCGGCGCGAGCACACGGCTTGCCGGGCACCGACCAACTTCGGAGAGGCTCGGCCCGTCTGAATGGGCTCCGATGGACTACGTCATCATCCGCCGCTACGGCGACGACCGCGAGGACGACCGCTCCGACTGGAGCTCTCACGGACCCACCATCCGTGTCGTCGGCGACGCCTGGCACGTGGAAGGCGACGAGCTGAAATGGCGAGTCACCAGAGTGACGGCCGGGGATAACACCGGGCCGGCAGCGATCGTGCTCGAGCCGCTCGGCGACTAGCGTCGAGGCTCACCGCCTGCCAGGCGAGATCCGCACCTCTCCCCACAAGAAAAGCGGCAGCGGATCGATCGCCCCAGCCGAGCAGGATCTCCCCCAAGACCCAACCACTCGACTGCTACTGCAGTCTCCCCGACGGCGCGCCGATGCGGTATCCCTCAACCGGGGGGCGCCGTGCGGTTCGGCCGGAGCCTGCAGGCGGACGCGACGGGACGCCTATGCTCACTCGATGAACGAGGAGCAGCAAGGAGGTGATCGGTGACGACGCCGCCCACGATCACGCCGCTCCTCGTGGCCGAGTTGCTCGTCGAGGGCGAGCGCTGGCCGCTCTACGTCCACCTCATCGATCACCCCGACGCGCGAGTGCTGGTCGACACCGGCATGACGGAGGTGCGGCCGGAGCTGACCGACTTCGAGCCCCGCCTCGTGCCGCTCAGCGAGCAGGCCTTCGACCTCGCAGGCGTCGACATCGTCGTCAATACGCACCTGCACTTCGACCATTGCGGCGGCAACCACCTCTTCGCCGGCCGGCCGATTTACGTTCAGCGGCAGGAGCTCGAGGACGCGCGGACGGAGGACGACTACACGATCCGCGACTGGGTCGATGCTCCCGGCGTGCGCTACGAACCGGTCGACGGGGCCCTCGAGCTGCTGCCCGGGCTCCGCCTCGTCCCGGCGCCGGGCCACTCGCGCGGCCTGCAGGTGGTCGTCGTCGAGACAGGCGGACGCCCGGTCGTCGTCGGCGGCGACGTTGCCGCTCGCTTCAGCGAGCTCGACGAGCCGCGCACCGAGGGCCAGCTGCGGGTGCGCGCGCTCGAGCCCGAGCTCGTCTGGCTCGCGCACGAGCACGAGCCCTGGCGGCCGCCCACCGTGTAAAGCAGCGGGCTACCCGCGGATCACCTCCGCGAGAGGCCGCGTGTTCAACACATCACCGGCCGCCGCGCCGCCGCGACGGGCGGTGCCGATCGAGAGCGGCATGTACCCCAGCCCGGCCGTCGAGTGAGCGTCGGTCGAGCACACGATCGGCACGCCGGCTGCGATCGCCTGTCGGACGTGCTCGCCGCTCAGGTCGAGCCTGCTCGGCAGGCCGTTCACCTCCAGCGCGACGCGGGTCTCGAGTGCGACCTGAATCGTCTGCTCGAGGTCGAGCGCGTTCTCGGGGCGGTGGCCGATCAGCCGGCCGGTGGGGTGGCTGAGGCAGCGCACGGCCGGATGGCGCATCGCCTCCGTCACGCGCGCGGTCAGCTCGCGCCGCGGGGCGCGTTGGCCCGCGTGGAGCGAGAGCTGCACCCACTCGAGCTCCATCAGGGCGCTGTCCGGCAGGTCGAGCGAGCCGTCAGAGCGGATGTCGCACTCGGCGCCGCGCAGCAGCCGGAACGGGGCGAGCTCCTCGTTTGCGGCGGCGATCTCCTCGGCCTGCCGATGGAGCGCGTCGGCGTCGAGGCCGGCGACCACGCCGACGTTCGGCGTGTGATCGCAGATCGCGAGGTACTCGTACCCGAGGTCGCGGGCCGCGCGTCCCATCTCGAGAACGCTCGCCTTCCCGTCCGACCAGGTCGTGTGGCAGTGCAGGTCGCCGCGGACGTCGTCGACCGCCACGAGCGGCGGCACCGGCCCGCGGAACGATCCCTCGCGCAGCTCGGGAGGCACGAAGGGAATCCCGAGCGCCGCGAACACGCCTGCTTCGTCGGGCGCGTCCGGCAGCGGCTCGAGCGCGGCGACCCACTCGGCCGAACCGGTCGCCCGGACGAGGGCAGTCCCGCACGCTGCGGGCGGCGCGGTGTGCAGCTCGATTGCAACCCCCTCCAGAGTCACGCCGACGTCGGGTGTGACGAGCGCGACGATCTCCGGCAGCTCCGCGAAGCGCCTGCGCGCGTTCGCTTCATCCTCGGTACAGAGGGCGACCGCGAGCCGGTGAGATCCATCGACGAGGCGCCGCGGGTCACCGGCTGCGACTCCGCCCAGTGCCCCCGCGACTCGCTCGGCGACGGCCGCCGCCTGCGGAAGCAGAAGCGGCCGCGCGGTCACAGGGGTGGGCCGTGCAAGCGCCTCGAGGATGCGCGCCTCGGTCTTCTCTCCGACACCGGGCGCCGAGCGCAGCCGGCCCTCCGCGGCCGCCGTTCGAAACTCGTCGACCGTGGAGATCCCGAGCGCCTGCCCGATCTCGGTCAACCGGCGGGCGCCGATGCCCAGGAGACGGCCGTAGGCGGCCAGCTGCGGCGAGACCGACCGCTCGAGCTCGCGCAGCTCGGCCAGCTCCCCCGTCTGCACGAGCTCCTGCAGCCGCCGCTCGATGCCGGGGCCGATGCCCCGCAACTCTCGCACGCGGCCGCTGCGAACGAGCTCTTCGGCAGGCGTCGGCAGCGACCGGATCAGCTCGGCGGCACGCCGGTACGCGCGCGTCGCGTACGAATCGGCTTCCGCCAGCTCGAGTAATGCGGCGTACTCGTCGAGCGTCGCCGCGATCGCGCGATTGTCGAGCACCGCCCGAGGGTAGCCGCCCGATCAACGGGCCTGATACAAGCACGATGGTGCGCCTGAGCGTGATCACGGACGAGATCGATCCGAGCCTCGACCGGGCGCTCGACGTCTGCGAGGAGCTCGAGATCGGAGCGGTCGAGCTCCGTCTCCTCGACCAGCTGCAGGTCGTCGACCTCGGCCCCGGTGACCTTCGAGACATCCGGGCGAAGCTCGACCGGCGCGGATTCGCCGTCAGCGCGATCGCGTCGCCGTTCATGAAATGCGGCCGCGGCGAGCAGCAGGACGAGGTGCTTTCCGCGACCCTTCGGGCCGCGGAGCTGCTGGGCGCGCCGATCGTGCGCGCGTTCGCGTACTGGCGGGAGGACGATGCCCGCGCGGCGCTTCCCGACGCGGGGAGGGCGCTGCACGCCGCGGCCGAGCGCGCGCACGCCGCCGGTGTGACGCTCGCGCTCGAGAACGAGTACGAGTGCAACGTCGCGACGAGCGCGGAGGCCCGGGCCGCGCTGGCCGCCGCCGCCTCACCGCACCTGCGTCTGATCTGGGACCCAGGCAACGCCGCAATGCTCGACCCGTCTGCGTTCACCGGCCTCGGCGGGCTCGAGGACATCCGGGAGCGTGTCGCGCATGTGCACGTGAAGGACGTCACCGCCTCACGGGAGTGGACGCGCATCGGCGACGGCATCGTCGACTTCCCGACCCTGCTCCACTATCTGCGCCAGACCGGTTACGACGGCTACCTCTCGTTCGAGACGCACTACCAGCGGGACGGAAGCGGCGAGCTCGCGACGCGGGACTGCATCGCGTCGCTCCGGGAGCTCGGCGCGTGACACTTCGCTACGGGATCCTCGGCGCGGGCGTGGTCGTCCCGCTGCATCTCGCGGGGATCGCCGCGCTCGACGACGTCGAGCTCGTGGGAATCAGCGCGCCCGACGGCGCCCAGGCGCTCGCCGCGGACGCGGGCACTCGGGCGTTCACGGACAACCTCGAGCTGCTCGGCCTCGGCCTCGACGTCGTGGTCGTCGCGACGCCGCATCCGTCACATCCAGCGCTGACGATCGAGGCGCTCGCGACAGGCGCGCACGTGCTCGTCGAGAAGCCGCTCGCCGTGGAGGTGCGCGAGGCGGACGCGATGATCGCCGCGGCAGAGGGCGCCGGCCGTCTGCTCGGCGTCTGCTTCCAGCAGCGCTTCCGGCCGGTCATCGCCGCCGCCCGGGGACTGATCGAATCCGGGCGGCTCGGCGAGCTCATCCGTCTGTCGATCGTCGATCCGCTCTATCGCCCGAACAGCTACTACGGGACGGCTGGCTGGCGTGGTTCGTGGGAGGGCGAGGGGGGCGGCGTGCTGATGAACCAGGCGCCGCACACGCTCGACCTGCTCTGCCATCTCGCGGGGCCGCCGGCGACGGTGTGGGGAAGGGCCCGGCGCCGGTCGCAGCCGATGGAGGCCGAGGACACGGCCACTGCACTCCTCGAATGGGAGAACGACGCCGTCGGCACGCTGGCGGTGTCGACGACGGAACCGGGCGTGCAGCGCATCGAGCTCGTCGGCGATCGCGGGCGCATCGAGGTCGTCGGTGAATCGATTGCCTTCGAGCAGTTCGAGCCGCCAGTGTCGGAGCACCTCGGGACTGCGCCCGGGATGTTCGATGCACCCGACCGAATGCCGGAGGCCGTCGAGCTTCTCGCGGGACGCGGCGACCATGTCGACGTCCACGCAGACTTTGCCGCAGCCGTGCGCACCGGCCGCGTTCCGCGTGCTCCGGCCCGTGACGCGCTGTGGTCGCTCGAGGTCGCGAACGCGATCGTGCTCTCGACCCACACGGGTGAGGCGGTTACGTTGCCCGTCGACCGCGATGCGTACTCGGCGCTCCTCGCGGGCCTGCGTTCCGGGATTGTGGCGCTCTGACGCGCGTCGCGTTCTCGAACCTCGCCGCGCCCGCCTGGACGCTCGAGCGGACGCTCGACGCCGTCGCCGAGTACGGCTACGACGGTCTCGAGCTGCGCTTGCTCGACGGCGAGCCCATCGACCCATCGGCCGTCGACGTTGCGACCCGCAGGATGCTCGCGCGCACGGAGGTGCCGCTCGTGTCGCTCGACACGTCGATCGAGCTCGCGCGGCCGTTCGCGCGCGACCTCGAAGCTGCACTCGAGCTGGCAGCGGAGTGGGGCGTGCCGAACGTGAGAGTCTTCGGCGGATCTGCCTGCGCGCTCGACGACATCGCGTCGTCTCTCGACGAGGCGCTCGACGGCGTGGAGAAGCTCGGCGTCATGGTTGTCCTGGAGACGCACGACGCATTTGCAAGTGCTGCGCTCGTCGCCGATCTGTTGCGCAGGGTGGACAGCCCGTGGTTCGCGGCGCTCTGGGACGTGCACCATCCGTACCGGGTCGGCGAGTTGCCGGAGGACGTCGTGCGTGCACTCGGCTCGCGCATCAGGCTCGTGCACATCAAGGACGCCCGCCGCCGCGGCGACGACTGGGAGCTCGTCCCGCTCGGAGAAGGCGAGGTGCCGGTGCGTGAGAGCCTCGCTGCACTCGATGCAGCGGGCTATGACGGCTGGTTGACGGTCGAGTGGGAGAAGCGCTGGCACCCGGAGCTGGCAGAGCCCGAGGACGCGTTGCCGCGCGAGCTCGAGACGCTCATGCGCTGGCGACTCGGGCGCTAGGTGTTGCCGCGGCTGCCGGTGGGACCTGTTCGTGCGTCCCACCGGCCAGCCGCGGGCTCGAGTGACCTTCTGGTTCAGGCAGCGAGCCGCTTCCTTGCCTTCTGGACTGAGGGGAGAGCGGACTTCGGCTTTGCCAGGACGCGCGCGCGCACGTCGACCGATGCCGGCTTCGGTCCGATGGTGATCTCCTCGCCTGTTGCAGGGTTTCTGCCCTTGCGCGCCTTCGTCGCGGGCTTCACGCGCACGGTGAGCTGGACGAGGTTGCCGATCTTGACCTTCTCGGCGTTTCCGATCTCGCCGAGCACGACGTCCTCGAGCGCCTGGATCGCGCCCTTGGCCTGCGCACGCGAGAGACCGGACCGTTCGGCCACGGCGTCTGCGAGCTGTGTTTGTGTGAGAGGCATTGCTTGCTCCTTTGCGTTGAGTGCCGCGGGATTCAATCGGTATCTGCGGACGGACAAGGCTGTAAGCCGCGGTTGCGATGAGTCTTGCCGTGGGTACCAGTCTGTATCCACGACCGATCAACGCACTCGAGGAGATGACCATGGCCGCTACCTATACCTTCGACGTCTTTTCCAGCCTGGATGGCTTCGGTTCCGCCAGCGGCGGCGACTGGGGAGGCTACTGGGGAAAGCAAGGCCCTGAGCTGCTCGACCACCGCCTCGCCTTGTACAGCGAGGAGCAGCGGATGGTCTTCGGGGCCAACACCTACCGGTCGTTCGCAGAGATGCTGGCCGCGAGCAGCGAGGAGTCCGAGGTGAGGGACCTGTGGGTCACCCGGATGGTGAACCTGCCGGCGATCGTCGTGTCGACCACGCTGGAAGAGCCCCTCGACTGGCCGGACGCGACTCTGGCCGGCGGCGACGCGGTCGATGTCGTCGCACGGCTCAAGGCGGAGTCCGAGGTGCCGTTGCGCTCGCACGGGAGCCTGTCGATGAATCGGGCGTTGATGGCTGCAGGCCTGGTCGATCGCGTCCAGGTGACCCTCTTCCCCGTGATCACCGGCGAGAACGGATCGGACGCGATCTTCCAGGGCGCGGCCGACTTCGACCTCGAACTGATCGAGACGCGAACGCTCGACGGCGACATCCAGGAGCTCACCTACCGGCCCACCCTGCACGTGTGAGCACCTCCCCGCACGGCGTCTCTAGATGGTTGATCGGTAAATCGACGCCGCTGCGGCTGGGGGCCTACACACGGCGCATCGCAGCCGGCTCGCCCGGCACCAAGGCCCACCGGCCTTGGCACCGATCGATCCGTCCACGCTGCTTGGTGCAGACCCTCCCCGCAACGACGGAATTTACCGATCAACCATCTAGTGGACGACAAGCACCTTGAGGCCGATCAGCACGACGCCGAGAGCCAGGTTCGCGAGCACCGCGAGGATCCCCCGGAAGGGGCCGAGGCGTTCGACGCGCGCAAAGACGACGCCCGATGCGCCGAGCACCGCAAGGCCGAGCCCGAAGGAGAGCCAGATCGCGACGTGCTCGCTGAAGACACCGATGCCACCGAGCACGAGGGCAGCTTCGGGTGGGACACCGGCGGCAAGGATCGACGCCTCACGGCGGGCGATCCGGCCGAATTCGTTGAGTGAGAGATGTGTCTCCTCCCGGACGCTGAACGCCATCACATGTGCGTAGACGTGGGCAAGCCAGAACACGATCGTCGTCACAGCGACAAGCAGCGCGATATGCCCCAGCCCGTGCGGGAACGCCTTTGCCCCGGTGACGATCACCGAAAGGACGACGATCGTCCCGTAGACGAAGCCGGATAGCTGTTCGCCGACCTTCTTGCGATCGGTGAGCTTCACGCACAGCCCCGCGGGGTCGCCCCGAAGGTCGGGCGACGGCTCGGCGACATGAGCAGCATCAGTAGCGGAGGAGTACTTTCGTGCGCACCATGCGCGTGCAGCGACCTCGGTGGTGATCGCCGGTTGACTGTATCTTTAAGGGCGCTCCGCGACTATCGGGAGAGCAGAACCTGCCGGGGCGGTTAGCTCAGTTGGGAGAGCACCAGCTC
>CAVRMI010000027.1:0-16097 GCA_963722065.1 uncultured Thermoleophilia bacterium | reverse complement strand
TCAAACGCTCAGCGGTCGTCAACATCGACGAGACCGGCTGGAAGACCGGCGGCGAGCGCCGGATGCTCTGGGGCGCGCTCACCCGCCGCACAGCGGTGTTCCGGATCGCGGCCGGCCGGCACGCCGCCGAAGCCCAAACCATGCTCGGCGAACACTACGACGGGATCGTCTGCTCGGACCGCTGGGCCGGCTACGACTACCTCGACTCGACCCGCCGTCAACTCTGCTGGGCCCACCTGCTCCGCGACTTCACCGCCCACAGCGAAGGCATGGCCGAACAAGCAGAGCTCGGAAACGCGGGACTGGCCGTCACCCACGACCTGTTCGACGCCTGGCGGCATTTCCAGCACGACGCTGACCGGGCCGCGCTTCAAGCACGGATCGCGCCGCTCCAGACAAAGCTCCGGACCGAGCTCGAGCGTGCCTCCCGCAAGAGCCCAAGAACGAAATACCACCGCCAGTTCGCACGCAACCTCCTCAAGCGCTGGCCCGCTCTCTGGACCTTCAGCCACACAGACGGCGTCGAGCCGACCAACAACCACGCCGAACGGGGCCTCCGCGGCGCCGTCATCTACCGCAAGCTCTCACTCGGCACCCAATCCGAACACGGCGAACGCAGCCTCGAACGACTGCTCTCGGCCTCGATCACCTGCCGCCTACGAAAACAATCGCTCCTCGCCTACCTCACCGAAGTCATCACCGCCCACGCCCGCGGCGACCCGATACCCGCCCTCAGCTGACAACCAAACGGGCTGAACGCTTACGCGACGACCTTGACTCTGACACGCGATCGTGGGAGGCTCGCCATGTGACAGGCGACCTGATTGTCGGGAAGCAATGGAGGAGGCTGCTGCTCGCGGCGGCCGCCGCCATCGCCGTCGCCGCTACGCCGGTTGTCGCCGTCGCCGAC
This sequence comes from uncultured Thermoleophilia bacterium, assembly GCA_963722065.1. Lineage (GTDB taxonomy): Bacteria > Actinomycetota > Thermoleophilia > Gaiellales > Gaiellaceae > PALSA-600. The sequence goes on along the minus strand of CAVRMI010000027.1, from coordinate 15,187 downwards.
GAGGCACCGACGCTCCTCCCCGGGGGAAGCGCCATCGTGAAAGGCACTCACGTCAGCTGTACCGTCACCTCAGGGTCGGTGACCTGCACGAAGACCGGCGGATTGACAGCGACGCTCGTCCCGTCCGGCACCGTGCATGTGACGCAAGGCACGCGGGTGCTGTTCTCGAGCGTCAAGCACCTTCAGCTTCACAACAACGACGGTTTCATCCTTGCCGGCTCGAGCGTCTACTGCCACGTCTACGTCGAAGGGGTGCCGACGTTGACCTGCGCGTTGACGCTGGCGCAGGGCGGGCTGCCGGGAACCCATGGCTTCGACATCAGCGACCGCTCGGTTGTCGTGTACCGCTATGACTCGAAGAACACCCGGCACGACATCAAGACGATTCCGCAGCCCTAGCCGCCGCGCTCGGGCCCACGCCGGCGACCTGGCGCTCAGCCCTTGATCCCGATCACTCCGCCGTTGGTCTGGATCTCGACGGTCGCGCTGCCCGATCTGCCGCTGCCGTTCCAGAGAAATTTGAGCCCGGTGTCCTCTGAGTTGCCGACCGTCCGCTCCCCGGTCACGGTCACGTGGGCGCCCGGCCCGATCTTGACGCGCCCGCCGATCTCGAACTCGAGCGCGACGCGGCCGTCCTGGCTCGTCAGGAGCTCGTCGCCGAGGTAGATCAGGTCTCCGCTGTGGAGCGCGACGACACGATCGGTACCTGCGCGCTGCAGGTACAGGTGACCGGACTTGATCTGGAGCACCTTCGCGACCTCGACGCGTGGCTGCACGGTCACCGTGACATCGAAGGCGCTGGTGTTGTCGGCAAACGCGCCCTTCACGTCGTTGATCCCGAGCCAGATGGTTCCCGGCCCGTCGACTGTCTTCTTCTTGCCGACCAAGAAAGCGGGGCCGCCGCCGAGGCGTCCGATGAGCGCGCCGCAGCCGCCACTCACCGGGCAGATCGACTCCGCCGCACAACCTTCGGGCGGGATCGAAGACCCGGCGCAAGCGGGATTCTGGCTTCCGTACGAGATCGTGCCGGTGGCGACGATCACGGCAGTCTCGCCCTGACGCAGGGTCACGCCGGTACTCGCGAACGTTGTCCCAGCGTTGACGGACAGTGTCGTGGCCGCCGGTGCCGCCGACGACACAGCCGAGACCGCCAAGACCGCAGCGACGGCCTGGAGGGAGCACCAACCGAAGCGCTTCACGATCACCGATCCTAAGCGCTTACGCGGGCGACGGTCGGCTGTGATCGAACAGCAGCCTGACGGCGAGCGCGCAACACGAGGTGTCTCCCGCCTCGGGACGCTCGAACTGCGGGATGAGCGAGAGGTACATCACCGCGACCTTCGGGTTCAGGACGTTCGTGAACAGCCCCATCGCGAAGAGGCGCGGCAGCGAGTCGTGATCGAGCTGCACAGGATCGAACACCGCTCGGCCGCCAGGCCGCAGCGCCTTGAACGCGAGCCACGCGAGGTAACACGCCCCCGCGAGCCGTAGCGCGAGGTACAGATCCGGCACGGCCACGAAGACCGCGGCGAGGCCGAGGTTCGTCGCGGTCAGGTAGACGAGAAACCCGAGCGCCACGCCGGCAAGGGACACCGCACCGCTCGCTTTCCCTGCGTGATCGTGCGGGACACGAGGTAGAGCATGTTCGGTCCGGGCGTCAGCACCATCAGGAGCCCGATCACGAAGACGCCGAAGATCGCTGCTGTGCCCGGCATCGACGCACGATACCCGGCGGGTGGCCGCGCGCCATCGCGAGTAGATTGGAGCCCCCGAGCGCGGAGGCACACATGAGCATCCTCGTCCGCTTCACCGGAGCACCGAGCATGAGCACCGAAAAGTACGACGCGACGATGGCCGCGCTCGAGGCGGCGGGTGAGTTCCCGACCGACGGGCTCGAGTTCCACGTCGCATTCACCTCAGGCGGCAGCTTTCGCGTGAGCGAGATCTGGGAGTCGATGGAGAAGTTCGAAGCGTTCGCCCCACGGCTGATGCCTCTCCTGGAGGAGAACGGAGTCGAGCTCGCCGGGCCGCCCGAGATCGTCGAGGTTCACAACATGGTCAAGCCGTAGGTCGCGGCGGCGACCAGATGTACGGCGTCGTTCTCGTCACGACGGTGAAACCGAGCCGCTCGAGGATCGGGCGGCTCTCGTCCGATGCGTCCACCTGGACGAATCGGAGGCCGCGCGCGGCGGCCAGATTCGCGCGGTAGGCGACGGCGGCGCGGTAGATCCCGCGGCCGCGCCAACCGGGGAGCGTTGCGCCGCCCCAAAGCGTTGCGAAGCCCGCCGCAGGCTCGAACCTGACCCAACAGCCGCAGACGACCTCGCCGCCGGCTTCGACGATCAGGATCGTGATGCCATCCGGATCGGCGACGCGCTCGGCGTCGAGGCGTTCGGCCATCCTGTGTCGCTCACCGCCCCAGATCGCGTGCTCCATCGCTTCCAGTCTCCGAAGGTCGCGGAGCTGGGTCACCTCCCGAAGCGTGGCGCCCTCGGGGAGGCTGACCTCTCCCGCGATGTCCGCTACCCGCGCGATCAGCACCGTCTCGACGTCTTCGGGCACGAATCCCGCCAGGAGCAACCGGTCGGTCAGGTCGGCCGGGCGGTCGTGGGATCGATGCTTCCACTCGAACCCCAACCCACGGTCACCGAAGAACCGCACCTGACGGGCGATCAGCTCGTCGAGCTCGGCGCCCTCGAGCCCATCGAGATCTCGGTAGTCGACGAATCCGCGCTCGTCGAGCCCGACAAACCGAACGAGCGGCCCGTCCAGCTCGACGCCGACGCCTTTCGGCAGCGGGTCGGGAATGCGGCCTCTCAGCCGCGCGTCGTAGGCCTCCAGAAGATCCTCGCCCCGAGCATCCGACATGGCGCGAACTCTAGGCCTCCCGAGACACGGCTGGGGACAGTCCCCCGACACGGCCCGGAACGGCGTGGCCTGCCGAGACACGGCTGGGGACTGTCCCCAGACGCGGACGAAAATGACACGGCCGATCGAGGCTTGTCCGGCGCTTGCCGTTAGAGCGTCAGCGTGATCTTCGACAGGCCGTGCGGGTTGTCGAGATCGCTGCCGTTCAGCTGAGCGAGCCGTAGAGCGGCGAGCTGGCCGGGGATCACGGTCGTCAGCGGGCTCAGCCATTCGGTGACGCCCTCGACCAGGCGGAACGGCGCCAAGCCGCGGGAGAGCACGTCGGGGCGGTCGGCGATCGTGATCAGTCGGGCGCCCCGGTCGGCGAGGCCGGCGATCGCGGTCTCCATGCTGTCGAGCGCCGGGCCGGATGGGGCAACGGCGATCACGGGCCAGCCGGGACGGACGGCGGCGACGGGGCCGTGCATCAGGTCGGCGGCGGAGTACGCCTCGAACAGAAGCCCCGACAACTCGCGGATCTTCAACGCGATCTCGAACGCGGTCCCGTAGTTGATCCCACGCGCGACGACCGTTCCGCCCTGGATTCCTGCCAGCTCGTCGAGCCCAGCCGCATCCTCGAACGACAGGGCGATCTGGTCCGCGATCCGGACCGGCATCCGCTCGAGCTCCGCCAGCGCCTCCGCATCACGCGTCGACCACGCGAAGAGGAGCGCGATCGCCCCGACGGAGTTGAGATAGGTCTTCGTCGCCGCGACTGCGCGCTCCGGCCCCGCCTCGAGCGGAAGAACAGTCTCCGCCGCGCGGCCGATCGGCGAGTCGGGCGAGTTCGTGATCGACAGCGTCGGCCGCCCCTGGCGGCGCGCCTCGTCGATCACCGCGCGCACGTCGGGCGACTCACCCGACTGCGAGATCCCGACCACGAGCGCGCCGTCGAGACGCGGCGGCTGCTCGTAGAGCGTGTAGAGCGACGGTGTCGCGAACGCCACGGGAACACGGCTCGCGCGGCCCAGAAGGTACTGCGCGTACCGCGCCGCGTTGGACGAACTGCCGCGCGACGCGATCAGGAGGTAGCGAACGTCCTGCCTCCGCAGGAGCGCCCCGAGCTCCTTCGCCCGGCCGCGCTGCGAATCCAGCAGGCGCGCCAGAGCCTCCGGCTGCTCGCGGAGCTCACGCTCGAGCTGGGTGGCGCTCATGCAGTCACCGCCAGGCGCTCGAGCAGAACGTCTGCCAGAACCCCGTAGCTGACCCGGCTCCCGCCGTACGTCGCCGCGTAACCGCGCACCGCGGCAGGCCGCCAAACGGGAAGCCCGACCTCGACGAGCACCGACGACGGCAGCCTGTCCGTGAACTCCTGCATCCAGCGGTGTCGATGCGCGTCGCGAACTACGATCACGACCGGCCTCGCGCCGGCCATGCGCTCCGCCGTCGCCGGATGGGCGTTCGCCTCGTCGAAGACGACCGCCTCGCTTCCCGGGAGCCGCTCCTCGACCACCGCTCCGAGCGAATGAACCGCCTCGCCGGCGGCGATGTTCGCCTGCGGCCGAAGCTCGACCACGAACGGCGCGCTCGCGAGCGACACGTCGCCGTCGATCTGCAGCGCCAGGCGGGCAGCCTTCTCCCCCGCCCCGCGGTCGACGGGCCCGCCAGCCGGTGCAGATGCCGCCCACGCCCCGACGCGCGCCACGTGACCCGCCGCCTCACGCAGCCGCGCCTCGGAGACCGACGAGACCAGCGCCCGCTGAACCGCCTCGACAGCATCCTCTCCCAGGTCGTGGCCGATCAGCAGCGCATCGACGCCCGCCTCGAGCGCCAGCATCGCCCCGCGCTCGATCCCGACGGAGTCGCTCAGACCCTTCATCTCGAGCGCATCCGCGATCACGACCCCGTCGAAGCCGAGCACGTCCCGGAGCAAGCCCTGCACGACGGCCGGGCTGACGGTGGCCGGTGCGTCGTCGAGCGCGGGGACGCGAACGTGCGCCGTCATGATCGTCTTCACGCCGGCCTCGATCCCGGCCCGGAACGGCGACAGCCCCTCGCGCACATCGCCGACGACCACGGGCAGCTCGAGATGCGAGTCCTGTTCGGTCGAGCCGTGGCCCGGAAAGTGCTTCGCGCAAGCTGCCACTCCCTGGCGCTGCAGGCCGCGCACGGAAGCTGCGACATGGCGCGCGACGAGCTCCGGGTCCGAGCCGAACGAGCGGATCCCGATCACCGGGTTCGCCGGGTTGACGTTGACGTCGGCGACCGGGGCGAAGTCGAGGTTGACACCGACCGCGCGAAGATCCGCGCCGATCGCGGCCGAGACGCGCTCGGTCAGCGCGAGATCGTCGACGGCCCCGAGCGCGCCGGCGCCCGGATACGAGCTGCCCCGATCGCCCTCGAGCCGGGTGACGTCACCGCCCTCCTCGTCGATGCCGATCAGCAGGTCGCCGCGGACGGCGCGCAACGAGGCAGTCAGCGCGGCCAACTGGGCGCCGTCGCGCACGTTGTAACCGAAGAGGCAGATTCCGCCGAGCCCGCCCTCGACCCGCCGCAGCACCCACTCCGGCGCCTCGAGCCCCGGGAAGCTCGGGAAGATGCAGCCCGCGGCGAGCCGCTCCAGACTCACCCGCGCACCGCCCCCGCGGTCAGCCCGAAGGCGATCCGTCGCTGCACGATCAGGAAGAAGATCACCACGGGAATAGCCGTCAGCGTCGCCCCCGCCATCAGCCCGCCCCAGTCGGTCCCGCGACTCGTACCCAGGAAGCCGGCGAGCCAAACCGTCAGCGTCTGCTTCTGCTGGTCGGACAGCAGGATGTAGGCGAAGATGAACTCGTTCCAGGCCTGGATGAACGCGAAGATCGACGTCGCGACGAGGCCCGGCGCGACCAGCGGCAGCAGGATCCCGACGAACGCGCCCGTCCGGCTCTTCCCGTCGACCATCGCCGCCTCCTCGAGATCCTTCGGGATCCCGAGGATGAAGCCGCGCAGCATCCAGATCGAGAACGGGAGCACGAACGTCAGGTAGGTGATGATCAGCCCGGAGAGCTGGTTCACCTGGTGGTACCGCGCGAGCACCACGTACAGCGGGATGATCAGCGCGCTCTGCGGCAGCATCTGGATCAGGATCACGAGGACGATGAAGATCTTCCAGCCGCTGAAGCGGTACTTGGCGAGCGCGACGGCCGCGAGGAACGCCAGTACGACCGAGAGCACGACGACCACGGACACGACGATCAGGCTGTTCTCGAGGTCGTCCCAGAAGAACGGCCGGTGGATCGCGTCCGAGAAGTGCTGGAGCGTCGGGTGGTATGGCACCCAGTGCGGCGTGTAGCTCGTGATCTCGATCCCGGGCTTGAACGCCGTCGCGACCATCCAGTAGACGGGGAAGGCCATCACCACGAGCACGAAGAGGCCCGCAAGGTTGAGCGCGACCCGGCGTGCCACGTGCCGACGCGAGCGGCCCGGACGGCGCCGCCGAGGTGCGGCGGCAACGGTCATGCGATCTCCCCCACGCGGATCATCTGACGCACGTAGAAGAACGTCACGCCGACCATCACGAGCAGCATCACGAGCGCGATCGCCGACCCGAGGCCGTACTGGCTGATCCCGAACGACTTCTCGTACGCGTAGATGCTCATCAGCCAGTAATCCGGATCCGGCCGTTGGAGCCGCAGCAGGAACGGCTGGGTGAAGACCTGGAAGTCCCAGATGATCGAAAGGCTCGCGAGGATGACGAAGATCGGCTTCAGGATCGGGAAGGTGATGTCGCGGAAGCGCTTGAACGCCCCGGAGCCGTCGATCTGGGCGGCCTCGAGCAGGTCGGCCGGCACCTGCGTCAGGCCGGCGTACACCGTGATCGCGACGAACGGGACGGCCCCCCAGACGATGAGGGACGTGATCACCCCGAACCCGACCACGGAGCTCGCGAACCAGTCGTACTGGATGAAGTTGCCCAGATGGAGCTGGGTGAGCGTGTAGTTGAAGACGCCGTTCTCGTAGTTCGTCATCCAGAGCCAGAGCTGCGCCGCGACGACGACCGGCATCGCCCAGGCGAGGATCAGCGCGACCGTCACCGCCGTCCGCATGAAGGTGCCGAGCTCCTTCAGCAGCAGCGCGATCAGAGTGCCGATCCCGAGCGTGAGCCCGACGTTCACGGCCGTGAAGATCGCCGTCCGAAGGAGGACGTGCCAGAACTGGCCGTCGCTCAGCGTCGTCGTGAAGTTGTCGAACCCGGCCGAGGTGCCCTTGTGGGCGATCAACTGGAAGAGCCCGTAGTGCTGGAACGAGAGCCGGATCAGGAAGTAGATCGGGTACCCGAGGACGGCGACGATCACGATCACCGCCGGCGCGATCAGCGCATACGGCACCGTCGCTTCAGCGACACGGGCCCGTCTGAGACGGCGATGCCGCCGGAGCTCCCGTGAAGCTGCTCCGGCGGCATCTGCGCCTGCATGAACTGGAACCGGTTCAGGCGCCATCCGTCTCTGGCGATCTCTAGCTGCTTGCGTTGAGAATCGAGGTGATCTTGCTGCTGGTCGAGCTGGCGGCCTGCTGCACGGTCTGCTTACCGGTGAGGATGTTGGTGAGCATGGTGCGCAGGACGTTCGAGCTCTCGACGTTCGCCCAGTTCTTGGCGGTCGGGACGAACCAGGTCGCCTTGGCCGAAGCGGCGAGCGCCGTGCCGGGGGTGCCCTTGACGAGGTTCAGGAGCACTGTCGTGTTCGGGATGTTCCCCGCCTTCACGATGGTGGCCTCACTGGCGTTCGACGTGAAGTCGGCGATCCACTGCTCCGCGAGCGACTTGTTGGCGCTCGAGGCGGGAATCGCGAGATCCGAGCCGCCGAGGAAGCCGGGCATCGTCTTGCCGGGCGTATGGCTCGGCATCGGGAACGCGGCCATCACCGGCTTGAGCTTCGGGTTGCCGGCCTTCGGGTCGAGCGCGTAGCCGTACTGCCAGCCGGGGCCGACGAACGACGCGGCATGGCCCTGCGAGAACGGCGTGGTCGGGAACGGGTTGGCCTCGTCGGTCGACTTGCTGGCCTTCGAGAGCGCGAGGAACGTGTTCTTGAACGCGTTCAGCCCTGCGATCGCGCGCGGCTTGTCGAGCGTGCCCGTCCACTTGCCGCCGGACTGAGTTGCGATCTGCCCGCCGAAGTCGTAGACGAAGCCCATCGCGGTGTACCAGTCCTTGCCGGCGATGTACAGCGGCGAGAACGTGGTGTCGGAGCTATTCGCAGCGCCGATCTTCTTGCCGTCCGCGACGAGCTGCGCAAGAGAGGTCGGGGGCTTCGTGATCCCGGCTTCCTTGAACATGTCCTTGCGGTAGATGACGATGCGCGTGCCGGCGTAGTAGGGAACGCCCATCAGCTTGCCGTCGTAGGTCGCCGAGTCCGTCAGGCCCTTGAGCCAGGTCGAGGAGTTCGGGAACGTCGACTTGTCGGCGGTGAGATCGGCGAACGCGCCGGCCGCCATGTACTTCGTCATCTCCGAGTTGCCCATCTCGATCACGTCAGGCGCGGTGTTGCCCGCGAGCGTCGCGTCGAACTTCTGGAGATGCGTGTTCCACTGCTGATACTGGACGTTGACGCTCACGCCCGGGTTCTGCTGCTGAAACGTCGCGTTGGCAGCGGCGACGGCCTTCGGCCAGCCGGACTGCGCATCGACCTGTAGCCAGACGGTGATGCTGCTGGCGGTCGTCTTCTTCGTCGCCCCCATAGCCGCCGTGACGGCGGCTGCGGCGACCGCGCAAAGGCAGAGCGCGACGATGATGTGTCTCTTCACCTGGAAGCCTCCAGAGTCAGGCGGCCCGGTCGCTCGCTCCGCGAGAGTCCAGCTCCGCACATTTGGTCAGTACCACACTTCATTCGGCGGGATCCTGACACATTGGTGACAAAGATGTCAATACCAATATTGTAAGTTGTTGCGCCATAGCGCTTGGCTGCACGAAAACCCGTGACCGCCGATTCAGTTGCGGTGGTAAGTACCACTACGCGAAGTCGTCGATCGTGCGAGACGCGAGACCCATCGAGATCGCCGGACGCCCGCCCACCCCGAGCTCTGAGACCAGCCGATAGCGGTCGCCCCGATAGATCGAGCTGGTGAACTCGACGATCTCTCCTCCTGCTGCGCGCGTCACGCGCTCGAACAGGAGCGCCGGCGAGTGCAGGGGGACGGTGAGCTCCTTCGATTCCTCGTCGTTCGTCACCGTCGGCTCGACCGTCTGGGTCCCGCCGACGATCTCGATCCCGTAGCGGTTTTCGAGCAGGTCGTAGAACGAGCTCTCCTCGAGGTCCGCGGCCGTGAGCCCGGGGAAGAGCGCCTCGGGAACGTGCAGCAGCTCGACGGCCATCGGCTCCCCGTCGGCCAGGCGCAGCCGCTTGACCGACAGCACCGGCTCCGACGGCGAGACGTAGAGGATGCGCCCGAGACGAGCGCCGGCCGTGATCGTCCGGAACTCGAGTGTCCGGCTCCCCGGGGTCAGGCCTCGCTGACGCATGTCGTCGCTGAAGGAGGTGATCGTCATCTCCTTGGCGACCTTCGGCTCGGCGACGAACGTGCCCGCGCCGCGTCGCCGCGTCAAGAGCCCCTCGCGTACGAGCTCCCCGAGCGCCGCGCGCAAGGTCAGGCGGGACACGCCGAGCTTGATGCTCAGCACCCTCTCCGGCGGGATAGCGTCGCCGACCTGGAGCGCCTCGATCAGCTCCAGCACCTGGTCGCGGGTTTCGCGCTGCTTCGTCATCGGAGCGCAGTCAGCTCGGCGGGAGCGGCTGCCCTGCGAGCTCCGGTCAGCCGCAAGCCTGTCTCGCAATCGAAGAACTGGAGCCGTTGCGGGTCGACGGCGAGCTCGACGCGGCCGCCGACTCGGGCACCGGTACGAGCGTCGACACGGGCCGTGAACAGGGCTCCCGACGCCGGGACGAGCCCACGGGCATCGTCGCCCGCCTCGAGCGCCTGCGGCGTGATCGAGCGGGCGGCAACCGAGAAGAACACGAACGAATCGGAGCCGAGCTCCTCGAGCACGTCGACGGAGACGTCGAGCGTGGGCAGGCCCGGGGCATGAGCACTGTCCTCGAAGTCCTCGGGCCGGATGCCCAGGATCACCTCGCCGTCCGGGACGTCGGCGCCGGGCACAAGCGGGATGCCGAACTCCGCGAAGCGGACGACCCCTCCCTGCACCGTCGCCTCGACGAGGTTCATCGCGGGAGAGCCGATGAATCCCGCGACGAAGACGTCACGCGGCTCCGAGTAGAGCCTCTGCGGCGTGTCGACCTGGACGATCTTCCCGGCCCGCATGACGGCGACACGCTGGCCGAGCGTCATCGCCTCGACCTGGTCGTGGGTGACGTAGACGGTGGTGACGCCGAGCCGCTGGTGCAGCTGCGCGAGCGAGGCGCGCATGCCGACGCGGAGCTGAGCGTCGAGGTTCGAGAGCGGCTCGTCGAGCAGGAACGCCTGGGGCTCGCGCACGATCGCCCGGCCCATCGCGACGCGCTGTCGCTGCCCGCCCGAGAGCTGTGCCGGGCGCCGGTCGAGCAGGGCCGACAACCCGAGCAATTCGGCGACCTCGTCGACGCGCCGCGCGATCTCGGGCTTCTCGGTCCCCCGAGCTTTCAGCCCATAACCCAGGTTCTGGCGCACGCTCATGTGGGGGTAGAGCGCGTACGTCTGGAAGACCATTGCGATGTCGCGATCCTTCGGCGGCAGATCGGTCACATCGAGGCCGCCGATCGAGATCCAGCCGTCTGTCGTCTGCTCGAGACCCGCGATCATGCGGAGCAGCGTCGACTTCCCACAGCCGGAAGGGCCGACCAACACAAGGAATTCGCCGTCGGCAATCTCGAGTGAGACCTCGTCGACGGCCTTGACGCCGCCGAAGGCCTTGCTCACGTGGTCGAGGTTGATTTCGGCCATCGAGGCTCGATGGTATAGACCGAAACGGCCGAAGACAAGAGAATTCGCAAAAGTGGTATTGACCAAAAGGGGGGAATTGGTCTTAGACTGTCGCCGATGCAGCAGGTCGCCCCATGAAGCTCGGAGTCGAGGCAGCGCTCGTCGACGGCACATTCGTCGAAGGAGATGTCGAGATCGAGGACGGCCGGATCGTCCGCCTCGGGCTCAGCTCGCCCGAGGGGCGCGGCCTGGCGGTTCCCGGCTTCGTCGATCTGCAGGTCAACGGGTTCGGAGGCGTCGACTTCCTCGACGCCGACACCGACGGCTACCGCCGCGCGGGCGACGCGCTGCTCGAGACCGGGGTCACCGCCTATCTCCCGACCTTGATCACCTCGCCCGAGGAAAAGCTCCTGGCCGCGCTCGCCGAGGTTCCCACGGCGGCGGACTATCCGCGCATCGCCGGCGTTCACCTTGAAGGGCCGTTCCTGTCCCCGCACCGGCTGGGCACCCACGACGCGTCGGGGCGACGCGATCCCGACCTGCAGCTGCTCGACCGGCTCCTCGACGGCGGGCCGGTCCGGCTGATGACGCTTGCACCGGAGCTTCCGGGTCCTTCGCGCTGATCTCGCGGCTGCTGGAGCGGAACGTCACCGTCTCCCTCGGCCACAGCGACGCCACCGCCGAGCAGGCGACCGAGGCATTCGATCTCGGCGTCGGAACGGTCACCCATCTCTTCAATGCGATGCGCCCGTTCCTGCACCGTGACCCGGGCATCGTCGGCGCAGCGCTCGCGCGCGGCGACGTGATCGTGCAGCTGATCCTCGACGGCGTCCATCTCGCCTCCGAGACCGTGCAGGTCGTCTGGCGCGCGGCCCCGGGCCGGGTGGCGCTCGTGACCGACTCGATCACCGCCGCCGGTGCAAGCGACGGCGCGTACTCCTTCGGCTCGCTCGACATCCAGGTCACGGAGGGAGCCGTTCGCGGCCCCGACGGCGTGCTCGCCGGTAGCGTGCTGACGATGATCGAGGCTGTGCGGAACCTGCACGCGCTCGGTGTACCGCTTGCGGACGCGGTCGAGGCGGCCACGTCGGTTCCGGCCCGCGTGCTCGGCGCACGCGAGCTCGGCCGGCTCGACGTCGGGCTTCCGGCGGATGTGGTGGTCCTCGACGACAACCTCGAGATCGCTCGCGTGCTCGTGGCCGGCAACGTCCTCGTCACCGTGTGAGGCTCTACGGGGCGCTCGCGGCTGCCGCACTCGTAGCCCTTCTGGGCGGCTCGAGCGAGGCGAACGCAGCCGGGGTCTCGCCCGCCCGCCTCGCCGGCCAGTCGATCTTGACCGGCATGACCGGCCTGACGCCGGCCACCGCGCTGCTCGCACGGATCCGGGCCGGGCAGGTTGGCGGCGTGATCCTGTTCGGGCGCAACATCGGGAGCAGAGCCGAGCTGACCGACGCGATCGACGAGCTGCAGGCGGCTGCGGCCGAGGGCCGGAACCCCCCACTCCTGATCGCGGTCGACCAGGAAGGCGGCTCGGTCCGACGGCTGCCGTACGGGCCGCCCGACCTCTCGCCCGCCGAGATCGGCGCCGCCGGGTCGACGGCCAAGGCACGCTCCGAAGGGAGTCAGACGGCCGGCTACCTACGGTCGCTCGGGATCGACGTCGACCTGGCACCCGTCCTGGACACGCCCTACTCGCCCAAGAGCTTCCTCGGCACCCGCGCCTTCAGCCGTGATCCCCGGACGAATGGGGCGATGGGCAAGGCCTTCATCCAGGGCCTTCAGGCCGGCGGGGTGGCGGCGACGGCGAAGCACTTTCCCGGTCTCGGGACCGCGCGCACATCCACCGACGACCGCGCCGTCATCCTCAGCACCTCCCAGCGTTCGCTCGCTGCGCGGCTCCCGCCGTTCGAGCAGGCGATCGGTGCGAAGGTCGACCTCGTGATGGTGAGCAACGCCGGCTACGCGGCCTACGACCCGACGGGCACCCCGGCCGTTCTCTCCCGGCCGATCGTCACCGGCCTGCTCCGGCAGCAGCTCGGCTTCTCGGGCGTCGTGATCAGCGACGCGCTGGAGGCACCCGGGCCGGCGAGCCGAAGCGACGCTGCGGTGCGTGCCGTCAACGCCGGCGTGGACGTCCTCCTCTTCACGAACGAGCGGGATAGCGCCGCGGCCTACTCGGAGCTCGTCGCCGCAGTCGGGAATGGCTCCCTCCCGCTTGCCGCGCTGCAGGCGTCGTCGGCGCGCATTGCTGCGCTGAAGAGCCGCCTGCCTGGCTAGTTGAGGCTGATCTCGGTCTCGGGGCCCTCCGCGGCGGGCATCCCGAGCGGGCGCGAGTCGGGGCTCACCCCGGCCTCCTCCCACCTGCCGCCGGAGAAGTCCCACTCGCCGGCACCGGCAAACTGCGCGACGACGGCCTCCGCCTCGGCGCGGTCGAGGAGGAACCGCTTGTGGAACTGCCATTCGAAGCCGGCAACCCAGACGATCACTCGCCCCTCCGCGGGCCGGGATGACCGGCGCAGGAAGTACGGGCCGTCCTGATCCCGTGCGTTGATCACATAGCTCCCGTTCGAGCACGAGACGTGCAGCCACCGGTCGGCATCCCGGTCCTCGAACGAGGCCAGCGAGCACTCGTCCGCCTCGATCGACGCGACGAGCCCGGTCGCGGTCTCGAGGTCGACCGGATCGACCTCCTCGCGCTCGACCCGCTCGAGCGGCGAGCCTCCCCACCGCTCCAGCGTCGCCACGCAGCCCGGGATCGCCGTCATAGCGAGGACTCTAGACGAGCACCCTGCGCCAGCCTCAGGAGGCGCTAGCCTCAAGGCAATGGCCCGTACGAAGCTCCGGAGCCGCCGCGACGTGCTCGACCGGATCCGCGCGCTCTCCGAGCCGCTCGACACGGCACTCCGGATGCTCCCGTCCGAGGAGCACAACCCGGCAGTGATCGAGGCGGTCTGGCAGGGCGAAGGCCTCGGCATGCTGCTGTGGGCGCTCGGGCTCGTCGAGCTGGAGCCGTTCGACCACCCGTTCGACCCGGAGTGGCTCCTCGCAACTCCCACCGCTCACGGCACGATGCGCGCCCGCGCAGAGATCGAGCACGAGCGCGAGACCGCCCGCCTCTGGCACTGGCGCGTCCGCACAGACCGGCTCCGCGACAACGGCGGGGTCGAGCTCCCGCAGGACTGGGACTCCCACGAGCAGCTGATCGCCGTCGCGGCGATGCGCGGCTTCGAGCGTGGGTTGCTTCCCTCGCCCCTGCGGGGAGACTTCCCGGCGTTCGGCACGGGCTACCGGGAGCTGACGCCCGAGCAGCGGGCCGAGGTGTCGTCGATCGTCTACGAGCGCCACCGGGCACTCAACTGGCTCTGCGGTCTCGGAAGAACGTGGTCGGAGACCCCGACGCCGAGCTGAGTAAAGCTTCTGTTCAGACGGCTCCGCGGCTACGGCGCGCGCGTCATCATGGAAGAGGAATGCGCCGGCTGACCCTGTTCTTGCTCCTGCTCGGACTGACTTTCGTAGCCTCCAGTACAGCGGCCGCGAAGCCGCCGATTCTCTTCGTTGCGGGAATCGAATGCCCGGCACATGTGACCTGCACGGGCAAGGCCCTCTACTTCGACCGTCTCCGCCGGATCCTCCGGGTCGGTTTCCCGGCGATCGGATTGGCGACAGGCCCCTTCAGCGATTCCGAGCCGGCATGGTCACCCGACCACAAGCGGATCGCCTTCGTCCGCGAGTCGCACAACGGGCTCTCGTACACGGTCTGGGTGATGAACGCCAACGGCACGGCTCAGAGGCAGCTGACGAAGGGAAATCGCCTCGACTCGACACCGAGCTGGTCACCCGACGGCAACCAGATCGTGTTCCGCGGTAACTCGCCCAACCGGCGGACGTTCGACCTCTACACGATCAACGTCACCGGCACCGGGCTGAGGAACGTCACGAAGAACCCCGACAGCGCCGGCGCGATCAACCCGGACTGGTCGCCGAACGGGAAGCTGATCGTCTTCCAGCGCTCGAAATCCGGCTCTGGGACGGGCACCGGTATCTACACGATCAGGCCTGACGGAACCGGGCTCAAGCGGCTCCGGATCGGCGGCATGAACCCGGCCTGGTCGCCGAGCGGCGCGAAGATCGCCTTCGAGCTCCCGGATCCCGCCTCGGGCAACCTGATCGAGATCTACACGATGAACGCCGGTGGAACGGGCTCCGCCAGACTGACCGCCGGCAAGGAGAGCGTCTCCCCGGCCTGGTCACCCGACGGAACCCAGATCGTCTGCATCCGCAGCAATCAGGTCACGCTCGTCACGGTGAAGTCACGTGTGGTCAAGCAGCTGACGCGGCCGTTGAAGGGCTTCGCGTTCGTGGCCGACCCGGCCTGGTAGGGAGCGCCTGCGCGTGGTGATCACCAAGACCGGCTCAGGGGCGATTCGCGTCGTCCCCTGAGCCGAAC
>CAVRMI010000026.1:0-21968 GCA_963722065.1 uncultured Thermoleophilia bacterium | reverse complement strand
TCGTGCAGGTAGCCGCAGCAACTCAGCTTTCGTCGACCCGCGAACCGGCCGCCCGTCGGCCGCGCACTCAGGGGCAGGGGCCAGTCGTGTGACGTTGAGTGCGTGAGTGATGCTTACGTCTCGCTTGCGCGAGCTATCGGGGCCGGCCGCGGTACAGTGGGTCAAGGTTCACGTGGACGTTCTAATCCCCTTGAAGCGCCTCGATTACGCGAAGATGCGCCTTCGAGAGCATCTCTCGTCCGAGATGGCGGTTCGGGTGATGAAGGCGCTTGTCGAGAACGCGGTGCTCGAAGCGCAGCGCGCGCCATCGGTCTCGCGCGTATTCCTCGTCTCCTCCGATTCGCGGAGTCGGGAGATGGCGACCCGCTGGGGCGTCGACCAGTTCGACGACCGCGGTCTGTCGTGGAACGACGGGCTGAGGGCGGCGATGACCGAGGTCGTCGGCACGGAGTCTGTCCTGATCTTGTCCGCCGACGTACCGCTCGTGACGTCGGACGCGATCGAGGCCTTCATCGCAGCAACACCATTGCCCGGAATGGGGATCGCGCGCGCGCGCGACGCGGGCACGAACGCGATCGTCATGTCGCCCCCGGCCGCGGCCGAGACGTGTTTCGGCGTACCGGGCAGTGCCGCCAGGCACGCCGAGCTCGCGGTCGACGCGGGGCTCCACGCGGTCATTGTCGATGAGCCGGCTCTCGCGTTCGATCTCGACTCGTTCGAGGACCTGCGCGAGGTGCTCGAGCACGACCTCCCTGTGGAACTTGGGTCGATCCTCGAGGAGGCCGCAACCTCGATGCGTCACTGAGTATCGACACCGGCGTATCGACACCGTTGGCGGCCGCCTAGCCCTGCGTCCGCTCCCGCAGGAGCGGAAGCACATCCTCGGAGAACTGCTCGAGGAACCGGGCCTGATCGTCGCCCGGGGCGTGGAAGACGAGGTGGTCGAAGCCGAGGCCCACATACCAGAGGATCTTCTCGACGCATTCGGCGGAGTTGTCGGAGACGATGAACCGCGTGTGGGCGCGGTCGAGATGCGCGTCGGCCAGCCTCTCCATCTCGATCGGATCCTCGATGCCGCTCTTCTCATCCGGCGACAGCGCGAGGGCCGCCCACCAGTTGCACGCCTCGTGCGCGTACGCCCGGTCGCGATCGTAGGAGACCTTGATCTCGATCATCCTCTCGATCGTCTCCGCGTCCTTCCCGGCGGCAGTCGCGCCCTCGCGGACATTGTCGAGCAGCTCCTGGTACAACTCCGCTTTCTTCCCGCTCGTGCAGATGAAGCCGTCGCCGACGCGACCCGCCAGCCTCGCAGCAAGTGGGCCGGACGCCGCAACGTAGATCGGCACCTGCTGCTCCGGACGGTCGTAGATCGTCGCCCGGTCGGTGCGGTAGTACTCACCCTCGAAGGTGACCCGCTCCTCGCTCCAGAGGCGGCGGATCAGCTTGATCGCCTCCGCCATGCGGAGGCGGCGTTCTTTCGCTCCTGGCCACTCCGCCGCCGTCGCTGGCGTCTCGTTCATCGCCTCGCCCGTGCCGACGCCGAGGACAACCCGCCCGGGCGCGAGACAGCCGAGCGTGCCGAAGCTCTGCGCGACGATCGAGGGGTGATACCGGAGCGTCGGCGTCAGCACGCTGGTGGCGATCTCGACGCGGCTTGTCACTTGGGTGAGCGCGCCGAGCCACACGAGCGAGTTCGGGGCGTGGCCGGTCTTGTGCCGCCATGGTTGGAAGTGATCCGAGACCGCGACCGAGTCGAGCCCGGCCTCCTCGGCCAGCACGCTGTAGCCGAGGAGGCGCTGCGGGTCGAATTGCTCGGCCGAGGCCTTGTAGCCCAGCTTCACGACGCGATCTGCTCCTTCAGCGTCCTGGGATCGACGGGCAGGTCGTAGGTGCGAACGCCGGTGGCGTTGTACACGGCATTGAGGATCGCCGGCGTCGACGGGACCGTCGCGATCTCCGAAATCCCCTTTGCGCCGTACGGGCCTTCGGGGAACGGATCCTCGACGATCTCGACGCGGACCGATGCAGCGTTGGTGCTCACCGGCACGCCGAGCCTGCGATAGTCGAGCCGCTTCCACGGCGGGGTGCCGTTGACGGCCGGATAGTTCTCGCTCAGCGCGAGGCCCTGGCCCATCGAAACGCTCCCGATGATCTGCCCGCGTATCTGCTGCGGGTTGATCGCCACACCGACATCGTGAGCCGCGATCACACGGAGCAGATCGACCTGACCCGTCTCCTCGTCGACCCCGACGATCGCCACCTGCGTCGCATACGCGTAGGTCGGGTAGTTCCGGTACTTCTCCTTCGGGACGGTCTTCCGCGCCTCCTGATCCGAGAGCGGCCAGGTCTGCGGAGCGATGTACTCGGCCTCCGTGTCGAGCGACACCCCTTCGGCCTTCGCCCGCGCGTAGATCTCTGCGAGGCTGACGAGCTTCTCCTCGACGACATACTGCGTCCACTGGGTGCGAACCTCGGTGCCCACGATCGCGAGCTCCTCCGGCTTCTTGTCGTACCACTCGCCGACGAGGGCCAACAGCTTCTGCTTGAACTCCCTGCCCGCGATCACCACGGCGTTGCCCGACACGAGCGTCTGCCTCTGTCCGGAGGCTGAGCGGTGGGGGTGCACGAGCGCGGTGTCCTGGGTCGTGAGGTCGAAGATCGTGAACGGCAGCCCTGTCGACTCCGAGGCGAGCTGCACCATGGTCGTTCGGATCGCCTGGCCGACGTCGATCACCGAGGCGGTAAGCGCGATGCGGCCGTTCTTCTTGAGCCTGAACGTCGCCCCGGCGTCGTCGATCTTGCCCTTGCCGGCGCCGACGTTCTTGTAGCCCGCGGCGACGCCCCAGCCGATCCTGTAGCCGGGCCGTGCGAGCTTCTCGTACTCCGGCCATTCCTCGTCGAACGCCTTCTTGCACACATCGAGGGTGGGGACGGCACCGACGCTCGATGGAAGCTGCTGCCCCGTGATCGTCTCGTCGCCCACGACGAGCATGTTGATCCGGCGCAGCTCGAACGGGTCGCGCCCGAGCTTCAGCGCGAGCTCGTCGAAGAGCTGCTCCATCGCGACCGCCGCCTGGTTGATGCCGTAGCCGCGGAAGGCCCCGCCGAGGGGGTTGTTCGTCAGGACGGCCTTGCCGTCGATCCGGACGTTCGGCACCCGGTACGGGCCGCACGAGAAGATCGCCGCCTGGTCGATCACGCGCGGGCTGTTGCCCGTGTAGGGGCCGCCGTCGCAAAGCATCGTCGCGTCGACGGCGAGCAGGAGCCCGTCGTCGTCCATCGCAACCTTGTAGTCGCAGATGAACGGATGGCGCTTGACCCCGGTGCGCAGCGTCTCGTCGCGGCCGAGGGTCAACTTGACCGGACGCCGGGTGACGTAGGTCGCGACGGCGATCATGCCCTCGATCGCGATCTCGAGCTTCCCGCCGAACCCGCCGCCGACGGGGGTCGAGATGATGCGGATCTTCTCGCGAGGCAGGTCGAGCACCTTCGTCAGCTGCTCGCGCGTCTCGAACGGCGCCTGCTGGGGGGTGCGGACGATGACGGTACCGTCCTCGTCGACGTTCGCGAGCGCTGCGAACGGCTCGAGGTACGCGTGATCCTGGCGCTGGGTCGTGAAGTGGCCCTCGACCACGTGCGGTGCCGTCGCGAACGCGGCATCGACGTCGCCGACGACGTGCGTCAGCGCCTTGCAGACATTGCCGGGGGCGGACTCGACGAGCTGCGGTGCATCCCCCTTCAGCGAGTCGCGCATATCGAACACGCCCGGGATGACCTCGTACTCGACCTTGACGAGCTCCGCCGCCGCCTCGGCCTGCTCGCGCGTGTCGGCGAGCACGAGGCAGAGTGGATCGCCGGTGAAGCGGACGAGGTCGAAGCAGAAGACGGGCTGGTCGGGAACTGTGCGGCCGTGCGCGTTCAGCCCCGGCACGTCGGCCGCGGTGACGACGCTGTGGACACCCGGGGCCACCTCGGCCTTGCTCGTGTCGAGCGAGACGATGCGCGCGTATGCATGCTCCGACCAGACGACCTTGCCGTGGAGCATGCCTTCCATCGTCAGGTCGTCCGCGAAGGGAAGCTTCCCCTGCACGCTCTCGTGGCCGTCGAGCAGGACCGCCGAGGTGCCCATCGGGCCGTACCTCGGCTCCCACTCGTCATAGAGTTCCTCGTTCTCGAGCCACTCCGACGCCTTCGCGACCGCGTCGAAGATCGGCATGAAGCCGGTGCAGCGGCAGATGTTCTCTTTCAGGCCCTCGCGGATCTCGTCCTCGGTTGGCTTCGGGTTCTCGTCGAGTAGCGCCTTCGTCGACATGATCATCCCGGGGATGCAGAAGCCGCACTGTACGGCGCCGCGATCGAGGAACGCAGCCTGGATCGGATGGAGCGTCCCGTCGGCCTGCGCCAGCCCGTCGATCGTCTCGATCTTCGTCCCGCCGGCGCGCCGCATCAAGAAGATGCAGGCATCCTGCGGCTTGCCGTCGACGAGCACGACGCACGAGCCGCAGTCGCCGCTCGAGCAGCCGTCCTTCGTCCCCATCAGACCAAGATCGTCGCGCAGGTAGCGCATGAGCGACCGCTTACCGTCGACCTGCGCACTCATGTTTTCGCCGTTCAGCTCGAACTCGACCTCAACGATCGACTCCACGGCTGCGTTGCCATCTTGCGCGATGCTCGTCATTCGCCTCCCCCTGATGTGAAAGAGGCCCGCGACCGCAGAGGGCCGCGGGCCTCGATGAACGAACCGGAGTTGCCGCGCCTTGCTGCTCTACTTCTTCTTGGCTTTCGGCTTCGGCTTCGGCGGGTAGAGCGCTTTCTTTGCGGTGTTCGCGTAGTAGACGTTCGCCCAGTTGCCGACCGGGAGGGTCGACTGGATGGCCCCAATCGAGGCGAAAAGGGACTGCTCGCCCTTGAGCGTCGGGATGTTCAGGACCTGGCCGATCGGCGTCCAGTTGAGCGAGCGAAGCTGGTCGAAGAGCTGCTTCGTTGTCGCGGGATCCGAGCCCGGCACCATCCCGACGGCCTCGTTCACCGCTGCATCCGCGTTCGCCGGGTTCATGAACCAGACGAACGACTGAAGCAGGGCCTTGTTGAACGCGACCGCGAGGTCCTTGTGCGTCGCGAGCCACGACTTCATCGCGAAGCCGTTGTCGTCGTAGAGGCCCGGGGACTGCTTGGTGTAGTCGTAGAGCACGTGGTAGCCCTGGGGAACCAGCTGGATCGCCGCGGCGTGGCTCAGCATCGTGGCGTCGAGGCGGCCGGCCACGAGAGCGGCGAGGCGGCTGCTCTGCCCGCCCGTGACCACCGTGTTGACGTCGCTCGCGGAGAGGCCGGCGATCTTGAGGACGACGAGCTCCTGGGCGTAGTTGATGCTCGTTGTGTCGAGGACGCCAATGTTCGCGCCCTTGAGCTGGCTGATCGAGGTGATGCCCGGCTTGGCGAGCATCACGTAGTCCTCGCGCGGGTTCATCAATGCGAAGTCCACGACGGGGATCCCGGCGAGGGCGGCGCTCAGGCCGCCGGCGACCGCGTTGCCGAAGACATCGATCGAACCGCTCTCGAGCTGGGCGATCGCGAGGCTCGACGAGCCCGGGTTGTACTGGATCTGAGCGTCGACGCCCTGGGCCTTCAGGATCCCGATCGCGTGATTCTCGATGATCTTGCTCGTCGTGGGCGAGCTCTGCTCCATCAGGATCAGCCGCTGGCCGGCGAGCGGGCCGGCCTTCTGGGCTGCGCCGGCGAAGCCGACGACGCACAGCGCGGCGGCCATGGCTCCCCCGAGGGTCATCGTGAGCACCGCAGCTCTTCTCGAACGACCTTTCTTGAAACTCATGATTGACGTGACCTCCTTGAACTGGACGCTGGTACAGCTGGGACGAGTGTGTTCCGGGCGTTGTTTGCGCGCATCGCTACATGACAGCCTTCCAGCCGCCGCTCTCGGTGTCGTTCGTCCACGGAAAGACTTTCTTCCGGATCAGCTCGAGCAGCGCGGCGGCGATGACGCCGACGAGCGAGGCGGTGACGACGGCGGCGAGGAGATACGAGGTCTTGAACGCGTTGCCGTAGTTGACGACGATCCCGCCGAGACCCGTCAGGCTGATCTCCATCTGGGCGATGATCATTCCGATCAACGCCTTGCCGAGGGCGATCCGAAGGCCGGCAAAGATGTGCGGCACCGCGTTCGGGAGCTGCACGTTCTTGACAACCTGGAGCTTGTTGAGCTTGTAGACGAGGCCGACGTCGAGAAGCGCAGCCGGTGTTTCCTTCACGCCCGTTGCCGTGTTGATGATGATCGACCAGATCGCGAGCAGGAAGATCACTGCGATCCGCGCCTCCAGCGTGACGCCGAACCAGATGACGATGAGCGGCACGACCGCGATCAGCGGCGTCGCCTGGAAGAAGTTGATGAACGGGTTGAGCATGGTCTCCACGACGGGGCTCCGGCCGATTGCGAGACCGATCACGATTCCGAAGACCGCGGCGAGCCCGTAGCCGTAGGCGAGGTCGCGAAGGGCCCCCAGGAACGCCGGCACGAGCTGGCCGCCCACGAGGAGATCCCAGAACGCCTTCACCACCTCGATCGGTGTCGTGAAGAGGATCGGATTCGTGTGCGTTCCGACGTACTCCCAGATCAGGAAGAAGATCAGGAGCGACACGAGCGGAAGGACGATCTTGCCCGTGCGCGTATGCGCGAACGAGGGGCGGCGGCTGTGCCCGCGCGTCCTGCCCGGGAAGCGGCTCGGTCGTCCTGAAGTCGAGATGTTGGCACCAGCCGGGGCGGTTCTCTCAACTTCCACAGGCTCTCCTTCGACTGTCGATAGACGACTCTCGTCCCTGAGAAGACGATGCGCGAAGGTATCCCGTATCCGATTGCGTGTCAAGCGGATATTGGATACGCTCGCCGCCGGCGGGGTGAGATCTGTCGTCCAGCTCATCGGATCAGAGGAGGATCGTGCGCACGGAAGCGGTTGAATATTTCAGCGAGGGTGAGCGCATTAGGGCGCTCTGGCGGACTCCGAACGATGCGCCCGGGACGCCCCTTCGAGCGATCGTGCAGGGACCGGGCTGGCTCGGGCTCAAGGATGCGAAGCTCTACGTGCGCTATCACGAGGCGCTCGTCGAGGCCGGCTTCGGGGTGCTCGTGATCGACTACCGCGGCTTTGGCGACTCCGAGGGGCCGAAGGGCCTCTCGCCGCGCAAGCAGGTTGAGGACCTCGTCAACGCCGTCACCTACCTGACGACGCGCGACGACGTCGATCCCGACGCGATCGGTGTTTTCGGCACCGGCGGCACCGGCGGCGGCAACGCCGTGCTGCTCGGCGGCCGCCGACCAGCGGGTGCGCGCCGCGGTCAGCCAGGTCCCGGTCGCCGACGGCGAGGACTGGCTGCACCGGATGCGGTCCGAGTCAGACTGGCTCGAGTTCCTCGCTTCGCTCGACGCCGACCGGAAGGCAGCGAGTGATCACGGGCGGGGGCCGGCGCGTGCACCCGAGGGAGGAGATCATGGTCCCGACCGCCGAGCGGCGCACGACATCGGTAAAGGCAGACGTCGACGACCGGATCCCGACCGCCGTCTCGCTCGCCGCCGCGGACGAGATCCTCGCCTACAAGCCGATCGACGCGGCGATCGGTCTCGCGACGCCCCTCCTCGTGATCGGCGTCGAAGGCGACGCGACGACCCCGACCGATCATGCCGTCGCCCTCTACGAGGCGGCTGCCGGCCCGAAGAAGCTCGTCATGCAACGGCAGACGACGCACTACGCCGCGTACGACCGCTACTGGACGACGGTGACACCGATGATCGTCGACTGGTTCGACCGGTACGTCCGTCAACGGGGAGGTCGTCGTCACCTCCGACGACGGTGCGGGCGATGTCATCGAACACATGGAGGAGGCGTAATGGGAATCGATCTACGGATCGCCGGGGGCGAGGTCGCGACGCCGGCCGGACGTCGCGTCGCGGACGTGCTCGTCGACGGCGAGAAGATCGTCGGGCTCGTCAGCCCGTCGGTGGAGATCTCGGATGTCGGACGCACGATCGACGCGACCGACCGGCTCGTCATCCCGGGGATGGTCGACCCGCACGTCCACACCCGGGAGCCCGGCTTCACGCACAAGGAGGACATCACCACCTCCACGCAGGCCGCAGCCGCCGGCGGCGTGACCACGATCTTCGGGATGCCGAACCTCAACCCGCCCACGTCGAGCGCGGAGCTGCTCGAGGACGTCTTCGAGATGTACCGCGAGAAGTCTGTCGTCGACTGGAACCACAACCCGGCAGCGACCGATCCCGCGCAGATCGTCCCGATGGCGAAGCTGGGAATCCGCGCCTTCAAGATCTTCATGGTCGTCGACACCGGCCGCACCTATCCGCACCCCGCGGGGACAGGCATGCACAACCACGGCGACCTGCTCCGGACGATGGATCTGATCGCCCCGACCGGCCTCCCGTTCATGATCCACCCGCACGACCAGGCGCTGATGGACTACATCGAGGGCGAGATCCAGGCGCGCGGCGACAACACGCCTCAGGGATATGCCGAGGCCTACTGCGCCCGCGAGGGAGTGATCTGGGACACCTCGTGCGACGTGCTGATCCGCCTGGCCGAGGCGTCCGGCTGCCACGTGCACCTGATGCACATGCAGACGCGGCGCTCGATCGACGCGGTTCGCCGCGCCAAGGCGCGCGGCGTCAACGTCACCTGCGAGATCAACCACTGGTCGCTCTTCCTCGCCTCGTGGGAGGACGTCGAGCGGCTCGGGCCGTACGCGCTCTCGTACTACAACCCGCCGGACGCGAAGGCGGCGGTGTGGGAGGGGCTGCTCGACGGGACGATCGACATGATGTCGTCCGACCACGCGCCGCACACCCGCGAGGAGAAGGAGGTCGGCTGGACGAAGATGTGGAGCTCCCACACGGGCACCCCCGGCATCCAGTACCAGCTCCCGCTCCTACTCGATCTCGTGAACAAGGGTCAGATCTCGTTCGACCGCGCGCTCGAGGTCGTCTGTTCGCGTCCGGCGGAGGTCTTCGGCCTCGCTCCGAACAAAGGCGTGATCACGACGGGCGCCGATGCGGATCTCGTGATCGTCGACCTGAACGGACCGTGGACGATCACGAACGACAGCGTGCTCTCGCGCTGTGGTTGGACACCGTACGACGGCCGCGAGTGCAGCGTCACCATCGATCGAACGATCCTGCGCGGCCAGGACATCTACGTTGACGGCGCGGTCGTCGGACAGCCCGGATACGGCCGTCAGGCTGTTGCCGAGAGTTCCGTTGCTGCGACAGCCTGAGAGGAGACCGATGACCGACAAGAAACGCGTGAAGTACGGACTGCTTCTACCCCATTTCGGTGTCTACGCGGACAGGGACAGGCTGCTCGATGGCTCCAAGCTGGCGGAGAGCTACGGTTTCGACTCCGTCTGGGTTCGTGACCATTTGATCTTCGAGCCGCACGGCGAGATGGAGGATCCCAACCGGAACTTCTTCGATGCCCTGATCACACTCACCGCGATCGGTACCGTGACAGAGCGGATCGAGCTCGGGACCGGATCGCTGATCCCGTTCCGTCATCCGCTCGAGGTGGCTCTATCGGTCGCGACGATCACGCATCTGACCGGCGCCGGCCGTTTCATCTGTGGCTACGGCGCCGGCACCTTCGATCATGAGTTCGAAGCGGTTGGCATCGATCCCGAGCTCAAGCGCTGGGATCTCGTGAGGGGCACCGCGGCGATCCTGAAGAAGGTCTGGACGGAGGACAATGTTGCCTACGACGACGGCAACTACACCTTTGAGAACGTCACGATCGAGCCGAAGCCTCTAGGCGGCCCGCCGCCCTTCTGGTACTGCGGCAACACGCCGGCATCGGTGCGCCGTGCCGTGGAGTGCTGTGACGGCTGGATGCCGGGGCGGATCTCACTCGCCACGTTCCGCGCGCGCGTGGACGCTCTACGTGAACAGAGCGAAGCTGCCGAAAAGCGAGTACCGACCCCGGCCGTCATTCCGCCGACTTCGGTCGAGGAGACACGGGAGGAGGCGCTCGAGTACGTGAACGTCGAGGGGCTGCTCGACGTGGGCCAACAAGGCGAAGTACTGGGTGAAGCCGCCGTCCGGCCGCTTCGAGACGTGGGAGGATCTCGAGGGCACTCTCATCGCCGGCGATCCAGATCAGGTGGTCGAAGCCTGCCGCAAGTTCGAAGAGGCAGGCTGCGAGCACCTCGTCTTCGATTTTCGCTTCAAGTTCGATCGGTTCTTCGAGCAGATCGAGCTTTTGGGCCGGGAGGTGCTGCCGAAGCTACGCGAGACCCCCGTCGAGGTCGGGGCCCCATGAGTACGCCTGCCTCGATCGAGATTCGCGGGGTCGGGAAGCACTTCCAGCAGCGCAAGGGCACCGCGAACGTCGTGCTCGAGGACGTGAACATCAGCATCCGCGAGGGTGAGTTCGTGAGCCTGGTCGGGCAATCGGGCTGCGGGAAGACCACGCTGCTGCGGATGATCGGCGGGCTTGCAGCCTATGCCCCGGGGGAGATTCGCGTGAAGGGTCAGCTCGTCACCGACGTGCCGCCTCGGATCGGGTTCGTGTTCCAGAACGCGGCTCTGATGCCGTGGAAGACGGTTCGCCAGAACGTCCTGCTCGGTCTGAACGAGACCCGCAGGATGTTGACGCGTGACGAGAAGCGTGAGAAGGTCGAGCATCAGCTCGAGCTGACCGGGCTCTCCAAGGTCGGCGATTATCTTCCCCGCCAGCTGTCGGGCGGCATGCAGCAGCGCTGCGGTCTGGCCCGCGCGCTCGTCGGAGAGCCAGATGTTCTGTTGATGGACGAGCCTTTCGGTGCAGTGGATGCGTTGACGCGCATCCGCCTGCAGGAGGAGTTGGCGACGATCGTGCAGCGCACTTCGGCGACCGTTGTCTTCGTCACACACGACGTCGAGGAGGCGGTGTTCCTCGCTGACCGCGTCGCGGTGATGACGATCGGTCCCGGCACGATTTCGGAGGTCATCAACGTTGACGTTCCACGGCCGAGGGACCGCCGTGCCGACCTGCTCGGCCCGTTGAGCGAGCACGTGCTCGAGCTTGTGCTCGGAGAAGGTCGCCATCGGGCGGCCAAGCACGCGCCAGAGGCGGTGCGAACATGAGCGGGCTGACCTTCGGTGTCCGCGTGCCGAACTCGGGGCCGCTTTCATCGATCGCGAACATCGTTCGTGCCGCAAAGGAGTCGGAGGCGCTCGGGTTTGACGCGATCTGGGTCCACGACCACGTCGTCTGGAGCTCCGAGATGCACCGCCATCACATCTCGTCGGGGGCCGTGCACGCCCTCGAGGACGATCAAACCGCCACGTTCTTCGAGTCGCTGACCACTCTGAGCTACCTCGCCGCCTCGACCGAGCGCGTGAAGCTCGGCGTCGCGTGCCTCGTCATGCCGACCCGGAATCCGATCTACGCCGCAAAGCAGGCGGCGACGCTCGACCATCTTTCGAACGGCCGTCTGCTGCTCGGGGTTGGGCTGGGATCCAAGGCGACCCAGTCGTCGAGCGAGTTCGATGTCTTTCAGGTGCCCTGGAAGCGACGCGCGTCCTTGACGGATGAGCACATCGACGTGATGCGTGCGATCTGGACGCAGCCACTCGCATCGTTCAGCGGCGCCACGATCCAGTTCGAGAATGCCGAGATCTGGCCCAAGCCCCTGCAGGATCCGTTACCGGTGTGGGTCGGCGGGTGGACAGACCATGCCGCCCGCCGCGCGGGCAAGCGAGGAGAGGGATGGATTCCCGGGTGGCTCTCGCCGGCGGAGATGGCGAAGGGGCGTGACGTCCTTCGCGAGGCGGCGGGTGAAGCGGGCCGTAACCCGGACGAGATCGTCATCGGCGTTGAGAAGCTGACCGCGATCCATACCGACCGCGAGCAGGCACTCGAGTGGGCATTGCCGACGGTCAGGCAGAGCTCGATGACCTATGAGCGCGATGTCGACGACATGCAGTTTGCACTCGACAGGCATATCTTCGGCTCGGTCGACGACGTCCGCCGCCGGATCGAGGAGTTCGCCGAGGCGGGCGTGCAGCACTTCGAGCTGAAGTTCATGTACCCGACGATCGACGACCTCCTGTTCCAGATGGAACTGTGGGCCGAGACGATCATCGCCGAGTACGGAGCGAAGATCGCCGCCTGATGCAGATCCTCTCGGACTTCGAGCTGCATCGGCCGGCGACGGTCGACGAGGCCGTTGAGCTTCGCGGCCGCCTTGGCGACACCGCAGCACTCTATGCCGGGGGCACCGAGCTGCTGCTCGCGATGAAGCTGGGCGTGCTCGACTACGAGCATCTGATCGACGTCAAACGGATCGACGCGCTTGGCGGCATCGAGCTCGTCGACGGCGCGCTCCGGATCGGGGCGTCGGCGACCCACCGCGAGATCGAGACGAGCCCGATCATCCAGGAGCATCTTCCCGAGCTGTCGCGTCTCGCCCGCCACGTCGCGAACGTCCGCGTACGCTCGGCGGGCACCCTGGCCGGGAACCTGGCGTTCGGCGAGCCGCATGCGGATCCAGCGACGCTCCTCATGGCGCTCGGCGCGTCGATCGGGCTCGCGGGCGGCGGGGGCCGGCGCACGATCCCGATCGACGAGTTCGTGGTCGGCGCCTACGAGACCTCGCTGCGCGAGGACGAGCTGATCGAGGCGATCTTAGTCCCCCTGCCCGCCGGGAGCACGCGCATGACCTACTGCAAGTTCCAGGTGCTCGAGCGGCCGACCGTCGGGGTGGCCGTGGTGGTTCCGAACGGCGGCCCTCCGACCGTCGTCGTGGGCGCCGTCGACGAGCGGCCGATCGTCGTCGAGGCGGACGGTGAGATCGAGGAGATCGCAGCCGCCGCAGCCGCGGCGGTCGAGCCGGTCGACGACCTCTCGGGAAGCGCCGAGTACAAGAAGCACCTGACCGGAGTCATGGTTCGCCGGGCGCTCGAGGCGGTAGCTGCGTGAACGCGACGGCGACACGGATCACCGCTCGGATCAACGGCCGCGAGCACGTGCTCGAGGTCGAGAACTCAACGCTTCTGATCGACCTGCTCCGCGACCGCGGGCTGACCGGAGTCAAGCCGAGCTGCGAGATGGAGGTCTGCGGCGCGTGCACCGTCCAGCTCGACGGCCTGCCCGTCAGCGCCTGCACCACGCTCGCGATCGAGCTCGACGGCCGGTCGGTCGAGACGGTCGAGGGCCTCGGCGTCACGGAAGCCGAGCTCCATCCCGCCCAGCGCGCATTTCTCAAGCATTCGGCGTTCCAGTGCGGCTTTTGCACGCCGGGCCTCGTGATGACCGCGAAGGCGCTGCTCGAGGAGAACCCGTCACCGTCGCGCGAGGAGGTCGTGCACTGGCTCGAAGGAAGCATCTGCCGCTGCACGGGCTACGAGCCGATCGTGGACGCGATCCTCGACGCGGCGAACGAGGGTGGTCATGGCCGAGCCTAGGGTCTCCGGCACCTCCGTCCCGCGCGTCGACGGCCTCGCGAAGGTCACCGGTGTCGCGAAGTATGCGGTCGACCTGGCTACGCCGGGTGCCGTGCACGGCGTCGCCGTTCGCTCGGATCGCGCGCACGCGCGGATCGTCGAGATCGACAGCGGCGAGGCGGAGAGCGTCGAGGGCGTCCTCGCCGTCGTGACGGCGCGGGGCGTCGCGCCGATCGACGTCCGCTTCGGGCACATCAGCCGCGATCATCCGGCCCTCGCGGTCGACAAGGTTCTCTACCAGGGTGAGCCGGTCGCGCTCGTGGTGGCCGAGACGCGCCGTACGGCTGAGCAGGCGGCCAGGCTCGTGCGCGTCGAGTACCTCGACCTCGAGCCGGTCATCGACGCTGACGAGGCGCTGACCGACGGCGCGCCGCTCCTGCACGATGTCCATCCTGGGCGGACCGGCGATGAGGGCTTCCACAACACCGGGGGCGACGAGCTGACAGGGAACCTCTGCGCCGTGAACACCGTCGAGTGGGGAGACGTCGCGGCGGCGTTCGAGGCCGCCGATCTCGTCGTCGAGGGGGAGTACCGCTACCCGATGCTCTACGGCTACGCGATGGAGCCCTACAACGCGACCGCGGTCTTCGAGGAGGGCGCGCTCACCGTCTACTCGACCGCTCAGCATCCGTATATGGTTCGCGAGGATCTCGCGTTGATGTTCGGGCTGCCGCTCGCGCGCGTTCGCGTCGTCGTCCCCTACGTGGGCGGCGGCTATGGCACCAAGTCGTACACCAAGGTCGAGCCGCTCGCCGCCCTCGGCGCCTATGCGACCGGCCGGCCCGTGCGGGTCGCCCTGAGCGTCGAGGAGGCGATGTTCACGACGCGCGCCGACGGCGCTCGCATCCACGCCCGCACCGCGTTCAGCAGCGACGGGACGCTCCTTGCTCGCGACTTCGACATCGTCATGAACTCCGGCGCCTACAGCGACAACAGCCCGCTCGTCTGCGCCAAGCTCGCGAACCGCTGCAGCGGGCCCTACCGGATGGGGGCATTTCGCGTTCGGTGCCGGTCCGCCTTCACCAACACGACGCCTGCGAGCTCGCTGCGCGGCTTCGGCGCGCCCCAGGGGAACTTCGCGGGAGAGCTGCAGATCGACGAGGCCGCAGACCGGCTCGGGATCGACGCGGCCGAGCTGCGCCTCCGCAACGTCGTCAGGCCGGGAGAGGAGATCCTTCCCGGCAAGCGCGGCCTGGACGCCGATCTCGCCGCCGACCTCGCGCTGCTGACGGAGTCGCTCAAGTGGGGCGAGCGGGAGGGTGTCGGCATCGGCCTGTCCGCGTCCGACGCGGGCGCGCACCCGACCTCGGTCGTGATGGTGCGTATCCACGCCGACGGCTCGGCGTCCTGCGCCCTCGGATCGACCGAGCTTGGCCAGGGCAGCCGGACCGTGCTGTCGCAGATCCTGGCCGACGGCCTCGGGCTGCCGTTCGAGCGTGTGTCGATCGTCGCTGCCGACACGGGCGCGACGACGTACGAGCGCACGACCGGCGCTTCCCGCACGACGACGCTGGTCGGGCGGGCGCTCCTGCTCGCCTGCGACGAAGCGCGCACGAAAGTGCGTGAGCTCGCCCGCGAGATCGGAGACGAGATCGAGGACATTCCGGGCGGCGTCCGGGTCGGAAACCAGGAGCTGACCTACGGCGAGGTCATTCGGCGCTGGTTCGGGTCCGGCGGCGAGGTCGTCGGGATCGGCACGATCCGCCGTGCCGGCGAGTTCCAGCAGCTTCCGCCGTTCTGGGAGATCGGCGTGAGCGGCGTGGTCGCGAACGTCGACGCCGAGACCGGCCGGGTCGGGATCGAGCAGCTGACGACGATCGGCGACGTCGGCTTCGCAATCAACCCCACGCTCGTGCACGGGCAGGATCTCGGCGCCGCGACGATGGCGCTCGGCGCGGCGCTGACCGAGCAGATGGTCTACGACGGCTCGTCGCTCTCGAACCCGAACGTGGTCGAATATCGAGTGCCCCGGGTCAGCGACTTACCGGGCGAGGTTCACCAGATCCTCGCGGAGCGACGGGACGGGATTGGCCCATTCGGAGCGAAGGGCAGCGGCGAGGGCGCCGGCAACCCGATCGGCGCCGCGGTCGCGGCCGCGGTCGGCCGGCTACTCGGCCGCTACCCGCATGAACTGCCGTTGACCCCCGAGCGGGTCTGGCGGCTGGCAGTTGAGGCAGCGGAGAGCGAGCGGAGGGCGGAGACGATCAATGGTTGAGCAAGGCACCGAAGTCCTGATCGATGACGCGGCGATCGATGTCCAGTCGATCGTCGCACGGCACGAGCACGCCTTCGCCACTCGCGGCGACATCGCCTACGCGGTGATTCACGAGTGCATCGTGACCGGCGTCTTCCAGCCGGGGCAGCGCCTCCGCCAGGACGCGCTGGCGGCCCAGATCGGGGTCTCGAGGATCCCTGTCCGGAGCGCGCTCGTGAAGCTCGAGTCGGATGGGCTCGTCACGTTCGAGCCGTATCGCGGCGCGACCGTGAACTCGCTCACCCCGATGGGCGCCCGCGAGATCTATGAGATTCGCACCGTCCTCGAGACCCACGCGCTCCGCAAGGCGATGACCGTGATGACGCCGGAGCGCCTGGCCCGCCTCGAGCAGTCCGCGAACGAGTTGAACGCCGTCGAGAACGAGGAGGAGTTCCTGCAGCGGCGCGCGGAGTTCTACCACGAGCTCTACGACGCGAAGTTCCAGCCGCGGCTCGTCGAGCTGATCGACCGGCTCCGCGAGGAGGTGGGCCGCTACTCGCTGGACAACAACCTCGACTACGTGCGCCCTCCGGGCGAGCGCGATCACGCGCAGGTCCTTGCATTCCTCCGCGTCGACGACGTCGACGGCGCGGCCCGCTGGCTAGAGCAGCATCTGCGTCAGGTCTCAGAGCGGCTCCTCTCGCGGCTCGCGCACCAGTCGGAGTAGTGGCAGCGCGCAGGACAACCCTCGCGCTCGCTGCGGTCGCGGCGGGCGCGACGGTCTTCGGCGCGCAGGGAATCTCGCCGGCGCTGCCGGCGGTGCAGGATCAGTTCAACCTCAGCGACACCCAGGTCGGGATGTTGACCGCCGCCTACATGCTGCCCGGGGTCCTGCTTGCGATCCCGCTCGGCTACCTGGCCGATCGCTGGGGGCGCCGCGTCATCTTCGCGTCGATGGCGCTGCTCTACGGCGTCGCCGGCGCGAGCCAGGCGCTCGCGACCTCGTTCGGGATCCTGATCGGCCTTCGCGTCTTGCAAGGAGTCGGGTTCGCGGCGCTGATGCCGCTCAGCGTGACGCTGATCGCGGACGCGTACCACGGCGCCGGCCATGTTCGGGCACAGGCTTCGCGTCAGTTGTCGATGGCGCTCAGCGAGCTTGCCCTCCCGCTGCTCGGGGCCACGCTTGCGACGATCAGCTGGCGCGCGCCGCTCGCGGCGCAGGGGCTGCTCATCCCGCTCGCCGTGGTCGGCTTCTTCGTGCTCGAGGACGGGAAGCGACACGTCCATGGACGGCATACATCGCCGTATCGCTCGGAGTTGGCGGTGGCAGTGAAGATTCCCGGGATGACCGCGGTTTTGCTCGCCGGGTTCCTGCGCTTCTGGTGCAAGTTCGCGCTCGTCGCCTATCTACCGACCATGCTCGTGCGGCAGCACGGAGCCTCGCTGACGCAGGCGGCGGTCGTCCTCAGCGTCGCCTCGGGGATCGCCGCGGCGATCAACTTCGGGGTCGTCCGGCTTCTCCACCAGGTGTCGGGCTCGCTGCTCCTGATCGGGTCGGTGCTCGGCGTCGGTATCTCGCTGATCATGTTCGCGTTCGTGCCTTCGTGGCAGGTGGCCATCATCGTCGCGATCGCCTTCGGGATGAGCGACGGTGTCCTCCAGGTACTGCAGAACGCGTTCGTCGCGGTCGCCGCCCCGGAGCGCGTCCGCGGCGGCCTCATCGCGGTCAGCGGGATGACCCGCAACGCCGGCAAGCTCGTCGCGCCGCTCGTGGTGGGAGGCCTCCTGCTCGTCGTCTCGATCCCCGTCGCATTCGCTGCGGTCGGTCTCACCACGCTCGCGCTCGTACCGACGCTGCGACCGCTCCGTAAGCTCGACGGGCTCCTCGATCCCCGTTCCGGGCCACTCGAACCTGTGCAGGAGGCAATCTAGTGCGACAGGAATTCCAGGGCACGCTCCTGCTCGACGCCGACGCTCCCACCGTCTGGCGTACGGTCAGCGACCTCCCGACCGTCCTTTCGTGGATCTCGGTCATCGAGCAGGTGGAGGAGAGCGGGGGTGGCTACAGCGTCGTGCTCGCCGACAAGATCGGCCCCTTCAAGCTCCGCGCCGACGTCGCCATCACCGTTCTCGAGCAGGTCGAGGGGAAGCTGATCCGCGCCCACGGCGAGGGCGAGGATCGGCAGATCGGATCGCGGTTGATCATCGACGTCTCCATGGCGCTCGAGGAGCACGACGGCGGCACCCGGGTCGATGTCGACGGCAGCTATGAGGTGACCGGCCGGCCGGCCGCGCTCGGCGCCGGCTCGATCCGCAAGAAGGCGAACACCATCCTGTCCGAGTTCTTCACCTCGGCGCAGGAGGCTGCCGGCACGGCAGCCTCCGCCTGATGGCTGGATTCGACGGCCGCGAGCTCGAAGCTCGCGCCGACCGCGCGCGGGGCCTGCTCGAGGAGCTGTCGCTCGACGCGCTGCTCGTCACGGGCGACCTGAGCGCCGGCATGAACTACTACTGGCTGAGCGGCCACATGCCGCGGGACTTCCAGCTCAACTACTCGCGGCCGCACGTCATGGTGCTGCCCCGGACGGGCGAGCCGTTCCTGTGGGTCTACGACGCGAACGCCGAGAACGCGCGCCGTAGCTCCTGGGTCGCGGACGTCGCCACCTACACGCCGCCGTTCGACGGTGTAGCGCTCGCCCGGGCGTTGAAGCAGCGGGGGCTCGGCTCGGCGCGGATCGGCGCCGAGCTCGGCGAGGACCAGCGGCTCCTCTTTCCCGTCGACGAACTGCATGCGCTCGCGGCAGAGCTTCCCAGCGCACGAATTGTCGACGCCTCGTCGCTGATCTGGCGGCTACGGATGATCAAGAGCGCTGCCGAGGTCGCTCGTATCGAGAGCGCCTGCAGCGTCAACGACGCGGCGCTTCGAAAGGCGTTCGGCTCGATCGCCGCCGGCGACAGTGAAGTGGAAATCGCCCGGAAGGTCGGGATGGCGATCGTCGAAGCCGGGGCCGTGCGACCCCCTTACGCTCAGATCAACATCCTCTCCCGCTCGAAATCGGCGGCGCTCGGTGCGGGGTCGCGGCTGCTGGGGCCGATGGAGGAGCACGTGCTCGCCGAGGGAGATCTCCTGTTCGTGGACTCCGGGGCGGTGATCGACGGGTACTGGGGCGAGTTCGTTCGGATGGCGTGTGTCGGCGAGCCGTCCGAGTCGAGCCGGCAGCACCACGACGCCATCCGGGCGATCGTCCGTGGATCGATCGCCGACAGCCTCCACCCGGGCGTGACGCAGCGCGAGGTCGTGGAGCGCCTGGTCGAGCTGTACCGGCACCACGGTTATGGGCCGGAGCAGTACGGCGCCTACGTGCGAACGCCGCCGCTTCACTATTGCCACGGCGTCGGGCTTGCGGGCAGCGAGCCCCCGTTCATCCGCCACGACAGCGACGAGATGCTCGAGCCAGGGATGGTCGTCACGGCCGAGGCGTACCTGTCGATCGACGGAATGACGTTCGCCTCGGAGGAGGACGTTCTGATCGGCGTGGACGGGCCGAGGCTGCTCTCGGAGCCCGACCCGGGTCTCTTCGTTCTCGGAACCTAGGTCGAGCTCAGCGCGTCGGGGCGCACGAGCCGGCGGGGGCGCGCGAGGCGCGTCTCGTTGACGTGCGGGTTGAGCGGCTCGGCAAGTGGCTCGGCGATGAAGGAGCGGGCGACCTGGCCGGCGGGCGGGTCGCCGTAGAGCGTCGTCCGCTGCCTGGGAATCCGGCCGGTCGAGCGGATCAGCGACTCCATTTGCTCGGGCGGCATCTCCTGCCCCCAGCCGGCTCCGGCGGCGCGCGAGATGGACTCGTTCATCAGCGTGCCGCCGAGATCGTTGACGCCGGCGCGCAGGGCCTCGGCGACTCCGGCGGGACCGGCCTTCACCCACGACACCTGGATGTTCTCGATCCACGGGTGAAGCGCGAGCCTGGCGACTGCGTGCATCAGGAGCACCTCCCCGAACGTCGGCCCGGGGCGGGCGCGGCCCTTCAGGTAGATCGGAGCCTCCATGTGGACGAACGGCAGCGGCACGAACTCGGTGAAGCCACCCGTCTCACGCTGAAGCTCGCGGACCGCGATGAGGTGGCGCGCCCAGGCGCGCGGCCCGTCGACGTGGCCAAACATGATCGTGTTGTTCGATCGGAGACCAAGCCCGTGGGCGGTTCGATGGACATCGAGCCACTGCGCCGTCGAGATCTTGTCCGGGCAGATGACCGCCCGAACCTCGTCGTCGAGCACCTCCGCCGCGGTACCCGGGAGCGAGGAGAGGCCCTCGTCGCGCAGACGTGCCAGGTAGTCGCGGAGCGGGACACCGAGGGTGGTCGCGCCCTGCCAGATCTCGAGCGCGCTGAACGCGTGGACGTGCAGTCCCGGCGCCGCGTCCTTGATCGCGCGGACCACCGACGCGTAGTAGTCGCCGTCGAAGGCCGGGTGGATCCCGCCCTGCAGGCAGACCTCCGTGGCACCCCGCTCCCAGGCCTCGGCGGCGCGGCGGACGATCTCGTCGTGTGGAACGAGGTACGGGTCGCCGCGCAGGTTCGCGGCCAGCTTCCCCTTGGAGAACGCGCAGAAGCCGCAGCGGAAGTAACAGACGTTGGTGTACTGGATGTTCCGCGTGACCACGTAGGTGACCTCGTCGCCGTTGACCTCGCGGCGAAGCGCGTCGGCGTCGGCGAATACGCGCAGGCGCTCCGTCCCGCGGGCACGGAACAGGCGGGCAATCTCGTCCTCGGCGAGCTCGTGTCGTGCACCGCGCGGTAACGGGTCGCGCCCGACGACGAACGGGACATCCCCCGTCTCGCCGGGCGACCAGTGGTCCTCACGTGCCAGACCGAGCGAGTCGGCGGCACGGAGCACGTTCGGCAGCACGGCGGGGTCGATCCACCCGGCGTCGAGATGACTCGGGTAGACGGTCAGGCGCGGCGCAAGCTCGAGGCCGCGGCTCTCCGTCGCGGCGCGCAGTAGGTCGAGCTCGGGCCAGGGTGCCTCCGGGTTGACGTGGTCGATCGTGACGGGCGAGACGCCGCCCCAGTCGTCGATCCCGGCGTCGAGTAGCCGGGCGAAGTCCTCGGTCAGGTTGGGAGGAGCCTGGAGCGCGATCTCCGGTGGCAGAATCAGCCGAGCGGCGGCCAGTGTCCAGAGGAGCTCCTCGAGCGGAGGCTCCGCGGCGGCTGCCATGCGCGTGTCGGGCTTCGCCCGAAAGTTCTGGACGATCACCTCCTGGATCTGCGGCCCGGCGGCGGCGATCGCCTCGAGCGCTTCGATCCGCTCCTCGCGGGTCTCGCCGATCCCGATCAGGATTCCGGTCGTGAACGGAACGCGGGCCTCGCCCGCGAGCCGCAGCGTCTCGAGGCGGGCGATTGGGAGCTTGTCAGGCGAGCCGAAGTGCGGGCCGCCTCGCGCCGAGAGCCGGTCGGAAGCCGTCTCCAGCATCATCCCCATGGACGCCGAGACCGGCCGCAGCAGCTCGAGATCGGCCGGCGTGAGAACTCCCGGGTTGAGGTGCGGCAGGAGCGAGGTCTCGGCGAGCACTGCACAGGCCGCGTGGGCGAGGTACTCGATCGTCGAGCAGAACCCGAGCGCCTCGAGTTCGTCGCGCGCAGCTCGGTAGCGAAGCTCCGGCTTGTCACCGAGCGTGAAGAGCGCCTCGCGGCAGCCGGCCCGCTCACCCGCGCGCGCGATCGCGAGCACCTCCTCGACCGTCATGTACACACGCTCGCCGCGCCGCGGCGGCCGTGCGAACGTGCAGTAGTGGCAGACGTCGCGGCAGAGCTTCGTCAGCGGGATGAAGACCTTCGGGCTGTACGTGACGAGCCTTCCCCGCGCGTCGCGTACGGCACGCGCCGCGGCCATCAGTTCGTCTAACTCAAGATCCAGCGCTCGCATGTACCGAGTGTACGGCTTGGTGGGCTGGCGATCTGACTCTCAGGAGGGCTCTGCGACTTGTCTCGTCGGTCTCCCGACCTTCGTCGGCGAGGTTCTCTGTCTCCTCGAACCTCGCTAAACCCGGCAGAGCTCACCGCTCCGTTTGGCGTCGATTGGCCCTTGATAGCTTCTAGGCACTGCGCCGCCCGCACTGGATAGAGGCCGAGCCCATGACCTACTCTCATCGTCGAAGTCCGCGAACGCAGAAGACATCAGGAGAGTCCGAGCCAAGTTGTCGTAACTGCCAACCTTACTTCTAGGATTGGCAAGACCTGGCAACGGGCGTGGAGCTGGCGCGGAGCTCGTCGCGGCCTGCGA
>CAVRMI010000025.1:0-18350 GCA_963722065.1 uncultured Thermoleophilia bacterium | reverse complement strand
CCATGCAGGTAGCCTCAGCCGCGGAACATGAGTGCCCAGACCGAGCAGACGCCCGACACGATCAGGCGCGACATCGTCACGGCCTGCCGCGTGCTCGAGGCGCGCCGGCCAGGCGGACATGGTCTGGGGTCACGTCTCGATCCGCGACCCCGAGGGCCGCGGCGTCTGGCTGAAGGGCAGCCACCTCGGCTTCGACGAGGTGACCGAGGAGGACGTGATCCTGCTCGGCTGGGACGGCGAGATCCTCGAAGGGCACGGCCGGCCGCCACATCGAGTACCCGATCCACACCGAGATCATGGCCCGGCGGCCCGATGTCGAACTCGGTCGTGCACACCCATCCGCTCTACTCGATCGCGTTCGCCGCCACCGGCTGGCCGCTCGAAGGCGCTCTCGCACGAGGGCTCGCACTTCGTGCCGCCGGACATCTCCGCGCTTCACGAAGCACCGGCGACCTCGTCCGCACGCCCGGAGCTCGGGCAGGCGCTCGCCGACACGCTCGGCGACCGGCTCGCCGTGCTGATGCCGCATCACGGGATCACGACCGCCGGCCGCGACGTCGGCGAGGCGGTCGCGGCCGCGACGCACCTCGAGCGGGCGTGCCAGATCGCGCTGCTCGCAGGCGAGAACGCGATCGCGAGCCCGGACGAGGAGGCGCTCGAGAAGCGCAAGCGCTCGGCCCGCCATCTTGGCGATGGCCTGGACCTACCTGTCCCGCACGGTCGACCGCACGCCCTAGGGCGCTTCGAGCCGCTCAGACAGCGCCGCCGCACGCTGCCGCCCGCCCTGGAACATCAAGGCGGCGCCGACGAGCGCGGGCAGCGACATGACGACACCCGCAGTCCGCACGCCGAAGGTCTCGGCGATCCCTCCGTCGATCAGGCTCGCGAGCGGCCGGACGCCGAGGAACGCGATCGACCAGAGCGCCATGATCCGGCCTCGCTCGTTCTCGGCGACGCCGAGCTGGAGGCGAGTCGTCGCGGCGGCGTTGGTCGACAGGTAGCCGAAGCCCGCTACTGCGAGGAAGACGAGCCCGAGCGCGAACCAGGGCGAGAGCGAGAACAGCAGCACTCCTCCGCCGAGCAGGCCGAGCGTCAGCGCCATCCGTCCGCGCGAGCCGGAGACCCGTCCGGCGACGAGGAGGGCCGCGGTGACCGCCCCGGCCCCGAAGGCGCCGACCACCGCCCCCGCCCACGGCGCCGGGAACCCGAACGCGTGCGCGAACGCCGGCGACTCGGTGTTCACCGGGCTCGGACGAGAAGCTCCACCGTCATCACGATCAGCAGGTAGGCGCCGAGGCGCGGGGTCGGCCCTGATCAGGGCGAAGCTGTCGCGCAGCGAGGCCAGCGCCCAGGCGTTGCTGCGCGCGCGGGTGGATCACGAGCAGCGCGCCGGCGAGCAGCAGGAAGCCACGGCGTTGACCCTGCCAATGCCGGCGCGACACCGAACGCCGCCATCACCCCGGCCGCGCTCGCCGGCCCGACGGCGCGGGCGAGGTTGAACGTGAGCGAGTTCAGCGCCACCGCCTGCGCCAGGTCCTCGTGCTCTCCACCAGCGAGGCGATCATCGCCGTCTGGGCGGGGTTCGAGAACGCGTTCATGATCCCGAGGGCGGCCGAGAAGCAGATCACCACCCAGGCGCCGGGCGAGGCCGCCCCAGTCGAGCGCGGCGAGCGCGCCGCTCAGCGCCGCCCGAGCTGAGCTGCGTGACGAGCAGCAGCTTGCGGCGGTCGAACCGGTCGGCCGCGCCGCCCGCCCACGGCACGAGCACGAGCACCGGGACGAACGGCCGAAGAAGTTGAGCACGCCGAGCAGGAACGCCGAGTGCGTGAGCCGGAAGACGAGGATCGACGCGGCGAGGTTCTGGAACCAGGTGCCGCTCGCCGAGGGCGGCGTTGCCCGCGAAGTACGGCCCGAAGTTGCGCAGCCGGATCACGCGCAGCGCGGCGCGCGGGCCGGTGACGGCCGGGATGCTCATCGAGCTCGTCGCCCCCGGGACGGCGCCTGCTAGGCGGAGCTGCCGGGAGCCGGGCCAGGACGGCCCCCACTTCGCCCGCGTCTGCGCCTTGGTCGCCGCGTCCGGCCCAGCGCCTTCGGGAGCGGTCCTTCCACTCCCACGGCTTGGTGGCGTCGATCAGGCAGGCGCGAGTTGTAGCGCTTGTCGTCGGGCGGCAGCGCCGGGTCGAGCGGGCCCGAGAGCATGCGGGTGATGATGTCGACCGACCGCGCCGGGTCGGCCCGGGTCAGGATCGCCCAGATCACGTCGTGGATATCGGTCGGTCGACGTCGTCGTCGACGACGCGACCAGGCGGCCGATGTACCACGCCGGGTTGCACGAGGCGAGCGCGTCAGCGACTGGCTCGAATGGCCGAAGTAGCGCTGCTTGATCGAGACGACCGCGAACAGTGCGGTGCCGCCGACGGCTTGATGCAGCCCAGGCGGCGCACGTCGGGAATGCCCGGCCCCTCGAGCTCGCGGAGGAGGATCGCGGCGCGCAGGAAGCGCGCTCGAAGAGGTGTCGAGTGCGGACGGCTTGTTCGCGGCGCACCGTCAAGATCGGCTGGTTGCGGTAGTAGAGGCCGTCGATCGTGATCAGCGGCTCGGCCGCCGCCGTCGCCGTAGTAGCCGTGCCACTCGCCGAACGGGCCTTCGCGCGTGGTGTCGGTCGTGGATGCAGCCCTCGAGCACGATCTCGGCTCGACGCGGGAACGGCCAGCCGGTGATCGCTTCGTTGACCTCCTCGGAGGGCTCCCTCATCGCCCCGCACCAATCGTACTCCGGCACGCTGACCGGCCTATCGTGGAGGCGGCGAAGATCATCGGGTCGATGCCGACGATAATCGCGACCGGACACGGTTTACCGGCTTGGAGTACTTGTCGCGATGGTGCGGCCTTGCTTGCCGTTCGAGATGTAGGTCCCGACGTTGCGCGGGCCCTTGACCATGACGCGAAGGTGCCGACGTTGAGCGGCCGGTGTCGGGATCGCGCGTCACCACGCGACGCCGTGCCGATGTAGCGGCCGCCGTCGTTCGGGTGCCACTGCGACGGGGAAGTAGCACGTCGACGTCGTCGCCGCGCCCGACGTTTTCGCACACCGGACCGTCCTCGACGATGACCGGGCTCGAAGGCGCGGGTGCTCTCGGTCAGGCGCAGGAACTCGTCCATCAGCGGCCGCCGCTCGATGTCGGTGGGGAGCCCGAGCGTCAGCGCGAGCCGGCTGCGGTTGCCGTTCGCGTTGACGAGCACGCGCTGCCCGGCCGGGTAGCCGGGGATCCTCGTCGAACAGCACCGTCGGCGCGCCGAGCGTGTGGATCCAGCATCTCGGAGATCTCGCCGATCTCGGCCTGCCAGCCTCGCGCCCCTGACGGTGCGCAGCTCGCCGAGGGCGTCCGCCGCTGCGATCCAGTCGCGAAGGTCGGTGTACTCCACCCCCCTAGCCGCCGCCGCGCTCGCGCTGGGCGGCGGCGCTCCACGGCGTCAGCCGGGCCTGCAGGTAGCCGGCGATCGCCTGGATGGTGACGGCGATGACCATGATCGCCATGATCGGGACGTACATGTCCGCGGTCAGGAAGTAGTCTGAGAAGTGGTTGATCTCCCCGCCGAGGCCGTCCTGCGTCGAGAGCACCTCGGCGACGACGACGCCCACCCAGGCTGCCGACATGGCCTGTCGGCCGCCGGCGACGATGTACGGGGAGGCAGCCGGGAAGGACGACCGTCCGGACGAGCACGCGCCTCGTCCGCGCAGAAGCTGCGCCCTGCGTCGATCAGCTCCCTTGTCGACGTTCTTGACGCCTGTCATCGTGTTGATGATCACCGGGAAGATACCGCCGACAGCACGACGTATGCGAGCCGGAACTCGAGCCGGAATCCGAGCCACACGATCATGATCGGGACGAAGGCGACGTGGGGCAGCGAGTACAGGAACGACACGTATGGGTCGATCGTGTGCTCGACGGAACGCCACCGGCCCATGGCGACTCCGACCGGGATGCCGATCAGGAGGGAAAGCGTCACCCCGAGCACGAACGCCTCGAGGCTGCTCCACAGAGGACCGAAGAGCGTGTGGTTCGTGATCAGCTGGCGGTAGACCGCCTGAAGGAACTCGCGCGGGTGGCGGCGATCGCCTTCTGCTTGTGCTCGGCCCAGTACTGCCAGAACGCGAGAATGTTGTCAGCGCCAGCGTCGCGAGCCGAACCGTCCACATGCCGCTCTTCCGGTAGAGGAACGGCCCTCCCTGCGGTGTCCACCCGCCGGTGCCGGCGGGTGCGAGAGTGCCGCTCCGGCTACGCGCGAAAAACGGCCATGGCCGCATCCCCCTTCCGCCCTCCCCCAGGGCGTCGTCGTCCAGGCCTCCATGCGCTTGAGGACGGTCGAGAAGAGGATGCTCAGGATGCCGAGCGTGATGATCGCCCACCCACATGCCCGAGAACTGCAGCGTCTGGGCGTCGTGGCTGATCAGGTTGCCGATGCCGAGCACCGAGGTCTCGATCTCCGCGACGATGATGCCGATGAACGACCGCGCGAGCCCGAGCCGGAGGCCTGCGAAGATATACGGGAGCGAGGCCGGGATCACGATCGTGCGGACGGTCTGCAGCTCGCTCCGCGGCGAGACCGCCTTGCCGGCGTCGAGCAGTCTCCGGTCGACCTCCTTTCGCTCCGAGGTAGGTGTTGAGGATGATCGGGAAGAGCCCGGAGACGACGACGACGGCGAAGCGCATCTCGAAGGTGATTCCGAGCCAGAGGATGAGCACGGGGATGAGCGCGAGCCGCGGCGTCGCGTAGAGCGCGTTCACGTAGGGCTCGAGGGCGAGCTCGACCAGGCGCGATCGCGCCATCAGAAGCCCGATCGGGATTCCGAGGACGATGCA
The DNA here is from genome assembly GCA_963722065.1 of uncultured Thermoleophilia bacterium. Taxonomy (GTDB): domain Bacteria; phylum Actinomycetota; class Thermoleophilia; order Gaiellales; family Gaiellaceae; genus PALSA-600. Next base: position 13,486 of record CAVRMI010000025.1, on the reverse strand, counting down.
CGTGGCGTAGCCGGCGCCGAAGCCCTTCATCGTGTCGCCGAGCGCGGGCAGGACGTCGTGGAGGAACGCGTGCGGGAACGTTCGCGCCTGATGTCGCTCGGAAACGAGGTCGAGTACTTGTTGCCGAAGACCTGCCAGGCCCCGACCAGCAACCCCGCGACCGAGAGCAACGCGCAGGACCCCGACGGGCTCTCCAGCCAGGAGCGACGCCGTCGCGCCTCGCCTGTTGCCCGGGTGCGCGGCAGGGCCTCGGGTGCCGTCGTCTCGCTCATGCCCGCCGCGTGTCGGTGAGCTCGGTCAGCTGACGCTCATGCGGCCGAGTGCCTCGACCTGCGCCAGCTCGGCGCGGAGCAGCCTCCAGATCTCGCTGCGGACCCTCCTCCGTACTCGGGCGTTGCCCGCCAGTCGTAGTCGTAGCGGGGACGGGCGAGATCGACCGTGAACTCGCCGACCGTGCGCCCGGGCGTGCCCATCACGACGATCCGGTCGGAGAGGTAGATCGCCTCGTCGACGGAGTGAGTGACGAAGAGGACGGTGAGGTTCTTGTCGGCGCAGATCTTCCCGACCATCTCCTGCAGGTGCTCGCGCGTGAGTGCGTCGAGGGAGCCGAACGGCTCGTCCATCAGCAGGAGCTTCGGCTCGATCGCCAGCGCGCGCGCGAGCCCGACACGCTGGTTCTGGCCGTTGGAGAGCTGCGTCTAGTGGTCGAGGCGGTCGGCCAGGCCGACGAGCTCGAGGTGCTCGGCGCGCGGTCGCCAGGCGTTCCTTCTTGCCGACGCCCTGAAGCTCGAGGCCGTAGGCCGACGTTCGCGACGCTGTCCGCCATGGGAAGAGTTGAAGCGCTGGAAGACGATCGCCTTGTCGGGTGACGGCCCGTGCTCGGCTTCCCGTCGACGTAGACATCGCCGCCGGACGAGTCGAGCAGGCCGGTGACGATTCGCAGCGCGGTGGTCTTACCGCAGCCGCTCGGGCCGATCAGCGTGACGAACTCGCCGGTGTCGACCTTCAGGTTGAAGTCGCTGACCGCCGGGATCTGGAGTCGCCGTAGTACTTCTGGAGATGTGAGATCTCGAGCATCGGTTTCGGACTCTGCAGGAAGAGCAGGCCGGGGCGCGAGGACGCGACCCGGCCCGCTCGCCGGCTTGCTAGCAGGTCCCGGCTTCTGGTGATGAGCTTCCAGGTAGGCCCTGACGAAAGCGGATTGATCAGCTTCGATCGATCGACCGGGATCGGCTTGGGCAGTGATCCGAGCAGCCAGTTGGTCTTGATCGTCGCGGTGACGTACTTGTCGCAGATACCGCCGTTGATGCCGAAGAAGTTATCGGCCTTGTAGTACTGCCAGGTCTGTGCCTCCTGCGGGCCCGTGAGGCCGTTGGAGAGGCCGGCGGCCGCCGCATACGCGACATAGCGGTACTGGTTCGAGGCCGCCCAGCGCTCGGAGTTGATGAACGCATTCACGACCTTCTGTGTGAGAGCAGGGTTGTTCTTCGTGAAGCTGTCGTTCGCGATCAGTCCCGATTGGATGTAGGGGCCGAGCGACTTGCCGACGTCGAGACCTGCGTCGCCTTCCCGGTCGACTCCGCGAGGAGCGCGAGCGGGTAGTGAATCGGGGCCAGGTCGATCTGGCCGGCGAGGATGGCCGTCTCACGGGCCGTCGAGCCGCCGATCGTGACATACCGGACCGTGCTCGGGTCGACGCCGGCGTTCTTGAGCCCGATCTCTGCCGAGAGCTGGCCTGCAGAGCCCGGCGAGTCGATTCCCATCGTCTTGCCGTTGAGGTTCTGGAGCGTCTGCCCGGGTGTACCGACGATGATGTAGTCACTCGCCTGGTCGTTCGCGGCGATGACGTGAATCGGCGCTCCGGCGTTGATGACCGCGAGGAACGCGGTGGGTAGTGAGCCGATGAAGACGTCCGCCTGTCCCGAGATCACTGTCTTCAGGGCGGTTGCGGCGTCGCCGATGACGTTGAAGTTGACGTTGATCCCGTTCTTCTTCATCAGGTCGACCCAGTAGAGGACGTCAGCGCTCGAGAAGTCCGACGTGCCCGCCTCGATGACGTTCACAGTGTTCGAGTCCGCGCGAGAGGTTGTCGCACGCGTGGACTTTGTGGCCGCCGAAGCGGCGGCTACTCCAAAGACGATCGACGCCGCCAGTGCCAGGAGCACTAGCTGGGCAGTCACGTGAGATCGCTTCATCTTGGGCACTTCACCCCTTTCTGAGGGTTTGAGCCGCACGCGAGGATGGGGCAAGTGATCCTCCCGGGCCGCTGGTCGAAGGCTGAGACGACGTGCTCATCGGAACAGTTGTTGCAAGGGACGACTTCCTCATCGGAACAGTTGTTGCGAAGTCGGGACTTTGACAGCAGGATTTGTTGCTGTCAAGCACCAAGGGAGATCCGGCTATCCCCATGCTGCAGCCGATTTCGCTTGGACACTGGGGCTATTAGGGGTTTACTTGTGCAACAAAGTTTGTATAGTCATCTACCGATGAGCGTCGGAGCGGGGACAAATGCGATTTGGCGACCCTCGACGGCGCCGCCGCGGAGCCTCGTCCGATCTACCTCGCAGGCGAGTGGGTGACGACCGGCGAGCCGATCGACGTTCGGTCGGCGGGCGACGGAACTGCCGTCGTGGCAGCGACGTTCCACGCCGGCCCGGCCGAGTGCGAGCGGGCGATCGCCGCAGCCGTCGAGGCCGAGCGCGAGCTAGCCTCGATGCCCGCCTACGAGCGTGCAGCCGCGCTCCGGTTCGTTGCAGCGGGATACTGGCCCGCGCGCAAGAGCTGTCCCGTCAGCTGGCCCTGGAGGCCGGCAAGCCGATTCGAGACGCGACGACGGAGATCGAGCGCGGCGCGCTCACGTTCCGGGTCGCGGCTGAGGAGGCCGAGCGGATCCACGGCGAGGTTCTGCCGCTCGATCTGAACGCAGCTTCCCGCGGGCGAGTCGGGATCGTTCAGCGATTCCCGGTCGGCGCCGTCGCCGCCATCAGCCCTTTCAACCTCCCGCTCGGGCTTGCGGCGCACAAGGTTGCGCCGGCGCTCGCGGCCGGATGCCCGCTCGTGCTCAAGCCGCCGAGCCAGACCCCGTTGACGATGCTCTCGGTAGCCGAGCTGGTTGCCGAGTCCGGCTTTCCGGCAGGCGCACTGAGCGTGCTTCCGATGACCCGTGAGGTCGGCGAGCAGCTCGTCGTCGACCCGAGACTGAAGCTCCTGACCTTCACGGGCAGTCCCGAGGTCGGATGGGCGATGAAGGCACGCGCGGGCAAGAAGAAGGTAGTCCTGGAGCTCGGCAGCAACTCGGCGGCGATCGTCGACGAGTCCGCCGACCTCGAATGGGCGGTCGAGCGCTGCGCCTACGGAGCGTTCAAGTACGCGGGCCAGCTGTGCATCAGCGTGCAGCGGGTGATCGTCCACGAGGCGGTCATGGTCAGGTTCCTCGAGGCGTTCGTCGCGCGTGCCTCGGCGCTGCGCGTTGGCGACCCACTCGATCCCGCCAGCGATCTGGGGCCGATGATCGAGATCAGGTCGGCCGAACGGCTGCAGCGCTGGGTCGACGACGCGGTCTCGAACGGCGCACGGCTGCTGCTCGGCGGACGCGCCGACGGGGCGACGATGCCGCCGACCGTTCTCGTGGATGTCGACCCGCGCGCAGAGATCTCGGCGGAAGAGGCCTTCGGCCCGGTCGCAATCGTATCGAGCTTCGACGACTTCGGCCAGGCGATCGAGGCCGTGAACGACTCGCGGTTCGGCCTCCAGGCGGGCGTGTTCACCAACGACCTTGCCCATGCCTGGCGCGCGTTCAGAGAGCTCGAGGTCGGCGGCGTGATCGTGAACGACGCCCCGACATACCGTGTCGACACCATGCCGTTCGGCGGGGTGAAAGACTCCGGCCTCGGTCGGGAGGGGATTCGCTACGCGATCGAGGACATGACAGAGCCGCGTCTGCTCGTAATGGCGGGGCGGCCGTGAATCACAGGCGAGGGAGGGGCTGAATGCGAGTCGTCGATGCGATCGCGACCTGGTTCGAGGAGATCGGGGTCGACCGGTACTTCGGTATTGCCGGCGGCGCGATCTGGCCGTTCATGGACGCGCTCGTCGATCACCCCGAGATGGAGGGGATCCAGTCGAAGCACGAGTCGCATGCCGTCCACATGGCGGACGTCTACTACCGAACGACGGGAAAGGTCGCGCCGGTGCTCGTCACCAAGGGCCCGGGACTGCTCAACTGCGTCGGAGGCGTCGCCACGGCGATGCACGACATGGCCGCCGTGATGCTTATCTCCGGTTCCGGCTCGACCCACTTCATGGGCAAGGGCGGTATGCAGGAGATCTACTTCAACGGTTTCGAAGACGCCGTCAGCGTCTTCCGCCCGGTCACGAAAGGGAGCTGGCTCGTCGTCAGGCCGGACACGGTGATCGAAGTGCTCAACCAGGCCTACAAGCTCGCAACCTCCGGTCGCCCGGGCCCCGTGTTCGTGCAGATCCCGTTCGACGTGCAGCTCGCGGAGATCGAGGGGACGGTCGAGCCGGCACGGCGCCGTACAGTCACGTCGCGAGCGCGCCCGGACGGCGCAACCATGGACACCGTGCTGGAGTTGGTGGCCGGTGCCAAGCGGCCGTTCCTGCTCGGAGGTGGCGGCGCGGCCCACTCGGCCGGCGCGGCCGATGCGTTTCGCGCCGTCGCCGAGCGTCTCCAGATTCCGGTCGCGACCACGCTCACGGCGAAAGGACTGCTCGATGAGACCCACCCGCTTTCGCTCGGCGTCGTCGGGCGCTCGGGCACGCCGCCGGCCGCCGAGGCCTCGAGAGCGGCCGACCTCGTAATCGCCGTCGGCGCTCGTTTCAGCGACAATCACACGAGCAACTGGCGCGCCGGAAAGATCTACGACCCCGATCGCACCAAGATCGTCCAGGTCGACCTCGACATCGCCGAGGTCGCGCGCAACTACCCGGTCGAGGCGGGGATCGCGGCGGATGCCTGCGTGTTCCTCGAGGAGCTCCTCGCCCGGGTCGACCAGGACGGGATCGCCCCGAGCTGGCGATCCTGGACTGAAAAAGCACAGTCGAGTTGGGACGCGTGGCGCGAGGAGATCGAGCCGCTGCTGACCGCGCCCACCGCTCCGGTGCATCCCGCCCGGCTCTGCCATGAGGTCGGTGAGGCTCTCGCCGCGGCCAACGGCAGGGTCTTCGTCGACATCGGAGACATCACCCAGTACGCGGAGCCCTATATGACCATCCGCGGCCCGGGCATCTGGCACATCAATCCTGGCATGGCGGAGATGGGCTGGGCCTCGACGGGCGTGCTCGGCGCCGCGGCCGCCGACCGAAACAGGCCGGCTGTCTGCATCGTCGGCGACGGCGCGTTCAACATGACGTCCCAAATCCTCGCCACTGCTGTCGAGTACGCGCTGCCCGCGGTCTGGGTCATCCTCGACAACTGCGAGTTCGGGATCGAGCGGAAAGGCGCGAACCGCGTCTTCGACCGTGTGCATCCGTGGTCGAAGTTCGTACGCAAGGACACGGGCGAGCCGTACAACCCCGACTTCACGATGCTCGCGCACGCGAACGGGGCGGAAGGCGTGCGGATCGAGGATCCTGCCGATCTCCGAGGCGCGCTCGATGCCGCGCTCGCGAGCGGCAGGCCCTGGGTGATCGACGTCGTTCAGGACCTCACCGTCCCGACCTACTTCACGCCCGGCATCGATCGGGCGTATCCGGACAAATGGGGCGAGAGCTATCCCCACTTCGGCTCGATGACGATCGCGAAATGAGCACCCGGGCGCCTCGCCCACGCACGACCGGACGCGGCACCGGGAACGGGGCCGCCAATCCGAGCGTCATCACCGAGCTACGAAGCCGCTACGACATCCTGACGCATTCGCAGAAGCGGATCGCCGAGACGATCGTCAACAACCCGAGCTTCGTGGCGTTCGCGACCGTTGACAAGTTCGCCGCGAGGCTCGGGGTGAGCCCGTGGACGATCATGAGGTTCGCCTACCGAATGGGCTCTCCGGCTACCCGGGACTCCAGGAGCAGGTACGCGAGCTGGTCCTCAAAGGGTTGCGCTCCGACGGCACGAGCGGCGAGGACGTCGCGGCTCATCTCGGCAACACCGTCTTCGCCGAGTCGCTGCGGCACGACATCGAGATTCTCGACCGCACTGCGGCGCAGCTTCGACCCCGACGACCTCGACCGCGCGGTCGACCTGATCGTCAAGGCGGAGCGCGTCGCCGTCGTCGGCGGAGTGACCGCATACGGGATCGCCTACTACGCGGCTGTCACGCTCGACCGCGTGCGCCCCGGGGTCGGGCTGCTCAGCGGAAAGCCGGTCCCCGCCGGGCCCCTCGTGGACATGGGCGCAGGCGATGTGCTCCTGGCCTTCAGCTTCCCCCGTATGCGCGCTCGACCCTCAGCGCGATCGAGGCCGCGAGGGATCGCGGCGTCAGTGTCGTTGCGATCTCCGACTCGCCGATCTCGCCGCTGCGTGGCAAGGTGGACGTGCTGATCCCGGCGAGCGTCTCGGGAATCGGGATCCAGAACTCACTCGTCGCCGCGATGTCGGTCGCGAACATGATCGTCAACGGGGTCACCGAACGGATTCCGGGCGCGCTCGATCGCTACAGCGAGACGGTCAGCCTGCTTGCGGGCTGGGACGTCTATCTGCTCGATCCCGGTGGCGATGCCTGATCTGCCTCCGCTCGACCGGCTCGATCCCGACGCCCCGCTTCGAGGGTTGGCAGTGCTCGAGGTGTCTGGCGAGTTCAGCGGCTACGCCGGCCGCCTGCTCGCCGATCTCGGCGCCGACGTGACCCGGGTCACTCTGGCGGAACGGACTGCCGGGCCCGCCGGGCCCGAGCTCGACTCCGAGGGGTGGTTCCTGCACCGCGCCAAACGCGAGCTCGCGCTCGATCCCGGCACGACCGAAGGCCGCGCTGCGCTCGAGGCGCTGATCACGTCCTCGGATGTGCTGATTCGCTCCGCCGGCGCTGACGAGACCGTCCCGCCGTCCCTCGAGCCCGAGGTCGTCTCGGTGCTCAACCCCGACCTGATCAGCGCTGTCCTGACGCCGTTCGGCCTTGACGGCCCGGCGGCCGGGTACGTCTCGACCGACCTCGTGCGACTTGCAGCGGGCGGCCTGCTCTGGCTTGGCGGCTATCCCGACGACGAGCCGGTCGCGCCGTACGGCCATCAGAGTACGCAGGCGACCGCCATCTTCGGGGCGGTCGCCGTCTTGCTGGCGCTGATCGAGCGCGACAAGACCGGCGAGGGCCGGACGCTCGAGATCTCGTCACAAGAGGTCATGACGCAGGCGCTCGAGACGTCTATCGCCGACTACGAGATGACCGGCCGCGTGCAGCGGCGCCACGGCGACATGCCTCGCGAGGCGGGAAGCGGCGTCTATCGCTGCGCCGACGGGTACGTGAGCATGGTGGCGGGCCGCCTCGGCACCGCGACCGCCTGGACACGGTTGCGGGAATGGCTCGTCGAGGTCGGGACGCCCGGCGCCGAGGAGCTGTGGGGCGAAGGCTGGGAGACGCTCGGCTTCAGGCAGCAGCCCGACGCGATCGCACGGTTCGGCGCCATCTTCGATGCGTTTGCGCGGGAGCGGGGCAAGAGCGAGCTCTACCTCGAGGCTCAGCGCCGCGGCATCGCGCTGGCGCCCGTGAACAGCCCGGCAGAGGTGCTCGCCGATCCTCAGCTCCAGGCGCGCGCGTTCTTCACCGAGGTGAGAGACGACGCGACGGGAACGACAGGGCGGGTCCCTGCGCCGCCGTATCGCCTTTCGCAGCTCGGCCCCGAGCGTCCTGAGCTCACGGCGTCCGAGGTATCCGAGACCGTCGCCTCTCCGCGGCCGAGCTGAACATGAAGGCGGCGCTCAGCGGCCTGAGGGTCGTCGATTTCTGCTGGGTCGGAGCGGGAGCACTCGTGACGAAGCTGCTCGCCGAGCACGGCGCCGACGTGATCAAGATCGAGTCGAGGGCGCGCCCCGACAACCTGCGGGTCGCTCCGCCGTTCCGGCCGGGCCGTGACGGCCTGGAGGGCTCCGGGTACTTCGCCTCGAGGAACAACGACAAGCAGCTCGCTCGCTCTGGACATGCGCAACGAGAAGAGCGCGCGAGCTGGCTCGCCCGGCTGGCTGCCGCGGGCCGATGTCGTCGCGAACAACTTCCGGCCCGGGCGTGATGGAGCGCTGGGGCCTCGGCTACGACGAGGTGCCGCGAGCTCAACCCGGCTGTCATCTATCTCGCGATGCCGATGCAGGGGGCCAGTGGCCCGAATCGGGACTTCATCGGCTTCGGCTCGACGATTGCCGCTCTGGCCGGTCTGGTGGAGCTTTCCGGCCTCCCCGACCGCGACCCGGTCGGAACGGGCACGCACTATCCCGATCACGTCCCGAGCCCCGGCCACGCGCTCGTCGCGCTCCTTGCTGCGATCCACCAACGCACCCTGACCGGCCGCGGCCGGATGATCGAGCTGTCGCAGCTCGAGTCGACGGTCAACCTGCTCGGGCCGGCGATGCTCGCGACCTCGACGGGTGCGCCCCCACCGGAGCGGAGCGGAAACCGGGTGGCGACCCATAGCCCGAGCGGGCGTGTTCAGGTGCAGTGGCCCCGACGCCTGGTGCGCGATCGCCGCAAGAACCGACGAGGAATGGCGGGCGCTCGCCGCCGTGCTCGGGCGGTCCGACCTGGCGGATGATCCGAGGTTCGGCACGTTGGCCGCACGCAAGGCGAACGAAAATGCGCTCGAGGCGGAGATCGGAGCCGCGACTGCGGCGAGGGAAGCGGTGGGGAGCTCGCCGAGGCGCTTCAGGCCTCGGGCGTTCCCGCCTGGCCCGTGCTCTCCGGAGTAGACGTCCTCGCCGATCGCCAGCTACGCGCCCGCGACTTCTGGCGGACGCTCTCCCACCCGGTCATCGGCGAGATCACCGCTCCGGCCGCTCCTTTCCGGGACGGAAGCGGGCGGACGGGCCCGGAGCAACCCGCTCCGTTCCTCGGTGCTGACACTCGCGAGATCGCGATCTCGCTCCTGGGGCTGACGGAAGCCGAGGTCGACGAGCTGATCGCAGAGAAAGCTCTCTGGTGAGCGTCGAGACTCCGGTCGCTGTCTCGGTGGCCGACGGCGTCGCCTGGGTCACGCTCGATGTTCCCGAGCGGCGGAACGCGATCTCGACCGCGATGCGCGCGGCTCTCGCCGAGGTCATGGCGAGGCTCGACGCAGCCGACGCCGTTCGCGTAGCCGTCCTCACTGGCGACGGCCCCGCGTTCTGCGCAGGCGTGGACCTCAACGAGACGCGGCCTCCAGGCTCCAGCCGGGCAAAGCCGGCCCGGTCGCCACGCCGCTGACGGTTCAGGAAGCCGCTGGTCGCGGCGGTGAACGGCCCCGCAGTGGGCGGCGGGCTCGAGCTCGTGCTGGCCGCGGACCTCCGCATCGCGACCACGGCGGCGATGTTCCAGCTCCCCGAGGTGCGAATCGGCAGCCTCCCCGGCAGCGGTGGCACGCAGCGGCTCCCTTCGGCCGTTCCGCCCGCTGCCGCAAACAAGTCTGGTCCTGACCGGCGAGCCCCTCGGCGCCGAGGCTGCGCTGCGCTTTGGTCTCATCTCCGACCTCGTGGCGGCGGACGAGCTGCCCCCGCGGCCGGAAAGCTCGCCCGGGCGGGTCGCAGCGAACGCGCCGCTTTCGCTCCGAGCGGCGAAGATCGTGCTGAACGCGGCACAGGAAGACCCCGGCGCCCGGGGCTCGCCCTCGAACGGGCGCTATGGGAGCTCCTCGCGATGACCGACGACTGGGAGGAAGGCCGCGCCGCTTTCGCGAGCGCCGTGCCCCGCGCTTCAACGGCAGGTAGGCGGCGGGATGTCCTGGAGCAAAGCCGCAATCGTCGGCGTCGGAGCCTCGCCCCAAGGGAAGCTCCCGGACGAGACGCCGCTCTCGCTCGCGTCCAGGCGCTGAAGGCGGCCCTCGACGACGCGGGCCTGACCAAGGACGATCTCGACGGGCTGCTGACGATGCCGGGGACGACCTCGCCGGAAGGGCCCAAGCGCTACTTGACGCTGGGCGGCCATCTCGGCATCAACCCCTCACTCACCGGCTCGCTTGTCATGGGAGGCGCGACCGCGGGCGCGCTGATCCAGCAGGCGGCGCTCGCGATCGACGCCGGCCTCGCGAACGTCGTCGCCTGCGTGTTCTCGGACACGGCCCGCACGGGCGGTTCGAAGTTCGACGCCCCCGCCGGGCGAGGCGACTCCTGGGGGATTTCGGGGATGTTCGGCAACGCCGCGAATAGCGCGATGACCGCACAGCGCCACAGGGCGCTCTACGGCACGACGAGCGAGCAGCTCGGCTGGGTCGCCGTTACCTGCGCCAGCACGCATCGCTCAACCCGGCGCGCCGTGATGCGCGAGCCGATCACGCTCGAGGACCATCAGGCCTCGCGGCGATCGTCGACCCGCTGCGGCTGCTGGACTGCTGCCTGATCAGCGACGGCGCGGTCGCCGTGATCGTCACCGCCGCCGAACGGGCGCGAGCCTGCGCGAAGCCGCCGGTGCAGATCTGGGGCATGGGGCAGGGGACACGCTGCAGACGTTCGAGCACCCCGACTGGTGGTATCTTCCGCACCAGCGCGACGCCGTCTCGAGGCCTACCGCATGGCGGGGGTCGGGCCGGCCGACATCGACGTCGCGCAGCTCTACGACAACTTCACATCTCCGTGCTCCTCTGGCTCGAGCACGCCGGTTTCTGCGAGCCGGGCGAGGCCGGGCCGTTCGTCGAGGGCGGCGAGCGGATCACCTTCGGCGGCGAGCTCCCGGTCAACACCGCCGGCGGCAACCTCTCCGAGTCCTACATGCAGGGCCGGCCCCACGTTGTCGAGGGCGTGCGCCAGGTCCGCGGCGAGTCCGGCGAGCGGCAGGTCGACGGTGCCGAGGTCTGTCTGGTCACGGGCCGCGGGATGACGCTCAACACGTCGAGCCCCTGGTCCTCGGGATTGTACCGTATGAGCCTCGTCCTCCCGCCGGTCGACCCCTTAACCGCCCGTTCTGGGACGGCTGCCGCGAGGGAGAGCTGAGGCTTCAGCGCTGCAAGCGTGCAGCGAGCTCCGCTACCCGATCTCGACGATCTGCCCCAGGTGCCTCTCGACCGAGGCCGTATGGGAGCAGGTATCCGGCCGACGGGGAGGTCTTCACCTTCGCCGGCTTCCGGCACGCCTACAACGAGGCGTGGCCCGACCGGGTCCCGTACCGTCGCGCTCGTGCGGCTTATCGAAGGGCCGACGCTGATCGGCAATGTCACCGGGGATCGAGCCCGACACCGTCCGCGTCGGAATGCCGGTCCGCGTCGTCTTCGAGCCGCGTCGAGGACGAGATCACCTTGCCGGGGTTCGCCCGCGCTTCCGGCCGGCGAATGAAGCTCGGGCTCATCCTGCCGACGATCGGCAGCGGAGCAGGCCCCGAGTCGCCTGGACGCCGCAGCGGAGACCGCGTCCCGCTCGGTTGGTCGAGCGTCTGGACGACCGACCATCTCCTCGTCCCAGCCGGGCCCGAGGCCGACGATACGGCTGGGTTCTCGAGGCGACGAGCGCGCTCACCTGGGTCGCTGCTGCTTCCCGGTCTCCGCGCGGCTTCAGCGTGCTCATCCCGGCGATGCGCGACGCCCCGTTGCGGCAAAGCAGCTCGCGACGATCGACTTCCTCACCGGCGGCAGGCTCACAGTAGGTGTCGGCGCCAGCGACAGCACGACCTGCCCGAGTACGAGAACCTCGGCAAGGCCGACCGGTTCAATCGGCGGGGGGCCTTCCTCGACGAGTCGATCGCGCTCTGGCGTCATCTCTGGGCCGGAAGCACCGAGCCGTTCGAAGGCGAGTTCCACACCCTGCGCGACTTCTCCTTCCAGCCGCTGCCGCCACAGGGCGCCTCGCTCCCGCTCTGCTGCGGCGGCCGCAGCGACCGGGCGCTCCGCCGGGCGGCGCAGCTCTCCGACGGCTATCACGCCGCCCAGACCGGGCCGCGGACGTGGGGGCGCGGGCCGAGGCTTCTGGGTCGCAGGAGGAGGCAGGCCGGCCGACCCCGCGATCTCGGTTCGCGTCCGCGTGCGCTTCTGCCCGGCCCGCTGGAGTGTACAGCCTCCACGGCGAGCCCGATCGAGATGATCCCGGAGTCGTGGCCTTCGCCCACGCGGGGGTCGACGAGTTGGTCCTCGTCTTCACCGAGCACCGCCCCGAGCCGCTGGCGCGCGGCGATGGAGCGGTTCCACCCCGAGGTCTACGGCCCGCGCTCGACCGGCTCGCGACGCGATGAGCGCGGCTGCGATGGAGTCGGCTCTCGCCGGGTGGGTCGCGTGCTCTCCGAGGTCGAAGGACCTCCCTGATGAGGTCCAGGACAGAGTCGAGGATCTCTTCCCTGGACGCGCTGGCAAGCGCAGTTCGCCGGGCGAACTCGTGCAGGACCTCCTCGAGCAGGTCGACGGCCCGGCTCGCGCGTTCGGGGGAGCCTGGATGTTATTCACCGTGATCGGCGGGGAGCCGGCGGGGGCCGCCGCGGCGGTGCTCCTCAACGCCTACGCGATCACCTCGGCGACAGATCTGCGACGTCTACCGGCCTGGGCTCTGCCACGTGACACCGGTCGCGCTACCTCCGCTGCTGGCGCTCGCGGAAGAGCAAGGCACCCACTCGCGGCGACCTGCTTGCCGCCTTCGCCGCGGCATGCGAAGTGACGGTCCGGTCCGCGCGCGGGATCGACTATCCGGCGCATGCGCGAACGGTGGCTGGCACTCCCCGGGTGTCGTCGGGCCCGTCGGTGCAGCCGCAGGCGTGGCCGATTCTTCCCAACCTGATGCGGGCGTAGATCTGCGCTATGCGCTGGCCCATGCGGCGGCTCAGGGCGCCGGCACCTTTCTGCTGCTCGGTACCGAGGCCGTCAAGTTCAACCAGGCTCGTGGCTCGGCGTCGGGGTTTCTCGCCGGATCTGATGGGGAGCCGCCGGTCTCGCCGCGGCGGAGAGCTGGTTCACGCACACTGACGGCGGCATGGGGACGGGTGTACTCCAACGGCGGTGATCCTGACTCGGTCGTCGAAGGTCTCGGGAGCGAGTGGGAGCTCCCAGCAGTCTCACTGCGCCGCTGGCCGGCGGCGAGCTCGGTGCAGTCGCGATCGGCGCGGTCCTCGAGCTCCGCGCGGAGGCTTCGTTGACCTGGGATCTCGTGGCGCGCATTGAGGCCGAGCTGGGCCCCTGATGCTTTCCAGGTGAGTGGCTCCCGCGGCTCTGGGGCACCCCGCTCGCGGCGCAACAATCCGCTCGCTGGGTGGCCGCAGACAGTGCTCGCCGACGGCGACTGGTGGTTGGAGCAGTGCTCCCGGGAACGCATCGCCGATGCCGGCCTCGGAGCGCGCGCCGCCGACCAGGTGTCGGTCCGAGAGGTGCCCGATCTCCGGCAGTCGGGCGTTCGTGTGACGGTGACGCTCGCGACCGGAGCCGAGCTCGTCGCGGCCCGCGA
>CAVRMI010000024.1:0-22435 GCA_963722065.1 uncultured Thermoleophilia bacterium | reverse complement strand
CGACTTCCGCGCCATGGCCAAGCCGAACGGCTGACTATCATTGAGGCCATGCGCGGGCGCTTGATCCTCGGGTCGATGCTGGGCCTGATCGGAGCACTGGCGCTCGCCGGCGCGGCGTGGGCGGTTCTGGGTGGAACCGCAGACGGCAACGCCCATCCGTACGTCGGCTTCATCGAGCAGTCGGACGGAGCGGGTGGATTCGAGCTGTGCTCCGGCGAGCTCGTGTCCCCGACCGTGATGGTCACCGCGGCCCACTGCTTCTTCGAGGACCAGCCCGTCCAGGTGTCGTTCGCCGAGGACTCGACGCAGCAGAGCACGTTCACGGTCACGGGCACGGTGCACAACGACCCCGACTTCTGCCTCGGCTGCGGCAACGGCCTCCCCGGCGCCGACACCCATGACCTCGCCGTCGTCACGCTCGATCAGCCGCAGTCTCCGGCCGGTTCGCGCAGCTACCTCAGGTCGGGATCACGGGCTCCCTCAAGAATAAGCAGGTCGACGTCGTCGGCTATGGCATCCAGGGCTTCTCGGGCAAGACGGCCACGACCTTCGGCACGCGTCGGGTGGCGACGACCACGATCAAGGGCAACGGTGCGCTCGGCGACCAGTTCATCAAGCTGCTCGGCGACCCCGGCGCCTGCTTCGGCGATTCCGGCGGGCCCGACCTGATCCACGGCAGCGACACGATGGTCGCGATCGTTTCGTTCACCGGCGGCAACCGGAAGTGCAACGGCGTGACCTACTCGCAGCGGATCGACACGCCGGACTCGCTCGCCTTCATCGGCGAGTTCCCAAGCTCCTAGTAGGAGACGGCGCCGCGACCGGTCGCGGCAGCGTGGCGCTGCTCGTCGGCGCGGTAGCTCGAGCGCACGAGCGGCCCCGAGAACACCGAGCCGAAGCCGAGCGCCTCGCCCTGCTCGCGGAACCAGCGGAACTCGTCGGGGTGAACCCAGCGGTCGATCTTCGCGTGCTTCGAGCTCGGCTGCAGGTACTGGCCGATCGTGACGACATCGACGCCGTGCTCGCGCAGGTCGCGCATCGTGTCGACGACCTCGTCGTTCCGCTCGCCGAGCCCGACGATGATCCCGCTCTTCGTCAGCACCGGGTAGTCGGCGATCTCGCGGGCGCGGCGCAGGAGCGCGAGCGCCCCGTCGTAGCTCGCCTTGCCGCCGCGCATCCGCGCATGCAGCCGGCGGACCGTCTCGATGTTGTGATTGAAGACCTCCGGGCGCGCCCCGATCACCGTTGCGAGCGCTTTCTCCTCGACGCCGAGGAAGTCCGGGGTCAGCACCTCGATCGTGGCGTCCGGGACCTTGTGGTGCAGCGCGCGGATGACCGCTGCGTAATGCGCTGCGCCGCGGTCGGGAACGTCATCGCGGTCGACCGACGTGACGACGACGTGCTTCAGCCCCATCTGCTTCGCCGTCTGCGCTAGCCGCAGCGGCTCGAGCGGGTCGACCGGCTCGGTCGGCGTGCCGGAGTTGACATAGCAGTAGCGGCAGGCGCGGGTGCAGGTCTCGCCGAGGATCTGGAAGGTCGCGGTGCCGCGCCCCCAGCACTCCGCGATGTTGGGGCACATCGCCTCCTCGCAGATCGTGTTCAGGCTGGCGCCGTGGATCAGCTTCTTCACGTCGAAGTAGCGCGTGTTCGCGCTCGGTGCGCGCACCTTCATCCACTCGGGGCGGCGCGGGCGCTCTGCGACGGGAAGCGAGCTTTCCATCAGCCTGAGTCTAGAGATCGTGGGTGAGCCGACCCGTCGCTCGGTACCTTGGGCAGATGACGCTGGCGACGCTCGCCGCTGCGGCGGTGCTGCACGGGACGGTCACGATCGGCCCGACTACGCCCGTTTGCCAGGCCGGCGTCCCGTGTACGAGGCCGGCGGCGGCCGTCACCCTGCAGTTCACGCGTGCGAAGCACGTCTTCGCCGCGCGGACCGACGCGCGCGGGCGGTACACGATCACCGTGCCCGCGGGTGTCTACGCCGTCCGTGCCTCGGCGGGCATGCGGATCCAGCCTGCGCAGGTGACCGTCCGGACGGGCAGCCACAGCCGTGGCTTTGCGATCGATACCGGTATTCGCTGACTCAGCGGGTGGAGAGCTGCTCGTGGAGCGGCTGCGGCCACAGTCCCGCCTCGTGACCCGGCAGCTCGTCGAGCGTCAGCCCGAATACCTCGGCCAGCGCGTCTGCCGCCGGTTGGCGGACGTCGTCGACCGTGACCGGCGTGCCGGTCTCGAGCGCGAGCGTCGTGAACGCCGCATCGTCGAGCCCGCAGGCGGTGATCCACTCGGTGAACGGCGCAGGATCCAGATCGACGTTGAGCGCGTACCCATGCGTCGTGACCCAGCGTGAGATGTGGACGCCGATCGACGCGATCTTCCTCGGCGGGGAGTGGAGCCAGACACCGGTGAGCCCATCGATCCGAGTCGCCTCGAGCCCGAACGTCGCGACCGTGCGGATGATCGCCTCCTCGAGGTTCCGGCA
Organism: uncultured Thermoleophilia bacterium; assembly: GCA_963722065.1. Lineage (GTDB taxonomy): Bacteria > Actinomycetota > Thermoleophilia > Gaiellales > Gaiellaceae > PALSA-600. Next base: position 19,953 of record CAVRMI010000024.1, on the reverse strand, counting down.
GTAGAGCTTGACGTCGCGACCGTGCCGATTGAGGTCGAGGATCGGGTAGCAGACGAGCTGTCCCGGGCCGTGGTAGGTCGACTTCCCGCCGCGATCCGACTCCGCGAGCTCGACGGAGACACCCGACGGGATGTGCACCTCGCCCGCCTCGGTGCGCCGGCCGAGCGTGATCGTCGGCGGATGCTCGAGCAGGAGCACCGTGTCCGGGATCGCGCCCTGGCCGACCGCCGCCGCGAGCGAACGCTGAAGCTCCCAGGCCTCGTGGTAGCCGACCTGGCCGAGGTTCATCAGATACGCGCCGCGCGTCTCCGTCATCGCGCGACGATACCGCCGCGGTAGCTTCCCGCGGCGCTGGAGGCCGGTCAGTGCCTCTGATTCGACCGGGCCATGCAGGTAGCCTCAGCCGCGGAACATGAGTGCCCAGACCGAGCAGACGCCCGACACGATCAGGCGCGACATCGTCACGGCCTGCCGCGTGCTCGAGGCCGCAGGGCAGGCGGACATGGTCTGGGGACACGTCTCCGATCCGCGATCCCGAGGGCCGCGGCGTCTGGCTGAAAGGAAGCCATCTCGGCTTCGACGAGGTGACCGAGGAGGACGTGATCCTGCTCGGCTGGGATGGCGAGATCCTCGAAGGGACGGCTGGCCGCCACATCGAGTACCCGATCCATACGGAGATCATGGCCCGGCGGCCCGATGTGAACTCGGTCGTTCACACCCATCCGCTGCACTCGATCGCGTTCGCCGCCACCGGGTGGCCGCTGAAGGCGCTGTCCCACGAAGGGTCACACTTCGTGCCGCCGGACATCTCCCGCTTCACGAAGACAGGCGACCTCATCCGCACCGCGGATCTCGGACAGTCGCTCGCCGACTCGCTCGGCGACCGGCTTGCGGTGCTGATGCCGCATCACGGGATCACGACCGCCGGCCGCGACGTCGGTGAAGCGGTCGCGGCAGCGACCCATCTCGAGCGGGCGTGCCAGATCGCTCTGCTAGCAGGCGAGAACGCGATCGCAAGCCCGGACGAGGAGGCGCTCGAGAAGCGCAAGCGCTCGGCCCGCCATTTGGCGATGGCCTGGACCTACCTGTCCCGCACGGTCGACCGCACGCCCTAGGGCGCTTCGAGCCGCTCGGACAGCGCCGCCGCACGCTGCCGCCCGCCCTGGAACATCAAGGCGGCGCCGACGAGCGCGGGCAGTGACATGACGACACCCGCAGTCCGCACGCCGAAGGTCTCGGCGATCCCTCCGTCGATCAGGCTCGCGAGCGGCCGGACGCCGAGGAACGCGATCGACCAGAGTGCCATGATCCGGCCTCGCTCGTTCTCGGCGACGCCGAGCTGGAGGCGAGTCGTCGCGGCGGCGTTGGTCGACAGGTAGCCGAAGCCCGCTACTGCGAGGAAGACGAGCCCGAGCGCGAACCAGGGCGAGAGCGAGAACAGCAGCACTCCTCCGCCGAGCAGTCCGAGTGTTCCGGCCATTCGCTTGCGCGAGCCTGCGACGCGCCCCGCGACGAGCAGCGCCGCTGCGACCGCTCCGGCCCCGAAGACGCCGATGATCACTCCCGCCCAGGTCACCGGGAGCGAGAAGGCGTGCGCGAAGGCCGGCGACAGGGTGTTGATCGGATCGGCGGTGACGCTGACCGTCAGGACGATCAGGAGGTACGCGCCGAGTCGCGGCGTGCGCCTGACGAGAGTGAGGCTCTCGCGGAAGCTCGGCCGGCGCGCACGGTCGAGCGGGCGGGGCCTGATGACCAGCAATGCCGCGACGAGCACTAGGTACGACACGGCGTTGACGGCGAACGCAGCTCCGACTCCGAATGCCGCGATCACGGCTGCGGCGGTCACCGGCCCGAGCGCGCGGGCGAGATTGAACGTCATCGTGTTCAGCGCCACGGCCTGCGCGAGATCGGTTTTCGGCACGAGTGACCCGACCATCGCGGTCTGGGCGGGGTTGGAGAAGGCGTTGAGCACCCCGAGCCCCCCGAGAAGGCGATCACGACCCAGGTTGTCACCGATCCGTGCCAGGCCAGCGCCGCAAGGGTTGCGCTGAGTGCGAACGACCCGAGCTGCGTGACGAGCAGTAGCTTGCGGCGGTCGACGCGGTCGGCGAGGCTTCCCGTCCACGGCACGAGCAGCAGCACCGGCGCGAACTGGACGAAGTTCAGCACCCCGAGCAGGAACGCGGAGTGCGTCAGCTGGAAGACGAGAATCGACGCAGCGAGGTTCTGGAACCACGTGCCGCTCGCCGACGCGGCGTTGCCGGCGAAGTACGGGCCGAAGTTGCGGGTCCGGAGAACCCGCCACGCGGCGCGCGGGCCGGTGGCCGGCGACGCGCTCAGGCCGGTCGCCAGCAGGTGCCCCCACTTCTTCCGCGTCTCGGCCTTCGTCTTCGGGTCCGGGCCGAGCGCCTTCGGGAAGCGGTCCTTCCATTCCCACGGCTTGGTCGCGTCGATCAGCAGGCGGGAGTTGTAGCGCTTGTCGTCGGGAGGAAGAGCCGGGTCGAGCGGGCCCGAGAGCATGCGCGTGATGATGTCGACGGAACGGGCCGGATCGGCGCGGGTCAGGATCGCCCACAGCACGTCCTCGAGATCGGTGACGTCGATGTCGTCGTCGACGACGGCGACGAGGCGGCCCATATAGGACGCCGCGTTGCATGAGGCGAGCGCGTGCAGCGTCTGCCTCGCATGGCCGGCGTAGCGCTGCTGGATCGAGACGACGTTGAACAATCGCGGTCCCGCCGACGGCGAAGCAGTTGAGGTCGATGATGCCCGGGATGCCCGTCCCCTGCAGCTCGCGCAGGAGGATCGCGGCGCGCAGGTACTCGCGGTAGAGATAGGGGTCGTACGCGGGCGGCTTGTTCGGCGGGACCCCGAGCATGATCGGGTCGTTCCGGTGATAGAGCCCTTCGACCGTCAGCACCGGCTCTGCAGGCCGCAGGTCGCCGTAATAGCCGGTCCACTCGCCGAACGGGCCTTCCGGCGCCATCTTGTCGGCGTGGATGTAGCCCTCGAGCACGATCTCGGCCGACGCGGGAACGGGCAGCCCGGTGATCGGTGCGTTGACGACCTCGTAGGGCTCGCCGCGGATCGCCCCGCACCACTCGTACTCGGAGACGCCGAACGGGACCTCGATCGTCGAGGCCGCGAAGATCAGCGGATCCATGCCGCAGACGATCGCGACGGGGCACGGCTCGCCGCGCTCGAAGTACTTGTCGCGCATCTGCCGGCCATGCTTTCCGGGTGAGATGTAGACCCCGACGTTATTCTTGTCGTGGATCATCACCCGGTAGCAGCCGAGGTTGAGCCAACCGTCATCGGGGTCGCGCGTGACGATCGCGACGCCGGTGCCGATGTAGCGGCCGCCGTCGTCCGGGTGCCACTGCGGCGTGGGGAAGGTGAACACGTCGACGTCGTCACCGCGCTGAACGTTCTCGAACACGGGGGCGTTCTCGACGGTCACCGGCTGGACGGCACGCGTGCTCTCTGTCAGTCGGAGGAACTCGTCCATGAGGGGGCGGCGCTCGATGTCGGTCGGGAGCCCGAGGGTGAGAGCGAGCCGGCTCCTGGTGGCGTTCGCATTGACAAGGATGCGTTGGCCGGACGGGTAGCCGGGGACGTCATCGAACAGGACGGCAGGTGCTCCGAGCGTGTGGACGAGCATCTCGGAGACCTCGCCGATATCGGTCTCCCACGTCGCGCCCTCGACGCGGCGGAGCTCGCCGATCGCCTCGGCGGCCGTGATCCAGTCGCGCAGATCCCTGTACTCCATGCGCCTACCCTCCTGCTCGTTCGCGTTGTGCCGCGTTGGTCCACGGCGTCAGCCGGTTCTGGAAGTACCCGGCGATCGCCTGGATCGTGACCGCGATCACCATGATCCCGAGGATCGGGACGTACATATCTGCAGTCAGGAAGTAGTCGGAGTAGTGGTTGATCAGCCCACCGAGGCCGGTCTGGGTCGAGAGCACCTCCGCGACGACCACCCCGACCCAAGCGGCCGACATCGCCTGCCGGGCGCCCGCCACGATGTAGGGCGAGGCTGCGGGCAGCACCACTGTTCGCACGAGGAGCTTCTCGTCCGCACAGAAGCTCCTTCCGGCGTCGAGCAGCTGCTCGTCCACGTTCTTGACCCCGGTCATCGTGTTGATGATCACCGGGAAGATCGCGGACAGGACGACGTAGGCGAGCCGGAACTCGAGCTGGAACCCAAGCCACACGATCATGATCGGCACGAACGCGACGTGTGGGAGCGCGTAGAGGAACGACACGTACGGGTCGATCGTGTGCTCTGCCGAGCGCCACCGGCCCATCGCGATTCCGATCGGGATGCCGAGCAGGAGGGAGATCATCACGCCGAGGATGAACGCCTCGAGGCTGCTCCAGAGCGGCCCGTAGAAGGTGTGGTCGGTGACGAGCTGGCGATAGACCGCGTTTGCGAACTCGTGTGGCGTCGCGGCGATCGCCCTCTGCCGGCCCTCGGCCCACCACTGCCAGAAGCCCAGGATCAACGCGAGCGTGACGATCCGTACCGTCCACATCCCGGACTTGCGGTACAGGAACGGCGCTCGCTGCGGTGGAGGCGGCCCGAGCTGGGTGCTCGGTGCAGGACCGGTCACGCCCGAGACGGCCAAATCCGTGCTCCTTTCGGCCTCGCCCAGGGCATCGTCGCCCAGCGCTCGATCCGCTTGAGTGCGGTCGAGAAGAGGAGGCTCAGCAAGCCGAGCGTGATGATGGCCACCCACATGTCCGAGAAACGGAGCGTCTGGGCGTCGTGGTTGATCAGGTTGCCGATCCCGAGCACCGACGTCTCGATCTCCGCGACGATGATCCCGATGAATGCGCGGGCCATGCCGAGACGCAGCCCCGCGAAGATGTAGGGGAGAGAAGCCGGGATGACGATCGTCCGCAGCTTCTGAAGCTCCTTTGCGGCGAACGCCGTACCGGCATCGAGAAGGTTGCGGTCGACCTCCCGCGCGCCGTAGTAGGTATTGAGGATGATCGGGAAGAGGCCGGAGACGACCACGACGGCGAAGCGCATCTTGAAGTCGATCCCGAGCCAGAGGATCAGCACCGGGATCAGCGCCAGCCGCGGCGTCGCATACAGCGCCGACACGTACGGCTCGATCGCGAGCTCGACGAGCCGCGAGCGCGCCATCAGCAGCCCGATCGGGATTCCGAGCGCGACGCATACGGCGTAGCCCGCCCCGAAGCCCTTGAGCGTGTCGCCGAGCGCCGGGAGGACGTCGGTCGTGAACGAGTGCGGGAATGACCGGATGATGTCGGTCGGAAACGAGGTTGAGTACTTGTCGCCGAAGAGCTGCCAGACGAGCAGCAGCCCGGCGACGGATGCAACGCGGAGGACCCAAGGGTTGTGGAGCCAGGACCGCGACGACTTGCGCTTCGCCTGGGGCCTCGGCCGCAGGAGCTCCGCCGAAGTCGTCTCGCTCATGCCCGCGGGCTTGTCATACGGACGCGGTCTCTTCGACGTTCGCGAGCTCCGTGCGTAGCAGGCTCCAGACGTCGCTTCGGATGCGCGTGTACTCCGGCGTTCCGCGCCAGTCGTAGTCGTGGCGCGGCCGCGGCAGGTCGACGGTGTACTCGCCGATCACGCGGCCAGGAGTGCCCATGACGATGATCCGGTCTGAGAGATAGATCGCCTCGTCGACCGAGTGGGTGACAAAGAGGACGGTCAGGTTCTTGTCGGCGCAGACCTTGTGCACCATCTCCTGCAGGTGCTCGCGGGTGAGCGCGTCGAGGGAGCCGAACGGCTCGTCCATCAGCAGCAGCTTGGGCTCGATCGCGAGTGCGCGGGCGAGCCCGACGCGCTGGCACTGGCCGCCGGAGAGCTGCCACGGATAGTGCTCGAGCCGGTTGGACAGCCCGACGAGGTCGAGGTACTCGGCGGCGATCGCGAGCCGCTCCTTCTTCCCCATCCCCTGGAGCTCCAGCCCGTAGGCCGCGTTCGCGAGGGCCGTGCGCCATGGGAAGAGGTTGAAGAGCTGGAAGACGATCGCCTTGTCGGGTGACGGCCCGTGACTCGGCTTCCCGTCGACGTAGACATCGCCGCCGGACGAGTCGAGCAGGCCGGTGACGATTCGCAGCGCGGTGGTCTTACCGCAGCCGCTCGGGCCGATCAGCGTGACGAACTCGCCGGTCTCGACCTTCAGGTTGAAGTCGCTGACCGCCGGGATCTGCGAGTCGCCGTAGTACTTCTGGAGATGTGAGATCTCGAGCATCGGTTTCGGACTCTGCAGGAAGAGCAGGCCGGGGCGCGAGGACGCGACCCGGCCCGCTCCGCCGGCTTGCTAGCAGGTACCCGGCTTCTGGTGATGAGCTACCAGGTAGGCCCTGACGAAAGCAGGATTGATCAGCTTCGATCGATCGACCGGGATCGGCTTGGGCAGTGATCCAAGCAGCCAGTTGGTCTTGATCGTCGCGGTGACGTACTTGTCGCAGATACCGCCGTTGATGCCGAAGAAGTTATCGGCCTTGTAGTACTGCCAGGTCTGTGCCTCCTGCGGGCCCGTGAGGCCGTTGGAGAGGCCGGCGGCCGCCGCATACGCGACATAGCGGTACTGGTTCGAGGCCGCCCAGCGCTCGGAGTTGATGAACGCATTCACGACCTTCTGTGTGAGAGCAGGGTTGTTCTTCGTGAAGCTGTCGTTCGCGATCAGTCCCGATTGGATGTAGGGGCCGAGCGACTTGCCGACGTCGAGAACCTGCGTCGCCTTCCCGGTCGACTCCGCGAGGAGCGCGAGCGGGTAGTGAATCGGGGCCAGGTCGATCTGGCCGGCGAGGATGGCCGTCTCACGGGCCGTCGAGCCGCCGATCGTGACATACCGGACCGTGCTCGGGTCGACGCCGGCGTTCTTGAGCCCGATCTCTGCCGAGAGCTGGCCTGCAGAGCCCGGCGAGTCGATTCCCATCGTCTTGCCGTTGAGGTTCTGGAGCGTCTGCCCGGGTGTACCGACGATGATGTAGTCACTCGCCTGGTCGTTCGCGGCGATGACGTGAATCGGCGCTCCGGCGTTGATGACCGCGAGGAACGCGGTGGGTAGTGAGCCGATGAAGACGTCCGCCTGTCCCGAGATCACCGTCTTCAGGGCGGTTGCGGCGTCGCCGATGACGTTGAAGTTGACGTTGATCCCGTTCTTCTTCATCAGGTCGACCCAGTAGAGGACGTCAGCGCTCGAGAAGTCCGACGTGCCCGCCTCGATGACGTTCACGGTGTTCGAGTCCGCGCGAGAGGTTGTCGCACGCGTGGACTTTGTGGCCGCCGAAGCGGCGGCTACTCCAAAGACGATCGACGCCGCCAGTGCCAGGAGCACTAGCTGGGCAGTCACGTGAGATCGCTTCATCTTGGGCACTTCACCCCTTTCTGAGGGTTTGAGCCGCACGCGAGGATGGGGCAAGTGATCCTCCCGGGCCGCTGGTCGAAGGCTGAGACGACGTGCTCATCGGAACAGTTGTTGCAAGGGACGACTTCCTCATCGGAACAGTTGTTGCGAAGTCGGGACTTTGACAGCAGGATTTGTTGCTGTCAAGCACCAAGGGAGATCCGGCTATCCCCATGCTGCAGCCGATTTCGCTTGGACACTGGGGCTATTAGGGGTTTACTTGTGCAACAAAGTTTGTATAGTCATCTACCGATGAGCGTCGGAGCGGGGACAAATGCGGATTTGGCGACCCTCGACGGCGCCGCCGCGGAGCCTCGTCCGATCTACCTCGCAGGCGAGTGGGTGACGACCGGCGAGCCGATCGACGTTCGGTCGGCGGGCGACGGAACTGCCGTCGTGGCAGCGACGTTCCACGCCGGCCCGGCCGAGTGCGAGCGGGCGATCGCCGCAGCCGTCGAGGCCGAGCGCGAGCTAGCCTCGATGCCCGCCTACGAGCGTGCAGCCGCGCTCCGGTTCGTTGCAGACGGGATACTGGCCCGCGCGCAAGAGCTGTCCCGTCAGCTGGCCCTGGAGGCCGGCAAGCCGATTCGAGACGCGACGACGGAGATCGAGCGCGGCGCCCTCACGTTCCGGGTCGCGGCTGAGGAGGCCGAGCGGATCCACGGCGAGGTTCTGCCGCTCGATCTGAACGCAGCTTCCCGCGGGCGAGTCGGGATCGTTCAGCGATTCCCGGTCGGCGCCGTCGCCGCCATCAGCCCTTTCAACCTCCCGCTCGGGCTTGCGGCGCACAAGGTTGCGCCGGCGCTCGCGGCCGGATGCCCGCTCGTGCTCAAGCCGCCGAGCCAGACCCCGTTGACGATGCTCTCGGTAGCCGAGCTGGTTGCCGAGTCCGGCTTTCCGGCAGGCGCACTGAGCGTGCTTCCGATGACCCGTGAGGTCGGCGAGCAGCTCGTCGTCGACCCGAGACTGAAGCTCCTGACCTTCACGGGCAGTCCCGAGGTCGGATGGGCGATGAAGGCACGCGCGGGCAAGAAGAAGGTAGTCCTGGAGCTCGGCAGCAACTCGGCGGCGATCGTCGACGAGTCCGCCGACCTCGAATGGGCGGTCGAGCGCTGCGCCTACGGAGCGTTCAAGTACGCGGGCCAGCTGTGCATCAGCGTGCAGCGGGTGATCGTCCACGAGGCGGTCATGGTCAGGTTCCTCGAGGCGTTCGTCGCGCGTGCCTCGGCGCTGCGCGTTGGCGACCCGCTCGATCCCGCCAGCGATCTGGGGCCGATGATCGAGATCAGGTCGGCCGAACGGCTGCAGCGCTGGGTCGACGACGCGGTCTCGAACGGCGCACGGCTGCTGCTCGGCGGACGCGCCGACGGGGCGACGATGCCGCCGACCGTTCTCGTGGATGTCGACCCGCGCGCAGAGATCTCGGCGGAAGAGGCCTTCGGCCCGGTCGCAATCGTGTCGAGCTTCGACGACTTCGGCCAGGCGATCGAGGCCGTGAACGACTCGCGGTTCGGCCTCCAGGCGGGCGTGTTCACCAACGACCTTGCCCATGCCTGGCGCGCGTTCAGAGAGCTCGAGGTCGGCGGCGTGATCGTGAACGACGCCCCGACATACCGTGTCGACACCATGCCGTTCGGCGGGGTGAAAGACTCCGGCCTCGGTCGGGAGGGGATTCGCTACGCGATCGAGGACATGACAGAGCCGCGTCTGCTCGTAATGGCGGGGCGGCCGTGAATCACAGGCGAGGGAGGGGCTGAATGCGAGTCGTCGATGCGATCGCGACCTGGTTCGAGGAGATCGGGGTCGACCGGTACTTCGGTATTGCCGGCGGCGCGATCTGGCCGTTCATGGACGCGCTCGTCGATCACCCCGAGATGGAGGGGATCCAGGTCGAAGCACGAGTCGCATGCCGTCCACATGGCGGACGTCTACTACCGAACGACGGGAAAGGTCGCGCCGGTGCTCGTCACCAAGGGCCCGGGACTGCTCAACTGCGTCGGAGGCGTCGCCACGGCGATGCACGACATGGCCGCCGTGATGCTTATCTCCGGTTCCGGCTCGACCCACTTCATGGGCAAGGGCGGTATGCAGGAGATCTACTTCAACGGTTTCGAAGACGCCGTCAGCGTCTTCCGCCCGGTCACGAAAGGGAGCTGGCTCGTCATCAGGCCGGACACGGTGATCGAAGTGCTCAACCAGGCCTACAAGCTCGCAACCTCCGGTCGCCCGGGCCCCGTGTTCGTGCAGATCCCGTTCGACGTGCAGCTCGCGGAGATCGAGGGGACGGTCGAGCCGGCACGGCGCCGGACAGTCACGTCGCGAGCGCGCCCCGACGGCGCAACCATGGACGCCGTGTCTGGAGCTGGTGGCCGAGTGCCAAGCGGCCGTTCCTGCTCGGAGGTGGCGGCGCGGCCCACTCGAGCCGGCGCGGCCGATGCGTTTCGCGCCGTCGCCGAGCGTCTCCAGATTCCGGTCGCGACCACGCTCACGGCGAAGGGACTGCTCGACGAGACCCACCCGCTTTCGCTCGGCGTCGTCGGGCGCTCGGGCACGCCGCCGGCCGCCGAGGCCTCGAGAGCGGCCGACCTCGTAATCGCCGTCGGCGCTCGTTTCAGCGACAATCACACGAGCAACTGGCGCGCCGGAAAGATCTACGACCCCGATCGCACCAAGATCGTCCAGGTCGACCTCGACATCGCCGAGGTCGCGCGCAACTACCCGGTCGAGGCCGGGATCGCGGCGGATGCCTGCGTGTTCCTCGAGGAGCTCCTCGCCCGGTCGACCAGGCCGGGATCGCCCCGAGCTGGCGATCCTGGACTGAAAAAGCACAGTCGAGTTGGGACGCGTGGCGCGAGGAGATCGAGCCGCTGCTGACCGCGCCCACCGCTCCGGTGCATCCCGCCCGGCTCTGCCATGAGGTCGGTGAGGCTCTCGCCGCGGCCAACGGCAGGGTCTTCGTCGACATCGGAGACATCACCCAGTACGCGGAGCCCTATATGACGATCCGCGGCCCGGGCATCTGGCACATCAATCCTGGCATGGCGGAGATGGGCTGGGCCTCGACGGGCGTGCTCGGCGCCGCGGCCGCCGACCGGAACAGGCCGGCTGTCTGCATCGTCGGCGACGGCGCGTTCAACATGACGTCCCAAATCCTCGCCACTGCTGTCGAGTACGCGCTGCCCGCGGTCTGGGTCATCCTCGACAACTGCGAGTTCGGGATCGAGCGGAAAGGCGCGAACCGCGTCTTCGACCGTGTGCATCCGTGGTCGAAGTTCGTACGCAAGGACACGGGCGAGCCGTACAACCCCGACTTCACGTGCTCGCGCACGCGAACGGGGCGGAAGGCGTGCGGATCGAGGATCCTGCCGATCTCCGAGGCGCGCTCGACGCCGCGCTCGCGAGCGGCAGCCCTGGGTGATCGACGTCGTTCAGGACCTCACCGTCCCGACCTACTTCACGCCCGGCATCGATCGGGCGTATCCGGACAAATGGGGCGAGAGCTATCCCCACTTCGGCTCGATGACGATCGCGAAATGAGCACCCGGGCGCCTCGCCCACGCACGACCGGACGCGGCACCGGGAACGGGGCCGCCAATCCGAGCGTCATCACCGAGCTACGAAGCCGCTACGACATCCTGACGCATTCGCAGAAGCGGATCGCCGAGACGATCGTCGACGACCCGAGCTTCGTCGCGTTCGCGACCGTCGACAAGTTCGCCGCGCGGCTCGGGGTCAGCCCGTCGACGATCGTGAGGTTCGCCTACCGGATCGGGCTCTCCGGCTACCCGGAGCTCCAGGAGCAGGTACGCGAGCTCGTCCTCAAAGGGTTGCGCTCGACGGCACGAGCGGCGAGGACGTCGCGGCTCATCTCGGCAACACCGTCTTCGCCGAGTCGCTGCGGCACGACATCAGCTTCTCGACCGCACTGCGGCGCGACTCGACCCCGACGACCTCGACCGCGCGGTCGAGCTGATCGTCAAGGCGGAGCGCGTCCCCATCGTCGGCGGAGTCACCGCATACGGGATCGCCTACTACGCGGCTGTCACGCTCGACCGCGTGCGCCCCGGGGTCGGGCTGCTCAGCGGAAAGCCCGTCCCCACCGGGCCCCTCGTCGACATGCGCGCAGGCGATGTGCTCCTGGCCTTCAGCTTCCCCCCGTATGCGCGCTCGACCCTCAGCGCGATCGAGGCCGCGAGGGATCGCGGCGTCAGTGTCGTTGCGATCTCCGACTCGCCGATCTCGCCGCTCCGTGGCAAGGTCGACGTGCTGATCCCGGCGAGCGTCTCGGGAATCGGGATCCAGAACTCACTCGTCGCCGCGATGTCGGTCGCGAACATGATCGTCAACGGCGTCACCGAACGGATTCCGGGCGCGCTCGATCGCTACAGCGAGACGGTCAGCCTGCTTGCGGGCTGGGACGTCTATCTGCTCGATCCCGGTGGCGATGCCTGATCTGCCTCCGCTCGACCGGCTCGATCCCGACGCCCCGCTTCAAGGGTTGGCAGTGCTCGAGGTCTCTGGCGAGTTCAGCGGCTATGCCGGCCGCCTGCTCGCCGATCTCGGCGCCGACGTGACCCGCGTCACCCCGGCGGAACGGACTCCGGGCCCGCCGGGACCGAGCTCGACTCCGAGGGGTGGTTCCTGCACCGCGCCAAACGTCGAGCTCGCGCTCGATCCCGGCACGCCGAAGGCCGCGCTGCGCTCGAGGCGCTGATCACCTCCTCGGATGTGCTGATTCGCTCCGCCGGCGCTGACGAGCCGTCCCGCCGTCCCTCGAGCCCGGAGGTCGTCTCGGTGCTAAACCCCGACCTGATCAGCGCTGTCCTGACGCCGTTCGGCCTTGACGGCCCGGCGGCCGGGTCGTCTCGACCGACCTCGTCCGACTTGCGGCGGGCGGCCTGCTCTGGCTTGGCGGCTATCCCGACGCCGAGCCGGTCGCGCCGTCGGCCATCAGAGTACGCAGGCGACCGCCATCTTCGGGGCGGTCGCGCTTGCTGGCGCTGATCGAGCGCGACAAGACCGGCGAGGGCCGGACGCTCGAGATCTCGTCACAGGAGGTCATGACGCAGGCGCTCGAGACGGCCATCGCCGACTACGAGATCACCGGCCGCGTCCAGCGGCGCCACGGCGACATGCCTCGCGAGGCGGGAAGCGGCGTCTATCCCTGCGCCGACGGGTACGTCAGCATGGTCGCGGGCCGGCTCGGCACCGCGACCGCCTGGACACGGTTGCGGGAATGGCTCGTCGAGGTCGGGCGCCCGGCGCCGAGGAGCTCTGGGGCGAAGGCTGGGAGTCGCTGGCTTCAGGCAGCGGCCCGACTCGATCGCACGGTTCGGCGCCATCTTCGATGCGTTTGCGCGGGAGCGGGGCAAGAGCGACCTCTACCTCGAGGCTCAGCGCCGCAGCATCGCGCTGGCGCCCGTGAACAGCCCGGCAGAGGTGCTCGCCGATCCTCAGCTCCAGGCGCGCGCGTTCTTCACCGAGGTGAGAGACGACGCGACGGGAACGACAGGGCGGGTCCCTGCGCCGCCGTATCGCCTTTCGCAGCTCGGCCCCGAGCGTCCTGAGCTCACGGCGTCCGAGGTATCCGAGACCGTCGCCTCTCCGCGGCCGGCTGAACATGAAGGCGGCGCTCAGCGGCATGAGGGTCGTCGATTTCTGCTGGGTCGGCGCGGGAGCACTCGTGACGAAGCTGCTCGCCGAGCACGGCGCCGACGTGATCAAGATCGAGTCGAGGGCGCGCCCCGACAACCTCCGGGTCGCTCCGCCCTTCCGGCCGGGCCTGACGGCCTGGAGGGCTCCGGCTACTTCGCCTCGAGGAACAACGACAAGAAGCTCGTTCGCTCTGAACATGCGCAAGGCGAAGGCGCGCGAGCTGGCTCGCCGGCTGGCTGCCTCGTGCCGATGTCGTCGCGAACAACTTCCGGCCCGGGGTGATGGAGCGCTGGGGCCTCGGCTACGAGAGGTGGCCGCGCGCAACCCGCCTGTCGTCTATCTGTCGATGCCGATGCAGGGCGCCGTGGCCCGCACAGGGACTTTATCGGATTCGGCTCGACGATCGCCGCCCTCGCCGGTCTGGTGGATCTTTCCGGCCTCCCCGACCGCGCCCCCATCGGAACCGGCACGCACTACCCCGATCACGTTCCGAGCCCGGGCCACGCGCTCGTCGCGGTGCTTGCTGCTCTCCGCCAGCGCACCTGACCGGCCGCGGCCGCATGTCGAGCTCTCGCAGCTGGAGTCGACCGTCAAGCTGCTCGCGCCGACGATGCTCGCGCCTCGACGGGCGCGCCACGGCCGAGCGGCGGGGAAACCGGGTCGCGACCCATAGCCCGAGCGGCGTCTTCCGCTGCAGTGGCCACGACGACTGGTGCGCGATCGCCGCAAGAACCGACGCGGAATGGACGGCGCTCTGCGCTGTGCTCGAGCGTTCCGGGCTGGCGGATGACGAGGTTCGCGACCTTCGCCGCCCGCCGGCGAACGAAAACGCGCTGGAGGCGGAGATCGGAGCCGCGATCCGCCGACGGAACCGCGGGGAGCTCGCCCAGGCACTTCAGGCCTCGGGCGTTCCGCCTGGCCCGTGCTCTCCGGAGTAGACGTCCTCGCCGATCGCCAGCTACGCGCCCGCGGCTTCTGGCGGACGCTCCACCCGGTCATCGGCGAGTTCACCGCTCCGGCCGCTCCTTTCCGGGACGGAAGCGAGCGGACGGGCCCGGAGCAACCCGCGCCGTTCCTCGGTGAGGACACGCGCGAGATCGCGAGCTGCTGCTCGGGCTGACGACGCCGAGGTCGACGCCCTGATCGCCGAGGAAGCTCTCTGGTGACCGTCCAGCCGACGGTCCTCTCTCGGTCGCCGACGGCGTCGGCTGGGTCAGCCTCAACCTTCCCGAGCGCCGGAACGCAATCTCGCCCGCGATGCGCGCGGAGCTGGCCGACGTGCTCGCACGGCTCGACGCCGACGATGGTGTTCGGGTCGTGCTCACCGGCGCGGGCCCGGCCTTCTGCGCCGGGGTCGACCTCAAGGAGACGGTGCCCCCAGGCCGCGGCCGCGCGTCGCCGACCCTGTCGCCGCGCCGTTGAGCGGCTCGGCAAGCCGATCGTCGCCGCGGTCAACGGCCCCGCGGTCGGCGGCGGGTTCGAGCTCGTGCTCGCGGCCGACCTCCGGATCGCGAGCACGGCCACCTTTTCCCGCTCTCCGAGGTGCGAATCGGCAGCCTCCCCGGCAGCGGTGGGACGCAGCGGCTCCCTGAGGCCGTTCGCCCGCTGTCGCAACAGCTGGTCCTGACCGGCGAGCCCCTCGACGCCGAGACTGCGCTGCGCTGCGGTCTCATCTGCGACCTCGTCGAGCCCGGCGAGCTTGATCCCGCTCGCCGGACCGGCTCGCCCCGGCGATCGCCGCCAACGCGCCGCTTTCCCTGCGCGCCGCGCGATCGCGCTGCGCGGCGCCGGAGGACCCCCTGCCGCCCGGGCTCGCCCTCGAGCGTGCGCTCTGGGAGCTCCTCTCGACGACCGACGACCGGGCGGAGGGCCGCGCCGCGTTCCGCGAGCGCCGTCCCCCCGCTTCAACGGCAGGTAGGCGGCGGCGATGCCTGGAGCAGAGCGGCCATCGCCGGCGTCGGCGCCTCGGCGCAGGGGAAGCTCCGGACGAGACGCCCCTCTCGCTCGCCGTCACCGGCTCTGCAGGCGCGCCCTCGACGATGCGGGCATCCGAAGGACGAGCTCGACGGGCTCCTGACGATGCCCGGCACGACCTCGCCGGAGGGGCCGAAGAACTACCTGACGCTCGGCGGCCACCTCGGCATCAACCCGTGGCTCGCCGGCTCGGTTGTGATGGGCGGCGCCACCGCGGGCGCGCTGATCCAGCAGGCCGCGCTCGCGATCGACGCCGGCATGGCCGAGGTGGTCGCCTGCGTGTTCGCAGACACGGCCCGAACGGGAGGCTCGAAGTTCGACGCGCCGGCGGGCCGCGGCGACTCGTGGGGAATCTGGGGCATGTTCGGCAACGCCGCGAACAGCGCGATGACCGCGCAGCGGCACATGGCGCTATACGGCACGACGAGCGAGCAGCTCGGCTGGGTCGCGGTCACCTGCCGCAAGCACGCCTCGCTCAACCCGGCGCGCCGTGATGCGCGACCCGATCACGATCGACGACCACCAGGCCTCGCGCCCGATCGTCGACCCGCTGCGGCTGCTCGACTGCTGCCTGATCAGCGACGGCGCCGTCGCCGTCGTCGTCACGTCGGCGGAGCGGGCCGCAGCCTCGCGAAGCCGCCCGTGCGGCATCTGGGGATGGGGCAGGGGCACACGCTGCAGACGTTCGAGCACCCCGACTGGTGGTACCTGCCGCACCAGCGCGACTGCCTCTCGATGGCCTACCGGATGGCCGGCGTGGGCCCCGCCGACATCGACGTCGCGCAGCTCTACGACAACTTCACATCTCCGTCCTGCTCTGGCTCGAGCACGCCGGCTTCTGCGAGCCGGGCGAGTCCGGCCCGTTCGTCGAGGGCGGCGAGCGCATCACCTTCGGCGGCGACCTGCCGGTCAACACGGCGGGCGGCAACCTGTCCGAGTCGTACATGCAGGGCTGGCTGCACGTCGTCGAGGGCGTGCGGCAGATCCGCGGCGAGTGCGGCGACCGCCAGGTGACGGGCGCCGAGCTGTGCCTCGTCACCGGCCGCGGGATGACCCTGAACACGTCGAGCTGCCTGATCCTGGGAGGTGACCGTGGCCGCCCGTCCTGCCACGATCGACGACGGCAACCGGCCGTTCTGGGACGGCTGCCGCGAGGGCGTGCTCCGGCTTCAGCGCTGCGACGTCCTGCCGGATCTCCGCTACCCGATCTCGACGTCTGCCCGCGCTGCCTGTCGACCGCGGCGAGTGGGAGACGGTCGGCGGCCGCGGCGAGGTGTACTCCTTCGGCGTCTTCCGCCACGCCTACAACGACGCCTGGCGCGACCGGGTCCCGTACGTCGTCGCGCTCGTGCGACTCGAGGAGGGCCCGACGCTGATCAGCAACGTGGTCGGGATCGAGCAGGAGACCTCTACGTCGGGCTGCCGGTCCGGTCGTGTTCGAGGCGGTCACGCCGAGGTCACCGTGCCGAAGTTCGCGCCGCGCGCGAACGGATCGGCGATGAAGCTCGGAGCTCATCCTGCCGACGATCGGCACCGGGGCGGGCCCCGAGACCCTCGACGCGGCCGCGGCCGCCGTCCCGCCTCGGCTGGTCGAGCGTCTGGGCGACCGACCACCTGCTGGTGCCCACCGGCCCGGAGGCCGACGAGTACGGCTGGGTGCTCGAGGCGACGAGCGCGCTCACCTGGGTCGCCGCTCGCTTCCCCGATCTGCGCGTCGGTTTCAGCGTGATGATCCCGGCGATGCGCGACGCGCCGCTTGCTGGCCAAGCAGCTCGCGACGATCGACGCCTCACCGGCGGGCGGCTCACAGTCGGCGTCGGCTCGAGCGACAAGCACGACCTGCCCGAGTACGAGAACCTCGGCAAGGCCGACCGCTTCGACCGGCGGGGCGCCTACCTCGACGAGTCGATCGCGCTCTGGCGGCATCTCTGGGGCGGGTGCACCGAGCCGTTCGAGGGCGAGTTCCACCAGCTGCGCGACTACAACTTCCAGCCGCTGCCGCCGCAGGGAGCCGAGCTGCCGATCTGGTGCGGCGGCCGCAGCGACCGATCCTCCGCCGCGCCGCCTGGCTCTCCAACGGCTACCACGCCGCGCAGACCGGCCCGCCGACATCCGCGACGCGGGTGCCGAAGCTCCAGGCCGCAGGCGGAGGCGGCCGGCCGGCCGCCGTGACCATCTCGGTTCGCGTCCGGGTGCGCTTCGACCCCGCCCCGATCGGGTCTACAGCCTCCACGGCGAGCTCCGCCGAGATGGTCGCGAGGTCGGGCTTCGCCGGCGCCGGTGTCGACGAGCTCGTGGTCGTCTTCAAGGAGCTCGACCCCGACGCGCTGTCGCGGCCATCGACCGCTTCGACGCCGAGGTCTACAGGCCCGGCGCTGCCGGATCGTGCTCGCCTCGCCGGCGATGAGCGCGCGCTGCGGTGGAGTCGAAGCCGCCTGGCCCGCTGGGCGAGCGGGCTCGGGAGGCGGTGCCGCCCGAGGTCCGGGGCAGGGTCGAGGATATCTTGCTCGACGCGCTCGCGAGCGCCGTCGCCGGGCGGCAGCGAGACCTCCTCGCGCAGGTCGCCGGCCCGGCGCGCGCGTTCGGGGGCCGGACTTATACGTGATCGGCGGGGCGCCGGCGCGGCCGCCGAGGCGACTTCATCACGCCTACGCGATCACTCCGCCACCGTCTGCGACGTCTATCGCCCGGGCTGTGCCATGTCACGCCTGTCGCGCTGCCGCCGCTGGTGGCGCTGGCCGAGGTCCAGACACGACTCGAGGGATCTGCTCGCCGCCTTCGCCGTCGGCCTCGAGGTGACGGTCCGCCTGGTGGCGGGCTCGACTACCCGCGCTCCGCAACCGCGGCTGGCACTCACCCGGCTGTCGTCGGCCCCGTCGGCGCCGCCGCGGCCGTGGCCCGTCTGCTCGGCCTGGCCCCGGCCGGCGCCGGGAGCGCGCTGGCCCACGGGCGGCGCAGGCGCCGGGCACCTTTGCGGCGCTGGGTACGGAGGCGGTGAAGTTCAACCAGGCCCGCGGCTCGCCGGGCTGCTCGCCGGCTGATGGGGCCGCTGGGCTCGCCGCGGCGGAGCGCTGGCTCACCCACCCCGACGGCGGCCTCGCGCAGAGCTACTCCAACGGCGGCGATCCTGACGCCTCGTCGCCGGGCTCGGCGAGCGGTGGGAGCTGGAGCAGATCTCGCTGCGCCGCTGGCCGGCCGCCAGCTCGGTGCAGTCGCTGATCGAGCTCTGCCTCGCGCTCTCGCGCGGAGGCCCGTCGAGACGTCGCGCGACTCGAGGTCGAGCTCGGCCCCGGGCCTACGAGGTGAGCGGCGACCGCGGCTCGGGACGACCCGCTCTCCGCTCAGCAGTCCGCCCGCTGGGTGGCCGCCGCAGTCTCGCCGACCGCGACTGGTGGCTCGCGCAGAGCTCGCCCGACGGCTGCTCGATCGCCGCCTCGGGCGCGTTCGCCGCCGAGCGCGTCGAGTCTCCGTCGTGCGACGACCTCGACCGGCGGGCGTTCGCGTCCGGGCGACGCTCACCGACGGCGGCGAGCTCGTCGCGGCCCGCGACCAGCCCCCGGCGACCCGGCTCGCCCGCTCGACGCACGAGCATATCGAGGAGAAGCTCCGCCGCTGCCGCCCGAACGGCGACCGCTGCGACGGCGCTCGAGCTCGTCCGCCGCGCGGCCGACGGGTCGCCCCGCTCCGCTGGTCCAGCTGCTCGAGAGAGCTGCGTGACGCCTGCGCCTCGTCGTCGGGATCACCGGCGCGTCGGGCGCCATCTACGGCGTCCGGCTGCTCGAGCGGCTGCGCGAGCTGCCGGTCGAGACCCACCTGATCGTCACGCGCTGGGCGCGCGTCACGATCGAGCACGAGACCGCGTACACCTACGCGCAGGTCAAGGCGCTCGCGGACGCCGTCTACGGCGAGAACGACCAGGCCGCGGCGGTCTCGAGCGGCTCGTTCCTCACGCGCGGGATGGTGATCGCCCCCTGCAGCACGAAGACGCTGGCGGCGATCGCGACCGGCTTCTCGCACAACCTGGTCTGCCGCGCCGCCGACGTCGCCCTCAAGGAGCGCCGGCCCCTCGTGCTCGCGGTACGCGAGACGCCGCTCTACAGCATCCATCTGCGGAACATGCTGACGCTGTCGGAGATGGGCGCGACGATCTTCCCGCCGACGCCGGCCTTCTACCACCGGCCGAGGAGATCGACGACATCGTCGACCAGACGGTGCTCCGGATCCTCGACCAGTTCGACTTCGGGCTCGAGCGCGCCTCGCGCTGGCAGGGCCTCCGCCCGGGCGGAGACGACGCCCGCCCGAGGACAGGGACTAGCGAGCAGCGCTTGTAGCTCGGCGTCGCCGCGGACGGCTCGCCGTGGGAGACGAGCACGAGCTCGACCTCGAGCTCGAGCAGCGGCACGCAGGGCCTCGCGAAGCTCGTCGCGGTGCAGCCGAAGGCCGCCCTCGCCGTCGCCCATGAGCGCGTCGCCGACGACGAGCGCGTGATGCTCCGGAATCCAGAAGAGCACCTCGTCGTCACGGCCGGACTCGAGCGCTGAGACGTTCCCCGGGCAGCGTCCCGCCCGGCTCGAACGTGTCGGTCACCGCACCTGCGCGCTCCTCGACCGCATCGCGGGTCGCGGTGGTCGTCCAGAGATGCGCGCCCGGGTACCGGTCCAGCATCTCGCGGGAGCTGCGGGTATGTGACGGCCGGGTCAGCAGCACGTGGACGTCCGCGTCGATCGGGAGCACGTCGCGGTCGAGCGCCCGCCAGAAGCCCTCGGGATCCTCGGACGGCAGGAGCGGGTCGAAGAGGAGGATCTCGCGGCCGGTCTTGTAGTAGACACAACCGACCTCGATGTCCGGCTCCCGTCGGCGGCCGGTCCAGCGCCAGAGGTCCGGGGCGAGCGCGTACGCCTCCATCAGGCGCGCCGCTGCAGGATCAATA
>CAVRMI010000023.1:0-9042 GCA_963722065.1 uncultured Thermoleophilia bacterium | reverse complement strand
CGTATACGCCGATCGGAACGCTCGTCACGATCGTCCCCTGAGCGCACGTTAGGGCAGCGCTGAAACGGGGAACCTCCCGGGTAGCCCAGACGAGGAGGGCAGGATGAGAGTCGAGGACGTAATGACGCAGGGTGTGCGGACCGGCTCGCGGCCGGGCGAATGGTCGCCGACGAAATCGATCGGATCCCCGTCGTTCGGCGCGGCCGTGTCGTCGGGATCCTGACGCGCCACGATCTGGTCCGCCTGTTCGCGCGCGCTGACGACGAACTCGCAGCGGGAGATCCGCGAGGACGCGCTGAGCGACCTCTCGTGGCCGGACGCGATCGACGTCAAGGTGGAGAACGGAGAGGTCACTCTAGGGGCCAGTGCTCGGTGTCGTGTCGGTCGATTCGGAGTTGTCCGCCTGGGATGGCTCGCGCGAGAGGCAGATCAAGGTCAGCGCGCACGTCTAGGCGCGCCGGTTTATCGCGCCGGTTCCCTCCTGTAGAGCTCCTTGACTGCGGTGTCGCGGAGCGCATCGACCGCTGCGCTGATCTCGACGGGATACGGCGCCGAGTCGAGCTGTCGGTGCGCTTCGGGAAGCGCGGCTCTCTGTGCAGCAGGCGCGCTCGCGCGCGGGGCGAGCGTGTCGCGCCCGGCGGTCGCGCGCTCCAGCAGTGGCCCGCGCCCCAGGCGGCGGCTCTTCGTCCGCGAGGCCGATCAGGTCGCCGGCGAAGCGGCCGTCCTCGATCCGGCGCCAGACCTGCTTCGCGCCCCGGCAGCGTCGCCTTGTCGGCCGAGAGCTTGAGCACAGGCCGCCCGTCGAAGTCGACGAGCTTGTAGACGAGGTCGATCGACGGCGCGCCGTCCGAGACGGCCAGGCGCGAGCCGACGCCGAAGCCGTCGATCGGCGCTCCGCTCACGAGCAGCCGCGCGATCTCGTGCTCGTCGAGGTTGCCGCTGGCGAAGATCGTCACGCCCGGGAGCCCCGCGCCGTCGAGCACCTCGCGGACGCGGCCGCTCAGCTCGAGCAGGTCGCCCGAGTCGAGGCGCACGGCGCCGAGCCGGCCTCCGCTTGCGGCGAGCTCGACCGCGACGGCGGCTGCGCGGCGGGCGCCCTCCACGGTGTCGTAGGTGTCGATCAGAAGCGTGCTCCCGTCGGGATATGACCGGGTGAACGCCTCGAACGCCTCCGTCTCGCTCGGGAAGCACTCGACGTAGGAGTGGGCCATCGTGCCGGCGAGTCGGGATGCCGTAACGCTGCCCGGCGAGCACGTCGCTCGTCGCGTCGAAGCCGGCGAGGTAGCTCGCCCGCGCGACCTCGACTCCCGCCTCCCCGCCGTGCGCGCGGCGCAGGCCGAACTCGACCAGCCTGCGCCCGTCCGCGACGTCGACGCACCGTGCCGCGCGCGCCGCGATCAGCGACTGGAAGTGCACGACGTTCACGAGCGCCGTCTCGACGAGCTGGGCCTCGAGCAGCGGGCCCGTCACCTCGAGCACCGGCTCGTTCGGGAAGAACACTGTCCCCTCACGCATCGCGCGAACCTGTCCCGTGAAGCGCAGTCCGGCGAGCCGGTCGAGGAACGCGGCGCCGAAGAGCCCGGTCTCCTCGAGGAACGCGAGCTCCTCGTCGCCGAACCGAAGCTCGTCGAGGAACGCGAGCGCGTCCTCGATCCCCGCAGCGACGAGGTACCCCCAGCCCGGCGGCAGGTTGCGGCAGAAGAGCTGGAAGGTCGCGGGCCGCTCGTCGATCCCCTGCGCGACGTAGCTCTCGCCCATCGTCAGCTCGTAGAGGTCGACCAGCAGCGCCTGCATCGCGCCGGAACGCTACCCCTGCGGGCCCAAACGGCCATGGCCTGCCGAGACGCGTCTGGGGACAGTCCCCCGACGTGGCCTGCCGGGACGTGTCTGGGGACAGTCCCCCGACGTGGCCTGCCGGGACGTGTCTGGGGACAGTCCCCCGCCGTGGCTTGCCGGGACTGTCCCCGGCTCGCGCCCTTAGTGCGGAAGGCTGCCGCCTGCGAGAGCGACCGCGACGCCGATCGCCCCGGCCACGAGCAGGGTTGGCACCACGCCGCGGCGGAGCACGAGCAGGAGCACCGCGGCCCCGGCGAGCACTGCGTACTGCCACGTCTCCGACAGGGCGCGAACGAGCGGCACGGCGGTTCCGAGGATCGCCCCGGCAGCGGCCGGGCCCGCACCGCCGAGGAACGCTTGCGCCCGATCGCTGTCGCGGAGACGCTGGAACCCGCCCGCCCCGAGCAGCACGAACGCGAACGACGGCGTGAACGCGACGAGCGCTGCGAGGAGCCCGCCGCCGAGCCCGTGTGCTCCGTAACCGACCGCGGCGACCGTATGGACGACCGGGCCCGGGGTGACCTGGCCGAGCGCGACCGCGTTCAGGAACTGGCCGGAGGTGAGCCAGTGGTACCGGTTCACCGCGTCCGCCTGCATCAGCGGCACGATCACGAAGCCTCCGCCGTAGGAGAGGGCGCCGACCTTGAGCGCCACCCACGCGAGCGCCGGCACGCCGCCGACGGCGGCCGCGACCGGCAGCGGCCCGATCCCGAGGAGCCGCCCTTCGCCCCGCGAGGTCACCGCCAGCTCCACGAGCCCGCAGCCGACCAGCACGAGCACGAGCCACGGCCCGATCGTCGCCGCCGAGACGCCCCCGGCGAGCAGGTAGACGACCCACCTCGGCAGGCTCCGCGCCCGCCGGCGGGACTCCGGCACGAGGCTCCAGCCGGCCTGCACGGCGACGGCCGCCACCGCCGCGCCCGCACCGGCGCCCGCGCCGAGAACCCATCGCGGCGGCGAGCTCGCGAGGAAGAGCGCCGACAGCGCCAGGATCGCGACCAGCCCCGGCAGCACGAACGCGAGCCCGCCGACCAGCCCGCCGAGCCGGCCCCGAACGCGCCAGGCGCAGAAGATCGCGAGCTGCGTCGAGGCCGGGCCCGGCAGCAGGTTGCACGCCGCGATCGCATCCTCGAACTCCTGCGCGGCAATCCAGCCGCGCCGCTCGACGCAGAGACGCCGCAGCAGCGCGATATGCGCCGGCGGCCCCCCGAACCCGGTGATGCCGATCCACCCCCAATCGCGGGTGACCGTAAGCAGCCCGGGGCTGTCCACCGGGCGCGACGATAGCGAAAGCAGCGTTTCGGCTAGGTTGCGCGCCGTATGCAGCACGGTGACCCCGCAAGGCCCGTCACGCAGATCAGCCGGGCCTACCCCGACAGGGTCGAGGTGCGGGGACGCGATCTCTGCGGCGAGCTGATCGGAGGGGTCAGCTTCAGCCAGTACTTCTATCTCCTGCTCACGGGCGAAGAGCCGACCGAGCAGCAGAGCTTCTTCCTCGACGCGCTGCTCGTCGCGATCGCCGAGCACGGGATGATGCCGTCGAACGTCGCTGCCCGGATGACGCTCTTCGCCGATCCGGACTCGCTCCAGGGAGCAGTCGCGGCCGGGATTCTTGGCGCCGGCCCGGTCATGCTCGGCACCTCCGAGCCGTGCGCGCGCCTCCTGGCCGCAGCCGCGGCAAGGGTCGAGGCCGGCGAGGAGATCACGGCGGTCGTGCTCGAGGAGGCCCGTGCGATCCACGCCGCCGGCGGCCGCCTTCCCGGTTTCGGCCATCCGGTGCACAAGCAGGTCGACCCCCGCGCCGAGCGGATCTTCGAGCTCGCGGACGCACGAGGCGTCAGCGGCGTGCACGTCGAGCTCGCCCGCGCCTTCCGCCCGGCCGCGGCCGAGGTCTGGGGAAGGCCGCTGCCGTTGAACATCTCGATGCCGATCGCCGCGGTCATGCTCGACCTCGGGTTCTCGGCCTCCGCGGTCAAGTCCGTGCCGATCCTCGCCCGCACCGCGAGCCTGCTCGCCCATCTCGCCGAGGAGCGGGAGAATCCGATCGGCTTCGCGATGGCGAAGGAGGCGGAGGACTCCGTCGATTACCGCCCGCCCGAATCGTGATCCTCGACCCCGAGATCGAGACCCGCAGCTGGGAAGAGCAGCTCGCCGTCGACGGCGAGAGCTACCGCACGCAGCTCGAGTACCTGTTCGAGCGCTCGGCCTTCTACCGCGAGAAGCTCGGGGAAGCCGGGATCGACTCGGCCGGTGCGGCGGGAGGCCTCGACGCGATCGCGAGCCTGCCCTTCACGGAGAAGCGCGAGCTCAAGGAGACGGTGACGCCCGGCAACCCCGTCGGCTCCCATCTCTGCGCGACCCGCGAGGAGATCGCCCGCATCTACTCGACGAGCGGCACGACCGGCACCCCGAGCTACATCCCGCTCACGGCGGATGACGTCGAGAACTGGCTGACCGGCTCGTCGAGGAGCTACGCGGCCTCCGGCGTCGTCCCGGGTCAGCGGATCATCTCGACCTACAACGCAGGCCCGTTCGTCGCCGGCGCGGCGCTCGCGGCCTTCGAGCGAATCGGCCTCTGCCACATCCCGGTCGGCACCGGGAACACCGAGCGGCTGCTGCTCGCGATCGAGCTGCTCGGCCCCGAGGCGGTCGTCGTCACGCCGTCATACGCTGCGTATCTGATCGAGTCGGCCGAGGACCGGGGGATGGACCTCGCGGCCTCGACCGTCGAGCGTGTGCTCGTGGCCGGAGAGCCCGGAGGCGGCGAGCCTGCGTTCCGGGCGAAGCTCGAGGCCGGCTGGGGCGCGAAGGTGACCGAGGCGATGGGCATCGGCGACATCGGCGCCTCGCTCTGGGGCGAGTGCGAGGCCCAGGACGGGATGCATCTGGGGGCCCGCGGGTTCGTCCACCCCGAGCTGATCGACGCGGACACCGGCGAGGCGCGCGAGCTCGCGGACGGCGCCACGGGCGAGCTCGTCCTCACCCACCTGCGACATCGTGGCGCGCCTCTCCTGCGTTTCCGGACCCGCGACCACGTGCTCATCCACATGGGCGATTGCAGTTGCGGCCGCACCGGGCCGCGGGTCCGCTGCATCGGCCGGACCGACGACATGCTGATCGTGCGGGGCGTGAACGTCTTCCCGTCGGCGGTTCGGGAGGTGGTCAGCGGGTTTGCGCCCGACGTCAGCGGCAACATCCTCGTCAAGCCCGCGACCGACGATGTCAAGCAGGAGCCGCCGCTTCCGGTCGCCGTGGAGCTCGCCCAGGGAGCGGCCGTGGCGGATGGACTCGCGGAGGCGATCCGTGCGAGACTCCGCAACGTGCTGGTCGTGCAGACAAGCGTCGAGCTCGTGCCCTGGGGAACCCTGGAGCGGAGCGAGTACAAGTCGAAGCTCGTCGAGCGGGGTGGGCGCTAGGTGCGCAAGATCCAGGCGCAGGGGGTTCACCACATCACCCTCGTCGGCGCCGATCGCGCCACGACGATCGGGTTCTGGGAAGGCGTCCTCGGCATGCCGTTCATGTTCGACCAGCCGAATCTCGACAACGCGAACGAGAGCCACCTCTACTTCGATCCCGGCGACGGCCGGCTGATCACCGTGTTCACGAACGAGGAGCGTGTGCCCGACCCGACCCGCACCGCGACCGACCCCGGCTGTGTCCATCACATCGCCTTCAACGTCTCGCACGCCGTCTTCGCGCAGGCTGCCGAGCGGCTCGAGGAGCGGGGCATCAAGCACAGCGGAGTCAAGGACAGGGGCTTCATGGACTCGATCTACTTCGAGGATCCACTCGGCCTGACGATCGAGCTCGCCTGCTACCGGTTCGAGGCCCCTTACCCGTACACGCACGCCGAGGTGCTCCTCGAGGCCCACAAGCTGCGCGTCGAGCGCGGTGACCACCACATCGGTGAGATCCACCTGGCCGACGCGATCGAGCTGCTCGTCCTGCGCTCGCGCGCGTCGCTTTCGTCCGACCGTTCTGCACAGAACCCGTACTGACCCCCTGACAACTCTGGAGGATCCGTGGCCGTGAACAATCTCAGCATCCTGAAGCCGAGCGTCAACAACCTGACCGCACGAGTCTTCGTGCGAGCTGCAGGGCTCGACTTCGAGGAGACCGACGTGTGGGGTGGCACCGGAACCCCCGAGTTCCTGGCGAAGGACCCGGCGCAGCTGACTCCGCTACTGGAGTGCGACGGCCTGCCGCAGGGCTCCCTCTGGGAGAGCATCGCGATCATGTCCTACCTGTGCAACAAGCACGGGCTCGAGCAGTTCTACCCGACCGATCCGGCGAAGCGGGCGATGATCGACAGCGCCAACTGCTACCTGCTCGCGACCTTCTATCCGCTGCTCGCGCGGGCCACTTACCCGTCGCTCGGCTTCCCGCAGTACGCGGGTGAGGTGGGCACGTCGGAGGCTGACGACGAGATGAAGGCCAAGGCCGCCAAGGACGCGGAGGCCGCCCTGGCGGGCCCGCTCGAGGTCTACAACACGTTCTTCCTCGCGGGCCGGCCGTTCATCGGCGGCGACTCGGTCTCGATCGCGGACATCCGGTTCTGCGCCTCACTCGAGTTCCTGAAGGTGATCGACTACGACTACCCGGCCTGGACGTCCGAGTACATGGCCCGGGTCGAGAGCGCTCTCGGTGAGGCGTACTCGGAGCCGGCCGCCGACGTACGCGGCTATATCGAGTACGTGCGGTCGCAGTAGCGTTCGCGAACGCGATTAGAGGCTCAGCGTCCCGGCGACGATCGTCTTCGTGGCGCTGAGGTCGGTCCCGGTGGTCGCGCCGCGAACGTTGGCGTAGATCCCGGAGCCGCCGGTCACCGCGTAGGTCGTGTGATGCGAGCCGAGCGGGTTCGAGCCCGTGAGGACGGCTCTCCGCCGGGAAGATGTGCGGTGACGACGCACTCGAGGTGCGACTTCGACACGAGCGTGCACACGATCTCGGCCGTGCCGACGCGAGCGCCGCTCGGCTTGCCGAACTGCGCGGCGTGGTTGTAGAGCACGTCCTGGAAGAACATCCGGCCGCCGATCTGAGGCGGTGATTTCTTGTTGATCGGCGGGACCGGGACGAAGCCCGTCTGGACCGAAAGCAAGCTGAGACTGGTGGTGCCGGGGTGCGCGGCGGAACCGGTGCCGGCTGCAGCGAGTGCTGCGATTGCGACGGCTGCGGCAGCTGAGTGGAAACGAAGCTTGAACATGGCGTGCCTCCAAGAGGTCGAGTTCGTTGACTCGTCGAAGGTACGGCGGGAGAGCGGAGAAAGCGTCGGCCGCGGCGCTCATCTTCGGCTCGACCGCGAGGCTGATCTTTCCCGGTGCGGAGATCATCCGGACGGCCGATAGACCCGCGGCCGGACGTGCTTTACCTTGACGGTCATGCGCGAGCGGCTTCTTCGCTACCGGCCAGATCCCGTGAGGTTCGACCGCGCGCTCGCTGCCGTCCTGACGGTGGCCTTCTGGGTCGAGACCTGGACGGGCGGCGACGCCGAGGGGCACCGGATTGCGCTGAGCATCGGCGGGACGCTGACGACCGTCGCCGTCGCGTTCCGACGCCGCTATCCGGCGGTGGTCGGGATCGGATCGGCGCTTCTGGCAGTCGTGCTGCAGACGTTCTGGCCGTCGGGGGAGATCGCGTACGGGATCGCCTGGTTCTGCAACATGTACGCCCTCGCGGTCTGGACGCCGACCCGCGTCTTCGCGCTCGGGCTCCTGGCGTACGCGGCCTCCGCTCTTGTCCTGGCGCTGCTGCCGGTCGGGAAGCACGGCGGCGGCGAGCATGGCCTGAAGCACACGGCCCCCTTCGTCGTCGTGTCGACCGTCGTGATGCTGCTCGTGCGGCGCGTGCTCGGCGACCGCGAGCGACGGGTGCTGCTCGCCGAGCGGGAGCGGGACGTCGCGGCGCGGGAGGCGGTGGTCGAGGAGCGGGCGAGGATCGCGCGGGAACTGCACGACGCGATCGCGCACAGCGTCTCGGTGATGGTCGTGCAGGCGGGGGCGGAGCGCCGGGTCTCGACGGCGACCGGCTCGACACGCGAGGTCCTGCAGACGATCGAGCAGATCGGGCGCGGCGCGCTCACCGAGATGCGCCGGCTGGTGGGAATGCTCCAGGACGGACGACCCCGATCCGCTGGCGCCCCAGCCCGGCCTGGACGACCTCGCGACGCTCGTCGCGCAGGTGCGCGAGGCGGGGCTCCCGGTCGAGCCGCGGCGTCGAGGGGGAGCGGCGGGAGCTTCCGGTAGGCATCGAGCTGTCGGCGTACCGGATCGTTCAGGAGGCCTCACGAACGCGCTCAAGCACGCGGGCGAGGCGCGCGCGTCGCTGTCGCGTCCGCTACGGCGCCGATTCGCTCGAGCTCGAATCGTCGACGACGGCGCCGGGGCGCCGGCCCCCGTCACGGGCGGCGGGCACGGCCTTGTGGGCATGCGCGAACGGGTCGCGCTGTACGGCGGCCGCCTCGATCGGGGCGGCCGACCGGGGGGTTCGCCGTCCGCGTCCTGCTGTCCCGATCCCGATGACGACCGTCCTGATCGCCGACGACCAGGCTCTCGTGCGCGTCGGCCTGCGCAAGATCCTCGAGGCCGAGCCGGACACGGAGGTCGTCGGCGAGGCCGGCGACGGCGAGGAGGCGGTCGCCGCGGCGCGGCGGCTGCGGCCGGACGTCGTGCTGATGGACATCCGCATGCCCGTCCTCGACGGCATCGAGGCGACGCGCCGGATCGTCGCCGAGCAGCCCGGCGCGCGCGTCCTGATCCTGACGACCTTCGGGCTCGACGGCTACGTCTACGACGCGCTGCGCGCCGGCGCGAGCGGCTTCATGCTTAAGGACGCGCCGCCGGAGGAGATCGCCGCCGCGGTACGCATCGTCGCGAGCGGCGAGGCGCTGCTCGCGCCCGCGGTCACGCGCACGGTGATCGAGGAGTTTGCGCGCCGGAGCCCCGCGCCGCCCGAGCCGCCGCGCCGCCCTCGAGGATTGACGCCGCGGGAGCGCGAGGTGCTCGACCTGCTCGCGCGCGGGCTCTCGAACCCCGAGATCTGCGCACGGCTCGTGATCAGCGAGGCGACGACGAAGACGCACGTCGCGCGGATCCTGCAGAAGCTCGGTCTCCGCGACCGTGTCCAGGCGGTCATCTACGCCTACGAGAACGGCCTCGTCGCGCCCGGGTAACCCGTGAGCACGAGGCCCGCCTCCGGGCCTCTCTAGGC
>CAVRMI010000022.1:0-21738 GCA_963722065.1 uncultured Thermoleophilia bacterium | reverse complement strand
CGCTCCGGAAGCCGCTCGGTCTCCATGTCCTCGGGGCGAAGCATGGTCAGGTACTCGGCCTCGATGCCGAGCAGGGCTTTCCCCATGAACGTGGCGCAGCGCGCACGCCGGTAAGGCGCGTCGCGCACAGCGTGCCGCGCGCCGGAGTCGATCCCCCAGAGGGTGAGCCCGGCCGGCAGCGCAAAGGAGCCGACGATCTCGGCCGGCCGGCAGATCAGCGCCAGGATGTGCGACTCCTCGCCGAAGGTCGCCGTCATCTGATCCATCGAACCGCAGGGCGCAAGGGCGACGAGCTGCTCCGCACGATGCCCGATCAGCGCGAGGCGACGAGGCTCCAGCCGGTAGCCGAGCGCCCCGGCCGTCGCCTGGGCGACGGCTATCTCGACCGCTGCCGAGGATCCGAGCCCCTTGCCCTCCGGTATCGACGAGGAGATAAGGAGCCGCAGCCCGGTGAGGTGAGCCGCTCCTCTCTGGCCAGCAGCGCAACGGGTCCCAGAACATACGCGGCCCACGCATCCGCTCCGACAAAGCGGGCGGCCAGCTCGTCGAGCGGTGCGTCGACGAGGTCGGTCGCCGAGACGGCAACGCGCCGACGCCCGCTGATTGCGATGACCTGGCCGTCGGCGGCGACCTGTGCGGCGGCCAACACCGCCTGCCCGATCGGGAAGCCGAGGACGAGGCCACCGGCATAGTCGGCGATCCCGCCGAGGACGTCGAAGCGTCCCGGCGCCCGGGCCACGACCACCGGCTCCTCGGGCACGAACAGCGGGTGAGCCCGTACGTCGATGCAGAACGTGTCCGCGTCGGGAAGCCCCCGCCGGAGGCGTCAAGCTGAAGCATCCCACCCGTCGTGGGGCCGATCATCTCCGGCGAGTATTGCAGGCTTTCCGCGTCCGTTCGTGTGTACGGCGCCGAGCCCACAACCTCTGCTGAACGAATTGGGCGACCAAGGCGACAATGCGGTAACGCTTTCGAGGGAACCGTTCGGAACCACTCCAGACGGTGGTGCTGTCGAGCGCGTCACACTGCGAGCCGGCGCCGGAATCCAGCTCTCCGCTATCAGCTATGGGGCGGCATTCAGGAGCTGTGGGCGCCTGACCGGGAAGGCCAGCTCGGCGAACATCGTGCTCGGTTTCGCGGAGCTCGACGGGTACACGAGCCGGCCGAACCACTACTTCGGCGCGATCGTCGGCCGGTTCGCCAACCGCATCCGGGGTGGCCGCTTCTCGCTCGACGGAGCGCCCTATGAGCTCGCACGAAACGAGGGTGGGAACTCTCTTCACGGAGGGCCGAGCGGTTTCGACAAGCGGGTATGGAGGATCGTCGCGGCGTCCGGCGGTGACACCGGGCGCCTCGTCTTCCGCTACACGAGCCCCGACGGAGAGATGGGGTTTCCAGGATCGCTCGAGGTCGAGGCCGCCTACACGCTCAATGCGGGCTCGCTGCGACTTGACCTCTCCGCCACCACCGACAAGCCGACGATCGTCAACCTGACACCTCACCCTCTCTGGAACCTCGCCGGAGAAGGAGAGGGAACGACAGACGATCACCTCGTGACCCTGCGCGCCCGACGCTATACCCCGATCGACGGAGCACTTCTCCCGACCGGCGAGATCGCTCCGGTCTCCGAGCACACCGTTCGATTTCACATCTGCAACTGCGCTCGGCGCCCGAATCGAAGATGACTTCGACCAGCTCCGCCTGGCCGGAGGCTACGACCACAACTTCGTCATCGACCGGGAGAACGGGCGATCCCTCAGCTCTGTTGCATCGGTCGAGGAACAGCGATCCGGCAGAAGGCTCGAGATCCAGACGACCGAGCCCGGACTCCAGCTCTATAGCGGGAACTTCCTCGACGGCAGCCTGGTCGGGACGAGCGGCCGCTCCTACCCTCAGCGCGCGGGCCTCGCTCTCGAGCCGCAGCATTTTCCCGATTCACCACATCACGACGGCTTTCCGACCACCGTGCTTCGCCCCGGTCGCACATTCAGATCGACGACCATCTACCGTTTCACCGTCAACCGGTGAGCGCGACGCCTTCAGGCGTTCCGTGTGGGCGACTTGGCTACGCTTCCAGAGGTGGGTGATGACGAAATGACGTCCGTCCTGCCGCCTAAGCACAGCGCCGGTCGCCGCGGCGCGCTTGCCCTCCGTCATCTGGTGCTGCTCGGGTTCGCGGGCTTCTTCATCATCCCGCTCGTCTGGCTCGTGCTGGCGCCGACGAAGACCGATTACGACTTGATCACGAGGAGCCCGCTCGCACTCGGGAACCTCCACAACGTCCAGATCGCATGGCAGAACCTGAACGCTTTCGGGAACCACATCTACTGGCGCTGGATGGAGAACTCGGTTCTGTACTCGCTGAGTGCGACCGCGCTCGCGCTCGTGACGGTGATCCCCGCCGGCTACGGGCTCGCCATCGGCTCGTTCCGGGGGCGCAAGCTGATCCTGACGCTCACGCTCGTCGCGATCGTCATGCCGGCGGCATCGCTCGTGCTCCCGATCTTCCTGGAGTTGAACGCGATGGGATTGATCGGTAACGCGCTCTCGATCATCTTGCCGTTCGCGTTCTTCCCCTTCGGCGTCTATCTCTCCTACATCTACTACGCGACCGCACTCCCCCCGGCCGTCCTGGACGCGGCGCGGATCGACGGGTGCAGCGAGTGGGCGGCTTTCCGTCTCGTCGGGATCCCCCTGGCCAGGCCGATCATCGCGCTCGTCGTCTTCTTCAGCTTCGTCGCCAACTGGAACAACTTCTTCCTGCCGTACGTGATCCTGCCGAACGAGAACCAGTTTCCGGTACAGGTAGGGCTTTCGGACATCTTCGAATCGACCCGGCCCACGCTTGCACTCGCAGTGCTGATAGCGGCGCTTCCCGTCTTGATCGTGTTCATCGTCTCCCAGCGGGCGCTGGTTCGCGGGTTCGTCACAGCCGGAAGCAGGTCTTAGGCCGGCGCGACGGCGTCATCCCTGATCGCGCGGCCCGTCTCGAGATCGAAGAAGTGCAGTGCGCGCTGGTCGACGACGACCTCGACGGCGTCACCCTCGACGACACGCGTCCGCGGACTGAATCGACCCACGAGCGTGGCCTCGTTCGGAACCACCCCGGCGGCGAGCTGATCGACGGCGCGGTCGTCGCCGACGTCCTCGGCGAGCTCGCGCACGTCGTCGGTGACCGCCTGCGGCGCGGCGATCGTGAAGTGGACGAGCACCTCCGAGCCGAGGGCCTCGCGCATCTCGACCTGGCCCTGCAGCCGCGGCCGCGGATCGCCGTTCGCGAGCGCCGCGTCGTCGAGATCCTCGGGGCGGATCCCGAGGACGATCTCCCGGCCGTCGTAGCCCTCGAGCGCGGGATGCAGGGAGCGCATCTCGTCGTCGAGCGCCAGCCGCGTCTCGCCCACCGCGACGGCAAGGCCCTTGTCCGCGCGCTCGATCCGCGCCTCGAGCATGTTCATCGACGGGCTGCCGATGAAGCCGCCGACGAAGACGTTGACCGGGCCGTCGTAGAGCTCCTGAGGCGGCGCGACCTGCTGCAGCTCGCCTTTTCGCATCACGGCGACCCGGTGGCCCATCGTCATCGCCTCGACCTGGTCGTGGGTGACGTAGATCGTCGTCGTGCCGAGATCCGCCTGGATCCGCTTGATGTCGGCGCGCATCTGAACCCGCAGCTTCGCGTCGAGGTTCGAGAGCGGCTCGTCCATGAGGAACGCCGCCGGCTGGCGCACGATCGCCCGCCCCATCGCGACCCGCTGCCGCTGGCCGCCCGAGAGCGCGCGCGGCTTCCGCTCCAGCAGAGGCTCGAGGTCGAGGATGCGGGCCGCCTCGCTCGACCCGGCGACGGATCTCGTCCTTCGGCATCTTCTTGAGCTTCAGCGCGAACGCGATGTTGTCGTACGACGGTCAGGTGCGGGTAGAGGGCGTAGCTCTGGAAGACCATCGCGATGTCGCGGCTCTTCGGCGAGAGGTCGTTGACGACGCGGTCGCCGATCCGGATAGCGCCGGCGCTGATGTCCTCGAGCCCGGCAACCATCCGAAGCGCCGTCGTCTTCCCGCAACCGGACGGGCCGACCAGCACCACGAACTCGCCGTCGGCGATCTCGAGGTCGAGGCTGTCGACGGCGCGGGTGCCGTCGCCGAAGACCTTCGAGACCTCCTCGAACGCAACCCTGGCCATCGCTCACTCCTTCACCGCTCCGCCGACGATCCCGCGGACGAGCGCGCGCTGCGAGAAGAGGAAGACGATCGCCACCGGCACGACGGCGAGCAGGGTCGCGAGCGCGAGCTCGGGCTTGAAGATCTGGACCGACTGGCCGCCCCCGCCGACCGACGGGTTGAACGACGGCGTCGCGGAGAGCAGGTCCCAGAGTCCGACGGTGATCGGGTACTGGTTCGAGTTCGCGAGGACGACGTACGGCAGGAAGAAGTTGTTCCAGTCGGCGACGAAGCTGAAGAAGAAGACGAGCGCGACGACCGGCTTCGCGAGCGGCAGCGCGACGCGCAGGAACGTCTGCAGCTCGCCGCAGCCGTCGACGCGGGCCGCGTCGAGCAGACCGGGCGGGAAGCGAGGTCGCGTAGTAGATGTAGGCGAGATAGACGCCGAACGGGAAGAACGAGAAGGGCAGGATCACCGAGAGGACGCTTCCGATCAGATGCACGGTGTTCAGCTCGAGGAAGATCGGCAGCACGAGCGCGGCCTCGGGCATGATCATCACGATCGAGCGTCAGCGAGAGGATGAGCTTGCGGCCGGGGAACTTCCCGAACGCGAGGCCGTAGCCCGCCGGCACGCTGACAGCGAGCGTGATCGCGGTCGCGCTCAGCGCGTAGTAGAGCGTGTTGACGATCCAGCGGCGGTAGATGTGGCCGCTGAACGCGTCGAGGTGCTTCCACGCGAGCGCGATGTGGTGGAAGTCGCCGAACGAGAACGGGCTGCTCGTGATGAGCGCCTGGTCGCTCTTCGTCGGAGCGAGGATGAGCCAGAGGATCGGCGCGACGAAGAAGACGGCGAAGATAGTGAGCACCACGATTCGGGCGCTCGAGCCCCGCGATCCGCATCAGTCCTCCGTCCTGAAGAGCCCGCTGCGCGTGACGATCAGCACGGCGCCGACGAGCCCGATCATGAGCAGGTCGACGGCGATGGCGGCGGCGCCGTTGAAGTCCGCGTACCGGAAGGCCAGCTGATAGGCGAGCTGGTTGGCCGACCATGTGTCGGGGACGAGACCGAAGCTCGCGGTCTGCACGATCTGGGGCTCGACGAAGAGCTGCGTTCCGGTCGCGAACGAGAGGATCAGCATGTAGGCGATCCACTTCCGGATCAGCGGCAGCTTCAGCCGAAACGCGATCGCGATCGGCCCCGCGCCGTCGATGCGGGCGGCCTCCTCGAGGTCGGGCGGGATCGTGTTGAGCGCCCCGTACATGACCACGATCCAGCCGCCGGCGCCGGTCCAGAACGCGATCATCGCGAAGATGTACGGCAGGTTCCCGGGAGCGATCGACTGGGCGAAGATGTCCGCGCCGAGCACATCGTGCAGCAGGAACGAGCCGGGGCTGACGGTCGGGTCGAGCATGAACAGCCAGACGAGGACCGCGGCCGCGCCGGCCAGGGCGCCCGGGATGTAGAAGAGGAAGCGGAAGGTCGAGGAGACCCGGTTCGCGCGGCCGTGGAGGAGGAGCGCGAGGCCGACGACGAAGACCATCAGCGCGGCGAGCCAGACGCACGTGTAGACGAGGACGTGCTTGAACGCGGGGATGAAGCGGAAGTCGTTGTACGTCCGCACGAAGTTGTGGAACCCGACGCAGCCGCCGCCGACGTTGGTGAAGGCGAGGTCGAGCGCGTAGATCGTCGGCGCGACGCCGAAGACGATCAGGAGCGGCAGGTACGGCAGGACGAACGCGCAGCCCCCGCAGGCTGCGGGGGCCACGCTTGTCGCGTGGCCCCCGCGTAGTTCGGCGTGGCGGAAGACGAGCTCACAAGCTACGTCTGAACGACCTTGTACCCCGCCGCCTGCGCGTTCTGTGGAGCCCTTTGCCGAACGCCGGCAGCAGGGAGCTCAGCGACTTCCCTGCAACGAGCTGCGTGACGACGGTGTTCGACCAGACGGGCTGATCCGGATAGGTGACCATGCTCCAGCCCTTCCAGACCAGGTTCGCGGCCGCCTTCATCGCCGGGCCCTCGGGAGCGGCGAAGTAGGGGTCCTTGTTCAGCGAGTTCAGCCATACGCTTGCCATCGGGCCGTATGACGGGTAGCCCGGCGAGAGGGAATTCACCTTTGACTTCACGAGCGGCGACGTCGTCGCATACTTCACGAAGTCGATGGCAGCCGCCAGGTTCTTCGTGTGCTTGGAGACGATCCACGGACCGCCGCCGACCTGGCCGGTCACGAGCGGCTCGCTTCCCCAGCGCAGCGGCAGCGCCGCCGTCAGCTCGCCGGCCGGGACGTGCAGCGTCCCGCTGAAGATGTCCTTCGCGTACCAGACCGGTCCCGGCATCATCAGGATCTTGTCGTTGGCGCCGCCCCACTTCTTGGCGAAGTCCGCGGTGAAGACGCTCTCGGGCGGGACGACGCCGCTCTTGATCAGCGGATCGAGCAGGCTCGCCATCCGCGTGCAGTGCACGTCGGTCGCGTTGATCCTGACGGTGTTCGCCGCGACGACCTGCGAGATCGGGCACTTGTCGGCCCACAGGTAGAGCCAGGCACCGTAGGAGTCGCCGATGTTGCCGATGATGTACCCGGGATGCTGGGTGGCGACCTTCTTGCCCAGCGCCGCCCACTGCTGCCACGTCGTCGGGACCTTGTAGCCGAACTGCTTCATCAGCTTCTTGTTGACGTAGAGCACCTCCTGGGCCAGGTTGTCCTGGAGGCAGACGAGCTGGCCGTTGACCGTGCACTGCGCGATCGACGGCGCGGGCCAGCCCGCGAGGATCTTCGCCGGGAAGACGCTCTTGAGGTCCGCCGCGAAGTCGAACGGCTTCTGCCCCATCCAGACCGGATCGTTGGCCTGCTCGCTGAAGATCACGTCCGGCCAGCCGTTGCCGGTGCGGTTCCACAGCTGGATCTTCGTCTGCATCGTCGTCGCGCCGTTGCCGTCGCCGTCGTAGGTGACGATGTTCACGTGCACGTTCGGGTGCGTCTTGGCGTAGAGCTTCGCCACCGGCAGGCGGACGGCGTCGACCCAGACGGTGATCGAGCCCGACGGCCCCGAGGCTGCTCCTCCCGTTGACGCAGCAGAGAGCGGTACGACGACCGCCACGATCGGCAGCAAGAACACGAGCCACCGGCGGTTGAGCTTCATGTGCACTCCTTCCTCCTTCGCGTTGGCGTGCGTGGGGCGTTGCTGTAGACGGGTTGTGGTGCATCGAGTTGGGCCTGCTCACCTTTTCACCGGCGTGCGCTGCTCCCGCACGAACTCCGGCAGCTCGATTCCCGGCGAGGTCGGCGCGTGCACGAGGCCGTCCGGCCCGACACGCGACTCGCGCACGACCGGGTTGGACGTGACGAGCGACTCGTAGTAGGTGCAGTTCGGGATCGCCATGCAGAGATGGACGGCCGTCTCGGTCGGCCCGTGCACCTCGGCGCGCAGGCGGAACGAGTCGGCGAGGTGGGCGATGCGCATCGCACCGGTCATGCCGCCGCGGTGGTTCGCGCTCGTCCGGACGTACGTCGCGCAACCCGAGGCGATGAAGTCGGCGGTGTTGAGATGGCTTCCGTCGGACGTCTCGCCGACGAGGAGCGGAACCTCGACGCGCTCGGCCAGCCAGCGATACGCGGTCACGCTGAACTCGCGCATCGGCTCCTCGTACCAGCGGTAATCCGCCTCGGCGAGCGCGTGACCGAGGTAGACCGCGTCCGGCAGGTCGAACCCGGCCGAGCCGTCGTACATCAGGTCGATGTCGGGGCCGACGTGCGCCCGCAGGCGCTGGCAGAGATCGGCGTCGCCCCTCGCGTCGCCCCACGCGTGGAGCTTGATCGCCGGGTAGCCGAGCTCGAGGCACTGGTCGGCGACCTCGAGGTACTCCTCGACCGTCGAGAACGTCGTCGTCGAGGCGTACGCCGGGATCGCGTCGCGGTAGGTCCCGAGCAGGCGGTGCACCGGCACCCCGAGGACGCGTGCCCTCGAGGTCCCAGAGCGCGACGTCGACGACGCCGAAGAGCCAGATCGGGAACTCCTCCGTCCGGTCGAGCTCCCAGAGCCGGTGCCAGAGCCACTCGCGCCGGTCGGCCCGCTCGCCGACGAGCTCCTCGCGAAGCACCCGATCGACGATGTCGGCGAGCATCGGCCCGCTCCACTCGTGGTAGGCCTCGCCGACGGCGCCGTCCTCGGTCGTGATCCGCAGCACCGCGGTGGTGCGGGCCTGGGCGGAGCCGCGGAGACCCCGCCGCCAGGCGAACGGCGGGGAGACCGCGGGGAGGAGAACCAGGTCGACGTCGACTGCTGCGATGCGCATCGGGGAGTATCATCATACGAATGATCACCCGATGTCAAGTGCGAACTGCGCGATCCCTCCGCTCGGCCCATGCCGAATCGATGTGCGAGGCGATCCGCTCGCCGGCCAGCTCACCGTCGCGAGCGGCGAGCGCCTCGAGGATCCCTCGATGATCCCTGGCGGTCTCCTTCAGGGCGGCGCGGCTCGCCGCCGAGGCGAGCGGCGGCATCACCCCGCCGTGCCGGTGGATGACGCGCACGATCGTCAGGCCGACCTCGTTGCCGGAGGCCTTCATGACGATCGCGTGAAAGCCCTGGTCGTACTCGCGGAACTGCTCGTAGTCGCCGTACGATCCTTCCATCTGCTCGAGGTTCTCGGCGAGCGCGGCGAGCTCCTCGTCGGTCAGACGCGTTGCCGCGGCCCGCGCCATCTCGCGCTCGAGCTCCCGGCGGACGACGATCAGGTCGTCGAGCAGCGACAGGTCGGTGTCGTACTCGAGGGCGATCCGGAGCACGACCGGGTCGAGGAGGTTCCAGGCGTCGCGGGGCTGGACGGTCGTCCCGCGCCCCTGCTCGATCCGCACGAGACCGCGCTCCTCGAGCAGCTTCAGACCCTCGCGAATGACGGTGCGGCTGAAGCCGAACTGCTCGCAGAGCGCCGGCTCGGTCGGCAGCACGTCGTCGACGGCAAACGCTCCGCTGATGATCTGCCGCGCCAGCTCCTCGACCACGACCGCGGCGAAACGCGCGGGCCGCCAGGGCGCGCCACGTTCGCGCGAGGGGTGCGCCTGCACACCGGTGGAGCGAAAGAGCTCGGCCATACAAACATCATATGTCCATACGTGTCGGTCGTCGCTGCTCGGGCGCGCTAACGGTCGACGCGGGGAGCGCGACCGGCGACGAGCCGCTCGACCTCGGCGAGCGTCGCCATCGAGGTGTCGCCGGGCGTCGTCATCGCAAGCGCCCCGTGCGCCACGCCGTAGGCGAGCGCCGTCTCGACGTCGAGCTGCTCGAGCAAGCCGTAGACGAGCCCGGAGGCGAACGAGTCGCCGCCGCCGACGCGGTCGAGGATCTCGAGGGCCTCGAACGACGGGCCGACCCGAAACCCGTCGCGCGTCCGGCACACGGCGCTCCAGTCGTTCAGGGTCGCCGTGCGCGCCCTGCGCAGGGTCGAGGCGACGAGCGCGACCTGCGGCTGATCGTCGAGCACGCGGCCGAGCAGGCGCTCGTAGCTCCCGACGTCGAGCTCGAGGAGGTTCTCGTCCGCCTCCTCCAGGGGATACCCGAGCGCCGCGGCGAAGTCCTCCTCGTTGCCGAAGAGGACGTCCACGTGCCGGACGATCTCACGGTTGACCTCCGCCGCCGCGTCCGCGCCGCCGCGCGAGCGCCACAGCGACGGCCGGTAGTTCAGGTCGTAGGAGACGACGGCGCCGTGGCGGCGCGCCGCGGAGACGGCCTCGAGCGCGACCGCGGGCGTCGTCTCCGAGAGCGCGCAGAAGACGCCGCCCGTGTGGAACCAGCGCGCGCCGTCGTCGCCGAAGATCCGCTCCCAGTCGACGTCGCCCGGCCGCAGCTGCGACGCGGCGGTGTGTCCGCGGTCCGAGCAGCCGACGGCACCGCGCACGCCGAACCCGCGTTCGGTGAAGTTGAGCCCGTTTCGGACCTCCCGGCCGATCCCGTCGTAGGCGCGCCAGACGAGCTCCGCCTGCTCGACGCCTCCCTGCAGCATCAGATCCTCGATCAGCCGCCCGACCGGGTTGTCGGCGAGCGCCGTGACGATCCCGGCTCGAAGGCCGAAGCAGCGGCGAAGCCCTCGCGCGACGTTGTACTCGCCGCCGCCCTCCCAGGCGCGAAAGGACCGCGTGGTGGCGATGCGCCCTTCGCCGGGGTCGAGGCGGAGCATCACCTCGCCGAGCGCCACCAGGTCGTACCGGCACTCCTCGCGCGGCCGGAGCTCGAGCGGCCAGGTCATCCGGCCCCGTCCATCGCGGCCCGCGCGCGGCGCTCGATCCCGGCGAAGTCCCGCTCGCGGATCGACTGCGCGTCGCAGATCCAGCTCCCGCCGCAGGCGACGACGGCCGGGACGGCGAGGTACGACGCGAGCGAGCCGGCGTCGATTCCGCCGGTCGGCAGGAACCGCGCCTGCGGAAACGTCGCCGAGACGGCGCGAAGGAACGCGGGCCCGCCCAGTGTCGAGACCGGGAAGACCTTGACCGTGGTGCAGCCGAGCCGCAGGGCGTGCCCGAGCTCGGACGGCGTGGCGATTCCGGGGAAGAACGGCAGTCCGAGCTCTCCGCAGGCGGCGACGAGCTCGTCGTCCGTTCCCGGGGCGACGGCGAACGCGGCCCCGGCTCCCGCCGCGGCGCGCGCCTGCTCGACCGTCAGCACGGTGCCGGCGCCGACCACCATTCCCTCGACCTCCGCCGCCCGTTCGAGCGCGGCCGCCGCGGCCGCCGTCCGGAACGTGATCTCGATCGTGGAGATGCCTCCGGCCAGCAGGGCCGCGCAGAGGTCGGGGACGACGGAGGCGTCGTCGAGCGCCACGACAGGCAGCACGCGCGCCCGTTCGAGCGTCGCGAGCACCGTCTCCTCGCTCAGCCCGTGCGGCGCTCACCGGCCGAGCCAGCCCCCGTCGACGGGAAGGACGACGCCGTCCACGTAGTCGGCCGCCGGCGAGCAGAGGAAGACGACGGCTCCCGCGATGTCCTCCGGCTCGGCCCAGCGACCGGCCGGGATGCGGGCGAGGATCTGCTCGAAGCGGACCGGGTCGTCGCGGAGTGCCTGGGTGTTGTCGGTCCGCGACGTACCCGGGAGCCACGGCGTTGACGTTGACGCCGTGGGGCGCCCACTCGTTCGCGAGCGCCTTCGTCAGGCCGGCGACCCCGGACTTGCTCGCCGTGTAGCCCGGCACGGTGATGCCGCCCTGGAACGAGAGCAGCGAGGCGACGAAGACGATCTTCCCGCTTCCCCGGGCGACCATGTCGCGGCCGAGCTCGCGCGCCAGGATGAACTGGGCTGTGAGGTTCACCTCGAGCACGTGATCCCACAGCTCGTCGGGGTGCTCCGCCGCGGGGACGCGCGCGATCGTGCCGGCGTTGTTGACGAGGATGTCGATCCTCTCGTGGTCGCGGCGCACCGCCGCGACGAGCTCGTGAACCTCGGCGCGATTCCCGAGATCGCAGCGGTAGGCGGCGAAGCTGCGCCCGTGCGCCTCGACGGCGGCCGCGACCTCGCTGCCCTCCTCGAGCGAGGCGCTCACACCGACGACGTCCGCACCGGCGGCTGCGAGCGCGACCGCCGCGGCCTTGCCGATCCCGCGCCTGCATCCCGTGACGAGCGCCGTCCGGCCGGAGAGGTCGAAAGGCGGTGCGTTCACGCGCGGCAGTCGACCAGGATCTTCATCGCGGGCCGGCCTGCGAGGAGCTCCTCGAACACCTCGGGCACGCGCTCGAGCGGCTCGACGGCGGTGATCAGCCGCTCGAGCATCGAGCGAGCCGGCCGCGAGCAAGCTCGATCGCGGCCTCGAAATCCTCCGGCTCGTACACGCGGACGCCGCGGATGTCGAGCTCCTTGAAGAAGACGTCGAACAGCGCCACCGGCTTCGGCTCGGGAAAGATCGCGACGACGACGATCCGGCCGCGCAGGCAGGCGTACCCGGTGGCCGCGAGCATCCCGGCGGCCGATCCCGAGACCTCGAACACGACGTCGGCGCCGGCTCCCTCGCTCTCCTCGAGAACACGAGCCGCCACGTCGTCCGAGCCGGGATCGAGCGCGTCGAGCCCGAGCTCCTCCGCGAGCTCCCGGCGCGTGGCGTCCGGCTCGACGACGAGCACCCGGGCCCCGCGGGCTCGCGCGACGAGCGCGATCAGGAGCCCGATCGGGCCGCCGCCGATCACGACCGCCAGCTGGCCTTCGCCGACCTCGCCGCGGCGGACGTCGTGGCAGGCCACCGCCAGCGGCTCCGCGAGGGCGCCGAGGCGCAGGTCGACCGTGGCGGGGAGCGCGTGCAGGGTGAAGGCGGGGACGGTCCACGACCGCTGCAGCGCGCCGGGAGCGTCGATACCGAGGAACTTGAGGTTGCGGCTGATGTGGCTCAGGCCGCGATCCGCGGGCGTCTCGCCGCGCGGGTCGAGCGGCCGCACGACCACCTCGTCGCCGGGATGGAAGCCCTCGACTCCGTCGCCGACCTCGGCGACCGTCCCCGACATCTCGTGCCCGATCACCTGCGGCGGGCGCACCCGCGCGTCCATCGCCCCGTGCGCGATGTGCAGGTCGGTGCCGCAGACGCCGCAGTACGCGACCTCCAGCCGCACCTCTCCCGCAGCCGGAGGGCGGGCGTGGCCGGCCCGGACGGTGAACACGCCGGGCCCCTCGTAGTAGACGGCACTCATCGCGTCGGCCGGAAGACATAATACGATCATATGAGATCTGCCGCCGTCGCGAGGCTCGGGCTGGGGACGGCGCCCCTCGGCGGCCTCTTCGCCGACGTCTCGCCGCAGGCGGCGACCGACACGGTCGACGCGGCGTGGGGCCTCGGGGTCCGCTTCTTCGACACGGCTCCGCTCTACGGGTCGGGGCTCGCGGAGGAGCGGCTCGGACGGGCCCTCGCCGGCCGGCCGCGCGAGGAGTACACGGTCTCGACCAAGGTCGGGCGCGTGCTTCGGCCGGGAACGGCGAGCCCGGAGTTCCGAGGGGCGCCGCCGCTCGAGGCGGTCTTCGACTTCAGCGCCGAGGGCATCCGCCGCTCGCTCGCCGGGAGCCTCCGACGGCTTGGGCTCGACGCCGTCGACGTCCTGCTCCTCCACGACCCGGAGGAGCACATGGAGGAGGCTCGACGCGCAGTCGAGACGATGCGGGACGCTCGCGCCGCGGGTGGGCGTCGGCACGAACGTGGTGCAGACCGCGGTCACCTTCGTCGAGCGCGGCGATGCCGACGTCGTCCTGCTCGCGGGCCGCTACACGCTGCTCGACCGCTCCGCCGCCGACGAGCTCCTGCCGCTCTGCGCGGAGCGCGGCGTCGAGCTTCTCGCCGCCGGCGTCTTCAACAGCGGCGTCCTGGCCGGCGGCACGACGTTCGACTACCGCGCGGCGGCGCCCGCTGTCCTCGAGCGACGTCGGAGGCTCGAGAGGCCTGCGCCCGCCACGATGTCCCACTCGCCGCCGCGGCGATCCAGTTCCCGCTCCGGCATCCCGCCGTGACATCGATCCTCGTCGGCGCCCGGACGCCGGAGGAGATCGCCGAGGACGTCCGCCTCCTCGACCATCCGGTGCCCGAGGAGCTCTGGTCAGAGCTCGATCGGGAGTTCGGCGTGAGGATCACGGGCCTCAGCACCTACGACGTCCGCTTCCCGACCTCCCGGTCGCTCGACGGCTCCGACGCCATGCACCGGAAGCCCGACTACTCGGCGGCCTATGTCGTCCTCCACACCGACTCCGGCGCGAGCGGCCACGGCCTGACCTTCACGAACGGGCGGGGCACCGAGGTATGTGTCGCCGCCGTGCGCGCGCTCGAGCCGCTCGTGGCCGGCCGCACGCTCGACGGGATCACCGGGGACATGCGCGGCTTCTGGCGCTCGCTCGCCTCGGACGACCAGCTCCGCTGGCTCGGACCGGAGAAGGGCGTCATCCATCTCGCCGTGGGCGCGGTCGTCAACGCCGTCTGGGATCTCTGGGCGAAGGAGGCGGGCGTGCCGCTCTGGCAGCTCCTGACGCGGCTGCCGCCCGAAGACCTCGTCGCGGCGATCGACTTCCGCTACATCGAGGACGCCCTGTCGCCCGACGAGGCGCTCGACCTCCTGCGCGCGGCGCGCGGCGGGCAAGGACGAGCGCGAGGCGCAGATCGTCGGCGCCGGCTACCCCGCCTACACCACGTCCGCGGGCTGGATCGGTTACGAGCGACGAGAAGGTGAAGGCGCTCGTCGCGGAAGGCGATCGCCGACGGATTCGAGCACGTGAAGATGAAGGTCGGCGGCGACATCGCGTTCGGACGCTCGCCGGGCGGCGTCGATCCGAGACGTGCTCGGTTCCGGCCGGAAGCTGATGATGGACGCGAACCAGGTCTGGGGCGTCGACGAGGCGATCGCCGCGATGAGCGCACTTCGCGAGTTCGATCCCTGGTGGATCGAGGAGCCGACGAGCCCGGACGACGTCCTCGGTCATGCCAGGATCCGCCAGGCCGTCGCGCCGATCCGCGTCGCCACCGGCGAGCACGTCCAGAACCGAGTCATCTTCAAGCAGCTCTTCCAGGCCGGAGCGATCGACGTGTGCCAGATCGACGCCTGCCGCGTCGGGGGCGTCAACGAGGTCCTCGCGATCATCCTGATGGCGGCCAAGTTCGGCGTGCCGGTCTGCCCGCACGCCGGCGGCGTCGGCCTGTGCGAGTACGTCCAGCATCTCGCCGTCTTCGACTACGTGAGCGTCAGCTGCTCGCTGGAGGACCGGGTGGTCGAGTGGGTCGACCACCTGCACGAGCACTTCCGCCATCCTGCGGTCGTCGACGGCGGTCGCTACCGGGTGCCACATCGACCCCGGCTACAGCATCGAGATGCTGCCCGAGTCGCTCGAGGAGTACGCATTCCCGGACGGCCCGGCCTGGGCCGCGACGCCTTCAAAGTGAAATCACTCCCACCGTGACCATCGACGCCCATCACCACTTCTGGAATCCGGCACGGCCTCCGCAGCCGTGGATGACCGCCGAGCATGCGGCGATCGCGCGCGCGTTCGAGCCAGACGACCTCGAGCCCTTGCTGCGCTCCGTAGGCGTCACGCGGACCGTTCTCGTCCAAAGCGCCGGAACGGACGCAGACACCGACTACATGTTCGACCTCGCAAACGATGTGTCATGGATCGGCGGCGTCGTAGCGTGGTGCTGTCTCGACGACGAGCGACGCGCGCGGGCGCGGCTCGACGAGCTCCTCGAGAGGCCCAAGCTCAGGGGGATACGTCACCTGATCCACCAGGAGCCCGACCCCCACTGGATTCTGCAACCGGCCGTCCAGCCAGCGCTCTCGATGCTCGAGAAGGAAGGGCTGATCCTCGAGCTGCCGGCGGTCTTCCCGGACCATCTCGGCGACGTTCCCGAGCTCGCCCGGCGCCACCCCGGGCTGGCCCTG
This sequence comes from uncultured Thermoleophilia bacterium, assembly GCA_963722065.1. Lineage (GTDB taxonomy): Bacteria > Actinomycetota > Thermoleophilia > Gaiellales > Gaiellaceae > PALSA-600. Next base: position 6,204 of record CAVRMI010000022.1, on the reverse strand, counting down.
GTTATCGACCACCTCGCCAAGCCGCCGCTCGGCACGGCGCAAATGGAGCCGTGGGCAGATCTCCTGCGCTCCGCAGCCGAGCAGCCGAATGTTTACGCCAAGATCTCCGGCCTGAACACCGTTGCACCCTCGGCGGAGTGGAGCGCGACCGATCTCGAGCCCGCGGTCCGCGTCGCCATCGACGCTTTTGGCCCGAGCCGACTCGTCTGCGGAAGCGACTGGCCGGTCGCGTTGCTGAACGGTGACTATGTGCAGGTCTGGCGCGAGACAACTGGAGCAATCGAGCAGGTCGCGGGGCCCCGCGGCGCCGCCGAGATCATGACTGCGACGGCCGCAAGGCTCTACCGCCTCGAGAAATGAGGACGGGGCAGCGCCGGCTCAGAAGGCATTTCCAGACACGTCAACTTGACCGTGGTCGACCAGCCAGCGGAGCGACTCCCGCAGGGCATCGAGCGAGGAGTACCGTGGCGCGTACTCCAGGATCGATCGGGAGCGTTCGATACTGGCCGCGATACTCCGATCGACGTGATCGAGTGTCACCGCAGCGTGCGAAGCGCCCACACGCCGCTCGAACTCGTCCCAGTCGACGAAGTCGAGAATAGCCTCGCGATGAAACCATGCGGCGACTGCCCGGGCCAGCCCGCGGCAGGTCATCGCCTGCTCGGCCGCGACGTGGAAGCTCGCGCCAATCGCCTCCGGTCGCGCAAGAGCTTTCTCGAACGCCTGGGCGACATCATCCGCGTGCACGTGATGCAGTACGCCGAGGCCCAGCGCAGGCAGCGCGACCGGCTCGCCGACGGCCAGCCGCCTCCAGACGTCTGCGTCGAGGTTGCCTGCCGGAGTGATCACCGGCCAGCCAGGCCCGCAGATGTGACCGGGATGCAGGACGACGCTGGGCACGCCTCCGGCGAGCGTCTCGCGATGGAGCAGCGTCTCGATCGCCGCCTTGCCGATCCCGTACTCGCCGTAGGCGGTGCGCGGCTCGTCCTCGGTCACCGGGACTCGCGCCGTCCGTCCGTGCACCCAGATCGTGCCGCAGTGCACGAGCAGCGGGCGAGCCGGGCGGAGCGCATCGACGAGGTGCCGGGCCGATTCCGGTGTGAAGCAGATCAGGTCGACGACCGCGTCCGGCTCGAGGTCGGCGATCCGGCTCCCGAAGGTGCCGGCGGCTTCCTCGACGTCTCGGTCGGCCGTCACGCGCGCCACCGACCGCCATTCCACGGCATCGTGGTACGGCTGCCGTTCACCGCGGCTGACGGCGACGACCTCGTACCCGGCGCGAACCAGCCGCGGCACCAGGTAGGTGCCGATGTGCCCCGTCGCCCCGATCACGACGACGCGTCTCATCCGCGCAGTCGCCTCAGCCGGCGCATGAGGTCGTCGCCGCCGCGGCCGAAGAGGTCGTGCAGGCGCAGGTACTCGGCGTACAGGGCATCGTACGGGGCGCGGTTCTCGGGCCTCGGCTCGAAACGCGTCTCGCTCAGCGACGCCATCCGGCGCGAGGCGTCGGTGATCGTGGCGTGCCCACCGGCTGCCGCGCCGGCCGCGACGGCTCCCCACATCGCCGCGCCGAGCGCGGGTGCCTGCCGCGAGGCCGCAACGGAGATCTCGCGACCGAGGACGTCGGCAAAGATCTGCATCAACAGCGGGTTACGCTCGGGAAGGCCGCCGCACGCGACGATCCCATCCACGAGCAGCCCCGCCTGCTCGAACGACTCGACGATCACGCGCGTCCCGAAGGCCGTTGCCTCGATCAGCGAGCGGTAGATCTCCGGAGCGCGCGTCGCGAGCGTCATCCCGACGAGTAGGCCGCTCAGGTCGGCGTCGACGAGCACGGAGCGGTTCCCGTTCCACCAGTCGAGCGCGAGCAGACCGGACTCGCCCGGCCGAAGCGCCGACGCCTCCGCGGCGAGAACGTCGTGAACGTCCACCCCGCGCGCCTCCGCGGCCGCGTGGTACTCCGGCGGAACGGCGTGCCGCGTGAACCACCCGAAGATGTCACCGAGACCCGATTGACCCGCCTCGTAGCCGAAGCAGCCGGGCACGATGCCGTCCTCGACGACACCGCACATGCCCTCGACCTCGACGAGCTCGCGGCCCATGAGGAGATGCCCGTTGCTGGTGCCCATGATCATGACGAGTCGTCCCCGGCGCTGTCACGGTCGTGGCCGGCACCGAGCCGTGGAAGTCGACGTTGCCCACTGCCACCGGGGTCCCGGGCCGCAGCCCCGTCCACCCGGCGGCCCGCTCGGTCAGCAGGCCCGCTCGGGCGCCGGGCGGGAGGAGCGTCCGCGACAGCTTCTCGTCGACGACGCGCTCGAAGCGAGGATCGAGCGCGGCAAAGTACGCCGGCGTCGGGAACCCGTCCGCCTTCGACCACATCGCCTTGTAGCCCGCGGCGCACGCGCTTCTGCTCTCGACCCCGGTCAGCTGCCAGACGATCCAGTCGCAGGCCTCGATCAGCCGGTCGGCGCGAGCGTAGACCTCCGGCGCCTCGTCGAGGATCTGCAGCGCCTTCGCGAAGAACCACTCCGACGAGATCCTCCCGCCGTAGCGCGGGAGCCACGCCTCGGCGCGCTCCTCGGCCACCGCGTTGATCCGATCCGCCTCCGGCTGCGCGGCGTGATGCTTCCACAGCTTCACCCAGGCGTGCGGCTCGCGCCTCAGGGCATCCAGCATGCTGAGCGGCGTCCCGTCGGCAAGCGTGGGCAGCATCGTGCACGACGTGAAGTCGACGCCCACACCGACGACCTCGTCCGGCGAGACACCTGTCTCCGCGAGCAGCCGCGGCACCGCTCCCCGCACGCTCGCGATGTAGTCCGCAGGATCCTGGAGCGCCCAGTCGGGCCCGAGCTCCACGTCGCTGTCCGGGCTCGGTAGGCGCGCGTCGATGACACCGTGCTCGTATGGCTCGATGGTTGCCCCGAGCTCGCGACCGTCGTCGCAGTCGACGAGCACGGCGCGAGCCGACTCGGTGCCGAAGTCGATCCCGACCGTGCACCTCATGGCTCGACGATCACCTTGAGGCCTCGGCGATCGACCAGGTCGCGAAACGCCTGCTCGCCTTCGTCGAGCGGGTACCGCGCACTGACGAGCGATGAGAGCTCCAGCCGCTCGGACTCCGCCACTCGAATCGCCCGCACGAGGTCATCCGCCCGCATGCGGCGGCACAGAACGAGCGTCAGCTCCTTGCGCCGGGCCGTGCCGGCCTGAAACGCGCTCCGGTCGCCGTCAGGGATCCCGACGAGCACGACACGCCCACCGGGCCGGGCCGCGGCGATCGCGTCGTCGAGCGCGCCGTCGTCGCCCGCAGCCTCGTAGGCGACATCCACCGTCACGCCGGCCGGATCGGATCGGCGCGCCCCAAGCGCTCGAGCGGCGGCGGCACGATGCGGAAGCGGGTCGGTCGCAAGCTCGACGGCGACGCCGGCGGCCTGCAGCACCTGTACGAGTAGCAGCCCGATCGGCCCGCAGCCGAGGACGGCGGCGCTAGTCCCCGGCCCGGCTCCGCCCAGGTCGGCGGCGTGCAGCGCGACGCCGAGCGGCTCGAGCAAGGGTGCGGCGCTGCTCGGGATCGAGTCCGGGACCGCGTGTACCAGGCGCTCCGGCCAGGCGAGCTGCGTCCGAAGCCCACCGTCGGTCGAGCCGTGGCCTGCGAACCGCACCTCGCCGCAGAGATGGCCGTCCCCTGCCCGGCAGGACGCGCAGCGCCCGCAGGGAACCGCGGGATCGATCACGACGCGCTCGCCGCGCCGGAGACCGCTCGCCACCGTGCCGGCGAGCTCGTGACCGAGGACGAGGGGCCGCTCGAGCACTGCGTCGCCGATACTTCCCTCGAGGAACCAATGCCGGTCCGATCCGCAAAGACCGACACCGCCGACCGCTACGAGCACCTCACCCGGCTGCGGCTCCGGGTCGGGCTCCTCATGCAGACGGAGCTCACCGGCCGCGTGCAGCCGCAGCGCCCTCACGCCGGTTGACCGTAGTAGGCCGAAGCCCCGTGCTTGCGCGAGAAGTGCTTTCCGAGCAGCTCCTTCGGGATCGGCCCGAGCCCACCGGCCAGGGCCAGCGAGCGGTACGCGCTCGTCGCAACAACCTCCAGCGCGATCGCATTCTCAACCGCGTCGTCCGCCGAGGAGCCCCAGGCGAACGGGCCGTGGGAGGCGACGAGAACCGCCGGCAGGCTCAGCGGCTCGCGCCCGAGAGCAGAGAAGGTCTCGATGATCACCTCCCCCGTCTCGCGTTCGTACTGCCCGTCGATCTCGCCGGGCGTAAGCGCGCGTGTCACAGGAACGGCGCCGTCGAAGTGATCCGCATGCGTCGTGCCGAAGCACGGGATCTCGCGACCCGCCTGGGCCCACGCCGTGGCGTATGCGGAATGGGTGTGGACGATCCCGCCGATGTCGGGCCAGGCGCGGTACAACACGGCATGCGTCGGCGTGTCCGAGGAAGGCCGTTTGTCGCCGTCGACGACGTCGCCGGTCACGAGGTCGACGACCGCGATGTCGGCGGGCCTCAGCTGCTCGTAGGAAACGCCGCTGGGCTTGATCGCGACCACGCCCGCCTCACGGTCGATCGCGCTCGCGTTCCCGAAGGTCAGGACGACGAGGCCTGCGCGCACGAGAGCCAGGTTCGCCTCGAGCACCCGCTCCCTCAGGTCCAGGTAACCGGTCACAGCCCGGTCGCGAGCCGGTAGTAGGCCTGATTCCAGCGGAGCTCGTTCGCGACGTCCCGGACGCGGGTCTGCTCGTCGATCACGACGAGCTCGATCCCGGCTATCTCCGCGAGGTCCTCGAACACCTCGGTGCCGATCGCCCGGCAGAGAACACTGTGGTGCGGGCCTCCGGCACGCAGCCACGCCTCGGTGGCGACGGCGAAGTCCGGTTTCGGCCGCCAGAGCGCCCGGGCAACCGGCAGCCGTGGCAGATCCTCCGGGGGCGCGACGAGCTCGACCTCGTTGAGGAGGAGCCGGAAGCGGTCGCCGAGGTCGAGCAGCGCCACCAGCACCGCCGGGCCGGGTGCCGCCGTGAACACGAGCCGCACGGGGTCGGCCTTGCCCCCGATCGAGAGCGGGTGGATCTCGCACGAGGGCCTCGCGGCGGCGATCGACGGACAGACCTCCAGCATGTGTGCGCCGAGCACCGACGGGCCATCCGGAGCAAGGTCGTAGGTGTAGTCCTCCATGAACGACGTCCCGCCGTCGAGGCCGGTGCTCATCACCTTTGCGACCCGGACGAGCGCTGCCGTCTTCCAGTCCCCCTCGGCGCCGAAGCCGAAGCCGTCCGCCATCAGCCGCTGCGCTGCGATCCCCGGTAGCTGGGTCAGGCCGTCGAGATCCTCGAACGTGTCGGTGAATGCGCCGAACCCGCCCGTGCTGAGGAAGCCGCGCAGCCCGGCCTCGATCCTGGCGGCGTCGCGCAGCGACGCCCGGCGGTCCCCTTCCGGGCCGAGCGACGGGGCCAGGTCGTACGCCTCCTCGTAAACCGCGACGAGCTCGTGGACATCCGATTCTCCAACCCCGGAGATCGCATCGCGGAGCTCCCCGACTCCGTAGCCGTTCACGGACACCCCGAGGCGGATCTGCGCCTCGACCTTGTCCCCTTCCGTGACCGCGACCTCGCGCATGTTGTCGCCGAAGCGCGCAACGCGAAGCCCCCGCGCCTCCTGCCAGCCCGCTGCGGCGCGTGCCCACGCCCCCACGCGGGCAACGACCTGTGGGTCGCGCCAGTGGCCGACGACCGTCTTCCTGCGCAGATTCATCCGAGTCTCGATGAACCCGAACTCCCGGTCTGCGTGCGCCGACTGGTGCAGGTTCATGAAGTCCATGTCGATCTCCGCCCACGGCAGCGCGCGGTTGAACTGGGTGTGGAGATGCAGGAGCGGCTTCTGAAGCGCGGCCAGCCCGGCGATCCACATCTTCGCCGGCGAGAAGTTGTGCATCCAGGCGATCACACCGACGCACTGGTCCGCAGCGTTCGCCTCGATCGCGACACGCCGGATCGATTCGGAGCTCGAAGCGATCTCCCGGCAGACGACTCGAACCGGCACATCGGCCGCGGCGTCGAGGCCGGCGGCTATCTCGCGTGCATGCGCCTCGACCTGACGCAGGGCCTCTTGCCCGTAGAGCTCCTGACTGCCGACGACGAGCCAGACCTCCAGACGCCCGAGCGCTTTCATCGCACTGCCCGACAGGGCCCGCTCGGT
>CAVRMI010000021.1:0-23191 GCA_963722065.1 uncultured Thermoleophilia bacterium | reverse complement strand
ATACGCGGTCTCGCAACGCTGCATCTCGTCAGTTCGGGTGGGCCCCGGGCGTAGCACTGACCTTCGGCGACCCGCTGCTCGATTCGCGGGGCGAGCTATCCCTTGTGTTGTGTGGGCGAGCTCGTGGACGGCCCGGGCCGCCTGTTTCGGGTCGTGATGGCCCGGGAGAAGCTTCTCTGGGCGTTTTCGTCGAGGTAGATGATGATCGGGCCGTGGACGACGAGCCCTTCGGGGGCGCGTTCCTTGATCAGGGTGGGTAGGAGGTCGTTTGCGAGCCATTCGCGCCCGACTGCGACGGCGCAGTGGGCGTTGATCCGGTACAGGTTGTCGTCGAGTGTTTCGGTTTCGACGAGCTCGGGGCGTTGCACGAAGCGGGTCATGCCGAAGGGGACGATCGCGGCGATGTGCTTCACGAGCTCTTTGCCGGGTTCGAGCTCGGAGGTGAAGAGCTCGATTTCGACGTCCCGGTAGCCGCGAGGGATCACCCTGAGCACGTTGACCTGGGAGTTGGGGACATGAACCGTTTCGCCGGTGACGCTGCGGATGGTGAGGGCGCGCAGCGAGACCGCTTCGACGACGCCCTGGACCTTGAGGGGGTCGATCGCCACCGTGTCGCCGATCCGGAACCAGCCTTCGAAGAACATCAGCAGCCCGGCGATCACGTCGGTCAGGAACCGTTGTGCAGCGAAGGCGATGACGATCGCGAGGAACGAGGCGCCGACGATGGTCTGCAGCCGTTGTGCGCCCGCGATCGTTGCCAGTGAGAGCACGAAGGCGAACGCGAACGCGAGGTAGCCGATGCTGGTCTGGATCAGCGCGATCGCGGTTTCGCGCTGACGAATGCCGGTGATCACGCCCGTGTCCGACACGGCGCCGGCGTCAGAGCGGCGGCGCTCGCTGCGGTTGACGATGTAGGTCGCGATCTGCCTGGCGATCCGGCTGACGAGCCACGCGAGCAGGAAGAGCGCAACGATCACGATCAGGACCGGATCGGCCGCCCGAGGCCGGCGTGCCGGTCGAGTTGGTCGACGAGACCCTTCATCGCTCACGAGGACGTTCATCGCTCACGTCGCAATCATCCCTTCTCGCACGCGCTCGGCGGGCGAGGGAGCACACATGGTGGTCGCCCGGTTGGACGCCCTCGGCTGCTGGGTTTAGGGTCGGGGGATGGGCTGGATCGACACCGAGCTCGTCCTCGTGTCGCTGGCGGCGATGGTCTCGCCGACCACGCTCACCTTCTCGGTGCTCGCTCTTGTCCTCGGGAACCGGCCATTGCGCACGGGCCTCCTCTTCTTCAGCGGCGCTTTCGCGTTCACGATCGCGGTCGGCATCGCAGCTGCGTTCGTGCTCGGCGGCGATGCCGCCTCGAAGACCCCGTCCAGCCCGAAGACGTGGGTCGCGATCATCGATATCGTCGCCGCAGCCGTGCTTCTCGTCTTCGTCGTGCGGTGGCTTCGCCGCCCGGCGAACCCCGCGAAAACCGAGGCCGCGGTTGCGCAGATGGGCAAGATCGCGGACTCCCCCTGGATCGCCGTGGTCGGAGCGGGCGCCATGCTGGCGAACCCGGGCGGCTTCATCCCGATCGCGCTGAAGACGATCTCGGAGACGAACCCGGGAGCGGCAGCGTTTTGCGCCGAGTGGCTCTTCTTCACGGTGATGGCGCTACTTCCGCTGATGATCGCGCTGGTCGCGCTCTTGTTCGCGCGCGAATGGGCCGAACAGCTTCTCGGCAGCCTGCGGTACTGGCTCGAGGCTCACGTTCGGACGATCGCCGCCGCGATCTTTTTCCTGCTCGCCGCGGTGCTCCTGCGCAACGGCATCTCCGGCCTCACGGGCTAAGCGTCTCGGCACCGCTCAGGCGCACGGCGACCGATCCCAGCAGCAGACTCGCAAAGCCCCCGCGGCCGCGGTTGCCGACGACGATCAGCGAAGCATCCTCCGCCTCTTGCAACAGCACGTCTGCTGCTTGGCCGTCGACCGCCTCGCCTTCGGTCTCCAGTCCCGGCGCGAGGCGCTCGGCTTCGGCGAGGGCCTCGCTGACGATGGCCTTGGCGCTATCCCGAAAACCGTCGAAGGTTGCCTCGTCGATTCCTGGGGCAAAACCGCCGGCGAAGACCTCCGGCGGCACCTCCCAGGCACACACGACCCGAAGGCGAGCTCCGGACAGCTTCGCCTCGCTCACCGCCCGCGCCAGCGCGGCAGCCGCTCCCTCGGAACCATCAACGCCCACCACGATCGTCTCCATCACGTCTCCCGAGTGGGGTCAGGCGCGCCGCGATCGCCGCACGAGCCAGACGATCCCGAAGATGATCACCGCCGCGGCAAGGATGCCGAAGGCGATCCAGCCCCACTGGGTCTCCGAATCATCGCTGGAGCTTGCTGCCGCGGCCCCGACGACTGCGGCGCCGCCTGGGCCCAGGCCGGCCTGAGTTGTTGTGGTTGTCAGCTCGATGGTGGCTGTGACGGCGGGTGTCGTCTCGGTCGTCGTGCTCTCAGTGGTCGTTTCCTCGGTCGTGCTGGTCTCCGCCGGAGCGGTCGTCGTGTCCGAGGTCGTTGAGGGCGCGCTGGTGGTGGTCTCTGTCGATGTTGTCATGCCGGCGGAAACCCGCGCGATGTGGGCCGATGCCGCTCCGGCGAAGGCGCCGAGCGCCAGCAGCAGCAGCGTCGCGACGACGCCGGGCCATAGATGGCTCGCTCGAGCGGGACGACCCTGTACCACCGGCATCCCCCTACATTCGGCGTGGATGCTCTCGTCTCCTTCGAAGCGCGGCTGACCGCTTCTCAGGCCGTGGCGGGGGCCCTCCTGTCCTTGACCATGTAGGCGACGATCAGGGCCGCGGGGAAGAAGACCAGGCTGAACAGGAAGTAGAGGAAGAAGCTGTGTCCCTTGCGACCGGCGACACGCGCCGGCCAGAAGGCGATCAGGATCCAGATGATGAGGAACAGGATGCTGCCGAACCACCAGCCGCTTGACGCAACGAGCATGAGGCCCCTTCCGTGAGAGCCGGTCATGGGGGTCACGACCGGCAGGTCTGCTGAGCGTAAGGCAGCGAAGGCCTACCCGGCTCATCCACTTCGGGTGAGATTCGAACGCGCGTCAGTCGCGGCGGAGCTTGTGGATCACCTTCAACGCCGTGATAGCCGCGAGACCGGTGGCGACCACGGCCCCGACGACCTCCGCGGTCTTGCGCTGCGCGTTGATGCCCTCGCGGAGGTCGGCGATCGCGCCGACGAGCTGCTCCCGCTCGGACGTGATCTCGCCACGGAGCTGCGCCTCGGTGCGGCGCTCAGCCGGCACGGTTCCCCTTCAGGATCTTCGCGCTGAGCCGCGCCTCGGCGATGGCCTGCTCCGGAGAGAGCGGCATTCCACGTTTGACGAGGGACCGCGCGACGAGTGCGAGGACGACGACGAGAACGATGAGGAACACGAACACGATCAGGAGCGCAAGCCACCAGTCGACGACGAGAGCGAGCGCCGCGGCGAGTGTGGCCAGGCCGAACCCGATTGCGAAGAAGGCAAAGAGCGCCGCGGCAACCCCGACCCCCGCGCCGGCGCCGACGGTCGCTCCCTTGCGCTGGAGCTCGGACTGTGCCAGCTGCTGCTCGAGCTGCACGATCGCGCGCACATGGGCGATCACACGTCTCGTCGAACCGCGGATCCCGCGAGCGGGAGGCGTGCTGCTCGTCGTCTCAGGCGGGTTCGGCATGCACCGATGCTACGCGATCCGATCAGCGATGATCTCGCGATGAGCGGGTCGACCGGGAAATGGAGAAAGCTGGTGCCGGTCACCGAGTGGCTGCCCCGGTACGACCGAAGCTGGCTGCGCGGCGATCTGATGGCCGGTGTCGCGGTGACCGCGCTGATCGTGCCGAAGAACCTCGGCTACGCGGGGATCGCGGGCGTGCCGCTCGAGAACGGCCTGTATGCGGCCGCAGCCGGTGCGATCATCTACGCGCTCTTCTGCACATCGCGGCAGATCTCGACGGGCCCGAGCTCGTCCTTGGCTGCAGTCGCCGGGGGCGCGGTTCTCGCGAACCGGCTCGGCGGGCAGGACGCCGCCCAGCTCGTCGCCGCGATCACGATCGCGACCGGTGTGCTCTTCCTGCTCCTCGCATTGCTCAAGCTTGGGCTGGATCGCGCAATTCCTTTCGAAGGCAGTCATCACCGGGTTCCTTGCCGGAGCGGCGATCGACGTGACGATCGGCGAGCTTCCGAAGCTCACGGGCACGTCGTCGAGCGGCGACAGTTCCTGGCGGGAGCTCTACACGTGGATCCAGGGGCTCGGCGACATCAGCTGGACTACGCTCGTCGTCGGTCTCGTCTCGCTCGGCGTGATCCTTGCGCTGCGGTTCACGGTGCCCGCTGTGCCGGGGGCGCTCGTGCTGGTGGTCGGAGGATTGCTCGCGTCGGGCCTCTTCGACCTCGGGGCGCACGGGGTCGCCCTGGTCGGTCATGTTCCTCGCGGCTTGCCGAGCCCGGCGCTGCCCGACTGGGACATCGTCCGCACGCATGTGTCGACGATCGCCATCGCCTCGATCGCGCTGCTCCTGATCGGGTTCTCTCAGACGGCCGGTGATGCCAGGGCGTTCGCAACCAGGCACCGCTACCGCATCGACGTGAATCAGGAGTCGATCGCGCAGGGGATGGCGAACGCCGGCGCCGGTGTGTTCCAGGGGATGCCGGTCTCGACGAGCCTCTCGGCAAGCTCGCTGAACGAATCGGCCGGTGCGCGAACCCCGGTCGCGTCGCTGATCACCGGCGGCCTAGTGTTGCTGACGCTCGTCGTGCTCGCACCGCTCTTCTCGCACCTCCCGAAGGCGGTCCTCGCCGCGGTGATCATCGACGCCGTCGTGTTCGGGATGATCGACATCGGCGAGCTTCGGCGTCTGCACCGTGTCGCGCGGTTCGACTTCTGGATCTCCGTGGCGGCGATCCTCGGCGTCCTCTCGGTCGGCGTCCTCGCCGGCGTCGCGGTCGGGGTTGCCCTCTCGCTCCTCTGGCTGATCTACGTTGCGACCTCGCCGAGGATGCCGCTGCTCGGCCGTGAGGCAGGCACCCAGGTGTTCCGGGAACTGGACGAGCACCCGGAAGACGAGACGTTCCCCGGGATAAGCGTCGTTCGGCTCGACAGCGGGCTCTTCTTCGCAACCGCCGAGGCGCTCGACCGGCGCCTACGGGCAGTGATCCAGGACCACGAGCCCAAGGTGCACGCGATCGTGCTCGACCTGGAAGGCGTCGATTTCGTCGACTCGCAGGGGGCGGCGAAGCTCGCCGAGCTGCACGAGGTCGCCGAGGCCGACGGCGTCACCATGCGCCTGGCCCGCGCGAAACCCGAGGTCGTCGCAACTCTCGCGGCAGATGGAATCGTCGACGCGCTCGGCGCCGACCACATTCACGGGAACGTCCACGCAGCGGTCGAGGCTCAGCTCGCCGACGACGCACGGGGCGTCAGCATGGCCGGGTCGCCGCGCTGAGCGGTGCGGTGCGGTATCTCCCCGATGCGTGCACGAGTTCTTACGCGTATCGTTGGCCGGTCCGGGGGTTCCCACCACGCCATAATTGGAGGCAGACTTGTTAGTCGCATACACGTTCGGCCAGGCCATGTGGACGATGTTCGTCTTCTTCATGTGGGTCCTGTGGTTCTGGCTCCTGTTCTCGATCTTCGGTGATCTCTTCCGCCGCCACGACATCAGCGGCTGGGCGAAGGCCGGCTGGACGTTCTTCGTGATCATCCTGCCGTTCCTCGGGATCTTCATCTACCTGATCGCCGAGGGGAAGGGCATGGGCGAGCGCAGCATGCAGCGCGCCCAGGAAGAGAAGGCCCACATGGACAGTTACGTCCGCACCGTGGCCGGCTCGACCGATGCGTCTGCCCAGATCGCCAAGGGGAAGGAGCTGCTCGACAGCGGCGCGCTCACCCAGGCCGAGTACGACCAGCTGAAGGCGAAGGCGCTCACCGCCTGAGCAGGGAGCGAGAGGGCGAATGTCGACGACCGAAAGCACCTCTTCTTCCTTCTCGGGTGAGGAGCTGACACGGCTGCTCGCGCTGATCAAGGAGTCGGACAGCGTCGAGCTGAAGCTGACCGTACCGGAGACGGATCAGCGCTCGGCCGTGGCGAGATTCGGGCTCGACCCGCTCGAGGCCCAGATCCGCCAGATCTTCTTCTTCGACACGCCCGATCTGGCGCTCGACAAGCAGGGAGTCGTCGTCCGTGCCCGCCGGATCCAGGGCAAGGGCGACGATTCCGCTGTCAAGCTGAGGCCGGTCGTGCCGTCCGATCTTCCGGACGACCTGCGCAGGTCGGCGAGCTTTCGGGTCGAGGTCGACGCGCTGCCGGGCGGCTATGTCTGCTCGGCAGCGCTGAAGGGTGCGCTGCGCCCGACCGACGTGAGGAGCGCCGTCGCGGGGGAGCTTCCGATCCGGAAGCTCTTCTCGAAGGAGCAGCGGGCATTTTTCGCCGCTCATGTGGAAGAGGGGACCGGGCTCGACGACCTTTCGATCCTCGGGCCGATCTTCGTGCTCAAGCTGCGATTCACGCCTTTCGAGCTCGATCGGCGCTTCGTCGCCGAGATGTGGCTCTACCCGGACGGCTCCCGCGTGCTCGAGCTCTCGACTCGCTGCGGCACTTCCGAGGCATTTCAGGTCGCGGCCGAGGTTCGCAGCTACCTCACCACGCATGGGGTCGACCTCTCGGGCGACCAGCAGACCAAGACCCGTAAGGCACTCGAGTACTTCGCCGGTGCGACGAACGTGAGTCCGTGATCCCCAGGTGGGAATGGCGTACCTTCGGTGAGTCCGGCGACCCGTTCTCGGCTCTCGAGCCCGAGAAGGTCGAAGAGAGCGACGAGGTCTATCTCCTTTCGACTGCGAGCGACGCTTCGGTCAAGATCCGCGACTCCAAGCTGGACATCAAGCTGCTCCAGAGCGTGGAGGACGGGCTCGAGCAGTGGAAGCCCGTTCTCAAGGCCGGGTTCCCCCTTGGCCGGGACGACGTCGCCACGCTGCTCGCGGCGCTCGGCATCGACGGCCCGCCGGCTTCCCGCAGCGAGTACACGCTCGAGCACCTGATCGAGGAGCTCGTGGAACCGACGGCCGGTCTGCTTGCGCTCGGCGTCCACAAGCAGCGTGACCACTACACGGTTGGCGGCTGTATGGCGGAGGCCTCCGAGATTCGCACCGGGCAAGGGTCGCTCCAAACGCTCGCGGTCGAGTCGGAGAACGCGGCCGGCGTTATCGCAGCCGTCCGCGAGCTCGGTCTCGGCGCGAGACCGAACGTGAACATGGCACGCGGCCTCAAGACCCTCGTTGGGCTCGGAGCGAAGCGGTTTGCGGTCATCGACGTCGGCACGAACTCGGTGAAGTTCCACGTCGGCGAGCGGCACGCCGACGGCGGATGGTCGACGATCGTCGACCGCGCGGAGGTCACCCGTCTCGGCGAAGGCCTCGACGACACCGGGACGCTCGGGGAAGCCGCAATCGAGCGCACGGTCGCCGCGATCGCGGCGATGGCTGAGGAGGGCAGGACCAACGGCGTCGAGGCGATTGCCGCGGTCGGCACTGCAGGGCTACGAATGGCGCCGAACCGCGCCGTTCTCGTCGATGCGGTGCGCGAGCGTGCAGGCGTCGAGGTCGAGGTGATCAGCGGTGATGACGAGGCGCGGCTCGCCTATCTCGGAGTCCAGTCAGGCCTCGTTCTCGGGAGCGGATCGCTCGTCGTGTTCGACACGGGCGGCGGCAGCTCGCAGTTCACGTTCGGGCGTGGGGAGGAGATCGACGAGCGCTTCAGCCTGAACGTCGGCGCGGCTCGCTTCACGGAGCGCTACGGCCTCGAAGGCGCCGTCTCCGAGGAGGCGCTCCGGCAGGTGCTCGACGCCATTGCCGCAGACCTCGCACGCCTCGACGGGCGTCGGGCGCCTGACATGCTCGTCGGAATGGGCGGCGCCGTCACGAACCTCACGGCTGTCCAGCACGCCCTTGCCGAGTACGACCCAACGGTCGTGCAGGGAGCCGTTCTCGACATTGTCGAAGTCGACCGCCAGATCGAGCTCTACCGCACACGCACGGCCGATCAGCGCCGGAAGATCGTCGGCCTTCAATCCAAGCGGGCCGAGGTGATACTCGCGGGCGCCTGCATCGTGCGGACGGTGATGACGAAGCTCGAGCGGGAATCGCTCACGGTCAGCGACCGCGGCCTTCGACACGGCCTCCTCCTCGAGCGGTTCGGAGCTCGTACCTGGATGATGGAGGGTCAGTGAGTGAGCAAGTCGTAGCGTCCGACGTCGTCGCCGCGCCGCAGGGCAGCAAGCGGCTCTCGCTTCTCCTCGCGATGGCGATGTTCGTGCTCGTCGTGGACACGTCGCTGATGAACGTGTCGATCTCGGCCGTCGTGGCGGATCTGAACACGACGGTGAGCGGGGTGCAGTCGGCGATCGCGCTCGAGGCGCTCGTGTCGGCGGCCTTCATCCTGATCAGCAGCAAGGTCGGCGATCTGATCGGCCGCAAGCGGGCCTACGTGATCGGCCTGCTGGCCTACGCGGTCGGCGCTCTCGCGATGACGCTCGCCCAGAACCTGACGGCGATCATCATCTTCTGGGCGATCATCGGCGGGCTCGGCGCTTCGCTGCTGCTACCGGCGATGCAGTCGCTCATCCATGGCAACTTCGAAGGCGCCGCACGGAAACAGGCGTACGCGCTGGTCGGTGCCGCCGCTGCGATCGCCGCCGCCGTCGGGCCGCTCCTCGGGGGCTTCGTAACGACGTATCTGTCGTGGCGTGTCGGGTTCGGGCTCGAGGTCGTGGTGATCGCGGTTGTCCTGTCCCAGATCAAGCTGGTCAAAGACGTGCCCTACGAGGGGTCGCGGCAGATCGATTTCGTCGGTGCAGTCCTATCCGTTCTCGGGATGGGCGGCCTCGTGCTCGGGATCCTCGTCTGGCAGGAAGGAGGCGAGGCCGTCGGGTTGCTGATGGCAATCGGAGCCGCCGCGCTCGCGCTCCTCGCGTACTGGCTCGTGCGCCGCAAGCGGGAGGGAAAGGTCACCCTGCTCGATCCCGACCTGTTCCGATTCCCGCACTTCAGGATCGGGATCTCCCAGCAGATGATGCAGCAGATCACGCTCGGCGGCGCGATGATCGCGCTACCGATCTTCCTGCAGATGACGCTCGAGTACAACGCGATGCAGGCCGGCCTTTCGCTCGCTCCGCTCTCCCTGAGCATGTTCGGAGTCGCGCTCCTGGCGGGGAAGAAGGAAGGCAAGCGGCGCCCGAGCAACATCGTTCTCGTCGGGTTTGTCCTCACCTCGATCGGGATCGCGGCGATCATCCCGATCGTTCCTCGCACGGATACCGGCTGGGCGCTGGTCGTCCCGCTGCTGATCACCGGCTCGGGCCTCGGCCTCCTGGTGTCGCAGTTGAACAACTACACGCTCTCGCCGATTCAGGAGGAGCGGGTCAGCGAGGCGGCCGGCGTCAACTCCGCCGCTGGGTCGTTCGGGCTCTCGTTCGGATTGGCGATGGCCGGCGGGCTCATGCTCGCGTTCCTCTCGTACGACTTCACGAAGCAGGTCAACGCAAGCCCTGTGATCCCGCCTGCGCAACAGCAGCAGATCTCCAATCAGCTCGAGCACGACGCAGAGGTGATGAGCAACGCTCAGCTGGAGCCGCTGCTCAAGTCGGAGCCGAAGGACGTCCAGGTGGAGATCCTCAGCATCAACAAGAAGGCGCGGGACCGCTCGCTTCAGGTCGCCCTGCTCGTTCCGCTGCTCGCGGGCCTCATCGGCATCTTCAACGCCTTCCGCATGAGACGCCTGCCCGACCCGTTACCGGCGAGCTCCACCGAAGGCCTCGCGCTCGGGTAGCTCGAGCGGCGGCGGCCGCAGCTGAGGATTGGAACCACCACCCGCTGGTTACCTTCGAACCGTCGCGCGCTTACAAGCAAGACGCTCACAGGAGGTGACCGATGGCTCTCAACAGGAAGAAGCTCAAGAAGTCTCAGTTCGGCCTGCCCGGACAGCGCAAGTACCCGATGCCCGACGCCAAGCACGCGGCGAACGCCAAGGGACGCGCAAAGCAGCAGCTGAAGAAGGGGAAGCTCTCGCGGAGCGCCTACGAGAAGATCGTGGCCAAGGCCAATCGGGTCCTCGGGCGCACGAAGAAGAAGAAGACCAAGAAGGCGAAGAAGAGCAAGAAATGACCCGGCTGCCGGTTGCCGACCGAGACGAGGAGTCCGAGAAGGCCAAGACCGACAGGCAGATGACGGAGCTCCTCGGCGAGCTTCGAGTGGTGCTCCCCGGAGCCCAGGTGCTCCTCGCCTTCCTGTTCACCGTGCCGTTCGCGACCCATTTCGACCAGGTCGGCCGAGGAGGACGGATCGTCTTCTTCGCCTGTCTCGTCCTCACGTCCCTCGCGACGGTCCTGCTCGTCGCTCCTTCGATCTACCACCGGTTGCGCTGGAACAAGGGCGGCAAGGGCGACGTCATTCGGATCGGGCACGCGATGTTCCTGATCGGGACGGCGACCCTCGGGCTCGGGATCCTCGCGGCGATCTGCCTCGTGATCGAGTTTCTCTTCGGCTGGGTCGTCGCCGGCGTGACCGTGGGCGTCGTCGGCCTGGCAATCGTCATGTCTTGGTACGCGATGCCGTTGACGCGAGGGCTGGAGCCCGGGATCCGGCAAAGCGAATGACCGCGGCGCGCTTGGGAGAAGCGGATCGAGGGAAGCAACAGGAGAACCAACGAGCCGAAGGAGAGATCATGTCGAAGACCGATGAAGCAAAGGGCCGCACCAAGGAAGCAGTGGGCGCACTGACCGACGACAGCGACCTGAAGCGCGAGGGCAAGATCGACCGGGCTGCAGGTAAGGCAAAGAAGTCGGTCGACAAGGCCGCCGAGAAAGCCAAGAATGCGCTGACAAAATAAGGCGGTGACGTACTCGTGGCCGCTCGCGCCGTTCGACCAGCCGCATCCGGTTCGTGCGAACTTCAACGACCCGCGCATCTCCGGCGAGTCGCGAGCCTTCCACTTCGGGATCGATATCTCGGCCCCGAACGGCACCGCGGTCTACGCGGTCGAGCCGGGGATCGTCCATCTCGAGGACGCCCGCGCGATCTCCGTCGCGGCCGGCGATAACGAGTTCGGCTACTGGCACGTCGTCCCGGCCGTGCAGGCCCACCAGCAGGTCGCCAGGCACGAGCTTCTCGGGCACATCGACGCACCGTGGCTGCACGTGCATTTCGCGGAGCGGCGCTCCGGCTCGTACCGAAACCCGCTCCGGGCGGTGCGCTCGCACCGTGGACTGACACCGCTGGCCGGTGATCGCAGCCTGGATCGCCCTCACGCTGATCGGCGGCGTCGCCGCCGGCAAGCTCACCTCACGCTGGTATCAGACCCTCGCCGTCCCCGGCAAGCCGGCCTACGAGGCCGGCCAGCGCACGCTGAAGGCCCTCGGGGCCGGCGTGCGCGCACCCGACGTCGTCGTCTTCCACACAAGCGGCGACGCGACGAAGAACCCGTCCATCGAGCACGCGATCCAGCGCGCCGCCGCAGCCATGCCCGGCGCGCTGACGAGCTCGTACTTCTCGACCGGCAACCTCATGTACGTCTCGAGCGACCGGCACACCACCTTCGCCGAGGTCTATCCGCCCGGCCCGAACCAGCTCGACAAAGTCAGCGGCGCACAGAAGATGCGAGCCGCCGCCGCGAACGGCCTTCCGGCTGGAACACCGTCAATGTCACGGGCAACCAAGCGCTCGAGGAAGCAAGCAAGCACGGCTCGAGCGGAGGGTCGAGCGTCCTGCTGGAAGCGGTGATCGGCGGCGACTCGGTGCGCTCGTGATCCTGCTCTTCGTGTTCGGGACGCTCCCGCGGTGCTGATGCCGATCGTCGTCGCGGTCGCCGCGATCCTCAACACGTTCACGCTTGTCTGGGCGCTGACCTACGTCACCCACGTCTCGATCATCGTGCAGTTCCTGATCGCGCTCGTCGGTCTGGGAGTCGCGGTCGACTACGCGCTCCTGATGATCTTCCGCTTCCGCGACGAGCTTCGCGAAGGCAACGACGTCGAGTCGGCGCTCGTCGAGACGATGACGCACGCCGGACGCTCGGTGATCGTGTCCGGAACGACCGTTGCCATCGGGCTGCTGTCGATGGTCCTGCTGCCGCTGCCGCTGCTGCGGTCGATGGGGCTCGCCGGCATGCTGATCCCCGTGGTCTCCGTGCTCGCGTCGATCACGCTGCTGCCGGCACTGCTCGCGGTTCTCGGACACCGGATCAACAGCGTTCGGGTGATGCCGCGGCGGCTCATCGACCATGGCCATCCCGAGAACGGCGCCTGGGGCCGCTGGGCGCGCTTCGTGCTCCGCCGCCCGATCATCGTCGCGGCCGTAGGCCTCCTGATCGTCGGCGTACTCGCCGGCCTGGGAACACAGCTCAACGTCAACGGGGCGCAGCTGAAGAACTTCCCCGGCACCGGCACGGCGATCGCCGGCCGCGACCAACTCGCCGCTGCCGGCATCAGCGCCGGCGTCATGAAGCCACTCGACGTGCTCGTCGAGCACGGCGGCAACGCCCAGCAGATCGCCGCCAAGCTGCGCACGGTGCCCGGCGTGGTCGGGGCGACGGCGCCGCCGACCTGGCATCGAGGGCCGAACTCGCTCGTCGAGGCTTTCCCGGCCATCGACGGCTCCGCCCCCGGCATCCAGGGGATCATCGACCGCACAAACACCGCCCTCCAGGGGACGAACGGCACCGTCACCGGCATCGCCGCCGTCAACCGAGACTTCGTGCACGCCCTGTTCGGCAGCTTCCCCTACGTGTTCGCCCTCGTCCTGGGCCTGACGTTCATCCTGCTCACCCGGGCGTTCCGCTCGATCGTGCTGGCCGCCAAGGCGGTGCTGCTCAACCTCGTCTCGCTCGCCGCGGCCTTCGGGATCGTCGTCTTCGTCTTCCAGCAGGGCCACGGCTCCTCGCTCTGGAACATCGACGCCGACCACGCCATCACCGCCTACATCCCGGTGATGATCTTCGCCTTCCTCTTCGGGCTCTCGATGGACTACGAGGTGTTCATGCTCTCGCGCATGCGCGAGGCCTACGACGAGACCGGCTCCACCGACAAGGCGATCGAGCTCGGGCTCGCCCGCACCGGCAAGCTCGTGACCAGCGGGGCGCTGATCCTCATGTTCGCCTTCCTCGCGCTCTCGTCGACCCCCGGCTACGAGGTCAAGGAGCTCGCGATCGGCCTCGCCGCCGGAATCATCTTCGACGCAACCGTCATCCGCGCACTCCTCGTCCCGGCGCTATGCGGCTGCTCGGCGACGCGAACTGGTGGATGCCCCAGTGGGCAGGGTTCGTTCTTCGCGTCCCCCGTCGAGAGCCGGAGGTCCTCGCCGCCGCCGGTACCCGTTGCCTGATCTACCATGTAAACGATGTTGAAATTGCCGCCTCCCGCGGCGTATCATCGGCTCCTCGGGAGCACCGAGGAACGGTAGCCGGGCAGGTGAGATGGGTCCAAAGGGATCGGAGACCGCGGCGATGAGGCTCAGGGCGACGGGGTCGGCCTGAGCGCGGAACGCGGCGGCAGATCGCGCGCCGCAGGCTCATGGCGTCGCTGAAGCTCGCCGCTCTGCCGCCCTCGGGGTGGTCGCTGCGGTCGCACTCGCGCCCGGCCCGGCCGGCGGCGCGCAAGCCCACCAGGCCCTGCCTCCACCGGTCGGGCCACCGATCACGTCGATCACGGCGATCTCCTTGTTCTTCTCGGTCGACGTCTCGGTTTCCGGGCCGGGGAGCGTGTCGAGCTCACCGAGCGGGATCAGCTGCGGATCGACGTGCTCGGCAAGCTTCACAGGGCACGTCGGTGACGCTCTCGGCGACGCCGAACTCGGGGATCTACCAGTTCAACGGCTGGAGCGGCTCGTGCTCGGGAACCGGTCGCCTGCACGGTCAGCAGCGGCGCGAGCGTCACGGCTTCGTTCGGCATGCGCAGCATCGCCACGCTTCCGATCCTCACGATCTCGACGCTCCCCGTTCCGACGACCTACTCGTTGACTGTCGCCGCCTCGGGCTCCGGGAGCGTCTCGAGCTCCCCGAGCGGGATCAGCTGCCCCGGGACCTGCTCCGCGTCCTTCGCTACCGGGACCTCCGTACGCTCCACGCGACGCCGGGTCCGGGAATGTGATCACCGGGTGGAGCGGCGGTGGCTGTAGCGGCACCGGATCGAGCTGCACGGTGAGCTCGGGTGGCACGGTGAACATCACTTTCGCGGCGCCCGCGCCAACGTCGACCCGACCGCGACCTCCACGACAACGGGCTCGAGCCAGCCGGTGATCGTCTCGACGCCGACGAGCACGGTGATCACGCCGTCCCCGACGCTCCTGGCGATCAAGGTCGGCGTGACGGGCAGCGGCACGGTGACCGGAAAGACGACCGGCGGTGCGAGCATCGCGTGCGGTGCCAGGGGCTCGACGTGCTTCGGGACCTACAAGCCGGGCTCGACGATCAGTCTCCGCGCAGCTCCCGTCACCGGCTTCCGCTTCGGCGGGTGGAGCGGCGGTTGCAGCGGCATGGCGATCACCTGCCAGCTCAAGGTGCAAAAAGCCTCGACGATCTCCGCGCGCTTCATCTCGATGCCGAGCGCCGCGATCGTGCCCGTTCAGATCGACGCGGCGGCGTTCTCGGTCTCGTGGAACCAGAGCGTCGGCACCGGCAAGCTGCTCGTGCACGGGCGGATCGGCAAGACCGCCCAGGTCGACGTCCAGCTCGCCCGCTCGGGGGGCGGGAAGCTCGTGTCCGAGCATCTCTCGCTCCCGGCAGGGCACTTCAGCATCGCGCTCAAGCTCGACCCGGCGCTCGGGCTGATCCCCGGCGGCTTCGTGGTGACGATCAGCGGCAAGAGCGGTCATCTCTCGGTGCCGCCGCAGGTGAAGACGCTCACGCTCGCATCACCCCCAGGCGGGGTGTGGGCCGTGCCTTCGCGAGCGCTTCGGCGAACGGTGCGCCGACGGCGACCGTGCACGCAAACGGAAGCAGGCGTTCGTGACGTTCGACTTCAAGGCGCAGCCGCCGCGAGATCGATCGCTCACCGTGGCCTGGTTCGAGCCGGGCGGAAAGCTCCTCGGTCAGGCAACGAAGTCGAGCGCGCCGACGATCACGAGCTCGGTCAAGTCGAACGGGCCGCTCCCGCGCGGCGTCTGGCACGTCGATCTGCGCTTCGGCAAGACGCTCGTCAAGACCGTCACGCTCAACGTTCAGTAGCGGAGCGCCGAACGGCGGTCCGCGGGCGCTCGAGCGGATCTTCGGTCTCGACAGCGCGCCGTCAGAGCAATGTGATCGCGGCGTCGACGAGGAGCACGCGGCGACCACGACGAGCACCGAGATGCTGGCACGCCTTTGGTGGCGGGTCAGCCACTCGAGGCCACGATCGAGCCAGCTGACCGCCCACTGCCCGAGCAGCACGTATCCGACGATGGGCAGCCAGACGACGACGGTGGCGAGTGCCGAGTACCAGAGGATCAGCGCCCCTCGATCGGCGCCGCCGACGCCCGCGGCGGCGATCGACGTGGAGGCCAATGCCGTCAGCACGAGCCGCTTGGGCCCTCCGATCCCCAGCATCAGCCGGCGAACAGGGCGGTGAACGGCCGAACGCGCGCGAGTCTTTCGAGCACCTCCTTGGATCGGCCGCGCGCGCCGGGAGCGTGCAGCTCTCCCGGGGGACGATGGGAGATGATCGCTGCTAGCCAGAGGAGGGCGATGCCGAGCCCGAGCTCGAGCAGTCCCTGGAAGGTGGGATGATCGGTGTCGCGAGACGGGATCGATGCGCCCCCGACGGCGACCAGGATCGCGCAGGCGACCAGTTGGCCGAGCACCACTCCGAGTGCGAAGCCAAGGGCCGTCAGCCGGCCGGTTCGCATGACGGTGATCGTGGCTGCGAAGCCGAGCGGGCTCAGCGCGGCGAGGAGGGCGTACGGAATGAGCCGTACGGCTTCACCCAGCACGAGTCGAACCTCCCCGTGGCTCGCCGGGTGGGTCTTCAGCGCACAAACGAGCTACGGATCGAATTGTTCATTCCCCGGCCCGCTGAGGGTAGTGCGTCCGGCGGTTCCGGGTCGAGTAGGCAGCCGTTCAGGCGTCCGTGTTTGCGGGCTGCTTCGCCGAGGGTAGGCTCGCTCGAGTGCAATCAACCGATGCCGTTTTGCCGCCGCATCGACGAGCCGAGGAGGACTAGATGGGGTCGGATCAGTACCACGAGCCACCGGACGAGCTCTCGCAGGAAGGCCGCACCTTCGCGCGGATGATCGCGTCGCTGACCGAGGAGGCCGAGGCGATCGGCTGGACGCCGCAGCGGATCGAGCTCGAGACCGACAGGCAGGCGAAGGCGATCATGCTCGACGCGCAGCACGAGGAGTTCAAGCATTTCGGGATGGATCTGGAGTTTCTCCTGCGGCGCGAGCCGAAGTGGCGTGCCGCGCTCGAGGAGATCCTCTTCACCGAGGGCGACATCGTCGCCGCCGGTGAGAAAGGCGAGAAAGCCGAAGAGGACGTCTAGCGAATATCGGCCGAAGCCGCTACGTCAGCGTTGGTAGGCGCCCATGTAGACGAGGATCTGTGCGTTCTTCGGCGCGCTCGCCCCGGCCGCGGGGCTCTGCTCGATGATCTTCCCGGCTATGGCCTTGTCGGTCACAGGCAAGCGAAGGAAGATCAGCCGAAGCCCTGCCTGGTTGAAGGCGGTAACACCCTGCGGAATCGTCTTCCCGACGACGTCCGGAACGGTGTTCGAGCTCGATTGACCGGGGCCCGACGAGACGTTGATCGTGACGTGCGACCCTGTCGGAGCAGTGGTGCCGGCAGCAGGCTGCTGCGCGGTCACCGTCCCGAGAGCGGCGGTGCCCGGAACGTAGGCGACGCTCACGCGAAAGCCGGCGGCGGCCAGGGCCTGAGCGGCTCCCTGCACCGGGCCCGAGGCGGTTGGGACCTGCGCCGAGCTGGGGCGGGCCCGCGTCGACGTGGTCGTCGCTGGAGTCGTTGCCGTTGTCGTCGCTGGAGTAACGGCAGCCGAGCCGGTGGCCGCCTGCGCCACGTTGATCCGTGACGATCGTCCCGTCCGCGGCGCGTGAGCCGGCGACGGGCGCTTGCGCGATCACCGTGCCGACCGGCTGGGTCGAGGGAACGTGCGCTTCGGTGACGCGGAAACCGGCAGCGACGATGCCGCTGCGTGCGGCTGCCTCGCCGAGCCCCACCGCGTTGGGCACGATCGCCCTGCCGGAGCCCCTCGACACGTTGATCCGGACCGACTGATCAGCGGCGACCTTCGATCCGGCCGCGGGACTCTGGGCGATGACTGTTCCTGCGGGCTGACTCGAGAAGACCCGTACCTCGGTCACCTGGAGTCCTGCGTTGACGAGCGATTGCCGGGCGGACGCGTCGGAGCGCCCGACCGCCGAGGGAACCAGGATCAGGCCGGGGCCGTTCGAGACCGAGATCTGGACGACGGAGCCCTTCTTTGCCTTCACCGAGGCCCCGGGTCCTGCGTGAAGACGATACCGGCCTGCTCAGGATGCGTCATGCGCGTGATCGAGCTCTTGAAGTCGGCTTGCTGCAGACGATTGACGGCTGTGGTCAGCGATGACCCGACGACGTTCGGCACCTTCTTCGTGTCATC
Organism: uncultured Thermoleophilia bacterium; assembly: GCA_963722065.1. GTDB lineage: Bacteria > Actinomycetota > Thermoleophilia > Gaiellales > Gaiellaceae > PALSA-600. The sequence continues at coordinate 5,544 of CAVRMI010000021.1, read as the reverse complement.
GCCGCTGAAGTACCACCAGGCCAGGAGCCCGAGAGCCAGCAGCAGCGCGAGCAGACCGAGCAGCGGCCAGATCCAGTTCGGGCGCTCGCGCTTGACCACGGCCTGCTCTTCCACGCGCTCACGCGTCGTGGTCACTGTCCCATCGGGGTCGACAACGGCTGCCCGCGTCTCCGCGACAACCCTGCTCCCGGCGACCGTGTCCTGATCGTCCGTCGCAACCACCGGATCCGGAGCAACGACAGGTTCGGGGCGGCCGGGATCGACCACCACTACCTCGGTCGTCCGGCTCAGCGTGTCTTCCTGGTCGTTGTCGAACTGGCGTGTCGGTTCGGCATGTCGTCTCCTCTGATCGCTCAGGTCAGCGAGCATCGGTTGATCTCGTGGTCTCCAAACCCGCGGGTGACGAAACACGCGGTGCCGTACCTCTCCGTTTCCCCTCGGCGGGTAGCCTCCCTGCATGGCGACGACCGAGGTGATTCGGAGCGCGAGCTTCCCGGACCTCGACGACGAGGTCCTCTTCCCGCGGCTCTCCGACGCGAAGCTCGCGTGGCTCGGCAAGCGCGGCGAGCGGCGCACGGTTCGAGCCCGGCGAGGTGCTCTACGAGCACGCCGTGCGCGACGCGCCGTTCTTCGTGATCGAGAGCGGCCTGGTCGAGTTCGTCGACCGCAAGCCGGGCAAGGACGTCCACATCGCGCAGGCCGACGGCCGCACGTTCATCGGCGACATCGCGGTGTTCACGGGCGAGCCGACGATCAGCGCGTGCGTGGCGGTCGAGCCGACCGACGTGATCGAGTTCGACCGCGCCGGGCTGCGCGACATGGTCGCGCGCTGGCCCGAGTTCGGCGAGCACATCTTCCGCACGCTCCTGGCCCGGCGCGCGTGGCACGAGGCCGAGGGGCACGGCGTCATGCGGCTGATCGCGCCGCGCGGCTCGCGGCGCGCGTTCGAGGTGCGCGACCTGCTCGAGCGCAACCTGCTGCCGGTGCGCTGGTACGACGTCGACACCGACGCCGAGAGCGCCGCGATGCTCGACTGGCTCGACATCCCGCGCTCGGAGACGCCCGTCCTCGTGCACGCCACCGAGGTGATGCGCAACCCGTCGCCGCCCAGGTCGCGCGCTCGCTCGGGCTGCGCGCCGAGGTCGACGGCGAGCGGTTCGACCTCGTCGTGCTCGGCGCCGGGCCCGGCCGGGCTTGCGCGCAGCGCGGTCTACGGCGGTCTCGGAGGGCCTGCAGACGTTCGTCGCCGAGGCCTGGGCGCCGGGCGGGCAGGCCGGCACGAGCACGCGGATCGAGAACTACCTCGGCTTCCCGAGCGGCATCTCCGGGCACGGAGCTGACGCGCAAGGCCACGCTCCAGGCCCGCCGCTTCGACGCCGTGCTCTCGAGCTTCCATCGCGCGGTCGAGCTGGCCGACGGCCCCGAAGGGCTCGTGCGGGTCGACCTCGACGACGGCCAGCACGTCCTCGCGCGCTCGCGTCGTGATGGCGACGGGCGCCCGCTGGCGCGAGCTCGAGGCCGAGGGCATCGACCGGTTCCGCGGCGCCGGCGTCTACCACGCGGCGATGGCCCACGGACGCCGAGCGCTGCCGCGACGAGGACGTGATCGTCGTCGGCGGCGGCAACTCGGCCGGCCAGGCCGCCGTCGCACCTCGCCATCGCGCGCCCGCAGCGTGCGCGTCGTCGTCCGCGGCAAGGCGCTCGAGCTCGACGATGTCGCACTACCTCATCGACCGGATCGAAGCGCTCGCCGCGGATCGAGGTGATCACCGAGACCGAGCTCGTCGCCGTGCACGGCACGGCGACGGTCGAGTCGGTGAGCCTCCGCGACCGCCGCGACGGGCAGCGTCAGCAGGTTGCGCGCGACGGCCGTGTTCGTGATGATCGGCGCCGATCCCGTGCAGCGAGGCCGCCACCGGGATGCTCGCGCTCGACCCGGCCGGCTACCTGCTCTGCGGCGACGGCGCGGCGGACTGCGACGGGCATCTCTCGCTGGCCGCTGGCCGACCGCGAGCCGCAGCTGCTCGAGACGGTCGCGCCCGGGCGTCTTCGCCGCCGGCGACGTTCGCGCCGGCGCCTCGAACCGGGTCGCGGGCGCCGTCGGCGACGGCGCGATCGCCGTCCGGTTCGTGCACGAGGTGCTGGTCGCGAGCTAGGGCTAGAGGATCTCGTCCGCGAGCCGCTCGATCGCGCTCGCGTGCGGCTCGAGCTCGCCCGAGCGCAGGCCCTCCGCGACGCGGTCGGCGAGATGCTTCGCCTCGGTGACCTGATCGGCGTTCAGGATCGTCGTCACGGAGGCGAGAACGCCGTTTCCGATACGGAGCTCGAGCACGACCGTGTTGAGCTCCCTGTCGGCGATGTAGGATCCTCGAGGATGCCGACCCGGACGGTCACCTTGCGGCCGTCGGGCAGCCGTGCCGTCTCGTGGATCGGGTTCCCGTGCAACGTCACGGCGGCATTCTTACGGAAAAGGGGTCGCGTGGCGGCGGTCGTGCCCGCGATACGCTGTCGGTGAGTCGAGCGGAGGAGGGACGATGATGAGCGGAACGACGGAGAAGGCGATCCTCGCCGGCGGGTGCTTCTGGGGGATGCAGGACCTGATCCGCAAGCGCCCCGGCGTCCTCTCGACGCGGGTCGGCTACACGGGCGGCGACGTCGCCGAACGCGACCTACCGCAACCACGGGACGCATGCCGAGGCGATCGAGATCATCTTCGACCCGGAGCAGACCTCGTACCGCGACCTGCTCGAGTTCTTCTTCCAGATCCACGACCCGACGACGCTGAACCGGCAGGGGAACGACGTCGGCCTGAGCTACCGCTCGGCGATCTTCTACGTCGACGACGAGCAGCGCCGGGTCGCCGAGGACACGATCGCCGACGTCGAGGCCTCGGGCCTCTGGCCCGGCAAGGTCGTCACCGAGGTCGAGCCCGCCGGCCCGTTCTGGGAGGCCGAGCCCGAGCACCAGGACTACCTCGAGCGCTACCCGAACGGCTACACGTGCCACTTCCCGCGTCCGGGCTGGGTGCTGCCGCGCCGGGCCGACGCCGTTCCCGGCTAGGGCTGCTCCGAGTTCGTAGGTCTGTACGAGCTTCTCGGGCTCTCACTCGAGGTGCTGACCGCGCTCAAGGACAGCTGCCAGGCCTGGCCGGGGCCGCGCTTCGCGAGCATTAGGCCGGCACGAGCACCGACGACGAGCGCGCCGCGATCATCCGCAGTCGATCCCGCTTGTCGAGCGGCAGCTCGAGCCGATCGCCTTTCTGAGGCAGAAGCTCGACGAGTGCGCCGACGAGTTGAAGGCGAAGCCGCAGAGGCTCAGCGTCGAGCAGCGGAAGCTTCTCGGCCAGGAGCAACGGCGTAGGCACGGGCTATGGTTCCCCCGTGGCCCGGCCGCCGGACGTTGCCCTTTCCGCGAGCGAGCTTCGAGTCGTCCTCGGCCAGCTCCTCCGCCGGCTCCGGGCCGAGCATCAATTCCCGATCTCACAGGGCACCGTGCTTGCCCGCCTCGAGCGCGAGGGCCCGGCGACGACGAGCGCGCTGGCGGCGGCCGAACGCGTCCGGCCGCAGTCGATGGCCCAGACGATCGCCGAGCTCGGGGCCGCCGGTCTCGTCGCCCGGTCTCCCGACCCGACGGACGGCCGTCAGGTCCTGATCGAGCTCACCGAGCGCGGCCGGACGACCCTGGCCGAGGAGCGGGCCCGCCGGGAAGGCTGGCTCGCGAGCGCGATCGAGAGCGAGTTGACAGCGGAGGAGCAGGAGACCCTGCTCCAGGCGCTCCCGATCCTCCGGCGCCTGGCTCAGAGCTGACGTTCGTCACGCAGGCTCGGCGTAGTCGCTGAAACCGCGGCCGGTCTTACGGCCGAAGTGCCCGGCGTTGACCAGGGACGCGGAGCGCATTCGGGGGAAGAAAGCGCTCGCCGTACTGCGCGGTCAGCGCCGTGCCGATGCGCTCGATGGTGTCGAGCCCGCTCAGGTCGGCGGTGTCGAGCGGGCCCTGCGCGTGGTTGAAGGCGAGCACGCAGGCCTTGTTGACGTCCTCGACCGAGGCGATGCCCTCGTCGACGATCCGCGCTGCCTCGATCATCAACAGCGCGATCAGCCTCGACGTGATGAACCCCGGGTGTCCTTGTGGCAGACGACCGTCTCCTTGCCGTATCGCTGCGCCAGCTCGAGCGCGACCGCGAGCGTCTCGTCGGAGGTCTCGACCCCGCGGACGATCTCGATCAGCCGCATCACCGGCGGCGGGTTGAACCAGTGGCTGCCGATCACGCGGTCGGGCCGCCCGGACGCCGCGGCCAGAGCCGAGATCGGGAACTGCGACGTGTTCGACGCGAACACCACGTCGTCGCGGCAGACTGCGTCCAGGCGTCGCAGGACGTCCGGCTTCAGCTCGACGTCCTCGATGACCGTCTCGATCACGTGGTCGGCGTGCTCCGCGGCCTCCTCGAGCGAGGTCGACGGCCGGATGCGAGTCAGCGCCGCCGCGGCATCGGCTTCGCTCAACACGCCCTTGGCGTGGAGCCGGGCATAGCCGCCCGCGACCCGGGCCAGAGCGCGATCCAAAGCCGCAGGATCGATATCGACGAGGGTGACGTCGAAACCGGCCTGTGCAACGACCTGGGAGATGCCGCTTCCCATCAAGCCGCTGCCGATGACGCTGATCTGTTTGATCAAGACAGCTCCTTTCGGATGGCCTGCAGCGTGTAGGTCAGCGGGAGCCGCTCCGGCCGGTCCCCGAGCCGCAGCTCGCCGCCGCCGGCCGGCCCATCTGCCCGGGCAGCGCGTCCCAGGGAACGGAGCGTGTGCTCCTCGAGCATCGTCAGCTCCATGCCGGCGTCGAGAAGCGCGGTGACGATCTCGCCGAGCCCGTGGTTCCACGAGTGGGTCACGTTCGTCTCGAAGACCGCGTCGGTCTCGACGTAGGTGCCGCCCTCGTCCCACACGAGCGGCTCGGGCTGCTCGAAGTACGGGTACTCGACCGCGAGCAGGCCGTCGGGCGGCGCTCGTCGATCGTCCACAGCATCGGGTGGCCCTCGCGGATGAACAGCCGGCCGCCCGGCCGCAGCAGCGCGGCGACGACCTGCGCCCAGCGGTGGATGTCCGGCAGCCAGCAGAGCGCGCCGATGCCCGTGTAGACGAGGTCGAAGCGCCCGGCCGAGCACATCGGGCGCCTCGTACAGCTCGGAGTCGACGAACGTCGCGTCGGCCCCGGTCGGCCCGGCGAGGCCGCGCCGCCTCGATCGGCCGGCGCGGAGAAGTCGAGCCCGGTCATGCGCGCGCCGAGGCGGGCGAGCGACACCGTGTCGGTGCCGATGTGGCACTGGAGGTGCACGCCGTCGAGCCCCGCGATGTCGCCGAGACGCGGGAGGTCGAAGCGCACGACGCCGCTGAGGAACCCCGGGTCCTCGGCGAAGCGCGCGACCGAGTAGTCGGCGAGGCCGACGTGCGCCGGGACGCGCTCGTCCCAGTTCGCGCGGTTGATATCTATCGAATTGGTCACGCGCCCTAGCTTCGCACGCCGGGAGCGCGAAGGTGAGCCGCAGCA
>CAVRMI010000020.1:0-11231 GCA_963722065.1 uncultured Thermoleophilia bacterium | reverse complement strand
AGCGACGCCCGTCAGCGAACCCAGAGCTGGTCGAGCAGCGTCCCCCACTGCGGGTTGTACTGGTAGTTCCCGACGCGCTTCGAGACGACCTCGAGCACGACGCCGTTCGCGAACGGCGCCCAGGGCGCCGCGTCGGTGAGCTGGCGGTCGAGCTTCGCCCAGAGATTCGTCGCCTCCACGGGGTCGGAGGTCTGCAGGCTCTCGGCGCGCGCCATCTCGCGGTCGAGCGCCCGGTCGCAGAACCGCGGGTGTTCCCGTCGTTCCACGTGGCGGCGCACGAGAGGCCGGGCGGAATGAAGCCGGCGGGCGCCGCGTAGAGGGGGCCCCACGCGAAGAACCCGGCCTGGATACGCCGCTCCGCACCCGCCGGCCGGTAGGGATCCGCCGAGACCCGGAGCTGCGCCCGGTAGCCGATGCTGTCGAGGACCGACACGAGGTACCGGCCCGCGGCGTTGCTGAACTCGATCCACTTCGGCTGGACGAACGTGACGCGCTCGCCCGCAGTGCCGGAGCGGCGCACGAGCGCCCGCGCACGAGCGAGGTCCGGGCCGGTCCACGTACCGGCCGCGTTCGGCGCGACGGTGTAGGGGCAGTACGGCCGGTAGCCGTCGATGTCGGGCGGCAGGACCTGGCAGGTCACCTTGCCGTGCCCCGCCCGAGGGCGAGGTCGCGCAGGTGCGCGCGGTCGATCGCGTAGTTGAGCGCGCGGCGCGCGAGCACGTTGTCGAACGGCGCCACCTTCGTGTTGAGGACGACGAACCACGTGCTGTACCAGGGATTCACGCGGATCTGGCTCAGGTGGCGGGTACGCAGCGAGGAGCATCGCGGGCGACGGGGCAGCGACGCCGCTCGCCAGGTCGGCACCGCCGCGCAGTACGGTGGCGATCCGCCCATCCGCCGTGCCACCGAAGCGGACGTCGATCACGTCCGGGTAGCCGGCGGGCTGCGCAGCGCGCGACCACTCGCGGAAGCTCGGGTTGCGCGTGAGGCGGATGCCGGTCTTCGGGTCGAAGGACGCGACCTTGTAGGGGCCGGTGCCCTGGACGGCCGGCAGCGACGCACAGGCGTCCCCGCCGGCACCGGGAAGGCCCACGACTGCGTGAGGAGGTAGAGGAAGTTCGGGTCGGGGAGATGAGGTGGTAGGTGACCGTTCGCGCGGCCGGGTCGACGTCGATCCCCCGCGAGAGGTCGCAGGGCTGCTTCGGCGCGGCGAGGCAGCCGCTGACGCCGACGATGTTGGTGTAACCCGAGAACGAGCCCTCCCGAGCTTCGCGCTACGCTCGAGGCCGCGCCGGAAGTCCTCGGGCCGCACGAGAGCGCCGTTCGCATACCGGATGCCGGGCCGTAGCTTGAAGGTGTACGAGCGCCCGCCCGCCGTCGGCGTGGGGATCGAAACCGCAAGGTCGGGCACGAGCGCGTTCCCGGCGCTTCCGGCCACGCGACGGAAGCCGATGAGCCCATCGCCGGTGAGCACGAGGAGCTGGAGCTGCTCGTTGTTGAAGACGAGCGCCGGGTCGAGCGTCGAGATCGCCGGGGCGACGAAGGTGAGCGTGCCGCCGCGGTGCCCGGTGCCGGACGCGCGCACCGCAACGAAGAGCGAGGCGCCGTCGACGACGAGCCCTTCGGGCCGGTTGCCGGTGGGGACGCTGTGCGCCGGCGCGTTCGTGGCGGGGTCGATCCGCGTCAGCGTCCCCGCGAGCTCGTCGCTGACCCAGACGGCACCGTCGGTCACAGCGACGGCATTCGGGCCGTCGCCGACCGGGATGGTTGCGCGCACGGTGTTGGTGGCCGGGTCGATGCGGGTGACCGTGCCTGCGAGGTTGTTCGCGACCCACACCGAGCCAAGACCGGTCGCGACGGCGTCAGCGCCGCCACCGGACTGCACCGGCTGCACCACGGCGCCGGAGCCCTCGTCGATCCGCGTGACGGTGCCGCTCGCCTGGCTCGTCACCCACACTGCGCCCTCGCCGATTGCGACGCCGTCTGCGCTCGCGCCGACCGGGATCGGGGAAGCGGCTTCCCCGTGCGCGAGGTCGATCCGCGTGACCGTGCCGTCGTTCGAGTTCGCAACCCAGGCGTAGCGTGCGTCGGTGGCGATGCCCGCCGGACCGCTGCCGACCGCGATCGTCACGACGGGCGTGTTCGTGGTCGGGTCGATCTCGGTGACCGTCCCGTCGAGGCCGTTCGTGACCCAGACGAAGCCGCCGCCGAAGGCGATCCCGTCGGGGTTGCTTCCGACCGGGATCGTGTCGATCGTCGTCTGCTTCGTCGGATCGACGCGCGAGACCGTGTGCGCGTCGATATTCGCCACCCAGATCGAGCCGTCGCCGGCGGCGATCGCGCTCGGGGAGGCGCCGACGGGGATCTCGCCCTCGCGCTGGCCGCTCGCGGTGCTGAAGACCCCGACCGAGTCGGCCGACACAGCCGCACCCGCCGGCGCCCGTGCGGGAGCCACCGCCGGTCACGAGGACGCCGCGGCTGTTGCCGCGGCGGCGAGGAGCAGGACGGCGGCCGCGGCGAAGGCGGCCGTGCGGCTCGGGCGGACGTTTCGGCGGCGGGACGCGGGCCGGCTAGGTCGTCGGCGACCAGTTCGTAGACGCGCTCCGGGCGTTCGAGGTCCTTCAGCTTCCGCTCGCCGAGATCCTTCAGCCGGACGCCCGGCGGCAGCTCGTCGCGGATCAGGTCGGCGGTGGTGGCCGAGAGCAGCACCTGCCCGCCGTGCGCGGTGTGAGCGATCCGCGCCCCGCGGTGCAGGCCCATCCCGTGGTAGCCCTCCTCACCGACTCCCGGCTCGCCGGTGTGGAGGCCCATGCGGACGCGGCACTCGGCTCCGTCCGGCCACTCGTGCGCCGCCAGCGCCCGCTGCCCGTCGACCGCGGCGACGCGGCCTCGCGCGCCCGGGCGAAGGCATAGAAGAACGCGTCGCCCTGGGTGTCCATCTCCCGGCCGCCGTGCGCGGCGAAGGCATCGCGCAGCAGCTTGCGATGGTCGGCGAGCAGCTCGCCGTAGCGCTCGCCGAGGCCCGAGCAGCCGCGTCGAGCCCTCGATGTCGGTGAAGAGCATCGTCACCGTCCCGGCCGGAACGCGATGCTCGGAGCTCACCGAGGGATTGGAACACGTTGGCCGCCTCCAATTGCTACCTCGATCTAGGCGAGCAGAAGCGCGAGCAGTGCCTTCTGGACGCGTGGACGGTCGGGGATCTGACCTGGCGCCCTCTACGGCTCATCGCGTTTCCGCGGCGGTCGTGACCCCGGGCGCGGCGCCGGGTCGCCCGGGAGGCGGCGCGAGCAGGAGGTGGCTCTCGACCACCGCGTCCGCCACCTCCGCCAGCTTGCGTCCGGTGCGCTGGGAGTGCTCGCGAAGCAGCTCGAAGGCCTCGGTCCGCGCCGACGCCCTTCGTCGCCATGAGGATGCCCTTCGCCTGCTCGATCACCGCCCGTCGACCGAAGGCACCCTGGAGGCTCTGGTACTCGGCGAACCGCTGCAGCGTGATGTCGATCGCACTCGCGAGTCCCTGCGGCTCGTCGTTCAGGATGTAGGCGAAGATTCCGCGCCTGGCGGCTTCGCGGATGTAGGCAGTGTCCTCTGCTGACAGGAGCGCGATCACAGGGGAGGCTGCCTCGCGGACGATCTCTCCGATCAGGTCGAGCGCATGCTGGGACGAGAGACCGAGACCGACGAGTGCGACGTCGGGTCGCTCGCGTGCTGTCACGGCTCCGACCTCCGCGACGTCGATCTCCCGGGCGATCACCTCGTGGCCGAGGCCGGCGACGACCTGAGCGAGCAGCCCGAGCCGTTCGCGCTGCTCGTTGGCGATCAGCACTCGGAGGTGCCGGGTTTCGTCGTCGTACGTCACAACTCAGAGATCGCGCCGGCACGACGCTGGACGCCCTCCGAAAGGTAGACGATGTGCCGGGCTTTCAGGTGATCGAGTGATCGCCATGTGTCGTGGTACCCTCAAATCTGGCGGTGCGCGAGACCCCGGGCGCCGGATCCGTTGCGGCTCGCACGAATCGAGCCGCCAAGAGTGCCTCCTCAGCAGTGAGCGGGTTGCAGCTTTGAACAGCCGGTCCAGCTCAGCGTCCGGCGAGGAAGCTATTGCCGCTGGAGGTCACCTTTGGGTGCTAAGCAAGCCTACGCCGAGTCGAACCACGAATCCGAAGCAAACCGTCGTGCCTCGCTTTCGGGGAGTTGCCCACCTCGGTGCGTTCTTCGCAGCGGTGCCGGTCGGTGTCGTGTTCGTGCTTCACGCCCGCTCCGGCGTCGCTCAGGTGGGCGCAGCCGTCTTCGCTGCGAGCGTCGCCTTCATGCTCGGCAGCAGTAGCCTCTTTCATCGCCGCCGCTGGACATCGGAACGCATGCGGTGGATCGGGCTCCTCGACCACGCGGGCATCTACGCGCTGATCGCGGGCACGTACACGCCGTTCGCGCTTTTCGTGATCCATCCCGGCTGGCGGCTGCCGATCCTGGCGATCGTCTGGTGCGGTGCGCTCGCGGCCACCCTGAGAAGGCTGTTCCGGCCGCACGCGCCCGCCGTGGGTCGCCGCGCCACCTGTCTCGCGCTCGGTTGGGTCTCCGTGATCGTCATGCCGCAGATCGTCGAGCGCATCGGGCTCGGGCCCACTTCGCTGCTCGTGGCCGGCGGGCTCGCCTACACGGCCGGCGCTCTCGTCTACGTGCGAGAAGCCCGACCCGTTCCCCGACACCTTCGGCTACCACGAGGTCTTCCACGCCCTCGTCGTCCTTGCCGTGGCCTGCCAGTACGCGACGATCGCGTTCTTCGTACTCCCGAACGCATGACGGCGTACACTCACCATCGGTGTCAGCGGATCGATCATCTTCGCCCTCGGGCGGCGCCGTCTTGTTCGCCTCGACCCCCGCTAGAGCGTTCGGACCGCTGCGCGCCCACGCGCGTGCGGCCGCGTCCTCGCCCGGACGCTCGACCTCCCCGGGAACGCGGCACCCCGGACCCGGCCGAGGACGGAGGAGCCCTCGGCGCCTGGCCGGCGATGACGGTGCGCCCGCGCTCGGCGACCTCCCTGGCCGGCGGTGATGTTCGTGAACGGCGCGACACCCGACGGCCGGGCTCACTCCGGCGTGCGCCGCTTCGCGGCCTCGCTGGCACGAGCCGGATACCTCGTCTTCATTCCGGAGCTCCCGGGCGTCGCGGCCGGCGAGCTCTCGCTCCCGACGCTCGCAGCCTCCGTCGACTGCGCGATGAGGGCGGCCGACTCGGCCGAGGCCCGCCACGGGCGGATCGGCCTCGTCGGTGTCTCGGTCGGAGGAACGCTCGCGCTACTCACCGCCGCCTCGGCCGAGCTCTCGGCTCGGATCTCGGTCGTCGCGTGCATCGCTCCCTTCACCGACCTCGAGAAGGTGCTGATGCTCGCGACGACCGGAATGTACCCGGGCCCGGATGGACGGGCTCTACCCCGTACCGCCGCGCTGGCGCTCGGCGTCGCGCGGTCGCTGGTCGGGGGCCTCGACCAGACGCCCGATGCGCGAGCCCTCGGCCGCGCCCTCGAGGTCTCGATCCGGCGTCGCCCGATCCGCTGCGCCGGCTCCGCGACGCACCTTGCGGGTCGCTCGGCCCGGCCGCCGCCGCCACACAGGCGCTCCTGGTCAACCGCGACCCTGCACGCTTCGAGGACCTCTTCGCGGCGCTTCCCGACGCTCTGAGACGCGTCGTCGAGTCGCTCTCTCCGCTGCGATCGGCTGCGCACCTCTCGGCGCCGATCGAGATCGCCACCGCGCCGCATGACAAGTACTTCCCGCTCGCGGAGTCGCTCGCCCTCCAGCGTGAGGTCCGGGCGTCCGCATCACCGTCACCTCGGCGCTCGCACACGCCACACCGAGGCTGACCCTCGGAAGCGTCGGTGACTTCGCGCAGCTCCAGGGCTTCTTCGCTCGCACGCTCGGCGCCGCCGCCTCTGGTTGAGTCGTGTATGAACACATTCGTGACTGGAGGCGGCTCTGGCTCGACCCGCCGTCGGCGGCTCGTCGCCGTTGCGGACGCCGAGCGGCAGAGGCTCGAGCGTGCGCTTCATGACGGCGTCCAGCAGGACCTGATCGCCGTCCTGGTTCGCCTTCAGCTCGCCGAGCGGCTGCCGGCCACGGATCGGGAGGCGTTGCTTGCCGTTCTCGACGAGATCGGCCGCGACGTTCAAGAGGCGCTGGACCAGCGTGCGGGTGCTTGCGCACGACGTCTATCCGTCCCTGCTCGAGACGCTGGGGCTTCGCGAGGCGCTGCGCAGCGCAGCGGCGGCCTCCGGCATCGCGGCGACCGTCGAGGCGCCCGATTCCGGCCGCTATCCGGCGGACGTCGAGGCTGCGCTGTTCTTCTGCTGCAGGGCTTCGCTCGACCAGCTCGCCGCGAGTCGAGAAGCCGGCGTAAGGGCGACGATCCGGATCGACCGAGAGGAGCGTGCGCTGCGGCTCGCGGTTCACGGCGCCGGTGTCGAGCTCGATGGAGGAGCTGACGCGTTCGTCCTCGTCCGCGAGCGGATCGAGGTGCTCGGCGGCGTTCTGACGTTCGACCCGGCGTCGGGTGGGTCAGAGCGGCTTGTGGCGACCGTGCCGCTCGCCTAACCGCCGGCCGCGAGGTAGAGGATGACCGCCTTCACCCGTTTGTGCACGGCGGGCTCGAACGCGATCCCGAGTTTCTGGAAGATGGAGTGGATGACGTTCTCGACCGAGCGCTCGGAGAGGAAGAGGCTCTCGGCGATCGCGGCGTTGTTCTTCCCCTCGGCCATCTCGCGCAGCACGTCGAGCTCGCGCGGCGTCAGCCCGTTCAGCGGTGAGGCGCTCGACGCGGGTCTTCTGGGCGACGAGGCTCTCGACCACCCTCGGGTCGATCACCGACCCGCCCTCAGCGACCTGCCTGAGGGCAGCCACGAGCTGGTCGAGGTCGTCGACCCGCTCCTTCAGCAGGTAGCCGCGGCGGTCGCTGCCGTGCTCGAGCAAGGCGAGCGCGTAGCCCGGCTCCACGTACTGGCTCAGCACCACGACGCCCACGTGCGGGTGCGTCTCCCGCAGGCGCGACGGCGATCTGGATACCTTCGTCGAGGTGCCGGTGGAGGCATCCGGATGTCCGTCAGGACGACGTCGGGTTGCTGCGCCTCGACGGCAGCGAGGAGCGACTCGAGGTCGTCGCAGACCGCGGCCACCTCGACCTCGGGCTCGGTCTCGAGCAGCCGCCGGACTCCCTCGCGTACGAGGTAGTGGTCATCGGCGAGGACGAGCCGGATTGCCACGTTGGCCATAGGATGGCGCAGTCGGCGAGCTCGTGCGTCCCGCCGCTCGCCTGATCGGGAGGGAAGCCTCTCGCAAGTGGGAGTGTTGGCCCCCTAGACGCGTCGATTGCCCAGGTGAAACGATCAGCGCTTGATCGTCGAGCCAAGAGGAGGGACAGCTGTGAAGCGGGTGCTACTGGCGGGCTGTGGACTGGCGGTGGTCATCGCGGCCTTGGCCGGCTGCGGTGGCTCGGGCAAGCCGTCGGCAGCGGAGCTGCTGATGGAGAAGCAGGCAACGCTCTACCAGATCGACCAGATCGAGGCGAAGTTCCACCTGGCCACCTCGACCCAGAACATCAAGCTGATGATGTCTCTCTGGGCCCCGGGCGCCGTGTTCAACATCGATGACCAGACGTTGACCGGGAAGGGTCAGATCAGGCACTGGTTCGCTCACCAAGGCGAAGGCCTTCCAGCCCGGGAACCACTGGGAGTCGGACACCCCCTCGTACAAGCTCAAGGCGACCGTGAACGGCGACAAGGGAACGCTCAACTTCGAGTGCCACTACATCGACCCGAAAACGGCTCAGGTGGTGTCGTATGTTGAGGTGTCACCACCAGATCAAGAAGCTCGACCGGGAGGTGGCTTTTCGGTAACTCGGCCGCCCAGCCGGCCGTGCTGAGCGCCAACCCCTAGCCGAGGGAGCCGATGGCCGGGTCCGAGGCGGTCGACGCGCCGCCGAGCACGAGGCGGGTGGGCGGCGTTCGCCGGAATCGAGAACCGGCTCGTGCGGACGGTCGCGGGCGTTCCGGCGACCGTCCGTACGAAGCTGCTGCTCTCGTTCCTCGTGATCGCGGCGCTGCTCGTTCTCGTTGTGCGTGCTCGGCTTGCGAGTCCTGGGCCAAGCGAACGCGCGCGTCGAACGGCTTGGACGGCTTCCCAGCTCCGCTCCACAACGCTATCAGGTGCTCGAGCAATCTGCGAACGACATGGGAGCAGGCCCTCGGGGTGCGAGGTCTGCCGGCGCGCCGGGCTTTGCCGCCATACACCGGCGGACAGAAGATCGGCGGGGGCCGGCAGTGGCAACGAGTCGACCTCCTCGTTGTCCGACCTGCTTGTCGCAGGTAGGAGCTCAACCTCGACGAGCCCATCAGTTCGGCTTCGTCCCGCCGCCGGACAAGGACGTGCGCCCTAGAGCCGGATCCGGCTCGACTACCGGCGGCTCGTCCGCGACGTGAACCGGATCAGCCGGCTCGACACCGCCAACGTCAGGGGCAACCAGGCCCGGCCGTCCCTCAGGGACGCCGCCACACGCGGCCGACCGACTCCTTGACCTCCGCGACGAAACCTCGCCGAGACGACGAGCAACGAGACCTCGGTGCTCGATCGCGCAGAATCGCAGCGCCTACACCTCGTCGCGCAACCTCTTCGTCGCGGTCGGCGCGATCAGCGTGGCGCTCGCGCTCGCGTCTCGGTCTCGTGCTCTCGTGGTCGCTCGATCGGTCCCGATCCGGCGCACCGAAGCGCCGCCTGGCCGAGATCGCGGCGGGCGACTTCTGCGGCCGGCGTGGACGTTCCGAACCGTGACGAGCTCGGCTCGCTCGCCGCCAACGTCAACCGCATGAACGACGAGCTGCGACGCGTCTACGGCGAGCTCGAGACCGCGAGCCGGCACAAGAGCGAGTTCCTCGCGAACATGTCGCACGAGCTGCGGACGCCGCTGAACGCGATCATCGGCTTCTCGCAGCTGCTGCGCCAGCAGTTGTTCGGCCCGATCAACGCGAAGCAGGAGGAGTACGCTCGAGCGACATCCTCTCGTCGGGCAACCACCTGCTCTCGCTGATCAACGACGTGCTCGACCTGTCGAAGGTCGAGGCCGGTCAGGTCGAGCTCGAGGTGCGCCGACTTCTCGCTGCGCGAGGCGCTCGAGCGCGGTGTCGTGATGCTGCGCGAGCGCGCGACCGCAGAACGGCGTGCAGCTCGAGCTCGAGCATCGCTCCCGAGCGTCGACATCGTCCGCGGCGACGAGCGGCGCGATCCGCCAGGTCGTCTTCAACCTGCTCTCGAACGCCGTCAAGTTCACGCCGCCCGGCGGCGAGCGTGGTCGTCGCGACGGAGCGAGCTGACGGCGAGGTGCAGGTGTCGGTCGCAGACACCGGGCCCGGGCATCGCGCCCGCGCGGACCGCGAGCGGATCTTCGAGGAGTTCCAGCAGACCGACGTCGGCGTGAAGCAGCGAGAGGGCACCGGCCTCGGGCTCGCCGCTCTCGAGACGCCTCGTCGAGCTGCACGGCGGCCGCATCTGGGTCGAGAGCGAGCCCGGACACGGAAGCCGTTTCGTCTTCACGCTGCCCGAGAGAGGCGGCCCGAGATGCCCGGTGAGCGCGTGCTCCTCGTCGAGGACAACGAGAAGAACATGAAGCTCCTCCGCGACGTGCTGCAGGCGACCGGGTACTCGACGCTCGAGGCGACCACCGGGCGAGGACGCGATCCGGCTCGCAGCATCGCACCTTCCGGCGGTCGTGCTGATGGACGTCCAGCTGCCGGGGATCGACGGCGTCGACGCGCTCGCGCAGCTGCGCGACGAACGACGCGCACCGCGTCGATCCCGGTCGCTCGCGCTGACGGCGCAGGCGATGCACGGCGACCGCGAGCGGTTCCTGGACGCCGGCTTCGACGGCTACCTCTCGAAGCCGGTGGACATCGTCGAGCTGCTGCGCATGGTCGGGGAGCACTGCGGCCGTGGATGACCGCCCTCCCGAAGATCCTCGTCGTCGACGACGTTCCCGAGAACGTGCGCCTGCTGGAGGCCGTGCTTACCGCGCGCGGCTACCGGGTGCTGACGGCACGGGACGGCATCGAGGCGCTCATGGTCGTCGAGGCGGGGGAGCCCGACCTGATCCTCCTCGACGTGATGATGCCGGGGCTCGACGGCTACGCGGTGTGCCGGCGTCTGCGCGAGAACGACGATACCGCCGTCCTGCCGGTGATCATGGTTACCTCTAGCCTGGGCGAGGAGAAGCTCCGCGCGATCGAGGCGGGCGCCGACGACTTCATCCCCAAGCCCTTCAACCACGACGAGTTGCTGACGAGGGTGCGCTCGCTGCTTCGGATCAAGCGTTACCACGACACGATCAAGGCGCAAGCGGCCGAGCTGGCAGAGCTGAACCAGACGCTCGAGGAACGGGTCAGGGAGCAGGTGGGGGAGCTCGGCCGACTGCGGCACGCTCAGGCGGTTCCTCTCACCGCAGCTCGCCGACGACCCTTGTCTCCTCCGGCAACCAGTCGATCCTCGAGAGCCACGAGGACCCAGGTGACGATGATCTTCGCCGATCTTCGCGGCTGGACGAGCTTCGTCGACGCCGCCGAGCCGGAGGAGCTGATGCGTGTCCTGCGCGAGTTCCACGACGTGATCGGGCGGCTCGTCAAGCGCTTCGACGCGACGGTCGGCTTTCTCGAAGGGGATGGTGTGCAGCTCTTCTTCAACGACCCGATCCCGATCCCGGACGCACCGCTTCGCGCGGTGCGGCTCGGATGTGCGCTGAGAGAGGAGATGGTGGAACTGATCGTCGCTCTGGCGGAAGCGCGGCTACGACCTCGATTTCGGTGCCGGGATCGCGCTCGGTTACGCCACGTGCGGCGAGGTCGGCTTCGAAGGGCCGCTCCGATTACGCCGCGATCGGGGCGGTCGACGAACCTCGCCTCTCGACTTGCCGACGAGGCGACCGGAGGGCAGGTTCTGATCGCCCAGCGGCTGTACGCCGAGGTCGAGGACGGGCTGTCGACGCCGAGCCGGCCGGCGAGTTCGTGCTCAAGGGATTCAGGCGGCCGGTGGCGGCTTTCAACGCCCTCGCAGTGCGCGACGTCGCCCCGGGCGTCTCGCCCGCGTCGATGGACTGACGCGGCCAACGCGGACGGTGCCGCCTTCCCGAAGCTCTGAGACGCGCGGTGAGGTTGCGATCCCCATTGCCATCGCCGAGGATGCTCGTCGCCGAGATCGAC
>CAVRMI010000019.1:0-20318 GCA_963722065.1 uncultured Thermoleophilia bacterium | reverse complement strand
CGTTCCTCGACGCCTACCGGGTCACGCACGACGCGCGCGACCTGCGCGACGCGGAGCGCGCGTTTCGCTTCATCGCCGTCTCGGGCTGGGACCCGCACGGAGGCGGTGTCTGGTGGGAGACGCTCCATCTCCACAAGACGTCCGAGCCGCTCGCCGCGGAGATCTACTCCGGCTACGCGCTCTACCGCATCACAGGCGACCGCACGTACCTCGCGACGGCGAACAAGTTCCTGAGCTGGGCCGACCGGAGGTCGTGGAACCGCGCGAGCACCTGTACGGCCGGAGTGCGACCGACGACACCGTGCTCGACTACGTAGAGGGGCTGATGATCGGCGCCCAGCTCGAGCGCTGCGAGATCCGGCACGTCCAGGGAACGTGCGCCGCCGCCGAGCAGCTCGCCGACGCGAGCGTGAAGGCCTTCCCGCACCTCGCCGACTGGACGCCGGCGGCCGACATGATCTACCTGCGGTTCATGCTCGACCTGTACGAGCGCGACGGCAACGCCACCTGGTACGACCTCGTCAGGGACAACGCCGAGCACGCGCTCCGCAAGGCGCGCTCGAGCGACGGGCTCTTCTTCAGGGGCTGGGACGGCCGGCCTCTTCCCGACGCGGCTGCTTCAGCCCGACGCCGCAACGCTTGCGCTGTTCGCGTGGCTGGGAGGCGCCAAGCCCTTAGCGATCCGCTAACCGGCTCTCAACGATCGCCCCGTTAGAACTGCCTCGTGCTGAGGACATTCGCGGTAGCAGCCGCGGCCCTGTCGCTGATCGGGGGCGCCGCCTGGGGCCTGCAGGCTGTGTCGCTCGCGCGGCCGAGCGCGGCCCAGCTCGAGCTGGTGAAGACGCTGCATGCGTTGACTGCCTTCCGCGGATCGAACGGGACGGTCGAGGTGGACGGCTGGCGCTACCGGTCGTCGTGCATCCAGCACTGGTACCCCGGTGAGCAAGTTGCGCGCGTCCTCCTCGATCCCCGCGACGGGGCGCCCGTTTCCGGCAGCCTCCCGCTCGGACGGGCGGCGTTCGAGCTGGCCGGGTGCCCGCGGCCCCTCGCGGGCTGGCTCGCGTCCGAGCTGGTGCACGGTGCGTCGGTCACGTTCCGGAAGGTCGCGGTCCGGGGAGCCGTTCTCCGCGAGTTCACGATCCGGCCGCGGACGATTCCGATCGACCTCTATGTCTCCGGCGTGGACAGCCTGCCGGTGCGGCTGCGGCTCAGCGCCGCCGGGCTGCGCGCGTCGAGCTTCGTGCACTACGACGAGCTGCGGTGATCACCCCGGCCCTCACGAAGACGTGGCGGTACGCGCTCGGGGAGCCCGTCGTCATCCGTTGGCTCGTGATCTCTCGCCTGACGACGTTCGGCTGCTTCCTCTTGCTTTACCTGCTCGGCCCGATGGGAAGGCTCGACGCGTCGTGGTACGGCACCCCCGGTGCGTTGCTCGGCGCGTGGGACGGGGCCTGGTACGCCCGGGTGGCCGAGCACGGGTACCTGCTGATCCCGGGCCACCAGAGCGACCCCGCGTTCTTTCCGCTGTTCCCCATCCTTATGCGCGCACTGCACGCCTGCGGGCTCCCCTTCACCGCCGCCGGCGTGGTGATCGCGAACGCAGCGTTCGCCGTCGCGATCGTCGGCTTCTACCACCTCGGCTGCCGTCTCCTGCCCGAGCCGATCGCCAGGCGCGGAGCCGTGTTCCTCGCCGTCACCCCGATGGGGTTCGTCTTCTCGATGGCCTATCCGGAGAGCCTCCTGCTCGCGCTCGTCGTCCTGGCCGCGCTCGCCGCGCTCGACGGCCGCTGGCTCGGAGCCGCCGTCTTCGCCGCTCTCGCCGTGCTGACCCGGCCGGAAGGCCTGCTGCTCGCGATCCCGCTTGCGGCGATCGCGTGGCGCCAGCGAGGCGCGCTCGACCCCGGCGCCCGCGGTCGCGCGGTCGCCGCCGTGCTCGCGGCGCCGACCGCCCTGCTCGCGTTTCTCCTCTACCTGAAGTGGTCGCTCGGCGATGCGCTTGCGTGGAACAAGGCCGAGCAGCCGTGGGGCCGAGCCTTCCGCCTCGACGGGGTGCTGAGAACCGTCGAGCACCTGCCTCGCCTGCTCGGAGGCGAGCCGCTGCTCGCGCGCGACGCCCTCTTCGTCGCGATCAACGCCACGCTCCTCGTCGTGGCGGCGGTCCGGACGTCGCTGCCGCGCGAGTGGATCGTCGCCGGCGCGCTCGTGTTGCTCCTCCCGCTCTTCTCGGGGACGGTCGAGTCGGAGGGGCGCTTCGGGCTGCTCGCGCTGCCTGTCTACTGGGGCGCGGGATCGCTACCCCTGGGGCGCATTCAGGAACGAGTGGCGCGCGTTGCGTCGCTCGCACTGCTCGGCGCCGGGGTGCTGATGATCCCGTTCATCTGGCCGTAGCGGCCGACCGGGCTGCTCGGAACGCGGCAACCGCGCGCGCGACGTCGTCCTCGCTGGTCTGCCAGTTCGAGACCGAGATGCGGATCGCGCGGCGGTCGTCCCAGACCGTCCCGCCGAGCCACGCCTCGCCGCCGTCCTGGATCGCGGCGATCACGCGGTCGGTCTCGTCGTCGTCCTCGAAGCGCAGCAGCACCTGGTTGAGGACGACGTCGTTCAGGATCTCGCACCCCGGAATGTCGCGGATCCCGTCTGCGATCTCGCGGGCGCGATGGCAGGTGCGCTCGATCAGGTCGGCGATGCCGGACCGGCCGAGCGCGCGGACGGCGGCGTAGATCGTGAAGGCGCGGGCCCGCCGGGAATGCTCGGGCGTCCAGTCGACGGGGTCGCGTGCCGCGTCCGAGTGGGTCAGGTAGACGGAGCGGATCCCGAGCGCGGCGCGGTGCGACTCCGGGTGGGCGCAGAACGCGACCCCGCTGTCATATGGAACATTGAGCCATTTGTGCGCATCGGTCGCCCAGGAGTCGGCGCGCTCGACGCCGGCGGTCAAGTGGCGCAGCTCCGGCGAAGCGGCGGCCCAGAGCCCGAACGCCCCGTCGACGTGAAGCCACGCGCCGGTTCCCTCGACCGCGTCGGCGATCGCGTTCAGGTCGTCGAACGAGCCGGTGTTGACCTCACCGAACTGCGCGCACACGATGGTCGGGCCGCGGCTCCCGGGCGAGCTCCTCGCCGAGTGCATCGGTGATCATGCGGCCCTGTGCGTCTGCGGGCACGAGCCGGATCGAGTTGGTTCCCAGCCCGAGGAAGCGTACGGCGCGGTCGATCGTGCCGTGGCGCTTGGCTCCGGCGATCACGCGGATCGGCGGCGCTCCGGCGAGCCCGTCCGCCTCGGCGTCGTAGCCGGCAGCCTCGAGCACGTGGTGGCGCGCGGCGGCAAGCGCCGTCCAGTGCGCCATCTGGCAGCCCGTCACGAGCGCGAACGACGCCTGCTCGGGAATCCCGAGCAGCTCCTTCAGCCAGCGCCCGGCGACCTCCTCGACGACCGCGGCCGCCGGAGTCGGCAGGGCGAGCCCGGCGTTCTGGTCCCAGACGGAGGTGAGCCAGTCCGCCGCGAGCGTGACCGGGAGCGCACCGCCGATCACGAAGCCGAAGTAGCGCCCGCTCGCCATCTGGGTCAGCCCGGGCTCGGTGTCGCGGGCGAGCGCCTCGATCACCTCGAGCGAGTCGGTCGGCCCTTCCGGAAGCGGCGCGTCGAAGGTCTCGCGCAGCTCGTCGATCGTCGCCTCGGGCCTGACGGGCAGGTCCGGAACGGACTCGACGTACGCGATTCCGAGCTCCGCGGCGCGCTCCAGCAGCCGGCGATCATCCACGACTCGAGTCTATGTCAAGGCGTCGGGGCTCTATGCTAAGCTTTCCCCGAGCCGGAGGGCGTGCTGGATCGCATTTCCGAACAGTCGAGGTCGAGGCGCCGCTGGGAAAGAGCGCCGTCCGATCAGCAGGCGGCTGCGCCGCCGCTTCAGCGGCTCGCGGGGCTGATTGGCAACCGCGCGTTCAAGGACGGGTTCGTCGCGCCTCAGCAGCCAAGGGCTCTGGCCCCGGCGCTCCAGCGCGCACCCGACGCAGAGGCGATCGAGGGGCATGCCCAGGGCGAGGCCGGCATGGGGACGGGCGGCCCCTCGGCAGCGGAGGCCGTGGCTGCCGGAACGGCCGGGTCCGGCGCGGCGCAGGGGGAGATCAGCGGGGGCGCGGGCGCCTCCGGGGCCGCGCAGGGCACGGCGCTCAACCCGGAGCGCATGATCTCCGGCCTTTCGACGGCGATCACCACGGCGTGGAACCAGTGGCAGCTCGCTGCGACCATCAGCGGCGTCAGCATCAACGCAGTCGTCGCAACCGGCGGCACGCTCGTCGGCCCACCGCTCGAGCCGCTGATCCTCGCCACGGCTCCAAAGGCGACTCCGGAGGAGATCCGTCTTTCCACAGTGGTTGCGACCGGCTTCAGCATGGCGTTCCTGATGTGGCAGTCGACGGTGTCGATTCCCGCCCTCCCGATGTACCCCGACTTCGCCGCGTTCCCTGGGCCCATCGCGCCACCCATGCCGAACATTCCATTCCCGCTGAGCACTCTGGGCGGCGTCGCCGCGGGGATGGACGGCCTCGGCGCGACGATCGGCGCCCTCTACGGCGATGCGACTGACACTGCCGCCATGGCTATCTGCAACGCGATCGGCTCGGCACTGCAGCACACGTTTCAGAACTGGCTCGCGACCACCCAGGTCACGAACATCATGGGCACGGGCCCGGTCCCGACCTTCGCCCCTCCGTACTCGCCGGTAGGCCCCGTGATAGGCGGCGTGGGAACGATGATCCCCGGCGGCCTCGTCTAGGCCCCCGCCGGGGCGTTCGGTGAGTGAGTGAGTGGGGGCGGGAGGATTCGAACCTCCGTAGGCTGAGCCGACGGGTTTACAGCCCGTTCCCTTTGGCCGCTCGGGCACACCCCCGGGAGCGCAAGATTGTAGCCTCCTGGGGTGAAGCAATATGACGTGATCGTGGTGGGCGGTGGGCCGGCAGGCTCGACGACCGCCATGCGGCTCGCAGATCAGGGCGCTTCGGTGCTGCTGGCGGACAAGGCGAAGTTCCCCAGGGACAAGCCCTGCGGCGGCGGAATGACGCTGCGCGCGGTGCGCCAGTGCCCGGTCGATCCGACGCCGGTTGTCGAGGAGTGGATCGACGAGATCGAGCTTCGGTTCCGCTACAAGTCGGCCGTCGTTCATCACACGAACGAGCCGGTCGTGTGGATGACACAGCGGCGACGGCTCGATGCGTTCCTGCTCGACGCGGCGCGTGAGCGCGGTGTGGACGTGCGCGAGGGGGCGCGGGTCGCGGTCGAGCCGGACAACAGCGTCGTCATCTCCGGCGAGCGGTTCACGGCGGACGCGCTGATCGGCGCGGACGGCGCGAACGGCGTCACGGCCAAGGCGGCCGGTTTGGGTAACGGGATCGTCTACGGCGTCGCGTACGAGGGGAACATCAAGTACCCGAGATTGCCTCACGAGCGGTACGCGAACCGGCTCGTCCTCGAGCTCGCCGACATTCCAGGCGGCTACGCGTGGGTCTTCCCCAAGGGCGACCACGCGAACATCGGCGTCGGCGGCTGGCAGAGCGAAGGCCCGAAGCTGCGCGAGCACCTGAAGCGCGCCTGCGAGGCGCATGGGGTCGAGCCCGAGGAGCTCGAGGAGCTGCGCGGCCATCGTCTGCCGTTGCGCCGTCCGGGCTCGCGGATCGCGGGCGAGCGGGTGCTCGTCGTGGGGGACGCCGCGGGCCTGATCGATCCGGTCTCGGGCGACGGGATGTACGAGTGCTTCGTCTCGGGTCGGCTCGCCGCAGCTGCGGTGATGGAGCTGCTCGCCGGCCGCGCCTCGTCCCTGCTTCCGTACGAGCAGGCCGTGAGCAACGAGCTCGCCCCGCTCCACCGTGCCTCCTGGAAGCTCAAGCAGGCGCTCGACCGCTGGCCGAGGGCTTCGTGGCAGGTGGCGCGCTCGAAGCTTCTGTGGGTGTCGATCCGCGGGATGCTCGACGGCGAGCTTCCCGACCCGAGTCAGCAGCGCGGCCTTGCGCGTGTACCGCTCCGCGCCCTCGCGATTCTCGGGCGCGGCGCCTGAGGGCTGCCGTCAGCTCGAGTGGAACGCGGACGAGTCGTTCGCGAGCACCGCGCCGGTCTTCCCGTCGCGGACGACGACGGTCACGAGCTTGAGGGTCAGGCCCGCCGCCGGCGTCACTATCGCGAGTGTGGAGGGATCGGCGTAGTCGACGTACGTGTCGACCGTGTATGACTGACCGTCGGGCCCGGTGATGTTCTGGACCGGGTAGCAGGCTGCCGCCAGAGCCGTAGACGGACAGGCGTCGTTGCCGTACTGGCCGCCGAGTGCCTGCCCGGTGGAGGATGGAATGGTCGAGCTCGGCTGTGGCCGGTCACGTAGGTCCCCGAGGTCGGGATCAGCGTGCTGTCGAGCCGGATCCCGGAGTAGCTGACCGTCCGGTAGATCTCCATCTGGCTCTCCGCGAGCGAGACCGCCGTCCCGCGCTCGGACGAGCGGTGAAGCGAGAGCGCGCTCGCGGTGAAGACGGAGGCCAGCGCCATCAGCGCGACCGCGAGGATCACCATCGCGATCACGACCTCGAGGATCCCGAAGCCATCCTCCGCGCCTAGCTCGAGTTGCGCCTGCTCGGCGGACCCCGCCGCTGCTACTGGAGCTGCTGCCACGTTCCCGGCTGCTCGGACCACGAGACCACATCCGGCGTGGTGGTCGTCGTCGTCGTCGTGGTCGTGGCGGCCGCGCCCGGCGCACCGGAGGGCGGGGTGATCGTGTTCTTCAGGGTGTTCGCGCCGCTCAGTGTCCCCGTGTCGGCGATCACCACGCCGTTGTAGCTCGACCCGTTGCCGCCGTTGAAGTTCCCGTTCAGGAAGGCGATTCCCTCGAATTGCGTGGAGCCGCTCGCCGACCAGCCGTTTGCGGCGTTGCCGGCATTCACGGCGACGAGCTCGAGCATGTTCTGCGTCGTGTCGAAGTTCCCGAGACACGGGGTGCCCGAGATCGGGACGGCACACAGGACGCCTCCGTTGCTGAAGCTGACGGTGCCGTTGACGTAGATCGTCCCGATTCCCTGGTAGAGCGACGTAGTCGTTGCTCCCGAAGTTGAGGTTCCCGTCGATGAAGACGGTGCCGTAGATCGTCAGATACCCGGGGTTGCTCGAGCTCTCGCTGCCCGAGGCGGGATAGTTGAACGCGAGCCGGCCGATCAGGTTGCCGCTCGAGTCGTAGTAGCGGCAGTCGAAGCTGTTTGCCGCATGACCGCTCCCCGATCTGTTGACGAGCTCGGCGAGATCGATCGTGTTCGCAGACTGCGAGTTGCTCGCCGGAAGGCTCGTGTTCCTGGTGGTGTCGTTGTCGAGGATCTTCTGGTCGAACGTGGTCGCGTTCCAGCCGGTCGGATACGTCGACTGGTTCGCTGGGACCGTGGGCGAGTTGTTGCAGCCGTAGTGGGGCCCGGGCTTCGCGTTCGAGTACCAGTTCGGATCGAGCGTCGGCTTGGTGAGGGTGTTCTGCGTCGACGAGTAGCTGTTGGCGTAGACGGCCGAGCCGTATCCGGAGCACGTCACGCAGGTCAGCGGGGTGCCCTGCTGGCTGCACGGGACGGCCGCGTAGGCGAGGTTGTTGTTCTTCTTCGACCCGGTGGTGTGGTTGCCGTCGATGCAGCCGCCGACGACCGTCGCACTCCCGATGTGCTTCGTCGTGGTTCCGACCCCAGCCGGCTCGTTGCTCGTCATGAGCTTGCCGCCGACGTAAAGGCTGAGGGTGCCGCCGCTGCTCGTCGAGGGCTCCTGCATGTACGCACCGCCGCTGAGGCAGAGCGAGCCTGCGACGTACGTGCTCGTGTTCAGCGTTCCGCTCCCGGTGAGCGTGTTCTGCGCTCCGCTCGGCGACTGGACGGCGCAATCCGAGTTCCGGCGCCGAGGAAGACGCCGTAGCCGTACGCGCCCGAGGCCGGGGTGACGGTCGTCTGCGTCTGGGACTGGTACCGCTGACGATCGTCTGCGCGAGCTTCTGCAGCACGACGTGCGTTGACCCCGCGAGCACCCCGGTGGAGGTGATCGTCCAGGTGTACTTGGTCGAGTCGAGCGGTCCTGCACCCGCGAAGCGGTGTACGACCACGTGCCGCTGTCGAGGCTGCCGTTGCCCGCTGCGGTCGTCGTCGTGTCGCTCGCCGCCTTGATGGCGGCGAAGCCGGCGTTGAGCCCCGCCTCGGCGATGTTGAGCGCCGAGGTCGAGTGGTTGTCGCGGCCGAACGCCTGCTCGTTCGAGGTGACGAGCTGGATAGTCCCGGCGGTGGTGATCGCGAGCACGAACATGATCAGGAGCGCCCAGAGCAGCACGACACCGTCGTCTCGCGCCAGGCGTCGTAGCGAGTCGTACCCCGTTTGGGTGAGCGTGAGGTGTGCCGCATTGCCTCCACGAGATCGGAGTTCCCGGCAAGAAACAGGAGCGCTCGTTCGAGTGATCGAGGAGCCCGTTTCC
The DNA here is from genome assembly GCA_963722065.1 of uncultured Thermoleophilia bacterium. Taxonomy (GTDB): domain Bacteria; phylum Actinomycetota; class Thermoleophilia; order Gaiellales; family Gaiellaceae; genus PALSA-600. The sequence goes on along the minus strand of CAVRMI010000019.1, from coordinate 11,859 downwards.
CTCAAGGGCCCGGCCGCCACAGTCGATTGGACCGGCTATCGCCGCGCTACTCCACCCATACCGCACCCTCGCACGACGGGTCGCTTCGCGCCTCGTCGCGCGGCTGTCCCCCGACGAGGGGATGACGCTCGTCGAGCTGCTCGTCGCGATGGGGCTGATGGCAATCATCCTGGGGCCGCTGATCGGCTCCTTCGTGGCGATGGGGAGCGCGCAGGCGCGCCAGGCGAACGTCGTCCTCGCCCAGGAGCAGGCGCGACTCGCGCTCGAGCGGATGAGAAAGGACATCCACTGCGCCCATTCGGTCGGCGGGCCGCAGCTCAACTCGTCGGGCGGAATCACGCTGATCCTCAACGAGACGAACACCACCGGCCAGGCCGATTGCCCGGGTCTGCTTGCCGTCAATGCCTCCTCGGTCCAGTGGTGCACGGTCCCGGTCTCGACCAACCGCTTCCGGCTCTATCGCGAGGACGACCCGAGCACGAACTGCGACGGGACGCAGTCGAGCTTCCAGGTGGACTACCTGACGGAGTCCGAGATCTGGACGACGCCCGCCTGCACGGGCGGTCAGTTCCCGACGGTCTCCGTCTCGCTTCCGATCGACGTCGCCCCGTCCAGCACCAACGAGGGCAGCTACAACCTGGCCGACCAGATCGCCCTCCGGAACGCAACGACCTGCACATGAGCGCGACGGGGCACGAGGCCCGTGACGTACCGCCGGGGTCAAGCCTCGGCCCGCTCGTGCCGACAACAGCTTCGATGGATCTCGACGCCGTTCTCAAGGCAGCGGTCTCCGCCGGCGCCTCCGACATCCACCTGAAGGTGGACCGCCCTCCGATGGTCCGCCGCGACGGGGAGATCGCCGCCGTTCGAGGGCGCCGCCGCTCACCGACGCCGACCTCGAGGCGGCCCTTCGGGTCGTCACCGCCGCGGTGCCCCAGCGCGCCGACCAGTTCCGGGAGCAGGGCGACCTCGATCTCGCCTATACGGGCGAGGGCCTGCCGCGCTTCCGCGTCAACGTCTTCCGGCAGCGCGGCGCGACCTCGATGGCGCTCCGCGTCATCCCGCGCGAGGTGCCGCGCTTCCTCGAGCTCGGACTTCCCCCCGCGGTCGAGAAGCTCGCGGGCGAGCACCGCGGGCTCGTCCTCGTGACCGGCGCGACCGGCTCGGGCAAGACGACGACGCTCGCGGCGATGCTCGACCACATCAACCGGACGCGGCGCTCGCACATCGTCACGATCGAGGATCCGATCGAGATCCTGCACTCCGATCACGAGTCGATCGTCAACCAGCGCGAGGTCGGCCTCGACACCGAGAGCTTCGGCCAGGCGCTCCGTCGCGCCCTCCGCCAGGACCCGGACACGATCATGATCGGCGAGCTCCGCGACGCCGAGACCGCGCAGACGGCGCTGCAGGCCGCCGAGTCCGGCCACCTCGTCTTCTCGACGCTGCACACGATCGACGCCGCCGAGACCGTCGGCCGGATGATCGAGTTCTTCCCCGAGTCCAAGCAGCAGGCGATCCGCTCGATCATGGCCGGCGTGCTGCGCGGCGTGATCTCGCAGCGCCTCCTGCCGCGCATCGGCGGCGGTCGCTGCGCGGTCGTCGAGGCGATGGTCGTGAACGCCCGCATCGCCGACCTCATCCGCGAGGGACGTCCGGACGAGATCACCGACGCGATCGGCGAGGGCGAGTACTTCGGGATGCAGACGTTCGAGCAGGCCCTGATCGACCGCGTCCTCGCCCATGAGCTCGAGACGGAGATCGCGGCTGACGCCGCCACCAACAAGCACGACTTCCTCGTCGCCCTCGACCGGGCGACGAAGCGGCGGGCCGAGGCCGCGCAGGCCAAGCCTGCGGACACGGACGGCGATGAGCTCGAGCTCGGAACGGGCGTGACAGTGCCCGGTGAGCTCGACGGTTCGGCGCTGCGCCTCGCCCCGCTCCAGTAGCGCCGGTTCCCGCTCAAGGTCGGCGCGCACCCGGCCGATACAGCGACCGTGAACGTCGCCTTCGCCGCCTTTGTCTTCGCGCCCGGCGCTCGCCGTCGGGAGCTTCCTGAACGTCGTCGCGTCGCGAGTCCCGCTCGGGCCGCTCGGTCGTTCGGCCCCGCTCGGCCTGCACGCACTGCAACGAGGAGATCAGCGCGCGCGACAACGTGCCGGTCCTCTCGTACCTGCTGCTCCGCGGTCGCTGCCGCTCGTGCAGCGCCTCGATCGGATTGCGCTATCCGGCGGTCGAGCTCGGGACGGCGATTCTCGTCGCGGCCTGCTTCGTCGCCTGGGGGCCGAGCCTCCGTGCCCTCGCCGCAGCGGTCTTCTGCGTCGCGCTCGTGACGATCTCGGCCGACCGACATCGAGTACATGGTCGTCCCGAACAAGGTCGTGCTGCCGGCGACCGCCGTCGTCCTGGCGCTGCAGCTTGCGTGGCACCCGAGCGTCGAGTGGCTCGCTCGCCGCGCTCGGCGCCGCGCTCTTCCTCTTCCTGTTCGCGCTCGCCTACCCGCGCGGCATCGGGATGGGCGACGTCAAGCTCGCCCTGCTGCTCGGGGTCGGCGTCGGCCGCTCCGTCCCGATCGCGATCCTCGGCGGCTGCGTCGCTCGCGCTCATCCCGTCGGCCGTGCTCTTCGCGCGCCACGGGGCGGCGGCACGCAAGCTCAAGATCCCGTTTGCGCCGTTCCTCGCGCTCGGAGGGCTGGTGGCGCTGTTCTTCGGTGAGCCGATCGTGAGCTGGTACCTGAAGTTCGTCTAATACCGCACCGCTCAAGGGATCACGAGCCCGAGCCGATACCTCGTTCGAGGGACATGAGCGACTCGGGCTCGACAGACATGCCCGCGGAGACCCCGCAGGCCACGACGACGAGCGGCGCCCCGGCACCGCCCGAGACTGTCCGCCCGGCTGCGCCGCCGGCGGGAACCACCTGAACGAGCTCGCCGAGCTCGTCGCCGACCTGCTCGAGCCGCACGGGGCTCGTCCCGCCGATCGTCTGGCTGCAGCACGCGGCCGGGCCGGGCGCGGCTCGCTGGCGCAGGCGCTCGTCGACGAGGGCCTGGCTTCGCCCGAGGGCGTTGCCCGCGCGCGGGCGGAGCGGTACCACCTGCCGTTCGTCGACCTCCGCGACCAGCACGTCGCGCCCGAGGCGGTCGAGCAGATCCCGCTGACCGTGCTCCAGCGGGCCGAGGCGCTGCCGTACGAGATCGAGGGCAAGCGTGCTTCGGGTCGCGATCGCCGATCCCAGCGATATCGCGGCGCATCGACGAGCTGCGGATGGCGACGCGGCTGAGCCTCGAGCTCGGCGTCGCGCGCGCAGGACGAGCTGCTCGCGGAGCTCCAGCGCTTCGGCCGGACCGGCGAGGCCGAAGCCCGTGCGAGGGTCGACTACGACGAGTTCGAGGTCGTCGACGAGGAGGACGATCTCGAGGCCGAGGACGGCGTCTCGGACGCCCCGCTCGTCCGGCTCGTCAACTCGATCATCTTCCAGGCGGCCGAGGACGGCGCCAGCGACGTCCATATCGAGCCGCAGGAGGACTGTCCTGCTCGTCCGCTTCCGCATCGACGGCGTCCTCCAGGAGGTGCAGCGGATCCCGAAGCGGCTGGCCAACGCGCGTCATCACCCGCCTCAAGGTGCTCGCGAAGATCGACATCGCCGAGCGGCGCAGCCCGCAGGACGGCCGCATCTCGCTGAACGCGGTGTCGGCCGGCCGGACGCTCGACGTCCGCATCGCGACGCTGCCGACGGTCGAGGGCGAGTCGGTCGTCATGCGCCTGCTCGACAAGTCGAAGCGCGCACCGACGCTCGAGGAGCTCGGCCTCTCGCGACGAGATGCAGCGAGCGGCTCGCGCGAGATCGTCCGCGGCCGACGGGCGCGCTGCTCGTCACCGGCCCGACCGGCTCGGGCAAGTCGACGACGCTCTACGCGGCGCTGGCCGAGATCAACCGGCCCGAGATCAACATCATCACCGTCGAGGACCCGGTCGAGTACCGGCTGCCCGGCGTCAACCAGGTTCAGATCAACTCGCAGCGCCGGCCTGACGTTCGCCACCGCGCTCCGCTCGATCCTCCGCTCCGATCCCGGACGTCGTCATGGTCGGCGAGATCCGCGACGGCGAGACCGCCAAGATCTCGATCGAGGCGGCGCTGACCGGCCACCTCGTCCTCTCGACCCTGCATACGAACGACGCCCCGAGCGCGATCACCCGCCTGAACGAGATGGGCGTCGAGCCGTTCCTGACCGGCGCGGCCGTCTCCGCGGTGCTCGCCCAGCGGCTCGCGCGGAGCTCTGCGCGCACTGCTGCGAGCTGTACACGCCGTCGGTCGACGAGCTGATGCGGCGCGCATCTCGCCGGAGGTCGCCGCGGCGGAGACGACGGGATCGTCTTCTACCGCAAGCGCGGCTGCCCTCGCTGCAACCAGACCGGCTACCGAGGCCGGATCGGCATCTACCAGCTCCTGACGATGACCGAGGAGCTCGAGTCGCTCGCGGTCGGCAAGCGCGCGTCGCGCGACGAGATCGAGCGCGCGGCGCTTCGGACCGGGATGCGCGCGCTCTGGGACGACGGTGTCGCGAAGGTCGCCGCCGGGCTCACCTCGCTCGAGGAGCTCGCCCGCGTCGTCTCCAACTAGCGACCGGCGCCGGCCGTACGAGCTCAGACCGGGCCGACGGCGCAGCCGAGATACTGGAGGGCGAGTGTCGCCTCCTGCACGAACCGGAACGCCTCTTGCGCGCTGCTGAAGGTTACGGGCCGCGCCTGACCGGATTGCCGCCGCCGGCGGGAGCGATCTCCGCCTCGACGATCGTTACCCCGTTCGGGCCGTCCACGCAGCGAAGCATCGGCGACTGCGTCTGCCGTCGTACGACGGCCTCGCGGACGAACGCTGCCGTCAACGACGGGCGTCGAGGGCGGCCTGGGCGACCGCGGTGCTCTGCTGAACGCCGTCGAGCTCGGCGACGACACGGCCGCTGTGATCGAGGATCAGCACGGCCGGGTCGAACGCGTTCGGGAACCTCAGCGCGACGGACTCGGCGAGCTTCTCGCGGCGGACGTCGAGAGGCACGAAGCCTGCGTGGGCGGCCTGCGCTCCTGCCCGTGCCTGCGCGACGAGCCCGTCCTGGCCGGACACGCCCGGCGCGTACAGGACCGCGACGACGACGCGGTGGTAGCGGAGCGCATGGGTCAGAGGCTGGGAAGGGCGTCCGGCCTCGCGACCGTCGCGGCGTGGGCCGCGGTGCGATGCGGGGACACGCCGTGGGTGATCGTCGCCGACGCGTGGTGCACGGCAGCGGCCGGGCTCTTGGTCGAGCTGGTCGCGGCTTTTTCGAGCCTTGCTCGATCAGCACGAACCCGCCGGCGGCGAGGGCCAGCGCGGTTACGGCGAGCAGAACGATTTTGATGGGGGACGGAGATGGTCACGTTGGCTTTATCGGCAGTGAGGTGAATGCTCTTGAGAGAAGAAGGATCGAGGGGCGCGGGTGACCCGCGCCCCTCGTGCTGCACTTCGTCGATCAGTGCGTCTCGGCGATCTACGTCGAAGCTTCGAACCGGCGCAGGTGCCCGTCGTGACGGCTGGCGTCGCCGGGGTCGGTGCCGCCCGAAGCTTCCTGACCGCCGATGTAGTAGAAGCTGTCTGACCGCCTCGACGAGTCCTCGAGACAGTAGGCATCGCCGTGCCACCGTGCCGGTTCCGACCGTCACCACGATCGGCGGGATCGACGCCGGGCGAGATCAGCCTGGAGCGCGTTCGCTGCGTCCATGCCCGTGTAGCGTGTCGTGTGTTGTTCTGGTAGTAGTCCTCGGCGGCCGGGATCGCCGAGCGGACGTTCGACTTGGCCGCAGCCTGACTGGGCCTGAGCCGCGGAAGCTGAGGTATGCCGGCACCGCGATCGCGACGAGGATGCCGAGGATGACGATGACGACCAGGAGCTCGATCAGGGTGAAGCCCTGCTCGCTCGCCAGACGGTTCTTGATCTTGTTGATCACTTGCTCTCCTTGAGGTGAAGGTGGGGCGATGCCGTTGTTGCGTCGGATGCCGTATCGGCCGCGACCGGGCAGGCCCAATAGCCTCGAATGGGTGATCTCCTCCCTCAGAGTGGGTGAGATCGAGCAGCCGGTGGGTCGTCGGATCCCTCGATCGAGGGAGTGCTCAAGTTCGCAAACGGCGGTGCCGATACGGCTCGCGCGTGGACCGCCGAGTTCTCAATCGACTCGCTGCTGGTGGCAAGCCGTCGCGCTGCGGCGCCTCCGACCTGCACCTCACGAGCGGACCGCCTCCGGTCGTCCGTGTACACGGGCACCTTGCACCGCTCGACGGGTTCCCGAAACTCGAGCCGGACGCGATCCGCGAGCTCGCTCTACCGCATCCTCACGACCGAGCAGCAGAAGCGGCTCGAGATCGACCGCCAGCTCGACTTCTCGTACGGCGTGCCCGGGCTCTCCCGCTTCCGCGTCAACGCGTTCCTGCAGCGCGACACGTTCGCGGCTGTGTTCCGCGTCGTCCCGAACGAGCTGAAGACGCTCGAGGAGCTCGGCCTTCCGTCGAGCCTTCACGGCTTCGCGGAGCTTCCGCGCGGGCTCGTCCTCGTCACCGGCCCCACCGGCTCCGGTAAGTCGACCACGCTCGCGGCGCTGATCGACGAGATCAACCGCACGCGCGCACGACCACATCATCACGATCGAGGACCCGATCGAGTTCCTGCACCGCCACAAGCGGTGCATCGTCAACCAGCGCGAGATCGGCACCGACGCGAAGGGCTTCGGGAGCGCCCTCCGCGCCGCCCTCCGCCAGGACCCCGACGTGATCCTCCTCGGCGAGATGCGCGACCTCGAGACGATCTCGACCGCGCTGACCGCTGCCGAGACCGGCCACCTCGTCTTCGGCACGCTGCACACGCAGAGCGCGCCCGGCACGATCGCCCGCATCATCGACGTCTTCCCGGCCGCCCAGCAGGATCAGATCCGGACGCATGATCGCCGGCTCGCTGCAGGGTGTCGTCACCCAGTCGCTCCTTCCGACGCCGACGGCCAGGCCGCGTCGCGGCGCTCGAGATCCTGCAGCCCGACGATGCGATCCGGAACCTGATCCGGCAGGGGAAGGACGAGCAGATCTACTCGTACATGCAGACCGGGTCGCGCAACGGCATGCAGACGATGGAGCAGTCGCTCGCCGACCTGGTCCTGCGCGGGATCGTCTCGGCCGACGACGCCCTCAACGTGTCGACGCGCCGGGACGAGCTCGTCGCGCTCGTGCAGCACGCGGGTGTGCCCACCGGAAGACCCAGTCAACCCCCGTCCGCGGCCGGGTCGCTTCCCGCCACGCAGGCGGGCCTGCGACTCGCGGAGGTCTAGCCATGTCCGATCAAACGTCGATCTGGAAGAAGGAGTTCAAGTTGCGCAAGCGCGGAGAGCCAACTGCCGTCGAGCCCGCGGCTGCACCGGCCGTCCAGAACGGCTCCGGCTCGATCTGGAAGAAGGAGCTGAAGCTCGGCAAGTCCCCGAAGGGCGCGAAGAAGTCCGCGAAGAAGTCCGATCAGGCCACGGCGCCGACGACGGACGCGGCTGCTCCCACCGAATCGAAGTGGAAGAAGGAGCTCCGGATGCGGCGAGCCGTTCCGGCCCGCAAGCCCGAGGCGGATCCCGCTCTCGAGAGCGCCGAGTCTGCGCTTCTCGGCACGGTGTTCCGCCCCGAGGGCGCGCCGATGCACGACCAGTGGTCGGCTTCGCTCGCGCCGGCTCCGATGCCGTTCGCGGGCGACGACCAGGTTTCCTCACCCGACTCGGAGCTTCTCGAACGGGTCGAGGAGCCCGGACAACCGAGCGATCTGCTCCCGGCGACCGATCCGGTCGCGACATCTGAGCTAGACGAGCCTGTTCGCGACCACGGGGGCTACGAGTTCGGGCCGCCGGCTACCTCGTCCGAGGAGGTCGCATTCGTCGACCTCGTCGAGGGTGAGAACGGCCATGACTCGACGGGCTCGTACTCCGCCGACTCGTACGTCGCCCACCCGTACCTCGCCGACGAACGACCAGCCGGTCGACGTCGCCCGGCTCGCTGCGACGCCTGCCCCTTACGGCGGCGGCGATGCGCGCGAACCGGACGAACCGAACGCGACGCTCGGCGCGTCCCCGTGGCAGGGCGATACGACCGTGCCCGCAGAATCCGAGGTCGACGAGTCGCCGCAGCCTCCGAGCTGGGCGTCTCGTGCGCGGGTATCTCGCGCCGGCCGACGCGCAGGGCGTCGAGTCGCAGGATCCCCCGAGCTGGGGCTCTGGAGACGGATATTCCAGGTTGACCGACTCGAGCTCATTCGAGTCCGTAGGAGTCATTCGAGCCCGCAGAGGCTTCCGAGTTGCTGCATCGAGGCGATTCGGATCCGGTGGAGGCAGTCGACGACGAGCCCGGTGCCCTGCCGAGGTGCGGGATGCCGAGTCGGAGCTTCCGAGCTGGGCGTCTCTTGCCGAATACGCAGAGCCGGCCGACGCGCTTACGTTCGACCAGTCGGAGCCGTCGGAGCCTACGCAGGACCCCGACCAGCCCGGCGACGTCGACCCCGACCTGACGACGTATCAGCGTTTCCCGACCTTCGGCGCGGAAGCCCACGACGCGACCGCGCCGTTCGAGGAGCTGCCGTTCGAACGGCCCGAGCCGGACAACCTCTCCGTCCCGGACAAGCCCTGGGCGGCCCGAACGGTGGATGTCTCCGAGCTGACGCCGCTCACCGACGATGTGGAAGACGCCGCCGACGCCGGCGTCGATCTGGGCCTGGCATTCGCGGCCCAGCCGACGACCGCGGAGGTCGAGGCCCACATCGAGAGCCCAACATTTTCGACGGGGCTCGACGAGGGACCGATCTCCGATCCCGCTCTGTCGTTCGATTCGCAGGCAAGCGAAGTCGAAGACGAGCCGGACGCGCTCGAAGGCGGCTCCCCATTCAACGAACCTGCTCCGCCGGTCGCAGCAGCTGCCGTCGTCGCGGCCGCCGCCGTTACGGCGGTCGAGCCCGACCCCCAGTCGAGCACGCCACCGAGGTCGAGCCCCCGAAGAGTAAGAAGAAGCTGAAGGCGCGCGGAGACAAGGGGGCCCGTGGCGGGGCCAAGTCACCGGGACGTTCGACGCAGATGGTCGGCGTACGTGCAGGCTCGTCGCGGATCGTTGCGGCAGTGGTGCGGAGCTCGGACTCGACTCACGAGCTCTTGCAGCTCGTGAGTACTCCGCTCGAGCGCGGGATCATCGTCGGTGGGGAGGTGCGCGAGCCCGAGGCGCTCGCGGCCGAGCTCAAGAAGATGTTCTCCAAGCACAAGCTGCCTCGCAAAGGCATCCGGCTCGGGATCGCAAGCAACCGTGTCGGGCTGCGCACACTCGAGATCGCTCCGATCGACGACGACAAGCTGTTCGAGAACGCGATCCGGTTCCACGCGCAAGAGCTTCTCCCGATCCCGCTCGGCGACGCGATCCTGGATCACGTTGTGCTCGGCGAGACCGAGGGCCCGGACGGCCCGCTGCTGCGCGTCCTTATCGCCTTCGCCCATCGAGATCTGGTCGATCGCTACGTGAACGCCTTCAAGAGCGCGCGGCTCAAGGTCGCCGCGGTCGACGTCGAGGCCTTCGCGCTGCTCCGCGCTCTCGGTCCCGGCGAGAAGGCGACGGAGCAACGCCCGACCGGGCGACCGTAGTGGTCGCCGTCGGTCAGGAACGGACGATCTTCGCCGTTGCCGAGGGATCGACCTGCGACTTCACGCGCGTGCTCGAGTGGGGCGGCGGCGCTCTCACCGTGGCGATGGCGAGGTCCCTGGACATGACCCCGTCTCAGGCCGAGCCCATCAAGCGCCTTGTCTCCCTCGATGGAGACGCCGGTGAGTCCGATCTTTCCCCCGAGAGCCTCGAGGCCGCGCGCGGCGCGATGCGGAACGAGATCCAGGTGCTCGCACGGGAGCTTCTCGCCTCGCTCCAGTTCTACCAGTCGAGGCCGGGCTCGCTGCCGATCGGCGAGCTCCTGCTGACCGGCGGCGGCTCCGAGCTCGGAGGCCTGCCCGCGACGCTTCAGGAGTCGCTCGGGGTCCCGGTACGTGTGGTCGACCCCTTCCAGCACGTGAAGGCCGGCAAGAAGACGAAGGTTCCGGCCGACCGTGGGGCGGCCGCGATCGCAATCGGGCTCGGGATGGAGGCCTGACGGTGCGCGCGGTCAACCTCATCAGCAAGGATACGAACCGGGGATCTCGGATGCCTTCGGCGCTGCTCCTGGTCGCGGCGCTCGCGCCGATCCTCGCAATCGGCATCGTTGCCGGCGGCTACAGCTATGAGCACGGCAAGGTGGCGAAGAGCCAGGACGAGCTCGCGTCGATTCGCGCCCAGGTCGTCGCGGCCCAGCCGGGTCACCCGGGCAACGACTCTCCCGGAGCTCGCTGCGCTCGTCACCGCAACCGACGCGCGCCGCGCCTCGCTCGATGGGGCGCTCGCGAACCGCTTTGCGCTCTACCCGACGCTTGTTGCCCTCGCACGCATCCTGCCCTCCGACGTGTGGCTGACATCCCTGAACCTGGCATCGCCGACGCCCGCCGACAAGCCGCTGCCGGCTCCGGCTGCGACGACCGGATCGACGACCACGACGACGACCACGACCACTGCTGCCCCCGCCCTCCCGGTCGCGCCCACGGTGAACCTGAACGCGTTGACGATCGGTGGCTTCACCTACTCGCAGCGGTCGGTCGCCCGGCTCCTGACGCAGCTCGCCCTTTGCCGATGCTCTCCAACGTGGCTCTGACGTCTTCGACGGCTCTTGCCAGCACGGCCCCCGCAACCGGTGGATTGGCACCACCGGGGCTGCAGCCGCGAACAAGGCCAAGGCGAAGAGCCTCGTGCAGTTCGCAGTCAGCGCCTCGGTGAACCCCTCGACGGTGGGAACGGGGACATGAACATCCGCGGCTCTCAGAAGACCTTCGCGATCGCCCTTGGCGTGGCGGCCGGCCTGATCCTCGTAGCCGGCCTCCTGCTCGTCGTCCTTCCGCAGCGGTCGCATGTCAGCCGGCTCGGGACGACACGGCCGCGGCCGAAGCCGATCTGTCCGCCGCCCGCGCGGCCGCCGCCGCACCGAAGACGCACGAGCCCTCGGTTCACGCTACGGACCTGTTCAGGCTGGCCGAGGCGATGCCCAATACCGACCGGATGCCGGCGATCCTGGTCCAGCTCTCCTCGCTGGCCAAGGCAAGCTCCCTGACGATCACCGCGATCAAGCCGGCGACGAAGGTGCCCTTGCAGGGCTACGCCGCGCTTCCGCTGACGGTCTCGGTCACCGGCAAGTACGCCGACCTGACCCCGTTCGCCCGGCGGCTGCGGGACGCTGTGCGCGCCTCGAACGAGAAGCTCGTCGTGAACGGGCGGCTGTTCGACGTCAACCAGATTGCCCTCACCTCGGCCGACGGGCGCACAGTCTCGGCGGTTCTCAATGTCGACGCGTTCGACTACGTGCCACCGCTCCCGTCCTTCCGGCCACGGGCGCCGGCTCGACCTCGACTCCGACCCCGGGAGGCTCGACCTGATGTCCCCTGCCAAGCCCACACAGGCGCAGATCCGCGACCGCCGCGCCAAGCGGGCCATGATCGTCCTCGGTGTCGTCTTCGTCGCGGCGCTCGCGATTCAGGGGCCAAAGCTGCTCAAGGCGATCAACAAGTCGTCACCTCCGGTCAACGCGGCGTCCGTGAACGTGCAGCCGATCTCGGGCGGGACGACGACGAGGTCCACTACCGTCGTCTCGGCCTCGCCGGCCGCGCTAGCCCTGGCCTCCGGAACATCGACAACGCCGAGCCAGCTCCCGGGCCTCAGCCGTTTTGCGGCCAAGGATCCCTTCTACGCCCAGAACGTCACCACG
>CAVRMI010000018.1:0-8047 GCA_963722065.1 uncultured Thermoleophilia bacterium | reverse complement strand
GTGAGCCGCCCACAGAGGTTGTGAACGGCTGAGGATTCAGCCAGACGGCGGGCATGAGGCGCGAGGCTTCAGTAGTTTCCCGCCGCGACATCAGGGTTTACGCCGACGCGTTCGCGTGCGCCGCCGAGATAGTTATCCGTCGGTGAACCTCAGTATCCATTCGGGATCCGTTCTATGCCCGCTGTCTCAGAAGCCGGTCACGATCCAGACATGCCCGAGTTGCGTCGCCTACACCGCGCCGAGCAGGGCAAACGCCTCGATCATTTGCTTCCCGGCGGTGGAGACCGGCCCGACGATGCGCGTTCGCGGCCGCCGGCGTCGACGTAGACGCTGCGCGAGCTCATACGCCGCGGTACGTGCGAGCTATTAGTCGGGAACCCGTTCGGCCAGCGCCTTGAGCACCTTCAGCTGAACCTGGGGAGACGTGCGCATCAGCCGGTCGAAGCTGGCGCGTGTGATGATCGCGACGAGGGCGGGCTCGGTTGTCACGACCGTGGCGGTCGTAGGGCGTTCGGAAAGAAGAGAGATCTCTCCGAAGAAGTCACCAGGCCCAAGCGTGTTGACCTTGCGGCCACGCCGCCGGACGAGCGCCTCGCCTTCGAGCAGGACGAAGAACTGCCTGCCAGGCTCGTTTTCACGGATGAGCTCTTTCCCGGCAGGGAAGTCGAGCTCGTCCGCGATGCGGGCGACCGCCGAGAGGTCGCGCTTCGACAACCCCGCGAACAGCGGGACGTTCTTCAGCGCCTGAAGCTTGTTGTCCTGCCGAGTGCCTCGCAACGACAGGATCCTATGTGATTACGGGATGAGCCTCGTCGAGTGCGGGAACCCGACAATCGCGAGCGGGCTTACGCCAGGCCGTCGTCAAGCGCTGACGCGCGACCCGACCCCGTCGAGCCGGTCGAGAGCGGCACGGATGTCCATCAGCTGGCCGACGAAGATCGGCGTGTCGCGCTCGGTATAGCGGGATGCCTCGGACTCACGGAGCGTCGGCCATCAGATGCATGAAGTCGGCCGGCTCGTCGCACTCGAACACCGTCATGTACTCCTGGTCGTCGATCCCGAACGAGTACGTCGTGTGGTTGTTGATCGTCTCGAACTCGTGCCCGATGCGCATGTGCTCGTTCATGGCCTCCTGGCGCTCCTCCTTCGGCAGGAAGTACCAGGGACGCACCTTCACGAACGGGTAGACGACGCAATACGGCTGGTTCTGCGGGATGATCTTCCGTGCGCGGCTCGCCTTCGTGTAGATGCGACGGCTTCGTCGTCGCGAGGTACGAGTACGGCGTCTCGAGCCACGCCGCGAGCGGGGTGGCATTGAGCGCCGCGCCGAGCTCGCCGAGATCCTCGTAGCGGCGGGTGATCTTCCAGAGAAAGAAATCCGTCTCGGGGCGGACACCCGTCGTCGAGTACGACCCGAGGTAGTCGAAACCGGCCGCGAACTCCTCGATCACCTCGGTGAACGCGTCCTTGCCCGCCGCGCGCTCCTCGACCGGAAGGAGCCGCCACTCGGGCTTCACGCGGAAGAACGTGTAGGCCAGATACTGGCCCTCGAAGACTGGCTCGTCGCTCATGAATCGCATGGTACCTGGCCGTTTTCGGCGACCCGGGCGGAAGCGGCCACGCGGCCGAGGCTCTCCTTCGGCTGCCCGTTCGGGTAGTAGAGCCCGGTCTGCAGACCCGTGAACGCCGACTCGTCGGTGACGTGGAAGAAGATCAGCATCTTGACCAGCGGCTGGCAGGCCGCCAGGTGAATCGCCTCGACGTAGTCGTCCGCCTGGCGTCGCTCGCTGACCGGCCGGATGGAGGGCGCCCGCACGCCCGAGTAGAGGTCGAGCTCCGCCCGCGGGATCTGCGTCTGGATCCCGTACTCGCCGTAGACGATCGGCGGCGGCTTCCCGAACGCGTCCGTCAGCAGCCGAACGAGCTTCGGGTAGTCGGCGATCCCGATCGAGGTCGAGTGCGGATCCGCGACGGTCGGCGGGATCGACGAGTTGGCAGGGTAGGGGTGGATCGAGAACAGGTCGAGCGGCGGCTTCGCGAGCCCGCTCCTGCGGAACGCCGCGCCGAGGTCCTCGATGAACCGGGTCGGCGAGTGGGTCTGGCGCAGCCCGTCCGGCTTGTCGTTGCCCCGCGCCGCCAGCGATCCGCCGATCACCGTGATGTGCGGCGACGCCTTCTTCACCGCCGGATACGCCGTCTCGAGCAGCGCGAAGTACGCGTTCGCGGCGGCGTCGACTCCGCCCGGCCCGAACTGGGGCAGCCAGAAGTGGTTCGAGTTCGGCTCGTTGCCGAGGCTCACGTACCGCAGCTCCGGGATCGAGCTGACGAGCGCGACGGCATACGACGTGAAGTCCGCGCGGTCGCGGGCCGTGAGTGGTGTGTCGCCCGAGAACGAATAGATCGCAACGATCGGCCGGATGCCGGCGGCGTCGGCGGAGTCGATCGCGTTTCGCAGACTGTACGTCTCCTGCCCGGCCGGCTCCGAAGACCCGCGCTCCCAGACGGAGCTCAGCACGATCGCCTTGAAGCCCGCCTTGCGCGCCAGCTCCATGTTCCCCGCCGGATCGGCCCACTTCGCGGCGTCCTCGACGCCCCCGACGACGAGGCCGTGGCGCGGCGAGCCCGCGAACACCAACCACGCCACGACCCCCGCAGCAAGCATGAGCCCGCAGGCGGCGACGAGGAGGGGGAGACGTACGACTCGCAACCCACCGGGGATTCTGCCGATGGGCCGCGACCGGTTTCCGGCGGACTACCCTGACCCGGTGGCGACCGAAGCGATCACCGCCCAGCTGAAGGCCCTTCCGAAGGGCCCGGGGGTCTACCTGTTCCGCGACGAGCGCGACGACGTCCTCTACGTCGGCAAGGCGAAGTCGCTGCGCTCGCGCGTGCGCCAGTACTTCCAGGCCGGGCGCAGCGACAACCGGCTCGGGATGGACACGCTCGTCGAGCGCGTCGACCGGATCGAGACGATCGTCACCGGCAGCGAGGTCGAGGCGCTCCACCTCGAGCAGAACCTCGTCAAGCGCCACCGGCCGCCGTTCAACGTCCGGCTCCGCGACGACAAGTCGTTCCCGTACATCGCCGTCACCCTCGAGGACGACTACCCGCGCGTGATGTTCACGCGGAAGCGGCACCGCCGCGGCGTCCTCTACTTCGGCCCATACGCGAACGCGAAGAAGGTGCGCGAGACGCTCGACGTCCTCAACCGCGTCTTCCGCTACCGGCCCTGCGAAGGCCCGAGCCCCGGCCGGCGCAGCGGGATCCCCTGCCTCGATTACCACATCGAGCGCTGCCTGGCCCCCTGCGTCGGGTACGTGACCGAAGGAGGCCTACCGCGAGGTGATCGACGGCGTGGTCGAGTTCCTCTCCGGAAACGACAAGCCGATCCGCACCGAGCTCGAGCGGCAGATGCGCGCCGCGGCGACGGAGGAGCGGTTCGAGGACGCGGCGAGCTACCGCAACCGCCTGCACGCGGTCGAGCGGCTCGCCGAGCGCCAGGCGGTCGAGCGCGCCTCGATCGGGACGATCGACGTGATCGGGCTCGCGATCGGGCACGAGCGCGCAGCCGTGCAGGTCTTCCCGCTGCGGAGCGGGCGGATGATCGACCGCTACGCGTTTCACCTCGAGAACGCCGCCGGCGACGACCCGCTCGAGGTGCTCGAGGGGTTCTGCATCGAGTACTACGGCGCGGCGCCGTCGGTGCCGCCGCAGATCCTCGTCCCGCGCGGGCTCGGCGACCTCGACACCCTCGCCGGCTTCCTCTCCGAGCTGCGCGGGTCGCGGGTCGAGGTGCGCGCGCCCGAGCGCGGCGAGAAGCGCCGGCTGCAGGAGCTCGCGCAGCACAACGCCGAGCTCGCGCTCTCGTCCGACACGCTCATCGCCGAGACCAAGCGGCTGCGGCGCGTCGAGGCGCTCGAGGAGCTGCGTGAGGTGCTCAACCTCGAGTCGCTGCCGCTCAGGATCGAGTGCTTCGACATCTCGAACACGCAGGGGCAGGAGATCGTCGGGTCGATGGTCGTCTTCGAGGACGGCATCGCCAAGAAGGCGCACTACCGCAAGTTCGCCGTCCGCGGGCCAGGCGGGACAGGACGACTTCGCGGCGATGGCCGAGGTCGTGTCCCGCCGCTTCGCCCGGCTCGCGGCAGGCCCGGGAGCGGCCGACTACGACGAGTCGTTCGCCGCCACGCCGAACCTGGTCGTGATCGACGGCGGAAAGGGCCAGCTCGGTGCCGCGCTCGAGGCGATGGGCGCCTACGACCTGCCGAGGGTCGCGGCGATCTCGCTGGCCAAGCGGGTCGAGGAGGTCTTCCTGCCCGACCGCTCCGCGCCTGTGCTCCTTCCCGACCACTCGCCGGGGCTGCAGCTGCTGCAGCGGCTCCGCGACGAGGCGCACCGGTTCGCGATCACCTTCCACCGGTCACGACGAGACGCCGCTGCGCGCGAGTCGATGTTCGACCAGCTCGACGGTGTCGGGCCGACGCGGAGGCGCGCTCTTCTGCGCCACTTCGGCTCCGCCGAGGGCGTGCTCTCGGCCTCGCCGGAGGAGCTCGAGGCCGTCCCCGGCGTTCCGGCGAAGACCGCGCGGAGCATCTACGCGCAGCTGCACCGCGCCGGACGAGCGTGAAGCCGGACCGGGCCGCCTCGCCGCAGCCGGCGCCGTCGGGCTCGTCGTGTTCGTCGTCTACGCGCTCACCGTCGAGCACACCGTTCCCTCGGGCGACTCGGGCGAGCTGATCGCGGCCGCATCCGTCCTCGGCATCGCGCACCCGCCCGGCTACCCGCTCTACATGCTGCTCGGGCATCTCGCGACGTCACTTCCCGGCGGATCGGCCGCCTTGCGGATGAACCTGCTCTCCGGCGTTCTCGACGCGCTCGCCGTCGCGGTCGTGTTCCTGACCGCATACCGGCTGATCGAAGCCCAGCCCGGCCGTCGCGCGTTCCAGCTCCGTCGCGGCCGCGGTCGGCGCGCTCCTGCTCGCGTTCTCGAGCGTCTTCTGGGCCTACTCGGTCGTGGCGGAGGTGTTCGCGCTCAACAACCTGCTCGCCGCCCTGCTCCTGTTCGTGGGCTGTGAGTGGTGCCGGCGGCCCGAGCGCGTCCGCCTGCTCTGGCTGCTCGCGCTCTTGCTCGGGCTCGCGTTCAGCAACCAGCAGACGATCGTGCTGCTCGTGCCCGCGCTCGCCGTGCTCGGGCTCAGGGGCTGGCGAAGAGTCTCGCTGCGGACCGCGGCGGTGGCCGTCGGCGCCCTCGTGGCCGGGCTTCTCCCGTACCTCTATCTGCCGATCGCCGCGTCGGCGGACCCGGCGATGAACTGGGGCGATCCCACTTCCTGGGCCAGGTTCGTGAACGACGTCACCCGTGGCGACTACGGGACGACGACCCTCGTGGCGGGCGGGAGGAGCGGCTCGATCGCCACGAACCTCGGGCAGCTCTGGGCGGGCCTCGTGCACGGGTTCGTCTACGCCGGCATCCTGCTCGCGATCGCCGGGCTCTGGTGGGCCTGGCAGCACCGGCGACTCGAGGGCATCGCTCTCGTGGTCGGTTTCGTCGTCGCCGGGCCGCTCTTCCAGGCCTACACACGGACGGCCTACCCCGACCCGCTGACGAAGGGGATCGTCGCGCGCTTCTACATCCTGCCGAGCATTCCGCTCGCGATCCTCGCGGCGCTCGGCGCCTGGTGGGTGCTCGCGTGGCTCGACGGGCGGAAGAGGCTCGTGCCGGCTGCCGTCGCGGCCGCCGCGCTGCTCGCTCTGCCCGCCGCGGCCGCCGCGAACCACTACTCCGCCGCCGATCAGAGCGGCAACCACATGGCGGAGAACTACGCCCGCGACCTGCTCGGCGGGCTCCCGCCGAACGCGCTGCTCCTGATGCGCGGCGACGAGAACTACACGAGCGTCTCCTACGCCCAGAACGTCGAGCACCTGCGCCCGGACGTGATCGCGCTCGACGCGGAGCTGCTGAAGCTGCCGTCGTACGTCGAGCAGATGAAGCGCGAGCATCCCGGTCTCGCCATCCCGTTCACCCGCTACGACGGCATCTACGGGCCGTCGCTGAACACCCTCGTCGCGGCGAACCTCGCGAGCCGGCCGGTGTACTCGACGGGCGTTCAGGAGGAGAAGAGGTTCGGCGCGCCGTTCGCCCAGCTGCACGCGGGCCTGGCGACGACTCGAGCCGAAGGGGTCGCCCTCGGACCTCTACGCCCTGATGCGGCGCGACGCGACGGCCTTCGAGCGGCTTCACTTCCCGACGCGTGCCTACCCGGAGACGTCGTGGGAGCACCGGATCGGGCAGGTCTACGGCTCGGCCGCGCTCGACCTCGCCTACGCGCTCGACAGCGGCACGCGGCCAACGCCCAGCTCGTCCAGCAGCTCTACCGCACCGCGATCCGGCTCTCGCCGGGCCTGACGACGGCCTACCGGAACCTCGGTCTCTCGCTCTACCGGCACGGCGGCGACCCGGCCGAGATCATCGCGGTCTGGTCTGAGTACCTGAAGCTCGACCCGAACGGCCGCAGGCGGCGCAGATCGCGAAGGTGGTCACCGGCCTGCAGGCCGGGCAGAAGTAATCTGATCCGGTGAAGCCCCTCGCGCTTGCGGCCCTGCTGGCCGTCGCTTTGCTCGCCGGCTGCGGCGGCTCGAAGACGACGAGCACCACGACGACCACGACCACTGCTCCGTCCCCAGCCCGGCCGACGCGATGCGCGCGCTGATCGTCAAGGATCCGTCGCTCGCCGGCAAGGTCCAGACGCTCTACGAGAGCAGCGGCTGGGCGGTCGTCCAGTCCCACGCCCCCGGGAAGGCGAGCGCGGTCGTGTTCCGGCTGATCGGCAGCAACTGGGTGCCGGACCGGTCGGGAAAGGTCAAGCTGTCGATCCTCGGGCCTCAGCCGGGCGCCACGGCGCCGAAGCTGCCGCAGGTCGCGATCGAGTTCAGCGCGAAGACACCGTTCGTCGAGTCCGCGCTCTGGGTCGACGGCACCGAGTTGGTCGAGAAGGGGGGAGGCTCGCCGACGCGCGGCACGATCTACGGGGCGCCGGCCGCGAAGCCTGAAGGCGGGCGAGCACGTCGCCGTCGGCTACGCCCGAACCGCGCTCACCGGCACCGCCGTCGCCTGGGTCTTCAACGTCGGCTGATCCGGGCGGGATCGGGGTCGGTGGCGAGGCGGGGCCCAGATCTCGGTGTCCTCGTGACGGCCCTGCTTGAAGTAGAGCGACCGTAGGACGCCCTCGAAGGTGTAGCCGCAGTTCGCCGCGACGCGCTTCGAGCCGTCGTTGCCGATCCCGATCAAGGAGCTCCAGGCGGACCATCCCACGCTCCGCGAACGTCCGGGCGCTGAGAAGTCCCAGCGCCGCGGTGGCGATCCCGCGCCCCCGGGCGCCCGGCGCGACCACGTAGCCGAGCTCCGCCGTCCGGGTCTCGGTATCGATCTTCGGAACGACGGCGAGCCCGACGAGCGCCTCGTCGCGGCGTCGATCACCCAGAACGCCTCGCGCATGCCGCTTCGGCGGCCGTCCTCGTAGCTCCGTAGCCAGCCCTCGAGGAACTTCGGCGGCTGTGGGTCCGGGATACGCGTGAACCGAAGACGCGTCGGAGTTATCGAGCCAAGGCCGAATCTCCTCGATCCGTTCGGGGCCGAACGGCTCGAACCGGATCGCCGGCTGCTCCTTCGCGGTCACCGCCCGAGCCTATCCGGCGATACCCTCACGGTCTGGCCGACGACGACCTCACCGTCGAGAATCACCCCGACGAGCGCCGGTACGTGCTGCTGGCCGCCGGCGAGCCGGCGGGCGAGCTCGTGTACCGCGATCGCGGCGGTGGCGTGATCGCGCTCCTGCACACCGAGGTCGATACGCACCTGCGACGCCGCGGTCTCGGTGCGGCGCTCGTCGCCGGAGCGCTCGACGACGCCCGTGCCCGAGGGCTCCACGTCGTCCCGATCTGCCCGTTCGTCGAGGCATTCGTCCGGCGCCATCGCCGAATACGCGGATCTCGTCGTCGCCGATCCGGCCCGCCGCGCCTGACTCAGGCAGCGGTCGGCGCCGCAGCG
>CAVRMI010000017.1:0-21030 GCA_963722065.1 uncultured Thermoleophilia bacterium | reverse complement strand
AGGCCGCTGGTTCGATTCCAGCCGGGCGCATCGAGAAGGGCCTGCTAACGCGGGCCTTTTTCGTGGACCGGCTCCGGCCCTGCCGGATCAACCGGCGGTCGAGTTGATCATCGTCGGCTCGGTGTCCGTCCCGTCGAGTGCGTAGTAGACGCCGGGAAAGTTCTGGAACTTGCCGCTGACGTTGTCGTGCAGACGCGACCCGTTGAACGTCAACGTGCCCCAGCCGGTGTTCACGACGTCGAAGACGGCTCCGCCGCCCTCTCTGGCGCTGTTGGCCTCCATCACGGTGCCGGCGATCAGGACATCGTTGTTCTTGCCGTCGACGTACATGGCGCCGCCGCTGCCCCCTCCCGGCGTGCCGGGGTCCGCCGGGTTGGCCCCGGAGCCGATCGCCTGGTTGTCGACGAACAGGCTGTTCAGGACCACCCACTGCACCTGGATGCTGCTCAGCGCGCCGCCGTTCGAGCAGCGGCCGCCACGGAACGTGCTGTTGGTGATGTAGACGGGGCGGTTCTCGAACTGGGCGAGGACGCGGATTGCGCCGCCGCCGAGATCGGGGCCGGTGGGATAGCAGCGGTTGTCGATGAACCGCGTGTTGACCGCCTTGAACTGGCCTCCCTCGACATAGATGGCTCCGCCGCCGGAGACGCCGCCGTACCAGCACGCCGGCGCGTTGTCGGTGCAGGTGGCCTGAGGCGTGCCGTCGTATCCGTCCTCGAAGGTGATGTTCTGCACGACGATCCGCGGATAGGGCTGGTTGACGCAATCGTCAGTCGACCAGGTGCCTGCGCACGTATCGGAGAAGAGGATTCGTCGCTTGCCGCCACCGCTCAGGGTGATCAGGCCGCCGCCGTCCAGCACGACCAGGTGCCGTGTCTTGATCACATTGGCCGTCGCGGACATCGTGATGGTGACCGGCTTGGGCCCGCAGTTGAACCTGATGATGCCGCCCGCAGCAACGGCGCGCACCACGGCGGCCGACGTGCAGCTCGCCGCGCGGCCGCTGCCGATGACACGGCTCGGAATGCGTCGTATCGACCGCGCGGCCGGACGGCGGAACCTGGAAGTGCCCATCGGGATTGCCGAAGCTCGGCATCACCGACGCGGCCTTGGGGTGCGCCGCCGTTGCCGGAATCGGGCCGAGACCGATGATCAGCGCTCCAGCCAGTGCTGCGGCCCCGACCACGCTGCCGAGCGCGGTTCTAGAATTGCCCATCTAGCTGCTTGTATGCCATGAGACGCCGTCGACTCCTCCCGAGCCGGTTGCTCCGCGCCAGCAGCGCTCGTTCTCACTTCGTCGCTGGACTCGAGATCGGCGGCAACCCGATGCCGAGTCTCTGATAACGCTTCCATCCCAGCACAAACGGCAGAGACGAAGGAGCTGAAGGTAGGCCCTCGATGGCGACATCCGACACCCCTCACGTAAAGCCGCCCCGGTCCTTACGCCGGAGTGCGACGTGGGCGCGAAAGGGAGCAAGCGCCAACGCCCGGAAGTCGAGCGACGCGCTCGTCGCAGCCGTCGGCGCGCTCGCCGACCAGGCGATCGACCGCGTTCTTCGCGGTGACGAGCGCGTCACCTCGGCGGCCGAGGGCAAGCGCCTGCTCGCCGGCAAGGCCGACACCGAGGCGCTCGCCGAGAACATTCAGCGCGTGGTCAGCCTTGCGGTGCCGGTTGTGCGCGTGGCCGCCCGTGGGGCTCGATTCACACGGGTGCCGTGGGTGATGATCGCGTCGAGCGCCCTCTCGATCGCGGTCACGGTGCGTACCGGCGCGCGCGAGCTCCAGGTGATCTCCGCGCTCATCGCCCACCGTTTCGAGCAGGCCGGTGCTCCCGACGACCCGGCACTCGTCAAGAAGCTCACGATCGACCTCTATCTCAACCCCAAGCGAACGCCCGATCTCGCCGACGACAGGCTCCGCCTCGTCCGGCTGACGCGTAAGTGGGTGCTCACCGGCGCGCTCGGGCGGAAGACCTCGAAACGGGCGGCACGAGCGCTAGATGCTGTCGAGAAGCTCGACACCCGTGCAATCTCGGAGCAGTGGGCCTCGACGAAGAGATCCCTGACGCCGCCCGACATCAACCCGAAGGATCCGCCAGGGCCACCGCAGCACGAAGTGGCATAGTCGCGCGATGCGTCCCGACCGGATGATCGCGTTCACCGATGGCGTGATCGCGATCCTGATCACGATTCTCGTGCTCGAGCTACGGCCGCCGGACGGGCACCACCTCTCCGACATCCTGGACGAGAAGGGCCCGCTGCTCGCGTACCTGCTGAGCTTCGTGTTCGTCGCGATCTACTGGGTCAACCACCATCATCTGATGCAGGTCGTCCACCGGATCGACGGCCGGACGCTCTGGGCGAACATCGGCCTCCTGTTCTGCCTCTCGCTGACCCCGATCGCGACCGCGTGGCTCGGGCAGGCCGGGGTCCAGACGGGCCCGGTCGCCGCCTACGCGATCGTGCTCCTCGCGTGCGCGCTGGCGTTCACGGTCCTGACGATCTGCCTGCTCGCCTCGCACGGGCCCGACTCGAAGCTCGCGGAGGCGATCGGGAACGACCGGAAAGGCAAGGCGTCGGTCTGCCTGTACCTGGTCGCTCTGGCGTGCTCGTTCTTCGTGCCGTGGGTCTCCGTGGCGCTCTTCGTAGCCGTCGCCGTGATCTGGTTCGTGCCCGACAAGCGGATCGAGCGGGTCATCTTCGACCGGTAGCGCGTCGCAGGGCGGTCCGCCGCGGCTCAGCGCTTGGCGGCGGGTGCAGCGCCGCCGCAGCCCCACTGGGCGTCGTGCACCGTCCGCCCGTACTCGGCCACGCGCATCTGGACGAGCGCCGGCGCGTTGTATGCGTGGGGGTAGCGCTTGAGGAGCCCGAGCTCCCCGGCCCAGATTTGCCAGACGGTGGCGCTGAAGCCGACCCCGCCCTCGAACAATGTGCCTTCGCCCGGGCGATGCTTCGAGCCCCAGTCCCACTTCGCCGGCCCGCCCGCGCCCGTCTCGCAGCTCGCGACGGCGGTCCAGTACCGGATGGTCTGCGCGCTCAACGGCTGGGACGCGCTCGCCCGCGCGGTCGCGGCCGGCCAGGCCGAAATCAGCAGTACCAGGAGAATTGCACCCCGACGCACCCGCGGGATCGTACCGATGTCCCGCAGCCCCCACATGCTGACGGCCCGGATCCCGGGCCGCCCAACAAGAGAAAGTCAGAATGTGAGCCGGTCTGGTTGCGCTTCCCTGAAGCGGTGTGCCCGAACGCGACTGCTAGACCCAGCATGAGATCGAGCGCCGCTTCGGGCGCCACCCGCCCGGCCGGGTTTGGCGTGTCCGATGGCCTTGGCTCGATCGAGGGACTCGAGGTGGCCGCCTGTGGGCTCGCCACGCCTCCTTGAGGGGAAGTCGGGTCCTGCCCGTTGGGGCAGAGACGCTCGCGACGGCCGTTTCGATCGCCGTTTCGGGTCTACGATGCCGGAGTGGGCGACGGCATCGAGCACGCGACCGCCACCCCTCAGCGCAAGCGGGAGGAGGCGCCGGCTCCAGAGAACGAGCCGGGCGGGCTCGCATCGATGCTCCTGGCGGCCCAGCAGGGCCTGGGCAACGCGCACACGGGCCAGCTCGCGCGCAGGATCGCAGCCTCGCGGCGCAGCGGTCTAGCTCGCCAGCCCGACGGGGGCACCCCACCCGCCGGACCGACCGACGCGGGTGTGCCGCCGGCAGCCGGTGTTCCGGCGACCGCCGCCCCCGGCGCCGATCTCGCGGCCGCCGAGGCGTTCAAGGCGCACGCGGCGTTCGGCCCGCAAAACGTCACCCCGGGCACGGCTATGGCGTCCGGGCCGAGCGCAACCGGCGGCTTCGAGGCGACGTACGACCCTGCAGCCGAGCAACTGACGATCCGGATGCGATGCGGGGTCAACTTCAAGGACGCCCTGACCGGCTCCGGCGCCGGCCTGACCGCCGATCCGACGGTGCCGAACCTGCTCGCGAGCGTGCCTCCCGCCGGCGCCCGGCGCACCGCTTTCATCAGGGCCCACCAGTGGCAGCCAGACGAGAAGACAACGTTCCTCGCCGGTGTCAAGTCGTCCGTCGAGGGGGCCTGGAGCGGCCAATACGAGTTCCACGTCAACAAGCCTGACTGGGGCTGGATCGGTGCGAAGGTCAGCGTCGACATCCAGGCCCACGAGCAGGCCGGCGCGCGCGCGGCCGCCGATCATCTCTCCATCGACTCGGTCAAGCTTCCGCCGGCCGAGACGCTCGGCCAGTGGGGCGGCGGCGCGGTGACAGGAGAGGGAACGCAGGCCTCTGCAACAGACCAGGTGATGACGGTGTCGAGCAACGACATCACCGGTAGGACCGACAACCTGCTCAGAGACAGCGTCTTCTTCGATAACGACTCGGCGGCTCTGTCCGCAGGCTCGATCGCGACCGTCAACCAGTTCGCTGCGCGGTTCAACGGATCCGCGCCCGGCACCCAGGGCTCGCGTCCTGCCAACGTCACCGTCGAAGCGCACACGTCGCGGTCAGGCTCCGACGAGCACAATCAGACCCTTGCCCAGCAACGTGCCGACAACGTCCAGGCGCAGCTCACGGCGGGCGGGTTCACGAACGTGGCGACAAGGGTGATCCAGGACGTCGAAGCCAAGGCCGGAGCAACGGGCGATGCCGCCCACGACCGCCGCGTCGACCTGATCGCGGACGGCGGCGCCGCTCAGGTCGTGATCGCGCACGAGTTCGGTCACGCCTTCGGGCTTGGCGACGAGTACGCGAACGACCCTGGCGCGAACCTCGGCGGCACCCCACAGCCAAGCGGAACGCGGGCGAGCCACGACCCGCAGACGAAGGCGATGCAGGGCGCGTCGGGTTTGCCGCAGACCGGCGCGGTGTACGAGAACAACGACAACATCATGTCTCTCGGCTCCGTCGTCCAACCCCAGCACTACTCGACCTTCCACGCCGCCCTCACCACCATCACCTCGATGCCGGAGTGGGCGCTCGGCCCGAAGGGGCCCAAGCCGGCCCCGGCCGGTGGCGCCCCTGCTGCCGGTGGTGCCGCTCCTGCCCCGACCGGCACTCCTGCACCGGCGCCCGCGGGGCCTTAGATGCTCCTCGAATATCTGAACGAGCCCGACGACAGCGGCAACGCGACCGGCTGGCGTGTCGGCGAGGATGGGCTCGTCGAGCAACTGTCCGACCGGAGCGAGGTCGTCGAGGTCACCGGCGAGACGACCGGTGAACAAGTCCCGCTCGAGTGGCGCGAGAGCTTCCGGCTCGACGCCGCCGCGATCGAGTCGCTTCGGAACGCGATCCGATCGGCCCTCGGGCAAGTCGACGAAGACCACTTCGGCGCCGATTCGCACGTGTCTCACCCACGCCGGCTCACCTGGCGGCTCGACGACGACGGCAGGACGCGAGAGATCGTCGTCGACGGCTTCCCGGCGGTGAAGGTGCCGCCGCTGGACGAGCTCCTGCAGACGCTCCTTCGCCTGCGGCACCGCCATGAAGGGCCGATCTCGACCCGCTGGACATGGACGACCGAGGGCGATGAGCACACTCGCGACTTCGACGGAGAGCCCGCCGAGAACGCCACGCTCGCCGCCGCTCTCGACCTCGTGATGCCGGCGCCCGGCGACGCTCCCGCAGGCACCGGGGATGACGGGCACGAAGGTGCGCCCCTTCTCGAGATCCAGTGGCTCACCGGGGACTCTCCAGGCGATCTGCTGACCGTTTACCCAGACGGAGCGCGCGTCCTGACGGAGAGCGGGTCGGTCACCCGCCTGGGCGCACTCGCGGACGGTTCCGTCACCGAGCTCAAGACACAGCTCGAGCTGCTCGCGCGTGACTAGGTAGATTCGCGCCCGATGCTCTCGAACCTGGTCGATCCGGGATGACCCCGCGCTTCGAAGGCCGCACCGTGATCGTCACCGGTGCTGCGTCCGGGATCGGCCGGGAGACGGTGATGGGCTTCCTCGCCGAGGGCGCCACGGTCGTCGCAGCGGACCGCACGCTCGAGGTTCCCGAGGGAGCGATCGCCGTCCAGGTGGACGTCTCCTCGGCGGCCGATGTCGAGAGGCTGGTCTCGGTCGCGCTCGAGCAGACGGGGCGCGTCGACGCGATGTGCAACATCGCGGGCGTCGGCTCGACGACGAGCGCCGTCGACTGCACGCCCGAGGAGTGGGATCAGGTCTTCGCTGTGAACGCGAAAGGCGTGTTCCTCGGCACGAAGTTCGCGCTTCCCGCGATGCTCGAGCAGCAGCGCGGGGTGATCGTGAACATGGCCTCCGTCGGCGCCCTCATCGGCCTGAGAGACCGCGCCGCCTACTGCGCGAGCAAGGGCGCCGTCGTGGCGTTCACCAAGCAGGTCGCGATGCAGTACGCGGCGCAGGGCGTGAGGTGCGTCTCGATCTGCCCCGGAACGGTCGACTCACCCTGGGTCGGCCGCCTACTCGACGAGGCCCCCGATCCGGCCGCCCGGCGCACCGAGCTCGTCGCTCGGCAGCCGCTCGGACGGCTCGGTGATCCCGCCGAGATCGCGAAGGCTGTTCTCTACGTGGCATCCGACGACGCGGCCTTCATGACGGGCAGTGAGCTCGTCATCGACGGCGGCATCACCGCGGCGTAGCTCTCAGCCGGCAAATGCGGTTGCCGGCAGGCCCGTCGGCCCCGGCCGACAGCGGAAGATGCCACCTGCCAACGGCTGGGCGGCAAGCTCGGCAGTCGTCAGGTGCTGCCTCGCCGAGGTGATGTAGAGATCCGTGAGGTCTTCGCCTCCGAAGGTGCACGAGGTCGGCTGGGTCACCGGGAGCTCGAGCACGAGCGCCAGGTCTCCGGACGGTGTGTACCGGCGGACGGCGCCCCCACCGTGTATCGCGATCCAGAGGAACCCTTCGCTGTCAACTGTCATCCCGTCCGCGACGCCCTTCCCCTCGTTGATGGTCACGTGGCGTCGGCGTCGACTAAGCGCGCCAGAGCCCAGCTCGAAGTCGAAGAGGTCGAGGCCGCCTGCCAGCGAGTCGATGAGGTACATGAGCGACCCATCGGGGCTCCAACCGAGACCGTTCGAAAGCTCGAGCCCGGTCAATATCGAGCTGACCGAATGGTCGGCATCGATCCGGTACAACGCGCCGGCCGGTCGGTTGTCGATTCTGATCGTCCCGGCCCACAGGCGTCCCGCGGTATCGCATTTCGCGTCGTTGATTCGGTTCTCACTGACCTCCGCCTCGATCTCGGCGATGACGGCGACCTCGCCGGAATCGCTCAGGACGGCGATGCCGTCGCGAAGCCCGACCACATAGCCACCCGCAGCACGCGGGCAGGCTGCGCCAACGGGCTGGCCTACCGCGAGCTGACGATCCGTGCCGGTACGCGGGTCGAGGCGGTGCACGAGGCCCGCCATGATGTCGACCCAGATCAGCTCTCCCGTCCGGGAATCCCAGACGGGCCCCTCGCCCAGGTCGGCGCGCGCGTCCTGCACCAGCTCGACATCCACGTGCCGCGGATCCTATGTCTACGATCGGCACGTGCCGCGGCTCGCCAACGAGGACCTGGTCACGAGCCCGCGTCGGGCCGGCGCCCGGGCGCACCTGCGTGCGATGGGTCTCGACGAGAACGACTGGGGCAGGCCGCTCGTCGGGATCGCGACGACCTGGACGGGGACGATGCCGTGCAACCTCAACCACCGGGCGCTGGCAGCCCGCGTCGCCGACGGCGTTCGTGCCGCAGGCGGGACGCCTCTGGAGTTCAACACGATCGCGATCTCGGACAACCTCACGCAGGGAACGCCCGGGATGCGCGCCTCGCTCGTCAGCCGGGAGCTGATCGCAGATTCCGTCGAGCTCGTCGGGCTGAGCCAGCCCTTCGACGGGATCGTGTGCATCGGCGGGTGCGACAAGACCGTGCCCGGGCTCGCGATGGGGCTCCTCCGGGTCGACGTGCCGGGGCTGATCCTCTATTCCGGGGCGATGGCGGCCGGATCGTACAACGGCGCGCCTGTGACCATCCAGGACGTGTGGGAGGGGGTTGGCGCCCACGAGGGCGGCCGGATCGATGACCGCGAGCTCGAACAGCTCGAACGCGATGCCTGCCCCGGTTTCGGCGCCTGCACCGGGCACTTCACGGCGAACACGATGGCCGTCGCGATCGACTTCCTCGGGCTCGGGCCGATCGGCCTCGGGAGCGTCCCTGCGGCGGACCCCGCCAAGGGCGACGCGGCTCAGGCAGCCGGTGCCCTCCTCCTCGACCT
Organism: uncultured Thermoleophilia bacterium; assembly: GCA_963722065.1. Lineage (GTDB taxonomy): Bacteria > Actinomycetota > Thermoleophilia > Gaiellales > Gaiellaceae > PALSA-600. The sequence continues at coordinate 12,805 of CAVRMI010000017.1, read as the reverse complement.
GATCGAAAGGGACGTTCGGCCGTCGACTCTCGTCACCCGGGCGTCGCTGCAGAACGCGATCGTCGGGGTCACCGGCACCGGAGGGTCGACGAACGGCGTGCTCCACCTGCTCGCGATCGCAAACGAGGCGGGGGTCGAGCTCACCCTCGAGGACTTCGACCGGATCTCGGCCTCGACGCCCGTGGTCACCAGCCTGACGCCGGGCGGCCGCTATGTCGCGGCGGATCTCCATCGCGCAGGCGGAACGGCCGCGGTGATCAAGCAACTGCTCCCTCATCTGGACGCCGGAGCGCCGACGGTCGACGGCCGGACGCTCGCCGAGCACGCGGCCGGTGCGGCCGAGCCCGACGGCCGCGTCCTGGGCGCGCTCGCGACGCCGTTCAAGCCCGGCGGGGCGCTGCGCGTCCTCCACGGGAACCTCGCTCCCGATGGGGCGGTCGTCAAGCTCGCGGGCCATGAGCGCCCGGTACATCAGGGGCCCGCTCGCACGTTCGACTCGGAGGCCGAGTGCAAGTCGGCGATCTACGGCGGACTGGTGCAGCCCGGCGAGGTGGTCGTCGTTCGCAACGAGGGCCCTGCCGGCGCACCCGGGATGCCGGAGATGCTCTCGATCACCTCGGCGATCGTCGGCCGGGGCCTGGGCGAGTCGGTCGTCCTCGTCACCGACGGGCGCTTCAGCGGCGCCACACGCGGCTTGATGGTCGGCCACGTCGCGCCGGAAGCGGCCCGTGGAGGGCCGATCGCGTTGGTTCGAGACGGCGACTCGATCACGGTTGATGTCAACGCGCGCACGCTGATCCTGCACGTCGACGACGCGGAGCTCGAAAGACGCCGCAGCGAGTGGACGGCACCTGAGCCGCGCGTGAGCCGTGGCGTCCTGGCGCGGTATGCGCGCACCGTGTCATCCGCTTCGAAAGGTGCCGTCGTCGAATGAGCGGCCGCCTTGCAGGGAAGACCGCGCTGGTCACCGGCGCCGCCCGCGGGATCGGCCGCGCGCTTGCGATCGGCCTCGCCGCCGAAGGGGCCTTGGTCCATCTCCTCGACCACGAGGATCCCGCCGCGGTCTTCAAAGAGCTGGCCGTCGCCGGGCAGGGCCTCGCCCTGCGCTGCGACGTCTCGGACGTGACCGCGATCCGCACGGCGTTCTCACGCCTCGACCGGCTCGACGTGCTCGTCAACTGCGCCGGAGTCACGGGCTGGATCGACGCGCTGGATCCCGCCGAAGAGACATGGGACCGCGTGATCGATACGAACCTCAAGGGGACGTTCTTCTGTTCGAGCGAGGCTGCGCGCCTGATGCGCGGGACGGGCGGCTCGATCGTCAACGTCACGTCGGTGCTCGGGATCAGGGGAATGCCGAACTCGGCCGCCTACGCGGCCAGCAAGGGCGGGATCAACTCCCTCACAGTCCAGCTCGCAATCGAGCTTGCACCTCACAGGATCCGCGTCAACGCCCTCGGCCCGGGCGCGACCAACGTCGAGCGGAACCTGACCGACGATCCCTCCTACCTCGAGGTCTGGGCGCCCGTGATTCCCCTGGGCCGTGTCGCCGAGCCCGAGGAGATGGTCGGCCCGGCCGTGTTCCTGGCATCGGACGAGTCGGCTCACGTCACCGGCCAGATGCTCTACGTCGACGGAGGCTGGACGGCGACGGGTCACTTCCCCGAGAGCTATGTCGACCGCACCGGCGGCGGCTGAGCGGCGAACGTCTTCTCTAGGCGAGAAGCTCGGAGAGCGTCAACCGGAGGTCGTGGAAATCATCGGTCGACTCGAACCGGCTCTGGATCATGCGTTGCAGTGCCCGTGACTCCGGGCGCGAGAAGACGAGTCGACGCCGCGTCGAGGCGACCGGGTCGGCCAGCGCCTTCAGCCGGGTTGCCAGGTCACGCGAGCCGATCGAGGAGCCCGACGCCTCCTCGGCGACAGCCAGGAGCAGCCGAGCCTCGCTGTCGGAGATCGTGAGCCTGTGACCGATGAGATCGAGTTCGAGCATGGCGAAAGGCGGGCAGGTCAGTCTTCGCTCGGTGCCGCGAGCACCGCCTCGACGAGCTCGGCAAGCCGGGCCGTCGCGAGGCAGATCGAGCTGTCCGCCGCGCCATAGTAGAGGCGGAGCTCGTCCGTTGCGGCGTCATGGGTCAGGCCGCATGGGAACACGACGTTCGGAACGTCGCCCGTTCGCTCGTACGGAGCCGTCGGCGCCAGGATCCAGTTCGGAAGCCGGCACAGCACACGGGTCGGCTCCTCGAGGTCGAGCAGCGCGAGGCCGACGCGGTACAGAGAGCCGGAAACCGTCTCCTTCACGCCGTGATAGATCAGAAGCCAGCCGTGCTCGGTCAGAAGTGGCGGTGGCCCGAGGCCGATCCTCAGCGAGTCCCACCATGCGCCCTCACGAGGCTGAAGCACCTGCTCGGGCGCGCTCCAGCTCTCGAGATCGGCCGAGCGGGAAAGGACGATCTCGCTGTGAGCGCCGCCGAACTGCGTCTTCGGCCGGTGGAACAGGACCCAGCGGCCGTCGATCTGGTGCGGAAGGAGCGCCGCGTTCTTGTCCTCCGGATACCGCACGATGCCGTACCGCTCGATCGTGGTGAAGTCCTCGGTCGTCGCAAGGTAGACGGCCGGGCCGGCCGGGCCGTACGCCGTGCAGGTGATCACCCAGCGGTCGAGCGTCTCCGCCCAGATGACACGCGGATCCTCGAACCCCCACTGCTCGCTCGCAACGTCTTCGTCGGGCGCCAGCAGCGGCTCGGGGGCGATCGACCAGCCGTCGACGCCGTTCGCGGAACGCGCGACGGAGAGGTGAGAGATGCCCCTGCGATCCTCGACGCGCGCGAGCAGGACGGTCTCGCCGTCCAGGCGAGCGGCTGCCGGGTTGAAGACGGCGTTGACCGGATACGGCCAATCGTCGGCGGTCAGGATCGGATTGCCCTCGTGCCGCTGCATCAGCTCGTGGTCGGTCATGAGGCAACCCGGACGAGAGCCGGAGTGTCGACCGGTGCCCGGACCCCGGCGTTGTCCAGCAGGAGCGCGGCCCGGTGGAGCGAGAGCGTCGACTCAGCCCCCTCATTGAGGTTGAGGGCTTCGTTCCCGAGCCCGTCGCTACAGCCGCCCGTTGCGAAGTCGTAGAGAGGCCGCTGAAGGTGATTCCGGCCCAGGAACCACTCGAAGGCGCGCGTCGCGCGGACGCCGTGCTCCTTCCGGCCGGTGATCGCGAACGCCGTCAGCTCGGCCTCGACGAGCGCTGCGGCATCCAGCGGCTGCTCGTCGCCGTCGCCCGGGCCGGGCTCGCCGCGACGGCGGCCTTCGTGTCCCGAGAGCCTGAGGACGCCGCCCGCCAGCCCGTACTCGTCGCCGAGCCACCGTAGCGACTCGAGGCCGCGCTCGACGGGGCCGTCCAGGCCAAGCGCGGCGCCGCCGATCATCAGTGCCTGCGGCAGCCGCGCATTGTCGTAGGTGAGCTCATCCTCGAACCAGCTCCAGCCCTCGCCCGCCATATGCTCGTACGTCTCGTCGAGCTGCTCGACGAGACGCTCGAGCAAGCGGCGCGCCCGCAGGTCGAGCCGGTCACGATCGAGCCGCGAGAGCCCGAGCACCGTGTAGGCCGCGGTGCGGATCGTGACGTCGCCCGTGAGCTCGGCGACGAGACGATCGAGGAGCAGGCGGGTCGGTTCGACGACGGCCGGGATCCATGCTGTCGAGAGGATCTCCCCCAGCGTCCAGATCGAGCGCCCCACGTGATCGCCGATGTGCGGCTCGTCGAGCCAGCGCCGGTCGTAGCTCATGAAGTTGCGCATCCCGCCGTCGCCTGTCGCCGCGTGCAGGAAGGCGAGCCCGCGGTAGAGGATCGACGTCCAGGCCCGCTCGTCGCCCCGACGCGCGAACATGAGCGAGACCACGGCGAGCCTTGCTACGTCGTCAACGCAATAGCCGGTATCTCGGTTCGGAATGATCCCGTGCGCGTGCTGCACGATGCCGACGTCGTCGACGAGCGTGAGGACGTGGTCGTTGCGGAGGCTCGTCAGATATAGATCGGCCGCGCCGGCCGGGCGGCGCCGAGGGGCAAGCTTGGCCGCCTCCTCCAGCACCGATGCGGTCGCGTCGGCCACCGCCGGCCAGGAGAGCGACGACGAGACCCGGCGTGCTTCCGCTCGCGCCGCGGCGAGAGTCTCCGGGTGGTCGAGATACCCGCCGACGGCCTCGGCGATCGCCGCCGGGTCGTCGAACGGGACGAGGCGGCCGGCGCCCGAGGCGAGCATGTCCTGCGCGTACCAGTACGGCGTCGACACCACACCGCACCCGGCTGCGAGCGCGAAGGTCAGCGCGCCGGAGGCGATCTGCTCACGGTTCCGGTACGGGGTCACGAACACGTCCGTTGCGGCCAGGAGCTTCGAGAGCTCCTCGATCGACAGGAAACGGTCGTCGAACTCGACGTTCTCACCGAGCCCGAGCTCGAGGACGCGCTGCTCGAGCATCACGCGGTAGCGCTCGCCCTCGCGGTGCGAGATGTCGGGATGCGTCCGGCCCGCGATCACGTAGGTCACGTCGTGACGGCGCTCGAGGATCTTCGGGAGCGCCTCGATCATGTTCTCGAGTCCCTTGCCCGGCGAGATCAGGCCGAACGTGGAGAGCAGGAAGCCGTCGCCGTCCGCCCGGTGCGGGTGCCGCCTCGGAAGCCGGGAATCATCCGATGCGCGCGCGGTGATCCGGCTCGGCGCGCCGTGCGGGACGATGCGCACCTTCTCGGCCGGACAGGCGCCGCACTCGACGAGGAGCCGCATCGCGGTGTCGGTCATGACGATGACCAACTCGGCCTGCGCGCACAGCTCGGTCAGAACCGAAGCCTGATGCGGTGACGGCTCCGAGAGGACGGTGTGGAGCGTGACGACGAGCGGTTGCGAAAGCTCCTGGGCGAACGACAGCACGTACTCGCCGTCCGGGCCGCCGAAGATCCCGTATTCGTGCTGGAGCAGGACCACGTCGACGTCGAGCCGGCCGAGGATCCGGGCCGCGCGAACGTAGTCGCCTCGCACCGCCTGCGCGATCGTCGCGAGAACACCGCGTCGCTGCGGGCTCGACGGCTCGTGGACGATCGCGACGAGATCGACGCGTTCGACCCCTTCGACGTCATCGAGGGTCCCCCGCAGGTCGGATGCGAACGTGCCGATCCCGCAGACCCGCGGCGGATACGTGGAGACGATCGCGGTACGCAAGTTCAGCCGCCCCGCGGCACGCCAAGGCCAACCGGGACTCGAGTGCGGCCTTGCTCCATAGGTGCCCTTCGTGGCGACTCCCCGGAACAGCAAGCGGCGGGCTCGTGTGGGAGTCAGGACACGGGACGCTCAAGCCAGCCTAGCACCCGGCTTCTTGGCGGAAGCCGGCGCTACGTCGGGTAGTTCTGGCGCCAGTGCGCCTCGGCGGTATCCATCGCGGCGGCGAGAGTGCGCCCGCGCAGGCCTTTCGCCGTGTCGATCTTGTAGCCGTAACGGGCAAGATGCGTCTCGGGCGAGGTCGGCGTGAACGTCGCCTCGAAAAACCCCGGCCGAAGCTCGCGAACGCAGATCGTCACATCACCGAACTCACGCGAAGCCTCTGTGCTGTCTTCCACGTAAAGAGTCATATCACCCTCGCCGGTGATCCCGCCTGATCTCGCGATCGGGCGGCGCTGCCCTGTGTCTAAGATCCGCGCGTGGCCAGATGGAAGATCATCAGCGGCGCGCGTGTCTTCTACGAGTTCCCGGGTCGCTCCGTGGAGATCGGCTGGGCACGTGACGTTCAGAAGGGCGACGATCAACGCACGATCAACGTCTGTGTGACGAAGGAGGCCGAGGAGGCCTCCGAGCTGCCGCAGGAGAGCAAGGACGCAATCCGCTCCCACGGTCGCAGCGCCGTCAACGCCGTCCTGACCGACGACGACGTCCCCTTGATCATCGACGTCACCCCGGCCGGGCTCTCATACGAGTTCGCGCCCGAAGACGACGAGGAAGAGACCGACGACGATCTGGACGACGAGGACGACGACGACGCGGACGAGGAAGACGAGGACTGAGCTCCGCCATTCGGGCCGGTTCGCCCGATCAGCTCGCTAGCGCGACCGGAGCCGCCGGCTCCAGCTCGAGCAGACCGAGCCTTGCTGCCTGCTCGATCGCCTCGCTGCGGCTCGTCGCCCCGAGCTTGCGGTACACCGATATCGCCTGACTCTTCACCGTGTTACGCGTGACCGAAAGCCGCTCGCCGATCTCCCGAAACGAAAGGTGGCTGGCAAGGAGCGGCAGCAACCTGAGCTCCGCGCGCGTAAGGCCCGACTCGCAGGCCGACCGGGTGTCGCGGAGCTCGTCGAGCTCGTCCTGAAGCTGTGCCGACCGCGAGCCGAGCACCCCGAGATCCGGATGACGGATGAGGATCTCGGCCGCCACGGCGAGCTGCGCCTTCGCCTCTCCGACGTCCCGAAGCGTGATGTACGCCTGCGCCAGCTCGACACGCGACAGGAGCGTGAGCCAGGGGAACGCCGCCGGCAGCGACGGCGCAAGCCGGCGCGCAAGAGTCAGCTCCTGCCGTGCCTCCTCGAAGCGTCCCCGGCGGAGCAACGTTCGCGCAAACACCGAGAGCTGGAGCACTCGTGCGACCATGCAGTCCACGCCCGTACCGATCTGCTTTGCCTCATCGGCGAACCGATCTCCGGATGCCTGATCGCCTCGCTCGGCCGCGAGAATCGCTCGTAGACTCAACGCGGCGACCCAGACGTCGGTCGTACCACGTGGCGCCGCCGACTCCACGGCGAGCGCCAGCGCGATCTCGGCCTGTCCAGCATCACCGAGCAATGCGAGCGCCGCGCCTTCGAGCAGAAGGGCGTTTGGGCGGAAACAGCTCTCGGCCGGGAGCTCGGCAAGTGCCTCGCGGGCATTACAGAGCATCTGGTCGATGCCGCCCTCGCACATTTTCGCCCGGAGGAGCGCGATCCAGGGACGGAGCGAGGCGCTGCCATCCGGGAGCGTCCCGTCAAAGGAGCATCCTTCTGCGATCGCAAGCCATTGCCGGGCCTGCGGCGTACGGCCGCGGCGAGCATGCACCCAGGCGCCGAGCAGTGCTACCGCCGGGTAGCACTCGAGCTGCGACGGCGTAAAGAGCGCTAGCCAACCTTCGACGACCGCGATCCGTCCCTCGTTGCAGGTGGGAATGGCGAACGAGGCGACCAGCCGTGCAACCCGGTCGGTGTCGCCGGTCGCGGCAGCCTGGACGATCGCCGCGTCGGGCTCACCGTTGGTTTCGTACCAGTCTGCAGCCAGAGCGCGCAGGGCCGGGACCCGGTCGGGCTCGTGTCGCTCGAGCTCGCTGAGCAACATCTCCCGAAAAAGGCGGTGATAGCGATACGAGCTGCGCGACCGGTCGAGTGGCACCACGAAGAGGTTCAGGTCGTCCAGCGCCTCGAGCATCCTGGCCGACCCGCTCCGTTCCAGCACCGCGTCGCAGAGCGCACGGTTCATCGTGTCGAGGATGGACGTTCGCATAAGAAACGAGCGCTCGTCGTAGTCCAGGCCCGCAAGGCACTCGGACCGGAAGTAATCGGCGAGATACCGGTCATCGCCCGAAAAGCCGACGTCTCCCCCGTCCCGAATCGCGAGCGCGGCCAGATAAAGCCCTGCCGCCCACCCTTCGGTGCGATCGAGCAGGTCGGAAACCTGATCATCGCGGAGCTCGATCCCCGAAGCTCGCAGGAGGCCGTCCGCCTCGCGGCGGCTGAGAGCGATCAAGTCGGGCCCGATCTCGAACAGACGGCCCTGCGCACGGATCGAGCCGATCGGAACCCCAAGCGAGCGGCGTCCCGAGAGCGCAAGCGTGGAACACGACGGAATGTGCTCCGCGAGGACGCGGAGGATCTCGGCCGACGCCGGCGAGGTCAGCCGCGATGCGTCGTCGAGCACCAGGACGAGCGGTGACTCGCTCGTGGCTATCGCAGCCGCAAGCCTGGGAACGGCGGCCGTCCAGACCGATCGGCTGCGTGTCCGGAGCGCGTTCAGCACCGCCCGGTCGAGCGGCGTCACACGGTCGATCGCAGCGGCGACGTCACGGAGCAGGACGACCGGGTCGTTGTCGCGATCGTCGATCGAAACCCAGGCGAACGGGCGGTCGTCTCGATCGCCCCATTGCGCGAGGATTGTCGTCTTCCCCGAGCCCGCCGGCGCGACCAGCGTTACGAGCGGGAACGACTGCGATGCCCGCAGACGGTTGATGATTGCGGTGCGCGAGATGCTGCCCGGCCGCGGCGCCGGGACGAGCACCTTCGCGTGCACGTGCTCGAACGGAAGCTCTCGATTGGCGTTGACGGCCACGTCGGCGAGTATCAAGCGGACCCCGAAGCACCACAAGAGTGTGTCCATCACTCTTCCCGGGTGCTGCCCGCGGTGTGCACACCACCGGCCCACACCGGCGGACCACGGGCGCAGCGCACCGCCTGAAGACGCAGAATCCTTGCGTTAGCCTTTGCCACGACCGCCGCGAGGGTCGCGGCCGCCGCTCATGGTCGACGCCGCCACACCAGTTACGACGCTCGCGCACCGGCGGCAAGCGCGAGTCGCCACGCTGACCGTGACCACCGTTGCGGGCGCTCTCGCAGCGAGCTGGAGCGCCTGGTACGTCGGCGCCCACGATTCGCTCCTCCAGCCGGTCAGCACCGGGATCCTGCGCGGCAGTTTCGTGTTCGCCTGGACGATTGCGGGCGTCTACACGTGGTGGCGGCGACCCGACAGCCGGCTCGGGCCCCTAGGTCTCGGCGTCGCCGGGACGTTCGCGCTCAGCTCGCTGAACGGCTCGCCCAGCGCGCTCGCGTACACGCTCGGGATGACGGTCTGGGCTGTCTACATCGTCTACCTCGCCTACGTCTACCTGAGCTTTCCCGCCGACCACCTGGGCTCCGGCCTCGATCGCCGGCTGGTTGCGGGCCTGGCGGTCGCAACGGTCGTCCTCTGGAGCCTGATCCTGCTCTTTTCAGATCGGCTACCCGTAGGAGGGCCGTTCACCGATTGCGGCGACCGTTGCCCCGACAACGCTCTGCAGGTCGTCGATGGTGCATCCGGCCTGGGCAAGGCACTTGCGTCGCTCTTCACGGTCGTCACTACGGCAGCCCTTGTTGCCGTGGCCGTCAGCCTCTTCCTGAAAACGCGCGCACCGTCGCGCCTGAGGCGCCGGACACTCGAGCCGGTGATGTACCTCGTCGTCGCCTCTGTCCTCACCTTTCTCCTCTACCGGGTGGTCGGGAGCGCGGCGCCCGGGGCAAAGCCCACGCTCCGCTACCTGTGCGGCGCGGCGTCGATCGCGGTGCCGATCGCATTCCTCGTCGGCCAGATCAGGGGCCGGATCTTCGCCGCGACGCGGGTCGGGCAGCTCGTCGCATCAATGCAAGACACCGCTGCCACCCCCGCGCGTGTGGAGGCACTGATGCGGGACACGGTCGGCGATCCGACGCTCACACTCGCGTTTCCCGCTTCGGAGAACGGCGCCTACGTGGGTGTCGACGGGCGCGCGCTCGATCTGTCCGCCGGGGCGGCCGAGCAGCAGATCACGCCGATCTTGCGGGCCGGGAGCACGGTTGCCGTCCTCGTACACGACTCGACACTCGATACGGATCCGGCAGTTCTCGAGGGGCTCGCGGCCAGCTCGTTCATGCTGCTCGAGAACGCCCGGCTCGTCGACGAGCTCCGCGCATCTCGCGGTCGCATCGCAACGGCGGCAGAGCAGGAGCGCCTTCGTCTCGAGCGCGATCTGCACGACGGCGCGCAGCAGCGGTTGATGGCGATCCAGATCAAGCTGGCGCTGCTCCGCGACCGGATCTCGGAGGAAGATGTTGCAAGCGAGCTCGACGAGATCAGTGACGATGCAACGGCGGCGGTCGAGGAGCTGCGCGGGCTGGCGCACGGCATCTACCCGACCGTGCTGCGGGAGCGCGGGCTCGCGGACGGGCTGAGCGTGGCGGCGGCGAGCTCGCCCCTTCCCGTGCAGATCGTCGACGACGGGATCGGGCGCTGCGATCCGACGATCGAGGCGGCGATCTACTTCTGCTCGCTGGAAGCGATCCAGAACGCAACGAAGCACGGCGGGCCGGGCACGCGTGTGACGGTGACACTCGAACGGCGGGACGGAGCCGTCCAGGTCGAGGTTGCGGACGACGGCATCGGCTTCCAGATGGGAGAACAGGATGACGGCATCGGCCTCGTCAGCATGCGCGACCGCATCGCTGCCGTCGGTGGCGAGCTCGACGTTAGATCCGAGCCCGGAACGGGAACTACCGTCCACGCTGTCGTCCCGGTCGGTTAGCACCCCCGCGAATCCACCTGCGCGCACGCTGGCGCGGTGCGGGTAGTCGCTGGGATCATCGTCAGCGGCCCCACATGGAGGCGATCCGGCAACCCATCTCAGGCCCAAGCGTGCTCGCGGTCGACGACCACGAGCCGTTTCGTACTGCAATGCGCCGCTTGGTCGAGGCGGCGCCCGGCTTCTCACTGCTTGCCGAGGCCGAGTCCGGAGAGCGGGCGGTCGAGGCGGCAGGCGAGCTTCATCCCGATCTCGTGCTGATGGATGTCGAGATGCCGGGGCTCGGCGGAATTGCCGCGGCGCGCCGGATCAAGTCGGAGAGCCCGTCGACGGTCGTCGTTCTCGTCAGCGCGACCCATCCGGACGACCTTCCGCGCGAGGCAATGTCGTGCTCGGCCGACGAGATCGTCTGGAAGCCGAGGCTGCGGCCCGCGTTGCTCGAGGAGATCTGGCGCGCGCACGGCTCGACCTGGCGCTGAGCTACCGACGGTAGCCTGGCGTGCATGGCAATTCGCGTCGTCCTGGCAGAGGACAGCTTCATCGCCCGGGAGGGAATCGTTCGCGCGCTCGAAGGCATCGACGAAGTCGATCTCGTGGCGACGTGCGGTGATGTGGACGAGCTTCGCGCCGCGATCGACGAGACGGCGCCGGACTTGTCCTGACGGATATTCGGATGCCGCCGACAAACACGGATGAGGGCATCCGTGTCGCCGAGGAGCTTCGTGACTCGCACCCGGAGATCGGTGTCGTGGTGCTCAGCCAGCACGCCGAGCCGCTCTATGCGACAGCCCTTTTCGACAAGGGCTCGGACCGGCGGGCCTACCTGCTCAAGGAGCGGCTCAAGGATCGCGAGGAGCTCGGCCGCGCGCTCCAGGAGGTTGCCGCAGGCGGGTCTGTCGTCGACTCGAAGATCGTCGAGGAGCTGCTCGCACTCCAACGCCGCCGCGAGGACACCAGGCTCGACGAGCCACCCCCCGCGAGCTCGAGATCCTCGGCATGATCGCGGAGGGGAAGTCGAACACGGCGATCGCCGAGGCGCTCGTCATCACCAGGCGGGCGGTCGAGCGGCACATCAACGCGATCTTCTGGAAGCTCGACCTCGGCGAATCCGAGGACGTCAGCCGGCGGGTCAAGGCCGTGTTGCTGTATCTACGCGGGTAGCCGGTCACTCTCTCGCCAGTCACGCCTTGAACCTGCCACTCACCATCGTCATCGTCCTTGTCGCGGTCGCCGTCTCGATCGGCCTCTTCCTCGTCATCCGCCGCTTCTCGCCGCCGGGCGGCTTCTTCAACGACGGCGACCGCGCGGCCGGCGTCTTCGGAGTGCTCGCGACCGGCTTCTCGGTGCTGCTCGGGTTCGTCGTGTTCCTCGCGTTCACGACCTACGGCACGGCGCTGAGCGGAGCGCAGAGCGAGGCGAGCGATGTGATCCAGCAGTACCAGACCGCTCAGCTCTTGCCTCAGCCGCAAGCGGCGCTGCTCTCCGGCGAGCTGATCTGTTACGGACGGGCCACCGTGAACATCGAGTGGCCGGCCTTGCGCGCCGGCCAGCGCCCGCTGCAGAACCCGTGGGGCGTCCCGCTGTTCGAGACCTTCACGAAGGTCGTTCCGAAGACGGCCGCCCAGCAGGCCGCCTACTCGAAGTGGCTCGACCAGACCTCCGATCGCCAGTCCGACCGGTTGAGCCGCATCAAGGCAGGAAACGGCGCGATACCCGGCCCACTCGGCTGATTCTCTTCGTCACCGGCGCCCTGGTCGCTCTCTACGCCTTCCTCTTCGCCGATCCCGACGAGCACGTTCTCCCGCAGGTGGTGATCGCCGGGACGATCGCCGGATGCTCGCGATCAGCCTGCTCGTCATCCAGTTCCTGAACAACCCATACTCGCCCGGCAACGGATCGCTGAAACCGACCGACATGACGCAGGTGCTGGGGGAGATGGCCGCCGCCGCCGAGGCGCTCGGCCTCCATGTCGTCATTCCGTGCGATGCGATGGGACGGCCGCTGCACTGACAGGGCGCCGCCAGCGCTGGTGGCTCACGTGCACGCTCTCCATCGGAGGCAGCTCGTCTGCGCGGATGGCTCTGGTACCAGCGGGCGTAACGATCCGTGAGCGGGCGCGCGGTCACGCCGTGCGCGTACACCGACAGCGTGATCGTCGCGACCACCGCCGACACGATCACGCCCGAGTGGATGAGCGTCGTCCCTTCGAGGGTGATCACGATGAAGACGATCGACGCGAGACCGCGCGGGCCGAACCAACCGACGTACGCCGTGGTCTGCAGCCGTGGTCGCGTCCCGACGAGCGCGATCGCGACCGGGATCATCCGCACGACCGTCAGGCTGAGCACTGCGTAGAGCCCGGCCGACCACGTGACGTTGCTGAGCATCGGTCCGACGAAGACGGCGCCGAAGATGAGAAAGGTGATCGCGTTCGTGAGCTCGCCGAGCTCCTCGATCAGATAGCTCGCCTCTCCGCCGGTGCCCGGGTGCAGGGCGCCGTAGA
>CAVRMI010000016.1:0-15492 GCA_963722065.1 uncultured Thermoleophilia bacterium | reverse complement strand
GTCGTCGGGGTGTTCCCCGAGCCGACGTCCTACCGCTCTCCGCTCTTCGATCTGATCGCGGAGCGTCCCGACATCGATCTCACGATCATCTACTCCTCGCACGCGCTCTCGGGACGCACGTGGGCGGTCGAGAATCGATCACCCGCACGAGTTCCTGGACGGGTTCCGCGTTCCGGGGACAAGCCGGATCTTTCGCCACGACTACCGCGTGACGCCGGGCATCCTTCGTGTGCTCTCCCGGCATCGCCCCGACGTGGTCGTCGTCTCGGGCTGGAGCACCTTCGGTTCCCAGGCGGCTATCGCGTGGTGCCGCGCACGCCGCGTGCCGTACGTCCTGGTCGTCGAGAGCCACGACCGCGATCCACGCGCTGCGTGGCGTCGGGCGATCAAGGGCTCGGTCGTCCCCTGGGTCGTCGGCCATGCAGCAGGGGTCCTCGTCACCGGGTCGCTCGTGCGGAAGTCGATGATCGAACGCGGCGCTCGGCCGGGCCGGATCGCCACGTTCGCGAACACGGTCGACGTCGAGGGGTTCGGGCGCCGCGCCGAGGCTCTGACAGCGCGCCGTCTGGAGCTTCGCGCGCGGCTCGGGATCGAGGAGGGCGACGTCGCGGTCCTGTGCGTCGCCAGGCTCGTCGAGGAGAAGGCGCTCGACACGCTCCTGCGGGCCGCTGCGAAGGCCGGCCCTCCGACCGTGCTCGTCCTCGCCGGCGACGGCCCGCAACGCTCGGCGCTGGAGCGGCTTGCCGCCGAGCTCGCGGTGCGGGTCGTCTTCACGGGCGCGATCGACTGGGAACGGATCGCCGAGGTGTACGTGGCGAGCGACGTCTTCGCGCTCGTCTCTCGCCGGGAGACCTGGGGCGTCGTCGTCAACGAGGCCGCGGCGTGCGGACTGCCGCTCATCCTCTCCGACCACGTCGGTGCCGCGCATGACCTCCTGCGGAGCGGAGAGAACGGGGTGCTCGTCCCGCCGGACGATGTCGGCGCCACTGCCGCAGCTTTGGCCGAACTCGCAGCGGATGAGGGCGAACGGAAGGCCCTCGGGCACCGGTCTCGCGAGATCGCTGCGGCGTGGGGTTACGAAGACAGTGTTCGCGGCTTCGTGGAGATCGTCCGGGCTGCTGCCGGCTCCGCGTGAGCCGCGGACACGTGCGACTATCGTCCACCTGTGCCCGGCGAGGTGACCCAGCAGCTTCGTTCGCGCCGTCCTCTGATTCACGAAGGTCGTCGGACATGTGCGGGGCTCTCGTGGGCGGCGCTCGAATGGCTCGAGGGACACGTCGAACCTGACATGCAAACGCTGGAGACGGGTGCCGGGCTGAGCACGATCGTCTTTGCGGCCGCCGGATCACGGCACGTCGCCGTAACGCCCGAGGCCGACGAGCAGGAAGCCGTCCGATGCGCCTGCCGAGAGCTCGGCGTCGACGCGAGTCGCGTCGAGTTCGTGCTCGGCTCGTCCGCCGACGTCCTTCCGATGCTTCCGCGGGACGAACTCGACGTCGCGTTGATCGACGGAGCGCACGGCTTCCCGTACGCGATCCTCGATTGGTGGGAGATCAGCCGGCGGCTGCGGACCGAAGGACTGATTCTGCTTGACGACGCCTACCTTCCTCCGGTGCTCGCGATTCTGGACGGCCTGCGCGGGGTCAGCTCATGGCGCGTCGAAGGTCCGATCAGTGACCGCACGGTGTTGCTCCGAAAGCTGAGCGACGAGGCGACACCTGACGTTTGGCCGGCGGGTCGGTTCGGCGGAAACCAAAGCTTCCGGTACCTTCCGCTCCGGCGGCGCCTCGTCGCGTCGACGCGACACCGCTTGCTTTCGACGAGACTCGGAGACCTGGCGGTCGGCGCCCGGCGCGCCCGCCGTTCCCGGCGGTCCGCGTCAGAAGGGGCGTCTTGACTCAGCGCGATTCTCGCGTTGAGGACGGCGTCGCTCGGCCACGTCTACTCGTGCTCAACCAGTACTACAAGCCGGGTGTTGAAGCGACCGCGAACCTGCTCGCCGACCTATGCGAGGCGCTGGCCGCGGACTACGAGGTGACCGTCGTTACGGGGCGCCTTCATGGACGGACCAATCTTCCAGACTCGGAGGTGCTGAACGGCGTTCGTGTGCTTCGCACACGTTCGACCAACTTCGACCGGACCAAGCTCAGCCATCGAGGCATCAACTACGTGACCTATCTGGCGGACAGCATCGTGCGCTCGCTGTCGCTCGAATCGCCCTCGCTGCTTCTGTGCATGACGGATCCGCCGATCGTCGGCGACCTCGGCGTCGCGCTCGCGCGCCGGTTCGGCGCCCCGCTGCTTGTGATCAGCGAGGACGTATTCCCGGAGATCGCAACCGAGCTCGACCGTCTCACGAATCCGGTCGTGATCGGGATCCTCCGGAAGCTCGTCGCCTTCTACCTGCGCCGTGCCGATCACATCGTGGCGATCGGCGATCGGATGCGCGCCCGCCTGATCGAGAAGGGCGCCCCGGCGGATCGGATCACCGTCATTCCCAACTGGGTCGACGCCGGGGAGATTCAGCCCCTCGAGCACGCGAACCGGTGGTCGGTGGAGCACGGACTGGCCGACAAGTTCGTCGTGATGCACTCGGGGAACGTCGGTCACGCCCAGAATCTCGACAACCTCGTCCGGGCGACGACGCTGCTTCGTGATCTCGACGATCTCGTCGTGCCGATTGTGGGCTTCGGCGCTCGCCACGCCGAGATCCGCGAGCTGTCCGAGCGCCTCGACGCCGACCGCGTTGTCTTCCTGCCGTACCAGGCGCGCGAGTTGCTACCGCAGTCGCTCGCGAGCGCGCACATCCACTACGTCGGTCTCGCAAAGGGCCTCGCTGGCTTCGTCGTGCCGAGCCGTCTCTACGGCATCCTCGCCGCGGGACGGCCCGTGATCGTCGCCGCTGATCCCGACAGCGAGACCGCGCATCTCGTCGCCGAGGTGGGCTGCGGCGTCACGATCCCACCAGACCGTCCCGACTTGCTCGTGCGCGCGATCAGGGCGGCGCACGACGGCGAACTCGACCTGGAGGGGATGGGACGACTCGGGCGAGAGTACGTGGAGCGAGAAGCGGACCGTCCGGTTGCCCTCGCACGGTATCGATCGCTTGTCGCGAGCCTCATGGCGACGGCCGTTTGACTGCACGGGGCCGGACTACACTCGCGCCGTGATCGTGGTCCTCGTTCTCTTCTGGGCCTCGCTACTCGCGCTCGCGTGGACGCATGTCCTCTATCCGCTCGCCGCGATCGCGTTCGCACGCCTTGGCACTCGGCCTGTCCGCACCGGGGACATCGAGCCGACCGTCACCGTGATCGTCGCGGCATACAACGAGGAACCCGTGATCGCGCGGCGGCTCGAGAACCTGCTCGCCCTCGACTACCCGGCCGACCGCCTCCGCATCGTCGTCACCTCCGACGCGTCGACCGACCGCACCGAGGCGATCGCGCTCGAGTTCCCCGGCGTGCAGGTGGTCACGAACCCGCGCGGCGGGAAGGTCGCCGCGCAGGACCGCGCGGTGCGCTTGGCCGACGGCGACATCGTCGCGTTCACGGATGCGAACTCGACCTGGGCGCCCGACGCGCTGCGGCGCCTCGTTCGGCCCTTCGCCGACGCCGACGTCGCCTATGTCTGCGGGCAGCTCCACATCGTCGGGACCGACGGTGCGAACAAGGAGGGGTTGTACTGGCGCTACGAGATGGGCGTCCGCGACGCGGAGTCGCGCCTGGGGTCGGTCACCGGAGGCAACGGGTCGATCTACGCGCTCCGCCGCGCGGACTACGTCGAGGTCGATCCGCGCTTCGGCCACGATCTCGCGCTTCCATACCTGATGGTGCAGCGCGGCAGGCGTGCAGTCTACGAGCCGGCTGCTGGTGCCTTCGAGAAGGCGACGCCGACCAACGAGACCGAGTACCGGCGCAAGGTCCGCATGTTCGAGCACTGCTGGCTGATCGTCGCCAAGGGCAAGATGCTGCGACGGCTCGGTGCCCGCTACGCGGTCGCGATCGTCTCGCACCGGCATCTGCGTTACGCCTCCGGGCTGCTGCACGTCGTGCTGCTTGCCACCTCCGTCGCGCTGATCGCGCACGGCTGGTTCTACGACCTCGTGCTCGCGGGGCAGCTCGGGCTGCTGCTCGCGGCGGCGCTCGGGGTCGGGATCGCGCGCTATTACGTCCTCGTCACGTGGGCGACGCTCGTCGCGCTCTGGAACTACGTGCGGCGCGGAGTGCCGGCGACGTGGGAAGCGGCGGAGGGGACGAGGTGATTCGTGCGCTCGACGTCGCCATCGCGGGAACGGGCCTCGTCGTCACGTCGCCGCTGCTCGCGCTCTCGGCGCTGGCGGTGAAGGTCGAGGACGGCGGGCCGGTGCTCTACCGGCAGACGCGGGTCGGCAAGGACGGCGTCGACTTCGAGCTCCTGAAGCTGCGCACGATGGTCGTCGGCGCGGAGAAGCTCGGCGCCGGCTTTGCCGTCGACCGCGGCGACACGCGGATCACGCGGGCCGGACGCGTCCTGCGCCGGCTCTCGCTCGACGAGCTGCCCCAGCTCTGGAACGTCGTGCGCGGCGAGATGTCGGTGATCGGCCCGCGGCCGACGCTGCGCTACCAGGTCGACCGGTACGACGAGCGGCAGCGGCACCGGCTCGACGTCAAGCCGGGCATCACGGGCTGGGCGCAGATCCACGGACGCGCCGCCCTGCCCTGGGCCGAGCGGATCGAGCTCGACCTCTGGTACGTGCAGCATCGCGACTGGAAGACCGACCTGCTGATCCTGCTCCGCACGCCGCTCGCCCTCTTCGGCGGCACCTACAAGGGCGAGACCGGCGGCTGGCGCGCGTAGACGTGGTCGGCATCTCGCTGCTCACGCTCGCGCCCGGCCAGGTCGGCGGCAGCGAGGTCTACGCGCGCGAGCTGGTCCGCGCGCTCCTCAGGGTCGGCGAGCTGCCGTATCGCACCGTGGTGCCAGGCGCCGTCCCCGAACTCGCGGTTCGTCCCGACGACCGGATCGTCAGGCTTTCGCACAACCGAGCGGCACAGTTCCTCCTCGCCGGTGGCCCTTCGGCACGGCGTGCTTTCTCCGGCTGCGCCGCCGTGCACTACCCGCTGACAGTCGAGCTGCCACCGCCGAAAGCGCCGGCGGTGGTGACGCTCCACGACGTCCAGCACCGCGATTTGCCGGCCAACTTCTCGCGTGTGACGAGGGCATACCGCGCTTTCGCTTACGACCGCGGCGCGCGTCGTGCTGCTCGGGTGATCGTGCTGAGCGAGTTCACGCGCGACCGGGCGGTAGTCGGGCTCGGGCTCGACCCCGGCCGGATCCGTGTAGTGCAGTCCGGTGTCGATCACGGACGGTTCCAGCCGAGCGACGAGCCGCCCGAGCCGTTCGTCGTGTATCCGGCCCGCGCGTGGCCGCACAAGAACCACACCCGCCTGTTCGACGCGATGCGGATCGTGCGGAGGGAGCGGCCGGAGCTCAGGCTCGTGCTCACCGGCGGCGGGCTTGACGGCCACCTTCCAGAGGGAGTCGAGGACCGCGGGCGTGTGTCCGACGACCAGCTCGCGGCGCTCTACCGCCGCGCGACCGCGCTGGTGTTTCCGTCCCTCTACGAGGGCTTCGGCCAGCCACCGCTCGAGGCGATGGCGTCGGGCTGTCCCGTCGCGGCCGCCGACGCGGGGGCACTCCCAGAGGTCTGCGGCGGCGCGGCGCGCCTCTTCGACCCGTCGGACCCGGCCGCGATCGCCGAGGCACTGCTCGAGGTGGCCGGCGATCGTGGTCACTGGCGCGCACGCGGCCTCCGGCGGGCCGCGACGTTCAGCTGGCACACGACTGCCCGGGCGACCGAGGATGTCTACCGCGAGCTTCTCTAGCATCGCCCGCGAACCCGGCTAGGCTCAGACGGTGCCCGAGCCGATCCAGTTCGTCGACCTCAAGCGCCAGTACGCCTCGATCAAGGACGAGGTCGACAGCGCGGTGATCGACGCGATCGCATCGACGCAGTACATCCTCGGCGAGGAGGTCGCGCGCTTCGAGGACGAGTGGGCCGGCTACTGCAACACGAAGCACGCGGTCGGCGTCTCGTCGGGGACGGCCGCGCTCGCCCTTGCGTTCGACGCGCTCGAGCTCGGCGCCGGGGACGAGGTGATCGCGCCCGCGAACACGTTCATCGCGTCGATCCTGCCGCTGATGCGCCTCGGCGCGACGCCGGTGCTCGTCGACTGCGACCGCTACGGCCAGATCGACGTCGAGCGCGCCGCTGCGGCGGTGACCGAGCGCACGAGGGCGATCGTCGGCGTCGACCTGTTCGGGCATCCCTGCGATGCCGACGCGCTGCGCGCGATCTGCGACGAGCATGGGCTCGCCTTCGTCGAGGACGCAGCGCAGGCGCACGGGGCCGAGTACCGCGGCCGGCGCTGCGGTTCGCTGGCGGACATCGCCGCCTTCAGCTTCTACCCCGGCAAGAACCTCGGCGCGTACGGTGACGCTGGTGCGATCACGACCGACAACGAGCAGCTCGCCGACGCGATTCGCCTCCTCCGCGACCTGGGGCAGAGCCGCAAGTACGAGCATGTCGTGATCGGCGGCAACGAGCGCCTCGACACGCTCCAGGCGGCGGTGCTGCGCGTGAAGCTGCGACAACTCGACCGCTGGAACGAGCTGCGCCGGGGGCACGCGGCTGCCTACACCGAGCTGCTCGACGGCGTCGTGACGACGCCCGAGGCCGCCGAGTGGGCCGACCCGGTGTGGCACCTCTACGTGATCCGCACGCCGCAGCGCGACCGCGTGCGCGATGCGCTCGCCGCCGAGGCGATCGCGAGCGGGATGCACTACCCGGTGCCGCTGCACCTGCAGCCCGCGCTGGCCTCGCTCGGGCACGGTGCCGGCGAGTTCCCGGCGGCCGAGGCCTGGGCGGAGACCGGGCTCTCGCTGCCGCTCTTTCCCGAGCTCGAGCGCGCGGAGCTCGAGCGGGTCGCTGCGACGGTCGAGGCAGCCGCTCGTTGAGCGCCGCACCGGCCAACGACGCGCCCTACCGCCTGATCGACGACGTCGAGTTCGGCACGGGAGTCTTCGTGCAGTCGTTCACCAACCTCTACGGCTGCCGGATCGGCGACGGCACGCGCATCGGACCGTTCGTCGAGATCCAGCGCGGAGCGGTGATCGGAGCGCTGTGCAAGATCCAGAGCCACACCTTCATCTGCGACGGCGTCGAGATCGGAGACCGCGTGTTCGTCGGCCACGGCGTCGTCTTCGTCAACGACAAGACGCCGAGGGCGACGAACGACGAGGGATCGCTGGCCGGGGTCGCCGACTGGTCGCTGCTTCCGGTCCGGGTCGGAGACGGCGCCGCGATCGGGTCGGGAGCCCTGATCCTCGGCGGCGTCGCGATCGGCGAGAACGCCCTCGTCGGGGCCGGCGCGGTCGTCACGCGCGACGTGCCGCCCGGCGAGGTGGTGGCCGGGGTTCCCGCCCGCCGCCGCTACGCTGCGCCGTCGTGACGGCCGTTCTGTTCACGTGCGCGGGCCAGCGGGTCGACATCGTCTCCGCCTTCCGGGACGCGGGCGCCACGACGATCTCGGCCGACGTCGACCCGCTCGCGCCGGCCCTGTACTACTCCGACCGGCGGGCGATCGTCCCGCGGGTCGACGACCCGGGCTACGTCGCGGCGCTCTGCGACCTCGTCGAGCTGCACGACGTGCGGCTGATCGTTCCGCTCACCGATCTCGACCACCTCGTGCTGGCCGAGAGCCGAGGACGGCTCGGAGATGCCGTCGTGCTGGTCCCGGAGCCCGAGTCGATCCGCCGCTGCGCCGACAAGTACCTCGCGCACGTCTTCTTCGAGGAGCAGGGCATCGGGACGCCGCCGACGTGGTTGCCCGAGGCGCTCCCCGACGACATCCGCTATCCGGTACTCGTCAAGGCGCGGCGCGGCTTCGGCTCGCGCCACATCTATCGAGCGGCGGACCGCGCGGAGCTCGACTTCTTCCTGCGCTACACGTCCGCCGACTCGATGGTCCAGGCGCAGTGCCTCGGGGAGGAGTTCTCGATCGACGTCTTCTGCGACCTCGAAGGGCGTTGCCTCGCGGCGATTCCGCGCACGATGATCGAGTCGAAGGGTGGCGAGTCGATCAAGGGGATGACGATCTCCGACCGCGATCTGATCGAGCACGGGCGTCGGGTGTCCGAGGCGTTGCGCATCATCGGTCCGGCGAACGTGCAGTGCTTTCGAGAACCCGACGGACACCTGGAGGTCACCGACGTCAACCCGCGCTTCGGCGGCGGCTTTCCGCTGCCGACGGCGGCCGGGTCGCAGTACCCGGAGCTGGCGTTGGCACTTGCTGCAGGCGAGCGGCCCGAGCCGCGGTTCGGCGACTTTCGCGAGGGGGTCGTGATGACCCGGTACTTCGCGCAGGTGATCCTGGAGGACGCCGGCGGCACGCTCGAGCCGACGGGCGAGCAGGCGGAGGAAGCGATCACGCCGGAAGCGTGAGGCGCGCCGCCTCCCTGATCGCGCTCGCCGCCCTGGCTGTGGCGGCGGCCGGCTGCGGCTCGCACCGGCAGGCCGCTTCGAGCACTTCGGGGTCTGACCCGGGTCAGACCCGGTCACGACCCCGGTCCGCCGACGGGACACGGCCGCACCGGCCGAAGGCGGTGGAGGTGACGGTGATCGACGGCGACCTCGGGACGCTGGTCCGCGGGGCGCTCGTGCAGATCGGCAGGCTGGCTGCCCATAGCAACGCGCGTGGCGTCGCGACGATCCCGCTCGGCCGGCGGCGGGCGCTCGTGACGGTCGCCTCCAAGCCCGGCTACGGACCCCGCGCCGTGCGGCTCCCGTTCCGGACGCATCCGAAGTCGACGATCAAGCTCTACCGCCGCTCGCTGCAGTGGGCGATGTACGGAGCGGTTCCGGCGCGGACGCAGCAACAGCCCGCGATCAGGCTGCGGCCGCCCTTCAAGGTCGTCTGGTCGCGCGGCCTCGGCGGGCTGATCGAGTTCCCGGCCGTGGTCGCCGACGGCGCCGCGTACGTCGGGAACGCGAAGGAGACGATCCGGGCGCTCGACATGAGCGACGGCCGCATCCTCTGGCGGCACGACACCGCCGGCGGAAAGATGGCCTCCTCGCCGGCGGTCGACGGCGACGAGCTCGTCGTCCACGGGATGGACGGCTACGTGCAGGTGCTGCGCCGGTCGGACGGGCGGCTCCTGTGGAGGTTCGCCGCCGGCTCGCCGATCGAGTCGTCCCCTGTTGTCATGCCGGGCAGCGTCGACGTGTTCGGGACGTGGGGCGGCTGGGTCACGGCACTCGACCTCTCGACACACCAGGTGCGGTGGCGCTACCACGACGGTTGCAAGATCACCTCGTCCGCCGCCGTGGCACACGGGACGGTCTACATCGGCGACTACTGCGGCCGGCTGATCGCGCTCTCGGCGTCGACCGGTGCGTACCGCTGGTCGGCGTCGGTCAACGGGCGCATCTACGGGACGCCCGCCGTCGCCGGCGGGCGCGTGTTCGTCCCGAGCTCGGACGGCGGCTCACTGACCGCCTTCTCGGTGCACGGCACCCGACTCTGGTCGGTGCAGACCGGCGCATACGTCTACTCCTCGCCGGCGGTGGCCGGCGGGCGCGTCTTCTTCGGCTCCTACAACGGCGTGTTCTACGCCGTCTCGGCGCGGACCGGAGCGACCCTCTGGGCGCACGGCACGGGCGGGCCGATCTCCGGGGCCGCCGTCGTCGTCGACGGCGTCGCCTACGCGGGCTCGTTCGCCCACCGGATCCTCGGCGTCGACGCCGCAAGTGGCCGCGTCGTGCTCGACTTCCCCCACGGCGAATACGTGCCGGTCGCAGGCGGCGGGCACATGCTGCTGCTCCACGGCTACTCGCGGCTGTACGCGGTCGAGGAGCGTTGAGACGCCGGCTGCTGATCGGGGCCGGCGTGGTCGTGCTGCTCGTGCTGGCAGCCGGCGCGGCCTACTACCTCTACGTCAGGCACGCCTCGCGGAACATCCACGGATCGTCGACGATCGAGTTCGTCGCGACGCAGCCGCCGCCGAAGCCGCCCGAACCCGGGATCGTCTGGCCCGTCTACGGCCACGACCTCGAGGGGCAGCGCTTCGGAAGGGGGATCTCGCTCGCGCCGCCCTACCGCGTCGCCTGGACGTTCAGGGCACTCCGGCTCGTCGAGTTCCCGCCGGCGGTCGCGTACGGCCGCCTCTACTTCGCGACGAACGACGGCAGGATGCTGGCGATCACGACGACCGCCGGCCGCCGCGTCTGGAGCTACGACTCGGGCCGCTGCGTGGCCGCGTCCCCCGCCGTCGACGCTCACCTGGTCTTCGAGTCGTTCCTCAACGGCCCACCGTGCAACCGGCCGCCGAGCTCGTCGCTGACCGGCGCGCTGATCGCCTTCGACGCGACGACGGGGAAGATCGCCTGGCGGCGCAGGCTCGCGCCGTCGGAGTCCTCGCCCCTCGTCGCAGGCGGCAAGGTGTACGTCGGCGACTGGGGTGGCAAGGTCTACGCGTTCGCCGAGCACACGGGACGGCTCCTGTGGTCGACGCGGCTCGAAGGCCAGGTCAAGGGCGGCGTCTCGGCATCCGGGAAGCGCCTGTTCGTCGGCGACTACTCCGGCCACGTGTACGCGCTCGACGCACGCACCGGCCGCGTCGTCTGGAAGGCGAGCGCACAGCCGCGGTTCGGCTCGACCGGGACGTTCTACGCGACCCCGGCCGTGGCATACGGGCGCGTCTACCTCGGCGCGACCGACGGCAAGGTCTACTCGTTCGGGGCGACGAGCGGGCGGCTGCGCTGGTCCCAGTCGACCGGCGGCTACGTCTACTCGTCGGCGGCCGTGTGGCGCGACCGCGTCTACGCAGGCTCCTACTCGCACCAGTTCACCTGCTTCGACGCTGCGACGGGCAACGTGATCTGGCGCTTCACGGCCAACGGGCCGATCTCCGGCTCGCCGACGCTGATCGCCGGGCGGGTCTATTTCGCGACGCTCGCCGGCCGGACGTATGCCCTCGACGCGAAGACCGGGGCGCCGGTGTGGAGCTTCCCGGACGGGAAGTACACCCCCGTCGTGGCCGACTCCGAGCACCTGTACCTCACCGGCTACACGCGGATCTACGGTCTCGTCGAGCGGCGCCGCTAACCTGCTCCGGTGCGCTACGGGGTCACCGGCGCTGCGGGCTTCATCGGCTCCCACCTGGCGGACGAGCTCGCTCGGCTCGGTCACGAGGTCGTCGGGTTCGACTGCTTCACCGACTACTACGACCCGCGGCTGAAGGAGCAGAACGCCGCGGACATCGACGTTCGGCGCGTCGACCTGGCCGTCGACGAGATCGACTTCGGTGGGCTCGACGGGGTCTTCCATCTGGCGGGGCAACCGGGCGTGCGCAGCTTCGGCGACGTCTTCCCGCTCTACCTGCGTCAGAACGTCCTCGCGTCCCAGCGCGTCTTCGAGGCGGCGGTCCGCGACGGCGTGCGGGTCGTGTTCTCCTCGTCGTCGTCGGTCTACGGCGCGCCGGACCGCTTCCCGACGCCCGAGGACGCCACGCCGCACCCGCTCTCGCCGTACGGTGTCACGAAGCTCGCCTGCGAGCAGCTGCTCGACGCCTACGTGCGCTCGTTCGGTCTCGACGCCGTCGTGCTCCGCTACTTCAACGCGTTCGGGCCGCGCCAGCGGCCCGACATGGCGTTCACGCGAATCGCGTTCGCCCTGGCTGAGCGGCGCGACCTTCGAGCTGTACGGCGACGGCGCGCAGTCCCGCAGCTGGACGTACGTCGCCGACATCGTCGCCGCGACGATCCGCGCCATGGAGGCGGGCACCGGTACGTACAACGTCGGGGGCTCGCTCGAAGCGTCGATGGCGGAGGCGATCGCCCTGTTCGAGCAGCTCGCAGGGCGACCGCTCGACGGTTCGCCGGAGCGCGGCCGTGGCGGGCGACCAGCGGCGGACGGTCGCGGACACGACGCGGATCCGGAGGGAGCTCGGCTGGGCCCCTGCCGTGGGGCTCGAAGAGGGTTTGTCCCGCCAATGGGAGTGGGCTTCGGCTACAGTCGCCGCGCGATGACGGCGACTTCGCCCGATCTCGACGCCGAGCGCGAAGTCGACCTCGCCCGCTGGCGCCGCGCCGTCGTCCGGCTGTGGTGGCTGCCCGTGGCCGGCGTGGTCGTCGGCGCGATCTTCGGCGGCCTCTACTCCTTGAGCGGCGGGACCGACTACAAGGCGTCGGCGCTGATCTCGCTGGGCCAGCCGGTTTCCCCGGGCGGCGTCGCTCGTCAACGGCTTCTACTCGAACCCGCGCGCGATCGCGCTGATCACCGAGCTCCGCCTCCGCCCAGTCCGATGCGGAGGGGAAGGCGGGGCTGTCGGGCGGCGCGCTGCGCGGAAACGTGTCGGTCGCCGAGGTCGGAGCCGCCACCGGCAACGGGGCAACGCGCGCGACGCCGTTGATCTCGCTCACCGTCAAGGGAGCGAACCCGGCGAAGACGCAGGATGCGGCGAACGCGCTCGCGGCGGTCGTCGTGAAGCGCACCACGGCGCCGTACGTCGGCACGAAGATCGCGACCTACAACCTGGTCCTGCGCACGACCCGGACACAGCTCGAGTCGATCAACGCCCGGATTGCGGCCGTCGACAAGGCGATCAAGAAGGGGAACCTCCAGCCGCTCGACAAGCTCGTGCTGGTCACGCAGCTCGACACGTCGCTGCAGCGCCAGGGGAACCTGCTCAACCAGCTCTCCGGCGACACAGACCGAGCTCGCGTTCTCCCAGAACGTCGAGAGCGCCAAGGTGATCACGGCCGCCAAGTCGGAGAAGTCGTCGGCGCACTCGCGCAAGGCGTCGATCCTGATCGGTGCCTTGATCGGGCTGATCGTCGGCGCGATCGTCGCCGATCGTCGGCGACACACGCATCGGCTGACCGCTCCTCGCCGTACGATCGGGCCATGCTCGAGGGCAAGAGCGTCGCGGTCGTCGTGCCGGCGCACGACGAGGAGCAACTCGATCGCCGCGACGATCCAGGGAATCCCGGGCTTCGTCGACAGGATCTTCGTCGTCGACGACGCCTCGACCGACGCGACGGCGGAGCGCGCTCGTACGGCGGGGGACCCGCGCGTCGAGGTCGTCATCCACGAGCGCAACCGGGGCGTCGGCGCGGCGATCGTGACGGGGTACAAGCTCGCGCTCGCCGCACGCATGGACGCCGTTGCGGTGATGGCGGGCGACAACCAGATGGATCCCGACGAGCTCGAGGGGCTCGCCCTGCCCGGTCGTGCGCGGCGAGCTCGACTACGCGAAGGCGAACCGGCTCTTTACCGGCAGCGCCTGGAAGCTGATCCCCCGCAGCCGCTACCTCGGGAATGCGGTGCTGAGCCTGCTGACGAAGATCGCGTCGGGTTACTGGCACGTCGCCGACTCGCAGGCCGGTTACACGGTGCTCTCGCTGCGCATGTTCGCGCTGCTCGACCTCGACCGGATCTACACGTCCTACGGGTTCCCGAACGACCTGCTCGTGCATCTGAACGTCTGGAATGCGCGCGTGCGCGACTTCCCCTCGCGGCCGATCTACGGTGTCGGCGAGCGGTCGGGGATCAAGATCAGGCGAGTCGTGCCGCGGATCTCGTGGCTGCTCTGGAAGGGGTTCTTCTGGCGGATGCGCGAGAAGTACGTGATCCGCGACTTCCACCCGCTCGTCTTCTTCTACTTCCTCGGCTTCGTGATGACGATCGTCGGACTCGTGCTCGGGATCGTCGAGACCGTGCTCCGCATCGGCGGGCACGGCATCCCCACCGCGACGATCGTGCTCGTCGCGCTGCTCCTGATCTCGGGCAGCCAGTTCACGCTGTTCGCGATGTGGTTCGACATGGAGTCGAACAAGGACCTGCGCTGAGCCTCGGCCTCGCGGCGCAGGAGCGGCGTTGACGATGGCCGAAGGATCACTGCTGCTCGTCCTAGCCGTCGCGGCGCTCGCCGTCGGCGCCGGCTGTCTTGCTGCGTGTCTCGGCGTCGGCTCGCCGATCGCGCTTCTGCTCACGACGTACCTGCTCGGTTGGACTGCGGTCGTGGCGCTGACGTTCGCTCTGTCACCCGTGCACGCGGTCACCCGTGCCTCGGCGCTCGTCGGTTCGGCTGTCCTCTTTGTCGTCGGCGTCGTCGTCTGGGCACGGCGGAGTCGGCCGCGGCCCTCGCCGAAGGCGATCGTCGAGTCGCTGCGTGAGGCGCTCGGCGACCGAGCGGCTCTCGTCGCAGCAGTAGCACCGTCGGCCGCCCTCCTCTACTCGATCGCGTTGGCGGTCGGGACGCCGGAAGACGAGGGGGATGCACTCGCGTACCACGTCGCCCGCGCGGCGTTCTGGAGTCAGCACCATGCCGTGAGCTACGTTCCCCACGCGGCCGACGTGCGGCTGAACGTCAATCCGACCTTCGGCGAGGTCGGTGTGCTCTTCACGATGCTCGCGTCGGGCACGCAGCGTTTCGTGGGGCTCGTGCAGGTCGCCGCCTTCGTCGCCTGCGCCCTTGCGGTGGCCGGGATCGCACGGCGTGCCGGCTTCGCTACGCCGGGCGCTGTCTTCGCGGCGGCGGTCTTCGCGGGCCTTCCGGTGGTTGTGACGCAGGCGTGGACGGGTCAGAACGATCTCGTCGTCGCGTCGTTCCTTGCCGCCGCGACATACTTCGCACTCGGCGACGAGCGTCAGGATGCGATCCTCGCCGGCATTGCCGTCGGGCTCGCCGTCGGGACGAAGTTCACGGCGGTATTTCTGATCCCGTTGTTCATGCTCGTCGTCTGGGTCGGTCGACGCGGCAGGGAGCGTGTGCGTGTCTTCGTGCCCGCAGCGATCGCCGGGGCGATCGGCGCGTTCTGGTACGCGGTCAACCTGTGGGAGACGCACCGGCTGACGGGCGGTCTCTCCGAAGGGCAGACACACCGCACCCTGTCCGCGTTCGCCGGGACGATGCAGCGCTTCATGTTCAACGTGCTCGACCTTTCCGGGGTCGGGAGCAGCGACTGGCGGCACGCCGGCGCCGGCATGGTCGCGTACCGGATCGCCGGCCTCGTGACGATCGTCGTCGGGGCGATGTGGCTGCTGCGCGGCAGGCGGCCCGAGGGTCAGTGGCCGCTCCTCGCAGCCGGCGTGCTCGTCGCCGTCGTCCCGACCGTTGTCAGCCTCACGTATCGCGGGCTCGTCTCGGTGGTAGGGCCGAATGGGCCGTTGCCCTCCGGGACCCTGCCGAACGGCGTCGCCGCCTCGACGGTCTCGTGGTTCGGGGTGGTCGGCGTCGTCGGGCTCGTGGGGGGGATCATCGTGGCTGCTCGACCCGGCTCGGCGACGGTCGATCGTTCGCTCGGTATCGCACTCGCCGTGTCGCCGATCGTCGGAATGATCTGTGTGGCCGCGTCGATCGTCTGGGACCCGACCCGGGGCCGGTTCCTGATCTTCCCCTTCGCCCTCGCGGCTGCGTACTGGGCCGCCTTTCTGGCACACCGTTGGCTCG
>CAVRMI010000015.1:0-7835 GCA_963722065.1 uncultured Thermoleophilia bacterium | reverse complement strand
CATGCGACGACGGAGCGGGCGAAGAGCAAGAGATCGCCGGCAGCTACGCGGCACTCGGAGGAGGGCCCGCCGTACGGCTCGTCGCCGCGCGCGGACTGCCGAGCGCCCCCGGCTATCGTGTGAGAATCGTGCCGCTGAGGGAGCTCGTCTAGACGGCAGTCCTGAGCGTCGCAGTCGCAGCGGCCGTCGTGACGTCGGCCGCCTCGTACGCGGCGACGAGCCCACCGACGGCGGGCGCGACGACTCCGGCCATCGGCAAGGCGCTGTACCGCCAGTTCTGCGGCCGCTGCCACGCGCTCTCCGAGGCGTTGTCAGCGGGCTTCGGATCCAACACGAAGGGGATCGCGCGGAACGGAGGACCGAGCTTCAACAACCTGCGGATTCCGTATTCCTACAGCGTTGCCGCCGTGACCGAGCCGACGGGCGGCCACGAGCTGGTGGCGAGGAGGATCACGATGTCGCAGTTGAGCAAGGTGGCGCGGTACGTAGCGACCGTCACGCTCCATCACCCGCTTCCCGCGCTGCCGACCGACGGCTAGATGAGCAGGCCCGTCGTCCTCCTTGCGGCGGTCGGCGCCTTCCTACTCGGCTGCGCGGCGAGCGATGCAGCCCCTTCGGCGACAAGGGTCACCGGCTTGACGGTGGTCGCCGCCCACCTCAACAACCCGCGCAAGATCTTCATCGCCAATGACGGCTCGGTGTACGTGGTCGAAGCGGGTACCGGAGGGCGTGCAAACTGCATCGGTACGGGGGCGGCAAGGACGTGCATCGGCCTCAGCGGCTCGATCACCCGGCTGCGGAACGGCATTCAACAGCGCGTGGTGACCGGCCTGTGGTCCGGCGCGCATGTCGACGGAGCGCAGGCGGAAGGCGCTGCTGATGCACTGCTCCGGAACGGGCGGTACTACGTCCTGATGCAGGACGCGGCGGTCGACTCGCACGGGATCAACAACCTCGGGCCCGACGCCGTGACGGCAGGCGATCTGGTCGCCACGAAAGCAGGCAAGGCTGCGCCGGTGGTGCTGGCCGACCTTGCGGCTTTCGAGGCCCGCAACAACCCCGATCACGGCGCCGGCTCAGGCGCAAAGCTGGGGAATCCGGCGATCGACAGCGACCCGTACGCCTTCGTCCCGTACCGCGGCGGGTTCGCAGTCGTCGATGCGGCTGCGAACGACCTGCTCTGGATCAACCCGGCCGGCAAGATCTCCGTTCTGGCGGTGTTCCCGACGCGGATCGAGCCGCTCAGTCGCGCCGTCGGCCGACGGATCGGCGCGCCGGGGACGCAGACGTCGATCCTGACCCAGGCGGTGCCGAGCAGCGTGACGGTCGGCCCCGACGGCGCGCTCTATGTCGGCGAGCTGACCGGAGTCCCGTTCAAGCCGGGAACAGCACGCGTCTGGCGTTCGAGCCGGGGAAGAAGAGCACCGTCTTCGCGTCGGGATTCACCAACATCTCGGATCTCGCGTTCCTGGGCAAGGACCTGCTCGTCCTGGAGATGGCCACCAAGGGCCTGTACGGGCCGAGCTCACCGGGCGCGCTCATCCAGCTTGCGCCGAGCGGCCGGCGCACGACCCTCGCAAGCGCCGGGCTCGTCTACCCGACGGGGCTTTCGATCGGCAACGACTCGATCTACATCTCGAACAACGGCCTGTACCCGGGATCGGGCGCCGGGCCGCATGGCGAGCTGCTCCGGCTCGCGCTGCACCACTCCTGACCGCGGTCGGCGTCTACGGTGCGATGACGCCGCCGCACATCGGCGGCGGCACGACCGGCGAGTTCGTGACGCTCGACTGACCGTTGGTCGTGACCGAGACGGCGCGAATGACATCGACGTACTGGACGCTGTACGGGCCGAGCCCGACGGGATCGGAGAGCATGTAGGAGCCGGTGCGCAGGTTCACGGTGAGCTTTGCGCTCTTGCCTGACGGAAGCGCATTCGTTCGAGCGCCCTTGAGACCGGGCCCCGAGATCTCGAAGATATGGCTCTTCCTGCCCGTGTTGCGCACGACGAATGTCGTCGCCCCCGAGTGGAGGCCGGACGGTGCCACGCGGAAGGCCCTGTCGGTGAACGTGACCGTCACCGTGGTGGCAACCGTCTTGCTCTTCGCGGCCGCTACAGAGATTCCGGTCACTGCGAACGCGGCTGTCACGGCGATGACTGCGGCAATCGACAACTTCGACTTCGCTCGACCTCTCATTGCGTCCCCTCTCGCAGAGCCCCGAAGACGATACACGATCGTCCTCAAGAGTGGATGGAAATCATTCTTAGAGCCTCTCAAAAGTTGAAGTCAATCCAGCTAGCCGCTATCGTCCGGGCTGCCGCGACGGGTCAACGGAGCTCCACTTGTCCGTGTACTCCTGCGCGACGCATCGTGATGCTCGTCGCGTCACGATTCAATCGGAGGGAGGGATCGAATGGCGAACAGCCTGAAGATCAAGGTGAACGGCCTCACACACAGCGTGACCGCGAGCCTTGATACGCCGCTCCTTTACGTTCTGCACAACGAGCTCCGCCTGCATGGCCCGCGCTTCGGCTGCGGTCTTGCGCAGTGTGGTGCCTGCTCGGTGCTTCTGAACGGCAAGGAGATTCGCTCGTGCGTGACCCCGGTCGCTGCAGTGAGCGGTAAGAGCATCACGACACTCGAGGGCCTACCGGCGCTGTGGGCCTCGGAGCGCGGCACGACAGGTGCTGCGCCGGCTTTGCACCCGCTCCAGCAGGCATGGATCGACGTGCAGGTGCCGCAATGCGGCTACTGCCAGAACGGCATGATCATCCAGGCAACCGACCTGCTCGCGACGACGACGAATCCGTCGAAGACGCAGATCAAGCAGGCGCTGAACGGCCATCTCTGCCGCTGTGGAACGTATACGGCGGTCATCGAGGCCATTCAGCAGGCTGCCAAGACGATGGCGAAGGGAACCTGATGAGCGCGAACGAAGAGACCATCGACATCTTCGGGGCCACGCTGACCCGCGGAAAGTTCGTCAAGGCCGGCGGCGGGCTCGTCGTCGGGCTCAGCCTCGTCGGGACGGGCGTAGGCGCGAAGACCGCGAAGGCAGCCTCCGGGCCGTCGACGAGCGTCGACCCGACGCTGCCGAACTCGTGGCTCGAGATCCACCCTGACAACACGATCGTGATGCGCACGGGCAAGATCGAGCTCGGTCAGGGCTCGGCGAGCACGGCCTACGCGCAGATCGCTGCGGAGGAGCTCAACGTCCCGTACACCGCGATCACGCAGGTGATCATGGGCGACACCGACCGCACCCCCGACGGCGGCTTCTCGGCCGGCTACATGGGTGCGGGCAGCCCGAGCCCGCGTCTCGCAGGTGCGTACGTGTTCCAGGCGCTGCTCAACCTGGCGTCGTCGCAGCTCGGGGTCCCCGTCGCGAGCCTGTCCGTCAAGGACGGAGTCGTCACCGGCGGCGGCAAGAGCCTCAGCTACGGCCAGCTCGTCTCGAACCAGCAGCTCAGCCTCACGATCCCGGTCGCGGGGAGCCTGCAGGGCCTGTTCGGCCTCTCGATCACGGGCAACCCGCCCGTGAAGCCGATCAGCCAGTACAAGATCGTCGGGCAGTCGATCGGCATGCGTACGATCCCCCCGATCGTCTCAGGAACGGCGACCTACGTCGGTGACGTGCGGCTGCCGGGGATGCTCCATGCCCGCGTCGTGCACCCGGCCACGCTGGGCTCCACGCTGCTCCAGGTCGGCACGCTCGACAAGAAGCAGTTCCCGAACACGCAGATCGTGGTCAAGGGGAACCTCGTCGCCGTGGTCGACCCGCTCGAGTACAACGCGATCGAGACGGCTTCGCTCCTCGCGCGCACGACGAAGTGGAGCGACTGGTCCGGCCTGCCCGGCAGCGGCAACCAGTTCGGCGCCCTCCGTAAGGCCGACTGGAAGACGGCTCCGGTGCAGGTGGGGATCAACGTCGGTAGTGCCGACGCTGCGATTCAAACGGCAGCGACGAAGCTCTCGGCCAGCTACGAGTACCCGACCGAGAAGCACGCACCGATCGGCCCGACCTGCTGTGTCGCTGACGCGGCGCGCTCCGACGGGCTCGTGTACGTGCATGTCCACAGCGCCAACCCGCAGGCGATGCGCTGGGAGCTCGGGATGATGCTCAACATGTCGACCGACAAGATCGTCGTCCGGAACTACGACGGCTCTGGCCACTACGGCCGCTCGAACGGCGGCAGCACGGGCGCCGAGGACGAGGCCGTGATCATCTCGCAGATCGTCGGAAAGCCGATCCGGCTCCAGTGGATGCGGTGGGACGACATGCAGTGGTCGACGCAGCACACCGCGGCGTTCTCGGACGTCCAGGCCGGGTTGGACTCGAGCGGAAAGCTCGTCTCCTTCAACGCCAAGCACTACATGCCCGCCATGCAGGACGACCGGATGGTCGGGGCTCTGCTCGCCGGGCTCCCGACGATGACCGCTCCGGCAGTCGCTCCGTTCCCGGGAACGTTCGGCTCGATCGTCAACTCGGTCTCCGACCCCTGGCTCTACGACAAGGTTCCGAACGCCGTGCAGACGGCTCTCGGAACGTGGCAGGTGGGCACCGACCCGACGAAGCCGAACTTCAACACGCAGATCGGGCTTCGCGGCCACAGCATGCGGACCCCGGCTCAGCGGCAGCAGAACTTCGCTCAGGAATCGATGATGAACGAGCTCGCCGCCGCTGCGAAGATCGATCCGATCCAGTTCCGGATCAACAACACGAGCGCCGCCCGGCTGATCGCGGTGATGAACGAGGTCAAGACCGCGTCCGGCTGGGAGACGAGGCCTTCGCCGAGCCCAAGTGCAGCGGCGACGGGATCGAAGACGGTCACCGGCCAGGGGTTCAGCTCGATGTTGCGTCAGAACTCCTACTGGGCCTGCGCGGTCAAGGTGTCGGTCAACCTGAAGACCGGGAAGGTGAGCGTGCTGAACGTCACGACCGCCGTCGACCCGGGAATCGCGATCAACCCGCGACAGCTGATGCGCAATGCCGAGGGCGGCACCGTGATGGGCGTCAGCGAGGCACTCCACGAGCAGGTGGTCTTCAACAAGTCGAAGATCACCTCGACCGACTGGGTGACGTTCCCGATCCTGCGGATGATCGACCTGCCGGACATCAAGGTGATCGTCATGAACAACCCGTCTGTCGGCGCCTACGGCGGCGGCGGTGAGGGCCCGAACGGGTTCACGGCAGCAGCGATCGCATCCGCGGTGTTCGACGCCACCGGCAAGCAGCCGAGGCGTCTGCCGATGACGCCGAAGTACATGAAGAACCTGCTCGCGACGTAGAGCACTGATGAAGCGCCTGGGGGGCGGGAGTATCCCCGCCCCCCAGGGACGTTTCCTATCCGGGAGCCGCGTCAGGCTGAGACTTCGAGCTCGGGAACGAGCTCGACGGGCTCCCGGTCGCGCGAGCGCAGCGGCTTGATCAGGAAGGCGGCCACGCCACCGAGCACGACGACGCCTGCGCCGAAGTAGACGGCGGCGTTCATGCCGTCGACGAACGTCGACGGAGTGCGGTAACCGCCGTAGTGGGCGAAGATCGAAGCGAGCACTGCGACGCCGAGCACTCCTCCGAGCTCGCGGATCGTGTTGTTCGCCCCCGAGGCCTTGCCCTGCTCCTCGAAGCGAACCCGGGAGAGGACGACGTTCGTGACCGGCGCGAAGAAGAGCGCCATGCCGATCCCCGAGAGAGCGAACGGCGCGACAATGTCGAGGTACGCCGTCGACGGCGTGGAGACGGCCGCGATCCACCCGAGCCCGATGCCCTGCAGGAGCAGTCCCGCGCCCATCAGGCGGTGACCGCCGATCCGGTCGGAGAGAGCTCCGGCGATCGGCGCGACGATCATCGGCATCGCCGTCCACGGCAGGATCCGCAGCCCGGACCGAGGGGCGAGTAGCCCTGCACGGTCTGGAAGAACTGGGCGAGCAGGAAGATCGAGCCGAACATCCCGAACGAGAAGAAGAGCGACGCGGTGTTCGCGAGCGCGAACGCCCGGTCGCGGAAGAAGCGCATCGGCAGCATCGGGGTCGGCGTGCGGAGCTCCCACCAGACGAACGCCGCGATGAAGGCGAGACCGGCGACGATCGCGCCGAGGATCTCGGGCGAGCTCCAGCCGAGCGAGTTGCCGCGGACGAGGCCCCACACAATCCCGAGCAGCCCCACCCCGGCGAGCACGAGACCGGGAAGGTCGAGACGGCTCGAGTCTCCACGGCTCTCATCGAGGCGGAACCACACGAGCGGGATCAGCACGAGGCCGATCGGCACGTTGAGCCAGAAGATCCACTGCCACGAGATCCCCGAGACCACGGCGCCGCCGACCAGCGGGCCGAAGGCGACCGCCAGGCCGGTGATCCCGCCCCAGGCGCCGAGCGCGAGGCCGCGGCGCTCCGCCGGGACGGAGGCGGAGAGGATC
The DNA here is from genome assembly GCA_963722065.1 of uncultured Thermoleophilia bacterium. Taxonomy (GTDB): domain Bacteria; phylum Actinomycetota; class Thermoleophilia; order Gaiellales; family Gaiellaceae; genus PALSA-600. Next base: position 1,417 of record CAVRMI010000015.1, on the reverse strand, counting down.
GTCAGCGTCAACGGCATCACAATGGCGCCGCCGATGCCTTGCAGGGCACGCGCGGCGTCGAGCGCGACAATCGACGGCGCGAGCGCCGCCAGAGCCGAGGACGCGGTGAAGATGCCGAGGCCGATCGCGAGCAGGCGCCGGCGGCCGAACCGGTCGCCGAGCGCGGCTCCCGTCAGGAGCAGCACGGCGAAGGTGAGCGTGTAGGCGTTGACCGTCCACTCGAGGCCGCCTAGGCTCGCGCCGAGGTCACGGTGGATGACGGGCAGCGCCGTCGTCACGACGAGGTTGTCGAGCGTGACCATGAACCCGGCCAGCGAGGTCAGCGCGAAGGCCCAGATCAACTTGTGATTGCTCCGTATTTTGTGACTCATCACTTACCTCCGGCTGAAAAAGAGGACTCGGATCGACTACTTGCAGCCCTCGAGGAGCCGCTGCGCCCAGGGCTCGGCATGGTCGCCGAACTGGTTCATCGAGGCAAAGACATTCATCAGCATCCCGATCGAGAAGAACCGCGACACCTCGGCCGGCGGGAGCCCCGAGACCCGCTCGACGTAGGTGACGAGATCGCCGTACCCCTGACTCACGACGTCACGCAGGTCGGGGTCGTCGCAGGCGGCGTACGCCTGCATCTGGCCGCGAAGCCGGACAGGGTCGTTCAGCAACTGCTGCTTGTATGCCTCACCCATTGCTCTCAGCGCCTCTTCTCCACGCAATCCCTCTGCAGAGCGCTGGAACATCTCGAGCGTCTCGCGGAAGCAGCGGGCGACGACCGCCCGGAAGAGATCCCTCTTCGTCCCGAAGAGGCGGAAGACGTAGGGCTGCGAGATGCCGGCCCGCGTCGCGATGGCCTCGGTCGAGGAGCCGTGGAGCCCGCGCTCCGCGAACTCGAGGAACGCGGCGTCGAGGATGTCCTCGCGGCGTGCTTCCTTCGTCTTCCGTTCCGTGGTCACCATCGGGGCCCGATGTTAGTGATGACTCACAACCCTGTCAAGTCGGCTGCGAGACTTGCGTCTGTCGAGGAGGACGACGAGCCCGAACCGCCGCTGCCGGCGCCACCGCCTCCCGAGCCGCTGCGTCGAGGTGCACGTCGACGCCACCGACCGCCGACTGCGTCTTGCCGTGCTGGGTGGCCGCGTCGTAGTCGTGGGTCGCCGTCTCGATCGCCGCCTGCGCGTCCGCCCCCTACTGCGTGACCGCCGTCTGCAGGTTGCGCGTAGCTGTCGGCAGGGTCGGTTCCCGTGGCCGTGACGGTGCGCTGCAGGGCCTTGACGACGGCGTCCGTCACGTCGAAGTGCATCTCCTCGTGCGCCTGGATCGCCGAGCGGTAGCGCGCGACCGCCGCGCGCTCGGCGTCGGTCATGTTCGGCCAGGCGGGGATGATCATCTCCGCGGTCGACGACGGGTCGTAGGCCCACGT
>CAVRMI010000014.1:0-309493 GCA_963722065.1 uncultured Thermoleophilia bacterium | reverse complement strand
GCACCGCCAGGGCGATCGGGAGGTCGAACCCCGACCCTTCCTTGCGGAGAGCGGCAGGTGCGAGGTTGACCGTGATGCGTCGCTTCGTCGGCCACTCGAGCTCGGCGGAGGAGATGCCGCTGCGGACGCGCTCCTTCGCCTCCTGGCACGCACGATCGGCGAGCCCGACGATGGCGAACGACGGCACCCCCTGCTGGAGGTGCGCCTCGACCTCGACCCGGCGAGGATCGATGCCGACGAGTGCATGAGTGACGGTGCGTGCAAGCACATGGTCACGCTAGGCGGGATGTCGTGACGTGTCTGTCACGGCTTCGCGCCAAAAGCGTGAATCAGTGCCGGCGAACGCGGTCGGCGTACGACGGCGGGACGAAGCCGTCGCGCGGCAGCAGCCTCCAGAGGAAGATGCTGGCGACGATCCACGGGCTCGCCGCCAGGAGCGGCAGCCCCCAGACCCAGAGCGATGTGTGAATGGTCATGCCTTCACTCTGCGGACCGAGCGGTGCTAACGGGCCGACCGAGCCCGGATCGTTACAAAACGCTTACCGGCGGGCGACCAGCACGTCCTCGAAGTATTCGCCCGCCCGCCGCCCCGTGCGGCGGTTCACATGCCGCTGGTAGCGCTGCTCGAGCTCGAGCCCCGACCGCGAGAGGATCTCCGGGTAGAGCCCACGACGGTCGTTGACGACGATCACCACGCGGCCGCGCGGCTTCAACGCGGCCGAGCAGGCGACGAGGACCGCCGCGATCCCCTCCGAATACGCCGCGAGCGCGGCCTTGGACGTGCCGCGCTCGGCAGCGCCGATCTCGCGCTCGCGCAGATCGCCGAGGCCTAGCAGCTCATACGCGTAGCGATGCTGCTCGTGGTAGTCGATCAGCCCCGGGTACGGCGGCGACGTGACGACTGCGTCGAACAGGCCCGGGAGAACGAGCTCGCGCGCGTCGCCGTGCAGCACGGTGGCCGACTTGCGCGAGCGAACGCGCGCGAACTCCTTCAGACGGGTCAGTGTGTCGAGGGTGTAGCGGCGCAGGAAATGATCGGCGCGCTCGACCGGGCGGCACTCGCGGCGATGCTTGTGGCACCAGTACGGTTCGAGCTGCGGCGCCTTCGGGAAGTCGAGGTCGAAATGCGTGGTCCGCCGAGCCGAGCGCGCGGCCCGCGCCAGCACGACGCGCAGCACGTCCGCGTGCTCGTACTCGCCGGCGATCGAGCGGAACCGCAGGAGCTGGTCGCGCGCGGCCGGCGCAAACCAGCGGCGCACGTAGGGGGTGGCGCCCGTCGCGTCACCCTCCCCACGCTCGAACCGGGCGAGCGCCTCCCGTAGGTCGTGCTCGAGCCCGAACGGGTTGTTGGTGCCGGTCTTCACGCGCATCAGCAGGCAGTTGAAGGCCGCGATGTCGACACCGGCCGAGTCGAGCCCGCTCTCGAGCGCCTGCACGAGTGTCGTCCCCGAGCCGGCGAACGGATCGAGCACGCGTCCCCGCGCGGGGACATGGCGCCGGAAGAGCTCCTCGACGAGCTGCGGCACGTACTTCCCGAGGTACGGATGGAGCCGGTGGACGTGCTTCGTGCGGAGCCGCTCCGGGAGGGCGCTCTCGGACCACGACAGGTCGAGATCCAGGCCCTCGTAGATCTGCTCCTGCGTGCTCGCCACGAGGCTCAGTTCGCCGCGGCGGCGGCGCTTCCTAGAACGCGTCCGCCAGGTGCTCGATCCGCCCGGCCCGCTCGGCGATCACGTCGAAGCGAATGTCGAGGCCTCCGAGGTCGTCGCGGCGCGCGAGCCATGCCGCCGCAGCCCGCCGCACCCGGGCCGCCTTCCGGGCATCGACCATCTCCAGTGGGTCGCCGAACCCGTCGCCGCTCTTGGACTTCACCTCGCAGAACACGAGCACGCGGCCGCGGCGCGCGACCACGTCGATCTCCGCATCCCCGAGCCAGCAGTTCGTGTCGAGGATGCGGTAGCCGCGCAGCCGGTACCACCGCGCGGCGCGGCGCTCCGATTCGTGCCTAGGCCGCGGGGAGATACGCGCGCGCCCGCCACGAGCGGCGGTGGATCTCGCAGGGCCCTCGCTCGCGCACGATCTCGGTGTGCGACTGCGTGATGTAGCCGACGTGGGAGGCGAACCCGTAGCCGGGATAGAGCGCGTCGGCGGTGCGCATGTAGCGGTCGCGGGTCACCTTCGCGATGATCGAGGCGGCGGCGATCGCGGCGCTCTTCGTGTCGCCGTCGACGATCGCCCGGTGCGACGGCGCGGTCGGCCCGAGCTTGAACCCGTCGACCAGGCACACGTCGGCCGGCTGGCACGCCCAGAGCGCCTCACGCAACCCGCGCAGGTTGCACTTGTGCAGGCCGTCGCGATCGATCACCGCCGCCGGGAACACCCGCACGGCGACGACCTCTGCACAGGCGATCACCGCCCGATACAGCTCGTCCCGCGTCGCCGAGTCGACCTGCTTCGAGTCGTTCAGAAGGGCGAGCGGGCGAACGCGATGGTCGCGCAGGGACTCGTAGTCGAGCAGCACCCCTGCGACGACGAGCGGCCCGGCGAGCGGCCCGCGCCCGGCCTCGTCCGCACCCGCGACGAAGCGGGCCTCGAGCCCACGGTCGAACCGGAGCAGCTTCTGGCCGGTCTGGCGGCGCTTGGGCGGCACGCGGCGAGAATAGCCCGGCCGGCGGGCGATCTCGCGCTCGGGAGGACGGAGTTTGCGAAGAAGTTACGACTGGCGCAGCTCGCGGACGCGAGCCTTCTTGCCGACCTTGCCGCGCAGGTAATAGAGCTTCGCGCGGTGGACGTCGCCGATCTGCATGACCTCGATCTTGTCGATCTTGGGCGAATGCAGCGGGAACGTGCGCTCGACGCCGACACCGAACGAGTTCTTGCGAACGGTGAACGTCTCGCGCGCACCGGCTCCCTGGCGCTTGATCGTGATCCCCTCGAACACCTGGATGCGCTGGCGCGCACCCTCGATGACGCGGAAGTGGACGCGCACCGTGTCGCCCGCCTTGAACCGCGGCACTTCGCGCAGCTGACGGCGCTCGATGTCCTGGATGATCGTGCTCATGTCGAAAGGGGCCGGGGGCCGGGCGGAATCGTAGCAGCCTCGGTCAGCGGATCGTGATCCGGTTGGGCGGCCAGTAGGTGGCGAAGACCTTGCCGATCAGGTTCTTCCTCGGGACCGTCCCCCACGACCGCGAGTCGCAGGACGAAGCGCGGTTGTCGCCCATGAAGAAGTACTGGCCCTTGGGGATCCGCATGGGGGCGATCGTGCGGTCGTCGCGCCGCCCCGCCTGGATGTACGGCTCGTTCAGGCGTTTCCCGTTCACGTAGACGTAGCCCTCCCTCTCCTCCCAGAGGTCGCCCGGGAGGGCGATCAGGCGCTTGACGAACGTGCCGCCGGCGCCGCAGCGCACGGCGGCCAGCGGCGGCGTCTTGAAGACGACGATGTCGCCGCGCTTGGGCGACCAGAACCGGTAGCAGAAGCGGCAGGCGAGCACCCGGTCCGAGAAGTGCGCCTCGCATTCGGAGCCGGGCCGCGCACAGTGCAACGTCGGCTCCATCGAGCTGGATGGGATGCGGTACGGGTTGACCACCCAGTGCTTGATCGCGAGCACGATCGCGATCGCGCCGACGATGGTCACGAGCCAGTCGATCGTCACCCGCCAGCCGTGCGGCAGCCCTTCGGTCAGATGGTCGATCGGATTTCTCAGCGAACCTGCTCCCTTCGCCAGCCTTCGATTCGTGCATGGTCACCCGAAAGCAGCACGTCGGGAACCCGCCAGCCCCGGTATTCCGCTGGCCGCGTGTAGTGAGGGTACTCAAGCCCGCCACCCAGCTCCTCCGAGAACGATTCGAGCTCACCGGATCCGGCGCTCAGCGCCCCGGGGAGGCGCCGGGCGATCGCGTCGACCAGCACCATCGCGGGCAGGTCGCCGTTCGAGAGCACATAGGGCCCGATCGAGATCGCGTCGGTCGCGAGATGCTCGACGATCCGCTCGTCGAATCCCTCGAAGCGGGCGGAGAGCAGCGTGATGTGCTCGCTCGCGGCGAGCTCCTCCACCACCGACTGCGTGAGCCGGCGGCCCTTCGGGCTGAGCGCGATCACCGGGTGCGCCGCCGTCCCCGCATAGACCGCATCGAGCGCGGCCGCGACGACGTCGACGCGCAGCACCATCCCCGCGCCGCCGCCGTAGGGCTCGTCGTCGACCTGGCCGTTCCGGAGCGGCGTGTGGTCGCGGTAGGAGAAGAGCCGCAGGTCGAGTTCGCTGCCGAGCACGGTCGCCACCGGGCGCTGCTCGGTGAGCCAGGAGAACGCGTGCGGCACCAGGGTGAAGACGTCGAGCTGCATCACCCCGCAAAGCCCTCCGCGACCGTGATGCGGCTCGCCTCGAGATCGACCTTCAGGATGCACTCCTCCACCATTGGCAGCAGGACGCCGGAGTCGAGCTCGAGCACGTCGTTCGCGACCCCGGGTGTCACGAGCTTGACGCTTCCGAGCGCGCGGCCGTTCTCCTCCACTACGCGGAGCCCGGCGAGCTCGAACGCGTAGTACTCGTCCTCGGCGGTCGGCGGAAGCGCGTCGCGGTCGACCTCGAGCGCCGCCCCACGCTCCACCCGCCGGTCGAGCTTGATCACCGGCCGCCCAGATGAGCGGCGGTGCGTGATCACCTCGACGGGCGCGCCGTCCGCCAGGAACGTCGCGCCCGTCTTCCACCAGCGCCCATCGTCCGACGGCTGCTCGACGAAGAACGCGCCGTCGATGCCGTGCGGACGCCCGACCTTGCCGATGCGGACCCTCATCGACGCGACTCGAGCGAGGCGATCGCCTCGTCGCGCTTCACCGCTTCAAGGAGGTTCTCCGCAACGAACTCCTGCGCGTGCGGCCAACCGCTCGCGCTCGTCTCGCGGACGGCCCGGTCGACGTCGAACGGCGTGCGCATCGGCGCCGGCTCACCGTCGACGACCATGGTCCAGTACGCCGCGACGTCGCCCTCGTACGCCATGCCGACCGACCCTGCGTTGACGATGCGCAGGTCGCCGACCCTCCGGTCGAACTGATGGTGGGTGTGCCCGATCACGATCGTGCCGGCGTGGCCGTCGAAGGTCTGCCTGATTGCGTCGTCGGGCGTCACGGCGGTCGTGATCGGCGTGTTGTCGTCGGGAGCCGCGTGGCAGTAGAGAACGCCGTCGACGGTCACCGCGAGCGGCAGGGACTGCAGCCAGTCGAGATCCCCCTCGGCGAGCTCGCCGCGTTCCCAGTCCTCGGCGAGGTCCTCGCAGTTGCCGCGCAGCACGTGCGCGTCGAGCGAGCGGATGATCTCGACGGTCTCGCGCGGGCGTGGGCCGTAGAGGTAGTCGCCGCCGAAGACGATCGTGTCCGCCTCGACCTCGGAGAGCACCGCCTCGAGCGCCCACGGCATCGCGTGCACGTCGTACAGCGCCGCGACCTTCATGCAGGGTCGGGATCGGCGATCTCGACGAGCACGCGGCGCCCCTCGCGGGCGGCGCTGGCACGCACGAGCGTCCTCAGGGCGCGAGCGATCCTGCCCTGGCGGCCGATCACCTTGCCGACGTCGTCGGCGGCCACGTGCAGCACGAGAACGAGCGCGCCCTCGCGCTCCTCGGTCTCCACGCGCACGGCCTCCGGATCGTCGACCAGCTCGCGCGCGAGATACGCGAGCAATTCCGCCATCCCGAACGGCCCCGCCGCTACTTCTCGATGCCCGAGATCTTGATCAGCTTGGCGACCGCCTCGGTGGGCTGAGCGCCCTTGCCGAGCCAGTCCTTGACCTTCGCCTCGTCGAGATCGATCGTCGACGGGTCGGTCTGTGGGTTGTAGCGACCCACGATCTCGAGGAACTTCCCGTCACGCGGCGAGCGCGAATCAGCGGCCACCACACGGTAGATCGGGTTCTTCTTCGAGCCCACGCGGGTGAGCCTCAGCTTGACTGCCATTCGATTCCTTTACCTCCGTCCGGCCTTTCTCTTCTTGCGCTTGACACCCGTCTTGCGTCCTGCGGACAGCGGTTCGGGCGCCTGCTGGTTCGGGAGGGCCGGCATCTTCCCCCGCCCCATCTGCTTCATCATCTTCTCCATCTGCTTCCGTGCCTCGAGCAGCTGATTGACCTGCTCGACGGTCGCTCCGGAGCCGTTGGCGATGCGAATCCGCCGCTTGCCGTCGATCACGATAGGGGAACGGCGCTCCTGCGGCGTCATCGAGAGCACGATCGCCTCGACGCGGCCGAGCTGGTTCTCGTCGACATCGACGTCTCCGAGCTGATCCTTCATCCCCGGGATCATCTTCAGGATCCCCTGGAGCGGCCCCATCCGGCGCAGCATCTTGTACGCCTTCAGGAAGTCGTCGAACGTGAACTGGCCGGCGGCGAGCCGCTTCTCCATCTCAGCCTGCTCGTCCTCCTCGACGGCCGCCTCCGCCCGCTCGATCAGGGTGAGCACGTCGCCCATGCCGAGGATGCGCGACGCCATCCGGTCGGGGTGGAACACCTCGAGGGCGTCGACCTTCTCACCCGTCGACGCGAACTTGATCGGCTTGCCCGTGATCGCCTTCACCGAGAGCGCCGCGCCGCCGCGCGCGTCGCCGTCGAGCTTCGTCAGGATGACCCCGTCGAAGGAGATCCGCTCGTTGAAGGCCTGCGCGACGTTCACGGCCTCCTGGCCGGTCATCGCGTCGAGCACGAGGAGGATGTTGTGCGGCTTCGCCTCGTCGCGGACGCGGGCGAGCTCCTCCATCAGCCCTTCGTCGATCTGCAGGCGGCCCGCAGTGTCGACGATCACCGTGTCGAGGCCGTCGGCCCGGGCGCGCTCGATCCCGCTCCGCGTCGCCTCCACCGCGTCCTTGGTGTCGGTCCGGTAGACGGGCACCTGGATCTGGCTGCCGAGCTGCTCGAGCTGGTCGATCGCGGCCGGCCGCTGGAGGTCGGCGGCGACGAGGCCCGGCTTGCGGCCTTGCTTCCGCAGCGCGAGCGCGAGCTTCGCGGATGCCGTCGTCTTGCCCGAGCCCTGGAGGCCCGCGAGCAGGATGACAGTGAACTTCGCGAAGGCGAGGCCCGACTCGCCCTCCCCCATCAGCGCCGTCAGCTCCTCGTGCACGACCTTCACGACCTGCTGGCCCGGCGTCAGGCTCTTGAGGACCTCCTCCCCGAGCGCCTTCTCGCGGACGCGGGCGACGAAGTCGCGGACGACGGTGAAGTTGACGTCCGCCTCGAGCAGCGCGAGGCGGATCTCGCGCATCGCGCGCGAGATCGACTCCTCGTCGAGCTTGCCCTTTTTCCTGAGGTCGCCGAGGGCTCCCTGGAGCTTGTCTGCGAGGCTGTCGAACACGACCGGGCATGGTAGCTGCGGCCCCTGAAATCAATGCGCCTCTAGGATCCGGACATGCCGTATGCCGCCGCTCCGGATCGCTATCAGCACATGCACTACCGGCGTAGCGGCCGGAGCGGGCTGCAGCTGCCGGCGATCACCCTCGGGCTCTGGCACAACTTCGGCGGCGACCGGCCGCTCGAGACGAGCCGGGCGATCCTGCGGCGCGCGTTCGACCTCGGCGTCACGCACTTCGACCTGGCGAACAACTACGGACCGCCCTACGGCTCGGCCGAGGAGACGTTCGGCCGTGTGTTCCAGGACGACCTTCGTCCCTACCGCGACGAGCTCGTGATCTCGACGAAGGCGGGGTACGACATGTGGCCCGGGCCGTACGGGGAATGGGGCTCACGCAAGTACCTGCTGGCCTCCCTCGACCAGTCGCTCGTGCGCATGCAGCTCGACTACGTCGACATCTTCTACTCGCATCGTTTCGATCCCGAGACGCCGCTCGACGAGACGATGGGCGCGCTGGACAGCGCGGTGCGGTCGGGCAAGGCGCTGTACGCGGGCATCTCGTCGTATTCGCCCGAGAAGACGCGTGAGGCAGCCTCGATCCTGCGCGGGCTCGGAACGCCGCTGCTCATCCACCAGCCGTCGTACTCGCTGCTCAACCGGTGGATCGAGCCGGAGCTGCTGTCGACGCTCGCGGAGCTGGGGGTCGGGTGCATCGGATTCTCGCCGCTCGCCCAGGGGATGCTCACGGACAAGTACCTCGACGGCATCCCGCCGAACTCGCGCGCCGCCGAGAACACCTCGCTCTCGCCCGATCTGCTGACCGACGAGACGCTCGACAAGATCCGCGGGCTGAACGAGCTCGCGAAGCAGCGTGGCCAGTCGCTCGCCCAGATGGCGCTGGCGTGGACGCTGCGCGATCCGCGCATGACCTCGACGCTGATCGGCGCTTCGTCGGTCGCGCAGCTCGAGGACTCGCTCGGCGCGCTGAGGCGGCTGGACTTCTCGGAGGACGAGCTCGCCGAGATCGACCGCTACGCGACGGACGGCGGGATCAACATCTGGGCGCGCTCGAGCACGGGCGCCTGAACACCGGGGTCAGACCCCAGACGTGTCTCTCCGAGGCGTGGCCCGGTCGCGGATACCGCACGGCTGCACGGGCTGCACCGGCGCTCGGACATCGACGCGGCTGCGCGCACCGGTTCGAACCGCCACCTGGGGCCATGTCTGGGGTCAGACCCCAGACATGTTCACGCCCGCCACGTCCGAAGGGGCTACCTTCGAAGCTCGTACTCGAACTGACGCAGGTCGAGGTTGCCGCCGAGGCGGCGCAGCGCGGCTGAGGCCGGGTCGTCTGCCGGGACGTTCATGAAGTGCAGCGAGTCGCCGAGCCCGCGGGCGGCTGTGAGCAGCGCCGCAGCAGCTTCCTCGTCCCGCGCTGCGAGCTGCGCCACGCCCACACGAGCACCGTTGACCCGGATGAGCGCCGCAGCTCCTTCGACCTCGATCCGTTCACAGCCGTCGGGCAGCGACGCGTCCGCACGCTGCCAGGGGAGCCCGGCCTGCCCGAGCGGACGCGCCTCCGTCAGCCGCGGCTCTGCGGCGGGCAGCTGGGCCGTCAGCGACCAGATCTCGAGCACCCGCGTGCGGGTGAAGCCGAGCTGCTCGTAGAGGCGGATCGCCGGTTCGTTCTGCTCGAGCACCTCGAGCGTCACCCGCGAGGGCCCCTCCTCGAGCACCGCCTCCATCAGAGCGCGCCCCACGCCGTGCCGGCGCTCGGCGGGAACCACCCCGAGCCCGCCGATCCAGCCCTGGTCGCCGCGCACGCCGAGGTTGACGATCCCGATCGGCTCCTCGCCGCGCAGCGCCACGCGCGAACGCGAGAGGTCGATGTCCCACAGGCCGAGCATCGAGCCGAGCGCGGCCGTGTCGACCTGCACCGGCACGAAGTACCCCTCGTACCCGGCGTTGAAGACCGCAACGAGCTGCTCGAGCTCGAGCGCGTCGGCCGGGACGATCGTCATTCCGAGACCAGCGCGCGCGCGAAGTCTCCGGCGTCGAACGGACGCAGATCGTCGAGACCCTCGCCGACGCCGACCAGCTTCACCGGCAGCCCCAGCTCATGGGCGATCGCGACCGCGATGCCGCCCTTCGCCGAACCGTCGAGCTTCGTCAACGCGACCCCGGTCACGCCGACCGCCTCGCTGAAGAGCCGCGCCTGCTGGAGCCCGTTCTGGCCGGTCGTCGCATCGACGACGAGCAGCACCTCGTGCGGCGCGCCGGCGAGCCGGCCGCCGATCACGCGACGCACCTTCGCCAGCTCGTCCATCAGGTTCGTCTGCGTGTGCAGCCGCCCGGCTGTGTCGACGATCACCACATCCGTCGCCGCGCCGACCGCGTCGTAGGCAACGGCGGCAGGATCTCCGCCGCGTTCGCCGCCGACGAAGCCGGCGCCGGAACGCTGTGCCCAGATCTCGAGCTGCTCCTCGGCCGCGGCGCGGAACGTGTCGGCTGCTCCCAGGGTGACCGTTCGCCCGTGCTCGCGCAGCTTGTTCGAGAGCTTGCCGATCGTCGTCGTCTTGCCGGTGCCGTTGACGCCGACGACGAGCAGCACCGCCGGCTCGTGCCGGAGGTCCAGCGTCGGCGGCTCCCCGAACAGCGCGGCAATCTCCTCGGCGAGCGCCTCGCCGAGCTCGGTCAGGTCCTGCCGCGCCTCGAGCCGCCGGATCAGCTCCGCCGTCGCGCGCACCCCGACGTCCGCGTAGATCAAAGCCTCCTCGAGCCGCTCCCACGATGCGTCGTCGCCGGGATCGAACGCGGCGACCGCCAGCTGCTCGGTCAGCGCCCGGCGCGACTTCCCGAGCGACTCGCGGAGCCGGCCGAAGAAGCCGCGCTGTTCGACCTCGCTCTCGGCAGGCGCGTCGGAATCTCCAAGCAACTGTCCCCAGCTCCGTGCCATGACCGGGGCACGTTAGCGCTCAAGCAGTTGCTGCGACCTCTTCCTCGCGCGGCAGCCGCCGCGAGACGATCTGCGAGACGCCGTCCGTTCCCATCGTCACGCCGTAGAGGACGTCGGCGGCCTCCATCGTGCGCTTCTGGTGCGTGATCACGATGAACTGCGCGCGATCCGCATAGGTGCGCAGGAGCTCGGTGAACCGGCCGATGTTCGTGTCGTCGAGCGCAGCCTCGACCTCGTCGAGGAGATAGAACGGGCTCGGACGCGCCAGGAACAGCGAGAAGAGGAACGCGATCGCCCCGAGCGCCTTCTCGCCGCCGGAGAGGAGCGACAACCGGGTCACCCGCTTGCCGGCCGGCCGCAGCTCGACCTCGATCCCGGGCTCCTCGTCATCGTCGTCGGGCTCGGTCATGCGCAGCCGTCCTTCGCCGCCCGGGAAGAGCGTCGCCGCCACCTCGTGGAAGTGCTTCTCGACCGCCGTGAAGGTCTCGGCGAAGCGCGTCTCGACCGTCGTCGTCAGCTCGTCGCGCAGCTTCTCGAGCTCGTCGAGGCTCTGCTCCAGGTCGGCCCGCTGGACGGACAGCTCCTCGAGGCGCTCCTTCTCGGCCTCGTACTCCTCCTTCGCGAGCGGGTTGACCTGGCCGAGCAGCTCGCGGCGCTTCTCGTAGCGCGCGAGCTTCTCCGCGAGCTCGTCGCGGTCCTCGCCTTCCGCCGGCTCGGCCGCGGCCGCCTCGAGGCGACGCTTCGCCTCGTCGCGCTCCGCGTCGGTCCTCGCGAGCTCGACGTCGACCGCAGCGAGCTGCTCGCCGGCCGTCGCCGCCGCCTGGCGCAGCTCGACCTCCTCGGCGCCGAGCCGGCGCAGCGTGGCGCCGAGCTCGGTGGTGCGCGCGGCCTGCGCCTCTGCCCGGCGGCTGACGGGAAGCTCGAAGTGCTGGATCTCGAGCGCGAGCGACTGCTCGAGCCGCTCGGCGCCGCCGACGAGCCGCTCGAGGACGAGCTCGCTCGGACGCCGGGCGTGGCCCGGATCGGCGTCCGCGAGTGCGCGCGCGGCGCTCCGCGCGCGCTCGGCGGCCTCCTCGGCCGCCGCGCCGGCCTCGAGCGCCCGCGCCGAGAGGTCCTCGGCCTCCAGGCGCAGCTCCACGAGCTCGCCCGGCACGCCGTCTGCGGAGCGCCCGCCGGCCCGGCGCTCGGCTGCGAGCGCGCGGGCGTCCGCCTCCGCGACTGCCCTGCGCAGCTCCGACTCGCGCGAGGCGATCCCGTGCAGGTCACCGGCGAGCCGCCCGGCGCGCTCGGCGAGCGGCTCCTCGAGGCGGCCGGCGGTAGCGGCCACAACCCTCAAGGTCTCATCGAGCCTTTCGGCACCCGCGGCGATCCTGGCGAGGCGCGAGACGTCGGCGCGGCGGACGTTCCGCAGATGCGCGACGGGCGCGAACCGCGTCGCGGCGGTGCGTGCGGCGTCCGCGGCCTGCTCGCTCCGCGTCGCCGCCTCGGTGGCCCGGGCTGCGAGCCCCGCCACCTCGTCCCCCAGCTCACGGCGGCGCGCGTCGAGCTCGAGCAGCACGGCCTCGGCGGTCTCACCGGCGAACCACAGCTCGCCGTGCTCCGGGTCCCAGCCGATTCCCTCCGCCGTGACGGCGGTCACCTTGGACGCGAGCAGCTCGTCCCGCGGCAGCACGGGCACGTTCACGAGGGCACGTGGATCCTGGCCGACGAGCACGAGCACCGAGCCGAGCCCGGCCGCCCGCGCCTTCTCGATCAGCTCGAGCCCACGCGCAGGATTCGCCGCGAGCACGGCCGAGGCGCGATGTCCGAGCGCCGCGGCCGTCGAGCGCTCGGCGCCCGTCTCGACCTCGAGCAGCTGCAGCGCGAGCTGCTCGCCCTCCTCGGCGAGCGCACGCGCGGCAGGCGGAAGACCTTCGCGCTCCGCGAGCGACTGCTCGAGCGCGACGAGCCGTTCCCGTGCGAGGCGCACGCGGGCCTCGAGATCTTCCTGCTCGCGCACCGCGGCGCGGGCCGCGGCGTCGGCGTCGTCCGCGAGACGGCCCAGCTCGGCGGGCGACGGGCCGGCCGGGGCCCGGCGGGCGTCGGCCAGCTCCTGTTCCAGCTCCGAGAGGAGCCGCTGCGCCGACTCGTGCCGGACGCCGAGCGTCTGGGTCGCGCCGCGCAGCGCGAGCAGCGCGTCGCGGCCGCCGCCGGTGAGCTGCGACTCGGTCTCGGCGCGGCGCGCGAGCACATCGTCGAGCTCGGCGGCGAACGCCGACTGGGTGGTGCGCTCGATCGCCGCGATGCGGGCCCAACGTCCCTCGGCCTCGACCTGGAGCCGCGCGCGTTCCGCCGCGGCCGACTGGGCTGCCGTCGCCGCGTCGCGTGCGGCGGCCTCGAGGCCGACCGACGCCGACGGGTCGTAGGCCCGGGCCGCCTGGAGCTCAGCGCGAAGCGACGCGGTGAGAGACGCGGCCGACTCGCGGCGCAGAGCGATGCGTTCGCCCCCACTGCGGAGGCGGTACAGCGCGGCGGTCGCCTGTTCACGGGCGCCGGCCGAATCTGTGAGCTCTTCCTCGGCGCTCTCGCGCGCGGCGACGAGCGCGTTGATCTGCTCGTCGAGCGCTCCCCGCTGCGCCGCCGTCGCGGCCCGGCGACCTTCGGCCTCGGCGCGGCGCTGCGCGAGGCGTGCGAGATCGAGCGTCGCGATCGCCGCCTGCAGGCCCGAGATCTCGACCCCGAGCTTCTCGGCCCGCTCGGCCGCAGTTGCCTGGAGCGCGAGCGGCCGGAGGCGCTTCTTGACCTCGTCCTCGAGATCGCGCGCGCGGTCGACCTGCACCGCCACCCGGGCGAGCTTCAGCTCGGCACGGTGCCGACGGCGCTTGAACCGCCCGAGGCCCGCGGCCTCCTCGATCAGCTCGCGGCGCTCGGCCGGCTTCGAGTTGAGCACGGTCTCGACGCGTCCCTGCGAGATCACCGAGCGAAGGCCGCCGCCGAGACCGACGTCGGACAGCAGCTCGACCAGGTCGATGCGGCGCACCGGCGTCTTGTTGACGAGGTACTGGCCCTCGCCGCCCCGGTGCAGCCGCCGCGCCACGGACACCTCGCTGTACGGAAGGTCGGGCCACTCGCCGTCGGCGTTGTCGAACAGGAGATCGACCTCGCAGAAGTCCGTCGGCTGGCGCCCCACCGAGCCCGAGAAGAGCACGTCGTCCGGCTTCTCGGCGCGCAGCTCGCCCGGGCTCATCGACCCGGTCGCCCAGAGGATCGAGTCCGAGACGTTCGACTTCCCTGAGCCGTTCGGCCCGACGACGACCGCCACCCCCGGCTCGAGGTGGATCTCGACCGGCTCGACGAACGACTTGAAACCGCGCAGCTTGATCGCTTTCAGGTGCACGCGAGGAGCAGGCTAGCGAGCGGGCAGGACGCCGCTCGAATCCCCGCCTGCCGGGCCGACCCCCTCCAGGGCCTCCCTCGCGGCATCCTGCTCGGCGTCCTTCTTCGACCGGCCGGTCCCGGTCCCCACCACCTCGGCGTCGATGATCGCCGCCGCGGTGAACGAGCGGTCGTGCGGCGGTCCCTCGACCTTCACGGTCGCGTACGTGACCGAGCGGCCCGTTCGGGCGAGCCGTTCCTGCAGCTCCGTCTTGTGGTCGACGAAGGTCGTCAACGCGTAGTCGATGCGCGGCTCGAAGGCTTCGACGATCGCCGGCTCGATCGCCTCGAAGCCGTGCTCGAGATACAGCGCCGCCAACGCCGCCTCGAGCAGAGCCGCCAGCACGTTCCGGTTGCGCGAGAGCTTGTCGGCGTCGTCCGAGCCCTCGTTGCGGAGGCGCTCGCCGAGCTCGAGCTCCCGCGAGACGACCGCGCAGCTGGCGCGCGAGACGACGTGTGACCGCACCTTCGCCATCCGGCCCTCCGTGAAGGCCGGGAACCGGTCGTAGAGCGTGCGCGCGACCACGAGCTCGAGCACCGAGTCCCCGAGGAACTCGAGCCGTTCGTACGAGGCGGTGCGGTCGGCGGCCCACGATGAATGCGTGAAGACCGCCGCCGCTCGCTCTGCCGGGAGCTCGTCGATCAGCTCCCGCAGCGATTTCTGGGACTTACTGGTGCGAGGTGACGTAGTCGACGGCCTGCCCGACGGTCGTGATCTTCTGGGCATCCTCGTCGGAGATCTTGATCCCGAACTGGTCTTCCAGCTCCATGATCAGCTCGACCAGGTCGAGCGAGTCGGCGTCCAGGTCCTCCTGGAACGACGCCTCTTCGGTGATCTGATCTTCCTCGACTCCGAGCTGCTCCGTCAGGACTTCCTTGACGCGCTCGAGGACCTCTTCACGCGACGCTGCCATGTCACCTCAAATATTCGTAGGGGCGAAAATCCGGGCGATCATACACCGACGCGCTCCGGGAGCCGTTCGGCGAGGCGCTCGACGACGCGGTGCTCGGCGCCGCGGGCGGCCAGGTGGATGGCGTTTGCGACCGCCTCACGGCCCGAGTTTCCGTGAGCGATCACGGCCAGGC
This sequence comes from uncultured Thermoleophilia bacterium, assembly GCA_963722065.1. Taxonomy (GTDB): domain Bacteria; phylum Actinomycetota; class Thermoleophilia; order Gaiellales; family Gaiellaceae; genus PALSA-600. Next base: position 294,702 of record CAVRMI010000014.1, on the reverse strand, counting down.
CGCGCAGGCCGAGCAGGTAGGCGCCCCCGTACGTGTCGGGGTCGAGGCGCTTCCGCATGCGCCGGGCCGCCGGCCGGATGAGCAGGCCGCCGAGCTTTCCCGTGGCGGTGGCGCTGATCTCCTCGCGCAGCTCCGCCAGCAGCTCCCCGATCGTCCCCTCGAGCAGCTTCAGGGCGATGTTGCCGGTGAAGCCGTCGGTGACGACGACGTCCGCGACCCCTCGCAGCAGGTCCCGGCTCTCGGCGTTCCCGGCGAAGTTGAGCAGACCGTCCTCCCGGAGGAGGCGGTGCGCCTCGATCGTCAGCTGGTTGCCCTTCTCGTCCTCCTCGCCGATCGAGAGGAGGCGCACCTCGGGCCGGTGCACGTCGAGGATCTCCTCGCTGAACACCGAGCCCATGTGGGCGAACTGCAGGAGCTGCTCCGGGCGCGCGTCGGCGTTCGCGCCGGCGTCGAGCAGAACGCTCGGCCCCCGCCGGGTCGGGAGGGGAACCGCGATCGCGGGCCGCAGCACGCCCGGCAGCCGGCGCAGGTGCAGCAGGCCGGCCGCCAGCATCGCACCCGTGTTGCCGGCCGAGACCGCGGCGTCCGCCGTCCCGTCGGCCACTGCGCGAACGCAGGCGACGAGGCTCGAGTCCGGCTTGGCCCGCACCGCCTCGGCGGGCTTGTCGGCCATCTCGATCACCTCGGTCGTCTCGACGAAGGGCAGACCGTGCGTCTCCAGGCCGGCGGGGCCGAAGAGCGTCACGTCGATCCCGTCCGCGGCGGCCGCGAGCGCGCCGAGGATCACCTCACCGGGCGCGTTGTCGCCACCGAGTGCGTCGACGGCGACGCGGGTCACGGCCTACGGGACGTCGAGGCGGAGCGGTTCGACTTCGCGGCCCCTGTAGGTGCCGCAGGTCGGACAGACGCGGTGCGCACGCTTCGGCGACCCGCACTGGGGGCAGGTGTTGACGCGCGGAGCCTCGAGCTTGTGCGTGGCGCGGCGCTGATCGCGGCGCGCCTTCGATGTTTTCCTCTTGGGGACAGCCATGGCGGCCGCCCATGATAGCTATCATCGTCCACGAGCCCTCCGGGGCTCGTCCCATGACGGATCTCTAAGTCGAAACCCCGCTTCTTCCGCCCTTTCGACTGATTGGAGGTCCGCCCCATGCCGGGCTCATTGGCAGCACGTGACATCTCGAAGAGCTACGCGGCCGTGCAGGTGCTGGACCGGGTGTCGCTCGTGGTCGCCCCCGGCGACCGCATCGGCATCGTCGGGCCGAACGGCATCGGCAAGTCGACGCTCCTGCGCGTCCTCGCGGGCCTCGAGGCGCCCGACGCCGGCCGTGTGACCAGCGCCGGCGCGGTCGGCTACCTCCCGCAGGAGCTCGAGGCCCGCCCCGGGGAGACCGTGCGGGGCTATCTCGCGCGGCGCACCGGCGTGGGCGCGGCCGAGGAGGAGATGGACGGGCTCGCCGCGCGGCTCGCCGAGGAGCACGACCTCGCCGGGGCGTACACGGCCGCGCTCGACCGGTTCCTCGCCCTGGGCGGCGAGGACTTCGACGCCCGCGCCGCCTCGGTGCTCGACGACGTCGGGCTCGGCCGCCGCTCCGACCGGGAGGTGCGGACCCTCTCCGGCGGGGAGGCGGCACGGGCGGCGCTCGCCGCGATCCTGCTCTCGCGCTTCGACGTGTTCCTGCTCGACGAGCCGACGAACAACCTCGACTTCGCGGGCCTGGCGCGGCTCGAACGGTTCCTGAGCGGGCTGTCCGCGGGCGTCGTCCTCGTCTCACACGACCGCGACTTCCTCGACCGGACGATCAACCGCGTCGTCGAGATCGAAGCCGAGACGCGCCGCGTCCACGAGTACAGCGGCACGTGGTCGGAGTACGAGGCCGCACGCACCCGCGCACGCGCCCAGCACGAGGCCGCCTACGCCGATTACCTCGACGAGAAGCGCCGGTACACGACGCTGCTCGAGGACCGGCGCCGGCAGGCGCACACGCTGGGAGCCGAGCGCAAGCTGGCTCGTCAGACCGGCGGCGCCGACCGGCGGGCGACGAACGCCCTCCGCGGCAAGGTCAACCAGGCACGCAACCACCTGGAGCGGCTCGAGGAGGTGGAGAAGCCCTGGACGCCGTGGCGGCTGCAGATGGAGTTCGCGGCTGCGCCGCCCACGGGCACGATCGCCGAGCTCGCGGGCGCCGTCGTCGAGGTCGGCTCGTTCACGCTCGGGCCGGTCGATCTCGCGCTCCAGTTCAGCGACCGCGTGGCCGTCGTGGGGGCGAACGGTGCGGGCAAGACGACGCTGATCCGCGCGCTGACGGGCGAGCTGCCGCTGACCAGCGGCTCGCGGCGCGTCGGCCCGGCGGTCGTCTTCGGCGAGCTGACCCAGGCGCGGGACCTCTTCGGCGGCGTGCTGATCGACGACTTCGCGCACCTGTCGGGCCTCACGACGACCGATGCGCGCACCCTGCTCGCGAAGTTCGCGCTCGGCCCCGACGACATCACCCGCCCGGCAGCGTCCCTCTCGCCCGGTGAGCGAACGCGCGCCGGGCTTGCGCTCCTCTCGGCCCGCGGCGTCAACTGCCTGATCCTCGACGAGCCGACCAACCACCTCGACCTGGAGGCGATCGAGGAGCTCGAGACGGCGCTCGAGACCTACGAGGGCTGCCTCGTCGTCGTCACCCACGACCGGCGCTTTCTCAGCAGGCTCGCGGTCACCCGCACAATGGAGCTGTGACGATCGACGACCTGACCGAGGCCGACTGGGCGGCCGTCCGCCGGATCTTCGAGGAAGGCCTCGACGCTGGCACCTTCGAGGAGGCCGTTCCGTCCTGGGAGCAGTTCGACGAGCGGTATCTCCCGGCGCCGCGTATCGTCGCTCGGGAGGGGGCGAACGTGCTCGGCTGGGCGACCCTCGCCCTGGTGTCCCGGCGCGAGTGCTACCGCGGCGTCGCTGAGGACTCCGTGTACGTCGCCGCCTCCGCGCGCGGCCGCGGGATCGGGCGGGCGCTGCTCGAGGAGCTCCTCCGGCGGGCGGATGCCGCCGGACTGTGGACCGTGCAGGCGCACATGTTCGCCGACAACGCCGCGTCGCGAGCGCTGCACGAGACGTGCGGCTTCCGGCTCGTCGGGATCCGCGAGCGGCTGGCGCGCAAGCACGGCGTCTGGCGCGACACCGCGCTGCTCGAGCGCCGCTCAGAGCTCGTCGCGTAGCGACTCGAGCGCAGCCCAGCGCGGGTCGCCGTGCTGCTCGTCGTGCGTGTGCGGCTCGTCGTTCAGGTTCTTGCCGCACTCCGCACAGAGACCGGCGCAGTCGTCGCGGCAGACGATCTGCTCGGGGAGCGCGAGGGCGATCGCGTCTCGCGCCCAGGCGGAGAGATCGAGCGTGTTCCCGTCGACGTACTCGGTCCGCATCTCCTCGTCCTCGGGCGACTCGTCCTGGTACTCGCGCGCGCGGATCTCCAGCTCGAGCACGGCGTCGCCCAGGCAGCGGTAGCACGGCCCGTACAGGCGGGTGGTGAAGGCGAGGGTGAAGACCGTGCCGGTGTTCGCACGCGTGATCTCGAGCTCCGCCGGGACCTTCTCCGGCACCGGCAGGTAGCGCTGGCCGCCGAAATCGAAGGCGGACAGCTCGACCTCGAGCACGTCACGGTGCTGCTCACCCGGGCGGAGCTTCACCTGACGCAGGCTGAAGCTCGTCATAGAGGCGAGGGTAGCGAAGCGGCTAGGAGCGCCGAGCACGCAGTACTTCGAAGCCTTCGAGGAGCGCCTCGAGCCCCACCTCGAAGCGATCGGCGGGCCGCTCGACCACGGCGCCCGTCTCGATCCAGCTCGAGACGAGGGGGAGCTCGCCGCTTGCGATCGCCTGCTGGAGCCGCGGCGGCAGGGAGAACCGCTCCGACCGGCCGGCGCGGCCGCCGATCACGAGCTCCCGCAGGACGAACCCGAACGTGTACTCGTCGACGGCGGACAGGACCCGGCCGCCGAGCTCGTCGCCCAGCTCGGCGACCGCGCGGAGCAACTGCTCGATGTGGCGCAGACCATTGAGCGTCAGGTGGCTGGACTCGCTGATCGTCCGAATCAGCCACGGGTGACGTTCGAACGTGTCGCGGGTGCGGTGGGCGATCGCGTTCATCGCAGCGCGCCAGCCGTCGGGGAACGGCTCGGGGACGAGCATCTCGGCGCCGATCGCGTCTGCCATCAGCTCGACGAGCTCGTCCTTGTCGGCGACGTGGTGGTAGAGCGTCATCGCGCCGACGCCGAGCTCGCGCGCGACGCGCCGCATCGAGACCGCCTCGATCCCCTCGCGGTCGGCGATCCCGATCGCCGCGGTGACGATCTCCTCCTGGTCGAGCAGGCGACGACGACGGTGAGGTTGGCGCTCTCTCGACGGGATATGGACGCAGCAGTCTCCACCCACGTGCGCACGCTCTTCCACAACCCGTCGCCGTACGTCGGAGGCGGGTGGCCGGTCCTCCACCCGGTGCCCGCGACCCTTCTGTGGTCGTGCACGCTGATCGCGGTGTTCGCACCGCTCGCGGTGTGGCGGTACCGACGGGCGGCGCGGTAGGTTCCCGGCATGGCTGACGAAGCGCGGCTCGAGGAGGTCGGGAACGGCCTCGCCCCCGTCACCCCGGGCTGGTTCGTCGTCAATGCCCGGGACGCGGCCTGGATCGAGCACGATGCCTTCGGCTTCCGCTGCCGTTTCGAAACAGACGGGCGTGTCGCCGCTGCGCGCGACGATGTGGAGCCGCACATGTTCGCCGAGGTCGGCTACACGCTCGCGGTGCTCGAGCCGGGCAAGCCGACCGGCATGTACCACGCCGAGGACCAGCAGGAGGACTTCTTCGTCGTCTCGGGCGAGTGCCTGGCGATCGTCGAGGAGCAGGAGCGGCGGCTCCGGCAGTACGACTTCCTGCACTGTCCGCCGGGCACACGCCACGTCTTCGTCGGCGTCGCCGACTCGCCGTGCGTGCTGCTGATGATCGGCAACCGCGTCGGCGAGCGAGGGATCGTCTACCCGCGCTCGGAGGCCGCGCTCGCGCGGGGCGCCGGGGTCGAGCAGGAGACGCACGCGCCGCAGGAGGCCTATGCCCCGTTCGGGCACTGGCAGACCGGCGGAGCGAAGCCGGAGCTGTAGGAGCCGGGGCTAGTAGTTCGAGCCGTTGTCGGAGAGGTCGACCGGACCGATTCCGGCGACGACCGACTCCTGCGAGCGCTCGTGCAGCCGCTCGCGGCCGCGGCGCACCGCGACGAGGAACTTGTCGAGGTTCGTCTCGAGCGTTGCGAGCATGCCGTCCGCCCAATCCTCCATCTCGAGGCGCATCTCGCGCGCGGAGCGACGGGACTCGTCGATGATCTCCTGCGCCTGCCGCTCGGCGAGCTTGACGATCTCGGTCTGGGACGCCTCGCGCACCGCCTGCTCACGCGCCTCCTGCAGGAGCCGGTCCTGCTCGCGCTTCGCCTCGGCCAGCATCTCCTGGCGCTCCTTCACGATCCACCGGGCCTGCTTGATCTCCTCCGGGATCGTCGCGCGCATCTGGTCGAGGATGTCGTAGATCTCCTCGCGGTCGATGCGCACCTGATCGGTGAGCGGCACGGCCTTGGCGTTGTGCACCAGGTCGTCGAGCTTGTCGATGAGAACGAGGACATCCATGGGGATCCAGTCTACTCCTGGTCGGACAGTGGAGCGCCGCCGCGGCCGTTCGGGAACATCGCTTTCAGGCGTGCGGCGACAGCCTTGGGCACCAGCTCTTCGACATTTCCGCCGAAGGAGGCAATCTCCTTCACCCCGCTCGAGGAAACGAAGCTCACCTGGGCGCTCGCCATCACGTAGACCGTCTCGATGTCGGGCGCCAGGTGCCGGTTCAGCTGGTTCATCTGGAACTCCCATTCGAAGTCCGAGACGACCCTCAGGCCCTTGACGATCGCCTTCGCGTCCCAGCGCCGGGCGAAATCGACGACGAGCTCGCTGAACTCCTCCACCTCGACGTTCTCGACCACGCCCTCGAGGGCCTCCTTCAGGAACTCGACGCGCTCGGGCACCGAGAACATCGGGGTCTTGTGATGCGGGTTGCCCACCACCCCGACGACGACGCGGTCGAAGATCCGCGCCGCGCGCGTGATCACGTCGACGTGCCCGTTGGTCACGGGGTCGTAGGTGCCGGGGTAGATGGCGGTGATCACGTCTCGTACAGGGTAAGCCGTGCGGAACCGTACTTGCGGGAGGTGCGCGCCTCGAGCCCGGGCAGCTCCAGCGGCTCGGCCCGTCCCGAGGTCTCGTAGACGAGCAGGCCGTCGTCGGTCAGCAGGCCGGCCAGGTGCGGCGCGACCTTCCCGTGGTCGTAGTCGTAGGGCGGGTCACAGAGGACGAGGTCGTAACGGCGGCGCTCGCGGGCGAGGGCGCGGATCGCGTCCTGGCAGAGGACGGTGCCGCGCAGCTCGAGCTTGTCGAGGTTGGCGTTGATCGTGCGGCACGCCTCGCGGTCGGACTCGACGAACGTCGCACTCGCGGCGCCGCGCGAGAGCGCCTCGAGCCCGAGCGCGCCCGACCCCGCGAACAGGTCGAGCACGTCGGCGTCGTCGACCGGGCCGATCAGGTTGAACGCGTTCTCGCGCACGCGGTCCGAGGTCGGGCGGGTGTCGCGCCCCGTCGGCGCGGCAATCCGGTGACCTCTACGCGAGCCCGCGATGATCCGCATCGCCGGACATTCTGTCGACCTCGTCCCGCCACGGGCCGTCCTCATCGCGCAGGCTGCCGGCGATCTCGCGCGCCTGCTCGATCAGGCCGCGGTCGAGCCGCAGCTTCGTGAACTGCAGATCGCTCCAGCCGGACTGGCGGGTGCCGAGCAGCTGGCCCTCGCGCCGGAGGTCGAGGTCGACCTCGGCGAGCTCGAACCCGTCGGTCGTGTCGACGAGGGCCTGAAGGCGCCGGTCCGCGGTCTCGGTGAGCTCGTCGGCGGCCCGGGAGATCAGGAGGCAGTAGCTCTGATCGCCGCCCCGCCCCACCCGGCCGCGCAGCTGATGCAGCTGTGCGAGCCCGAACCGATCGGCCTCCTGCACGATCATGATCGTCGCGTTCGGGACGTCGACACCGACCTCGATCACCGTGGTGGCGACGAGCACGTCGAGCTCTCCTTCCTTGAACCGGCGCATCACCTCACGCCGCTCCGCGGTCTTCAGCTTGCCGTGCAGCAGACCGACGCGGTAGCCGCGAAGCTCGGCGCGCCGGAGCCGGTCCGCCTCGGCCTCGGCGGCGCGGGCGAGACGCGTCTCCGACAGCTCGATCAGCGGGCAGACGACGTATGCCTGCCTGCCCGCGTCGAGATGGACGCGCAGGCGCGTGTACGCGTCGCTGGAACGCTCGGCGCCGACGCGCGCTGTGATGATCGGCTTGCGGTTCGCCGGCGGCTTTGCGATCTCGCTCACCGCGAGGTCGCCGTAGATCGTCAGCGCGAGCGTGCGCGGGATCGGCGTCGCCGTCATGTGCAGCACGTGCGTCGAGTGGTTCTCGGCGAGCGCAGTCCGCTGCTCGACACCGAACCGGTGCTGTTCGTCGACGACGGCGACGGCGAGGTCGGCGAACTCGACGTCACGCTGGATCAGCGCGTGCGTGCCGACGGCGATCTGGGCCACGCCGTTTGCGATCTCGGCGCGGATCTTCTGCGAGCCGACGGATCCGGTGAGCAGCACGCAGCGCACCCCGAGCTGGGCGCAGAGCGGCTCCAGCGTCAGGAAGTGCTGCTCGGCGAGCGTCTCCGTGGGCGCCATCAGCGCCCCCTGCCGGCCGTTCTCCACCGCGCGCAGGAGAGCGTAGAGCGCGACCACGGTCTTCCCGGAGCCGACGTCTCCCTGGAGCAGCCGCTGCATCGGCGTCGTCTGGGCGAGATCGAGGTCGATCTCGGTGATCGCACGCTCCTGGTGCTCGGTCAGCTCGAACGGGAGCACGGTGCGGTACCGCGCCATCAGCTCGCCCGGCTGGGCGAGCGAGGGTGCGACGGCGTCGGTGTCTCGGAGCTGTGCGACGATCAACTGGAGCGTCACCAGCTCGTCGAGCGCGAGCCGCCGGCGCGCCTCCTCGGCCTGTTGCTCGTCGACCGGAAAGTGGATCGCGGCGAGCGCATCGCGGCGCAGCACGAGCCCGAGCTCGGCCGGCAGCGGGTCGGGAAAGCTGCGTCCGTGCTGCGCGAGCGCCGTGCGCACGAGCTCCCGCAGGCGCGTCGAGGGGATCTGCTCGCCGGCCGGATAGACCGGTGCGTAGTCGGCCGTCCGGCGTGCCTCGCCGATGTCGTAGCTCTTCACGTCGAACCCGTAGCGGCCGAGCTTGCCGCGCAGCCGCACGCTCGTTCCCGCGACCAGCTTCTCCGCGAGCCAGGGCTGGTTGAAGAACGAGGCGCTCACCTGGCCGCCGCTCGAATCACGGACGATCGCGGTGACGAGCGTCCGTCTCCCTCGTAGAGGCCGCGCGCGAGCGCTGACTATTCGACCCTCGATCGCGACCTCGCCCTCGGCGCCGCCGAGCTCCGCGATCGGGACCTGGTCGACCGCGCTCTCGTAGCGGCGAGGGGCGTGGAAGAGCAGGTCGCGCACCGAGCGGATGCCGAACGTGCGCAGCCGCTTGGCGAGAGTGGCGCCGACGCCGGGCAGCGTCAGCACGTCGAGCGTGTCGAGCCGCTGCGGCGGTGCCCAGCCGCGCGGCCGCGGCCACTCGTGCTGGACCACACCTGTGAAACCCGCGTGCATTCGGGTCATTGTCGCCACCTGGACGCAGCATAGGACCCGGACCGGATGGCGCCGCTCAGGGGCGCCGGACCGGATAGCGCACGACCGCGTCGACGCCGCCGGTCGACGCGCCGCGCAGCTCGATCGTTCCGCCGTCCAGCTCGACGAGGCGCCGCGCGATCGAGAGCCCGAGCCCCGACCCCGGCGCCTTCGACGCGCGCCAGAAGCGGTCGAAGGCGCGCTCGCGCTGCTCGGCCGTCAGGCCGGCTCCCTCGTCGATCACGTGCAGCTCTCCGGCCTCGGCGGTGACGGTGATCGCCGAGCCGGCCGGTGCAGCGTCGAGCGCGTTGGAGAGGAGGTTGTCGAGCACCTGTTCGACCCGCCCCTCGCCGGCGCGGATCACGCTGCCGTCGATCCTGGCCTCGAGATGCACGCCCCGCTCCTCGCCGAGCGCCGACCAGAGCTCGACGCGCCGCTCGACGATGTCGCCGAGCCGAAGATCGCCCGGCAGGTCGCCTGAGGCATCCGCGCGCGCGAGCTCGAGCAGCTCGTCGACGAGCCCGGCGAGCCGTTCGGCTTCGACGAGCGCCGCGTCGGTCTCGGAGTTCTCGAGCCGCAGGCGCAGCGCCATGAGCGGCGTCCGCAGCTCGTGCGAGGCGTCGGCGACGAACTGCTCCTGCGACGTGAGCAGCGCCGCGAGCTTGGCGGTCGTGCGGTTGAACTCCCGCGCAAGACTCCGCACGTCGGACGGGCCGTCGGTCTCGCTCGCACGCGCCGCCAGCTCGCCGGCGCCGACGAGCGCGGCGACACCCTCGAGGCGGCGGAGCGGCTTCGCGATCGAACGCGCGAGCAGGAGCCCGACGAGCGCCGCGACGGCCAGGACGATCAGCGCAACCGCAGCGAGCGCCAGGCGATAGCGGTTGATGCGGTGATCGAGTGCCGAGGTCGGATAGGTGATGCGCACCGCACCGAAGACCTTTCCCCCGGACGCGACGGGCACGGCGACGTAGAGCAGCTTCTGGTCGAGCGTCGCCGATGTGCGGATGCCGGACGCGGTGTTCCCTCTGAGGGCCGCTGCGATCTCCGGACGCGACGCGAACGACGTCTCCGTCGGAACGGTCGGGTGAGAGTCCGCGATGCTGACGCCACGCGTATCGACGATCACGACGCGGCCGCCGGTCTGCTCCTGGTATCCCCGCACGATCCGCACCAGGTGCGGCGACGTTCCGCCTGCCTGCAAGGTGTCCTCGGCCAGCGACGCCGCCGCGAACGCATCGCGCTCCACCTTCGCCGTCAGATCCTGCTGCTCGTTCCGCGCGTTCACGACGGCCAACGGCACCTCGAGCGCCACGAGCACGACGATGGTCAGCGCGAGGTAGCTCGCGAGCAGCCGCCGGGTCACGCGGCGAGGCGCAGGCCGATGCCGCGCACCGTCTCGATCAAGCCGGGATCCCCGAGCTTGCGCCGAAGCGCAGCCACGTGGACGTCGACGGTCTTCGACGACCCGTACCACGTGGTGTGCCAGACCTCACGCAGGATCCGTTCGCGGTCGACCACGGCGCCCGCGTTCCGTGCAAGCACCGTCAGCAGGTCGAATTCTTTCCCGGTCAGCTGCACTTCGCCCCCGTCCACCATCACTCGGTGGCCGCGCAGGTCGATGCGAATGCGGCCCGCATCGATCTCTTCGCTGTCCTCGCGGGGAAGGGCAGTGCGGCGTGCGACTGCACGGATGCGGGCAACGAGCTCACGCAGGCCGAACGGCTTGACCAGATAGTCGTCCGCACCGATCTCGAGCCCCACGACGCGGTCGACCTCCTCGCCCCGGGCGGAGACGATGATGATGGGCACCGTCGAACGCGACCGCAGCTCCCGGCAGACCTCCAGCCCGTCCAGATCGGGCAGGCGCAGATCGAGCAGCACGATGTCCGGCTCGCTCGCCGCGAGCGCCTCTTCCCCGGTCGCGGCGCGTACGACGTCGAAGCCCTCCCGGCGCAGACCCTCCACGAGCGGGACCGCAATCGAGTCGTCGTCCTCGACGAGCAGCACATCCATGTGCGCATCGTTGCAGGCGAGGCACTCGGCGCCTCCGCATTTTCACGCATTCTTTGCCAAGGCTCGCCGAGTCGTGGCCCGATCGTGGCCGAACGGGACGTAGACCTCCTGGTGACAACCGACCGCGGGAGGATCACGATGACTCGCACACTGTCCTTCGACCATACGCCCAAGGAACTCGCTCTCCGCCGCAGCGGAACGTGTGAGGTCGCACTCTTCTGGAGCCGCCGGACACACCGCGCTGCGGTCAAGCTCGAGGACGACGCGACGGGCATGACGCTCGAGCTTCCCCTCGATCCGACCGACGACCCGCTCGATGTCTTCGACCATCCCTATGCCTACGCGGCGGCGCGCGGGCTCGCCGTCGAGCCGGCGTCTGGGTCGCCGTAGCGGCTCAGGGGCAACGGCCGGCTGCGTACGCGGCCAGGTCGGCCGGCTGCAGCACCCAGTGCCAGCTGCCTCCGCTCTTCACCGCATGCATGGTCGCGGTGGTGACGCCGTCGTCGGACGTGACCTGCACGGTGACTGCCGTGGACGGCGTTTCCTTCCCTTCAACCTCGACAGCCTCGGTGTAGCTATCGAGCACCTTGAACGAGCGGAGCCGGAACCCGCCGTTGCGCTGGCACGCCAGGTAGCGCGCGCGGGTCACAACCCGCTGCTCGGCCGGGACGAGACTGTCCCAGAGCCGGCCCGCCTGACCACGTGAGAACTCGATCGTGATGCGCTTCATGAACGCGTCGGCCGATTCAGGTTTGCCGGGCGAACTGCCGCAACCCGCCAGTACCGCGGCCGAAAGGAGAAGGACGAGCACGCGCTTCATAGCGTCACCTCGAATGAGACAGGGCGGGGCAGGAAGTCGATTGCACCGAGGGCCCGCGTCGGCTCGAGCCCGGTGACGACGATTGCCCCGAGACCCCGCCGCGCAGTCAGGTAGGCGCCCGCGTCCTCGGTCACGGCGAGCGCAGTCGCGTGTGCGTCGGCATCGGCGGGATCGCGCGCGACGACCGTGACCGCGAGCGGCCCTCCATCGGCCGGCTCGCCGGTCACCGGATCGATCAGATGATGGAGTGCATCCTCCGGCCCGAAGCGCCGGCGCGCCGGCCCCGAGGTCGCAACTGCGCCGGCGGCGAGCCGGATCGTGCCGAGCGACCTCCCAGGGCTCCACGGGCTCTCGACGGAGATGAGCCACGGCCCCTCCTCCGGCGGCGAGCCCTCCACGGCGATATCGCCGCCAAGGTCGATCAGAGCGCCCGGGAGCCCAGGCCACGCCTCGAGCATCGCAGCCAGCGCCCGGGCGGCTGCGAACCCCTTGCCGATACCTCCCAGATCGACGGCCGCGTCGCACTCGATTCGCGCGCTGCCGTTGACGGGATCGACCTCGATCGTCGCACCGGCCGACCAATCGCTCGCACGGGGAGGCCGTGGCTCGAGCAGCTCGAACGAGCGGTCATAGCCCTGCGCGAGCAGAGCCGGCAGGATCGTCGGGTCGAAGAGGCCGGCTGTCTCGCTCCGCAAACGAACGGCGGCGCTCAAGGCTTCGATCAGTCGCTCGTCCACCCGCCACCACGTTCCGGCGTTGCGATTCAACTCCGAGAGCTGGCTGTTCGGTTCGAACCGGGACAGAATGCGTTCGCACGTGCGCAGCTCCCGCCACGCGGCGGAGAGCGCGAGCCGTGCTGCCGTGCGCTCGGACCGATCGGCCGTGACAGCCAACGCGCACGCCGTGCCCATCGCCGGGAAGGTCGCCCGCTCCAGCTCGCGCATCAGGCTGCTCCGGGCGAGGCCGACCGCCGTGTCGGTTGTGGGCGCGGGACGAGAATCCGTGCATAGACGAGCCACACGGCCGGCGCAGCAAGACCGCCCGCCACGATGAGCCCGGTCACGCCGCGCAAGTCCGTGCCCGCGGTCAGGCCGTGACCCAGTGCGAGTGCAAACGCCCCGAAGCCGGCGTAATGGATCAGCCGCCAGCGGCGCTGCGTGATCCGGCGACGGACGTGGAACGAGCTCGCCAGGGCCAGCATCAGCCAGGCGGCGATCACACCCGCGCTCACGGCGAGAGGCCGCCACGGCGCGAGGCCCGGCACGAGAACGACGGCGAACGAGAAGTGCATGACCGGATCGAGGAGCAGCGCGATCCCGTGCAGCGCGACCATCGAGAGCCCGCACCACATGAGCGTCTGGTGCCAGCCCATCAGGCTCTTCTGTCGACGCGGCGCAAGCAGCCGCACGCTCATGGCAAGACCGAGCCAGAGCGACGCGCTCAGGAGCGCAAGGGCGGTGAGCCCCGCGGCGCGCGCGACGAGCCACGCAACCGGAACCGCAGTCGACGTCGTCGCGCCGATCATCCGGCGGGAACGGGCGACGTGCGGGTCGTGGCATGCGTCCCGGACGTCGACGCGGGCACCAGCGTCGAGGTGCCGTTCTTGCCCTTCACGACGATCAACGGCGACTGGCTCGGGGCGGGCTGCTGGCGCGTCCAGGCCAGGACCGCGATGACGGCGAACAGAAGCCAGACCGACAGCAACGTCGCCCAGATGTTCCGCATCATCCGCCCGGCTCCCGAGGCTCCTGGAAACGCGCGGCAGGCGTGGGAGGCTGCGAGACGGTGGGGACGATCTGGACGGTCGCGGTCGGTTTGTGGGCAAGGCCCGCGAGCGCCGCGCCGGCGGTCAGCGTGGTCGCCGCAAGAACGGCGGACAGCGACAACAACTCGCGCCGGCTGGGGAACTGCTCCGGTCTCGACGGCAAACCCAAACCTCCGTTTGGCTCACCACAGGAGTAACCGCGGGGTGCCTCACGAGGCATCGGGGTGAACGCTGACTCCGATCCGGGGTTACCGCCCCCTCACGGCCGCGAATCGCAACCGACTCCAGCTCGAGCTGTCGGTTAGCGTCGTGCCCGATGAACCTGCTCGCGCTCGACGCGATCCGCTTCCACCGCTTCGGTCTTGCAGGCCGTGAGCCTCTCCTCCTGATGCTCGGCGCGTCGCTTCTGACCTTTGTGCTCACACGCATGTACACCCGCGTGGCCCGCGTTCGGGGCTGGCGCAGCGGCCGCGTCGGGGACATCCACTTGCACCATCTGGTCCTGGGCAACGTGCTGATCCTCAGCTGCGGGATGTTCCAGATCGCCTTCCAGCCTCGCGACATCGGCGTCGACGTGCTCGCGATCGGCTTCGGCGTCGGAGCCGCGTTCGTCCTCGACGAGTTTGCGCTGACGGTTCACCTCCGGGACGTGTATTGGACGCCGGAGGGCCGTCATTCGATCGAGGTGAGCATCGTCTGGACCCTGCTCGGCCTCATGCTGCTGACGGGCATCTCGCCGTTCGGAATCCACGACCAGACCGAGGTACCACGGCTGATCGGGTTCATCGCAGTCGCCGGGAGCATCGTGCTCTCCGTGATCGTCTGCCTGAAGGGCAAGCTGATCCTTGCGCTCGTCAGCATCTTCGTCCCGCCCGTCGGGGTGGTTTCTGCGTTTCGACTGGCGCGCCCGGGCTCGGTCTGGGCACAGCTCTTCTACGACGAACGCCACAGGGCCCTGGCCCGGGCGCGCTTCGACCCGACACTGTCTCGCAGCGAGGCCCTGCGGCATCAATTCGCCGACCTCGTCGGCGGACGCCACGACGGCGTTTGAGCCGACACGGACGGAGTCACAGGGTCGTTCCGCATCGAGAGGTAGTTCCCCGCACCCGAAGCGCGGGCTGCCACGAATGCCGCGCGGGCGGCGGGCAGCAATACCGCAGGTGCTCTCGGATCGACCTTGGAGACTCACCATACGCTCATCTGGCGAGTGCCACACTCGTGCGGTGTCGACCACGGAGAAGGCGCCTCCCACCTCGGCGACAGGCGAGTCGACCGCGCGCGTCGTGCGCGTGGAGGCTCGCCGCACTGCTGCCCGACGCCGGCGCCGGGCACGTCGCCGCCGGATTGCCGCAGGCATCGTCGTCCTCGTCCTGGCCCCCGTCGTCTACTCGTACGTCACGACGATGATGCGGCCGTCGAGCCTGCCCCTCGGGATCCGCAGCATCGAGTGGGTCCGGACGAACCACGGCGCGTGGCTCGTGAACAGGGCCGAGAACATCTGGTACTCGTGGCACGCGCCGGCGAAGGGCGGGCCGCCTCTTCGCACCCTGCCGACGGTGGGGGTCGGCTCCGCCGGGCTTGCGAAGCGCACGCGTGGGTACCGGCCGAGCCGAATCGCACCGGTGATCCACCCGGCGCTGCCCGGCGAGGGGGCCTGGCGCTCGACCGGGCGCGTGGTCGCCGGTGCACCACCGGTGCTCGTAACGACGTTCCGAACCGACCCCGTGTACCCACGCATCGTGGCGTACGTCGCGTGGTTCGACCATACGCGGACGCAGCTCGCGCTCTACCCGGGGCGCTACGAGCCGCCGAATGCCTCGCCGCGCGGCCCGATGGAGGTCCCGCAGTCGCAGCGCTGGCGGTTGCTCGCAACCTTCAACAGCGGCTTCATGAACCGCGACAGCCACGGCGGCTTCTTCGTCGACGGACACTCGGCGGCACCACTCCGGCCCGGGCAGGGGACGATCGTCGCCTACAAGGACGGCCGCGTCGACATCCTCTCCTGGCACGGACACTCGGTTCCCGGCTCGAAGGCCGTCCTGGCGAGGCAGAACCTGCCGCTGATCGTCGATCACGGACGGCCGAACCCGCTCCTCTCGGACAACTCGCTCTGGGGAAGCACGCTCGGAAACGCCGTGCGCGTCTGGCGATCCGGCGCCGGAATCGACCGCCACGGCAACATCATGTACCTCGCAGCCGAAGACCAGACGGCCGCCAGCCTGGCCGTCGCCCTGATGCACG
The DNA here is from genome assembly GCA_963722065.1 of uncultured Thermoleophilia bacterium. Lineage (GTDB taxonomy): Bacteria > Actinomycetota > Thermoleophilia > Gaiellales > Gaiellaceae > PALSA-600. The sequence goes on along the minus strand of CAVRMI010000014.1, from coordinate 279,118 downwards.
CCGGCGCGGTTCGAGCAGTCGAGCTGGACATCAATGCGGAATGGCCGAGCCTGGTGACCTACGGGCGCGGCGGCGTCGGGAACGCGACGAAGGTCGTCCCGAACTACCAGCAGTCGACAAACCGGTATCTGGTGCCCGACGATCGCGACTTCTTCGCCGTCTATCGCAGGACGACGACCGGTGCCTTGGGGAGCGTCCCGTTTGGCTGAGTCACGCGGACCTGCGAGCTCGTGCGATCAGGCGGTCGAACGGCGCCCAGAAGATCTTCCTCGCGAGCGCGTCCGAGCGTTGCGCGGAGTCGTGGTTCGCCACGAATCCGGGGCGCGAGCGGATGACCACGTAGCGCTTCCCGGCCGCAGGGTGGCCACCGAGCCAGCGCCAGAACGCATCTGCACCGGCGCTGCCGGCCGTCGTGTCCGCGTCTCCGACGAACAGCTCGACGAACGCCGCCGGATCGATTCCGGCAGGAGGAAGCGGAGTGAGGGGCAGAGCCGGAAACACACTGAGAATTGCTCTCGGCGGCGGGACGTGCCACGCAGAGGCGGCGGCGGCATAGGAGAAAACCGCACTTCCTCCGAACGACTTCCCGAGCGCGACAACCGGCAGGTGCAGCCCGCGAAGCCGCGCAAACCCCGTCCTCACACCGGTTGCGAACGCCCGCAGGGCCGCAGCGACGGACTCGGGAGCGGACGTGCGGTAGCGCGGGTAGAGCACGATCGATCCGCGGCTCCGCAGGTGGGCGATCCATGGAGCGAAGCCGTCGGTCGGCAACGGCGTGCTCCAACCGTGGCCGAACACGACGATGCTCGTCGGCCGCTCGCGGGGCCAGAGCACCCAGACGGTCTCTGCGCCGTTCCCCAGCCTCTCGACCGGGGGGTGCGCTCGCGCCGGAACGGCGGCGACGCACGCGAGCGCCGCAACGACACCAACGACCCGAAGCCGCCGTCGCATGGCAACTGACAGTAGCTCGACCATCGACACGACGACGGCCGCGCTGCGACTGGGCGTCGTCACCCCGATGGCGAACGAGGAGCAGACGGCCGTCGAGTTCGTCGACCGCGTCCTGGCTGCCTGTGCGAAGTTCTCATTCGCGTCGGTGACGTTGTTCGTCGTCCTGGACACCGTCTCGCGCGACGCCACACGCCCCGTTCTCGAGGCGCACAGTCGCGAGCGGCCGGAGCTCCAGGTCATCTGGGCGCCGGAGTGCCGGGGGGTCGCGGACGCCTACGTCCGTGGCTATCGCGAGTCACTCGCCGCCGGCTGCGACTGGATCCTGGAGATCGATGCCGGCTTCAGCCACGACCCGGACGAGATCGGCTCCCTGCTCGCTGCGATGCCGGGAAACGACTGCGTCTTCGGCAGCCGGTTCGCGCAGGGGGCCGCGAACCTCGGCACGCCGTGGCGCCGCACGGTCAGCCGCGGCGGAACGCTGCTCACGAATCTCGTCCTCGGCACCCACCTGACCGACATGACCGGCGGCTTCGAGCTCTTCTCGCGTGAGGCGCTCGAGCACGTCCTCGCCAGAGGAATACGGTCGAGTGGACCGTTCTTCCAGACCGAGATCAAGGTGCACTGCCGCGATCTGGCGACCGCCGAGGTGCCGATTCACTACGACTCGTCGAGCCATCGCGTCGGCGCACGTGCGATCGGCGAGGCCCTGGCGAACCTCGGGCGGCTGACCGGACAGCGACTGGCGGGCGTGTTGTGACGCGCGCTCTCGTCGTGACGTCGATCGCACCGCCGACGACCGCGCTGCAGCGGCTCGCCGCGGGCGCGTCCGACGCCGACCTGGACTTCATCCTCGTCGGGGACAAGGCGAGCCCGCCCGATTTCGAGCTTCCCGGTTGCGACTACTACGGGCTCGAGCGTCAACGGGCGCTCGGCCTCGCAACGGCCGATGCATGCCCGACCGGCCACTACGCGCGCAAGAACATCGGGTACCTGATCGCGATGGAGCGCGGAGCGGAGACGATCGTCGAGACCGACGACGACACCGAGGCGTACGGCTCGTTCTGGTTGCAACGCGAGCAGACCGGGCCTGTCGCTCTCGTCGAGACGCCCGGCTGGATCAACGTCTACTCCTACTTCACGGACGCGAGGATCTGGCCGCGAGGGCTGCCGCTCGACGTCGCGAAGACGGCGCCGCCGCCCCGTCACTCCCTGGCCGCGGCGGGCGCGTGGTGCCCGATCCAGCAGGGCCTCGTCGACGGCGACCCCGACGTCGACGCCGTCTACCGGCTCGTTCTCGACCTGCCGTTCCAGTTCGAAGCCGGGGCAGACGTCGCCCTCGGCTCAGGCGCATGGTGCCCGTTCAACAGCCAGAACACACAGTGGTGGCCGGACGCCTACGCCCTGATGTACCTCCCTGCATACTGCTCGTTCCGGATGACCGACATCTGGCGGAGCTTCGTCGCGCAGCGGATCGCCTGGGTGAACGGCTGGAACGTGCTCTTCCGCCAGGCGACGGTGCGGCAACGGCGGAACCCGCACGACCTCGTGCGCGACTTTCGCGACGAGGTGCCGGGATACCTCGCGAACCGCGAGATCTGCGCCGCGCTGGAGTCGCTCGACCTCGAGCCCGGGGCCTCGCAGATCGCCGACAACTTGCGCCGGTCGTACGAGCTGCTGGTCGCGCAAGGCTGGATCGACCCGAGGGAGCTTCCGCTGCTCGACGCGTGGGTCGCCGACCTCGCGTCGATCGGGGTCGCGAGGGCCCCGGTCCCGAGCTGATGGTGTTCTGGCAGCCGCTGCCCGCCACGACCCGAGCCCCGCTTCTGGCGACGCTGGCTGCCGTCGCAACCGCAGCCGTCGTGCTCTTCGTCCTTCCCCCCGGCGGCGACCTCGCAGCACACCTTTACCAACGCGGCTTCTTCATCAAGAACGGCTTCGCCTTCTGGAACAACTACTGGTACGCGGGCCGCTACAGCTTCGTCACCTACAGCATCGGGTTTTACCCCCTGGCAGCCGTGTTCGGCATCAAGGCCGTCTCGCTCGCCGCTGTTGCAGTGTCGACAACGGTCTTCGCGGTCGTCGTCGCCCGCCAGTGGGGCGATGCGGGGAAATGGCCGATCCGGGCGTTCGCACTCGTCTGGCCGTTGATCCTCATCTCCGGGGAGCTGCCGTTTCTCGTCGGAATGGCCTTCGCGATCTCCGCTGTCCTCGCGGCGCAGGCGCGACGACTCTGGCTCTTCACGGCCCTCGTTCTCTCGACGTTGTTGATGAGCCCGCTCGCGCTCCTCTTCCTCGGGTTGATCGCGGGGGGCGCCGCGATCGCGACCCGCGACTCCTGGCGCAACGCGGCCCGCTTCGGAGCACCGGTGGTGCTCTGTGCCGCGCTCGAAGGGCTCCTGATCCTTCTCTTCCCGTCGGGCGGGCATTTCCCGTTCTCCGTCGTGGAGCTCCTGCCGGTCCTCGGGTTCTGCACCGTCGGGCTCGCGGCGACCTGGAACCTGGAACAGGGCAGGCCGCTCACCGGGTTCTTCGCGCTCTATCTCGTCGCCAATCTCGTCTCCTTTGCCGTTCCGTCCGCCCTTGGCGAAAACGTCGGGCGTCTGCGCTACCTCGCACTCCCGGTCGCCCTGCTCGTCTGCGCCCTCCGGTTCTGGCGGCCGCGCGGACTGACGGTGCTCGCCCTCGTGCTCGTGGCCTGCTGGAACCTGACTCCACTTGCCTGGGGCCTCGATCACAGCGTGACCGACCCGACCAGCCAGTCGCGGTTCTGGACCGCCACCGTTGCCGCCTTGAGGGCTCGCCTCACTCCCGACTATCGCGTCGAGGTGGTCGACACCGCCGGCCACTGGGGTGCCTTCTATCTGGCGCGCGCTGGAATTCCACTCGCGCGCGGCTGGTACCGGCAGGACGACTTCCCCCAGAACTCGGTGCTCTATGGCCCGTTGACCCCTCGGGCATACCTCCATTGGCTGCACCAGACCGCCGTGCGGTTCGTCGTCCTGACCGACGGTCCGTCGGACTACAGCGCCCAGCACGAGTCGGCGCTGATCAGGGCTCACCCTCTGCTCCTGCGCCCCGTCGTCAGGCTGAAGGGGACAACGATCCTCGAGGTCAGGCACCCGACTCCGTTGATCCGCGGCCCTGCCCCCGCGCGGGTCGTTTCGCTCGGCCCCACCCGGGCCCGTTTCGAGATCGGAGCCAGAGGCACGTATCACGTCGCGATCCGGTACTCGCCCTACTGGCGCGCCCAGCCGGGCTGCGTGGGCGAGACGAAGAACGGCGACGTTCGCTTGACCGCGCTCGCCCGGGGCCTGGTCGAGCTCACGTTCCAGGTCGGACTGCAGCAGTTCCTCGACACGCTCGACAATGCGTCGGGGAGGCATTGCTCGAGCTCGAGCAAGCCAACGTAGCTCGCAGCGCGACCGAAACCGATTCTTTGCCAAGGCTTCGGGACTGCGTGGCCCGTCGTTGTCCATCGCGCCTCTACCTTCGAAGCCATGAAACGGACACATGCTCTCCTCCTCGTCTTCGCGCTCGCAATGGCAGCGGTCGCGGGGACCTACGCGGCGCTGCGTTCGTCGCAGCTCCGCGCGAACGCGGCGCCGAAGGTGAGCGCCGCGCAGATCCAGCAGCAGATCCACTCGCTCGACAAAGCAGAAGCCGCGCTTCGCGCTCAGCTGCGGCGCCGGCCGCCCGCCCTGCCGCCGCTGCCTCACGCGACAGCGCATGCGACGGTCCCCGCTCCTGCCGTAGCAGCCCCCGCCGTCATGGCCAGCGCCCCGGCGCCGCGGGTCACCTACGTCCGCGCCAAGCCGATCATCCACATCGTGCACCGGCACGGCGGTGAGCCCGGAGAACATGAAGACGGAGGCGGCTCGTCGCTCTCCGCCGGGGGCAACGGGAGCCACTTCGATGACTAATCAGATCGCCCGTCTCTGGACCGTTGTCATCGGCGTGGTCGTCTTCTTCCTGGCGTGGGCTGCGATTGCCGCCCACCCGTGGCAGCAGGCCACCTCGATCGATCCGCGCCTCTCGGCGCTGGCAGCCCGGCAGCAGGTGCTGCAACGGGAGTCCGTGCAGGTGAACAAGATCGTCAACCGCCGCTTCGCCGCCTATCGCGTTGCACTCGCACAGCGGCGGCTCGCGATCAGTCGCGCGAACATCGCCGCCGCTGCGGCAGCCAGCCGGGCTCAGGTCCAGGCACAGGCGGTCTCGGCACCGGTCTACACCCCGTCCGCGGCGCCCGCCGCGCGGGTGGTCACCCTCCCCCCGCTCGTCATCACGAGAACTTCCTGATGCTGAAGCACGCCTTCCACGCGATGGGAACGACGTTCGAGTTGGCGGTGGAAGCCGAACGGGCCGGCCGAGCGTTCGCCGAGGCCGAGGCGGAGGTCGAACGGCTCGAACAGATCATGTCGCGCTTTCGTCCCGACTCCGAGCTGTCCCACCTGAACCGGGACGGTGTGCTCGATGCGTCACAGGATCTCGCCGAGGTGGTCGAGCTCGCGCTGGCCGCCCGTGAGCGCACGGGCGGGCGCTTCGACCCGACGATCCACGAAGCTCTCGTCGGAGCAGGGTACGACAGGACCTTCCAGGACATTCAGGACGACACCGATACCACCGCGACGGCCGCCGCGTGCGGCGGGGGCGTGACCCTCACCGGTCGACGAATCGAGCTCGAGCCGGGAGTGAGGATCGACCTGGGGGGCATCGGGAAAGGCTTCGCGGCGGAACGTGTCGCGGAACAGCTCGCAATGACGGGACCCTCGCTCGTCAGCGCCGGCGGGGACGTCGCCGTACGCGGCGTCCCCGCCGAAGGGACGTGGGCGGTCGCCGTCGACGACACTCTGACACTCGGACTGACCCGCGGCGGCCTGGCGACCTCGGGCCGCGACCGCCGCCGTTGGCGGCGCGCGGGAATCGAGCAGCACCACCTGATCGAGCCCTCAACCGGTCGTCCGTCGGAGTCCGACCTCGTGCGCGTGACGGCGATCGGTGGCGACGCGATCGACGCCGAAGTGCTCGCAAAGGAGCTCTTTCTCGGCGGCTCCGAGGAAGCGCTCGCACGCGACATCCCGGCTGTGCTGGTGACGGCGGACGGCCGGAGGCTCATGACCGGAGGGCTCGCCTGATGCACCACGACCCCACATTCTGGTTGATGGCGCGTGCCGCCGGCCTTACTGCCTACGCCGTCCTGACGATGTCGGTGCTCGCGGGGCTCGTGCTCAAGTCGCGGCCGTTCGCCCGCCTCAAGGCGGTCCACGTCACCGAGATCCACAAGACACTCGCGCTCACAGGCCTCGGCGCGCTCGCACTGCACGCGACTGCCCTCGTGCTCGACTCGACGGTCAAGGTGAGCCTGACCGCGCTCGTGGTGCCGGGCCTCGTCGCCTACCGCCCTGCGGCGGTGGCGGCCGGCGTCGTCGGCGGCTGGCTCTTCGTCCTGATCACCTCGTCGTTCTGGCTGCGCCGGCGCATCGGCGCGCGCGTCTGGCGGCGGCTGCACTGGTTCACCTACGCGCTCTTCGGCCTCGCGACGATCCACGGCATCACGGCGGGCACCGACACGACGCAGCCGTGGGCCCGCGACCTCTACCTCGGCGCCATCGGCTCGGTCGTCGCCGCGACTGCATGGCGCGCACTCGTCCCTCCCGCCCGCCGGGCGGCCCTGAAAGGAGAACTCAAATGAGCAAGTACGAGATCACCATCGACCCCTCCCTGTGCAGCGGCTACGGCGCATGCGTGGACGCGGCCCGCGACCTCTTCCGCCTCGACAAGGGCGGCATCGCGACCGCTGTGGTCACTCACACCGACGATCCGGCCGCGCTCGACGCCGCCGACGCCTGCCCGATGGGCGCGATCTTCGTGGAGAGGGTGAGAGCAGCATGACGAGAACCGTGCTGATCGCCGGAGCCGGGCTCGCGGGCGCGCGGTGCGCCGAATCGCTGCGGGCATTCGGCTGGACCGGGCGCATCGTCGTTGCCGGCGACGAGCCGCATCCTCCCTACGAGCGGCCCGCGCTCTCGAAGGCGCTGTTGGCGGGAGAGCGCAGCGACGTCGCGCTCAGGCCGGGTTCCTTCTGGGCCGAGCAGGAGATCGACCTCCTGCTCGGCCGGCGGGTCGTCGCCATCGATCCCGAACGACGGACGGCGATCGTCGGCGACGAGCTCGTCGCGTGGGATGCGTTCGTCCACGCGACCGGCGTTTCAGCACGGCGCCTGCCGGGCCCACCCGGTGTGCACCACCTGCGCTCGCTCGACGACGCACGTGCCCTCGTGGAAGCCACGACGCCGCTGAGCCGCGTGGTCGTCGTCGGCGCCGGTTTCATCGGCGGCGAGGTCGCATCGACGCTCGCCGGCCGGGTCGCCTCGGTCACCGTCGTCGAGCCGCTGGCCGCACCGCTCGAGCGGGTGCTCGGGCCGGAGGTGGGCGGTCTGCTGGCCGCGCGATACGCCGCGTACGGCGTCGACCTGCGGCTCGGGACCGGCGTCGCGGGCTTCAGCGGCGCCGACCGTGTTCGCGCCGTCCGGCTGAGTGACGGGACACTCGTGCCCGCCGACGTCGTCGTGGTCGGGATCGGGACGGTCGGCGAGACCTTCGAGGTCGACTCGTGCGGCCGCACGTCCGCGTCCGGCGTGTACGCGTGCGGTGACGTCGCGTCCTGGTTTCGTCCGTCCCTCGACCGGCATGTGCGCGTCGAGCACTGGACGAGCGCCGCCGGCCAGGCGCGAGCCGTCGCCTCGGCGATTGCCGGCGAACCGGCGCCCTACGACGAGTCGCCGTACTTCTGGTCGGATCAGTTCGGGCTGCGCCTCCAGCACGTCGGCCATGCCGAGAGCTGGGACTCGGTCGTGCTCGACGGGGACGAGGACGAGTTCACCGCACGCTACCTCGACACCGACGGCCGGCTGCTGTCCGCCCTCGCCGCGAACCGCGCCTCCGATCTGCGCGCGTTGCGCCTGGAGCTCGCAGCATGAGATGGGTCTTCGGGGTCATGGTGGCCGCGCTCGTAGCCACGGTGACGGTCAACGTGCTGCTGCTGGGCTACGGCTGGACGAAGAACGACCCGGTCGGACGCCTCAGTCCCGTTGCGTACCTGCCGGCGCCGATTCACGGACACGCAGACGTCGGCCGCACGCGCGACAGTGCGGACGATTGACTAGCCGCCGACGCCCTGGCTGATCGCCGTCAGCCAGGGGCCGGCGGATTGGAGAGCCGCCAGTGCGACCGCGCCGCCGGCCACGAGCGCGAAGCCGACAACGCCGCGCCGGAGCACATGACCGCGCGTCCGCCGGCCGCGCGCCCAGTCCGCGAACGCGAACCGGCGCAGTTTCGCGAGATGCGCAGCTGCATGAACGCCGACGACGAACAGGAACAAGGCGAAGCTCGCTGAGTGCACGCTGCGGAGGAACTGGGTGTGCGGCCCCGCCAGGACGAGGCCGACGCCGCTCGCGAGCAGCGCGACCGTCGAGCCGACGACGAGCGGTGCGATCCCGCGCAGCAGCGGCTGCGGCGGGCCCTCCGCGCGGTAGACAGGAGCGCGCGTGTAGTACCGCAGCATCCGCCAGCCGGTCGAGGCCAGCTTCAGCGCGACGACGGGGATGAGCGCGACACCGACGAAGATGTGCACCGCAAGCGTTTGCTGCAGGCCGAGGACGAGCGTCCCCAGTTCAACGAGGGTGCCTACGAGAAGCAGCGCGCCGAGGAACGCCGTGAGGTTTCGGTTTCCCTGAGCCCCACCCGGGAAGCGGGTGGCGAGACGATCGAGTGTGGTTCGCATGAGCCCAGTGAAGCAGCGGTTTCGCGGCTTCAGGCCGCTTCGAGCCAAGCCTTGTCCACTTCTTTCGCAAACCTTGTGGTTTTCCCCGATGGACGTGGAGGAGAGCACTCCGTAAGGTGCCCCAATGGCCAACGGAGAAAAGAAGCGCGACTGGTCGACCGACGCCGTCGGCGGCTTGATCGTGATGATCGCCGTCGGCCTCGCGCTCGGCGCCGGGATCGCAGGGTTCTTCCTCGGGCGCCACACCAAGCAGTCGGCGGCGGTGGCGGCAGCGGTCTCGACGCAGGCAGCGGCGACCGTCAACCCCCACGTCGCAGCGGGCGGTCACCTCTTCGTGCAGTTCGCGTGTGCGCAATGCCACGGCAACCTGGGCCGCGGCGGCGTCTCGCCGTCGGTGCCGGCGCTCACGACGGTCGGCTCCCAGCTCACCGCAGCCCAGCTGCGCCACATCATCAACCACGGGCTCGGCGAGTCGGCGAATCCCAAGCAGCCCTACATGCCCGTGTGGGGCGCCGTCATCTCCGATACGCAGGTCAACGACCTGATCTCGTACCTCCGCGCCGGCCTGCCCGCCGTCCCGACCGCGACGGCGCCCCAGGTCCCGGAAGGGCAGGGACAGGCCGTCAAGGGCGCGACGCTCTACGTCACCTACGGGTGCATCAACTGCCACGGGCCGAACGGGCTCGGCGGCGTCCCGAATCCCGAGTCACCGGACAAGACGATCCCTCCGCTCTCGGGCGGTGATTTCCGCGGCGAGTTCAACACGGACGCGAAGATCGCCGCCGTGATCTCGAGCGGGAGCGTGATCGGCAAGGCGCCGATCGTGAGCATGCCGCACTGGGGCGGGATCATCCCGCCCGACCGGCTGCAGGCGCTCGTCGCCTACCTGAAGACGCTGAAGTAGCGGCCCGCCTCAGACATCCTCGTACCAGAAGAACCCGACCGTGCCGGGCCCGGCGTGCGTGCCGACGACCGGGCCGAGCGGCGTCGCCATCTCGATCACGGCATGCGGCCGAACGTGCTCGACGAGCTCGCGCAGCGCTGCGAGACGGTCGGGTGCCGCGGCATGCGCGATCCCGACCTTGAGCTTCGGGGAGTCGGTCGAGGTTGCCTCGAACAGCGTCCGGAACTCGGCGAACGCCTTCGCGTTGCCGCGCACGCGCTTGAGCGGGATCACCTCGCCGTCGCGGATGGTGAGGATCGGCTTCACGTTCAGCAGATTCCCCGCGAATGCCGCCGCGCGGCCGATGCGGCCGCCGCGCGCGAGGTACTCGAGCGTGTTGACCGTGAAGAGAAGCTGATGGTCCTGCTGGTAGCGCTCGACGAACTCGTCGATCTCCTCATCGGTCGTGCCCCGCTCGAGCCGCCTCTGGACGCCGAGCCCGAGCATGGCGATCGCCGCAGAGGCCGTTCGTGAATCGATCACGCGCACCACGTCGCCTCCGAGCATCTCCGCGGCGGACTGGGCGCTGGCGAACGTGCCGGACAGCGTCGACGAGATCTGGATCGACAGGATGCGCTCGTAGCGGCCTGCCAGCTCCTCGAACGTCGCGAGGAAGTCGCCGGGTGTGGGCTGCGAGGTGGTCGGCAGCTCGGGATCGGTCTGCAGCCGCTCGTAGAAGCGGTCGGCCGTCATGTCGACGTAGTCCCTGAAGCTCTCCGCGCCGAACCGGACGTACAGCGGCACGATTCTGAAGTTCGGGAAGCGGTCCTGCGCGTCGGGAAAGTCGGCGGTCGAGTCGAGGACGACCGCGGTGTTGTCGGCGGTGAGCTTCACCGTCGGGAAGCCTCGCACACGATCTCCACGAGACGGTCGAAGTCGCCGTCCTTCGTGACGACCGCCGCCGCCCCCGCGCGCTCCACCTCGGCGATCTCCTGGGCGGTCACTGACGCGGTGAGGCAGACGACGCGGGTCGTCGGATCGGCCTCGAGCACGAGCCGCGTGGCCTCGGCGCCGTTCAGGCCGGGCATGCGGTAGTCCATGAGCACCACGTCGGGCCGCAGGGCGCGCACCACCGGCGGCGCCTCGTCGCCCGTGGCGACACTCGCGACGACCTCGATCTCCTCGCGCAGGCCGAAGAGCAGCTCCAGCGTCTGGCGGAACGTGTCGTTGTCCTCGACGAGAACGACCCTGACCGGCGTCATTCAGCCGCCAGCAGGAGCGGGTAGTGCGGCTGGCCGCCCTGATGCACATCGAGCTCGAGGTCGGGATGCTCGGACTGGACCCGGGAGAGCAGCCCGTCGAGCGAGGGCGGGCTCTCACCGGTCAGGAGCGTGAGGACACCGCGCGGCTCGCGCAGCAACTGCTCGAGGACTGCGTGCGCGACCTCGTCGAACGTCTCTCCGCCGGCCACCGGCTCGCCGTCCGCGAGCCCGAGCCACTTGCCCTTCCGCACGGCCACGCCGTTCAGCTGCACGTCACGCGAGGCGATCGTGACCGCGCCGGTCGCGACCCCGTCGGCTGCCTCCTGCATGGCGGCCAGGTTCTCCGCGGCGGCCTGCGAGCTGTCGAACGCGACCAGAGCCGCGAGGCCCGCCTGCAGCGACCGCGTCGGGATCACGCGGGCGGTCTTCGATGCATGCTCGACGGCGTGTTCGGCCGCGAGGATCACGTTGCCGTTGTTCGGCAGCATGACCACCTCGAGCCCCGGGGCGTGATCGATCGCCGCCAGGAGGTCGGCCGTCGAGGGGTTCATCGTGGGGCCGCCCTCCACGACGATCGCGCCGAAGCTCTCGAACAGTGCCCGGTTGCCGGCGCCCGCCGAGACGGCGACGACCGTCGAGACCGCCCGGTCGTCGGGGACCGGACGGAGCAGCCGTTCCTCGCGCTGTTGGGTCTGGGCGTGCATGTTGGCGATCTCGACGCCCTCGATCGCGCCCCGGGCGATCCCGAGCGAGAGCGCTCGCCCGGGGTCGTCCGTGTGCACGTGCACCTTGAGGGCGCTGCTGTCGCCGACGACGAGCAGCGAGTCGCCGAGCTGGTCGAGCTCCGATTCGAGCTCGTCGGCGTCGAGCCCGCTGCCCTCGACGACGAACACGGTGCAGTAGCGGTAGCGAGAGAGCTCCTGGTGGATCGCCTCGAGCCCGAAGCTCTCCTCGGCCTCGGGCGGCGAGGCCAGGGCCTCGCCGGTGAGCGCGGCCTGGACGCCGCGCACGATCTCGACGAGCCCGGCGGCGCCGGCGTCGACGACGCCCGCCTCCTTCAGCACGGGCAGCAGCTCGCGCGTCTGCGCGACCGTGTCGTCGCCGCGCGCGATGATCCCTGAAAGATCGGCGCCGTGCTCCGCCGCGTCGGCCATCGACCGGATCGCCGTCAGCATCGTCCCCTCGACCGGCTTCTTCACCGCGCGGTAGGCGGCGTCACTGGCCGAGCGGAAGGCCCGGGCGAGGTCGTCGCTCTCGGCGAGCGACTCGGTCGCTCCCCGGACGATCTGCGACAGGATCACGCCGGAGTTGCCGCGTGCGCCCATGAGCGCGGCGCGCGACACCTCGCGCGCGAGGCCCGCGCGATCGTCGGGGCCGTCCTTCTGCAGCGCCTCGTCGATCGCGCGCACGGTCAGCGTCAGGTTGGTTCCCGTGTCGCCGTCCGGGACCGGGTAGACGTTGAGGTCGTCGATCCGCCGGCGACTCGCCTCGATCGCCACCCGCGCGCCCTCCACCAGCTCGTGCACACGTTTCCTCATGTGCGTTTCGCTCATGCGCTCTGCCGCACGCGCTCGATGACGACCTCGACCGCAGCGACCTTCAGCCCGGTCAAGCGCTCGACCTCGTAGGCCACCTGCGACCGCACCGTCGAGGCGACCTCGGCCAGGTTGAGCCCGTGGGCGACGACGACGTGCACCTGGATGCGGAGCGAACGAGCGTCGCCGTCGATGCTGATGCCCTCGCGCCGAAAGATGCGCCCGACCCGTGTGCCGGCGGACAGGCCGATCACGCCGTAGCATCCGAGCGTCCGCTCGGCGACGATCTCGGCCACTGCCTCACGGGCGATCGTGAGCCGGCCGCGCTCCAGGTCCAGGTAGAGGTCATCCGCCACGGGCTGCGCATTAGACCCGAAACCGGGCCGAGAAGGTTGCTGCGTTCGACCGCCCCGCCGCGGCCCCGCCCCGCGGCGAACGCCGGCTAGATGGCCTTGGTGACCTTGCCGCCCTTGAGGCAGCGGGTGCAGACGTAGGCGCGGGTCGGAGAGCCCTTCAAGAGGACCCTGACCCTCTGCAGGTTCGGATCGAAGCGGCGCTTCGTGGCCACCATCGAGTGCGAGCGGTGGTTCCCGAAGGACGGCTTCTTCCCACAGATTGCGCAGATCTTGCTCATCGCGGTCGGCAGTGTAGCGGCTGCAGGCCTATCGCTTCGCGCTCGCGCGGAGCCGGGCAAAGAGATCCGCCATCTCGAGCGCCGAGCGGACCGCCTCGGCCGCCTTGTGGATCCGCGCCTCGGCCTGTTCGACGTTGTCGACGGTCAGGACGCCGAACGAGACCGGAACGCCCGTCTCGATCCCGGCCAGCTGCAGGCCCGAGGCGCACTCGGAGGCGACGTAGTCGAAGTGCGGCGTGTCACCCCGCACGATCGCGCCGAGCGCGACGATGCACGCGTAGCGGCGCGTCTTCGCAAGCGCCATCGCGGCCAGCGGCAGCTCGAACGCGCCTGGCACCGGCATGACGGTGATCGCATCCTGTGCGACGCCCGCCTCGACGAGCGCCTCGAGCGCGCCCTGCAGCATCCTGTTCGTGACGCCGCCGTTGAAGCGTGAGACGACGACGCCGACCGAGCGGCGCGTGCCGCGCGGCGTCCCCTCGAGAACGGTGTAGCCGTCCGGGACGTCGACCTCTCCGCGCACGTGCTCGACGCTGCCGCCGTCCTGCGGGGTGTCCTCGATCACGGCCGCCGATTGCGCGGCCGGCCAGCCTTCGAAGGGGTCGCTGTCTGCTGCGTGCTCCTCGACCGACTCCCCGCTGGGATCCGTGTCCTCGCCGACCGGCATCTCCGCGATCTGTGTCTCGTCGACCGACGGCTCGTCGGCCGCCGGCGGCGTCTCGTCCCTGGGCTGGTCGTCGATCTCGGTCACTCGGCCTCCGGTTCGTATTCGAGGTTCTTCAGGTCCTGGTGGTGCAGGCGATGACCGAGCTTATCCCGCTTCGTGCGGAGATAGCGCTCGTTTTCGCTGTGCGGAGCGACCTCGATCGCCACCTGCTCGACAACGGTCAGCCCGAAGCCGTCGATTCCGGTCAGCTTCTTCGGATTGTTCGTGAGGATGCGCAGGGTCGTCAGCCCGAGGTCGGCGAGGATCTGATTGCCGATCCCGTAGTCGCGGGCGTCGGCGGGGAAGCCGAGCTCGAGATTCGCCTCGACGGTGTCGAGCCCGCGCTCCTGCAGCTCGTAGGCGCGCAGCTTGTTCAGGAGGCCGATTCCGCGCCCCTCCTGCGCCATGTAGAGCAGCACGCCGCTCCCTGCCTCCTCGATCTGCGCGAGCGCCTGCTCGAGCTGCTCGCCGCAGTCGCAGCGGAGCGAATGGAAGACGTCGCCGGTGAGGCATTCGGAGTGCACGCGCACGAGCACGTTCTCGGCCCCGTCCACGTCGCCCTTCACGAGCGCGACGTGGATCTTGCCGGTCAGCTTCTCGCGGAACGCGATCGCGGTGAACTCGCCGAACTCGGTGGGAAGCAGGACGGACGCGCCCCGCTCGACCAGCTTCTCGTGCCGGCGCCGGTATTCGACGAGATCGGCGACGGTGACCATCTTGAGGCCGTGCCGCTCGCAGTAGGGCGCGAGATCGGGCACGCGGGCCATCGTGCCGTCGTCGTTCATGATCTCGCAGACGACGCCCGACGGATCGACGCCGGCGAGCCGGGCGAGATCGACCGCCGCCTCCGTCTGCCCGATCCGCTCGAGCACCCCGCCCGGCTTCGCGCGCAGCGGGAACACGTGACCCGGCTGCACGAGGTCCTTCGCGGTCGAGTCTGAATGAATCGCGACCTGGATCGTGTGGCTGCGGTCGGCGGCCGAGATCCCGGTCGTGACGCCCCGGCGCGCCTCGACGCTGACGGTGAACGCGGTGCCGAGCGGCGCCTCGTTGTGCTCGGTCATCGGGCGCAGGCCGAGGTGGTCGGCGCGCTCCTCCGTCAGGCAGAGGCAGATCAGGCCCCGCGCGTGGGTCGCCATGAAGTTGATCGCCTCGGGCGTCGCGAACTGCGCCGCGATCGTCAGGTCGCCCTCGTTCTCGCGGTCGGGGTCGTCGACGACGACGACCATCCGCCCCTCGCGGATGTCCTCGATCGCCTCCTCGATCGTCGCGAACGGCGTGGTCACTGCCATGGGGGGAAGGCTAGCGGGGGAGCAGCTTCTCGACGTACTTGGCGAGCACATCGGTCTCGAGATTCACGCGATCTTCAGGTTCGAGCTCCCCGAGCGTGGTCGCGCCCAGCGTGTGCGGGATCAATGCGACCGCGAACCCGGCCTCATCGACCGCCGCGACGGTCAGGCTCGTGCCCTGGACCGCGATCGAGCCCTTCTCGACCACGTAGCGGAGCAGGTCGGGCGCTGCGTCGAACCAGATGCGCTTCCCGTCGCCCTCGGCCTCGACGGAGCGCACGCTCCCCGCCCCGTCGACGTGCCCCTGGACGTAGTGGCCGCCGAGCGGTTCTCCCGCGCGCAGTGCCGGCTCGAGATTGACCCTCGACCCGAGGTCGAGGGTTCCGAGGCTCGACCGGTCGAGCGTCTCGGGCACGGCGTCGAACGCCAGCTCGTCGCCGCCGGCTGCCACGACGGTCAGGCAGACCCCGTCGATCGCCACCGAGTCGCCGGGCCGGGCACGGGCGGCGACGGCCGGGGCCTCGATCGTCAGCCGGACGCCCTCGGGCCCTCCCTCCCGGGAGACGACGACTCCAACCTCGCGAATCAGGCCGGTGAACACGTCAGTCGCCGTAGACGAGCGTCTCGACCGTTTCGCGCACGAGCACCTCGAGCTGCGCGCGCTCGCCGGGGACGGCCGTCGCGAGCTCGGCGAGCAGCTCGTTGACGGCGTCGCGGCCGCCGGGCGCGAGCTCGTCCGTCCCGATCTCCTCGAGCTTGCGGCGCAGCTCGTCGTTCCCGAGCTGGCGCGTCAACCAATGGCTCAGATGCATGACGAGCTGGTCGTCCGAGCGCTGGGAGTCAGGTTTGATGGACATACGCCTCGAGGAGCACGTCGCCGCCGATCTGCCTGGCAGAGAGATGCGACAGCGTGCGCGAGGAGGGTAGCGAAGCGGCGAGACGCGGCCCGGCGCCGGCCAGGGTCGGAGCGATGAAGAGGAGCAGCTTGTCGATGAGATCCGCTTCGAGGAACGCGGCCGCGAGCGTCGGGCCTCCCTCGAGGAGGAGCGACTGGACCCCCTCGGCCGCGAGCGACCGCAGCTCGTCCTCGAGCGGCCCCGAGCGAAGCTCGAGCTCGAGCCCGGCCGGGAGCGGCCCCCGCGCGAAGACGAGCCGCCGCGGCTGGCCGCGCGGCGTCGGAACGTCGCGCGCATCGAGCCGCGGCCGGTCGGCTCGGGCCGTCCCACCGCCGACGGCGACCGCGTCGACCTGCGCCCTCAGCTCGTGCACGAGGCGGCGGCTGTCGGGCCCGGTCACCCACCGCTCGCCCGGCACCGTGAGGCTGCCGTCGAGGGTCGTCGCCGTCTTGTAGATCACGAACGGCCGCTCCAGCGCCACCCACGTCCGCCACGCCTCGTCGAGCGCGCGCGCCTCCCAGGATCCGGCGTCCTCGGCCTCGACGCCGGCTGCGCGCAACCGCTCGGCCCCGCCCGCCGCCTCCCGGTTGGGATCCGGCGCTCCGAAGACGACGCGCGCGACGCCGGCGGCGAGGATCGCATCGGCGCACGGCGGCGTCGTGCCGTGGTGCGCGCACGGCTCGAGCGTCACGTACATCGTCGCGCCGCGCGCCCGCAGGCCTGCGGCGTCGAGCGCCACCACCTCCGCATGGCGGCCGGCAGCCTCCGTCACGCCCTCGCCGACGATCTCGCCGTCGCGGACGAGCACTGCGCCGACGGTGGGCTTCGGATACGCCCGATGGCGAGCCGCCCGGGCGATCTCGATCGCGCGCGCGAGCGTCACGCGAGCGCGCGAACGAGACCGCGGTACGCGCCCGCGAGATCCTCGTGGCCGAAGATCGCCGTCGCGGCGACGAGCAGCGTGGCGCCGCAGTCGCGGATCTCCGCGATGTTCTCGCCGCCCACGCCTCCGTCGACCTGAATCTGGACGGCGTCCGGCAGCGCAGCGCGCAGGCGCCGCACACGGTCGTACGTCGCCGTCATGAACTGCTGGCCCGAGTAGCCGGGATGGATCGCCATGCAGAGCACGAGGTCGGCGTCGGCGCTCACCGCCGCCACCGCCTCCGGCTCGCTCTCCGGGTTGAAGGCGACCCCGGCCTGCAGCCCGTGCTCGCGCGCGGCGCGGATCGTGGCGCCGACGTCGCTCACTGCCTCGTAGTGGAACGTGACGCTGTCGCCGCCCGCCGCGGCGACGGGCTCGAAGTACTTGGCGGGGGCCTCGACCATCAGGTGCACGTCGATCGCGCCACCGTGGCCGTGGATCAGCGGCGAGATCGACGCGAGGACGATCGGGCCCATCGTGACCGGCTCGACGAAGTGACCGTCGCCGACGTCGAAGTGGAAGACGCGGCAGTCGGCCAGCAGCAGCTCCTCGATCTGGGCGCCGAGGTGCGCGAAGTCCGCGCCGTAGAGCGACGGCTCGACCTCGGTCTTCCGGATCCAATCCCGCCAGGCCACCCGCTCGATCCTACGACTTCAACCGCGCGATGAAGAACCCACTCGTCCGGTCGCGGTGCGGCAGCGTCAGCAGGAACTCGGGGCGGGCCGGGTGCGCGTACTGCGGCCACTCGGCGTCGAGCGGCACCGGCTCGAGCCCGGAGGCGTCGACGACCGCCTCGTTCTCGTCGGCGTTCAACGTGCAGACCGAGTAGACGATCGTGCCGCCGGGCCTGGTGCGCGCGGCGGCCGCGTGGAGCAGCTCGAGCTGGAGCTCCGGCAAGGGCCTCGCGCGCCAGCGCAGGTCGGGGCGCCGCGCCAGGACGCCGAGACCGGAGCACGGCGCGTCGACGAGCGCCCGGTCGAAGCCGCTCTCGTCGAGCTCGCGAGCGTCCGCGGTCACGACTCGGACGTTCGGGCCGACCTGCTTCGCCATCGCCTGCGCGCGGCCCGGATGCACCTCGACCGCCGTCACGTTCCCGGCCAGCATCATCGACTTGCCACCCGGCGCCGCGCACAGGTCGAGGATGCGCTCGCCCTCCTGAGAGCCGACGACGAGCGCCGCGAGCTGGGAGGCACGGCTCATCGGCCGCATGCGCGAGGGGTCGACCGTCTCGACGACGTAGGCACCCGGCACGTCGGTCGGCTCCCCCACCGGTTCGGCCGAGCGCACTTCCAGCCCGGGCGGCTCGTTCTGGGCGCGCATCAGCTCGAGAGCGGTCTCGCGCCCGAAGTCGCGCGTCCAGGTCTCGGCGATCCAGTCGGGGTAGGAGTGCTTCAACGGCCCCTCGGGGAGAGACGCGACGAGCCCCTGCAGCCCGTGCGCGAGCTTGCGCATGACGGCGTTCGTGAACGGCACTGCGCGCTCGAGGCGCGCCGCGCGGACGAGCTCGACCGTGTCGTCGCCGACGGCGTGCTCCGCCTGATCGGTGAACGCGAGCTGGTAGGCGCCGAGCCGCAAGGCAGCGCGCACCGGGGCGTCGAGCTTGCGCACCGGCCGCCTGCCGAGCTGCTCGATCCCGAAGTCGAGCGTTCTCGCCATCTGCACCGTTCCGTAGGCGAGCCGTTGCGCGAGCGCCCGGTCGCGGGCGTCGAGGCCGGCGACGGCCGAGGCGAGCGCGCGATCCGCGTACGCCTCCTCCTCGAAGACCCGGCGCACGACCTCGTACGCCGCCTTCCGTGCCGGGGCGATCACCTCACGCCGCGCAGGAACTCGTCGTAGCTCATCTTGCCGCGCCCCTCCGGCTGCACGAGCTCGGGCACGAAGCGCTCGTCCTCGAGCCTCGCGCGCCAGACCGTCACCCGGCGGCCGTGGAGCATCGCCCAGGCCCCGATGTGCGGCGAGAGCGCCCGCACTCGTCGCCATGCGTCGAGTGCATCGACGAGGTTCAGCTCACGATCCTTGGCCGTGATCTTCTCGGCGTAGATCGCCCCCTCCTCCGGCTGGGGCCGGAACGACGGGGCCTCCATCGTCTGCGCCAGCAGGTGCGCCGCGAGCTCGGCCGATCGCTCGAAGACGCCTCCAGCGTCGAGGTCGCCGAGCGGGAATGCCTCCTGGGCGGCGATCGGGCCGGCGTCGAGCGCCTCGACCGTCTCGTGGATGGTCACGCCCGTCTCGGCGTCGCCCGCCAGGATCGCGCGCTCGACGGGCGCGGCGCCGCGCCAGCGCGGCAGCAGCGACGGGTGGACGTTCAGCCACAGCGAGCGGGCGAGCAGCCCGGGCGGGATGTAGAGCCCGTACGCGCAGACGACGACCCGCTCCACCTCGGTCGGCAGCTCCGGCCGCTCAGGCTGGTGGACGGGGATGCCGAGCCGCAGCGCCACGTCCTTGGCGGGCGGAGCGGCGAGCCTGCGTCCGCGGCCGCGCGGCGCGTCGGGGCGGGTGAGCAGCCAGGCGACGTCGTGCGCCTCGGCGAGACGTTCGAGCACGTCCGCCCCGAGTGGCGCGGTCGCGGCGACGCCGATGCGCATCAGCGCAGGACGACGCGGGGCCGCAGCGTCGCGAGCGCCTCCTTGCGGTGCTCGTCGTCGGTGCGGTCGATGATCAGCACGCCGTCCAGGTGGTCGAGCTCGTGCTGCACGACGCGGGAGCCGTACTCGTCGAGCTCCCAGCGAACGTCCTGTCCGTCGGCGTCCTTGCCGTCGATCGTCACGGTGAGCGAGCGCTCGACCGGAACGCGAACGCCCTGCAGCGAGAGGCAGCCCTCCTCGTCGGTCTCCGAGTCGTCCGAGCGCTCGACGATCACCGGGTTCACGATCACCCGCGGGCCTTCGTCGTCGGGCTCGAACACGAAGAGGCGCCTGAGGACCCCGACCTGCGTGGCGGCGAGCCCGACGCCCTGCGCCTCGTGCATCAGCGTGGTCATGCGCTCGACGAGCCTACGCAAGTCGTCGTCGAAGTCCACGACCTCGTGCGCGACGAGCCTCAGAGCCGGATCGCCGTACTGCCGGATCTGGGCGAGCGCGAAGCGGCGGCGGGCGTCGGCCTCTGCCTCGGCGCGCGCCTCCTCGCCGGGCTCGCCGTCGTGGTCGTGGTCGTGGTCGTGCTCATGGTCGTGGTCGTGCTCGCTCACGGCGACGCAGTGTAGGGGAAGCGCTCGAGGATCCAGGCCTGGTCGAGCGGATCGCGGCGGTAGGAGCGCCCGCCGACCTTCACGTAGTCGCGGGTTCTCGGGTCCATCGGGAGCCGCGCCTCGACCGGATACCAGCGGTTGTGCCGTTCGATCAGGTCGTTCACCTCGCTGAAGTTCCAGTGCTCGACGATCCGCCGCCAGGCGGCCGGGTCGGCGCCGTGCTCGGCGTAGGCGTCTGCGAGCAGCCGCGCCTGGCGCTCCGTCTCGTCGTCGATCCGCTTCAGCCGCTGCATGAACGGGAGCGGCCCGCCCAGCGAGGCGAAGTGGCGGTCGGCCTCGATGCGGAAGCGGCGGATGCGCCGGGGCAGCGGCCGGCCGACGAGCGGGTTCAGGTCCTGCTCGGCCTCGAGCCGCCGGCGCTCGACCTGTGACGGGGGCGTCACGTCGCGGATCCCCCACTCGCCGATGATGTCCTCGGGCCGCTGCTTCACGACAGCCCTATGGTGCCGAAGCCCAACCGGCCGCGGCAGACGTGCCCGTTCGGGAGCGTTGGGGCACTACACGGTGGCAGCCACCGGGTAGTGCGGTTGCCCGTCTGGGTGGGGCATGTCTGTCAGAGCGACTGCGGGTCGACGTCGACGACCGCGGTCAGCTTCGCCTTGCGCATGTTCGGGGCCGCGGCGGCCAGGAGCCGCGCGGCTTGCGAGGCGATGCGGCGCGGCTGCGACGTCTTCGCCACGAGCTGCGCCCGGTACTTGCCCCGCAGGCGAAGCAGCGCGGCGGGCCCGAGCAGGTCGGCGCCGGTGATCCCCGCCTTCAACTCGTCGAGCGCGCGGATCACGGGCTCGAGCTCGGGCCCGGCCACGACGATCCGTACGAGGTGCGAGAACGGCGGATACCCGAGCTCCTTGCGCCGCTCGAGCTCCTCCGTGAGGAACCGCGCGACGTCGTGTCGCGCCGCGTAGACGATCGGGCGCGCATCGGGCTGGAACGACTGGACGAGCACCCGCCCCGGCGCGTCCCGGCCGCTGCGCCCGGCCAGCTGCGTGATCAGCTGGAACGTCCTCTCCTCCGCGCGAAAGTCGGGCATCCCGAGCCCCGTGTCCGCGTCGACGACCGCCGCCAGCTCGACCCCGGCGAAGTGGTGGCCTTTCGCGACCATCTGCGTGCCGAGCAGCACCGCGCCCTCCGCATCGCGGAAGCGCGCGAGCGAGCTCGCAAGCTGCTCCGGTTTCGCCACCGCGTCGGCGTCGAGCCTGATCAGCTCGAGCTCCGGCACCTCCCGCGCGAGCTCCCGCTCGAGCTTCTGCGTCCCGGCCCCCAACCGCGCGAGCTCCGGCGAGCCACACGCCTCGCACGTCGACGGCGCCTGCCGCTCGTAGCCGCAGTGATGGCAGCGCAGCTGCGTGTCGCCGTGCAGAACGAGCGAGACATCGCAGTTCGGACAGCGAATCGTCGTCCCGCACGCGCGGCAGTGGAGCGCCGGCGCAACCCCCCGCCGGTTCAGGAGCAGGATCGCCTTGCCGCGATGCTCGGCCACCGCGCGCAGCGCGCGCAGGAGCGGCGCCGAGAGCGGGTAGCCGGCTTCGCGCCGCAGATCGATCACCCGCACCGGCGGCAGGTCGGCGCCGATCCGGCCGCCGAGCTCGAGGTGCTCGAGCGCCGCCCAGCTCTCCGGTCGCGGCGTCGCCGACCCGAAGACCGCGACGGCGCCCTCGAGAGCCGCCCGCTTCGCCGCGACCGTCCGTGCGTCGTAGCGTGGATCGGAGTCCTGTTTGTAGGACGGGTCGTGCTCCTCGTCGACGACGATCAGGCCGAGGCCGCGAATCGGGGCGAAGATCGCCGAGCGGGCGCCGACGACGATGCGGGCCTCGCCGCTCGCGATCCGTGCACGCTCGTCGCGGCGCTCCGCGTCGGTGAGAGCCGAATGGAGGATCGCCACCCGGTCGCCGAAGCGTGCGCGGACCCGGCCGACGGTCTGCGGAGCGAGCGCGATCTCGGGCACGAGCACGATCGCCCCGAACCCGCGCTCGAGCACCGAGGCACACGCCTGGAGGTACACCTCGGTCTTTCCGGAACCGGTCGCGCCGTACAGCAGGAAGTTCCCGTCGCCGTTGACGATCCGGTCGACTGCCGCGATCTGCGACTCCGAGAGCTGCAGCGGCTCGTCCTCGCCGGTGAGCGCCTGCCGCTCCGCCGGGGGCGCCTGCTCCTTGCGCCGCTTCGGCGTCTCGGGAGCGACGAGCGCGAGCGCCCGCGCAGGGGTCGAGCCGTAGTAGTCGGCGATCCAGAGCGCGAGCTCGACGAGCGTCGCGGGGATCTCGCCGATCACGGCCTCGATCGGCCGGGCCGCGATGCCGTCGGGCGCCGCGTCGACGAGCGACACGACGACCGCTCTCGCCCGCGAGCGGCCGAAGGGGACTCGCACGATCGCTCCGACCGCAGTGCCCTCGGGGACCTCGTACGTGAACTCGCGAGCGATTGCCCGCGCAGTGACGAGCGGGTAGACGGAAGCGAAGGGCACTAGATCGCCTGCTCTGAGCTTGCATCCTTGCGCAGACCCTTGAACGACAGCGTCCCGGCCATCAGTCCGATTGCGACCAGCCCGACGAGGATGTTCACCACCGTGATGACGATGTTCATGCCGACGCTGAACGCGAGCAGGAGCGACGTTGAAACCGCCTGCCTTCGGAACAGGTAGACGATCAGACCCTGCTTGGTGCCGGCCCCGCCCGGCGTCGCCGGAAAGAGGGTCGCAAGTGACTCGACAACCTGGGCGAGCAACGCATTGTGGATCGTGGCGTGGACACCGAACGCCTGAAGGAAGAAGTACAGCGTCGCGATCCGGAGCACCCAAGAGATGGACTGGGGCACGAGCACGCCGACCACCAGTCGGCGAACGTCGCTGAAGATCGCAAAGCCGAGCCGAACACGTGCCCAAAAATCGACTGCCCGCCGTCTGGCCCAAAGCGCCCCCGCGACTGCCGCAACTGCCAGCACCGCAAGGCCGATCTCCGTCGCGCGCTGGTGCCGAAGGAAGAACCTCCAATCGACCGTCGGAATCCGCGCATAGACCTGGTGCGTCGGCAACACGCCGATCGAGAGAGCCCAGAGGAGCAGCGCGGCGGCGACGAAGAAGTCGAACAACGTCTCCACGATCAGCGTCGACGCAAGGGTCGGGTACGACGATCCGTCGACGCGGTGGTGAATGAGGTAGAGCTTGATCACATCACCGCCCCGCGCCGGCGCGATCGAGTTGACGCCGACCCCGGCGGCATATGCGCCGAGGGCACTCCGGTAGCGAAGTCCCGCCCGGGGATACGAGGCCCGCAGGATGTTCTGCCACGCACGCGCCCGACAAAGCAGCTTCAGGATCTGGCAGACCACCCCCAGCCCGAGCGCCGACCACTGCACCTCGGTCAGATGCTCGAAGAAGACCGCGACTGCGTGGAAGAACGGGCCCAAGCTGGGCCAGGGTAATTCAGGCTCCGGCGGCTACGAGGATCCAGTCGGTGGCGAACCCGAGCAGCAGCCCGAGCAGCAGCATCCACGCGACGAGCTTCGGCATCGCGAAGCGTTTGCACACCTCGAAGAGCTGAATCACGACGTAGAGGATCGATCCGCCGGCGACCGCGAAGAACACGACCTCGAGTGCCGGGCTGACCCATGCCTGCCCGATCAGCGTGCCGACGAACGTCGGCCCGCCGCCGATCAGGCCCATCAACGCGAGGAAGCCCCAGCTCGGGATCTCGGCCTCGCCGGACATCGGGCCGGCGATCCCGAAGCCCTCCGTCGCGTTGTGGAGGCCGAAGCCGATGATCAGGACGAGGGCGAGCGAGAGCTCGCCGGCTGCGGCCGACTGTCCGATCGCGAGCCCCTCACCGAAGTTGTGCAGGCCGATGCCGGTCGCGATCAGGAGCGCGAGCCGGCGCCCGGGCGTCAGCGTCTCGAACCAGGAGCGGTGCCGGAACTCGTCGACGGCGGCGGCGCCCGGCCCGACGAGCGGCGTCGCGCGCTTGTCCTTGAGCCAGCTGTCGTAGTAGACGAGGCTCATCAGCCCCGCCGCCACACCGAGCGCGAACAGGGTCGCGTAGCCGACGAAGCCGGCCCACTGGTGCGCGGCCAGGTGGGCATCGATCGGCTCGACCCCGTGGGAGATCACGTCCCAGAAGAGGAAGACGAGGATGCCGGTCGCGACCGAGCTCAGGGCGGCCCGCAGCGCCACCGAGCTCGAGCGGACCCGGCCCATCGGGAGGCCGATGAAGATCGTGAGCCCGGCGATCGCGCCGAGGATGAGTGTCTGGGCGGTGCTCATGCCGTGTAAGGGTCACCTTACAGCAGGTTTCCACACTACGATCGAAGCCGATGGCTGCCGGTCACGGAATCGACGAGTACCTGGAGACGATCTACTTTCTCGCGTTCCCGATCGGCGAGTACCGGCCGGCAACCACGGGCACGTCGCAGACGATCGCCTCACGGGTCGCCGAGATGCTCGGCGTCTCACGAGCTTCCGCCGGCGAGATGCTGAAGCGCCTCGAGGCCGAAGGGCTCGTCGAGCGCGGCGAGCACAAGGAGGCGATCCTCACCCCGGCCGGTGCGGAACGGGCGCGCAAGGTCGTCCGCAAGCATCGGATCATCGAGCGGCTCTTGACGGACTTCATGGGCTACACGGCTGCGGAGGCGCACGTCTACGCCGACGAGCTCGGCGGGACGTTCAGCGACGACATGGTCGAGCGGATCGAGGTGAAGCTCGGCTACCCGGACCGCTGCCCGCACGGCTGGCCGGTCGACCCGGACTTCGAGCAGGCGGAGAACCGGGAGCTGGAGCCCCTGTCGGAGCTCGAGCCCGGCGCGCAGGCGACGATCGTCCGGCTCGCGGAGCACGACGGCGATCTTCTGCACTGGTTCTACGACGAGGGCTTGACGCCCGGGACTGCCGTCGAGCTGCGCGCCGCCGAGCCTGCCGCGGGCCAGTTCCGCGTCGCGGTCGACGGCGACGAGAAGGCGATCGGCGAACGAGCCGCCGCCGGGCTCTTCGTCAAGCGCGTGTGAGGGGACTCTGATTCGGCGCAGCCGAACCAGAGTCCCGCGTGCGCGCGCCAGACCAGAAACTCGCGACCCTGGTTCGCCTGCGGCGAATCAGGGTCGAGCCGAGGCGGCGGCGGCGAGGCCGGCAGCCTCGCGCAGCGCAGCGGCCTTGTCGGTGCGCTCCCACGAGAAGTCGTGGTCGTCGCGGCCGAAGTGGCCGTACGCGGCGGTCTTCTGGTAGATCGGGCGCCGCAGGTCGAGGTCGTGCAGGATCGCCGCAGGACGCAGATCGAAGTGCTGCTTGACGAGCTCCTCGATGCGCGCCACGGGGAGCTTCTCGGTGCCGAACGTCTCGACGAGGATCGAGAACGGGTGGGCGACGCCGATCGCGTAGGCGACCTGGATCTGGCAGCGGTCGGCGAGCCCCGCCGCGACGACGTTCTTCGCGACATACCGGGCCGCGTACGCAGCCGACCGGTCGACCTTCGTCGGATCCTTGCCGGAGAACGCTCCGCCGCCGTGCGGCGCGGCGCCGCCGTAGGTGTCGACGATGATCTTCCGCCCGGTGAGCCCCGTGTCCCCCATCGGCCCGCCGATCACGAACTTGCCCGTCGGGTTGACGAAGACGAACTTCGGATCGTCGAGGCTCTTCTCGTCGTAGAGGTCGCGCGGCAGGATCGGGCGCAGCACGTGCTCGATCAGGTCGGGCTTGATCATCGTCTCCGGATCGAGCCCCTCGCGGTGCTGGGTCGAGATCAGGACCCGCTCGATCTCCACCGGGGCCTGGTGCCCCTCGGCGTCCACCTCGTAGCGGATCGAGACCTGCGCCTTGCCGTCCGGCCGCAGGTACGGGAGCACGTCCGACTTCCGCACCTCGGCCAGCCGCTTGGCGATGCGGTGCGCGAGCATGATCGGCAGAGGCATCAGCTCGCGCGTCTCGTTGGAGGCGTAGCCGAACATCATCCCCTGGTCGCCTGCGCCGACCTTGTCGAGCGGATCGTCGTCACTCGGGTCGTGCTGCAGCTCGTACGCCGTGTCGACGCCCTGCGCGATGTCGGGCGACTGCTCGTCGAGCGTCACGATCACACCGCAGGTGTCCGCGTCGAATCCGTACTTGGCGCGCGTGTAGCCGATCCCCTTGACCGTCTCGCGCACGATGCGCGGGATGTCGATGTACTCCTCGGTCGTCATCTCTCCCGCGACCACGACGAGCCCGGTCGTGATGAGCGTCTCGCAGGCGACCCGGCTCAGCGGGTCGTTCGCGAGCGCAGCGTCGAGAACTGCGTCGGAGATCTGGTCGGCGATCTTGTCGGGGTGCCCTTCGGTGACCGACTCCGACGTGAAGAGGAAGCTCCGCTCTGCCATGGCCGCGAAGGGTAGCTATTCCTCGGTCGGGCGCCTGCCCATGAGCGAGCCCGCGAGCTCGTGCAGCGGCATGCCGTCCAGCACCGAGCAGACGCCTTCGGTGATCGGCAGCTCCACGCCGATGCGCCGCGACAGATCGCGCAGCACCGGCGCGGTGGTCAGCCCTTCGACCACCTGGCCGATCTGGGCCCTCGCCTCGTCGGGGGTCGCACCGCGCGCGATCAGCTCCCCCGCGCGGCGGTTGCGGCCGAGCCGGTGGAAGCACGTCGCGATCAGGTCGCCCATGCCGGCCAGCCCGGAGAACGTCTCCGGCTCGGCTCCGCACGCCTCCCCGAGCCGCGCCATCTCCACGAGCCCGCGGGTGATGAGGGCCGACTTCGCGTTGTCGCCGAGCCCGAGCCCGTCGACGGCGCCCGCCGACAGGGCGATCACGTTCTTCGCGGCGCCGCACAGCTCGACCCCGATCAGGTCGCCGTTGACGTAGACCCGGAACGTGCCCGAGTTGACCGCCTCCTGCAGCCGCAGCGCGAGCGCCTCGTCCTCCGAGGCGATCACGGCGGCACCGGGCAGGCCGGTCGCGACCTCCTCCGCCATGTTCGGCCCCGAGAGCACCGCCACCGCCCGTCCCTGCACCAGGGTGGAGAGCCGGTTGCCCGTCGCCGGGTCGAGCCCCTTGACGAGGCTGAGGACCGGCGCGTCGCCGCGCACCCGCGCCAGAACCTCGGCGAATGCGGCGCTCGGCACGGCGATCACGACGACGTCGGCCTCCTCGTACGGCGCGTCGTCGAGCGTCACGCGCGTGGCGACGAACACGTCGTGACTGCGGTCGCGCAGCAGACGGCTGAACGCCCGCCCCCACGCGCCGCCTCCCACGACGACGAATCTCATGACCGTTCGCGGAAGTCGACCACCACCGGCACTCCCTCGAGGTTGAACCGCTCGCGCAGCTGGTTCTCGACCCAGTAGGCGTAGTCGCGGGTGACGAGACCTGGATCGTTGACGGTGAAGCGGAAGCGCGGCGGCCGCGTCGTCACCTGCGCGCCGTAGAGCAGGTTCAGCCGGCGGACGCCCTTGGACGGCGCCTGGCGCATCTCCTTCAGCTCGGCGATGAACCTGTTCAGCTCCGCGGTCGGGACACGTGAGACGAAGCGGTCGTACAGCTCCTCGACCTTGCCCAGCAGTCGCGAGACGCCGCGACCCGTCAGCGACGAGATCGTGATGAAGTCGGGCCGCTGCCGCAGCCGGCGCGCCAGCTCCGGGCGCACGTCCTCGATCGTGATCTCCGAGATGTCCCACTTCGAGAGGACGATCAACGTCGCGCAATGCGCCTTGCGCGCGACCTCGACCGCTGTGATGTCGCCTTCGACGATGCCCTCCCCCGCGTCGATCAGGACGAGCGCGACGTCGGCCCGTTCCGCTGCCTCGAGGGCGCGCAGCTCGGAGTAGTACTCGATCCCCTGCCGCTGCTTGCGCTTGCGCCGCAGCCCGGCCGTGTCGATCAGCTGGAACGTCCGGCCGTCGTGCTCGATCACCGTGTCGATCGTGTCGCGCGTCGTGCCGGGCACCTCGGAGACGATGGTGCGCTCGGAGCCGACGAGCTTGTTGTAGAGCGACGACTTGCCGACGTTCGGGCGGCCGAGGATGGCAACGCGGATCGCATCCTCCTCGACCGTCCGGGACGACTCGCCCGGCAGCAGGTCGAGGATCTCGTCGAGCAGGTCGCCGGTGTTCGAGCCGTGAAGCGCGGAGATCGGAAACGGCTCGCCGAAGCCCAGCCGGTGGAACTCGAGCGCAAGGCTCTCCTGCGACGGGTCGTCGATCTTGTTCGCGAGCACGAGCACGTTCTTCTTCGCCTCGCGGAGGATCTGTGCGAGCTCCTCGTCGCCGGGCGTCACGCCCACGCGCGCGTCGACCACGAAGAGGACCAGGTCTGCCTCCTTGATCGCCGCACGCGCCTGCAGCGCGATCTGCTTCGTGATCGGGCTCGGATCGGCGATGTCCACGCCGCCGGTGTCGACCAGGAGGAAGCTGCGCCCGTTCCATTCGCAGACGAGCTCCTTGCGGTCCCGCGTCGTTCCCTGCGTCTCGTGCACGACGGCCTGGCGCGTCGCGGTCAGGCGGTTGACGAGCGTCGACTTGCCGACGTTCGGAAAGCCGACGATCGCCACGGTGCCTTCGAGCTTGACGGCCGTGCTGCTCACAGCGGCGGTGTCAGGCCTGCGGGGCGGCCCTTCGCATGGACGTCCGCGAGCCAGTCGAAGAGCACGTTGATGCGCCGCTCGATCTCGGCGGTCGCCTCCTTGTAGCCGCGGCCTCCTTTCGGCACAGCGTCGAAGCGCACGGGCTCGCCGAACGCGATCGAGCAGGGCGCGAAGTCGCTGATCTTCCAGAACTGCGTGCCGTAGATCGCGATCGGGACGACCGGCACGGCCTCCTGCACGGCGACCATCGCTGCACCGGGCTGGGCCTTGCCCGGCCGCCCGAGCTTCAGCCGGGTCCCCTCGACGAACAGGCCGACGACGCCTCCCCCGCGCGCCGTCTCCCGCATCAACCGCACTGCGTCGCGGTCGGACGCTCCGCGCCGCACGGCGATCGTGCCGTGCCAGCCCACGAACCGCCCGAGCCCGGGAAACCCGAGCACCTCGGACTTGGCGACGAAGCTGACGTTGCGCGGCGACATCGCGCCGACGATCGGGATGTCGAGCCAATGCATGTGATTGGCCGCGTAGACGAGCCCGCCGGTCGCGGGAACGCGTTCGCTCCCGTAGGCGCGTGCGCGCGTCACCCAGCGCGCCGGCCGGCCCATGTAGACACGGCCGAGGCCCCAGGTCACGTCCTGGAGCGTCACGGCGCTGCCGGAGAGCGCACGCGGATCAGCTCCTCGATCCGCGACACGACGTCGTCGACCTCGAGGCCCGTCGTGTCGATCAGCTCCGCGTCCTCCGCAGGCTGCATGCGCACCCGGTCCGACGCGTCGCGGATGCGCAGGTCGGTCGCGAGCGCGTCGGCGCCGATGTCGGGGCGCTCGGCCTGGCGCCGCGCGGCGCGAATCGCGGGATCGGCGTGGAGATAGATCTTCACCTCGGCGTCCGGCGCGACGACGGTGCCGATGTCGCGGCCCTCGATGACGACGTTCCCCTGGTGGCCCAGGACGCGCTGCCGTTCGCGCATCACCTCGCGCACATCGTGGTGGCGCGCGACGACGGGCACCATGCGGTCGATCCGCGACTGCCGGATCGCCGAGGTGACATCGGTGTCCGCGATGAAGACGCGTCCGACGTCGTCGAAGGTGACCGGGTTCCGGCGCGCCAGGTCGCCGAGCGCGTCGCCCTCGGCGAGCGGGAGAGCCTCGCGGATCGCGAGCCAGGTCAACGCGCGGTACATCGCGCCCGTGTCGAGATAGCTGAAGCCCAACCGGTCCGCGAGCTTGCGGGCGACCGTGCTCTTGCCGGCGCCTGCCGGTCCGTCAATGGCGACAATCATGGCCTTTTCGCCCTTCGGACGAAGAGGCTAGTGGGAAGGGATGAGAGGGAAGTCGTCATGATTCTTCACTAGCCAAATCGCTTGCTCTTCGAGCGATTTGGCCAAGCAGGTCGTAGAAGCCGGGGAAGGATATCGCCACCGTGTCGGCGCCCTGCACCTCGACGCCCTCGCGGCTCGCCAGCCCTGCAACGGCCCCAAGCATGGCGATCCGATGGTCTCCGCGCGCGTCGACCTTCCCGCCCTTCGGGCGCGTCGGCACCCCCGTCACCGAGAAGCCCTCGTCGTGGCCCTTGATGCGCCCGCCGATCGCGCGCAGCGCGTCGACCACCGCATCGATCCGGTCCGTTTCCTTGTGCCGCAGCTCCCCGGCGCCGTAGACCCAGCTCTCACCGCGCGCCTGGGAGGCGAGCAAGGCGAAGAGCGGCAGTTCGTCGACGAGCAGCGGCACCTCGCTGGAATGGATCGTCGTCGCGGTGAGCTCCGCTCCGCGCACCTCGAGGTCGCCGACCTGCTCCGCGCCGAGCCGCCGTCGTTCCAGGATCCCGACCCGGCCGCCCATCCGCCCGAGGACGTCGAGCAGCCCCGTGCGCCGTGGATTGAGGCTGACGTCGTGAATCGTGATGCGGGACTCGGGGACCAGCGTGGCCGCGACGATGAACGGCGCGGCCGAGGAGAAGTCGCCCGGCACGTCGACCGCGCCGAGCCGTAGGCGCTCGGGCGGGTCGATGCTGACCGAGCTCGGGCGGACGGTCACGCGCGCGCCCGCGTCCTGCAGCATCAGCTCGGTGTGGTCGCGGGTCGGCGCCGGTTCGATCACGGTCGTCTTGCCGGTGGCCCCCAGACCGGCGAGGAGGACGGCGGACTTCACCTGGGCGCTCGCCACCGGCAGCTCGTAGTCGATCGCCTCGAGCGGCGAGCCGGTGACCGTGAGCGGCAGATGCCCGTCGGTCGTCTCGATCCGGGCACCCATCCGCCGCAGCGGCTCGGCAACGCGCTCCATGGGGCGCGCGGAGAGCGACTCGTCGCCGGTGAGCGTGAAGCTGCCGTCCTGGAAGGCGAGCAGTCCCACGATCAGGCGCGCCAGGGTGCCGGCGTTGCCGCAGTCGATCGACGCGGACTGCAGGCCGCGCAGACCGGCGCCGTGCACGACGAGCTGGTCGCCGTCGTCGTCGACCTGGACCCCGAGCGCGCGCACCGCCGCGAGTGTCGACAGGGTGTCGCCGGAGCGCCCGAAGCCGCGGACGACGGTGTCGCCGTCCGAGACGGCGCCGAAGAGGAGCGCTCGGTGCGAGATCGACTTGTCGCCCGGCACGGCGAAGTGCCCCTCGAGCCTGACTGCGGGCTCAACCCTCATCGAGCACCGCCGAGATCACGACGCTGTACCCCTGCGACTCGAGCATCGTCGCGGCGCGCTGCGCCTCGCCCTCGCCCTCGACGAGCAGCGTCAGCGTCCCGCCGCGCTCGGGCGAGACGTGGTGAAGCTCGAAGTCCTCGATGTTGATCCGCTCGGCGCCGAGCGCCTGCGTGATGCCGGCGAGCACGCCCGGACGGTCGGGGACGTGGACCCGCAGCCGCTGCAGCGAGCCCGGATCCGGATACTCGCGCTCCAGCATGCGCCGGCGGTTGCTCGACGCCTCGCCGATCCAGCGGGCGAGAAAGCCCGCATCGCCCTGCTCGAGTGCGGTCTCGACCTGCTCGATCAGGCGCCGCTGCTCGGCGAGCGCTCCGCGAATCGCACCGGCGTTGTCGAGGAAGATGTCGATCCAGATGCGCGGGTTCGCGCCGGCGATGCGGGTCATGTCGCGGAGCGAGCCGCCTGCGTGCGCGAGCGGCTCGTGACCGTCGATGCGCGACGCACCGGTCTGGTTCGCGACGATGTTCGCGAGCACGTGCGGCACGTGGCTCGTCATCGCGACGAGCCGGTCGTGCGCATCGGCGTCGATCGCGACCGGCGTCGCGCCGAGGTCGGAGACGAAACCGTGGACGAGCCTGTGCCGTGCGGGATCCGTGTGCGCGACCGGCGTGAGGAACCACGTCGCACCCTCGAAGAAGCCCGCGGTCGCGTTCTCGGCCCCGCGCGTCTCGGAGCCGCAGATCGGATGCCCGCCGACGAAGCGCGGCGAGCCGTCGGCGGCGCGGACGACCGACGCCTTCGTCGAGCCGACGTCGGTGACGGTCGCCTCGCCGCTCGCAGCGAGCACCGCGGCGACCGATGCGGGCAGCTGTGCGATCGGCGCGGCGACGACGGCGAGCTCCACCCTGGCCACTGCGTCTTCCAGGCTCGCGGCGGCCTCCACGGCTCCCACGCCGACGGCGGCGGCGAGCGCGGCGGGCTCGGGGTCCCAGCCGACGACGACGTCGCCGCGCCGCTGCGCGGCGAGCGCGACGGACGCGCCCATGAGCCCGGTGCCGACGATTGCGATCCTCATGCCCCCATTGAACCTGGTCCTCGAATTTGATCCGGTGCAGTCGAGCCAGCAACCCGGGAACCTGGTTCGCTTCCCGAACCAGGTTCCGGCAAACCACCAGCGCAGCACCCTGACACGCGTTCCGCACCGAGCCAGCAACCCGGGAACCTGGTTCGCTTCCCGAACCAGGTTCCGGCAACCGTCAGCGGGGCGCGCGCATCAGCTCGGCCAGGCGGAACGCGAGGTCGAGCGACTGGCGGGCGTTCAGGCGCGGGTCGAGCAGCGTCTCGTAGCGCGACGCCAGATGCTCCTCGAGCACGTCGTCGGCGCCGCCGAGGCACTCGGTGACGTCCTCGCCGGTGAACTCCAGGTGGACGCCGCCCGGCCACACGCCCACCTCCCAGCAGGCGTTGAAGAAGCCTTCGAGCTCGGCCATGATCGCGTCGAAGCGGCGCGTCTTCACTCCGTCGGCGGTGCGAATCCCGTTGCCGTGCATCGGATCGGACGCCCACAGCACCGGATGCCCTTCGTCCCGCACGGCGCGCAGAAGCGGCGGCAGCAGCTCGCGCACGTGCTCCGCGCCCATCCGCGCGTAGTAGGTCAGCCGGCCGGGCACGCGCAGCGGATTGAGGCGCTCCGCGAGCTCGACGACGTCGGCGGGGGTCGCGGCCGGCCCGATCTTCACCCCGATCGGGTTGTGCACGCCGGAGAAGAACTCGACGTGTGCGCCGTCGAGCTGGCGCGTGCGCTCACCGATCCAGAGGAGATGTGCGGAGCAGTCGTACCAGTCGCCGGTGATCGAGTCCCGGCGGGTCAGGCCCTCCTCGTAGTCGAGCAGGAGGCCCTCGTGGCTCGTGAAGACGTCGACCTCGTGCAGCCGGCGCTCGCTCGCCAGATCGATGCCGCAGGCAGCCATGAAGGCGAGCGCGCGCTCGATCTCCGCGGCGAGCAGGTTGTAACGGACACCCTCGGGCGACGAGGAGACGAAGTCCTTGTTCCACAGGTGGACCTGGGTGAGGTCGGCGTAGCCGCCCTTCGTGAACGCCCGCAGCAGGTTCAGGGTGGACGCGGACTGGTTGTAACCCTCGACCATTCGTCGAGGGTCGGGCACGCGCGCCTCGGCGGTGCGGGCGTCGTCGTGGATCATGTGCCCGCGGAAGCTCGGGATCTCCTCGTCACCGACGCGCTCGAACGGCTCGGAGCGCGGCTTCGTGAACTGGCCCGCGATCCGCCCCACCTTGACCACCGGGAGCGTGGCGCCGTACGTCAGCACGGCGGACATCTGCAGCATGATCTTCAGCTTCTCGCGGATGCGCATCGTCGAGATCTCGTTGAACGACTCGACGCAGTCGCCCGCCTGGAGCAGGAACGCGCGGCCGTCGATCACCTTCGCAAGGTTGTCGCGGAGGTTCCGGGCCTCGCCGGCGAAGACGAGCGGCGGGCTCGCCGTCAGGCGCTCGACCGCGGCGTCGACGGCGGCGCCGTCGGGCCAGTCCGGCTGTTGAAGCGCAGTCCGCTCGCGCCAGGAGCGCGGCGACCAGGTCGAGGGCGTCACCGTCATCGATCCCAGTGTAGTTGCGCCTTTTGCTCTATCCTCTCTCTGTGATCTTCGCCTCCCGGATCGGTTGGTCATGGCGCCGCGGGCGAGGCGGAGGCCTGCGCTAGAGCCGCCTCGTCCGCTGATTCGACCCGGCGCGACCACGACCGACGAGAGGTGACTTCAATGCGTGTCTTTTCCGGCATCCAGCCCACGGGCGCCAAGCACATCGGCAACTACATCGGCGCGATGCGCCAGTACGTCTCGACCCAGGACGAGGGCGAGGCCTTCTTCTGCATCGTCGACCTGCACTCGATCACCACCGAGTACGACCCGCAGGACCTGCACGACCGCTCGCTCGACCTGGCGGCCCTGCTCTTCGCGGTCGGGCTGGACCCCGACCGCTGCACGCTCTTCCTGCAGAGCCACGTGACCGCGCATCCCGAGGCGGCTTGGCTGCTCTCGGCCGTCACCGGGTTCGGACAACTCGGCCGTATGACCCAGTTCAAGGAGAAGGGCGAAAGCAAGGAGTTCGTCTCCGCCGGCCTCTTCACCTATCCGGTGCTGATGGCCGGCGACATCCTGCTCTACCAGACCGACATCGTCCCGATCGGCGACGACCAGCGACAGCATCTCGAGCTCGCCCGCGACGTCGCCCAGCGGTTCAATGCGCGCTACGGCGAGACGTTCAAGGTGCCGCGCGGTGTCTACCCGACGGTCGGTGCGCGGATCATGGACCTGCAGGAGCCCTCGAACAAGATGTCGACCACCGGTGGCAGCGCGCAGGGCACGGTGCTCGTGCTCGACGAGCCGGATGTGATCCGCAAGAAGTTCAAGACCGCGGTCACCGACTCCGGACGGGAGATCCGCTATGCCCCGGACGAGAAACCGGGCGTCTCGAATCTGATCGAGATCCTCTCGGTAGCGACCGGCGTTCCGGTCCCGCAGGTCGAGCAGGCCTACGACGGCAAGGGCTACGGCGACCTGAAGAGCGACGTCGGCGAGGCCGTCGTCGAGCTCGTCACCCCGATCCAGGTCACGTACCAGGAGCTGCGCGCCGACGAGGGCGAATTGCGGAGGCTGCTGCAGGTCGGCGCAGAAAAGGCGCGTCAAACCTCCGCGCCGACGCTCGAGCAGATGTACGAGCGAATGGGGTTTGTGCGTCCTTGAGCCGAGCGGCCCGGGCCGTTGACAGGTTGTTACCGAATCGCCCAATCGTGGTACCCCCTCTGCTGGGGCGCCGATCGTAGCGTCGGCGCTGCAGTGCAAACACGAAGGAGGGAAGTGGCATGAGGTTCAGTAAACGCTTGCCGATCGTCGCCGGGCTCACCGTTGCCTGCGCTGCGATTGCCTTCACGGCAGCAGCCGGTACGCGGGGCAGCGCTGCCGCAGCTATCACGCCAACGCCGTCATCGGGTTGCCGGCTCGGAAACGGCATCAAGCACGTGATCGAGATCACGTTCGACAACGTCCACTTCAACCGTGACAACCCGAACGTCTTGTCGGATCTCGAACAGATGCCGGCTCTCGAGAACTTCATCACGAGCCAGGGCACGATGCTCTCGAACAACCATACGCCGTTGATCGCGCACACGGCCGACGACAGCATCACCAACTACACGGGCCTGTACGGCGACCGGCATGGACAGCCCATCACGAACTCCTACGAGACCTTCAACACGTCGGGCGTCCCGGTGTCGAAGTCGTCCTTTGCCTACTGGACCGGGACGTACGGGGTCGACGCATTCCCGAACCAGCCTTACTCGCCGCTCGTTCCTGCATCGGGCCAGCCGCCGAAGACGCCGCCCGCGCCATGGGTGCCGTTCACGCGTGCAGGCTGCGACGTCGGCGACACCTCGACCGCGAACATGGTGCTCGAGAACGTCAGCCCGGACCTGCAGAACGTCTTCGGCGCCAACTCGCCGGAGGTCGCCCAGTTGAATGCCGACACCGGCGACTCCTTCAAGGACCAGGAGGTCGCGGACTATCTCGGCCTCGCGGTGCACTGCGCGCAGAACGATTCGTTCTGCTCCACCGCCCAGGCGGTCAAGTTCGGGGACACGACGCCGTCGCCGACAGCCGTCAACGATGCACTGCCGGACGAACCGGGTGGTTACGACAACTTCCAGGCGGTGTTCGGCCAGAAATACCTGCAGTCGCAGCTCGCACAAGCGGCCAACTCCGGCGGAAACCGCGTCGTCAACGGCCACACGTACCCGGTCGTGAACACCGCCGGGAACCTGGTCGACCTGAACGGCAATCAGATCAACGGCGCGTTCCTGCCGCCGAACACGCCCGGCTTCCCCGGCTTCGGCCCGATCAGCGCGGCGCAGTCGCTCGCGTACATGGCGGACATGCAAGAGGTCGGCGTGCCGATCACCTACGGCTACATCTCGGACGCGCACGAGAAGAAGTCCGGAGAAACAGGCTGCTCGAACAGTGGCACAGCGCAAGGCCCCGGCGACACCTGCTACAAGGCGAACCTCGCTGCCTACAACGCCGCGTTCGCGACGTTCTTCCAGCGGCTCGCCGACGACGGGATCACCGCGCACAACACGCTGTTCGTGATCACGGCCGACGAAGGCGACCACTTCGCCGGCGCGAACGTCGGCCGTTCGCTCACCCCGGCCTGCTCGGGCACGCCGGCGACTCTCGGCTACACCTGCAGCTACCCGGACGGCCTGATCGGGGAGCGGCAGATCGCGATCCACGGCCTGCTGCAGAACCAGCTCGGGAACAGCACCCCGTTCTACAACGAGTCGCAGGGCAACTCGTTCTACATCAACGGCAATCCCGGCCCGAATGACCCGGTCACGCGACAGCTCGAGAGGGACGCCGCGAAGGCGAAGGCAAACAACCCGTACGACGGCGACTCGGCCCAGACGATCGCGCAGTACGAGGCCGATCCAACGGTCGAGCAGCTTCTCCACTTCGTCAACGCGGATCCAAACCGCACACCGTCGTTCACGCTGTTCCCGAAGCCCGATTACTTCTTCACGATCGGGGCGAGCGACGGATCGACGCCATGCGCTGCCGGCACCACGGCCGACAACGCCGCGACGAACTGCTCCTCGCTCAACAAGGGGTTCGCGTGGGATCACGGGTACTACGCACCCGAGATCGACACGACGTGGCTCGGAATGGTAGGCCCTGGCGTCGCCCACAAGGGCGTCGACGGTCTCGGGCCAGCGAACGGCCCGAGCTCGGCCGACGGAGCGAACGCGAGCCCGCAGCTTGTCACAGCTACCGACGCGAAGAACCCGGGCACGTGGGCCGACCACACTGACATCCGGCCGACGATCATGGCGCTCGTCGGGCTCAAGGACGACTACGTGACCGACGGCCGCGTGCTGACCGAGGATCTGACGATCTCACCGGGTCAGACCGGGGACAAGAAGTTCCTGCCACTCGCCGTCTGTTACAAGCAGCTCAACTCCAGTGTCGGGCAGTTCGGAACCGACGTCCTCGTCGCTGACACGGCCGCACTGAAGACCGGGTCGAGCGGCAGCGATTCGACCTATCAGTCGGTTGCCGCGAAGATCAAGGCCATCGGCACGGAACGAGACGCCCTGGCGACCTCGATCAAGAACGACCTCTTCAACGCCGAGTTCAACGGCACGTCGATCCCGAACGGCAACTCGAACACGGCGCACTGCAACAACCTCCTACGGTCGGCCGACCGGCTCGTCGGCAAGTAGGAGACAACTAGACGAACGGCGTCGAGCGAAGTCGCTCGACTTCGGAGGGCTCGAGCTCGCGCCACCGGCCGGGCTCGAGCCCCTCGAGGGTCAGCGGCCCGTAGCGGCTGCGGTGCAGCGACCGCACCCGGTGCCCGACCGCCTCGAACATCCGCTTCACCTGACGGTTGCGGCCCTCGTGGATCGTCAGCTCGATCCGTGCGCCCGCGAGCCGGCGCACGTCGGCCGGACTGGTCACGCCGTCGTCGAGCTCGACGCCGGTGCGCAGCCGGCCGAGGTCGGCGTCGCTCGGCTGCGTCCACGTCTCGACCTCGTAGACCTTGTCCACCTCGTACTTCGGGTGTGCGAGGCGATGCGCGAGGTCGCCGTCGTTCGTCAGGAGCAGCGCACCCGTCGTGTCGGCATCGAGGCGCCCGACGGGAACGACGCGCGATGAGTGCTCGACGAGGTCGACGACCGTCGGGCGGCCCTGCGGGTCACTCGCGGTCGTCACCACGCCCGCAGGCTTGTGCAGCAGGACGTAGGCGAGCTGCTGTTTCGCGAGCGGGCTGCCGTCGAGGCTCACCTCGTCGGTGCGCTGCACGAACGTGTTCAACTGCCCCACCTCGCCGTTGACGGTGACGCGGCCGGCCTTGATCAGCTCATCCGCCTTGCGGCGTGAGGCGACGCCCGCACGTGCGAGCCAGGCGTTGAGGCGCATGGCGGGATTCTCGCCTCTTTCGGGCCAGGAACATCGCCGACGCGGCCGAACACGATCTCCATGTCACGCGTGCTCGCCGCCGTAGGGCTGCTCTTCGTGTTCTTCGGCGTTCTGCTCGCCGTGCTCTTCGTGCGGCCCGGGGTGAGCGCGGAGCCTGCCGCTCGGAAGAGCTCGCCTGCTCCGGTGAAGCTGTCCTCGCCGCTCCCCGCCTGGGTCGCACCGGGCGTCCGGTTCTCGATCTCGGGCTTCGCGGGTGCCCATGAGCTCGTACGGGCGAAGGTCGGCGGCCGGAACGTCGCTGTCGTGCGCTCGGGGCGCCTCGGCGGCTTCCGGCTCTCCGTGGTTGCGCCGAGTCCGGGCCGCTACGCGGTGTCGGTGCGCTCGAACGGCGTCGTCGCCCGCGCCGGGACGCTGCTCGTGCGCCCGTTGGTGCTCGCTGCGGTCGGCGACGTGACGACGGGAGAGGCGGTCGGGGCGACCGTGTCGACACTCGGGAGCAACTACCCGTGGACACGGGTCGGCCCCACGCTGCGGGCCGCGGACATCGCGACCGCGAACCTCGAGGGAGCCGTCTCGATGCGCGGCGTCCCGGTGCCCGACAAGCAGTTCCATTTTCGCGGTTCACCCGCGCTGCTCCGGAGCGCGCACGACGCGGGCGGTCTCGACGTCGTCACCGTCGCGAACAACCATTCGGGCGACTACGGCTCGGTCGCATTGCTGGACACGATCAGGTACGCGCACGCGGCGGGTCTCGAGACCGTCGGCGGGGGCAGCAACGCCGCCGCAGCGCTCCGTCCGGTGATCGTCACGGCGGGCGGCCTCCGGATCGGCTTCGTCGGGCTCTCCGACGTCAACCCCTACGGGTTCAACGCGACGGCCGATTCACCCGGGACGGCGAAGGCCGATCCGAGCACGGTCGAGGCGGCCGTCCGCGCGGCGCGCAGGCAGGCCGACGTCGTCGTCTGCTGGTTCCACTGGGGCACCGAGCTGCATCCGGTGCCGTCGGAGCGTCAGCAGGAGCTCGCGGCCGCGGCGCTCAATGCCGGCGCGCAGGTCGTCCTCGGCGCCCACCCCCACGTCTTCGGCGCTGTCAGCTCTCCGACGCGCCACTCGGTCGTCGCCTGGACGCTCGGCAACTTCGTCTTTCCCGCCAGCTCCGCCGGCACGACGCGCACCGGCGTCCTGATGGTCGCGCTCGACCGCAACGGCGTGCGCGGCTGGCGCGTCGACCGCGCCACGATCCACGGCTTTCGCCCGGAGCTCGACCGCTGAACTCGCGAACCTGGTTCCGCTACGCGGAACCAGGTTCGGGCCTGCGCTAGTAGATCGCGGTCGCGAGGCGACGGCGGTACCGAACGGTGAGCGGATGCTCGTGGCCGAGCTCGGCGAACAGGGCGACCATCAGCTCGCGCGTGCCGTCGGGGTCCTCGTCGACGCGGCCGAGCAGCAGCTCGAACGCGCGCTCGTAGTCGCCTGCAGCGAGCGCAGCCTGCAGCTCCGGATCGTCGACCGAGTCGGCGACCGGCGGCTTCGTCAGCTCCTCCAGGAACGCGTCGACCGCCGCGCGGCCCTGCGCGCCGACGAACTCCGCGACGACGTGGCCGTTCCGGAACGCCTTGACGGCAGGGATGCCGCGGATGCCGTACTCGTTCGCGAGCGCCTGGTTGCTGTCGACGTCGACCTTCGCGAGCGTGACGCCCTGCTCGGCGGCGGCCTCCTCGAGCACCGGCCCGAGCGCCTTGCACGGCCCGCACCACTCGGCCCAGAAGTCGACGACGACGGGCGCCTCTTTCGACGCCTCGATCACGTCGGTCTCGAAGGTCTTCTCCGTCACGTCCACGAGGGCAAGGTAGCGCGCCGGAGCGCTCGAACCTGGTTCGCTCTGCGAACCAGGTTCCTGTCCTACGCCGGGCGCTTCTCGGCGACTGCTTCGAGGCGCTCGCGGATCTCGGTCACGTCGGCGCCGAGGTCGTCGACACGCGGGAGCGCGGCGAGCGACTCGAGCCCGAAGATCCGCTCGAAGAGCGGCGTGGTGCGATAGCGGATCGCGCCGAACTCGTTCTCGCGCCCGCTCTCGCCGATCAGCCCGCGCTCGGCGAGCCCGGCGACGACGCCGTCGACGTTGACGCCGCGGATGCGCGCGATCTCCGGCCGGCTGAGCGGCCCCAGGTAGGCGACGATCGCCAGAGTCTCGAGTGCAGCTTGAGACAGGCCCTTTTCGGCCGGCTTCTCGAACAGCCGCGCACAGGCGTCCGACGCGGCGGCCGAGGCGCGAAACGCCCAGCCCCCGGCGACGTGCTCGAGCACGATCCCGCTCGTCTCCTCGGAGTAGCGCTCGCTCAGGAGCTCGAGCGCCTCGGCCGCGTGCATCACGTCGACCTCCGCGGCGGCGGCGAGATCCTCCACGGGCAGCGGCTGGGACGCCACGACGAGCAGCGCCTCGACGACCTTAGCCAGCTCGGCGGCGGGCGTGGCCTCGGTGGTGATCAGGCGGAGTGGGCTGTCCACGAGAGACTCCTTTCAGCGTCGGCACGAGAAATCCTTATCGGCGCGAACGGGGATGACTGCGCGATCGCGATCTCGTTCTGCTTGCGCAGCTCGAGCAGCGCGAGGAACGCGACGGCCACCTCGACCCGCGAGAGGCCCTGGACCTCCTGGTCGAAGTCGAACCGGCTGCGGCGGCGCAGCAGCGAGCGCCAGCGATCGACGAACTGCGAGACGGGTGGGAAGCGCAGCGCCATGTGCGCGGTCGAGGGCGCGGGAGGCTCGATCGAGAGCACGCGTAGGGCGGCCGCGAGCTTGTCGGGGCTCTGCGGAGCGAGCCGGCGCTCGGGCCGCGGCGCGAGGGGCGCCGGCCCCAGCCGGAAGAACAGGTCGCGGCGCTCCTCGAGCCGGCCCCGCAGGAACTGCGCCGCCTCCTTGGCGCGCCGGTACTCGGCAAGGCGCCGCGCGAGCTCCTCGGCTGCCTCCTCGGGCTCGAGCTCGGCGAGCTCGGCCTCCTCGTCCGGGAACATCGCGCGCGCCTTCAGCTCGAGGAGGGCGGAGATGAGGACGAGGAACTCGCCGCAGGCGTCGAGATCGAGCTCGCCCCGCTCCGCGAGATGCTCGACGAACGCGATCACGATCTCGGCGAGATCGACCTCCTGCAGCGGCAGCTCCTCGCGGAGCACGAGCGAGAGCAGCAGGTCGAACGGCCCCTCGAACGCGTCGAGGTCCAGCTCGAGCTCTCGGACGGCTACCGGCATCAGTGCCTCGCGTGGGGTCGGCGTCGGATGATCCGGCCACGAGCACCAAGCGATGCAAGGACGCAGGGAGGGTCAATAGCAAAAGCTATTGACGCGACTGAGGACGCCGCAGCGCGCCGCGTGATCGTGGGCGGAGCGCCGACTTCTGACCCCGGGCGAGGCACCATGCCAGGCTACCGGCCGTGCCGGACGCGGCCTTTTCCTCCTTTGGGGATCGCCATGGCCGGCCGGTGCTCCTCCGGCTCGGGCTTGCGGCGACGGCGCCGCGGCACGGCCGGGCCGCCGAACTGGTGCAGGATGAAGTACGTCGTCGAACCGCAGAAGACGATGATCGAGACCCAGGCGTTCAGGCGGAGGCCGGCGATGTGGTGCGCCGGATCGACGCGCAGGAGCTCCTCGAAGAAGCGGCCGAAGCAGTACCAGGAGACGTAGAGCGCAAACAGCGCCGGCGGCCTGATCGTGTACCGCTTGGAGACGTAGAGCAGCATCCCGACCCCGACGAAGTCCCAGATCAGCTCGTAGAGGAACGTCGG
This sequence comes from uncultured Thermoleophilia bacterium, assembly GCA_963722065.1. Lineage (GTDB taxonomy): Bacteria > Actinomycetota > Thermoleophilia > Gaiellales > Gaiellaceae > PALSA-600. The sequence goes on along the minus strand of CAVRMI010000014.1, from coordinate 237,076 downwards.
GTGGAAGGTGGCGCGATCGAGGTACTGGAGCGGCCGGTGCGCGGGCGAGATCTCGAGCCCCCACGGCAGCTTGGTCGGCTTGCCGTAGAGCTCCTGGTTCCACCAGTTGCCGATCCGGCCGATCCCCTGGGCGAGCAGCAGGCCCGGCGCCGCCGCGTCGAGGAACTTGGCGACGCTGTACCCGGCACGGCGCACCACCACCGCACCGGCGAGCGCCCCGAGGAGGACCCCGCCCCAGATCCCGAGGCCGCCGCGCCACACCTCGAACGCGCCCTGCCACTTGGGGGTCGGCACCTCGTTCCAGGAGGTGACGTCGTGGTAGGCGCGCGCACCGACGACACCGAACGCCACGCCCCAGACCGCGACGCGGGTGACGAGGTCCCAGTCCCCGCCCATCGCCTTCCAGCGGTAGCCGGTCAGCCAGACGCACGCCAGGATCGCGACGAGCAGGGTGAGCCCGTACATGTGCAGCTGCAGCGGGCCGAGGTCGACCACGCCGGTGTGCGGCGACGGGATGTAGAAGAGCACGAGCGGACGCTATCCAACCTGGCCCGGCGGAGCCGAGCCTGGCCCGCGTCCGTCTAGAGGAGGATCGAGGCGGCGAGCTCGGGCGTGCACCCGCGCTGGAGCAGCTCGGCCGCTCCGTGCAGGTCGATGTCGGAGCGTGCCGCAAGCTCTGCGGCGACCTCCGGCGGATAGCCGGCCCGCTCGAGCTCGGAGGAGCGCCAGTGCTCGACGAGCTCCTGCTCGGTCAGGGTCGTGTTGGTCTCCGCAGTTTCCATCTGGCTCGCCATCTCCCCTTTCTCTTCGGTACAACGAACGCAACGGTTCTCCCCATGTTGGGGGAGATCGAGATTTAACGGAATCCAAACGCTCGTCACATTTCTTCTACCACGTGTGGGACGGGAGTTCTCCCTCCGGTTGGGGTGAACAGGGCTAGACTTTTGGGCGAGGCTCGATCGAGGGACGCCCGATCCACCTCGGGGCTGCCGGCCTGGGCGGCCCGTTAGGCTCTGATCGTGTCGACCAATCGTTCTGCGCCGCCGGCAACGGTGACGCCGGTGCTCGTCTATGAGGACGTGCGCGCGGCGGTTGACTGGCTCGAATCGGCGTTTGCCTTCGAGGAACGAGTGCGGATCGGCGACGGGCACCGCGCTCAGCTGCGCGTCGGTTCAGACGGTGCTGTCGTGGTTGCCGATGTGGGCTCCGATCGGATCGCGCCGAGCGGCGGCGGCGTGACCCACATCGTCAAGGTGCGCGTACCGGACGTGGATCTGGCATTCGCTCGAGCTCGGGCAGCCGGCGCGCGGGTCGTCGAGGAGCTGACCACGTGGGAGTACGGTGAGCGCTCCGGCATCGTCGAGGACATCGGCGGCCACCGCTGGGAGCTGACGCAGACGGTGCGCGACGTCGCCCCGGAGGAATGGGGCGGGGCGACGATCGCCCCCTGGTGACTGCCCGAACCAGATTCGCTCTCTGAACCTGGTTCGCGAGTTTCTCGGCAGGTCTCGGCGACTCGAACCTCGCGAACCTGGTTCGGCTGCGCCGAATCAGGTTCAGTGGTGCCGGACGCTAGGCGACCGCGGACTCGCCGAGCAGCATCTTCACCTCGGCGTAGAAGTCCGGCGCAGGCTTGACCTTGTACTGGGGGCCGAACGCGTAGACCTTGCGGCCCTGCGAGGTGATCAGGTCGGCGTAGACCGGCGACTCGCCGGGGAAGTCCTTGATCAGCTGCGCGAGCTCGCGGATCGTGCCCCGCGCCGCGGTGGTCGCGTCGATCACGAGCCGCACCTCGCGCTTGTCGGGCACCGCTTCGAACGCGGACAGCTCGAGCGCGACGAGCTTCGTCTCGCCTTCCTTGCGGTCGATGCGCGCCTTGACGATGAGGATGCGGTCGGCCGTGCAGAGCTCGCGCGCCTTGTCGTAGGTCTGGTTGAAGACCACCGTCTCGACGCTGCCCGTGATGTCCTCGAGCCGCAGGAACACCATCGCATCGCCTCGCTTCGTCGTCATGTGCCGCACCCCGGCGACGATGCCGCCGATCGTGACGACCTCGCCGTCGCGCCGCCGGTCGAGCTCGGCGACCGTCGCGTCCGACTTGCGCCGCAGCTGGTCGCGGATCCCCGAGAGCGGATGCTCGGAGACGTAGAGGCCGAGCACCTCCTTCTCGAGCCGCAGCAGCTCGTTCTTCTCGTACTCGTCGGTCGGCGTAATGGGATGATGCTTGGCCTTCTCCGCGGCGCTGTCTTCAACCCCGGAGACCGGGCCGAGGTCGAAGATCGAGCCCTGGCCGGCGAGCCGGTCGGCCTGCTGCTTCTGCCCCCAGCCGACCGCCTGCTCGAGCACCTCGAGGTTTCCCTTGCGCGAGCCTGGCAGCGCGCCGCACTTGACGAGCGCCTCGAGCACGCGCTTGTTCGAGACCATCGGGTCGACGCGCTCGGCGAAGTCCCAGATCGACTCGAACGGGCCGCCCTCGGTACGCGCCGTGATCAGCGCGCGCGCTGCGCCCTCCCCCACGCCCTTCACGGCGTTGAGGCCGAAGCGGATCTTGCCCTCGACGACGGCGAAGTCGACCTGCGACTCGTTCACGTCGGGCGGCAGCACCTCGATGCCGAGCTCGTGGCACGCGTTGACGTAGATCGGGACGCGGTCCTTCGTCGACATCACCGAGCTGATCAGCGCCGCCATGTACTCGCACGGGTGGTTCTGGCGCAGCCACGCGGTCTGATAGGCGATCAGCGCGTAACAGGCCGCGTGCGCCTTCGGGAACGAGTAGTCGGCCGCCTTCTCGACGTCCTCCCAGAGCTGCTTCGCGACACCAGGCGTGACGTTCTGCTCGGCGGCGCCCTCCAGGAACTTGTCCTTGAGCGAGTTCATCAGCGCGCGGATCTTCTTGCCGATCGCCTTGCGGAGGTCGTCGGCCTCGGTGATCGAGAAGCCGGCGAGGTCCCGAGCGATGCGCATGTACTGCTCCTGGTAGATGCAGATCCCGTACGTGTCGCGCAGGATCGGCTCGAGCCGCTTGTCGATGAACGCGACCTGCTCCTGGCCGGCCTTGCGCTTGCCGTAGGACGGGATGTAGCTCATAGGGCCTGGGCGGTAGAGCGCGACGAGGGCGATCAGATCCTCGAACACCGTCGGCTTCACCTGGCGGAGCGCGTCGCGCATCCCCGACGACTCGAACTGGAAGACACCGGCCGCATCGCCCTTCGCGAGCATCGCGTACGTCTTCCTGTCGTCCATCGGGATCGTCGAGATGTCGAGGTTGCCGATCAGCCGGCACGCCTTGTCGATCACATCGAGGTTGCGCAGGCCGAGGAAGTCCATCTTGAGCAGGCCGAGCGCCTCGATGTCCTTCATCGAGAACTGGGTGACGAGCTCCTGGTCGGCGCCCTTCTGCTGCAGCGGCACGACGTTGATCAGCGGCTCGGCGCCGATCACGACACCCGCCGCGTGGATCGAGTCGGCCCGCGTGAGGCCCTCGAGCGGCTGCGCCAGCTCGATGATCTCCTTCGCGACCGGGTCGGCGTCGATCGCCTTGCGCAATTCGCTGCCCGGCTTGAGGCAGTCGTCGAGCGTCTGGCCGGGGCCCTCCGGGATCAGCTTCGCGATCTTGTCGACGACGCCGTAGGGAACCTCGAGCACGCGGCCCGCGTCGCGCACGGCGGCGCGCGCCGCCATCGTGGAGAAGGTGATGATCTGAGCAACGCGGTCGGCGCCGTACTTCTCGCGCACGTAGTTGATGACGCGCTCGCGGCCCTCCACGGCGAAGTCGATGTCGATGTCGGGCATCGACTTGCGGCCCGGGTTGAGGAAGCGCTCGAACATCAGGTCGTACCGGATCGGGTCGATGTCGGTGATCGCGAGCGAGTAGGCGACGAGCGACCCGGCAGACGAGCCGCGGCCCGGGCCGACCGAGACGCCGTTCTGCTTCGCGAACCGGATGAAGTCCCAGACGATCAGGAAGTAGTCGGTGAACCCCATCTCCTTGATCGTCTTCAGCTCGTACTTGAGCCGCTCCTGGAGCTCGGCGGTCACCTTGTCGTACCGCTTCTGCAGGCCCTTCTCGCACTGCTCGACGAGGTAGTCGAACGCGTCGCGGCCCTCGGGCACGTCGAACTTCGGGAGCAGGATCCGGTCGAGCTCGATCTCGACGTTGCAGCGCTCGGCGACCTCGAGCGTGCGCCGCATCGCCTCGGCCTGGCCGGGGAAGTCGAGCGCCATCTCCTGCGGCGACTTGAAGTAGAAGTGGTCGGTCTCGAACTTCCAGTGATTCGGGTTCTTCAGCGAGTCGCCGGACTGGATGCAGAGGAGCGCCTCGTGGGCACGCGCGTCGGTGTCGCGCAGGTAGTGGACGTCGCCGGTCGCAACGGTGGGCAGGCCGGTCTTCGTCGCGAGCTCGGTGAGCTGCGGCAGGATCCGCGCCTGCACCTCCAGGTGCGCGTTCTGGAGCTCGACGTAGACGTTGTCGCGGCCGAACACCTGCGCGAGGTGGTCGAGCTCCCCCTCCGCGTCGGTGACACGGTTCTCCTCGAGCGCCTTGCAGACCCGGCCGCTCAGGCAGCCGGAGAGCGCGATCAGCCCGTGCGAGTGGCGCTCCAGCAGCTCCCAGTCGACCCGCGGCTTGTAGTAGTAGCCCTCCAGGTAGCCGAGCGAGGAGAGCTTGATCAGGTTCGAGTAGCCCTCGTTGTCGGCGGCGAGGAGCGTCAGGTGCGCGTTGCCCTTCTCGTGCGCCTTGCGGTCGCCTGCGACGTAGACCTCGCAGCCGATCACGGGCTTCACGCCGGTCGACCTGGTCGCCTTCCAGAGCTGGACGGCGCCCGCCATCGAGCCGTGATCGGTGAGGCTGACCGACGGCATCTCGAGCTCCGCGGCCCTCTTGACGAGGTCGGGGACCCGGCAGGCCCCGTCCAGGATCGAGTATTCAGAGTGGACGTGGAGGTGGACGAAATCTGCCTGAGCCATCGCGGAGGCCCAGTGTACGCCGGGGTCCTGACGGGTCTCAAAAGGCCGCTCCGAGCAGTGGAAAAGGTCAGGGAGCCGTCGTCGCGGCCGGCTGTGTGGTGGTCGCCGGAAGGGTCGGGACCGGCGGCGGCGGACCGGCGACGGTCGAGAAGTAGATCACCGGATGGAGCTCGACACCGTTCGGCGCGCCGCGCTGGCCGTGCAGCACGTCGAAGAACAGCACGCCCTCGATCGTCGCCCTGAGATCGAGCGGCGTGTAGTGCGCGCTCGACACGTTCGGCATCGCGGCGTCCATCTGCTGGCGAGCCTGCGCAAGCAGCGCGGCGTACGGAGATCCCGAGTCGCACTGCGCCTGCGGGGCCTCGACGTTCAACTCGGACCCGGTCCGGCTGAGGAGCAGAACATGCAGGTCGGAGTCGGCTTCCTGTTTCGCCGCGATCACGTGCACGCGCTTCAGCACCACCAGCTGCTGCTCGACCGGGAAGCGCGGAGACGTCTGCGTGACGGGCGGGGCCGCCAGCCCGACGAGCTGGTCGGGCGTCATGACCGTCGGCTGCGCGGGCAGGACGAGCCCGTCGCTCAGGTGCTTGACGTCGGCGCGCTCGGTCCCGCACCCGGCGACTCCATGGCTCAGCGAGAACTTCTGGATCGGCGTGAGACCGTCCTCGAGGGCCGGGTTGATCGTGACCACCCCGGGCGCGCCCGGCTGCCTGCTCGCCGGCGGCGCGACGACCGTCACCGTCACCGTGCGCATCCCGCGCGAGGCGAGGAAGCCGGCGAGCCCGAGCGCGAGCCCGCCGACTATCGCGACGATGATCGCGCCGCGCCTCAGCTGGCGCCCAGCGGCACGGGCGGGCTCTCGTCGGCCGCCGGCTCCGGAGCCGGCGTCGCGCCGACTGCCTGCCCGAACGAGTTGAGGTAGCTCCTCTGCGCCGGGTCGTTGAAGAACGCCGTGGCGGCGTCGTTGCCCCAGCCGTAGAGCGACTGCGCTTCCTCCTGCGTCAGGTTGAAGTCGGTGGTGCTGATCGCGTGCGTCGGGATGCTGACGGTCCGTGCCGAGACGGTGTGCGCCATGTTCTCACGGTCCCAGGCCTCCGTCGCCGCCGAGAACATCGCCTTCAGGAGCGGCACCGACCAGAGCGGGCGCGGGATCGCGCGGTGCGGCAGCCCCTCGGTGGGCGACTCACCCGGATGCAGGCGGAAGCCCCACGTCGGGCGCTTCGGGTTCGGGCTGTCGAAGAGCCAGATCGGGAAGTTCGAGAGCAGCCCCCCGTCGACGACGTAGTGCGGCCGGCCGTTCTTGTAGAGGATGGCCGGCGTGAAGAGGAACGGATAGCTCATGCTCATCCGGACCGCGTCGACGATCGGGAAGGTGTCCTTGTCGAGCTGGTTTCCGTCCTTGTCCTGGTAGTTCGGCAGCGCGTCCGGAAGCAGCAGCATCAGTCCGCTCGAGATCTCGGAGCCGATCACGTGCAGGCGGTACCGCGCGCGCTCGTACTGCGCGTCGGTGATGTTCGGGACGTCCGCGCGTGCCGGCAGGTCACGCCGCTTCACGTCGGCGAACGTGAGCTCGGTCTTGCCGAGCTCCTTGGCGAGCGGCGAGGCCGCGAGCTGTTCGCTCATCCACTGGTGGAAGTAGTTGCCCGGCGCGAGGCCGCGCATCCGTGCGACCGCGTTGAAGAGACCGCCGCCCCACTTCCCGCCGAGGCCGCAGTCGGCGAACTTGGGGTACTTCGCGTCGGCCAGGATCCGCTGCAGGCCTGCCGCGTCGTACCCGACCGCGAGCAGCGCGGCCACGATCGCGCCGGCCGAGGTCCCGGCGATGTTCACCCATTCCCGAACGCCGCCGTCCTTCTCCGCCGCGGCGATCGCGCCCGCGAAGGCAATGCCCTTGACACCGCCGCCCTCGAAGACTCCGTCTGCGCGATGGCGTTCATCCTGCGACATGCCAACCACCTACCTTCCCGGTCGAGAGCCGCAGGGCCTCGTCGAAGTATCACACCTCGGCACGGGGGCCTCAACCCCCGTATGGTCGATTCATGTCGTCGCCGTCGTCGATCCCCGAGGTCGTCGCGCGCATGCAGACCGAGGTGGCGTCGCTGCCCCGGGCGGACGGCGTCGCCTGCTTCACGCGCCTCTACCTGTCGGTGACCGAGGGCGTCCAGCAGCAGCTCGCCGGCTTCGTCTTCCGCGATCCACAGTTCCTCGCGCGCCTCGACGTCGTCTTCGCCGACCTCTTCTTCACGGCGCTCGACGCGGCCCGGGCCGATCCGTCCACGATGCCGCGCGCCTGGGCGCCGCTCGTCGAGGAGCGCACCAAGCACGGGATCGCGCCGCTGCAGTTCGCCCTGGCCGGGATGAGCGCGCACATCAACCGCGACCTGCCGGTCGCGCTCGTCACCACGTGCCGCGAGCTCGGGGTCGACCTCGAGGAGGGCTCCCCCGCGCACGCGGACTTCGAGCACGTGAACGGCGTGCTCGCGGCCGTCGAGGCGACCGTGAAGTCGCAGTACCTGACCGGCCGGCTCCGCAGGCTCGACCACGTGCTCCATCGCGTCGACCGGATCGACGACATCGTCGCCATGTGGGACGTCGGCCGCGCGCGCGACGCCGCGTGGGTGAACGCGGAGGCGCTCTGGGCGCTGCGGGACGAGCCCGAGCTGTCGGCGAGGTATCTCGACGTGCTCGACCGCACGGTCGGCCTCACCGCACGTGGGCTGCTCGTGCCCGCGGACACCTGGCTCCAGAAGCTCGCCCGGCTGCTCCGGCACGGTTGACTTCGCGCCCGAAGTTCACCAGGATGAAAACGTCGTCACTCACCGCCGAGGCTTCTGCGGCCACGGCAGGATCGACCTCCGTGGCTCCGGCTCGACCCGCAGGAGGTTTCGTCACGTGGCCACCCCAGCTGGGCTCGCCGTCCGCAAGCAGAAGCGCTACGGCTGGCGTCCCGACACTCCCGACATGCGCGACTTCATGCTCGCCGTCGCGCCGGCGAAGCAGCTGCCGAAGCAGGTCAGCCTGCGCAAGCAGATGCCTCCCGTCTACGACCAGGGCCAGCTCGGCTCCTGCACCGCGAACAGCATCGGCGCGATCCTCGAGCTGAACGAGCTCAAGCAGAAGGAGCCCGACGCCGCGACGCCCTCGCGCCTCTTCATCTACTACAACGAGCGCGTCATGGAGGGCACCGTGACCGAGGACTCGGGCGCCGAGATCCGCGACGGGATCAAGTCGGTTGCGCAGCTCGGCGCGCCGCCCGAGACCCTCTGGCCGTACGACATCACCAAGTTCGCCAAGAAGCCGACCGGAAAGGTCTACGCCCAGGCGAAGAAGCACCAGGCGCTGCGCTATGCGCGCGTCGTGCAGGACACCGTCCCGCTCCAGAACGTCCTCGCATCCGGCTACGCGATCTCGTTCGGCTTCACGGTCTACAGCTCGTTCGAGACCGACGTCGGCTCGGACGGGATCGTGCCGATGCCGCAGCCCGACGAGAAGGTGCTCGGCGGTCACGCCGTCGTGGCGGTGGGCTACAAGCCGATCAAGGGCCAGCTGTACTTCGAGTGCCGCAACTCGTGGGGCACGAGCTGGGGCGACCAGGGGTACTTCTGGATGCCGGCGGCCTACATCACGAGCCCGTCGCTCGCGAGCGACTTCTGGGTGATCGAGCAGGTGGAGTGAGCGCCAGCGGGTCGGCGTTGGACGCCGGCGGCTCGGCGGGCGGCTGAGCCGCCGGCGCCGCTGCCGGCGTCGCTGCGGGAGCAGCCGGCTGCACGGCCGGCTTGCCGATCCCCGGCACGGCGGCGACCAGCGCGTCCTGCGCCCAGCGCTCGCTGAACCCCGCGAGGAAGCTGATCACGAGCAGCGCGAGGCGCCGGTCGGGCTTCGTCTCGTTCTCCGCCACCGGGAGGTGCAGGAGGCCGCCGGTGAACGCGAAGGTGATCACCATCGCGAAGGCGCCGCCGATCAGCGGGCGCAGCCCGCCGAGGAACAGCGCGTACGGCCTGCCGACGTCGTACTCGAGGTCGAACTGGCCCGAGTTGATCCTCTGGACGACGCTGACGAGCGCACCGCAGGCGCCCGCGACCAGGGCGGCGACCGGCGCCGCCCAGACGATCGAGAGCCAGATCGCGGCGACGACGCCGAGCACGAGGACGACGAGCGCCATCCCCCCGAAATAGACCATCTGTGCCTGCCCGTTCGCGGCTCCCTTGTAGTACTCCTCGGTGCGCGCGATCGCGGCACGCTCATGCTCGAGCATCTCCTCGTTGTCCTTCGGATCCTCGTGCGCCGCGCGACGGTCGACCAGGCTCATCAGGTGCTCGGCCGACGCCATCATCAGGTTCATGCAGATGCGCTGGCGCACGCCCGAGAGCACGGTCGTCGCGCGAACCGCGAGCTCGTCGCACCGGTACATCTCGTTTGCGATGTCCGGCTCGTCGCGCGTCGCCCAGTGCGTCTCGCGGTAGAAGCTGCACCGCGTCCCGCCGAACCGCCGCTTCTGCTCCGTGAGCGCGACCGCGCTCTCCACCTGTGTGCACCAGTAGGCGCGCACGATCTGTCCGTGCGCGCGTTGGAACCCGTTGCGGAGCTCGTCGTAGCGTGCCTGGGTCTCGGCGGTCACTCCGTCGCCGCGCAGCTCGCGCCACCAGGCGTAGTGCGCGTAGATCAGCTCGGGGAACGACGGCGGTGTCGCCGCATCCGTGCTCGAGACTGCGACAGTCTCCGTCGGTGCAGAGGTGAGCGACTGTGTCAGTTCGGTCATCCAGACCTCCCGTCGGCCAGCCGCAGCAGCCCGCTCAGAGTACGTCGAGTCGTCCGGTTGATCAAGGGACCGGCTTGCTCGCGAGCTCGTCGAGGACATCTCGGGCACCGTGGGTGATCGGGTCGCCGTGCCCGACGCCGACGATCGTGGCCCCGAGCGCCGCGAGGCGCTGCAAGGTCACGTGGTGCTGCTTCTTGTTGAGGTTGAAGGCGTGCCAGCCGGGGCAGACGCTCGGCCACGTCGCGACGGCGTCCCCGACGATCGCGAAGCTCTGCTCGGCCCACGAGAAGGCGAGATGGCCGGGTGAGTGCCCGGAGGCGTGCAGCACCTCGAACGGGCCGAACCGATCGCCCTCGTCGAGCAGCTCGTCGACCGGGCACGGAACGTGCCTGGGCCGGTTGAGCCAGAGGCCGAGCTGGAAGGGGATCAGCTTCAGCGACTGCTGCGGCAGGATGCTCACCGCCTGCGCGCGCCGGTCGCCGGAGACGATGTCCGCCTCCCAGCGGTGCGCGTACACGGTCGCGCCGCTCTCGCGCTTGAGCGCCGCCAGGCCGCCGAGATGGGAACGGTGGCCGTGCGTGATCGCGATGCGCTTCAGGTCGGTGGGCGTTCGGCCGAGCTCGCGGATCGCCTGCAGCACGAGCTTCGCGTCGTCCTCGAAGAGCGTGTCGACGAGCGAGAGCTCGCCGCCCGTGTCGACGAGGAACGCGTGCACGTGCCCGCCCTTGCCGTGGCCGAGGCTGTAGATGCCGGGCGCGAGCTCGATCACTCGGCCGACCGCTGCCACGGGGCGAACGGGTTCTCGACCCCGCGCAGCGCCGGCTCGAGCTCCGGGAAGTGGCGCAGGAGGAGCGTCCGCATCGAGTTGTCCTCGACCCAGTCGATGCCCTCCTTCGTGTAGACCCCGGGCCGGTAGTCACGCGTGAAGAAACGGTCGCTCTCGATCCGGCGCGACGCCATCAGGATGAAGATGCGGAACGCGGTGTCGCTGAAGCCGAACCCCTTCGGCTTGCGCTCCGCGTACATCCCGATCATCGTGTCGACCTCCTCCGGGTCGCGGTAGATGCGCCTGAGATCGGCGGCGTGCTCGGGCGTGTCCGCCATCTCCTCGAAGGTGTCGTACGCCTTCAGGTGCAGGAGCCTTCGGAACTCGTTGTAGCGCGGCACGCCGCGCTCGCGGACCCGCAGCACGTCGATCGACGCGAGATCGACGAGCGTGCCGTCGGCCCTGTCGAAGTGCTGCAGGTACTTCGGGTAGTTGTGCAGCGTGATCGCGCCCGGGTGCATGGTCCCGAAGGAGTAGAGCGCGTCGGCCATCGACATCTCGGTCAGCCGTTCCCGCACGTGCAGGACGCCGACGTCGGGCAGCGTGCGCTCCTGGAGCAGATGGTCGTCGTCGAGCGAGCGGAAGCTGAACTCGTCGGGGATCAGCGGATGCATCCGGTAGACGGCGACGAACTCCTCGGTCAGCTGGTACGGCACGCCGTGCAGCGCGGTCGGCGAGCCCGGGATGCCGCGGATCACCTCGTTCGAGGTGCGGCGTCCGATCAGCCGGTCGAGCCGCCGGCCCTCCAGCCCCCACCAGTTCGTCCTCAGCGCGGTCACGGTGGTCGGATGCGCGATGATCGCCGGCGTCCAGTCGACCGTGTGGATCTTCGCCATCAGTGCCGCGACGACGAGGCGCGCCTTGTCGAACAGCTCGTCGTCGGACAGCTCCGGATGCGTCGCGTGCAGGTGGTCGCAGACGGCGTTGTGCTCGCGCATGAACAGCGAGTGCAGCAGCGCGAGGCCGACCCAGAAGTTGCCTGCGACACCCGTCAGGTCGACGTGCGACTCGATCTCCTGCGGGATGAGGCCGCGGTCGTCGAGGCGCAGCTTGCCGTGCTCGCCGCTCTTGATCGCCTCGGCGAACGCGGGGTCGCGCCCGTAGATCTGCGAGCCGTCCCACCAGTGCGTGTCGTCGGTGACGAACGTCGGCGGCCCGTCGCCGTTCGACGACGGATCACGGCGCGTGCGCTGGATCTGCATCGGCTTCTCGGGCCAGGGATCGTCGGCGTCGAGCGGCACGAGCCACGGGTTCGCGGTCTCGTTCTTGCCGTGGTTGAACCAGTCGTGCACCTCGAACTGGATCCAGGCGCCGGCGAGCAGGTTCAGCGTCGTCGCGGGAATGAACTCGTCGCGGGTGAGCAGCTCGCGGGACACGACGCGCGGGTTCGGCTCGAGCGGGTTCGACTCGCGCACGGTCTCGTTCAGCGGCACGTTGCGACCGAAGCGGCTGCCGAGGCTGCCCATCAGCGGGTCGTCGAGGTTGTTGTAGGTGCCGTCGAGCGTGCGGGCGGTCAGATAGCGTGGATGGTCGGAGACGTCGGGCTGGTCGAGCGCCCCGCGTCCCGTGTCGTAGAGGTTCTGCTCGCGCAGCACGTTGCGCAGGCCGATCAGCACGAGCATCGCGATCGGCTTCGGGAGCTTGTCCCAGCCCACGCGGCGGTCGAGCGCCGAGGCGGCGTCGTTGTAGAGCGAAAACGGCCAACGTGACACGACGTTCTCCTTTCGGACGCGCCGCAGCGACACAAGCGCGCGATCCTCGAGGGCGTTCCGGGCCGTTGAAAACGCGACTCGGGATCGAGACTGACCTAAGCAGAGGCAGCCGCGCGAGTCAACGCGCGCCGCCCCGCCGCCGACCGGCACTCTTGTCCCATGCCGCTGCCGCCGCTCTCCGTGCTCGACCTGGCGCCGATCGTCGAGGGCTCGACGCCGGCGGAGGCGCTGCGGAACTCGCTCGACCTCGCCCGGCACGCCGAACGCTGGGGCTACCGGCGCTTCTGGCTCGCCGAGCACCACAACGCGATCGGGATCGCGAGCGCGGCGACGGCGGTCGTGATCGCGCACGTCGCCGGCGGCACGAAGACGATCCGGGTCGGCGCGGGCGGGATCATGCTGCCGAACCATCCTCCGATCGTGATCGCCGAGCAGTTCGGGACGCTCGAGGCGCTCCATCCCGGCCGGATCGACCTCGGGCTCGGGCGTGCGCCCGGCACCGACCGGCTGACGATCCATGCGCTCCGCCGCGAGCCCGCGAGCGCCGACACGTTCCCCGACGACGTGATCGAGCTGCAGCGGTACCTCGCGGACGCGCAGCCGGGCCAGCTCGTGCAGGCGACGCCCGGCGCCGGCACGCGGGTGCCGCTCTGGATCCTCGGGTCGAGCCTCTTCGGCGCGCAGCTCGCGGCGCTGCTCGGTCTGCCCTACGCGTTCGCGTCGCACTTCGCGCCGGAGGCGCTGCTGCCGGCGCTCGAGGTCTACCGCTCGACGTTCAGGCCGTCCGAGCAGCTGCAGGAGCCCTACGCGATGGTCGGCGCGAACGTGATCGTCGCCGACGACGACGAGACGGCGCGGCGTCTCTTCACCTCGCCGCAGCAGTCGTTCACGAACATCCTGCGCGGCACGCGGGGCCGCCTACCGCCGCCGATCGACGACATCGAGACGTACTGGACGGAGCCAGAGAAGGAGCGCGCGTCCGCGATGCTGAGCCGCTCGTTCGTCGGCTCGCCGGAGACGGTGCGGGCGGGGCTCGAGGCGTTCGTCGAGGAGACGGGCGCGGACGAAGTGATCGTCGCGGCGGCGATCCACGACCACTCGGCGCGGCTGCGGTCGTACGAGCTGCTCGGCGAGTTGGCTTAGAACAGGCCGAGGAGGATCTTGAGTGCCTCCTCCACGTCTTCCAGTTCGTGAACCGGGAGATGTCCGACCGGTGTCGCGAATCGGGTGCGATCGACGGTTCGAAGTTGCTCGACGAGCAGCCGCGTTTTCCGTCCGCGGACGGTGATCGCCGGTCGGAAGGACGTCGGTTGGACTCTCGAGGAGGTCGGAGCGACGACAACGGTGGAGAGGGCCGCAAGATCGGTCGACTGCAGCACGACACCGTATCGCCGTCCCTTCTGCTCGTGCCCCTTGGCCCCCCGCGAAGGCGGGAGAGCCACGATGTCACCACGGTGGAGCGAGCTCATCCATGTACTCATGGATCTCCGCGATGACTGCGCGATCCGCTGGGTCGTTCCCGACGCGTTCCGCGTCGGCACGCACCTGTTCCCGGCGCCTCTCGCGGGCGGTGTCGATGAGTGCCTGCCGTATTGCCTCTGACTGAGACACGCCCGCCTCCATCAGTCGATCTCAGCGCCCGCTGGGCCTCAGCGTCCAAGCGAACGGAGATCGCTTTCTCGGCCATGTCGGCTGAGCGTATCACGTCTGTCATACGTTGTTAGTCCAGTTCAGTGAGCAGTCCTTTCTCCTCGAGGACGTCCCAGGCGAGCTGGAACGCGTGCTGATGCATAACGGCGCGGGCGATCCACGACTCGGAGCCGTTGTCGTGCAGGTCTGCCTGTGCCTCGAGCACGCGGGCTGCCTGGACGAGGTACAGCTCGTGCACGTCGGCCAGCGCCCGGTCGCAATCGCCCGACAGGTCGTCCCAGGCCTCGCCCACCACCTCGCCCGCGACCCGCTCTGCTTCCATCAGGTCGTGCCACTGCGCGCCCGGCACGAAGCGAGCGCCGACCTGTTCCTGCAGCCGGTCACGATCCACCTCGACCCGCGACGAGACGTCGAAGATGATCCGCTCGGCCTGCTCCGGTGGCTGCATCCCTCCATCGAAGCAGCGCGAGCGCGGCGTGTCATCGGCCGTTCAGGACATGTGGATCGAACGTTGCACAGTTGTTGCAGAGCGCTGAACTCGCGAACCTGGTTCCGCTGCGCGGAATCAGGTTCGACCCCACGAAGGAACCTGGTTCGCCGCAGGCGAGCCGGGTTCACGAGTCACGCGAGCGGCGGCGCGAACAGCACGACCCGAGGCGCCTCCGACGTTCCGAGCAGCTCCTCGAGCTCGCCGTCGCTCGTCTCGAGCCGTGTGACCTCCGCCCCGAGCGCCGCCCCGATCGTCGGCCCAGAGCAGAAGACGCTCGCCCAGGCGCTCGACCTGCTCCACCGCCTCGCAGGCTCTAGCCTGAATCTGGTTTCGCCGCAGGCGAACCAGATTCACGAGTTTCAGCCGCGTTCGATCTGGCTGCCGCCGACGATCGCGTCGCGCCCGTCGGGATAGCGCACCCACGCCTTGTAGGTGCCGTCGTAGTCGGGGCCGAAGAGGATCAGCGTCGCCTCCTCGCCGCGCACGCGGCACTGCTCGGTCCCCTCGGGGTCGAGCCCGCGCCAGATGCGGATGAACGGGTTGCGCTCCCACTCGTCGCCGACCGTCGAGGGCAGCGTATGCCCGGGATGGATGCGCGTCTCGGGCGGCAGCGTCATCAGGCGGTTCATGATCGAGTTGACCTGATCGGCATAGCCGGTCGGGCCGCCGCCCATCGTCCCGCCGACCGTTCCCTTGAAGAGGCAGTCGGCGGTCAGGCAGTCGGTGCCGTTCACGAGCAGCGCGAAGTGGTCGGGGCAATGCCCCGGCGTCGCGATCGCCTGGATCTCGAGCTCGCCCGAGTGGATGACGTCTCCGTCGGCGAACGTCTCGTCGATCGGCACGCCCGCGTCCTTCGTCAGCGCGCTGCCGGCGACCTTGACGCCGAAGCGCTTGGCGAGGCCGCGCGGGTCGACGACGTGGTCGCGCGTGCTGGTGCGTGACGAGCACGTGCGTGATCGTGATCCCGCGCTGCTTGACCTGGTTGAGCAGTGGCGCCTCGACGCCGTTCGAGTCGACGAGCACGCCGTGCCCGCCGTCGCCGTCCGCGACGAGGTAGGCGTTCGAGGTCCACTCCGGATGTTCGGCGCGCTCGAGGAGCATCAGAAGGAGATTACGCTGCGGATACCGTCCTGCGCCTCCATCAGCTCGAAGCCGCGGTTCACCTCGTCGAGCGTGAGGCGGTGCGAGACGAACGACTCGGCGTCGATTTCGCCGGCGAGCCAGCGCTCGACGAGCATCGGCACGCCGTCGCGGCCCTTGACGCCGCCGAACGACGAGCCGGCGACGCGGCGGCCAGTGATCAGGTAGCGCGGCACGATGTCGAGCGTCTCGCCCTTGCCGGCGACGCCCGCGACCGTGCAGAGCCCCCACCCCATCCGCGCCGACTCGACCGCCTGCTGCATCACGTTGACGTTGCCCGTCGCCTCGAAGGTGTAGTCGGCGCCGAAGCCGCCCGGTCGACTCGACGATCTTCGCCACCGTGTCGGGGCCGCCGACCATCGTCTCGGTCGCGCCGTGCTGCGTCGCGAGGCGCAGGCGCTCCTCGGAGAGGTCGACGCAGACGATGCGCTCGGCGCCCTGCAGGCGGCAGCCGATCACCGCGCCGAGCCCGACCATGCCGGCGCCGAAGACGACGCACGTCGAGCCGGCTTCGACCTTCGCGGTGTTCATCGCGGCGCCGATCCCCGTCGAGAGCCCGCAGGCGAAGAGCGCCGCACCCTCGAGTGGTGCTTCAGGGTTGATCTTCGCGAGCGCGATCTCGGGCATCACCGTGTACTCCGCGAAGGTCGAGGTGCCCATGAAGTGGCGGATCGGCTCGCCGCCCGCCGAGAGGCGGGTCGTGCCGTCGGGGAGGTAGCCCTTGTTCTGCTGCTCGCGGATCGCGAGGCAGAGGTTCGTGCGGTCGCTCCGGCAGTGGATGCACTCGCGGCACTGGGGCGAGAAGAGCGTGACGACGTGGTCGCCGGGCGCGAGCGAGGTGACCCCGTCGCCGACCCGCTCGACGACGCCGGCGCCCTCGTGCCCGAGCACGGTCGGGGCGTAGCCGGAGGGGTCGGCGCCGGAGGCCGTGTAGAGGTCGGTGTGGCAGACGCCACAGGCGACGAGCCGCACGAGCACCTCGCCGGCGCGCGGCTCGGCCAGGTCGATCTCCTGGATCGCGAGCGGTGCTCCGAACTCTTCGAGGACGGCGGCCCTGATTCTCATCAGTCGCGATCCTACGACAGGCATTCTACGCGACGGGATGGCACCCGAACTCGACCCGCTGGAACTGCACCTGCTCGAGCAGCTCGGGCCGCTCGAGCCCGGCCCGGCGGCCGAGCGCCCGGAGCTCGAGGCGATCTGGCGGGCGCAGGTCGAGAGCCGCCAGTGCGACTTCGCCGCGCGCCACCTCCAGCAGACGGGCCGCAGCTTCTACACGATCGGCTCGGCGGGCCACGAGAGCAACGCCTGCGTCGCCCTCGCCCTGCGCCCCACCGACCCCGCGCTCCTCCACTACCGCTCCGGCGCGTTCTACCTCGCGCGCGCCGCGCAGGCGGGGCGCGACGGCGTGCCCGACATCATGCGCGGGGTCACCGCGGCGCGGACCGAGCCGATCGCGGGCGGCCGGCACAAGGTGTTCGGCCACGCGGAGCTGGCGGTGATCCCGCAGACCTCGACGATCGCGTCGCATCTCCCCCGCGCGTTCGGTGTCGCGTTCGCGATCGAGCGGGCGAAGAAGCTCGGCGTCGACTGTCCGTGGCCGTCCGACGGCGTCGTCGTCTGCAGCTTCGGCGACGCGTCGCTCAACCACGCGACGGCGCAGGCGGCGCTGAACAGCGCGGCGCACACCGTGCACCAGGGCCTGCCGCTGCCGCTGCTCCTCCTCTGCGAGGACAACGGCCTCGGGATCAGCGTCCCCTCGCCGCAGGGCTGGGTCGAGCAGGCGCTGCGCTCGCGCACGCAGCTGCGCTACGCGTACGCCGACGGCACCGAGCCGGAGCAGGTGCTCGCGACGGCGCGCGAGCTCGTCGACTGGATCCGCGAGCACCGCCGCCCGGCCGTCCTGCACCTGCGCACGGTCCGCTTCCTCAGCCACGCGGGCGCCGACGTCGAGTCGGCCTACCGCTCGCCGCAGGCGATCCGCGCCGACTGGGACGCCGACCCGCTGCTCGCAACCGGGCGCCTGCTCGCGGCGAGCGCCGGCTGGAGCGGCGAGCGTCTCGTCGCCGACTACACCGACACGGGCGACCGCGTGCGCGCGCTCGCCGACGAGGCCGCGCGCGTCCCGCAGCTCGATTCGGCAGCGGAGATCGTCCGGCCGCTCGCGCCGCGCATCGGCGCCGAAGCGGGCGCGCTGGCCGGCCGCGTCGCACGGCGAGCCGCTGACGCTCTCGCTCGCGATCAACGCCGCGCTCTCCGATGCGCTCGACCGCGACCGCGCGGTGCTGCTCTTCGGCGAGGACGTCGCCGTCAAGGGCGGCGTCTACGGCGTCACGCGCGGCCTGCAGAGGCGCTTCGGCGCCGGGCGCGTCTTCGACACGCTGCTCGACGAGACGTCGATCCTCGGCCTCGCGCTCGGGGCCGCGCTGAGCGGCTTCCTGCCGGTGCCGGAGATCCAGTACCTCGCCTACCTGCACAACGCGGAGGACCAGCTGCGCGGCGAGGCGGCGACGCTGCAGTTCTTCTCGCGCGGCCAGTACCGGAACGGCATGGTCGTGCGGATCGCCGGGTATGGCTACCAGAAGGGGTTCGGTGGCCATTTCCACAACGACAACGCGGTCGGCGTGCTGCGCGACATTCCGGGCGTCGTGATCGCCTCGCCGGCGCGGCCCGACGACGCGAGCGCGATGCTGGCGTCGTGCCTCGCGACGGCGCGCGCCGACGGCAGCGTGTGCGTCTACCTCGAGCCGATCGCGCTCTACAACACCCGCGACCTGTACGAGGACGGCGACCGGCTGTGGCTCGCGCCGCCGTCGTCCGACGAGGTCGCGCTCGGCTCCGCGCGCACCTACGGCGACGGAGACGACCTGACGATCGTCACGTGGGCGAACGGCCTGCGGATGTCGCTGCGCGCCGCCCGCGCGCTCGAGCAGCACGGCGTCGCGACGCGCGTCGTCGACCTGCGCTGGCTCGCGCCGCTCCCGGTCGAGGACCTGCTGCGCGAGGCGAACGCGACCGGCCGCGTGCTCGTCGTCGACGAGACCCGCCGGACGGGCGGCGTCTCGGAGGGGATCATCACGGCGCTCGTCGACGCGAAGTTCGACGGGCAGGTGGCGCGCGTCGCGAGCGCGGACTCGTTCATCCCGCTCGGCGATGCGGCGAACCTCGTGCTCGTCTCCGAGCAGGACGTCATGGCGGCGGCGCTGGAGCTGGTCGGGGAGCGCGTCTGATCCGCGCGGTTCTCGCGGTGCTCGTCGTCGCCGCCCTCGGGCTCGCGGCGGCGGTGATCTGGTGGTCGGGCGCGACGCTCGCGGAGGACAACGTCGCGCTCGCGAAGGTCGACGTGCAGCCGCTCGGCGGCTCGCTCGTCTCGGCGAAGGCATTCGGGCCGAGCGGGCGGCGGATCCCCGTGTCGGTCAGCGGCGGCCGGCTGCTGCCGCAGAAGAAGCTGAAGCCCGGCGAGGTGGTGACGGTCTCGGTCGTCGTGCGGAGGCCGGGCTGGCTCGGCTGGGCGCTCGGCAAGACGCGCACGGAACGGCTCACCGTCCAGGCGCCGATCGCCGCGGCTCGCGCAGCGCTGGCCGAGCCTCGCGCCGAACGCGCCGCTGCGGCTGCACTACGTCGATCCGGTCGACCGGGTCGTCTACCGGGTCGGGACGCGGCGAACGCTCCTCCCGGTCGGCGGCCGCGTGGTCTCCGTGGCGGCGAAGACGCCGTCCGGCACGGCGCTCGTCGCGGCGGCGGCGCGCTCGTGGGAGCGGCTCGGGCCGCCGGTGCGCGTGACGTGGTTCCCGCAGTCGCAGCCTGCCGGTCGTCCTCGTCAGTCCTGCTGCCGACAAGCCGATCTCGCCGCTCGATCCGATCCGGCTCACGTTCTCGAAGCCGGTCGACCAGGGCGCTCGGCGATGCGAAGCCGCACTTCTCGGCGCCGGTTCAGGGCCGCTGGCACCAGACCGACAGCCACACGCTGGTGTTCGCGCCGGGCGGCTACGGCTTCCCGCTCAACTCGAACCTGCACCTCGTGCTGCCGCCGGGGCTGAGCGTCAGCGTCGGCAGCAAGACGGCGGCGTCGAACAAGCTGGTCAGCTGGACGGTCGCGGGCGCGAGCTTCCTGCGCCTGCAGCAGCTGCTGGCCGAGGAGGGCTACCTGCCGGTCAGCTGGCAGCCGTCGGGCGAGGACGTCGCGCAGCAGCGGCAGGCGGAGATCGACGCGGCCGTCAGCCCGCCGGCGGGGACGTTCTCGTGGCGCTACCCGAACACGCCGCCCGAGCTGCAGAGCCAGTGGGAGGTCGGGCAGCCGAACCAGATCACGCGCGGCGCGGTGATGATGTTCGAGCACGATCATGACCTGGCCGTCGACGGCTCGGCCGGCCCGCAGGTGTGGCATGCGCTGATCGCGGACGCGATCGCGGGCAAGAAGAAGACCGACGGCTACAGCTACGTCTACGTGCATCGCAACGTGCCGCAACTGCTGACGCTGTGGCACAACGGCAGCATCGTCCTGACGTCACCGGGTAACACCGGCGTCCCGGCGGCGCCGACGGCGCTGGGCACGTTCCCGGTCTTCGAGCACATCCCGGTCGGCACGATGAGCGGCACGAACCCCGACGGCTCGCACTACAACGATCCGGGGATCCAGTGGATCAGCTACTTCCACGGCGGCGACGCGCTGCACTCGTTCAACCGCGCCTCGTTCGGAACGCCACAGAGCCTTGGGTGTGTTGAGTTACCGCTTGCGACGGCGGCGAAGGTTTGGCCCTACACGCCGATCGGGACGCTGGTCACCATCGAGAACTAACCCCATTCGAATCTGATTCGGCGAAGCCGAACCAGATTCGCGAGTTCAACGGCTCAGGGCTTGCCGGGCACGGATACCGGGATGGGCGTCGGCACCGGCTGTACCTCGGGTGCCGGGAACGCGGCCCAGCCCTGCGGCGCGAGCGCGGCGAGGCTGTTCGAGGCGACGCCCGCGTCCGAGATCGTGAAGACGCTGCCGCCGACGACGACCGACCGGGTGATGAGCCCGCGCGGTTGCCCGATCGGGTTGTCACTCGAGGCGACGTGCGGACAAGCATAGGATCCGCGCATGCGAGACGACGACGTCCGAAGCTCATGTTTCGCGTCGCTCGACGTGCTCTGCGCCCGATTCGGCGAGGAGCTCCCGTATCCGGGGGATGGACTTGCCTTGGGCTTCGCGTTTCGCGGAAAGCGCGTCCCGTTTCTCTCAACACAAAAGGGCATCTTCCGGGCTGCCGCACAGACCGGCCCAGCTGCGCTCTCGATCCAAACTTCCTGGAAATCACCCTACGGTGACGCTGAGGTGGAGACTGGATACCTCTACGCCTATCGAGCTGGTTCGGCGGAGCAACCAGACAACCGTGCACTGCGAGCCGCGTTCGAACTCCAGGTGCCGATCATCCACTTCGTCTCGACACGCCCGAACTTCTACAAACCCATCTATCCGTGCTTCATCGCCGCGGACGATCGGGCTAGTCGCTGTGTCCTAGTTTCTCCAGGGAAGATGATCGGCCCTCTCGATGAAAGGGAGCCAGTGGCCCTTGAGGATCCCATCGAGCGCGAGTATGTGTTCCGCGCCACGCGCGTCAGGGTCCACCAGGCAAGATTTCGCGCCCGTGTCGTGCCGGCCTATGGGGAACGCTGCGCGATCTGCAGGCTGAAAGAGATGCAACTGCTGGACGCAGCCCACATCATCGGCGACCTCGAGGATCTAGGAGAGCCGGCGGTAAGCAACGGACTCAGTCTGTGCTCGATTCACCACCGGGCATTCGACCATGATCTAGTCGGAATCACGCCTGACTACGAGGTTCGCGTCGCAAGCCGCCTCTTGGATGAAGAGGACGGGCCCATGCTCGACCTTCTCAAGGGTTTTCACGGGGAGCCGATCGTCGTTCCCAACCGGCACTCGTGGCGGCCAGACCGAGATCGACTCGAGTTGCGCTACGAGCGCTTTATCTCCACCGGTTAGGCCGACGCCACTGAGCTCCCGCTCGTGCCCAGTCTAAGCAGATCGAGCCGAGACGAGCACCTCGTAAGCAACCTGCAGCGGGTTCGCCAAGTCATCTCCGCCCAGTTGCATCCCCGTCGGGCCAAGGCGCTTTAGAACCGCATGCCTCGGCATGTTCCGCGCAGGCCCGAGCTCACCCAATTCCTTTCCCCGCCACGGGTCACGCAAGCCCTCGACGGTCTCCTCGTCGACTCCCGCGACGCCGCGCCAGCGCAGCAGCACCCGCGGGGAACGTTCGACGTCATCTGCTACCGCGTACGCAACCGCGACCACGTGCTCGCACACCGCCTCCGCGTCACACGTGCACGCCCGCGCGATCGCCCTCGGCCGCGGGACGAGCTGCTCGCCCCAGTCCTCCTCGAGCAGATGCTCGAGGTGCACCGACTGGAACCTCCCCTCGACCGCGTCCTCCAGCTGCCCCATCCCCTTCGCGTAGCGGGTCATCGCAGTCCAGATCCGTTGCGGGATCGGCGCCGCGGTCAGCGTCACCTCGCAGCCGTCGACTCGCGCGCTGATCACGCCCGGCTCGATCCGCAGGTCCTCGACGGCGAGGTCCGGACGTTCCGCATTGCCGGCGACAGCCGCGACAAAGGAGCGAGACCACGGGCCCATCAGGCTGCCTCCTCCACCACGCTCGGCGCTAGCGCGACCGCCGCTCTGATCGCGCCCAGGTCGAGATCGCCCAGCCAGTCCTCCGAGCGGCCGGCCATCACCTTCTCGACCAGCTCGCGCTTCGAATCCAGCAGCCGGTCGATCCGCTCCTCCAGCGTGCCCGTGCAGATCAGCGAATGCACGAACACCGGCTTGTGCTGCCCCAGGCGATGCGCACGGTCGGTTGCCTGCTGCTCGACCGCCGGGTTCCACCAGCGGTCGAAGTGGAAGACGTGGTTCGCGGCCGGCAGGTTCAGGCCGCGGCCGCCGGCCCGGATCGAGATCACGAGAACACTCGGGCCGCCCGGTTCCTCGCTCGCGAACGCGGTCAGCAGCTCGTCGCGCTGCCGCGCGTTCAGCCTCCCGTGGAAGAAGCCGACCTTCCGGTCGAGCTTCTCCGCGAGGTACGGCACCAGGCGGTCGAAGCTCGGGTACTGCGTGAAGACGAGCGCCTTGTCGTCGGCCGGCATCGCCTGCAGCAGCTCGACCAACCGCTCCAGCTTCCCCGAGCGGCCGTCGAGCGGCGCGCCGGTGTGCATCAGCATCTCCGGGTGGTTGCACACCTGCTTCAGGTGCCCGAGCATCGCGAGCACTGCGCCGCGCCGGCCGAACCGGTCCTCGTGCTGCTCGATCCGCGGGAACCACCTATCGACCGTCGCCTGGTAGAGGCTCGCCTGCTCGATCGTCAGCTTGCAGTAGTCCTTCTCGACCGTGATCGGCGGCAGGTCGAGCTCGACCTCCGGCTCGTCCTTCGCCCGCCGCAGGATGAACGGCCGCACCACCGCCCGCAGCCGCTCCAGCGCCGCCTCGTCCTTCTCCACCTCGATCGGCTGCGCGATCACCCGGTTGAACCACTCGCGCGAGCCGAGCAGCCCCGGATTGAGGATGTCCATGATCGCCCACAGCTCGCTCAGCCGGTTCTCGATCGGCGTGCCCGTCATCGCGACCCGCCGCCGCGCCTGCAGCGTCCGCAGCGCCCGCGCGCGCTTCGTCTGCGGGTTCTTCACATCCTGCGCCTCGTCCATGATCAGCCGGTCCCAGTCGACGTCGGCGAGCGCCTCGACGTCGCGCGTCGCGATGTCGTACGACGTGACGACGACGTCGACCGAGTGCGCCTTGCGGTGCAGCTCCTCGTTCGCGAGCCGGTCGCTCCCGTGATGGAGATGCACGCGCAGCCCCGGCGCGAAGCGGTGCACCTCCGCCACCCACTGCCGCGCGACGCTCATCGGGCAAACGACGAGCGTCGGCCCGAACGCCTCCGCCCCATGTTCCTCGCGCTCCGACACGAGCATCGCGATCGCCTGCACCGTCTTCCCGAGCCCCATGTCGTCGGCCAGGATCGCCCCGATCCCGAGATCGCCCAAGCAGCCGCAGCCACCCGTGCCCCTTCTCCTGGAACGGGAACAGGTCGTGCCGCATCCCCGCCGGCGTCCCGCGCGGGCGGAACCGCGCGTCCTTGCCCGAGAGCAGCTCGTCGAGCGAGCGGTCGAGCTGCACCGTCCCGAGCTCGAGCCCCGCCTCGTCGGTCTCGAGGCCCGAGACGGCCCGCACGAGCTGGACGAAGCCGACGCCCTGCTGGCGCCGCTCCAGAAAGCGCAGCGCGCGCTTCACGTCGGCGGCGCGCACCGCCTGCCAGCGCCCGTCGACCTGCACGACCGGGCTCTTCGCCGCCGCGAGCGCGCGCAGCTCCTCGTCGCTCAGCTCCGTGTCGCCGACCGCGAGCCGCCAATCGAACGACGCCAGCACCGAGGTGGACAGGAGGCCGCTGGTCTGCGCGAACGGCTCGCTGCGGGCGGTCACGTTCGCCTTCAGCCTGGTCGGCGCGCGCAGCCACGCCGACGGGAGCGCGACCGGCACGTCGCGCCCGTCGAGCTGCGGCATCAGGTCGCGCAGGAAGTACGAGACCGTCTCGGCGTCGAGCTCCACCGCGAACGGCTGCTCCTCGTCGAACTCGATCCCCTCGGTCGCGAGGAGCGGGCGCAGCTCCGCCAGCTCGCGCTCGAGGTCGCCGGCCGGATCACCCGAGCGCACGAACGCGAACGCGTCGTCGCCGGACTCCCAGAGCAGGGACACCGGCAGGCTCAGCGTCGGGTCGTCGTCGGCGTGCAGCCACAGCTCGAGCGCGAGCGCGCCGCGCGGTCGGTCGTCGAGGTGCAGGCCGAGCCGCCACGTCGTCTCCTTCACCTCGGCGAGCCCGTTGTCGACCCAGCGCGTCAGGCGACGCTCGAGCCCGGCGTAGCTCGCGTTCTGCGGCAGCTCCGGATCGGGCGACGACAGCCCGGCGAGGAACGAGTCGATCGCGGTGCGCCGGCCGATCCGCGACGAGTCGCCGAGCTTCACGCCCGCGGCGACGAGCCGGTCGCGCGCGATCTGGTCGACGAGCTGCGGGTAGAGGTCGGCGACCGTCGCCTCGCGGTCCTCGTGGAAGCCCTCGGCGCCGACGAGCGGCAGCGCGCTCGCGATCTCCGCGAGCGAGCGCTGGATGTGATCGTCGAGCGTCGCGCCCCAGAACGCGTACCAGCTGCCGCCGCCGCGCGTCAGCTGCGGATGCACCATCCCCTCGGCGACCGAGCGGCGCGCGACGGCGACGAGCGCGAAGAGAACGCGCGCGCTGTCGCCGAGCTCGAGGTCGGGCGGCGACTCGGCGAGCTCGAGCAGCTCGGGCACCGAGAGCAGCCGCGCGTCCATCTCATGCTCGAGCACGTGCACCGTCGCGGGCTCGCCCGCGCGCAGGCCGCCGTCCGAGAACGACTCGCCGTCACGCGCAAACGCATACGCGCCGGCGCTACGCCAGATCACTTCGAGAGAAAGCACGACCTAACAGAGTAGGCACTAGAGTGGTCTCCTTGCTTCGCCTCTATCAACGGCAGGGCGCCGGGCGCCCTCCCCGCGTCCGCTGGGCGCTCGAGGAAGCGGGTGTTTCCTACGAATACGTGGTCATGGACGAGGACGAAGGCCAGGGCCCCGAGCATGCCGAACGGCACCCGCTGGGCCGGGTTCCCGTGCTCGAGACCGACGAAGGGCTCCTGTTCGAGTCGGCCGCGCTCTGCCTGCACATCGCCGACTCGAACCCCGACGCGGACCTGATCGCGCCGCTCGGCACGCGCGAACGGGCGCAGACCTACCAGTGGGTCTTCTTCACGATGACCGAGCTCGAGCGGACGATGGTGAGCTGGGGCACGGCGCGCCACCGCGAGGACGAGAAGGCCGTCGCGGCTGCCCGGAAGCGGATGGCGAAGATCGCGACGGCGCTCGAGAGCGGGCCTCGACGGCAACGAGTACATCGTCGGCGGGCGCTTCACGATCGCGGACGTCGTGCTCGGCGGCGTGCTCGACAGCGCGCGCAAGTACAAGCTCTTCCCCGACTCGCCGGTTCTGCTCGCCTACCTCGAGCGGCTCGACGCACGCCCGGCGAAACAAGTCGCGTACTCCTGATGCCGCTCGACCTGATCGAGTTCCCCGCCGACGACCTCGAACGCGCGACGCGCTTCTGGGAAGGGCTGCTCGGCCTGTCGCTCGACGAGCGGACGGCGGCGGAAGGATCGGGACGGCAGTCGCACGGCGACGGCGCGGCGCTCGGCGTGCACGAGCGCGGTCCGGGACCGGGTGACCGCTTCTCGCTCCCCTACTTCCGCGTCGACGACATCGCCGCAGCGCAGGCGCGCGTCGTCGAGCTCGGCGGGAGCATCGTGCATCCCGGCGAGCGGTTCGCGATCTGCCGCGACTCGGAGGGAAGCCCGTTCGGGTTGTCGAGCTAGACCCGCGAAACGGTGTCAGACACCTGCGGTGTCAGACACCGGCGCGGGCGCGTCGGGCGCCGCAGGCGTTTCGATCTCCACCTCGGGCAGCTGGTCACTGCCGCCGCCGGAGCGCTTCTTCCAGAACGCCAGCACACCGACGGCGGCCATCACGCCGAGCACGATCGCGCTCTTGTTCGGCTTCTTCGTCTTCGGATGGATGGCCGGCGTGACGCCCTTGGCGGCGTCCTTCGCGGCGTACTTGGCGGCCCGCTTGCCCGCCGTCCAGGCGACCCAGCCGATCACCGCGTTCCTGCGATTGAAAACGCTCACAACGCCAGCCTACCCGGCGGGCGCCGCCGGCGAAACAGGAAGCGGGGGCCCCACCTCATGCGGCGCGAGGCGGAGCCCCCAGGGGAGAGTGCCGGAGGCCTGCCGAGCAAGTCCCGGCGGACGAGGGCACGTCCGCTTTCAGCCTGCCCGCTGAGGCCCGGACCAGCTGCGGTAAACCACGGTTTTACATTCGGCTTAACAATTGGGGGCGGCGGGACGAAACTCGCGAACCTGGTTCCGGCTACGCCGGAAACCAGGTTCGAAAAAGCTCCGGACGACACTCGCGAACCTGGTTCCGGCTACGCCGGAACCAGGTTCGGCAAAGCTCCGGACGACACTGGCGAGCTACTGCGCGTTGTCGTCGACAAGGCGCGAGGCCCCGTGCAGGATGTCGTTCGCGACCGCCGAGAAGGCGGTGACCAGCTCGTCCGCGTTCGGCTGGTTGTAGAACTGGGACGAGTCGCTCGCGATCCCCTGCAGCGCCTGCAGGCCGGTGATCGCCGGGCTCTCGGCCGTCCGGCTGACCGGCGGCCCCTTGATCTCCTTCTGGCAGATGTCGTGGCCGACGTCGTAGCCGATCGAGTAGACCGAGGTCCCGGCCGCGTGCGCCACCTGCGAGGACGTGATGCCCTGGTGGCACGGCGTCAGCAGGTACGGCGAGTTGGCCGGGTAGTAGAGCGGGCCGGTGTTCGCCGCGCCGTCGGAGAGCAGGACGATGATCTTCAGCGTGCCCGGCCGGCCGTCCTTCACGAGCTCCGCCTGGGCGGCGTCGATCGCGTTCGCATAGGCGGTGTTCCCGTTTGCCTGCACGCAGTTGATCGTCGAGACGAGGTTGGACGACGTGTTCAGGTCCGTGCCCGTCTTGTAGTCGCTCGAGAGCGGGACGAGCACATAGGGCGCCGTTGGATCGTCGTAACTGGCCGTGTTCGGCGGCTTGTCGCACTTGGTCGCCATGCTCGACGCCGGCGGCAGGACCGCCAGGCCGACGTGATCCAGAGCCGGGTTCATCAGGCCGAGGAACGCCTTCATGCCGCCGCGTGCGTTCTCCATGTCGGTGCAGTTCGGGTCGGGCTTGCCGGCGGAGTCCGTGCACATCGAGCCGGTGCGGTCGAGCACGAGCATCACGTCGAGCGGCTTCTCGCCGCACGGCGAGCAGGCCGTCGCAGACGCATGCACGGTGATAGCTCGGGACGCCGAGGAGCTTCGCGAAGGTCGTGTTGACGACGCCCGTCTCCTTGACGACGACGGCGTTCGACGGCGAGCAGCCCGGCACCGAGGCGATGCACCTGGTGGTGACGGTCATCGACGAGCTGTCGAGCCCGCTCGGCGCGTTGTTGCCGCTCGAGCCGTAGGTGTTCGCGAACGCGGTCGCCGAGGTGACGTCCGGCAGCTCCTGCGCGCCGGCGAGCGCCGCCGCGTCGGCCGCCGACTGCAGCCGCCGCTGCGCCAGGTAGGCGTGCCCGACGTCGAGGCACAGTGCGCAGAAGCCGAGCAGGACGATCATGAACAGGACGACGAGGATCAGCGCCTGGCCGTCCTCGGACTGCACGCGGTGGCGCAACCGGCTCACAGATACTTCCCGAGCTCCATGATCGCCGGGCCGAGGATGACGATGAACAGCGCGGGGAAGATGAAGAGCGCCGCCGGGAAGAGCATCTTGATCGGCGCCTTGGCCGCGGCCTCCTCGGCGAGCGAGCGCCGGCGCCGGCGCGAATCGTCGGCGAGGTTGCGCAGCGTCTGGCCGAGCGAGAGGCCGAGCTGCTCGCCCTGGAGCAGCGACCGGACGAACGACGTCACCTCGGGCGTGTCGAGCCGCTTCGCCATGCGCTTGAGCGCGCGCTCGCTGCTCTCGCCGACGCGGAGCTCGGTCAGCACGAGCGAGAACTCGTCGGCCAGGGCCCCGTTCATGCACTCGACCAGCCGCGCGATCGCACCGAAGAGGCCAACGCCTGCTTCGACCGTTACCGCCAGCAGGTCGAGCGCATCAGGGAGGTCGTTGCTGATCTCCGTCACGGCGTGCCGCCGATGCGGCGTCCGAGCAGAAGGCTTGGGGACGGTGAAGGCGATGATCACCGAACGTGCCGCGAGCAGCATCGTCGCCCCGAAGGGCTGGCCGGAGATCGCTGCGATGAGAAGCGCCGCAACGACGCCGGCCGCCACGAGCAGAAGCCCGTAGACGACGTACGCCTGCGGGGTGACCCGGCCGGCCAGACCGGCCGCGGCGAGACGCTGCGGCAGGGCGTCGGCGAGCTTCTCGGAGAGCAGGCGCTGGCCGAGCCTCTGGATCAGGCTGTCGTCGTTGCCGCGCGACGTGTCGCCGCGAAGTTCGCCCGAGGCCGCCGACCACTGGCGGACGACCGCGACAGCCGAGTGCCGGCGCCGGCCCGAGGCCGTGACGGCGCCGGCGGCGACGAAGATCGAGGCCGAGAGCGTGAGCGCTGCAAGTACGAGCAGGAGCACCGTTACCACCGCACCTTTCCGACTCGCCGAAGGACGAAGGAGCCGCAAAGAACCATCCCGAGGGCAACGAGCGCCAAGATGCGCCCGCTCGACGTGTGCCAGAGCGGGCTCATGTAGGCCGGGGTTCACCAGCGTCAGCAGCACCGCGGCGACAACCGGTAGGCCGGTCAGCACGTTGGCCGAGATCCGAACCTGCCCGGTGATCGCCCGCAGGTTGCGCCGGAACTGCTCCCGCGCGCGGACGGTCGTGGCGACGAGCTCGAACAGCTCGGCCAGGCTGCCGCCGACCTGCCGCTGGATCGCGATCGCATCGAGGACGAACTGGAGATCCTCCGACCGGATGCGCTGGCCGAGGTCAGCCAGAGCGTCTTCGAGCGACCGGCCCAGGTGGACCTCGGCGATGACCCGCCGAAACTCGCGGCCGGCCGGCTCGCCCACGTCGGTCGCGACGGTCTGGAGGCCGTGATCGAACCCATGGCCCGCCCGCAGCGACGCCGCGAGCGTGTCGAGGATCTCGGGCAGCTGCGCTCGAACGCACGCGAGCGCCTGAGCCCCTTCACGTGCAGGATGATCCACGGCGCGGCGAGCGCAGCGGCGCCGCCGGCGACCGCCAGGCCCATTCCCTTCCAGTCGAGCAGGAGCACGAACGCCGCGAACCCGATCAGCACGTCGAGGCACACGAACGCGCCGGCGCGGGCGTCGATGCCTGCGCGGTCGATGTGGAGCTGGATCGACTCGTGCGACCCGAACCGCGTGAGCAGCGCCTCGGCGCGCAGGCCGAGCCGCTCCACGATCACGCTCGACCGCGGCCCACGCTCCAGCTCCGCCTCGGCGAGATAGGGGCTGAGCTGACGACGAACCTGCTCGCGGCGGCGCGTCACCAGAGTGAGCTGCACCGCACAGAAGACGAGCCCGGCAACGAGCAGCGCGACGACGACGAGCCCGATGCTCATGAGACCCTCCGCCCGCCGGCCGCGACGAGCCGCGGCTCACTCGGATCGAAGGCGTCGGCCGGCAGCGTCACACCGGAGGCTGCCAGCTTGTCGGCGAAGTGCGGCCGGATCCCGGTCGGGCGGGCAGGGCCGCTGCCCGGCTTCGCGAGGAACAGATCCTGGATCGTGATCACGTCCGACTCCATGCGCAGCACCTCGGTCACGTGCGTGACCACCCTGCTGCCGTCGACGAACCGCGAGATCTGGATGATCACGTCGAACGCGCTCGCGATCTGCTCGCGGATCGCCCGCAGCGGCAGATCGACGCCCGCCGTGAAGACGAGCACCTCGAGGCGACGCGAGCGCGTCGCGGGGCGAGTTCGCATGGATCGTCGTGAGCGAGCCCTCGTGGCCCGTGTTCATCGCCTGGAGCATGTCGACCGTCTCCGCGCCCGCGAACCTCGCCGACGATGATGCGGTCGGGCCGCATGCGCAGCGCGTTCCGAACGAGGTCGCGGATGCGCACCTCGCCCTGCCCTTCGATGTTGGCCGGCCGCGCCTCGAGCGAGACCACGTGCTCCTGGTCGAGCTGCAGCTCGGCTGCGTCCTCGATCGTCAGGATGCGCTCGGTGTCCGGGATGTAGCTCGACAGGACGTTCAGGAGCGTCGTCTTGCCGACGCCCGTGCCGCCCGAGATCAGGACGTTGAGCTTGCCCTGCACACAGCCCTCGAGCACGTCGACGAGCTCGGGCGAGAGCGTGCCCAGGTCGACGAGGTTGCTCGAGGTGAGCGCGTCGGCCGAGAACTTGCGGATGGTCAGGATCGGCCCCTTGAGCGCGAGCGGCGGCACGATCACGTTCACGCGCGAGCCGTCGGGCAGGCGGGCGTCGACCATCGGCGAGGCCTCGTCGACACGCCGGCCGACGGCCGCAACGATGCGCTCGATCACGCGCATCAGATGGCTGTCGTCTGCGAACCGCGCATCGGTCTCGTACAGCACGCCGGCACGCTCGATGAACACCTGGTCATGACCGTTCACCATCACCTCGGTGATCGTGTCGTCGCGCAGGAACGGATCGATCGGCCCGTAGCCGAGCACCTCGTCGATCACGTCGTCGACGACGCGCTGGCGCTCCTCGGCGGTGATCCGCTCGGAGCGGCGGTCCAGCTCGACCTCGACGACGGTCTGCACGCGCCCCCTGAGCTCGTCCGGCGACGCGCTCAGCGTCTGGAGCTCGGGGCCGATCTTCGCGACACACACGTCGTGGAGCGACGAGCGCAGCTCGGCGAATCGGTCGATCGGGCGATCGCCGGAGCTGCCGATGCGAGGCTGCAGAGCGGTCGGCTCCTCGAAGCCGTCCGTGCCGTTGATCCGTTGCTGCAGAGACATGGTCAATTCCTCCCAAAGCTGAAGAGTCGCGCTGCCCGGTGCTGCTGCTTGGCGGCCCAGTCGCCGCCGCCGGCAGTTGCGCGGGCGAGCTCCAACATCGCGACACCGAACGGTGCGTCCGGCGCGGCCAGCACTGCAGGCGTCGCCCCGTTGACCGCGAGCGGCACCGACGGGTCGAGCGGCAGTACCCAATCCACCTTGCGGTCGAGCGCCGCCTCGACGTCGCCGCGGTCCATCAGGTTCGCGCTCGCGCGGTTGAGCACGATGCGCAGCCGATCTGCGGGGAACGACAGCAGCTCGAGCGTCTTCAGCGTCAGCCGAACGTTCTTCAGCGTCGGCACATCCGGGTTGCAGAGCAGCAACAGCTGGTCGGTCTGGTCGAGCGTCGCGAGCATGGGGCCGTAGAAGAACGGCGCCGTGTCGACGACCACGAGATCGTAGGACTCGCGGGCGACCTGGAGCAGAGCCCGGATCGCCTCCTCGCCGACGAGCTCCGCGTCCTCCGGGCTCATCGGGGCCGGCAGCACGTCGACGCCGGACGAGTGGCGCTCCGTGTAGACGCCGAGCTTCTCGCCGTCCAGAGCGGTCGGCGTGCCGAGCAGCTCGCGCACCGTGTTGTCGGGCGCCAGCCCGAGCATGATCGCGGCGTCGCCGAACTGCAGGTCGAGGTCGATCAGGAGCGTCTTCTTGCCGGCGTGGGTCGCCGCGGCGACCGCGAAGTTGGTCGAGACCACCGACTTGCCCGAGCCGCCCTTCGGCGAGAAGACGGTGACGACACGACCGTCCCCGCCGTGCTCGGCCTGGCGGGCGGTCTGCGCCGCCTTCTCGATCACGAAGAGCACGCTCTCGCGGCCGGCCGGCAGCGGGAGCACGTCGGCGATGCCGGCGTCGAGCGCCCAGCGGACGAGCCCGCTCGAGGGCGCCGTCGTCGCGAGCACGACCGGTGCGCCGGTGTGCTCGCGCAGCTGCGCCAGCTCCTCGCGCGGCTCCGTGTCGCCCTCGTGCACCAGCACGGCGACGTCGAGCGGATCCGAGTGGCCGCGGCCGGCGAGCTCTGCGAGCTCGAAGCCGTCCAGTGTGGCCAGCCCCTCGCGCAGCGCCGACGCCGCCTCGCCGTCACCGGCGAGCGCGACGCGGAGATGGCGATCAGCGTGCACTGGAGCCCTCGACGATCGAGGTGGCCGAGGCCGGCGTGCTGCCCGGGTCGGTGGCGTGAATCGACGGCCGCAGCAGGAGCGACCAGTCGCCGTTCTTCTGAAGCCAGTAGAGGCGCTGGGCCTGCTTGCCGGTCACCTTCAGATCGACCGACAGGACCTGCCCGGTCGCGCTCGACGACGGGCTCGACGGAGCCTTCAGGACGAGCAGGTTGCGGAGGGCGATCACCGTCGTGTGGATCTGGCTGCCCTTCAGGGGTCGTCACGTTGCCGATCACGTCGACGCGGTTGCCCTGCTTGAGCGTGCCGGCGAGCAGCTGGTGTGCGTCGCCCGGGAGCTCCATCACGCGTGCGCTGCCCTTGAGATCGGACAGGATCCCTTCCTGGCTCGCGGTGCCGAAGCGCCGCGCGACGATCTGCTCACCGGCGTAGGTCGGCTGGATCGCCACCAGGTTGCTGAGCGTCGCGGTGCTCACGACGGCACCCGAGGCGATGCTGTTGCCGGCGAACTTGCGCGGGACGAGCCAACCGCCGGACGCGAGCTGCGCGCCCGTCGTGCCGATCGGGATGTCGCGTGCCGCGACGTACACTGTCGTGTTCCCGAGCGCCGGGGCCGAAGTCGACTTGGCGTGCGAGGCGTAGATGAACATCAGCGCCACCGCGCAGACGGCGAGCGCCGCGGCGATGAGCAGATTCCTGACTCGGTACGAGACGACCGAGTTCCTGACTCTGTAATGACATGTCCAGCATCTGGATCCCCTGTCGCTAGTACTCGACACGCTCGGTCGTCGAGCTCTTCAAGTTGCCCGACGCGACGACGATGCCGAGGAGGTTGATCGAATATGGATAGGTCGCAGTGACGGTCACGGTGGCGCCCGGCTGCCAGGGCGGCGCCGTCACGGTCACGTTCAGCTTCGAGGTGTCGAGATCGCTCGCCGCGCCAACGACCGAGGCCTTCGTCGCGGCGATCGGGTCCGGAGCGTTCCGGCTGACGGTGGCCTGGCGGGCCCCGGTGCGAACCGCATCCGAGAGCGTGATGGAGTTCTTGAACGCCATCCCGTACTGGACGATCCCGAACAGGATCAGGAAGAGGAGCGGCGCAATCGAGCGCGAATTCCACGAGCGTCTGGCCGTCTTCGTTTTTCCTGATCCTTTTCATCATGTCAATGCTCCTCCGGGGTGGGCGGCAGGTGAGCGCCGCATTGCTCACCTGCCGCCACCAGTCGAGTTGTCTTGCTTAGAGCGTGCTCGCCGATGCTGCGTCAGCGCGCCGCCGATCTTGCTCCTCGAAGGTGCGGAGGTCGCCGCCAGTGCAACGGCGACAACCACGCCGATCAGCGAGTACTCGACGAACGTCTGACCCTCTTCGCGCTTCATGCCGAGATACGCGCGCATGACGACGCTGTTGATCGCATCAATCATCTTCTAGCCCTCCTTGAATTGTTTGCCGGCCGGAATCGATCCGACCTGCTCCGCTAATCGCGGGATTCCGATGAAGTGGAAACCGCTATGCGTCACCGTGAGGGATGGCGGATGCGCCAAACACACCCGTAGGGATAGGTGAGGTCCTACCTAGGTCAAGTTGGCGGCGCCTGGACGTCCCTCGGACGAGTTAGGTCTCGTCGACCGAGTCACTCTGGAACCTGGTTCGCCGTTCGGCGAACCAGGTTCCAGTGTTCCGTCAACCGAGACTCAGGTTCCGGTGCTCCGTCAACCGAGGCTCAGGAACCTGGTTCGCCGTTCGGCGAACCAGGTTCCGGTGTTCAGGCCTTCGCCGCCGCCTTCTTCTTGTTCGGCAGGTGGATCGCGCGGCCGAGCGCGACGAGGCCGGCTTCCTTGATCGCCTCGCTGAGCGTCGGATGCGCGGCCATGCCGTCGGCGACCGTCTCGACCGTGGATTCTGCATCGATCGCGACCGTGCCCGCCTCGATCAGGTCGGTGACGTGCGGCCCGACCATGACCATGCCGAGCAGCTCGCCGTAGCGGGTCTCGTGGATCGACTTCACCCAGCCGACGGTCTCCGCCTGCATGACCGCGCGGGCATTCGCCTGCCAGGGGAAGACACCGACCGCGACGTCGTCGCCGTACTGCTCGCGGGCCTGCGCCTCGGTGAGGCCGACGCCGGCGATCTCGGGATCGGTGTAGATGGGGCGCGGCACCGCGCGGTTGTCGACGACCTCGTCGTGGCCCATGGCGTTCTCGGCGGCGACCTCGCCTTCGCGGAACGCCGTGTGCGCGAGCTGCCAGTAGCCGGCGCAGTCGCCGACCGCGTAGATGTGGGGCACGCTCGTGCGGCGGTGCTCGTCGGCGGAGATGCCCTTGCGCTTGTCGAACTCGACGCCGGCAGCCTCGAGCCCGACGCCTTCGACGAGCGGCGCGCGGCCGACGGAGACGAGCATCAGGTCGCACTCGACCGTCTCGCCCTCGCCGAAGGTCACCTTCAGCGAGTTGCCCTGCTGCTCGACGCCGGTGCACTGCTTGCCGAGCTGCAGCGTGATCCCGCGCTTGGTGAACTGCTTCGCGAGCTCCTTCGCGGCATCGGCGTCCTCCTGCGGGATCAGCGTGTCGAGCATCTCGATGATCGTCACCTCGGAGCCGAAGCGGTTGAAGATCGAGGCGAACTCGGCGCCGATGATGCCGCCGCCGAGGATCACGAGCCGGTTCGGGACCTCCGTCTGGGACAGCAGCCCGGTCGAGTCGACGCAGAGGTCGGACTCGAGGCCCGGAATGGGCGGGCGCATGGGGAACGAGCCCGTCGCGACGATCGCCGACTTGAAGTTGACGTCCTCCCCGCCTTCGACCGCGATCGTGTTCGCGCCCGTGAACTTGCCGTGGCCCTTCACCCATTCGACGCCGTTGGTCTTGAAGAGGCCGGCGACGCCGCCCGTCATCTGCTTGACGACGGCGGCCTTCCACTCGTTGGCGGCAGGGAAGTCGAGCTGCGGCGCGTCGACCTTGACGCCGAGCTTCGCGAACGTGTCGTTCGCCTGGTGGAGGAAGTGCGCGGTCTGCACCCAGGCCTTGGTCGGGATGCACCCGACGCGCAGGCAGGTGCCGCCGAGCTCGGGCTCCTTCTCGATGCACGCGACCTTCGCGCCCAGCTGGGCGGCGCGGATCGCTGCGGTGTAGCCACCGGGGCCACCGCCCAGAACTGCGATATCGACATCCATGAGGCGATCGTACCGCCGCGCTACGGGACGATGACGATCTTGCCGAACTTGCCGCCGGCGGCGAACCGCTCGTAGGCGTCCTGCGCCCGATCGAGCGGAAAGGTCTCCTCGACGGGCACCCGGATGCGCCCGTCGGCGAGCAGCGGCAGGACGTCCTCGCGGAGCCGCCGGATCACGTCGGCCTTCTCCTCTCGCGTGCGGAAGCGCAGCATCGAGCCGTGGATGCGGCCGCGTTTTCCCATCAGGAGGCCGAAGTTCACCTTCGCCGCCGCGCCGGCGCCCGTGCCGATCACGACGATGCGCCCGCGCGGCGCGAGCCGCTCGAGGTTCGTCGCGAGGTTGTCGCCGCCGACGAGCTCGAGGATCACGTCGTAGGCGCCGCTCGGGGTTGTCTCTGCGCCGAGCTCGTTGAGCTCGCTCTCGTGGTGGCGCGCCGTGCCGGTGACCTGCGCGCCCAGGGCCACCCCGAGCTGCACCCCTGCCACGCCGACACCGCCGGCAGCGCCGTTCACGAGCAGGCGCTCGCCGGGCTTCAGCTCGGCCTGCGTGAAGAGCGCGTCGTGCGCGGTCGCGAAGACCTCGACGAAGCCGCCCGCCTCGGGCCACGTGACGTGCTCGGGCACCGGGAGGGTGTGCGAGGCGTGGACGGCGACGAGCTCGGCGTGCCCGCCGCCCGGGAGGAGAGCCATCACGCGCCGGCCGTCCTCCGTCTCGCCGGCGCACTCGAGCCCGGGAATGTCGACCGGGGCTCCGGGTGGCGGCGGATAGCGGCCTGCGCGCTGGGCCAGGTCGGCGCCGTTCACGCCGGAGGCGCGGATCGTGATCAGCAGCTCGCCCTCCTGCGGGACCGGGTCGGGGCGCTCCTCGAGGTGGAGGGCGCCTCCGGCGATGACAGCTGCGCGCATTCCGTCATGCTACGGCGATGAAGCTCGAAGGCGTCCACCACGTCACCTGCATCACGGGCGACGCGCCCGGGAACGTGCGCTTCTACGCGGGGGAGCTCGGCCTGCGGATGGTCAAGAAGACCGTCAACCAGGACGACCCGACCGTCTACCACCTCTTCTATGCCGACGAGCGCGGGTCGTCGGGCGCGGACATCACGTTCTTCGAGTACCCGGGCTCGCCGCTCGGCCGCGCGGGCGACGGGATGGTGCACCTCGTCTCGTTCCGGGTCGGCTCCGAGGAGTCGCTCGAGTTCTGGCGGGCGCGGGTGGGCGGCGTTCTCTCCGAGGGCTCGCTCGTCTTCGAGGATCCCGAGGGCCTGCAGCTCGAGCTGGTCGTCGACGAGTCGGGCGAGGCCGCCGCTGACGGCCGACGCGCCCGACATCCCGGAGGAGCATCGTCTTCGCGGCTTCGCCGGTGTTCGCGCGTACGCCGAGCGGCCCGAGGCGAGCGAGGAGCTCCTGCGCGGCCTGGGCTTCGAGCCGGGCTGGGAGGTGCGCGGCGACTCGCGGAGCGGCTTCTACCGCTACGACCCGCCGCCGGAGCAACGGGGGCTGCAGGGCGCCGGGACGGTGCATCACGTCGCGTGGTCGTCGCAGCCGGAGGAGCACGAGGCGTGGCGCGCCAGGGTGTTCGAGGCGGGCGGGCAGCCGACGCCGGTGATCGACCGCTTCTACTTCAAGTCGATCTACTTCCGCGAGCCGAGCGGCGTGCTGTTCGAGATCGCGACGATCGGGCCGGGCTTCACCGCCGACGAGCCGTTCGAGACGCTCGGCGAGTCGCTCTCGCTGCCGCCGAACTACGAGCAGTACCGCGCCCAGGTCGAGCGGATCCTCACGCCGCTCCCCGACCCGCGCGCGGAACGCTCCGCGTGATCGTCCGCGAGCGTCCCGCCGCCGGCGACGCGGCCGGCGCGCTCGTGCTCTTCCACGGCCGCGGCGCCGACGAGCACGATCTCTTTCCGCTGCTCGACGTGCTCGATCCCGAGCGGCGGCTGGACGGGTACTGCCCGCGCGGGCCGCTCTCGCTGCCGCCGGGCGGCGCGCACTGGTACATCGTGCCGCGGGTCGGCTATCCCGACGTGCCCACCTTTGCGTCGTCGTATGCGGAGGCTGCCGAGTGGCTCGACACGCTGCCGCACACGCGGATCGTGCTGGGCGGCTTCTCGCAGGGGTGCGTGATGGCGCTCGCGCTGGGGCTCGGCGCCGGCCGGCCGCGGCCGGCCGCGATCTGCGGCTTCTCGGGGTTCATCCCGGTGGTCGACGGGTGGTCGCTGGACGCCGAGCGGCCGCTGCCGCCGGTCGCGCTGGGGCACGGCACCTTCGATCCGGTGATCCCGGTCGAGTTCGGCCGCGCGGCGCGCGACCAGCTGCTCGCCGCGGGCGCGGAGCTGCTGTACGAGGAGTATCCGCTCGCGCACACCCTGGATCCCTCCTTTCTCGCCCACGTTCAGCGCTGGCTGGCGGCGAAGGTCTGACTCGCGAACCTGGTTCCGGAGGAACCAGGTTCGTAGGGAGATGAACCTGGTTCCGGAGGAACCAGGTTCGTAGGGAATGAACCTGGTTCGCGTAGCGAACCAGGTTCACGAGTTTCACAGACACGTCACACCGCAATGGGCAGGCTTGGTTCGTGCGCCCAACTCATGCCGGCTACTACCACGTCACTTCACGATCGATCGCCGAGGAGCGCATCTTTCGAGACGATCGCGACTATGTCGCCGGCATTCAGATTCTCGGCGAGCTCGCCACCTCACGGTTCTTCGTCTGCCGAGGTTTCTGCCTGATGCCGACTCACTACCACCTGCTCGCGTGGTTCGAGGAGAACATGCTCCCCGTGGCGATCCATCGGCTCAACCGACGATACGCGGGCGGCTTCAATCGCCGTCATTCACGACGTGGACATGTCTTCGACTCCCCGTACACGTCCGTCTTCGTCGAAGACGACGCCCACTACCGCTGGCTCGACGAGTACATCGCCTCGAACCCGGGGAAACGGCCGTGGCCGTGGAGCTCCTACGACTCGACGTTCACGTTCGTGGAGCTCCGAGGCTAAAGGGCGCGCTTCATGACGAGCCCACCGTCGGACTCGCCGGCCGGCTCGAAGCCGTTGCGCTCGTAGAAGGCGACCGCCGGCGAGTCCTTCTCCACCGACAGCGAGACGGCGGCGTGGCCCGCGGACTTCGCCTTGCCCAGCAGCCCGTCGAGGAGCTCCTGCCCCACCCCGTGGCGGCGTCGCGACGGGACGACGGAGATCGACAGCTCGGGCGTCTGCTCGTCCACGAAGCCGTAGCCCGGCTCGTCGGCGGAGAAGAGCCTGAACCAGGCTGCCCCGACGCGATTGCCGGTCTCGTGGGCGATCAGCGCCAGGTCGCCCGCGCGGCCCCAGTTGTCGACGTAGCGGGTGAGCGGGATGTCGGCGTCGAGCGCGTTCACCCGCCAGGCGTACGCGTGCGCGAGCATCGAGCGCATGAACGGGACGTCGGCAGCCGAGCCGTTGCGAATCACAACGCCAGCGCGGGCTCTTCCACGAACTGCTTGACGGTGCGCAGGAAGTCTGCGCCCTCGGCCCCGTCGACCGCACGATGGTCGACGGTGAGCGTCATGCTCATCATCGGCCGCACGGTGACCGCCCCATCGCGGGCGACCGGGGTGTCCAGGGTCGCCCCGACGGCCAGGATCGCCGCCTGCGGCGGGTTCAGCACCGCGACGAACTGCTCGATCCCGAACATGCCGAGGTTGGAGATCGTGAACGTGCCGTCCTCCAGATCCTGCGTCGTCAGCTTGCTCTCACGCGCACGGCTCACGATATCGCCCCGCGCGACGGCGAGCTCGGCCAGCGTCAGGCGCTCGACGCTGCGCACGACCGGGACGACGAGGCCCTGCGGCGCCGCGACCGCGATGCCGACGTTCGCCGTCGGGAACTTGAGCAGCGCGTCCTCGGTGTACTGCACGTTCACGTCGCGGTGGCGCATCAGCGCGTGGGCGCAGACCTTGGCGAGCAGGTCGGTGACGGTCACGCGGACGTCCGGGTTCAACTCGCGTGCCGCGGCGACGAGCTCGTTGGCGCGCGTCATGTCGGCGCTCACCGTGAGCTGGAAGACGGGCGCCTCCCACGCAGCCGTGAGGCGGCGGGCGATCGTCTTGCGAATGGTCGTCAGCGGAACAGACTCGATCTCGCCCGTCGGCACGGCGACCGGCGCCGGCCCCGCGGAGACCTCAGCGCGCTCGACGTCCTCCGCGACGATGCGGCCGTCGGGCCCGGTGCCGCGGAGCGCGCGCAGGTCGATCCCCCGCTCTCGCGCGATCCTTCGCGCGAGCGGGGACGCCTTGATACGCCCATTCTCCGACGGGGTCGCCGGATGTTCGGCAGGAACCTCGCGAACCTGGTTCGGCTTCGCCGAACCAGGTTCGGGTGTTTCGGCCTTCGCGGGCGTCTCCGCCTTGACCTCCTCGCCGGCCTCCCCGATGTAGGCGATCGTCTGGCCGACGGGCGCCTCGCCCGAGGGGAGCACGATCTTCAGCAGCACACCGGCGAAGTCGGACTCGACCTCCTGCGTGACCTTGTCGGTGTCCACCTCGAAGAGCGGCTCGCCCTTCGCGACCGTGTCGCCCTCCGACTTCAGCCACTTGTTGACCGTCCCGGCTTCCATGCCTTGACCGAGGCGCGGGAGCTTGACCTCGTTCGCCATTACTTCCCGACTGTCCGCCGGATTGCCGCGAGCACGTCGTCTGCGTCCGGGACGACGAACTGCTCCATCACCGGCGCGAACGCCAGCGGCGCGAACTTCGGCGCCCACGCGCTCGATCGGCGCGTCGAGGTAGTCGAAGGCCTGGTACTGCAGGACTGCGGTCACCTCGGCGCCGAAGCCCATGCGGGTGACGGCCTCGTGTGCGACGACGACGCGGTTCGTCTTCTTCACGCTCTCGACCAGCGCCGACTCGTCGAGCGGCTGCAGCGTGCGCGGATCGATCACCTCGACGGAGATGCCCTCCTCCGCGGCACGCTCGGCCGCGTCGACCGACAGGTGCACGAGCGGGCCGATCGCGATCACCGTCACGTCGGTGCCCTCGCGGAGCGTCCGCGCCTTGCCGAGCGGGATCGGCTCGAGCTCGTCCGGCACGTCGCCCTTCACCGGGTAGAGGAGCCGGTGCTCGAAGAAGATCACCGGGTTGTCGTCGTAGATCGACGACCAGAGCAGGCCGCGCACGTCCTCCGGGGTCGATGGATAGGCGACCTTCAAGCCCGGGATGTGGACGAGCCACGCCTCGAGCTGCTGCGCGTGCTGGGCGCCCGGCGACCAGCCGGCGCCGCCCTGCGTGCGGATCGTCAGCGGCACCTTGACCTGGCCGCCCGACATGTAGCGGTGCTTCGCCGCCTGGTTGACGATCTGCTCGAGCGAGAGCGTCAGGAAGTCCTCGTACATGATCTCGACGACCGGCCGCATGCCCGCCATCGCGGCGCCGATGCCGGCGCCGACGATCGCCATCTCGGAGATCGGCGTGTTGCGGACACGCTCGGGGCCGAACTCGTCGAGCAGCCCCTGCGTGACGCCCATCGAGCCGCCCATCTCGGCGATGTCCTCGCCCATGATGAAGATGTCGTCGTCCTTGCGCATCGCGCCGGCGAGCGCGTCGCGGACGGCCTCGCGGTAGGTGATCTCAGGCATAGACGTTCTTCAAGGCGTCTTCGGGCTGCGGGTCGGTGCCGTTCTGCGCGAACTCGAGCGCGGCGTCGACGATCTCGTGCGCCTGCGCGTCGAAGCTGTCGAACTCCTCGTCGGGCAGGTCGAGCCGGTCGCGCAGCCGCGTGATCGGGTCGTGGTCGGCAGCGTCCTCGCGATCTTCCTTCGACCGGTACACCTGCGGATCGCCGATGTAGTGGCCGTGCATGCGATAGGTCTCGACGTCGATGAAGACCGGGCCTTCGCCGGAGCGCGCGAACTCGAGCGCATCGTGCGCGACCTCGTACACGGCCTCGACGTCCTGGCCGTCGACCTTGATCGAGCGCATGTCGAACGCGAGCGCGCGCTTCGACATGTCGTCCCAGACCGGCGAGTGCTGCCAGCCCGGCGTCGACTCGGCCCAGCGATTGTTCTCGCAGACGAACACGGTCTTCGTCTTCCACAACTGCGCGAGGTTGAGCGACTCGTGGAAGGTGCCGATGTTCGTCGTGCCGTCGCCGAAGAACGCAAGCGCGACGCGCGGCTCGTCCCGCAGCTTGTAGGCGAGGCCCGCGCCGGTGACGGCGGGCAGGCCGCCGCCGATCACCGCGTTGGCGCCGTAGTTGCCGCGCTCCACGTCGTAGAGATGCATCGAGCCGCCGTAGCCGTGCGAGCAGCCCTCGATCTTCCCGTACAGCTCGGCCATGAGCGCGTTCGGGGACGTTCCGCGCGCCAGCGTGTGCCCGTGCGCGCGATGGGTTGAGGCGAACGTGTCGCCGTCCTCCATCGCCTGGCAGACACCGACCGCGACGGCCTCCTGGCCGATCGCGACGTGCAGGAAGCCCGGCAGTTCGCCCGCGCGAAACCGCTCCTCCACCTTCTCCTCGAAGCGCCTGATGAGGAGCATCTCGCGCAGGAAGTCCCGCAGCGTCTCGTCATTCAGGGCGCGTTTCTTCTCGACCTTGGCCAAAGCTCCGGCAGTGTACGTTTTGACCATGAGCGTCGCGCGGCAGTGGAAAGTCATTGGATCCGAGTTGCCCGAGACGTGGGCGCGCGCCTCGCTGCGGCTCGAGCTGCACGATCGCGCAACCGCCGATCAAGCCGCTGCAACGCTGGCGCCGACCGGCCCCTACCGCGTCTCGCCGACGATCCTGCAGTTTTCGGTCGCCCGCGACGGGAGCGCTCTCGGACCCCAAGGCATCACACGACTTCTCTCGCGCATCCCCGCCGGCACCCTGACGCTGTCGAATTCGCAGGCTGCGGCCCGGCCGGCCGACCAGGAGGCGGCCACGCTCGTCGAGGGCTGGGACGCGGCGCTCGCCGGTCTCCCCTCCGACTGGAGCGATCTCTACGCCGAGATCGAGTTTACCTCGAGCGACTACATCGAGCCGGCCGCGGTGCTCTGCATCCAGATGAACCCCCGCCGCGACGGGACGCGCGCCGCGTTCAACTTCCGCGCCGCGCGGCAGGCCGGCTACGGCGTTGCGCCGGGGATGGCGCGCCGCTGCTTCGAGCGGTGCGACGAGAAGGGAATCCGCGGCTCGATCAGCGTGCTCCGCGTGCTCAGCGATACTCACCTCGCTGCGACGCAGGGCCCCGTGTGGCTCTCCGGCGGCAAGACGCTCTGAGTTTGACCGACGCACACGAGCTCGCAGCGCGGGTTCGCGACGGCGAGGTCTCGGCGCGCGAGCTCGCGGAGGAGTCGATCGCGCGGATCGAGGCGACGAACCCGGAGCTCAACTTCCTCGTCACCGACTGCTTCGAGCAGGCGCTCGCCTCCGAGCCGCGCGACGGCCCGTTCAGCGGCGTGCCGATCCTCATCAAGGATCTGAACGAGACCGCGGGCCTTCGCACGACGTTCTCGTCGCGCGCGTTCGCCGAGTACGTGCCGGTGAACGACTCGGCAGTCGTGCGGCGGATCAAGGACGCCGGCTTCGTGGTGCTCGGGAAGTCGAACACGCCCGAGTTCGGGAGCACCGCCGTCACCGAGTCGGTGCTGAACGGTGCCTGTCGCAACCCGTGGAGCCAGGACCACACTCCCGGCGGCTCGTCGGGCGGCGCGGCCGCGGCGGTCGCCGTCGGTGCGATGCCGCTCGCGCACGGCTCCGACGGCGGCGGCTCGATCCGGATCCCCGCGTCGTGCTGCGGGCTGTTCGGCATCAAGCCCTCGCGCGGCCGGGTCTCCCCCGCGCCGTACGTCAGCGGCTCGCTGG
Organism: uncultured Thermoleophilia bacterium; assembly: GCA_963722065.1. Taxonomy (GTDB): domain Bacteria; phylum Actinomycetota; class Thermoleophilia; order Gaiellales; family Gaiellaceae; genus PALSA-600. The sequence goes on along the minus strand of CAVRMI010000014.1, from coordinate 193,867 downwards.
AGCTGTCGCAGAACGGGCCGCTCTCGGTGAGCGTCCGCGACGCCGCGGCCTTCCTCGACGTGATCGCCGGCTACGAGCCGGGCGACGCGCACTGGGCGACACCGCCGGCGCGGCCGTTCCTCGACGAGGTGGGCGCCGATCCGGGCCGCCTGCGCATCGCGTTCACCGCCGAGCCGCCGATCCCGCACGAGATCGATCCGCGCGTGGTCGCCGTCGCTCGCGCGGCGGCGGACGCGCTCGCGGCGCTCGGGCACGAGGTGATCGAAGGCGGCCCGCAGTGGGCCGACGAGGCACTGCTCGGCGGCTTCGCCAAGCTCTGGCAGGTCGGGCCGGCGATGTTCCCCCTCACCGATCTCTCACTGCTCGAGCCGCTCAACCGCGCGCTGGCGGAAGCAGCGCACGAGACGTCGAGCGTGGTCTTCGCGAGGGCCGTCGCGGCGCTCGAGCTCGCCGCGCGGCGCATCGTCTCGTTCTGGGACGACGTCGACATCGTGCTCACGCCCGGGCTCGGCAAGCTGCCGGTTCCGATCGGCTGGATCTTCGAGCCAGACGATCCGTGGGAGCAGTTCCGCCGCGGCGGCGAGTTCACGCCGTTCACGCCGATCGTCAACGTGACCGGCCAGCCGGCCGCCATGGTCCCGTTCGACGTCGTCGACGGCCTGCCCGTCGGCGTGCAGCTGATCGGGCCGCCCGACGGCGAGGCGCTGCTCTTCCGCCTGGCCGCGCAGCTGGAAGAGGCCCACCCGTGGGCGCAGCGGCTGCTCAGCGCATCGCAGCGTTGAGCTCGGCAGCGAGCTCGACGGCACCGCGGGCATCGGCTGCGATCGCGAGGCACGTGTCGTCGCCCGCGAGCGTGCCGAGGAGCAGCGGATGGCCGCACCGGTCGAGCGCCCGCGCGATCGCGGGGGCCGAGCCTATCTCCGACTGGAGCACCACGACGTTCTGGGCGGCCACCGCGCGGCGCCCGAACTGCCCGAGCAGGGCAGCGAGCGTCTCGCGCGGATCGACGCGGCGATCGCGGTTCGGCAGGACGTAGCGCAGCGTCCCGAGCGCGTCCCGGGCCTTCTCGAGCCCGAGCTCGCGGATGTCCCGCGAGACGGTCGCCTGCGTCACCACGCACCCGACCCCGGCGAGCGCGTCGATCAGCTCCTGCTGCGTCCCGATCCGCAGGCGCTCGACGAGGCTCACGACGAGCTTCTGGCGGTCGGCCTTGCTCACCTGATCCTCGGTCTGCATGGGCTCAGCATTCCCGTTCACGTTTAGGCCCGCAAGCTCGAGGCAGATAAGCTCGAGTCATGGTGAGTGACACCCAGCGGGATAACGGCGAAGTTGGCGCGCCGGTTGCACCGTCCGGCCCGCAGCTCGAGCGGCCGGCGAAGCGCCGCGGCTCGCCGAACCCGTTCGCGGTGATCGGCGGCGCGCTCGTGGCGGGCTACGTTCTCGCCAAGGCGATCGACTGGAGAGGTCATGCCCACCCCCGGCGCTGAGCAGGCCAGCGGCGGCGTCGGCGGAGCCGCGAAGCAGGTCGCCGAGCACGCGTCGGCGATCGCCCGGCTGGAGTTCGAGCTCGCGAGCCTCGAGCTCAAGAAGAAGCTCACGTCGCTCGGGATCGGAGTGGGACTCGCGGTCGCAGCCGGTGTGGTGGCGTTCTTCATGGTCGCGTTCCTGCTGGCGACGATCGCCGCGGGGCTGGCGACGTTCCTGCCGTGGTGGCTCTCGCTGTTGATCGTGACGCTGGTCCTCGGACTGCTCGTCGTGACCCTCGGCCTGATCGGACGAAGCCGGATCCAGAAGGGCTCACCGCTCGCTCCGGAGCAGGCGATCCACGAGGCGAAGCTCACCAGCGAGGCGCTCAGGCAATGACAGCGACACGCACACAGGCGCAGATCCAGAGCGAGATCGAGACCGAGCGCGAGCAGCTCGCCAACGCGGTCGAGCAGCTGCGCGACTCGTTCAACCTGACGCCGAAGCTGCCCGCGCTGGCAGCCGGTGCGGCCTCGGTCGGGTTCGTGCTCGCCGGCGGGATCGGCGCCACGATGCGGTACTTCGCGCGGCGCAGCCGCGAACGGCACTGAGCAGCGTCGGCCACACCCCGCGGAGCCCGGAGCGGCTCTCACGACACGAGTGGTTCTCGGTAGTCAAGCGAACCGGCTCCCAGTTCATCGCCGACGACTGCATGGGACTCGCGCAGGAGGTTGCGTACAGCTCGCTGCTCGCGTTCTTCCCCGCGGTGATCGCGCTCGTCGGGCTGCTCGATCTGATCAACGCCTACAGCGCACTCCAGAGCTTCCTCGACCCGGTCGCGCCGAAGGCGGTGACGCAGCTGATCGATTCGTTCAAGCAGGACTCCGGCGGCTCCGGCTCGATCGTTGCACTCGCCGTCGGAACGACGCTGGCGATCTGGGCGGCGTCGGGGGCGATGGGCTCGGTCGTCAAGGCGGTCAACCGCACCTACGACCGGATGGAGACGCGGCCGTTCTGGAAGGTGAAGCTGATCTCGATCGTCCTCGTTCTGGTCTCGGCGCTCGTGACGGGGGCGATGCTGCTCCTGATCGTCCTCGGCGGAACGCTCGGCGACGCGATCTCGCACCACTCGCAGCTCGGCGGGTCGTTCACCTGGGCGTGGAACATCCTGCGCTGGCCGATCGCCTTCGGGGCGGTGCTGCTCCTGTTCGCGTTGATCTACTACCTCGCGCCGAACACCGACCAGCGCAACTGGCGCTGGGTGACGGTCGGGTCGGTGACGGGCGGACTCATGTGGCTCGTGCTCAGCGGCCTGTTCGCCCTCTACACGTCGTTCTCGAACTCGTACACGAAGACGTACGGCACGCTCGCGACCGGGATCATCCTGCTGCTCTGGCTGAACTACTCGGCGTGGGCGATCCTCTTTGGCGCGGAGCTGAATGCGCAGCTCGACCGGCAAGCGGACATCCATGCCGCAGGCGGCGAGCACGCCGGGCTGATCAGGCCGAGCCGCCGCTCTCGGTAGACGTGGGGTCAGACCCCAGACGCGTCTCGTCCGGACATGCCCGGACGCCCGTGCGGTCGCTACTGAACGAGGTACGGCTCGTCCGACGAGGGCCGGCCGATCCCCTCGCCCACGAACTGCGCATACCTCACGCAGCCGGAGCGACCACCGCCGAAGAAGTCGAGCACTCCGTTCACGGTGAGGAACTCGGGCACGCCGTCGAGACCGACCGTTGCCTGGTAGCTGCTCCACGGCCATTCGTCCGGCCGCCTCGCCCAGCCCGCTCGGACCGGATTGAGGACGACGTAGCGCGAGAGCTCGAGCACGTACGCCTCGCTGAGCGCGACCCGCGACCAGAAACGGCGCTCGAAGAGCGCTCCTTCCCGGCCGACAACAGCGTTGAACCATTGCGCGTACTCACCCTTCAGGTACTGCATGCCGGCTGAGAGGTTGGCGTTCGGCGTGTCGAGCACCAGGTGAAAGTGGTTCCCCATCAAGCAGTAGGCGTGAACCTGCCAGACGAACTTTCGGACGACCTTGGCGAGCAGTTCGAGGAAGTAGTCGCGGTCACGGTGAGCGCAGTCGAAGATCTGGCGCTTCTCGACGCCGCGGGAGCCGACGTGGTACAGGACGTCGGGAGCTTCCAGACGGGGCTCGCGTGCCATTGCTTCGACGGTAGCGGCGGTGGTGTCGATCCGACAGCCGCCGGAAGGCAAGTTCACCCTCTTGTCACGACAGCCATGCCTCCTTCGGACACGGCTGGGGTCTGACCCCGGTTGAAGCGCCCGGGGCTGCGCGGCCGGACCGAGGTTCTTCGCGGTATCAGGCTCGCAGCTCGGCGCCGTAGCGGGACGCCAGCGCCTCGACGACCGCGCCGCGGAGCCTCGTCGCATCCTCGTCCGACAGCGTGCGGTCGGGCGCCTGGAACGCGACTGCGAACGCGACCGACTTCATGCCCGCCGGGATCTGATCGCCCCGGTAATCGCTGAGGAACCGCACCTCCCGCAGCTCCGCCCCGGCCGCCTCGCGGGCGGCCGCGAGCAGGTCGCCCGCCGGCACGTTCTCGTCGACGACGAAGGCGAGATCCTGCCGGAGCGGCGGGAACGTGATCACGTCGCGATAGAGGATTCGCTCGGGCACGAGCTCGAACAGCTCCTCGAGGTCGAGCTCGAACGCGCTCCACTCGCCGTCGAGACCGACCGGACCGTGCTGTGCGACCCACCCGGACTGGACGCGCGCACCCACCGGCGAGCCTGCCAGCACGTGCGCGCGCTCGAACGCCGGCTCCACGTGCAGCGCCTCGAAGACCGCTTCGACGATCCCCTTTGCCCGGAAGAAGCTGCCCTGCAGGATCCCGCCGAGCCGCCAGCGCTCGTTCGGCACCTTCGACCCCGCGACCGGCAGATAGACGTGAGCGACCTCGAACAGCTCCACGTCGTGATTCCCCATGTCGACGTTGTGCCGCGCGGCGCCGATCAGGCCGACGGTCAGCGTCGTGCGGAGCAGCCGCTGCTGCGAGCTGAGCGGGACCGGCAGCTCGAGCGCGCCCGGATCGGGATCCTCCGGCTGGAGCGAATAGGTGTACGCCTCGAAGAGCCCCGCGCCGACCAGTACATCCTCGACCCGGCGGCGCAGCCGCTGGAAGTGGTTCAAACGGCCGAACATCGCCTGGCGCACGGGCAGCGTCGCCGGTACCTCCTCCAGCCGGAACCGCGCCACCTCCTCGACGACGTCGATGTCGCGCCGCACGTCGCGCGCGCGCCACGACGGCGTGACCACCGTCCAGTCGGGCTCCACCGAGAACCCGAGCCGCGCGAGCCGCTCGCGCTGCTCGCTCTCCGGCACCTCGAGCCCGAGCGCCTCGCTCGCATACGCAGGCCGGTACGCGATCCGCGGCGTCGAAGGCGGATCCGCGCGCACCTCGTTCTCGCCCGTCCAGCGCGCGCCGGCGAGCTCGGCAAAGAGCTCGGTGGCGTAGCTCGCCGCGATCGGCGCGAGGTGATAGTCGACGCCCTTCTCCCAACGAGTCTGGCTCTCGGAGCGCATGTGATGGCGCTCGCCGCTCCGCAGCACGGTGAGCGGCTCGAAGTTCGCCGTCTCGAGCACGACCGACGTCGTCGCAGCGGAGACCTCGGTGTTCTCCCCGCCCATGACGCCGGCGAGGCCGATCGCGCGCTCGGCGTCGGCGATCACGAGATCGGCCGGATCGAGCTCGCGGCGCGTTCCGTCGAGCGTGACGATCTCCTCGCCGGGCCGTGCCCGGCGCACGACGATCCGTCCGCCCGCGAGCGTCTCGGAGTCGTACGCGTGGAGCGGGCTACCGAGCGCGAGCATCACGTAGTTGGTGATGTCGACCGCGTTCGAGATCGAGCGCATGCCGGCGCCGATCAGGCGCGCCTTCAGCCACGCCGGCGACTCGCCGATCACCACGTCGCGCAGGACACGCGCGATGAAGCGCGGGCACGCCTCGAGATCGTCGATCGCGATGTCGACTCGCTCGTCGCCCTCACGCGCAGGTCCACGCCCGGTCGTCCCCGGCATCGGCTTCAGCTCGCCCCCGGTCAGCGCCGCCACCTCGCGCGCGATGCCGTAGACGGACGTGAGATCCGGCCGGTTGTACAGCGTCTCGATCTCGAGCACGTCGTCGCCGAGCGGCAGCACCTCCGCGAGCGGCGTCCCCGGCACGAGCTCGTCGGACAGCACCATGATCCCGCCGTGGTCCTGGCCGAGCTCGAGCTCGCGCTCGGAGAGGATCATCCCGTCGGAGACCTCGCCGCGCAGCTTCCGCTTCTCGATCGTGAACTCGCCGCCGGGCATGACGCCGCCGGGAACGACGACCGCGACCGTCGCGCCGGCGCCGAAGTTCCAGGCACCGCAGACGATCGACCGCGGCTCGCCCTCGCCCAGGTCGACTTTCGTCAGCTGCAGCTTGTCGGCGTTCGGGTGCTTGCCCGCCTCGAGCACCTTGCCGACGCGGAAGTACTCGAGGTTGCCGCCGCCGGGAACGCCGCGCCGGACGATCCGGTCGACCTCGCAGCTCGTGAAGACGAGCCGGCGCGCGAGCTCCTCGACCGGCAGGTCGAAGTCGACGTACTCGCGCAGCCAGGAGACGGGGACCTTCATCAGAACTGCCCCAGGACTCGAAGATCGTTTTCCCAGAACGCGCGCAGATCGGGCAGGCCGTGCCGGAGCATCGCGATCCGCTCGATGCCGAAGCCGAACGCGAACCCCTGCCACTCCTCGGGGTCGAGATCGACGTTGCGGAACACGTCGGGATCGACCCATCCGGCGCCGCCCATCTCGATCCAGCCCGAGTGCTTGCACGTCGCGCAGCCCCGGCCGCCGCAGATGAAGCACGTGACGTCGAACTCCACCGACGGCTCCGTGAACGGGAAGAAGCTCGTCCGCATCCGCACCTCGCGCTCCTGGCCGAACAGCGCGCGGAAGAACTGCAGCACCGTCCCCTGCAGGTCGGCGAGCGTGATCCCGCGGTCGACGGCGAGGCACTCGACCTGCAGGAAGATCGGCGAATGGGTCGCGTCGGGCGTGTCGCGCCGATAGCAGCGGCCGGGCGAGACCATGTAGATCGGCGGCGTCCGCTGCTGCATCGCGCGAATCTGATCGGGCGACGTGTGCGTCCGCAGCACGGTGCCTTCGTCGAGGTAGAAGGTGTCGAACTGCGAGCGCGACGGGTGGCCGGCGTCGCTCGTCAGCGCGTCGAAGTTCTCCCAGACGGTGGCGACCTCGGCGCCGTCCCACACCTCGTAGCCCATGCCGAGGAAGATGTCCTCGATCTCGCGCCTGATCTGCGTCAGGAGGTGCAGCCGCCCGCGGCGGACCTCGTGCCCCGGGATCGTCACATCGACGCCGGAGTCGGCGGCGGACTCGTACGCCAGCCGCAGCAGATCCTGGTCGCGTGCGGCCACAGCGTCCTCGAGCCGCGTCCTGATCCCGTTCAGGAGCATCCCGCTCTCACGGTCGCGCACACCGCGGAGCGCCTGCGCGAGCTCCGACTTGCGCCCGAGGAACTTCACGCGGGCGTCGTCGAGCTCGCTCTCCGAGAGCGCCGCGCCGATCGCTGCCAGCGCTTCCTGTTCGTACGCGGTCCAGTCCACCGCGGCGAGACTATCCAAGGTTCCTCCTTACTTTCGCGAGAACGGGGTCAGGCCCCGGTGCGACTAGAGGAGCGACGTGCAGACGCCCCCGGTTGCGCACCGGGGCCGGCTAAAGAGCGTCAGCGACGTCGTCTGCATCGGTAGAAAGCATACCCACGTGTCCGCCTACGACAAGATCGCCCGCGTCTACGACCCCTGGTCGGTGACGGTCGTCGAGGACGTCCCGTTCTACCTCGACGAGGCGAAGCGCTTCGGCGGCCCGGTGCTCGAGCTCGGCGTCGGCACCGGCCGGATCGCGGTGCCGCTCGCGGCCGCGGGCTTCGACGTCGTCGGTGTCGACCTCTCCGCGGGCATGCTCGAGGTCGCGCACGAGACCGCCACGCTCGCCGGCGTCGAGCTCGACCTCCGCTTCGGCGACATGCGCGACCCGCCCGTCGAGGGTGAGTTCCCACTGGTCACAGCGCCGTTCCGCTCCCTGCTGCACATGGAGACCGACGCCGACCGGCGCGCCGTGCTGCGGGCGGTGCAGCGCCACCTGGCGCCGGGAGGGCACTTCGTGTTCGACGTCTTCACGCCGAGCAAGGAGGACATCGAGGAGACGCACGGCCGCTGGCTCGAGCGCGAGCCGGGGATCTGGGAGCGCGCCGACTGGCAGGAAGCCTCGCGCACGCTGATCCTCCGCGTCCGCAGCGAGCAAGGCGAATCCGAGATGTCGCTGGCCTGGCTCGACGTGCGCGAGTGGAAGGCCCTGCTGCGGGACGAGGGGTTCGTCGTCGAGCAGGTCTTCGGCTGGTTCGACCGCAAGCCGTGGCGCGGCGGCGAGGACTCGATCTACGTCTGCCGCGCTCGCTCGTAGAGCGCGAGCGCTCCCGAGACGGCGACGTTCAGCGACTCCACGCCCACGATCGGGATCGTGGCCTCGACATCGCGTTCGACCTCGGCGGGGAGCCCCGCACGCTCGGCGCCGAGCAGGAAGGCGACGCGGCCGGAGAGATCCACGGACGCGAGTGCCTCACCGCCGTGTGCGACAAGCGCGACCCGGCGGCCGCCGAGGTCGGCCCACGTCCCGAGCGGCACGCGCCAGATCGAGCCGACGCTCGCGCGCAGCGCCTTCGGCGACGTCGGGTCGGCGCACCCCTCGGAGAGGACGACGGCCGCACCGAACGCCTCGGCCGTGCGGAGCAGGGTCCCGACGTTGCCGGGGTCCGCGACGCGCCAGAGCGCGAGCGTCGCCTCGCGCTCCTCCCAGGCCGGCAGGTCCACCCGCCGGTAGACCGCGGCCAACCGCGGCGGGTGCGGCGCGGTCGAGACCTCTTCCAGGAGCCTCGGCTCGACCTCCTCGCCCGCCCGCAGCAGCTCCACCGGCGCCGCCGTCGCAGCGGCGACCGCGTCCTCGCCCTCGACGGCGAACAGACCGAGCTTGTCGCGCCAGCGCTTGTCGTGCAGGCGGCCGATCGTGCGAGCGATGCATTGCCCGGAGCGGCAGGGCCCGCCAAGCCGCCCGCAGCGGCCGTCGGCTAACACGCAGCGCGCCATGCGCCGCCGACGCTACCTGCAGCCGGCGCCCTTGACAGATATATGTCGATATTGGAATATATTGGGACTTGGCCCGCTCCTCCACCACGTCGGACGTCTTCAACGCGATCGCCGAGGCGCGCCGCCGCGAGATCCTGGACACGCTGATCTCCGGCGAGAAAGCGGTCGGGACGATCGTGAGCGACCTCTCGATGCCCCAGCCTCAGGTCTCGAAGCACCTGCGGGTGCTGAGCGAGGTGGGGCTCGTCAGGTGCCGCGCGGAGGGGCGCCGCCGGCTGTACAGCCTGGAGGCCTCGCACCTCCAGCCGATGCACGAGTGGCTGGCCAAGTACGAGCAGGCGTTGAACGACCGGCTCGACCGGCTGGGCGACTACCTCACGGAGCTACAACAGCAAGGAGAGGCGCAGTGACACGTACACGGCATGGATCCGCGGTCATCGAGTTCCCGAGCGAGCTCGAGATTCTCGTCACGCGAGAGTTCCAGGCTCCGATCGACCTCGTCTTCGAGGTCTTGACGAAGCCGGAGCACGTGACCAAATGGTTCTTCGATCGCGAGCTGAAGGTGTGCTCGATCGACCTGCGGGTCGACGGGGACTACCACTTCGTCGGCGTGCTGGACGATGGAACCGAGATGTCGTTCCGGGGCACCTACCTGGAGATCGAGCCGCCGACCCGGACCGTCCAGACCTGGCTGTTCGACGGCTGGCCCGACGCGCACGCCATCGAGACCACGGACCTGCACGAGGCCGGCGGCGTGACGACGATGACGAACAAGCTGGCTTTCCGCGACCAGGCCGGCCGCGACCACATGACCAGGTTCGACGGCTTCGAAGCCAGCCTCGACCGGACGGAGGATCTCCTCAGAACGCTGCTCGAGCAGCGCTGATCATCGGCCCCACTCGAGCCACGCACCGTGGAAGTCCACGACGCCGACCCGCGTCGGACGGCCGCCGGGGTAGTACCGCACCTCCAACCCGTACCCGGAGTCGTCCGGCGCACGGCCGGTCGAGATGAAGACGAGCGGCTCCTGGCCCGCGGCCTCGTGCATCGCCGCGTGCAGCCGCTCGAGCCCGGTCGCATCCAGGTACTGCGTCGAGGCGGACTGGAAGATCACGAGCTGCGAGCCCGCGCGGCGGTCGCGGAGCAGCTCGGGGAGCAGCTCGACGTAGTCGCCGCGCTGCAGCTCCGGCGGATCGTGGCGCACGACGTCGATCGCGCGCCGCAGACGGTCGAGCCGCCCCGGCTGGTCCGGCCAGACGAAGGCCTGCAGGAGCCGCGAGCCATCCTCGGTCGTCACGTCGACGGGATTCAGGTCGATGCCGCGGCGGCGCACGACCGAGACCTGCCGCAGGAGGAGCTCGGGCGGCGGCGGCAGCCGGTCGTCGCCGGAGAGCTCGAACGGGCCGTGGCCCCACGAGCCGGTCAGGTAGCGGTAGCTGTAGCGGTCCCACAACAGGTTGAGCCCGGCCGACGGGCCCAGCTCGAGCAGGTCGAAGGGCCGTGCGTCGGCGACGGAGAGGAACGCCGGCAGCAGGCCCCACGAGCGCTGGACCTCGTTCGTCTGCACGTCCTGCTCGGCCGTCCACCGGGCGAGAAACCGAGCCTGGCCGTCGAGCGCGCCGTCGATGTCGTCCCAGGAGGCGAGCCCGCCGAGCACGAGGTAGTGCAGCCCCGCCAGCAACCGCAGGGGGAAGTCCCACGCGAGGTCGGGGGCGATGGCTCCGACCCGCGGATCGTCCGCGAGTCGGAGGCACAGCTGCGCGTACAGCGGCGAGCGGCCGTCGCAGTAGGCGGCCTGGCGCTGGAAGATCTCGGCTTGCCGCGTTATTTCGCGGCGCCGGCGAGGGCCGACTTGGCCTGCTCGACGATCTCGCCGAACTTCGCCGGATCGGCGACCGCGAGATCCGCGAGCACCTTCCGGTCGAGCTCGACGTTCGCCGCCTTCAGGCCGTGCATGAACTGGTTGTACGAGAGCCCGTGGGCGCGCGCTCCCGCGTTGATGCGCATGATCCAGAGCTTGCGGAACTCACGCTTCCGGACCTTGCGGTCGCGATACGCATACGCGAGGGAGCGCTCGACCTGCTCCTTGGCGTACTTGTAGTTCGACTTCTTGAGCCCCCAGTAGCCCTTGGCTTCGCCGAGGACCTTGCGCCGCTTCTTGCGGGCGTGAACGGAACGCTTGACGCGGGGCATCCCTACCGCCTGCCCAGCATCTGGTTGACGGTCTTCTCGTTCGCGGGATCGACGGGCTTGTCCTTACTGAACTGGCGCTTCTGCTTCGGCGACTTGTTCATGAGCTTCCCCGACTTCTGGCTGGCTCGCATCAGCTTCCCCGTGCCCGTCACCTTGAATTTCTTCTTCGCTCCCGAGTGTGTCTTCTGTTTGGGCATCTCTTTTTGCTCCTGCATTCTTCGTTGGGCCGAGCACCATGGTCATGTTCCGCCCTTCGAGGAGCGGTTGCGTCTCGATGAGACCGATCTCCTTGACGTCGTCTGCCAGACGCATCAGGAGGTCACGCCCTCTGTCCGGATGCTCGCGCTCGCGGCCCCTGAACATGATCGTGACCTTGACCTTCGCGCGCTGGTTGAGGAAGCGCGCGACGTGGCCTTTCTTGGTCTCGTAGTCGTGGATCCCGATCTTGGGCCTGAGCTTGATCTCCTTGACGTTGATCTGGGTCTGGTGTTTGCGGGCGAGCTTCGCCTTCTGCTCGAGCTCGTACCGGTACTTCCCGTAGTCCATGACCCGGGCAACCGGCGGGTCCGCCTGGGCCGCGACTTCGACCAGATCGAGGTTCTTCCCGTATGCGTACTCACGGGCGTCGTCGGTCGTCTTGATTCCGAGCTGCTCCCCGTTCTCGCCGATCAGCCGAACCTTCGGGACGCGAATCGCATCGTTGATGCGCGTCTGGGGCTCGGGACGGCGCGGCGGTTCGAATCCGGAACGCCTGCGCGGCCTCAAATGATCTCTACCAAGCTCGTGTTGACCTCCCTTTGAACGACAAAAACCGCTGGCATGCAGCGGCGAAGGTTCTCAGACAACCGGCTCGGTTGAGCCATCGGTTGAACCTCCGTAGCGTGAGCTAGGAGGTGAGAGACGGTTTCGCCCCTGCTTGCCAGGGACTCAGGGTAGCAAGTTTTTCCCGGAAATCTTGGAGCGAGAGCGTGCTCTGGCCCCCACCGTGCTCCCGGACGGCCAGGGCATCGTCGGACTCCTTGTCCCCGTAGACCACGACGAACGGGACCTTTTCGAGCTCGGCGTTCCGGATCCGCTTGCCGACGGTGTCGTCGGAGCCGTCCACGTCCACCCGGTAGGGCGCGAGCGCGGACGCCAGCGCCTCCGCCGCCCCGCGATGGCCCTCCCCGACCGGCAGCACCCGGATCTGGACCGGAGCGAGCCAGAACGGGAACGCGCCGGCGTAGTGCTCGACGAGGATGCCGATGAACCGCTCGAACGAGCCCATCAAGGCCCGGTGGACGACGTACGGGACGTGCTCGGTGTTGTCCGCGCCGACGTAGCGGCAGTTGAGCCGCGCCGGCTGCTGGCTGTCGAGCTGAACCGTGCCCATCTGCCAGGCGCGGCCGAGCGAGTCGTGCATGTGCAGGTCGATCTTCGGGCCGTAGAACGCGCCGTCTCCCTCGTTGACCGAGTACTCGAGGCTGCGTCGCTCGAGGGCGGCGCGCAGCGCGCCCTCGGTGAAGTCCCACTCCTCGTCGCTTCCGAGCCGGCTCTCGGGACGGGTCGAGAGCTCGAAGCTCGACTCGAGCCCGAATAGGTCGTAGATGAACTTCGCGTAGTCGAGGCAGCCGAAGATCTCGTCCTCGATCTGCTCGCGGGTGCAGAAGATGTGCGCGTCGTCCTGGGTGACGTGCCGCACCCTGGTCAGCCCGTGCAGGGTCCCCGCCCGCTCGTTCCGGTGCAGCGGCGCCGCCTCGGCGTACCGCAGCGGCAGCTCGCGGTAGCTGCGCAGCTGATCCGCGAAGAGCACCATGTGCCCCGGGCAGTTCATCGGCTTGATCGCGAAGACGTGGTCGTCCTCCTCCGGGATCAGGAACATGTTCTCGCGGAACTTCTCCCAGTGGCCGGACCGCTCCCACAGCACCTTGTCGTAGATCAGCGGGGTCTTGACCTCGACGTAGCCGCGGGCTGCGTCCTCGCGGCGCCGCATGTCCTCGAGCTCGTTCCAGATCACCATGCCCTTCGGGTGCCAGAACGGCGAGCCGGGCGAGATCTCCTCCAGATGGAAGAGGTCGAGCTGCACGCCGAGCTTGCGATGATCGCGGGCGCGCGCCTGCTCGAGCCGCTCGAGGTACGCGTCGAGATCGGCCTGTGAGTAGAACGCGGTGCCGTAGATGCGGGTCAGCTGGGTGTTGTGCTCGTCGCCCCGCCAGTACGCACCGGCGAGCCCGGTCAGCTTGAACGCCTTGATCGGCTTCGCGTTCTGCAGGTGCGGGCCGCGGCAGAGATCGGTGAAGTCACCCTGGGTATAGAGCGAGATGTCGCCCTCGGCGGTATCGACCAGCTCGACCTTGTACTGCTCCCCCTCGGAGGCGAAGCGAGCCTTCGCCTCGTCGCGCGAGATCTCCCGGCGGCTCCACTCTCGCCCTTCCTTCAGCTCGCGGCGCACCTCGTCCTCGATCTTCGCGAGGTCGGCCTCGGTGATCGGCTCGGGGAACTCGAAGTCGTAGTAGAAGCCGTTCTCGATCGGCGGACCGATCGCGACCTTCACCCCTGGATAGAGGCGCCGCACGGCTTCGGCGAGCAGATGCGCCGCCGAGTGCCGCAGCACGTAGAGCGCGTCGGGATCGCTGGTGTCGCGGGTTGTGAGCAGCCGGATCTGCTGACCGTCGCGCAGCGGCAGCCGCAGATCCTGCACGGCGCCGTCGGCGCGGACGAGCACCGCCTGCTCGGCGAGCTTCGCCCCGATCGAGCGCGCGGCGTCGAGCCCCGTCGCGCCGTCGGGCAGTTCGAGCTGTGAGTTGTCTGGCAGGACGACCTTCATGGAACCGGACAAGAGTAATCACCCCTAACGAAGACGACGGAACGAAACGCTGGACGAGTCGCCTGTCCGAGGACGATCCTCAGGCCGATCAGGTGGCCACGCGCAAGCCGGCGACGGTGTGTGCCCGCGCGTGGCAGCGCGTCGTCGTCCGGTTCGCGTTCATGGCGGGATGCTAGCTGCGGGGCGTGAAACGCGCGAACCTGGTTCGCCCACGGCGAACCAGGTTCGGGTGTGACGCGCGCGAACCTGGTTCGCCTACGGCGAACCAGGTTCGGGTCCTGCGAAGCGCATCAGCACCTGCTCCTCGGAGCGCGAGACCTCGGCGAAGCCGGCCTTCGCCCAGGCGCGGATGGCCGCGTCGTTCCACACGTAGGGATCGACGGTGACGTACTGCCAGCCTGCATCGAGCAGCGACTGTGCGAGCGCCCGCGCGGCGTCGGGCATCAGGCCGCGGCCGCGCGCCGCCGGGACGAGGAAGCCGTCCAGGCCGCCGCGCCGGGGCGGATCGTCCTCCCACCACGACTGCAGGTAGCCGACCGGCTCGCCGTCCGCCTCGACGATCCACGCATCGACCGCCTCGCGGTGCAGGCGGGCGAGCACCTCGTCCCGCGTGAACGTCTCGTCGTCCCAGTAGCGCGAGACGTCCGGGTCGGCGTGCCACGCGACGAGCAGGTCGGCGTCGTCGTCCGAGGCCGGTCTGACGACCGTCAGTCGTCCGCGTAGCGGAAGTCCCACATCACCGTCTCGACCCGCTCGCCGCCGAGCGAGCGGTAGAGGGCATTCGCCGGCTCGTTGTCGGGTTCGGTCAGGACGAACCCCTCCCACGCGCCCTGCGCCCGCGCGAGCTCGGCCAGCTCGGTCATCAACCGGGCGCCGATGCCCCGGCGCCGGTGCTCCTCGCCGACGTCGAGCTCGTAGACGAACAGGATCGACGGAGCGCCGTGCCGACGCGGCAGCACGTGCCCGAAGACGAAGCCGACCGGGTCGTCGCCCTGGAACGCAGCGAGGAAGATCGTCGACTCGTCGGCCAGGAGCGCTGTCCGCGGCTCGGCCTCGGCGAGCTGCCGCACGACCTCCTCGTCCCCGGGCCGAAGGCGCCTGATGGTCGTCTGCCCGGTCACCCGGGACAGCCTACGTTCGATTCCGAATTCGCAGGAAAGAGCGCACAATTCGTGCGCGGCCCCCTTGCACGCAGCCGCGGCGGCGTCGTACATTGGCGCTCCCGCCGGGTGCGGCGCGCAAGTAGGTCGAAGCTCCACCGAGCAGTCGTGAAAGGGTGCAAGCCCGGAACCGGCCGGTCGGTGAGGTGGACGAAAGCGCTCACCGCACCAGGCGGTTTTTCTTTGGACCTACCCGACTAGGATCGCAGCGTGGACTTGACGCTCTCCGACGAGCAGGAGCTGATCCGGCAGACGGCCCGCGCGTTCTGCGACGCCGAGATCTCGCCGTATGCCGCCGAGTGGGACCGGACGGAGGCGATCGACCGCACCGTCATCGCGAAGCTCGCCGAGCTCGGGCTCCTCGCCGCGGCGCTGCCCGAGGAGCACGGCGGGATGGGCCTCGAGATGGTCTCCTACGCGCTCGTCGTCGAGGAGCTCGGTCGCGCCGACTCGAACGTGCGCGGGATCGTCTCCGTCTCGAACGGCCTCTACGGCAAGACGGTCGCCCGGTGGGGCAGCCCCGAACAGCGCGCACGCCTCCTCCCCGGCCTCGCAGCGGGCACGGAGCTCGGCTGCTACGCGCTCACCGAGCCCGGCGCCGGCTCCGATCCCGGCGGGCTCGAGACGCGGGCCGAGCGCGACGGCGCCGGCTGGGCCCTGAGCGGCCAGAAGACCTTCATCACCCTCGGCTCGTGGGCGGCACACGCGCTCGTCTTCGCCCGCACCGGCGAGCCGGGGCCGCGCGGGATCACGTGCTTCATCGTCCCGACCGACGCGACCGGCTTCGAGGCACGGCCGATCAAGGGCAAGCTCGGCCTGCGCGCGCAGGACACGGCCGAGCTCTTCCTCGACGGCGTGCGTGTGCCGGACGAGAACCGGGTCGGGGAGCTCGGCTCGGGGTTCAAGATCGCGATGTCCGCGCTCGACCACGGCCGCATCTCGCTCGGCGCCGGCTGCGTCGGCATCGCTCAGGGCTGCCTGGACGCGTCGATCGCCTACACCAAGGAGCGCAGGCAGTTCGGTCGCCCGGTCGCGAGCTTCCAGCTCGTCCAGGAGCTGCTCACCGACATCGCGGTCGAGACCGAGGCCGCGCGCCTGCTCGTGTGGCGCGCCGCCGCGACCGCCGACCGCGGCGAGCGGCACACCGTCGAGGCATCGATGGCGAAGTACTACGCGAGCGAGGTGGCCGTCCGCGCGGCGAACGCGGCAGTCCAGGCGCACGGCGGCTACGGGTACATCGACGAGTACCCCGTCGGGAAGTACCTCCGCGACGCCCGCGTGACGACGCTCTACGAAGGCACGAGCCAGATCCAGAAGCTGCTGATCGGGCGCGCGCTGACCGGCGAGAGCGCGTTCACCTAGAGGCTAGTCCGCGCGCAGGAACGCGAGCAGCCTCGGCCAGAGGTCCTCGCGGCCACGCTCGTCCGCGGGCACGTAGAAGTCCCTCGCCAGCGACCCCGGCTGAAACTCGAGCCACGGCGTGCCGACGTAGTGGCCCGCCTCGGGGTACGCGTACAGCAGCGTCGACTCGCCGCCGTGCGCGTTGCGCCGCGCAACGATCGCGCGGGCCGAGCTGCACGAGCTCCAGACCTGGTCCCGGCCGCCGCACGCGAGAAGAACCGGAGCCGGGATCCGCGCAACGGGGATCACCGTCCGCGGGGCGAGCGGCTTGCCGTCGAGCATCCAGGGCGAGCCGAGGCACTCGTGCGACCGGAAGCCGCCGCGGCCTGCGCCGATCGTCCCGCAGGTGACCACGGAGCTCGGGACGAGCGCCGCGACGGCGTGAACGAGGCCGGGATCGTGCGCCGCGACGAGGAGCGCCGCTTCGCTGCCGTAGGAGTAGCCGAGCAGGGAGACCCGGTTCGCATCGACCTCCGGTCGTCGCTCGAGCCACTCGAGCGCGGTGCGGAAGTACTCCAGAGGGATGTTCTGCAGCCGGTCGGGGAGCCCCGGAGCGTGGAAGTACCCGACGACGAGTGCCGGAAAGCCGTGCGCGGCGAGCCGCTCGCCGAGCCGGGACGATCCGGCTCCGCCCTCCTCGCCGCCGATCGCGAGCACGGCCGTCTGGTGCCGCGCGCCCGCGGGCACGTACAGCGTCCCCACGAAGCCGTCGGCGGCAACCGTCTCCCGCACCGTCGTGACCGCCCCGCGACGCCAGCGCCGGACGAAGATCGTGGACGCGATCGGCTGCGACGCCGAGATCGCGGTCAGGACGAACCGCCGCGGTGTGGATCCCCAGGCGTAGTCGGTGAGCGGCGCAGCGTTCGGCGCGGCCATCGAGGTCACCAGTCCCATCGGCCAGACGCCCGAGTAGGCGCTCCCCGTCAGCGGCGCGGCGCGGTCGAGGTCGAGCACGCCGTGCTCGTCCGCGCCGAAGGCCGCCCGCGACACGAACACGATGCCCCTGGCATCGGTCGAGCGAAGCTCGAGCCACACGCCCTGGCGCCGCCGGAGCCCGTCGAACCGGATGCTGACCGGCTGGTCCTCGACCGAGACCGCCGGCGTCACCCGGAGGTGCGGGGCGCGATCGGAGCCGCCGCCGCACCCTGCCGTCGCGACGGCGAGCAAGAGGCCGGCGATCAGAATCGCGCGCATCGAGCGCCTTTCTCGTCGGCGCGCTGCCCGCACCGACCCGGCCATTCTATCCCCGGCTACTGGATGTCGTAGGAGGCCCGGAGCTGCGCCAGAACCTGCCGGGCGATCAGATCGCCCGCGGCGGAGGTGTAGTGGACGCCGTCGGGCAGCCGCATCAGCGTCAGCGTGCCGTGCACGCGCAGATACGGCGTGTACCGGCCGTGCGCGTCGTCGAGCAGATGCCAGGTGTCGACGTAGGTCGACGTCTTCGCGTGTTCGGCTGCAACCCCCTCGAGCACGCGGTTGACGATCGGGAAGCTCTTCTTGAAGCCCGGCCCGTCGGGGATCGGCAGGCCGAGCCACACGACGTAGATGCCGTCGGCGTTCAGCTCCCGCGTGACGCCGTCGACGCGGCGCCGGTACTCGGCGCTCCAGGAGCGGGAGCCGATCGGACCGACCGTGCGACCGGCGGGCACGCCTGCCATGAAGTCGTGGGCGTCGTCGGCCCCGAACGACAGCACCGCCACCTTCGGGCGCAGCTCGTTCGGGACCTCCTGGATCCGCGAGAACCAGTTGTAGAGGTCGGGCCGTGCGAGGCCCGTCGAGAGCCTGCTCTCGACCCCGACCACGTCCACGGCACCGCCCACGCGCTCGAGTGCCTGTCCGGGCACCTCGGCGAGCGAATCGCCCGCGACCCAGACCCGCAGCGGACGGCTGCTCGTGAAGAGCGGCTTCGCCGCCTGGGCCGGCTGCCTGTGCGTGCGGCCGGGCCGCCGCTGCTTCCGCGGCCGCGCGGGCGGCAGGCTCAGGTGCACCTGCGAGTCGATTCGGTCCTCGTCCTGCCGCCCGATCGCCACCTGGAGCTCGTGCCGCGGTGTCGTCAGGTGCACCGCGGCACTGATCCGGACGAGCGGCCGCGTCACGTCGATCGCCAGATTGCGTTCGAGCCCGGCCGGCTGGATCTCCGCCTGCTTGCGCAGGCCCTCGGCGTCGAGGACGGCGGCGAACGCCAGCCCGAGGGCGAGAACGAGGAAGCCGCGACCGGCTGCAGTCGAGAAGAACCTCATCAGAAGCGGAAGTAGATGAAGGGGGCGACGCCCTCGGGGCCGAGGGTGTTGATCACGACGAGCGAGGCCGCCAGGCACGCTGCCTGCGCAACGACCGGGAGCCGCTGGAAGCCGACGAGCACGCCGGTGAGCAGACCGGGCCGCACGTACTGGCCGGCGATCCCGATCACGATCGCGAGCACGACCGACGTCGTGACGAGCGGCGACGGCCGGCCCCACGCGGTGAAGAGCCGTTCGATCATTTGCCAGGCGCGCGCGAACGAATCGGCACGGAAGAAGATCCAGGCGAAGCAGACGATCTGGAACGTGAGGATGCGACCGAACCAGCGCCCCGCAGTAGAGGTCGGGTGCCAGTGCAGCGCGCGCTCGACGCAGAGCCCGACTCCGTGGATCGCTCCCCAGACGACGAACGTCCATGCCGCGCCGTGCCAGAGCCCGCCGAGCAGCATCGTGATCATCACGTTGCGGTAGGTGACGAGCGTGCCCTTTCGGTTCCCACCCAGCGGGATGTACAGGTAGTCGCGCAGCCACCGGGAGAGCGTCATGTGCCAGCGCCGCCAGAAGTCCTGCAGCGTGACGGCGGCGTACGGCGAGTTGAAGTTCTGCGGGAACTCGAAGCCGAGCAGAAGCGCGACGCCGATCGCGATGTTCGTGTAGCCGCAGAAGTCGGCGAAGATCTCGACGGCGTACGCGTACACGGCCACCAGTACCTCGAGGGACGAGTGGCGGTTCGGCGCAGCAAAGACCTCGTCGACGATGTGGGTCGCCAGGTGGTTCGCGATCACCACCTTCAGGAACAGCCCCGTGACGATCAGCATGAACGCGCGCGACGTGTTCACCTTGCGCGGATCGCGCGGTGACTCGAGCTGGGGCAGCAGCTCGCTCGCGCGCACGATCGGCCCGGCGACGAGGTGCGGGAAGAACGCCTGGAACACCGCGAACCGCGCGAACGACGCCGGAACGAGCTCGCGGCGGTACGTGTCGACGACGTACGAGATCGCCATGAACGTGAAGAAGGAGACGCCGACCGGGAGCGTCACGTTCACGATCCACGCGGTCCCGAAGACGTTGGCGGCGGAGCTGACGAAGAACCCCGTGTACTTGAAGTACGCGAGCAGGCCGATGTCGAACCCGACGGCGAGCGTGAGCAGGGCCTTGCGGGCGCGCTGCTCGGAGGTTCGGTAGATGGCGAGCGCCAGTACGTGGTTGACGACCGTCGACGCAGCGAGCAGGAAGACGAAGTGCCAGTTCCACCAGCCGTAGAACACGTAGCTCGCGAGGAGGATCCACACCCGCCAGGTCCGCTGGCGCGTCATCAGCGCCCACGAGACGGGCAGCACGATCAGGAAGAAGATCGCGAAGGTGACTGTGGGGAAGAGCACGCTACCGCCGGACGCGGAGCGTGAGCCGCCGGGTGGCGGTCGATCCGGCGGAGTCCTGCACACGCACGTTGAACGTGTAGCGCCCCGCGACCACGTTCGGCTTGCCCGCGATCGTGCCGGCGGAGAGCAGGCGCAGGCCCTTCGGCGCCCGCTCGAGCAGCGACCACCGGTAGGGCGGCAGACCGTTGGAGGAGACGAGGGTCGTATGGAAAGCCCGGTTGCGATGGGCGACCGGAAGCGTCCTGGTCACCACGGTCACCGCCTTCGGCGCGATCCCGTCGGTCACGAGCTGCTGGTGGATGAGCACGGCCATCGCCTCCGAGCCCGTGAAGAGCAGATGCACGCCGTCGTTCTGGAACCACTCCGGATGGCTGCGGGAATAGACGTTCCAGTCGATCACCTCGAGCTCCGGATGCTTCTGCGCCGCGGCGACGATGTCCGCGTTCATGTTGATGTACGGATGATGGGCGGCTCGGAGCGTCAGCCACCAGACGCGCTTCACGCCGGCAGCCTTGAGCGCGCTGAGCGCCGCCTCGATGTTGGCCGCGTACTGATCCTCCAAGTCGTTGTACCCGACTGCGACGACGACGTTCGGCCCCAGCTTCGAGCCCATCGTGTTCACGAGTTGAATGACGTTCGGAGGCTGGACGCCGTTCACGACGCAACTGTCCTGCCCGACCCGCCGGCACGGCGCCAACTGGAGATCCAGAGCGAGATCGGCGCCGAGCGTGGCCAGCGCCCTGGAGTCCCCCGCGATGCCGTCCGCGACCGAGTCGCCGATCACGGTGACGTGCTGAATCCGAACCGTGCTCGCTTGCCCGGCCGGCGAGGCGAAGACGAGCACGGCCACGATGAACACCAGGGCCCCCCGCATCACGGCGATCGTATCCCTAGCCCTTGAGGTGGAACGGCGCCGACCGCCAGGCGGCCCAGCGCCAGTACCAGGCAGGAAGCTTCTTCGGCGCCTTCGCCGGGCGCACACCGCGGCCGTGCTGTGCGTCGTAGAGCCCCCACGCCCACTGCGGCAGCGCCCGCGGCAACCCGCTCGGCCGTTTCGTCGGCACCACGACGAGCGCGCGCGACGGGGTGCTCGTGTTCCCGGCACCGTCGACGGCCTGCACGCGGTAGACGGTCGGCGCGGCCGGGTGGAAACTGCGCACGATCGCGCGCCGGCTCGCGGCCGGCACCGTCACGAGCGGCGAGCCGTCGAGCAGGACGTCATACGAGACGACCGGTCCCGCGTTGTCGGTGGACGCCAGCCAGTTGAGCCGGAGCGAACCGTTCAGGAACCGTCCGGTGAACCCGTCCGGACGCGTCGGCGGCACGGTGTCCGGCAGCAGCCCGAAGAAGCCCGGGACCGTCGTCTGGATGTCGACCCCGCCGTCCGACGCTGCCTTGTAGGCGGTCTTCGGCAGCGGCGTCCAGGTCTGCCCGTCGGGGGAGAAGGACGGAGCGAGGCCCGCCGCACCGGTGATGTGCAGGGTCAGCGGGGCACCGAAGGTCGTCACCGGCGTCGACGTGTCGGTGTCGGTGACGGTCAGCTGGACCGCGTAGCCGTTCGCCGGCGGCGGCACGACCGGGGTCAGTGCCACGGCCACCGGGGCGGTGAACGCACCGTCGGGCCACGAGACGGCGGCGCGGTTGTCGCCCGAGCCGACCGAGCCGGCCGGCGGCGGCGGAGGCGGAGGCGGCGGGGCGATGCCGCCGAGCACCGGCCCGTCGACGTAGTTGCTGTCGATGTTGATCGTGACTCCGCCCCACGTCTCCTTGTGGCCGCCCTTGTACTGGTGCACGCGCTGGTGGCTCGACCAGATGCTGTCGCTGACGTGCGGGTCGCCGAAGACGCCTGCGACGCCGTTCCAGTTCGCGATCCAGGCGGCGTCGGGCAGCGACGAGCCGAGCGTGGAGATGTCGCGGATCGTCGAGGCGGCGCTGCCGTACACGCCGGCGACGAAGCCCTTCGCGCGCACCTCGCCGACCCAGGCGGCGACGAAGGTCTGCACCACCTTGCTGCACGCTGCATTCGTCGTCGAGTAGCCCTCCATGTCGTAGTAGAGCGGCGTCCCGCCGGGCAGGCCGAACTTCGCGGTCAGCGAGACGGCGTCGTCGGCCGCTGCGCGCCCCTGGTTCGCCGCGGTCGTGACGTTCGACGAGATCTTCGCGAGCGTCCCGCTCACGCAGGGCGCCTGCAGGCCGACGTAGAGCGGTAGGAGGCTCCAGCCCGAGGAGAGCGTCGACGTCACCCATGCCGCGTTGAGGTGCCCGTCGCCGCACGCCCGGTTGACGCCGCCGAGGTAGATGCCGAGCGCGCGGTACGGAGAGGCTCTCCAGGCGTTCAGGGCGGCGGACGAGGGCGCGGTGCACGCATCGAACCCGTAGCCGGTGAAGATGCCGCCGCGGGCGGCGTTGTCCGCAGCCCCTCCGCTCGACGGCAGCAGGACGAGCAGTAGAGCTGCGAGGACCCCCAACCTGCGCACGGCGACAGGTTGCCGCACAACTGTTAGCGAAACGCAAACCTGAAGCGCCCTCCGGGGAAACTCGCGAACCAGGTTCGACCCGCCCCCACCGAATTTCGATCCGCCGGGGGATCAGGCTCGCAGCGCAGCGAGCTCGCTCAACAGCCGGTCGACCTCGTCGACGGTGTTGTAGTGCGCGATCCCCGCACGGAGCGACTGCTCCGGCAGATGCGGGCCGAGCGAGACGCAGTACCAGTTGTCTGCGTGCCAGACACCGAATCCCCGCTCGGCGAGGAGATGCGCGGCGTCGACGGCCGGGACGCCGTCCACGTTGAAGAGGAACGTCGGCACGCGTCCGTCCATCGTCGGCGGCCCATACAGCGTCACGTTGTCCGGCAGGTTCTCGATCAGGTGCGCGCCGAGCTCGCGTTCGTAGTCGCGAATCGCGCCGATGCCGCCGATCGAGTCGAGGTAGGCGATCGTCGCGCTGAACCCTGCGAGCAGCTCGTACGGAAGCGTGCCCGTCTCGAACTTGCGGCCGACCGGTGTCGAGGCCGACGGCCGCGCCTTGTACGGCCGCCACGTCTCGGCCAGCTCGCGGCGAACATAGGCGATGCCGAGATGCGGTCCGCAGAACTTGTACGGCGAACAGAGGAGGACGTCGCACCCGAGCTCGCGCACGTCGACCGGCTCGTGCGCCGCGAAATGCACGGCGTCGATCCACGAGATCGCGCCCGCTTCGCGCGCGAGCGCACAGATGCGCTTCGCGTCCGCGAGCGATCCCGTCGCATTCGACGCCAGCGCGAACGCAACGACGCGCGTGCGGTCGCCGAGCTGCCGCTCGAGATCGGCGTAGTCGACGGTCAGGTCGTCCGTGATCCCCGCCACCCGCACCGTCAGCTCCCTGTCGGCGGCGAGCTCGACCCACGGCGCCACGCCGCCGTCGTGATCGAGCCCGGTGGTGAGCACCTCGTCCCCGCGCTCGAAGTCCCGTCCTGCAGCGCGCGAGATCGCGAAATCGAGGGTCGTCATGTTCATCCCGAAGGAGATCTCGTCGGCCGTGGAGCCGAGGAAGCGCGCCGCGTCGGACTTCGCACGCTCGAGGATCCCCTCGACGGCGCGACCCGTCGCATAGGGCGCTCCGAGGTTCCCGGACGCCTCGCGCAGCGCGTTCGCGATCGCCTGCCCGACCTCGTCCGGCACCTGCGTGCCGCCCGGCGCGTCGAAGAACGCGAAGCCCGACTGGAGGGACGAGAACCGCTCGCGCACCGCGTCGACGTTCACGGCGCTTCCCCGACGAGGATCCGGCTGAGCACGGCCGGGTCGATGTTGCCGCCCGACACGATGCAGACGATCTTCTTCGCTCCGGCGAGGCGGCCGGAGACCGCCGTCGCCACCCCGAGCGCTCCTGCACCTTCGGCAATCACCCGCGTGCGCTCGGCGATCAGCCGCACGGCGGCGGCCACCTCGCCGAGCGGCAAGGCGAACGCGCCGTCCACGAGCCGCGACGCCTGCTCCCAGACGCGCGGGATCAGCTCGCGGCTGCCCGAGCCGTCGACGAACGACGCCTGGTAGTCGACCGCCGTCGGGGCCCCGGCCGCGAGCGTCGCTGTCACCGGAGCGCCTGTCTCGGGCTCCGCGACGAAGAAGCGCACGTTGGCGCGCGCGGCCTTGACGGCGCTCGCGATGCCGGTGACCAGCCCGCCGCCGCCGTACGGGACCACGACCGTGTCGAAGTCCGCCGACTGCTCGAGCAGCTCCAGCCCGATCGTGCCGTTCCCCGCCATCACGCGGTCGTCGTCCACGGGATGGATGAAGAGGCCGGCGACCGATTCGTAGCGGCCCGTCACGAGCACCTGCCACCACTCCTCGTAGGGCACCTTGATGACGCGCCCGCCGTACCGCTCGATCGCGTCGATCTTCGTCTGCGGCGCATGATCCGGGACGACGATCGTGGCCGGCACGCCGCGCAGCCGCGCGGCATAGGCGACGCCCTGGGCCATGTTCCCTGCGCTCGCGGTCAGCACGCCGCCGGCGAGCTCCTCGTCCGTCGCCTGCAGGATCGCGTTGCCGGCGCCGCGGATCTTGAACGAGCGCACGGGCTGCAGCACCTCGAGCTTCAGCCAGATCTCGGCGTCGGAGTCGACGTCGAGCCGAACGAGGGGCGTGCGGATCGCCGTGCCTGCGAGCACCTCGCGGGCACGCTCGATCTCCGCGACCGGGATCAAAGCGAGACGACCTGCCCGACGTTCTCGGCCTCGGCGCGCCGCACGACATGCTCGGCGGCGGCCAGATCCTCGACCGCCAGGCCGAGCGACTTGAACACCGTCAGCTCCTCCGGCGAGCGCCGCCCCTCCCCTGACCCGATCAACAGCTCGCCGATCTCGGCCCGGATGTGATCCGGCCCGATCGCGCCCTCGCGCTGCGGGAAGAGAAAGTCGCCGGCCTCGTTGACCGTCGACTCGCGCCGGTCGACGAACAGCGCCGCGTCGCGCATCGTCGCCGTGTCGAGCTCGCGGGTCGTTGGAATGCTCGACCCCACCGCGTTGATGTGCACGCCGGGCTTCAGCCAGGCGCGCTCGAGGATCGGCTCGGCCGCGGACGTCGCGGTGACGATCACGTCGGCGTCGCGCACCGCCTCCTCGGCCGAGCCCGCTTCTTCGACGCCGGCGATCCTGCCGGGTGTCCGGCTCCAGACGATCACGCGGTCGAAATCGCGCACGGCGCACATCGCCTCGAGATGCGACTGCGCCTGGATGCCCGCCCCCAGGATCGCGAGCGTGCGCACGTCCTCTCGCGCCAGCAGCCGCGTGGCGACACCCGACACGGCAGCGGTCCGCACGGCGGTGATCGCACCGGCATTGAGGAGCGCCTGCGTGGCCCCCGTCTCGCCGTCGAACAGCGCCACGATTCCCTGATGCGAGTCGAGCTTGCGGGCGCTGTTCCCCGGAAAGATCGCGACCGCCTTCAGTGCATAGAGCGGCGAGTCGCCGCCGCGGTGCGCGGGCATGAGCCCCATCAGGCTCGTTTCACCGGGCGGCCGCACGACGAACCGCAGCGGATTGTGCACCTCGCCGCGCGCCAGGGCCGCGAGCGCGTCTGCCATCACGTCGATGCACTCGTCCATCGGCAACAGCCGCCGCACGTCGTGCTCGTCGAGGATGCGCACCGTCATCGGAAGAACGAGCCTACGCGGTCGCGCTCGGCCGGCGACAGGGTGATGCCCCGCGCCTCCAGGATCGGGTCGAGGTGCTCGGCGCGATTCGGCCCGCACACCGCCCCGTCGACGGACGCGAGGACCCACGCGAACGCCAGCGCCGCCATCGAGACGCCGAGCGACGCGGCCTCGGCGCGCAGCAGGTCGAGCGCGTCGAAGACGCCGTCGTCGACGAACTGCTCGTACGGCTCGGGACGGAGCGTCATGCGAGAGCCGGCCGGGAACGACTCGCCGCGCCGGTACTTCCCGGTGAGCCAGCCGCCCGAGAGCGGGCCGAAGGGGACGTATGGGATCGCGTTCGCCTCGCAGAGCGGCAGCACTCCGCGCTCGTCGTCCCGGTCGAGCAGCGAGTAGGCGTTCTGCACGAGCGCCGGCCGCCCATGGCGAAGCGCCTCGGCGATTCCGGCATGGTCGTAGTTCGAGAGCCCCCACGCGCCGATCAGCCCCTCCTCGGCGAGCCGCTCGAAGCACGCGATCGTCTCGGGCAGCGGCGTGCGCGGGTCGGGCTCGTGCGCCAGATAGAGGTCGACGCGATCGACGCCGAGGCGCGCCAGGCTGCCCTCGAGCTGGCGGCGGATCCGGTCGGGCGCCAGACCGACGTCGTCCGGGTTGCCGACGGTCGAGTGGAACACCTTCGTCGTCAGCACGAGCCCCTCGGGCTTGGTCGCCGCACGCCAGCGGCCGATGAACGTCTCGCTGCGGCCGCCGCCGTAGGCATCCGCGGTGTCGAACCAGCGGATGCCGTTCGCCCAGGCGCGGTCCATGAGTGCGATCGCCTCCTCCTCGGACGTCCCCCGGCCGAAGAACGCGGGCGACGAGCCGACGCCCCCGAAGTTCCCACACCCGAGCGCAATTCCACCATGGGTCATTCGGGGAGGTTCATCCTGGTGAGGTCGTTCCGGACGTCCCAGAGCTCGGGATAGAACGAGTGGTGGATGAGCCGGCCCATCACCTCGACGGGCGTGCCCTGCGTGCCGATCACGTCGCCTCCGATCACGCGCTGCACGACCTTGAAGTGACGTACACGCCAGACGATGATCCGCTCGTCGACCTCGATCAGCTGCTCTGCGAGCTGGTACAGGTCCTCGTGCTCGCGCCCCAGCGTGTAGACCTCGACCAGCGTCAGCCCTGCGCGCTCGTGCGCCGCGTGGAACGCCTCGCCGAGCGGCTTGGCGACGCGCCGGAGCTCCTTGAACCCGGGCGAGTCGAATCCGCTGCCGTGCCCGAGCACCTTGCGCACCTCGGTGTACTCCCACGGTGACATGTGCTCGAGCATGTCGAGCGCCGACGTGACGAGCTTGAAGCAGTCGTTCGCGCGGCGCAGGAGCCGTGTCGCCGCTGCGAGCTCATCGTCGCCGACGAGCCGCGCCGCCTCCTCGATCTCGTTCCACGCGAGCTTGAGCCAGATCTCGGAGGTCTGGTGCACGCTCTGGAAGAGCAGCTCGTCACGATGGATCCACTCGTCGGGGGTCTTCTGCAGGCGCAGGAGCTCGTCGGTGCGCAGATAGCGCTCGTAGTCCGAGTCCCCCTCCCCTGCGAGGACCGGCTTCGCCAGCTCGCTCATGCTCGTGCCTCCGTTCCATCGAAGATCCTCATGGGCAGGTCGGCAAGCGGCACGCCACCGTCCGCGGTGACGAGCCAGGTGTCCTGCATGTAGAGACAGGCCTGCCCGTCCTGGGAGATCGCGTGGGGATGCATCGAGAAGACCATCCCCGACCGCAGCTCCGTCTCATCGCCTTCGCCGATCTTCGGCCACTCGATCATCGTCATGCCGATCGAATGGCCGGTGACGTGCCCGAGCCTGAAGCCGCGGTCCAGGAATCCCTTCGATACGGCG
Organism: uncultured Thermoleophilia bacterium; assembly: GCA_963722065.1. Lineage (GTDB taxonomy): Bacteria > Actinomycetota > Thermoleophilia > Gaiellales > Gaiellaceae > PALSA-600. The sequence continues at coordinate 166,556 of CAVRMI010000014.1, read as the reverse complement.
CGATGCACGTCGTGCGCTGTCGCGCCGTCGCGCAGCGCACCTCTGGCCGCCTCGTAGTACTCCTCGTAGCCCTCGAGCATCCGGCGCGTCTCGGCGCTGGGCTCGCCGGGACAGATCGCGCGCGACACCTCGACCCAGTGGCCGCCCGCTCCCGCGATCTCGAGAGACGGCAGCACCATGTCGGTCGCCTTGATGCGGTAGTCGCCCGCGATCTTGAACTCCGGCAGAGCGCTGCCGTTCGGGCCGGTCAGCACCATGTCCATCGTCAGGCGGCCGCAGCCCTGCTCGACGAAGTACTGCTCGCAGTGCGCGAGGATCTCCCGCTCGGTCCTGCCCGGGGCGAAGTGCTCGAGGAAGATCCAGAAGCCTTCGGCGTTGATGCGCACGCTGTCGCGAACCGAGTCGAGCTCGAGCTCGCTCTTCACCGCACGCGCATGGTCGAACGCGATGTCCCACGGCACGAGCTCGGCCGCGGCTCCGTCCAGCGCCCGGTAGTCGCGCACGGTCGTCACGTAGTCGAGCCCGTACACGCCGACACGCTGTCCGCGGACGGCGTCGGCGAGCCACTCGCCCGGCTTGTCGACGAACACCTGCTCGTCGATCCACGACGTCCCGTGCTCGCCCACATACGTCGCCTCGCGCGGGAACACGATCGAGGGATCGCCCTCGAGCGGGAGCAGCACGTAGGCATAGCGATGCACGATCACGAACCCCGACATGTAGGTGACGGCGCCTTCGAACCCCGTGTACTCGTTGCCCGACACGATCACCGCATCGAGCCCGTCGCGCGCCATCGCCTCGCGCACGAGCCCGTAGCGCCGGTCGATCTCTGCCTTCGGCATCACTGCTCCCACGCAGCCTCAACCCCTTTCACGAGTGCCCAGATTGATTCATGGGTCGGCGTCGGCACGCCGAGCCGCTGCCCGAACTCCGCGATCCCGCCGTTCAGGAAGTCGATCTCCGTCTGGCGCCTTGCCTCGACGTCCTGGAGCATCGATGCCTTGTGGCCGTACGCGACCTCGGGCCTCGCGGCATAGTCGATCAGCTCCTCGGGATCGGCGTCGAGCTCGATCCCCTGCGCCGAGGCAACGGCCTTCCCCTCGTCGACGAGCCGGGAGGCGAGCGCCCGCAGATCGGGGCGCTCGCAAAGACGGCCGTGCGTGAGCCCGGTCAATGCGCCGAGCGGGTTCGTGGCCGCGTTGAAGATCACCTTGCGCCACTGCGGCCCACGCGCGTCCAGGACGGCCTTCGTCGGCATGCCGGCGCGCGTGCACGCCTCGGCGAGGCGCTCCACCTCCGCGAAGGGAGCCGGGCCGCCCTCGAACGGGCCGAGCGTGGTGTCGCCCTTCACGTCCCATTGAACGACGGCGGGGGCCGTGATCTTTCCGGCCGGAAACGTCGTGCCGCGGATCACCCGCTCGACGTGCCGGGCGAGCACCTCCTCGTTGCCGATGCCGTTCTGCACCGTCGCAACACAGCCGTCCGGGAAGGCGTGCGCGGTCGCCGCGATCGCCGGCTCGGTGTGCATCGCCTTCGTCGCGACGATGCCGAAGTCGCACGGCGGAAGCTCGGAGGCATCGCTCGTCGCATGCGGGTGCCCGACGACGTCTCCGGCGCCCGTCAGCCTCAACCCGTCGCGGTTGATCGCGTCGACGTGCGCCTGTGCCAGGTCGTACGCCCAGACATCGACGTCGTCCAGCGTCGCCAGGTTCGCCGCGAACAGCGAGCCCACCGCCCCACATCCAACCACACAGACCTTCACCAGCTGTCCTCCTTCGCCTTGATCAGCCGTTCCATCGTCTCGTGCAAGGGCACCGGGACGCCGGCGCGGTGAGCCTCGCGCACGAGCGAGCCGGTGATCATGTCGATCTCGGTCGGCCGGTGCGCCTCGACGTCCTCGAGCATCGATGGGTAGTGCGCGCTGCCGCGCCTCGTCGCGAGCACGTTCATCTCCCACGGGTCCTCGCCGAGCGTCACGCCCGCAGCCGCGGCGACCGCCTTCCCCTCGTCCATCAGCGCGCGCACGAGATGGCCGAGGTCGCTCGGCCGGTCGAGCGCGGCGAAGTGCGGGTCGTGCGGCAGCCCGGTCAGCGCGGCCACGGTGTTGACGGTCGCATTGAAGATCAGCTTCGACCACTGCGCCGGGCGGAGGTCGTCGAAGGCCTCGGCCTTCAGGCCGGACTCGACGATCAGGTCGGCCACCTGCTTCGCGTCGGCCGGCGTCGTGCCGCGCGCCGGGCCGATCCAGGTCGCCGTGTCGAGCACGTACTGGACGTGGGTGTCCTCGTGCCGAGTGCCGCTCATGAAGGTGACCGACGAGAGCTGCCGCCACGCCCCGTACCGGGACACCACCTCGTCGGCGCCGATCCCGTTCTGCACGGTCATCACGATCGCGTCGGGCCAGTGGCCCGCGAGACGCGCGGCGACCGAGTCCAGGTCGAGGCTCTTGCAGGCGACGATCACGAGCTCCGGCTCGGGCAGCGCCTCCGGCGCCGTGGCTGCGGCGAGCCTGCCGGTGAAATCGGCCCGGCCGCTGATTCGCAGGCCGTCCCGCTCGAGCGCGGCCGCGTGCTCCTCGCGGCGCACGAGCGCCGAGACCTCGGCGACGCGGGAGAGATGGGCGGCGAAGAGGCTGCCGATCACACCGGCTCCCGCGACACAGACACGCGTCATCTCGGCCACACCTTGAACTCGCGTCCCCCCGTCAGGCCCGACGGCCGCAGGATCAGCACGATCGCCATCAGCAGGCCCACGACGATCTCCCGCGTGCCGGCCGGCAGGTCGATGTGCCAGCCGAGGAACGACGTGCCGTTCTCCGCCACCGCGAGCGACGAGTCGAGCGCGCTCACCGCGAGGGCGCCCACCACGGCGCCCCAGAGGCTCGTCGCGCCGCCGATCACGAGCATGGCGAGCGTGATGAAGGTGAGATCGAGGTAGACCGACTCGGTGTTCAGCGGCAGCAGGTGCACGTAGAGGCCGCCGGCGAGCCCGCAGAGCGCGCCGGAGATCGTGAATGCGATCAGCCGCTGGCGGTAGACCGACGCACCGACGGCGCGCGCGGCCGCGTCGTCCTCACGCGTCGCACGCAGCAGCCGTCCGTAGCGGCTGCGGCTGTAGGCGAACGCGACCACGACGACGAAGAGCGCGCCGAGGGCGGCCTGGCGCAGCCCGGTCGTCTCCGGGACGGACGAGAACGTGTTGAGGCCGGGCCCGATCTTCTCCTGGTAGCGCAGCACGTTGTGCGTGATCTCCAGCACCGCGAAGGTCGCGATCCCGGCGGCGAGCCCCGAGAGGCGCATCAGCGGCAGTGCCGCGGCGAGCGCGCAGATCCCCCCGACCACGCCGGCGAGCACGAGCGACGAGATGTTGCCGGTCGTCCGGTCGCGCAGAAAATGCGCGAGGTTCGGCATGATCGCCGGCTTCTCGGCGGCGGGCACCGACAGGACCCCCGCGGTCCACGCGCCGATCGCGACGAAGCTGATGTGCCCGAACGAGACCACGCCCGAGTTGCCGACGAACACGTACAGCCCGACGACGATCCCCACCTTCACGAGCGCGTCGGTGAAGTAGCTCTGCGTCGAGAGGGACACCGTCGTCCCGAGCAGCGCGGCGACGACGATGAGCGCCGCCGGCCCGGCCAGCGTCTGGAGGTCGACCAGGCGCTTCACACGCGCTCCACGATCCTGGTGCGCGTGAAGACGCCGTTCGGACGCAGGAGCAGAACGACGATCACGGCGGCGAAGATGAACGAGTCGATGTACTGGCTCTGATTGGTCGGCAGGGCGCCGCCCAGCAGCCCCGTGGCGAAGCCGATCGAGAAGCCGCCGAGGGTCGCCGGCACCGGCCGGTTCATCCCCCCGACGACGACGCCCGCCAGCACCACGATCGTGTCGCGGAGCGCAAAGTCGGGAGTGACGAGCGGGTTCTCCACGGTGAGCATCACGGCGACCACCGCTGCGAGCGCCCCGGACAGCAGGACCGCGACGGCGATGACGCGGTTCGCGCGAACGCCGAGCATGCGCGCCGTCTGGAAGTCCATGGACGAGGCGCGCATGTGCAGCCCGATGTCGGTTCGCTCGAGCAGCAACTGCAGGAGGAGCAAGCAGGCGGCTGCGACGATCACCGACACGACGGTGATCTTGCGAATGTCGACCGCACCGATCGCCCAGGGGCGATTCAGATAGGCGAGCGACGTCGCGATCTTTCCGAGCGGCCCGAACCAGAGGAGGGCGATGTTCTGCAGGAGGAACGCGACCGCGAAGGTCGCGATCAGCATCACCGCCGGCGAATGGCCGCGCAGCGGTCTGAAGACGAGCCGGTCCATGAGCATCGAGAGGACGAGCACGACGGCGAAGCAGAGGAGGATGGCCGCCCACACGGGCCAGCCCCACTGGGCCGCGAGCGCCAGAGCGAACGCTCCCGCCATCACGAGCTGGCCGTACGCGAAGTTGACGAGCCGCAGCACACCGAACACGAGTCCGATGCCGACGGCCATCAGCGCGTAGATCGATCCCAGCGCCACCGCGTCGGCGAGGGTCTGCCAGTCGATGTTGAGGAAGGCAAGCATCAGGAGAAGTAGGCCGCCACGAGCGCCTCGGTGTCGTTCGCGTGCTCAGGCCCGAGCGTCAGCCGCAGCTCGCCGTTGGCGATCACGTGGCACCTGTCTGCAGCTGCGACGGTGCGCTGCGCCCGCTGCTCGACGAGCAGCACGCCGAGGCCGCGCTCGCGGATCGCCGCGAGCGCGCCGAACACGACATCGACGATCGTCGGCGCCAGGCCGAGCGACGGCTCGTCGAGCAGCAGCACGTCCGGCTCGGCGACGAGGGCGCGCGCGATCGCGAGCTGCTGCTGCTGGCCGCCCGAGAGAGCTCCGGCCTGGCGGCCCCGAAACTCCTCGACGACCGGGAACAGCTCGTACACGCTGCGGAACACCGCCTCGTGACCGCCCCGGCTGCGGCGGGCGGCAAGTCCGAGCCGCAGATTCTCCTCGACGGACAGCTCGGCGAAGATGCGCCTCCCTTCGGGCACGAGCGCGATGCCCTCGCGCGCAACATCCTCGGGGCGACGGCCGAGCAGCGAGACCTCACCGAGCCGCACGTCGCCGGCCGCGGGGGCGACGCCCATGATCGCGTGCAACGTCGAGGACTTGCCCGCGCCGTTGGCGCCGATCAGGCCGACGATCTCGCCCGGCGCGACCTGGAACGAGAGCCCCCGAACGGCCTCGACGCCGCCGTAGCGGACGTCCAGGTTCTCGACGACGAGCGTCCTCATTCCTCGGCCACCGCGGTCTCGCCGAGGTACGCCGCGGCCACGTCGAGGTTCTCGCGGATCTCGGCCGGCGCGCCCTCGGCCAGCGTCCGTCCCTGATCGAGAACGTGGATGCGATCGCAGATCTCCATGATCAGGGCCATGTTGTGGTCGATCAGGAGCACCCCGGCACCGTGCTCGTCGCGCACCGACCGGATCAGCTCGGCAAACGCGGGAACCTCGGCCTCCGGCAGCCCTGCAGCCGGCTCGTCGAGAAGGACGAAGCGCGGCTCGGTCGCGAGTGCGCGGGCTACGCCGAGACGCCGCTCGTCGCCGTGTGCGAGGGCGGACGCGGGGGCATTCTCGTAGCGGGCGAGCCCGAGCCGCTCGAGCAGTCCGTCGGCCCGCGTCGCGGCGACCCGCGGCCCTGCGCCCACCCCCAGCGCCGAGACCTCGATGTTCTCGCGCACCGACAGCGTGCTGAACCCACGCGTGTGCTGGAAGGTGCGCGCGAGCCCGCGGCGCCCGCGCCGGTTGGGCGTCCACCGTGTCACGTCCTGGTCGCCGAGCATGACAGTGCCGGCGTCGGGCTGATCGAAGCCGCTGAGGACGTTGACGAGCGTCGACTTGCCCGCGCCGTTCGGACCGATCAGTCCGACGACCTCGCCTCGCCGCACGTCGAGATCGACACCGCCCAGGGCCTGGACCCCCTCGAAGGAACGAGAAATGGCGGAGGCCCGGAGTGATTCTCCGGGCCTCCGCTCTGACTGAACGTCGTCGGTCAAGCCCGAACTAGATCTTCGGGACGACCTTGGCGACGACGGTGCCGACGAGCCGCGCCTTGTTGTTCTGGATCTTGATCACGCGGTACTGCCGGCCGAACACCGTGTGCAGGGTCGGCGAGAAGCTCACGAGGCCCGACAGTGTCGGCACCTTCTTGAACTTCACGAGCTGGGCTGCAAGCGCAGCGCCGTTCGTCGAGCCACCCGCACGCCTGATCGCCGTCACGAGCCCGTCGATCGCGGCCGAGCCGGCGACGAAGCCGCCGGTCCCCGCATGCACCTGCTTCGCGAGCTTGTTGATCGCCGGGTTCGGGTCGTCGCCGAAGATCGATGCGTACGTGACGAAGTAGTAGTTCGTCACCTGCGGGCTCTTCGGGAGCCAGTACGTCCCGTCACCCGCCCACGAGTTGAGGATCGGCGTGTTGTTCCCGAGCGTGCGGAGCCCCGAGATGAGCGTCCCCAGGGCGCCGAACGCGCCCGCGGTGGACGTCACGATCACATCCGCCGGCTTGCCATTGAGTCGGCTGATCGCGTTCTGCACGTCGTTCCCACCGAGTGAGTGGTACGTCTCCTGGTCGACGATCTTGCCGCCGAGCTGCGTCCAGCGGGCCTTGAAAGCCTGCACGACGTTCTTGAAGTAGACGATGACACCGTCGGTCGCGAGCGACGCCGTGCGCCAGCCCCGCCCCCACGCGTACTGGGCCATGGCCGACCCCTCGTCCTGCGCGACGTTCCCGAAGCTGAACGCGAGGTTGCCCTTCGCTCCGAACCGCTTCGGCCCCATCTGATCGGTGCCGATGCACGGAGCGATCGCGAGCACGCCCCGATTGATCGCTTCCTGCACGACCGGGGCCGCGTAGTCGACGTCGCAGGTCGTGAAGATCACGTTCGCGCCGGCGCCGAGCAGCTTCAGTGCACACGCCTTGGCGATCGCAGGCTTGTTGCCCTGCGTGTCGCACGTCTGGATCTGCAACGGACGTCCGTTCACACCACCCCTGGCGTTCACCTGCTTGACGCGAAGCTGTGCCGCGGCCAGGGCAGGGTTGTCGAACGGCGCCATGGCACCCTTGCTGTCGAATGCCCAACCGATGACGATCGGGCTCGCCTTCGACGACGTCGTGCGCGCCGCCGCAGTTGCTGCGAGCGCGATCACCGCGAACGCCACGACCGCCAGAATGAGCCCCGCGCGGGAACCCCGTCTCTTCATGTTGACTCCTTCGCTCGATTTGGGGGGCCAAGCACCAGACCTCTAGCCGCGGATCCTCTCACGGGGTTTGACATCTGATCAAGGGTTGTGGGACGGTCCGCGTGAAATGTCGAAGCTGAGACAGGTCGAGCCCAAGCAGCCGATGCGCCACCGGACGATGGCGGAGTATGCGCTCGAGCAGCTGCGGGAGGCGATCATCCTGGGCGAATTGCCTGCAGGAACGCCGCTTCGGCTCGACGAATTGGCTCGTTCGCTGGGGATGAGCATCTCCCCGATCCGCGAGGCGGTCCGCCAACTCGAGGCACTGGGGCTCGCGAAGCACGTACCGCACCAGGGCGCGAAGGTGCTCGATTTCGACGTCGACGAGCTGCGCGACCTCTTTCAGGTCCGGCTCGCCCTCGAGTCGCTCGCGGTGCGCCGGGCGGCGGAGCGGTTCACGGATGCCGATGCCGAGACCGCCCAGAGGCACCTCGAGCGCTTCGACGAGATGCGCAGCGCAGGCGATGTCCGCGAGACGATGCGCGCCCACACCGACTTCCATTTCACACTCTACGAGGCCTCGCAGAAGCCGTGGCTCGTGTCGTTGATCCGCCCGGCCTGGGACCGGTCCGAGCGGTTCCGCCCGGCGCTGCTCGCCTCGGCCGGCGACCCGCAGGATCTTCATCGCGCCTTCGACGAGCGCCTCCTGACCGCCTGCTCGGTGCACGATCCGCAGGGTGCCGCGCAGGCGCTGTACGAGCACCTCGAGCTCGCAAGCGTGTTCTTCAAGACCGAGCTCGGCGGGCAGGGCATCTTCGAACCGCGCTGAGGATCGTGTGCGAGCGACATGAGCAATAGCCGCCTCGTCTATTCGACCGGCGACGGCGACCGGCGCCGGGGCCGGAGCGGCGACGACCCGGCCGGACCGGAGCTCCCGAACGACGGCGTCGTGCGCATCTTCCGCGGGAAGGGCGGACGCGGCGGGAAGGCGGTCAGCGTCGTCCGGGGCCTGCCGCGCCGCGACCTCGCCGGCGTCGCCAAGGACCTGAAGAAGCATCTCGGCTCCGGCGGCACGGTGAAGGACGGCGCCGTCGAGATCCAGGGCGACCACCGCGAGAAGATCGCGGCGCGGCTGGAGGCGCAGGGCTACACGGTCAAGCTTGCGGGCGGCTAGAAATCGCGCGAACGGGCATCATATGACCGTGGCTGCCGGGCAGCGTGTTCTGACGATCGACGTGGGCGGTTCCCGTGTCAAGCTTCTCGTCCAGGGCGAGGTGGAGCCGCGCCGGTTCGACTCAGGCCCGACGCTGACACCCCGCGAGATGGTCGACGAAACGCTCGCGACGGCCGAAGGCTGGTCGTGGGACGTCGCGAGCATCGGGATCCCGATGCCCGTCCGGCACGACCGGGCCGTCCTCGAGCCGGCCAACCTCGGCAAAGGCTGGGTCGGCTTCGACTTCGAGCGCGCGCTCGGCCGGCCAACGAAGGTCGTGAACGACGCGGTCATGCAGGCGCTCGGAAGCTACGACGGCGGCCGGATGCTCTTCATCGGGCTGGGCACGGGGCTCGGTTCCGCCATGGTGAGCGACGGCGTCGCCCAGCCGCTCGAGCTCGCGCACCTTCCGTTCCGCGCCGGCACCTTCGAGGACTACGTCGGCGAACGCTCGCTCGAGGAGCGCGGGAAGAAGAAGTGGCGCAAGCTCGTGTTCGAGGTCGTGGACGTGTTGGCGCGAGCGATGCAGTGCGACTACGTCGTGATCGGCGGGGGCGGCGTGAAGGAGCTCGACGAACTGCCGCCGAACGCGCGGCGCGGCAACAACGAGCTTGCGTTTCTCGGCGGCTTCCGGCTCTGGGACGCGGACGGCACGCGCGCTCCGGCCGCCGGCGGCCGGCTCAGCGCCTGAAGCGGGCCGCGACCCGCTTCGCGAACGGCTCCTCGAGCAGCTGAGCCGCCACGAGCGCGCCCGACCCGCCGCCGAGCCCCGGCCCGGGATGGGTCGACGCCCCGATGTGCCACACGTTCGCGACCGGAGTCCTGTGCTGCGCACGCCAGAGAAAGCTCTGGTCGAGCGCGAGGGAGCCGCCGTACGGATCGCCGTGCACGAGGTTCACGTTCGCCGCCTGCAGGTCCGCGGGCGACAGGCACGTCCGGCCGAGAATGGACGACTCCAGGTTCGGGATGTGGCGCGCGAGGCGTGCCTGGATGCGGTCGGCGTAGCGCTCACGCAGCTCCTCCGTCCAGGAGCCGTCGCCGGCGTCGAGCTCGCCGGCCGCATCGCCCTTGATCCGCCACGGCAGCTCCTGCAGCTGGATCCAGAGCAGGCCCTTGCCTTCGGGCGCCCGCGACTCGTCCATCGTCAACGGCTGCCCGACGACGACCGTCGCCTCCGCCGGTAACAGCCCCCGCTCGGCCTCGTTGACCGCGCGCGACACGCCGTCGAGGCCTGGCGTCAGATGGACGATCGCCGTCCGTCCGAGCCGCTCATCTCCCTCCCACTGCGGCGGCTCGCTGAGGGCGAGATGGATCTGCATCTCCGACCGGCCGTAGCGGAACTTCTCCGCGTTGTGGGCCTGACCGTCGAGCAGCTCCGTGTAGAGCTGGGTCGGCGTCACGTTGCAGATCACCGCTCGATCCGCGGTCAGCTTCCGCCCGTCCGCCGTGCGAACGCCGCCGCTCGACACGCGCTCGACGTGCGCGCCGGTCTCACAGGTGCCGCCCTGCGCGCGGATGTAGGAGACGAGCGCGGCAGCGAGCTGTGCGCCGCCGCCGCGCGGGATCGGCATCCCGCCCTCCTGCACCGCGACGGCGATCACCTGGGCCATGTAGCCGGAGCCCGCCGCCTCGGGCCCGAGCCCGGTGTGCAGGACCCACGGGGCGAGCACGCCGTGGGCGCGGTCGGATGCGAACGTGCCCTCGAGCCAGTCGCGCGCGGAGATCAGCAGCTGCCCCGCGAAGTCGCGGGCCCCGGTGCGCCCCAGCCGGCGCACCGTCTTCCACCCGAGCGCGGCGCCGTGGCGGGACCACAGCTCGGTGCCGAGGATCCCGAAGGCGAGGTCCGCGTTCGGGAAGAACCCGTCGAGCATCGGCCCCCATTCGTCGCCGAGCTCGGCGGTGTTGCCGTCGGCGGTGCGCAGGAGGAATGCGCTCTCGCCGTCCGGGAACGCGGTCGCCGTGGGGAGATCCGTGTTCAGGTACTCGAGGCCGTGACCGGCCAGCTCGTCGCCGAGCTGCGCGTGCGCCGCTCCCCCGACCCAGAGCGGATGCCACGCGCTGAAGACGTCGTGCTTGAACCCCGGCACCGTGATCTCCGCGGTCTTGATCGCGCCGCCGAACCAGTCGTTGCGCTCCAGCACGCACACGTTCCATCCGCCCTTCCCCAGCAGAGCGGCACACGCGAGCCCGTTCACGCCCGAGCCGACGACGATCGCGTCGAAGTCAGCCAACGATCGCCCGGAACTCGTCGTCGGTGACGAGCCGCCGCTCGCCGGCCCCCAGCTTCTTCACCGCCGCCAGCACCTCGGCTCGCCGTTCCTCGGGCAGGTCGAGCCCGAGCTCCTCCGCCTTGATGCGAACCGAGTCGAGCCCGCTCTTCTTGCCGAGGACGATCGACCGTTCCGTGGCGACGAGCTCGGACGAGTACGGCTCGATCGACTGCGGGTCGTGGAACTGCGAGGCGACCGCCCCGGACTCGCGCCGGTAGAGCGTGTCGCCGGTCAGCGGCTTCCACGGTTCGAGCTCGTAGCCCGACAGCTCGCGCACGCGCGCCGACACCTCCCGGACGCGATCGAGCCGCAGGTTCGACTCGACCCCGTAGAGCGCCTTCAGCGTCAGCGCGACCTCGCCGAGGTTGGCGTTGCCGGCGCGCTCACCCATACCGTTGATCGTGCCGTGCACGTACGCGGCACCGGCGCGAACCGCGGCGACCGCGGACGCCGTGGCGACCCCGAAGTCGTTGTGGCCGTGAAAGTGCACCGGCACGTCGACGAGCTCGGCCGTGTGGCCGACGAGCTCCGCGACGGCCTCGGGCGAGGCGATCCCGAGCGTGTCCACGACGACGACCTCCTTCGCCCCCGCCTCGACGGCCGAGGCATAGACCTGGTCGTAGAACCCACGCTCGGCCCGGGTCGAGTCGACTCCGAAGAACGCCGCATGGATACCGTGCTCGGCGGCGAAGCGCATGGCCCCGGTGATCCGGCCGAGCATCTTCTCGCGCGAGACGCCGATCGCCTCGAGCTTCAGATCGGAGATCGGGGACTCGATCACCGAGAACGAGACACCCAGCTCCACGAGGGCCTCGAGATCGGCGGGCACCGCGCGCGAGAAGCCCCAGATCTCGGCGCGCAGGCCGGCGGCGGCGATGCGCTCGACCGCCTGCCAGTCGTCGTCCGAGACGCGCGGGAACCCGGCCTCGATCCGGTCGACACCGAGCTCGTCGAGCAGCCGCGCGATCTCGAGCTTCTGGTCGGGGTCGAGCACGACGCCGACGGTCTGCTCGCCGTCGCGCAGCGTCGTGTCGTACAGACCGACCTTCCCGCCGATCGCGTATGCGTCGTTCAGCGCGCCGGTCCAGATGAGCTCAGACAAATACCACCCCGTCCGGGAACGGCGAGAGCTGCTCGGCCCCCGTGTCGGTGATCAGGAAGTTGTCCTCGACCCGCAGGCCGCCGCCGCCCTCCCAGTAGCAGCCAGGTTCGATCGCGAAGACCATGCCCGCTTCGATCGTGCCGCCGCCCGCTCGGTGTGGATACGGCGGCTCGTGCGCACGCGCGCCGATGCCGTGGCAGATGGGGTGCGTCGGCTGCCCCGGATAGCCCAGGTCCTCGAGCCCGTTGCGCACGAGCACGTCGAGCTCCGCCATGCTCGCACCCGGCTCACAGTGGTCGATCGCACTGCGATAGACGGCCATCAGCCCCTCTTCGAGCACGCGGTAGTCGGCGCGCAGGTCGCCGATGCAGAGGAGCTTGGTGTGGTCGGCCCAGTAGCCGTCGGCGCAGACCCAGATCTCGAACAGCGTCGGTTCGCCCTCCACGACCGGCAGGTCGCCGGTCGCCGTGAACGTCTTGATGCCGCGGCCCGCCCAGATCAGCGAGAAGCCGAACGCCAGCTCGACCTTCCCTTCCCAGCCCGTGCCCTGCCCGTGCACGAAGCCCTGCCAGAGCGCTGCGACCTCGCTCTCCTTCATCCCGGGCTTGATGAGGCCGCGGACGTGCTCGGTGGCGGCGGCGCAGATCTCGTTCGCGAGCCGCATCCGCTCGACCTCCTGCGAGGTCTTGATCGAGCGCGCGGGAACGATGACCGACATCGCGTCCTGGGCCTCCGGCCATGCGTCGAACCAGCCCTTCGTGAAGGTCGTCGGCTCGCCGACCATGCGGTCGGTCGCCTGCGTGCCCATCGACAGCTCGAGACCGACGTTCCGGTAGTCGGACGTCACTGCGAGCGCAGCCTCGAGCGTGCGGGCGGGCACCGGACGGGGGTCGTTCGGCGTGTAGCCCTGCACGAGGCGAACGTCCTTCGTCCATGCCATGCGCTCGGCATCCTCCTCCGAGGCCTCGAGGCAGATCAGCACGGGCTCGCCTTCGCGCGGGAACACGCAGGCGTCGTAGCCCTTCATGCCCCAGAAGTTCGTCAGGTAGAGCACGTTGTCGGGCGCGCGCACGACGAGCGCGTCGAGCTCGCGTTCCGCCATCAGCGCGCGGACACGATCGAGCTTCGCGTCGTCGCGACTCCACATCAGTGGTCTCCCCAGGGGCGAATCCGCGGAGGCGCCGGCCCGCCGTGGCCCTCCTGCCACGAGATGACGGGGTTGCGCAGCACGCCGATCCGCTCGATCTCCGCCTCGATCACGTCGCCCGGCTTGAGGTAGAGGAGCGCGCGCTCCTCCGGCGACTTGAAGCCCGCGACGCCGGAGACCGTGCCCGTCGAGAGCACATCGCCGGCCGAGTACCCGAGGGCCGAGAAGTTGGAGAGGATCTCCGGGATCGTCACGCTCATCCGGCTCGAGTGCGACTCCTGGCGCGCCTCGCCGTTCACGCGCAGCTCCATCGCCAGGTCGTGCGGGTCGAGGATCTCGTCGGCCGTGACGATCCACGGGCCGAGTGGGCAGAACGTGTCGATCGCCTTGCAGAAGCTGAACACCCCCGACTTCATCTCGCCGCGCTGGATGTCGCGCGCGGTGATGTCGTTGAAGATCACGTAGCCGGCGATGTAGTCCGCAGCCTCTTCGGGCGAGAACCACTTGCCGGCCTTCTTCAGGACGACCGCGAGCTCGAGCTCGTAATCGAGCTCCTCGGTCAGGTGCTCGGGGTAGATGATCGGCTCGTCCGGACCGACGATCGCGTCGACGTTCTGGAAGAAGTTGATCCAGGGCGCGATCGCGTGAGCCCAGTCGACGTTCTTCGACTCCTCCTCATGCTCGCGGAAGTTGCCCGCGGTGTGGAAGAACTTCTTCGGGATGATCGGAGCCTGCAGGCGAACGTCGACGAGGTCCGCGCGCTCGTCGGTGTCGTCCGCGCCGCCGCGCTCGAAGTACTCCCGCATCGTCGGCACATCGAGGCGAACGACCTCGTCGCCCTCGATGCGCCCGACCTTTCCGGCGTCGTAGGTGACGAGCTTCACGCGCAGATCCTCTGTGCGACGAGCGCGTAGGTCTCCGCGGTCTTGACCAGGCCGTCGATGTCGAGGTTCTCGCCGAGCTCCACGTCCATCAAGCCGGTCGACGTCCCGTAGTTGAGCGTCGGGATGCCGTAGCGGGTGAGCGCGGACGCATCGCTGAACCAGCGCGTGACGTCGCGGCCCGGCACCTCGCCGAAGACCTGCTCGTGGGCTGCATCCACAGCCTGGACGAGCTCGTGTCCCTCGTCGATCTCGGCGCCGGGCGCGGTGACGTAGACCTCGCCCTCGATCCCATACTCGGGGAAGCGCGCTGCGAGCGAGCCCACGAACTCGAGCACCTCCCGGCGGGCGACGCCCATCTCCTTGGTCGGCGGCACGCGCACGTCGAGGAACAGGTCGGTGTGATGCGGCGTCCGCGAGACGCGCCAGCCGAACCCGCCGCGCACGGCGCCGACGTTGACGATCGCCTTCGTTCCGCGATAGCTGTTCGCCGGTTCGTCCTCCCACGTCGGGATCCACTCGAGCACGGCGTTCGTCACCTCGTGCATGCGCAGGATCGAGTTCTCGCCGCGCTTTCCCTCGCTGAACGCCGTGTGGATGAAGTTGCCGTGCGTGCGAATGCGCAGCCAGAGCGCGCCGAAGTGCCCGAGCACGACCTTGCCTTCGGTCGGCTCGCCGAGCAGGCACATGTCGGCGACGCCGCCGTGCGAGACCAGGTACCTGGTGCCGGCCGCGTAGCCTCGGTACTGCGCGCCCTGCGCTTCCGCGTACTGCGTCTTCTCGATCTCGCCGCACACTGCCGCGATCAGCACGTCCCCACGCAGGCGCACCCCGGCGTCCTGCAGCGACCGCACGGCCTCGACGTAACAGGCGAGCGCGCCCTTCATGTTCGAGATCCCGAGCCCGTACAGGCGCCCGTTCTTGACGAATGCGCTGGGCTGGAAGCCGGGCACGTCCTTGAGCCACGGCTCGCGGCCCGAGTACGACGTGTCCATGTGCCCGTTGAACATGAGCGTCTTGCCGCCGCCCGTGCCGCGCCACGTGCCGAGCGCGTTGGCCCGGCCCTCCTCGACCTGCTGCCACTGGATCTGCAGCCTCATCTGCTCGAAGAGGGAGGCCATCAGCTCGGCCATCCGCTGCTCGTCGCCGGTGAAGCTGTGCACGTCGATGAGCGAGCTGGCGGTCTCGACGAGCCGGTTCTTGTTGATCCTCATCCGGCCCTTCCCCAGCTCCACGCGGACCAGGTGGACGCAGGGAACACGGCGGGGGCCCCGGTGGCGGGGGAACCGGTGGCGGGGGAACCGGTGGCGGGGGACCCGGTGGCAGCCACCGTCACGAGATTGCGACCGCCGTTCCACAGCCCCTCGGGCATACCCTGCTCGCGCCCGAATTCAGCCCCGCCCGCACCGGTCGCACCGGTGGCAGCCACCGGGTCGAAACGGTCGCGTTTCGTCCACAGCCGCATTGGCCCGTCAGTCGCGGACATGTGGCAGGACCCGCTCGCCGAACAGGCGGATCTGCTCGTGGCGGTCCGCGCCCCAGAGCTCGAGCATCACATGCGTGCAGCCTGCGTCCTTGTACTCCTCGATCGCGGCGATGCAGTCGTCCGGCGTGCCGGCGATCGGATTGCACTTGTCGAGGATCGCATCCGTCACCTGCTCCTTGGCAGCCAGGCGGCCGCCGCGCTCCATCGCCTCGGCGACCGGACGGATCTCGTCCTGCTCGAGGCCGGCCAGATCGAGCAGCGTGTCGGCCGAGCCCTGGATGTTCTGAACCTTGTTCGCGAGGTACATCCCGGCGATCTCGCGTGCGCCGTCGCGGCCCTGGCCGCGATCGGTCGCGTGGATCGAGGCGACGACGGTGCAGCCGATGTCGATGTCCGCGTCGACGTTCCCGCGCGTATAGCGGACGAACGCGGGCGTCGTGATCGACGGGGTCAGGCAGCCGTCTGCGATCTCGCCCGCGAGCGCCTGCATCTTCGGCGCCGTCGCGGCGACGTACACGGGGGGCACGTCGCGCGGGGTGTGCGCCTCCGGCTGCAGCGCGGGGATGTCGGCGCTCCACGTGTCGCCGTCGTACTCGAAGCGCTCGCCGCCGAGCACGCCGCGCACGATCTCGACGGCGTCCCGCATCGGCCCGAGCGTCTTCTTCGTCTGCATCTTCGTGTTGTTCAGGAAGATCTTCGAGGTGCCGAAGCCGACGATGAAACGGCCCGGGCCGGCGGCCTCCTGTACGACCCGCGCATCCATCGCGACCTGCACCGGGTGCCGGGTCGAGGCGGCGATGATCCCCCAGCCGATCGTCAGCTGCTTCGTCTCGCGCGCCATGAGCGCAGAGACGACGGTCGACGAGCGCGCCTCCATCCCATGCTTGCGCCACCAGGGATACGCCTCGGCGAGCCAGATCGTGTCCATGCCCGCGGCGTCCATCGCGCGCGCCGACGCGAGCATCTCGTCGAGCGGCTCCATCGTGAGCTGCATGACGCCGATCCGAAAGGGCACTGCCATCAAGCAGCTCCGCCCGCGACCGCGTCCTGCACCTGACGGTCGAGTGCGGAGAGAACGTGCTCCACCTGCTGGTTCACGATCGGCTGCAGCACACGCTGGCCCATCGAGCCGACCGGGCCGGCGATCCTCACGTCGGCCGCCCACTTCATCGACGTGCCGCCGCCGACCTCGCTGAGCTCGAACGAGGTGACCATCGAGAGCATCGCGCCGACACCCTTGCCCTTGATGTTCAGCTTGGCGTACTCGGGCTCGCGCTCCTCGGTCTTGTCCATGTCGATCTTCATCTTCAGCCCACCGAGGCCGAGCGGGATCTTCACGTTCGCCGTCCAGCGCTCGGCGTCGTGCACGTCGAAGCTCTCGACCCCGGGCATGGTCTTCGCCATCGAGGCGGGGTCGTTCAGCACGCCCCAGACCGCGGCGCGCGGCGCGGCGAACGTGCGCTCGCCGGAGACGTTCATGCGTCCACCACGGTCACGCGGCCGCCCGCCTCGGCCGGCTGCTGGAGCAGCTCCCAGACCCGGTGATAGGGGTTGCAGCTGTCGGAGACGATCGCATCGCCGTGCCCGCGCAACGCGTCCTGCACGGCGGCGCAGACGGCGTGGATCCCGGCCCCGCCGCCCTCGCCCATCCCCTTCGTGCCGAGCGGCGTGAACGGCGACGGGCTCTCGGTGGCAGCGGTCTTGAGCGGCGGCATGTCCATCGCATGCGGGACGTGGTAGTCGTAGAAGTTCGGCGTCAGCAGGTTCCCGTCCTCGTCGTAGGCGAAGTGCTCGTGGGTCGCGGCGCCGAGCGCGTGCGCCGTTGCGCCCATCACCTGGCCCTCGACGATCTGCGGATTGATCCGGTTGCCGCAATCGTCGACTGCGGCGTAGTCGACGATGTCGTACGCGCCCGTCTCCGGATCGATCTCGATCACCGCGACGTGGATCTGGGTCGCGTACGTCAGGGTCAGGTTGCCGAACTTGCGCTCGATGTCGGGCACCTGGAAGGGCGGCCGGTACACGTAGCGGCAGTTGAGCGTCACGTCGAGGTCTTCCGGCAGGCCCGCGTTGTTCGCGTTGATGATCGCACCGCAGGCCATGAAGGGCAGGAACGCCTCCGGATTCTCCTTGATGCGGACGCCGCCGTCGGCCAGCTCGAGCGCCTCCTCGGGCACGCCCCCGAAGACCGCGCCGGCGAGCTTCTTGATCTCGGCTGCGAGCAGGTCGGTCGCGCCCTTCACGGCGCTGAGGCCGGTGACCGCGAACTGCGACGCGTAGGTCCCGGAGAAGCCGGCGTGCGAGTTCCAGTAGGAGTCGTGCCCTGCACGCACGTGCACGTCGTCGACGGAGCAGTTGAGGATGTCCGCGACGACCTGGGCCGCAGTCGTCTCGTGCCCCTGGCCCTGCGGCGTCGTGCCGAGGGTGACGACGATCTCGCCGAAGATGTCGAGCTTGACGGTCGCAACCTCGTTGTTCCCCGAGAACTGGAGCTCCGGGTTGATCATGCGCGACTGGCCGAAGTTGTTCGTCCCGCTGTCGAGTGTGGATCCAATCCCGACGCCCAGGAGCTTGCCGCGCGCCTCCGCCTCGGAGCGCCTCTGCGCGACGTTCTGATAGTCGACGAGCTCGAGCCCGATGTCGAGCATGCGCGAGTAGTCGCCCGAGTCGTAGACGCAGCCGTTCGGGGTCTCGTACGGCATGTCCTCGGTCTTCACGTAGTTGCGCTTGCGCACGTCGACCGGATCGAGCTCGAGCTCGTGCGCCACGATGTCGATCACGCGCTCGGTGAACCAGAGGTGCTGCATCCGCGAGTAGCCGCGGTTCGGAGACACGGGCGCCTTGTTGGTCGCCACCTGGGTGAAGTCCACGCGGATGTTGCGCCACTTGTACATCCCGGGCGTGACCTGCGCCCAGATGACGCCGCCGAGGGGCTCGTAGCGGAGCCACGCTCCCGCATCGTCGAGCGCCTTCGTCCGGAAGCCGAGCAGCGTGCCGTCGTTCTTCACCGCGACCTCGGTCTCGTGGAACCAGCGCTCGTTGCCGTGCGACATCGACATGTGGAAGTCGGTGCGCCACTCGGTCCACTGCACCGGGCGGCCGAGCTTGCGCGCGAGCAGGCAGCACGCGACGAGCTGCGGGTGCGACGTGATCTTGTTGCCGAAGCCGCCGCCGATGTCCTGCGTCACGAACCGGAGCTTGTCGAGCCCCGTGCGCATCGCCGGGCCCATCATGATCGCGGCGAAGCCCGGGAACTGGTTGTTCGTGTGGATCGTCCACTGCCCGACGCCCTTGTTGTACTCGACGAGCGCACCGTCGCACTCGAGCGGCGTCGAGTTGAACCGGTGGAAGTGCAGCTCCTCGATCTTCACGATCTTGTCGGCCCCGGCGAATGCTGCGTCGAGGTCGCCCCACTCGTAGGTGCCGTGCCACATCAGGTTGCCGCCGGCGTCCTCGTGGATCGCGGGCACGCCGTCGTCCTGCGCACGGCGCGCGTCGGTGATCGCATCGAGGGGCTCGTATTCGATCTCGACGAGCTCCGAAGCGTCCCGCGCGCGTTCGCGCGTCTCGGCCACCACCGCGACGATCGCCTCGCCGACGTAGCGCACCTTGCCGACCGCCAGCGCATAGTCCTTGACGTTCGCGCCCGGCACCGACGAGATCTGGAAGAACGGATCCGTGAGCGCCGCCACCTCTTCGCCGGTCAGCGTCCCATAGACGCCCGGCATCTCCTCGGCCTGCGAGACGTCGATCGACGTGATGTGCGCGTGCGCATACGGAGAGCGCACGAAGTGGATGAAGCCCATCCCGTGCCGCTTCACATCGTCGACGAACACGCCCTGTCCCTGGACGAGCCGGCGATCCTCCTTGCGCGGGACGTTCTGGCCCTTCCACTCCTCGGCCGGCGCCGCGACCTCGGTGGTCTCGGGCGCGACAGTGGTCGACACGGTGAGCGTCGAGCCTACGCCGGTCATTCCGACGCCGCCTTGACCGCCTCGAGGATGTTCCAGTAGCCGGTGCAACGGCAGATGTTCCCCTGCAGGCCCTTCTTGATCTCGTCCTCGGACGGGTGCGGGTTCGCGCGCAGAAGCGCAGTCGCGCTCATCAACATGCCGGGTGTGCAGTAGCCGCACTGCAGCGCGTGCTTGTCCTTGAACGCCTGCTGGAGCTTCGAAAGCTCCTCGCCGTCGGCCA
Organism: uncultured Thermoleophilia bacterium; assembly: GCA_963722065.1. Taxonomy (GTDB): domain Bacteria; phylum Actinomycetota; class Thermoleophilia; order Gaiellales; family Gaiellaceae; genus PALSA-600. The sequence continues at coordinate 147,048 of CAVRMI010000014.1, read as the reverse complement.
GCCCCTCGACCGTCTCCACGGTCGCGCCGTCGGCCTGGACCGCGAGCATCATGCAGCTCTTGACGAGCGAGCCGTCGACGATCACCGAGCAGGCGCCGCAGTTTCCCGTGTCGCACCCGATGTGGCTGCCGGTCAGGTCGAGGTCGTCGCGGATGAAGTGGATGAGGAGCTTGCGCGTCTCGATCTCGCGCTCGTACGTCGTGCCGTTGATCGTGACCTTGATCGACCTGGACGAGGTGACCGTGCTCAATCTCAGCTCCTGGCTTGGTTGACGGCGCGGACAGCGAGCACCTCGGCGAGGTGGGCGCGATACTCGCTCGAGGAGTGGACGTCCGAGGGAGGTGCGAGATTCGCGCCGCGGACGGCGTCGCGCACCGCGTCCTCCTCGGCGGACTCGGGCTGGAGGACGACAGGCACCGCGTCGACGCAGCCGAGGGCGACGGTCACACTGCCGTTCACCGATGCGGCCGCGCTGGCGATGCATGTCCCGTCGACACCGAGCGTGACGGCGGCGAATCCGTCGCCGCGGCCGGCCGGGACCGTGATCTTCGTCAGCACCTCGCCGGTGCCGACCGCCGTCAGGTAGACGCCGAGAAAGAATTCCGCTGCGGGCACGGTGCGCTCGCCGTCTGCGCCGGCGATCGTCATCTGCGCGCCGAGTGCGGCCATCAGCGGCGGCAGATGGTTCGTCGGGTCGCTCGTGCAGAGGTTCCCGCCGATCGTGCCGCGGTTTCGCACCTGCACATCGGCGATCTGCACGCAGACGTCACCGATGATCGGGCGGGCGCGCGCCTCGCTCGATTCGACGAGCTCCGTGTAGGTCGCCATGGCGCCGATCTCGAGCGTGCCGTCGGCCCCGAGCTCGATCCCCCGGAGCTCCTCGATCGCGCCCAGATCGATGAGCGCGTCCGGCGAGCCCGCCCGCGCCTTCATCACGTTGATCAGCGTCTGGCCGCCGGCGAGCGCGCGGGCGCCGTCGTCGGCCGCGAGCAGCTCGATCGCTTCCGCAAGCGATCCCGGCCGCGCATATCCGACCTCACGAAGAAGCATCCTCAGTACGTCTTATAAAATGTCAGGTGGGTCCAACGCAAGTCGGAACCGCCGCACCGGTGTCTGACACCTCAGGTGTCAGACACCCGCCAGGAGCTCGCGGTGGCGCGCCAGGGCAGCGAGCACCACGTCGATGTCGTCCTCGGTGTTGTAGGCATGGGCGGAAACCCGGAGGTTCCCGTCCCGCTCGGAGGTGACGATGCCCGCTTCGCCCAGCGCCGCGACGAGCTGCGGCGCATCGGTCGACCTGACGCAGACCAGGGCGCCCCGCCGTTCAGGGTCGCGCGGCGTGACGACGACTCCCCCGAGCTCGTCGACGCCGGCGATCAGTCGATCGTTCAGCGCCGTCACGTGGGCGCGCGTCTCGGCGACGCCGATCTCCTCCATCAGCTCGAGGCCGGCGATGCCGGCGTAGATCGCCGGGACCGGCGGGGTCCCGGACTGGAACCGGCGCGCCGTCGGCGAAGGCGAGTAGTCGGTGATGTCCATCTCGAAGATGTTCTGGTCGGCGAACCAGCCGGTCTGGGTCGGCACCAGCCGCTCGCTGAGCCCCGGCCGCGTCCACATGAACGCGAGCCCGGCCGAGCCGAGCAGGTACTTGAGCACCCCGGCCGCCAGCACGTCGACCCCGAGCTCCCCCACGTCGAGGGGGTACGTGCCGATCGCCTGATAGGCGTCGAGCACGACGAGCGCGCCCCGCTCGTGCGCGATCCTCGCGATCTCCTCGACGTCGAGACGCGAGCCGTTGCGATAGCAGACGGCGGCGATCGACACGACGGCGGTCTGCTCATCGATCGCCTCGTCGAACCGCTCGACCGGGATCTCCGCTCCGTCGGCGTGCACGTGGACGACCTCGGCCCCGCGCAGCTCCTGCGCGTGCCAGATCTGGCCGATCGTCGGAAACTCGAAGTCGCTGATCACGACCTTCGGGCGTGCCTCGAAGTCGATCGCACTGGCGAACGGGCTCACCCCCGCCGAGAGCGACGTGGTCACCGCGACGTCGTCCGGCGCGCCGCCGACGAAGCGAGCGAAGGTCGCCCTGGCGGTCTCGGCCCGCTCGACCCAGTACTCCCACGGCGCGCCGCGCTCGTCCCAGCCCGTCAGGTAGTCGGCGTACGCGGCGCGCACCGAGTCCGAGAGCGCGCCCTGGGAGCAGGAGTTGATGTAGGTCAGCCGCTCGAAGATCGGGAAACGGGAGCGGCAGGCGGCAACGGTGCTAACGGCCAAGGTAGGCCTTTCTGAGCTCCTCGTTCTCGCGCAGATCGGCGGCTTTGCCCTCCAGCACGAGCCGGCCGGTCGAGAGCACGTAACCGCGGTCGGCGATCGAGAGCGACACGTTCGCGTTTTGCTCCACGACGAGGATCGCAACGCCCGATTCGTGCACCTGCTTGATGATCTCGAAGTTCCGCTCGACGAGGATCGGGGCGAGCCCCATCGACGGCTCGTCCATCAAGAGGAGCTTCGGCCGCGACATCAATGCCCGCCCCATCGCGACCATCTGCTGCTCGCCGCCCGACAGTGTCCCCGCGAGCTGCGAGCGGCGGTCGCGCAGCAGCGGAAAGAGGCTGTAGACGCGGTCGAAGTCCTCCTTCGAGCCGCCGCCGCGCAGATAGGCGCCCATCTCGAGGTTCTCCAGCACGGTCATCGGCCCGAAGAGGCGGCGGTTCTCCGGGACGATCGCCAGCCCGCGCCCGATGCGGTAGCTCGTCGGGCGCTTCGTCACGTCCTCGCCGTCGATCCGCACCGCCCCGTTGCGGGGCCGCACGATCCCGAGGATCGTCTTCAGCGTCGTGGACTTGCCGGAGGCATTGCCGCCGAGCAGGCAGACGAGCTCCCCCGCCTCGATCCTGATCGAGAGCTTCTGCAGGATGTGGATCTGGCCGTAGTAGGTGTCGACCGCGTCGAGCTCGAGCAGGCCGGATCCGCCGGCGGGCGCGCTCACTTGCGCTCCATCGTGCCGAGCCCGAGGTACGCCTCGATCACCTGCTCGCTCGTCGCGACCGACTCGTAGGAGCCCTCGGCGATCTTGGTGCCGTGATCGAGCGCGACGACGCGGTCGGAGATGCCCTCGACGACGTGCATGTCGTGCTCGATCACGAGAATCGTGTAACCGCCGTCCTCGCGCAGCTTCGCGATCAGCTCGGTGATCTCGTGCGTCTCCTTCGGGTTCATGCCCGCGGCCGGCTCATCGAGCAGCAGGATCCGGGGGTTCGTCGCGGTCGCGCGGGCGATCTCGAGGCGGCGGCGGTTGGCGTACGAGAGCGAGTACGCAGGCTGGTCCCAGCGATAGCCCATCAGGCGTTCGCCGAAGAACGCGAGCCGGTCGCGGGCGAGCTGCTCGATCTCGCGCTCCTCGCGCCGCATGCCCGGCGTGCGCAGCATCGAACGGAAGACGCCCGCTTGCGTGTGCCCGTACGCGGCGGTCATCACGTTCTCCTTCACCGACATGTTGAGGAACAGCCGGAGTGTCTGAAACGTGCGGGAGATGCCCCGCCGGCAGATCTGGTGCGGCTCGAGGCCGACGATCGTCTTGCCGTCGAGCAGGATGTCGCCCGACTCGGGCTCGTAGATGCCCGTGATCAGGTTGAAGAGGGTCGTCTTCCCCGCGCCGTTCGGCCCGATCACGCTCACGATCTCGCCCTCGTTGACGCTCAGGTCGAGCTCGTCCACCACCTTCAGCCCGCCGAACGAGAGCGACACCGCTTTGAGCTCCAGCGTCGGCATCAGACGATCTCCACACGGCGCTCACCGAGGAGGCCGTTCGGACGCACGATCATCAGCGCGATCAGGATCAGACCGAGGACGATGTAGCGGGCGGGCTCGGGCTTCGCCAGCATCACGTTCTCCCACACGAACGCCGCGAGGTACAGCGTCGGCACGAGCAGCACGAGGCGCAGCCACCCCCGGACGAGCGTCAGGACCAGGGCCATCGCGATCAGCCCGATGTACGACACCGGGGCAACCCAACGGGCGAGGTGCTCCGGCGCCACGATCCAGTGATTCACGTCAGCCGCGAAGCCGTTCCCCTTCTCGCCGGCGACCCAGGAGGGGTCGATCGCGCGGGCAAGCTCGTGCACCGCGAACCCAAACAGGAGCGTGCCGCCCATCACGAACGCCAGTGTTCGACGCTTGAACGCGAGCGCGAGACCGCCGATGAGCGCGACGAAGAAGATGATGCGGGACTTCCCCGGGTCCCGCAGCATCTCGAGCAGCGGGCTGATGATCACCGCGCCCAGCACGACCCCGGCCTGGCTGCCCGCGCCGCCCAGGATCACCATCGTGTAGACGGTGATCAGCAGCACGAAGTAGAACGTCAGCGGGAAAACGCTCGCGTTCAGCGCCGCGAACAGCGTGCCGGTCAGCGCGGCCACGGCGGCACCGAAGCCGAAGCTCATCAGCTTCAGCCAGTTGACGGGCATGCCCATCGACTCGGCCGCGAGCGAGTCCTCTCGCAGGGACCGCCACGCACGGCCGGTTCGCGACTGGTTGACGAAGCGCAGCGCGACGAAGACCACTGCGAAGACGGCGAGCGCGACGTAGAGGTACGACACCGCGAAGATGCCCGCGTGCGCAACCGCCAGCTTGTGCCCGAAGAGGTTGTACGGGTCGACGTTCAGGATGCCGTTCGGCCCACCGGTGAGGTTGTGGCCGAACACGCTGTCGCCGTTCGTCGTCAGTGTCTGGAACAGCTCGAGGAAGAACAGCGTGACGATCGCGAGGTAGTCGCCCGAGAGACGCCGTGACGGCAGCCCGAGCGCCAGGCCGAGCACGGCACCGATCCCAACGGTCAACGGCACGGAGACGAGCGACGGGAAGTGGAGGCCGAACTTGTCGGAGTCGAGGATCGCGTACGTGTAGGCCCCGATGCCGTAGAACGCGACGAAGCCGAGGTCGAGCAGGCCGCCCCAGCCGACGACGACGTTGAGCCCGAGCGCGAGCAGCATGTAGAGCACCGTGTCGAAGCCGACCCGCCGTACGTAGCCGCTCGAGCTCACCACCGGCAGCAGCGAGAACGCAGCCAGGAAGAGGATGAGCCACACCCACCACGCGACGCCGCGCAGCCGTTCCTCGACCACGCCGAACCGGCGCCGCTGCGAGTGCCGCGCGACCCACTCGTCCTGCCCGACAGCCGGACCGTCGGCGGGTGTGTGCGAACCGTGCGGGGTGGAGTCGCTCATCGAAGTCCTCAGACCTTGCGGATGTCGGCTCGCCCCAGGAGCCCCTGGGGACGGAAGATCATGAACGCGATCAGGATCGAGAAGACGACCAGGTCGGACCACTTCGTCGAGATGTACCCCTGCGTGTACGACTCGGCGAATCCGAGCATGAGCCCGCCGACCATGGCGCCCGGGATCGAGCCGATGCCGCCGATCACGGCGGCGGTGAAGCCCTTCAGCCCGGCGATGAATCCGATCGCCACGGTGGTCGGCACACGCAGGGCGAACAGGACGCCCGCCGCACCGGCGAGCGCCGAGCCGAGAACGAAGGTGAACACGATCACCTTGTCGATGTCGATGCCCATCATTGCGGCCGCTTCGCGGTCGAACGACGTCGCGCGCATCGCCTTCCCGGTCCGCGTCCGGTTGACGAGGAACCACAGGATCAGCATCAGCACGAAGGCCGACAGAATGGTGATGATCCGCAGCAGGGGCACGCGAACATTGCCGATGTCGAAGCCCTTGAGGTAGAGCACGCCGTTCGACAGGTCGAAGGTGTCGTAGTTGCGCGGAGTCGCCCCGAAGAGGAGCTGCATCGAGTTGGCCAGGAAGAACGAGACGCCGAGAGCACTGATCAACGGCGCGATCCGAGGGGCATCCCGGAGCGGCCGGTAGGCGAAGCGCTCGATCACCACGCCGAGCGCCGCACAACCAGCCATCGCGGCAAGGGTGACGAGCGTGAGCAGCAGCCAGATCGGCACGACCGGGTTCGACACGCCCCCGAGCAACTGCAACATGCCGAACCCGATGAACGTGCCGACCATGAACACATCGCCGTGCGCGAAGTTCAGGAGCTTGAGCACCCCGTAGACCAGGGTGTACCCGAGAGCGATCAGCGCATAGACGCTTCCCAGGGTGAGCGCGTCGATCGTGAGCTGGATGAACGTGTCCATTGGGGGTGGAAGCCAGTTCTACATATGTCAGAGGCGGCCCGGAAGTCCCGGGCCGCCCCTGAGTGTGTCCTTCGTCGTCCGCCGGCTAGCTGACGAGCTTGTACGAACCGTTCGACTGAATCTGGAAGATGTAGAACTTCGCATTCAGCGGGTCGTTCGACTTCGTCGACCAGCGGAATTTCCCACCGAGGATCCAGTTGTTGATCTTCACCTTCTTGACCGTGTGGAACACGGCCGCGCGGGTGGTGGTCCCGTGCCCTGCCTTGCACGCCATCGCGATGGCGGTCATGGCGATCTGCGCCGCGCCGTAGCTCGGCGGGCCGAAGGAGCCCACGGACTTCCCGGGGTTGGCCTTCTTCCAGCCGGCGATCAGGGCGGCATCCGCCTTGATGCCCGTGATGTCGGGGGCGAAGTTGGACACGTACGAGCCCGGCACCTTGAACTGCGACGAGTCGTTCGAGCCGTCACTGCCGAAGACCTTCGCCTTCTTGCCCTGCTCGAGCAGCTGCTGCGCGAACGTCTGCGCATCACCCGGCTTCTGCGTCGGGAAGAACACGACGTCGGCATCGCTCGGCACCTTCGTCACGAACGCCGAGTAGTCGGTGGTCGTGTTCGGAGCGGAGAGACGGGTCGTCGAGACGCCGGCCTTCTTGAGCGTCGCTTCTGCCGCATTCGCCAGACCGACGGAGTACGGCTCCTGGAAGTCCATGATCACGACCTTCTTCGCCTTCAGGGTCTTGATCATGTAGTTGGCGTCGGTCGGGCCCTGGATGTAGTCACCCGGGACGTCGCGGAAGAACGCCGGCGTTCCTTCGTACTGGCCGCCGACCTTCTTCGTCAGGTCTGTCTTGGTTGCCGACGGAGAAATATGCGCCAGCCCCGCCGAGAAGTAGGCCTGCGTCGAGGCAACGGCGGCGCCCGACGTCGCCGGCCCGAGCACCATCAGGACGCTCTTGTCCGCGATGTACTTCTGCGCGAGCGCCTGTGCGGGCGCGGGGCCTTGCTCGACCGGCGTGTCGCCGAAGACGAACTTGACCTTCAGCCCGAGCTTCGGAGCAAGCGTCTTCACGGCGTATGAGGCCCAACTGCCCTGCTCGACGCCGAGGAAGCCCGCACCGCCGGTGACCGGGGTGACGAGCGGAAGTGTGATGGTGCTCTTGCAGTTGAAGCTCGCGGCCGACTTGGCCGCGACCTTGTGGGCGCCCTGCGCGCTCGCCGCCACGACCGAAGTCATGAGCATCACGAGGGCGAGGCCGATCGCCTTCTTCATCTAGGTGTCCTCCTTAGTGGGGGCACGACGTTTTCGATTGCCGGGGGTTGGCGGTGATCCGGGAGTGTCGTCCGTGACGCTCACGGTGTCAATGATCAAATCCCGAGCGCGTCCACCCAGCCGGCCGTGTCGAGGAACTGGCGAAAACGGACCGCCTGCTCCCCTCGGAGCGTCCAGATGTGGGCAAACGGCACGTCGAGCCGCTTGCCGGTCTCCTTCGCGATCCCGCGGTAGCGTCCGAGGACGACCACGTCGCCGCCTGCGTCGAGGAACTCGTCGGGCTGAGCACTGAACTCATCCCACCATTCGACGTCGAGCGGCTCGAAAATGTTGTGCCGGACCTCGTCCAGGCCGTGGTACGTGCCCCCGTGCGGCAGGCCCTGAGCCTGCTGCCACTCGATCTCGGGGTGCATGTCGGCCATCACCCCCGCCAGATCCTTGCGGGCGAAGGCCTCGTACGACCGCTTGACGATCTCGATCGAGCTCATCCACGTAGGTTACGCATCGATGCAGTACGCGATGCACGAATCCGACGCCGCCGACGGCCGCCTCTTCGAGTGCGCAGAGCTCACCCAGCGGGTGCAGCTTCTCTCGGGTGAGCGCGGGGACGACCGGTGCGACGAGGTGCTGTACGTGCTCTCCGGCTCGGGCACCGCGACGATCGAAGGGCGGCAGCTCGACCTGCAGGAGGGCACGGCGCTCTTCGTCGCACGCGGCACGCCATGGTCGGCGGAGGGGGACGCGCGGGCCGTCTCCGTGCTCGTCCATGACCCGGCTCCCACCGGTACGACGCACGCGCTCGTCGACCTGGACGCCGTCGAACGGGGCGAAGCGACCGCCGGGCGCGCCTTTCAGCTCGCAGCGACGCCCGACGTCGGCTGCGAATCGGCGACCCAGTTCATCGGGCTCGTTCCGCCCGGCCGCGCTCCCGACCACTTCCACCGTTATGACGAGGTGATCTACGTCCTCGAAGGAGAGGGCGTGCTCGAGGTCGGCGACGAGCAGGCGCCGATCCGGCCGGGAACATGCATTCACCTGCCGCGCACGCTCGTTCACTGCCTCGCGAACACCGGCGTGGGAGAGCTGCGGCTGCTCGGCGTCTTCACCCCGGCGGGCTCCCCGGCGGAGGCCTACTACCCGGACGGCACACTCGCCGCCCTGCCGGAAAGGAGCTGAGGATGCCGAGGATCGAACGGACCGCAGACGTCGTGTGGGAAGGGAACGTGGCGCGCGGGAGCGGGGCGATCACGGCGGGCACGGGCGCGTTCAGCTCGCTCCCGTTCTCGCTCCCCAGCCGGATCGGCGACCCCGGCGGCAAGACGAGCCCGGAGGAGCTGCTCGCGGCGGCGCACGGAGGCTGCCTGACCATGTCCCTGGCGAGCGAGCTGACCCAGGCGGGCACGCCGCCGACCCGCCTCGAGGTGACCTGCCGGATCATCATGGACGAGGTGGAGGGCCAGGGCCACCAGATCGTCGGGTCCCGGCTGACGATCCTCGCGGACGCCGAAGGCGTCGACGACGCGGCGCTGGACGCTGCGATCGAGCGCGCCCACGCCGAGTGCCCGTTCTCGACGCTGCTGCAGAATGCCGGCGCGACGGTCGAGCTCCACCGCGCCTAGGAAGGTCGCGACCGGCGGAATGCGGCGAAGCGGGCTCGTTCTTCTCGCGTTGCTCGCCGGAGCCGCGGCGGCCCCGCGCGCGTCGGCTGCCGGGGCCTGCGGGGTCACCACCTCGAAGGTCTCCGGCAGAGCGCCGCTCACCGTCCAGTTCACGGCCACCTGCGCGTCGGCGGCGTACACCTGGGACTTCGGCGACGGGACGCGGGCAACCGGTCAGGCGGTGCAGCACGTCTTCCCGGCCGGCGTTTATCGGCCGACACTGACGAGCGATCTCGGCCAGGACACGTCCCCGGCGATCGTCTCGATCTCGCTGAACGTGTCGGCGCCGAGGAGGGCGCGGTACGCGCAGTGGATCGTCCTGCACGAGGCGGTGGTCCCACGTCTGCCGGTGCTGCTCGGAGGCCGGAGATTCGGCGCGCACGGGAACCTGCGAATCCGCGTCCTCCGCCCGGTGAAGCTCGTGGCGACAGCGGGAGGCGTGGCCGCGGCGCCCGTGCAGGTGCAGGTGATCCCGCGCATCACCCTGAGAACGGAAGGAGCGCCGCTCGTGGGCTCGCGGGTGCGGGTGGTCGCGACCCTGCACCCGGCGAGCGCCGGCAGCGTCCCCGGCCCGGGGCTCGTCGACACGCGTGCCCCCCACGTCGCGCATCTCCTCGTCCGGTCGCTGCCGGCGCGCGGCTGGTCCCCGGTGCAGGCGAGGCTCGACCTGCACGTCGTCGTGCCCGATCTCGGGCTCGGAGACCACGGTCTCAGCGTCCGCCTGCTCGAGCGCCGCCTCGCCGAGCTGCACTACGCGGTGAAGGGGGACGGCATGTTCGGCAGCGACGACCTGGAAGCCGTGTATGCGTTCGAGAAGACCGAGGGCCTGCCGCGGACCGGCAGCGTCGATGCCGCCGTGTGGCGGCGTCTCGAGCGCGCGCAGATCCCCCGTGCCCGCTACGCCGGCGACCACATCGAGATCGACAAGGCCCGCCAGGTGCTGTTCGTCGTGCGACACGGCAAGGTCGCGCTCATCGTTGCGACCTCGACCGGCGCGACCGGGAACACGCCCCTCGGCGAATGGCACGTCTACCGAAAGGTCGCGGGGTTCGACTGGGTGCTCTACTACCCGAGCTATTTCCTGCGCGGGTTCGCGGTGCACGGATACCCGGACGTGCCGCCCTACCCGGCGTCACACGGCTGCGCCCGGATCCCGATGTGGATCGCCCAGACGGTCTATGACGACATCCCGGACGGCTCCCCCGTCTATGTCTATGCCTGACTCGCGAAGCTGTACGGTCCGGTCCCGGTATCCACGAGAGAGAGGAACACAAGTGGCTGTCCTGATTCGACACCGTGCCCCGATGAGCACGGCGCAGTACGACGAGACCGCGCCGACCCTCGTCGAGCTGATCAAGAAGCAGCCGGGCTTTCTGCTCCACGTCTCCTATGAAGACGCCGGCGGCTTCGTCGTCGCCGAGGTGTGGGAGACGAAGGAGCAGCACGACGCGTGGTTCGACGAGAACGTGAAGCCCAACGTCCCGTTCGAGATCACGCAGGAGGTCATCGACCTGCACAGCGTCCACCAGCCGTAGGCCGTTCGGTCGGAGTTGGGCGCGCGCTCGGCGCTCAACTCCGACAGGTTCTCGAGCGGCGGCCCCTTACAGCTCGACGTCGATCGACTCGAGCACGACGCCCTGGGCGCCGTCCTCGGTCGGATCCGTCCGGAGCTCGGCGTCGACCTCCGCGCCCTCGGCGAGCGTCCCGCGCGAGGAGTCCTCGAAGTGCTCGCGGAAGTGACCGGGCGTGAAGTGCGACAGCGCGCCGAGGCGCACCTTGATCCTCGTCACGCGGGTCGCGCCCTCGGCGCGGGCCTGTGCCTCGATCTTGCTCATCAGGTCGTTCATCAGCGCGCGCTCGTGCATGACGTCACCTCCGCTCGCACGGCATCGGCCGTGGATTCGATTGCCGCCGCGACCGCCGGCGTGAGCTCGTCGCCGATCTCGAAGCTGCCCCCTTCGATCCCGAAGACGATCGTCCGCCCGGGCAGCCGCCCGAGCACCCGTGCGAGCTCGACCGCTTCCGCGACGCCGACGTGGTGCGTCGAGCGGCGGAAGAGATCCGTGGGCAGCTCCTCGCTGCTCGCGTCCAGGCGATGGACGGTGCCGGGCGCGGCACCGGAGGAGACCGCGTCGACCAGCCAGACGGTCGTCGCGCCCTCCCAGGCGTCGATCAGCGCCGTCGGCTCGCCTTCCCGCTCGAGCAGCTCGACACCGGGCGCGAGCGTGCCCTCGAGGAGGCGAGCCACCTCGAGCCCGGCGGCGTCGTCGCGGCGCCACGGGTTCCCCACGCAGATGACCTTCAGCGCCGCTCGACCTCGAGCTTCAGGAAGTGCGTCGCGCACGAGATGCAGGGATCGTAGTTGCGGATCGTCTGCTCGCAAAGGATCGACAGCTCGTCGTCGGGGACCTCGAGCGAGCGCTCGACCACTCCGCGCAGGTCCTCCTCGATCGTCCGCTGGTTCTGTGACGTCGGCGGGATGATGTTCGCCTCGAGGATCTTCCCCTGGTCGTCGATCGCATAGCGGTGGTAGAGGATCCCGCGCGGCGCCTCGGTGCAGCCGAAGCCGATGCCCGCACGGGGCTCGACGTCGAGGGACGGCGCGTCGGGCTCGTCGTACTCGGCGATCAGCCGCAGCGCCTCGTCGGCCGCGTACACGAGCTCGACGCTGCGCACGACGATGCTGCGGAACGGATTGCGCTCGGACGGGTCGAGGCCCACCTCCCTGGCCGCTTCCTGCGCCAGGGGCGAGAGACGGTCGGAGAACATGGCGAAGCGCGCCAACGGGCCGCAGAGGTACGACCCTCGTTCGATCACCTTCGAGTGGAGGGCGTTCGACCACGCAACGTGCTCCTCGACGAAGTGCTGGTCGTACTCGGACACGGCGATGTCGAGACCGCGGTTCGAGACGATCCGGCCGCGGTCGATCGGATACTCGCCGGGCGAGTCGAGCGTGACGAGCTCGTAGTCCTGCTGGTAGTCGGGGAAGTCGAAGCCGGCCGTGACGCGCACGGCGGTGAGGGCGATCTCGCGCGCGCGTTCCAGCTTCTCGACGAGCGCCGCCAGCTCACGTTTGCGCGGCGTGCGGTACCAGCCGCCCACCTTCACGTTGATCGGGTGCACCTCCCGTCCGCCGACGACCGCCATCAGCTCGTTGCCGGTCTTCTTCAGCTCGAGTGCCTGCGCGACGAGCTCGGGGTTGTCGCGGGCCAACTCGATCGCGCTCGTGTAGCCGAGGAAGTCGGGCGCGTGCAGCATGAAGACGTGCAGCGCGTGACTCTCGATCCACTCGCCGCAGTAGAGCAGCCGGCGCAGCGCGCGCAGCTGTCCGTCCACCTCGACGCCGCACGCCTGCTCCATCGCGAGCACGGAGCTCATCTGGTAGGCGACCGGGCAGATGCCGCAGATCCGGGCGGTGATGTCGGGCGCTTCCGTGAAGGCGCGGCCGCGCAGGAACGCCTCGAAGAACCGCGGCGGCTCGTAGATGTTCAGCTTGACCTCTTCGACGCGGCCGTTCTCGATCCGCACGAGCATCGCGCCCTCGCCCTCGACCCGGGCGAGGTAGTCGGTCTTGATCGTCTTCGTGCGCGGCTCAGCCATTGCTCGAACGTGCCTCCTCGAATGCCTCGACGTTGAACGTGCGGAAGGCGTGCTCGATCGCCACGTCGCCCATCCCCAGCACATGCAGCTGCCGGGTCAGCGACACGGTGTTCGGCGTCTCCATCGGCCCGAAGCAGCCGTAGCAGCCGCGGTTGTAGGCGGGGCAGATCGCACCGCAGCCCGCGTGCGTGACCGGGCCGAGGCACGGCGTCCCGTGAGCGACGCTCACGCAGACCGTGCCGCGTGCCTTGCACTCCATGCACACGCTCGTCGACGGGACGTTCGGCCGGCGCCCGTGCAGCGTCGCCGTGATCACTTCGATCAACTGGCGCTTGTTGATCGGGCAGCCGTTGAGCTCGAAGTCGACGGCGACGTGGGCGGAGATCGGCGTCGAGGTGGCGAGGGTGGAGACATAGTCGGGCGTCGCGTACACGATCGACAGGAACTCGTCGACGTCGCCGAAGTTCTTGAGCGCCTGGATCCCGCCCGCCGTGGCGCACGCGCCGATCGTGACGAGCTTCCGCGACGAGCGGCGAACCTCCTGGATGCGCTCGACGTCGTGGGGGGTCGTCACCGACCCCTCGACGAGCGAGAGATCGTAGGGCCCCTCGACCGTCGCGCTGGTCGCCTCGAGGAAATACGCGATCTCGACCTCCCCCGCAAGCGAGAGCAATTCGTCTTCGCAATCGAGGAGCGACAGCTGGCAGCCGTCGCAGGACGAGAACTTCCACACGGCAAGCGTCGGTTTGCGTTGCTCGGGTGTCACAGCTCGCGCACTCCCATCAGGTCGGCGATTTCGTCGTAGCGATAGACCGGGCCGTCGCGGCAGATCAGGGTCGGGCCGAGCTGGCAGTGGCCGCAGTGCCCGAGCCCGCAGCGCATGTTGCGTTCCATCGAGAAGTAGATCCGGTCGGCCGGGACGCCGCGGTCGCGCAATCCCCGCGCCGCAAAATGCATCATGATCTCCGGCCCGCACACGAAGGCAACGGTCGAGTCGGGATCGAAGCGCGCACTGCTGATGAGCTTCGGGACGACGCCGACCTTGCCCAGCCAGCCGCCTTCGGCGGAATCGACCGTGACGTCGACCTGCAGGTCGAACCGGGCGCGCCAGCTCCCCAGGTCGTCCGGGTAGAGGAGGTCGGCCGGGGTGCGGCTGCCGTACAGCAGCGCCACGTCGCCGAACTCACCGCGGCGGCCGAGCACCTGCAGCACCGCTGGGCGCAAAGGCGCGAGGCCGATGCCGCCCGCGACGACGACGACATCGGCGCCGACGGCCTCGTCGACCGGCCAGACGTTGCCGAAGGGGCCGCGGACGCCCAGGACGTCTCCCGGCTTCGCTGCGCAGATCGCCTCACTCACAGCGCCGACGGCCCGAACCGTGTGGATGAGCGGCCCGCCGGCCTCGCCGGACACCGAGATCGGCACCTCACCCACCCCGAACACATACAGCATGGTGAACTGGCCGGGCGCGAACGCGAGCGCCTCGCCCGAGACCGGCTCGAGCTCGAGCGTCCACGTGTCGCTCAGCTCCTGCGTCCGGCGCACGACGCGGAAGGGCTCGGGTGTCATCGGCCCGAGGGACCGGGGCGATTCAGCTGTTGCCGTCATATCCATACATGTCGAGCAGCCGTTGCCGCGTCAGCTGGAGGCGGCCGATCACGACCTGCGTGAAGCGCGACATCAGGTCGTAGCCGAACCGCGGATCGGTTTCGCATTTCCCGCGCAGGCAGGCTCCGTCGAAGCTGGTCGCGCGCACGAGTGAGAGCGCCCGCGCGTCGAAGTGCCAGCGATAAGGCGGGAAGAGCCACGCCCAGCCGAGCACCTCGCCTGCGTCGATCGTCTCGATCGTCACGGGGCCACGCGTCGGAACGAACGTCTCGAGCGCGACGCTGCCGTGCCTGAGCACGTAGAAGGTGTTCGCTTCCCCTCCGTCGCGAAACAGCAGCTCGCGCTCGCGGAACTGGACGTTGCGCCCGCAGCCGGCGATCAACTCGAGCTCCGGCTGTGTCAGGCCGTCGAACAGCCGCACCTCTTTCAGCATCTGCTCAATCGTCTGCATGACCAACTCCTTCTCCGGCGCGGATCGCGGTGAGCTCCTCGGTCACGTCGATCCCGACCGGGCACCAGGCGATGCAGCGTCCGCAGCCGACGCAGCCCGAGCTGTCGAACTGGTCGTACCAGGTACCGAACTTGTGCGTGAGCCATTGGCGGTAGCGCGAGCGGCCGGACGGCCGGATGCTGCCACCGTGGATGTAGGAATGGTCGACCGAGAAGCAGGAGTCCCACGACCGCGTCCGCTCCGCATGGTCGCCGCTCAAGTCGGTGACGTCCTCGACGGAGGAGCAGAAGCAGGTTGGGCAGACCAGCGTGCAGTTGCCGCACGTGAGGCAGCGGGCCGCGACGTCGTCCCAACGGTCGCTCTCGAGATTCCGCGCGAGCAGGTTGCGAATGTCGGTGGCGTCGACGCTTCGGCCCATCCGCTCGGTGGCGCGGTCGATCGACGCAGCGGCGGCCTCGAGGTCGGCCGGGGCCGCGGCACGGGCCGACAGTCCGCTCAGCAACTCGGCCCCGCGCTCGGTGCCGACCTCGACGAGGAAGCGATGCGTTCCGTCCAGGATCTCCGTCAGCGCCAGGTCGTAGCCGGTGCCGGCTTTCGGGCCGGTCCCCATCGAGACGCAGAAGCACGTGCCGGACGGCTCGAAACAGTTGACCGCGACGATGAACGCGTCCTTGCGCCTCGCGGCGTAGTCGCGGTCGATGAAGCTGCCGCCGAGAAAGACCTTGTCCTGGATCGCGATCCCGTGGAGCTCGCACGCACGCACGCCGATCAGCGCGAGCGGTGCGTCCTCGAGCGGCTCCTCTTCGATCTCGAAGCCCTCGGCGCCTCGCTGCGCCTGCCACAGCCGGATCCTCGGTGGGAAGAGGAACTGCTTCCACGAGTGCGGCCCGACGGCGTACCCGAACCGGGCCTCGTCGTCGCGGCGCTCGAGCCGGTAGGTGGCGGCGTCGGCAACGTCCTTCCAGCCGACGGGCAGGTCCTCGGCCGACTCGAGGTCCTCGTAGACGATCGCCCCATCCCGGACGGTCGGGCCGAGCACGCGATAGCCGCGGCGGGCGAGCGCGCCGATCAGATCGGCCAGCGCCTCCGGCGCAACAACGCTTGTCTGAGGGGATTCCACGGGTCTCCTCCACCCTCGCAGCCCACTCCTGCCCCACCATCGGTAGGCCCACGGAGCCGCCGGTGCGGATTAACCGCAGAGGATACGGGCTCTCTTTCCCTTGCGAGCCCCGGCGGGTTCCGCAAGGGTCAGGGCATGTGCCTCGCAATTCCGGCCCAGATCGTCGAGATCGTCGACCCGGTGGGCTCGCTCGCGAAAGCCGAGATCTCGGGCGTGCGGCGGGAGGTCTCCTACGCGTTGTGCCCCGAGGTCGAGGTGGGCGACTGGGTGCTGATCCACGTCGGCTTCGCCCTGGAGCGGATCGACGAGCAGCAGGCGCGCGAGACGATCGAGCTGCTCGAGCAGATGGGCGAGGCCTACGAGCAGGAGCTGCGGGACATCGCGGAGAGCGCTGCCCTGTGACGGTCGAGGCCGGCCGGTGCATCACGTGCGGCGACACCGCCGTGGCCGCGACCGTCGTCGGCATCGACGGCGCCACTGCGACCGTCGTGCAGGCCGGTGAGCAGGAGCGGGTCGGCATCGAGCTCGTCGAGCCGGTCGCCGTGGGCGACGTGCTGCTCTGCCACGCCGGGATCGCGCTCGACAACCTGACGGCGCCGCGATGAAGTTCGTCGACGAGTTTCGCTCGGGCGAGCTGGCGCAGAAGCTCGTGCACGAGCTCGAGACGCTGGTCGAGCCCGGCCGGACGCTGAAGTTCATGGAGGTCTGCGGAGGGCACACCCACACGATCTACAAGCACGGGATCGAGGACCTCGTGCCGGCCGAGATCGACTTCCTGCACGGCCCCGGGTGCCCGGTCTGTGTGATCCCGATGGGACGCGTCGACGACGCGATCGCGCTCGCCGAACGGCCCGAGGTGATCTTCACGACCTTCGGCGACATGCTGCGCGTGCCCGGCGGCCGCGGCTCCCTGCTCGAGGCGAAGGCGCGGGGCGCCGACGTGCGCATGGTCTACTCGCCGCTCGACGCGCTCGAGCTCGCGCGTCGCAACCCCGACCGCGAGGTGATCTTCTTCGCCATCGGGTTCGAGACGACGGCGCCCGCAACCGCGATCACGCTGCTGCGCGCGCGGGCCGACGGCGTCAAGAACTTCTCCGCGTTCTGCAACCACGTGACGATCGGCCCGCCCCTCAAGACGATCCTCGACTCACCCGGGCTGCAGCTGGACGGCTTCATCGCCCCGGGGCACGTCTCGACCGTGATCGGCACCCGCCCGTACGACTTCATGGCGCGCGACTACGGCAAGCCGGTCGTCGTCACCGCCTTCGAGCCGATCGACATCCTGCACGCCACCGTGCTGCTCGTTCGCCAGCTGCGCGAGAACCGCTGTGAGGTCGAGAACCAGTACACGCGCGTCGTCCGTCGCGAGGGCAACCCGCGCGCGCTCGCCGTCCTCGAGGAGACGATGGAGCTCCGCGACACGTTCGAGTGGCGTGGGCTCGGCTGGATCGACCGGAGTGCGCTCAAGCTGCGGCCCGAGCTCGCGGACTGGGATGCCGAGGCCCGCTTCGAGCTGCCGGGCTCCCGCGTCCAGGACCCGAAGGCCTGTCAGTGCGGCGAGGTCCTCGTCGGCGCGATCAAGCCGTGGGAGTGCAAGGTCTTCGGCACGGCGTGCACGCCGGAGCGCCCGATCGGCACCTGCATGGTCTCGAGCGAGGGTGCGTGCGCCGCGTACTACAACTACGGGCGGCTCGCGAAGCGGCGCGAGCGCGTCCCGGCATGAGCCGGCGCCCGCGGCTGCGCGACGAGGTGGTCACGCTCGCGCACGGGGCGGGCGGCAAGGCGACACGCGCGCTCGTCGAGGGGCTGTTCGTCGAGGAGCTCGGGAATCCGCTGCTGGCCCCGCTCTCCGACTCGGCGCTGCTCGACGTGAACGGCTCACGGCTCGCGTTCACGACCGACTCGTACGTCGTCAAGCCGATCTTCTTCCCCGGCGGCGACATCGGCGACCTCGCCGTCAACGGCACGGTGAACGACCTGGCGGTCTGCGGAGCGCGGCCGCTCGCTCTCTCGGCGGGCTTCGTGATCGAGGAGGGCTTTCCGACCGCCGACCTCCGCCGGATCGCCGTCTCGATGGCCCAGGCTGCAGAGCGCGCGGGTGTCACGGTCGCAGCGGGCGACACCAAGGTGGTCGAGCGCGGCAAGGCGGACGGCGTCTTCATCACGACGGCAGGCGTCGGCGTCGTCGAGCCCGGAGTCGAGCTCGGTCCCGAGCGCGTGCGCCCCGGCGACCGGGTGCTCGTGTCCGGCCCGATCGGCGACCACGGCATGGCCGTGATGGTCGCCCGCGGCGAGCTGCAGCTGGAGGTCGACCTGGAGAGCGACACCGCCTGTGTGCTCGAGCTGGCGCAGGCGCTGCTGACGCTCGGCGGCGACGTTCGCTTCATGCGCGACCCGACCAGAGGCGGTGTCGCGACGACGCTCAACGAGCTGGCGCAGGCCTCGGGCACGGCGGTGCACCTCGACGAGGCGGCACTGCCGGTGCGCCCGGCGGTCGTCGGCACCTCGGAGATCCTCGGCATCGATCCGCTCTACGTCGCCTGCGAAGGCCGGCTCGTCGCCGTCGTCTCGGCCGAGGCGTGCGAGCGGGCGCTCGCGCTGCTCCGGTCGCAGCCGCTCGGGGCAGAGGCGGCGATCATCGGCGAGGTGCGCGCCGACCCCGCTGGGCTCGTACTGCTCGAGACGGGCTTGGGCGGCAGCCGGGTCGTCGACATGCTCGTGGGCGATCCTCTCCCCCGCATCTGCTGACCCGCCGTTAGCATCGGACGATGGCCGGCGACCGCGCGGGAATCGACAGACGGGCGATGACCGCGCTCTCGGGAGGGCATCTCGCCGTCGACTTCGCGTCGGGCAGCGTTCCGGCACTGATCCCCTTCATGACCGACCGCTTCCACCTCAGCTATGCCCTCGCGGCGATGTTGCTGCTCGCCGCAACTGCATCGTCGTCGCTCGTCCAGCCGCTCTTCGGCCTCTGGTCGGACCGGCGCGGCGCTCTCTGGCTGATCCCCGGCGGAGCTCTGCTCGCGGCCGTGGGCGTCGGCGGCGCGGCGATCTCACCGGCGTATCCGCTCGTCCTGCTGCTCGTGCTCGCGGGCGGGCTCGGCGTTGCCGCGTTCCATCCCGAGGGAGCCAAGTTCGCCTCCTACGCGAGCGGCCACAAGCGGGCGAGCGGCATGTCGTACTTCAACAGCGGCGGGAACGTGGGCTATGCGCTCGGTGCGTTCGCCACCGGCCAGCTCGTCGTCTGGCTGGGCCTCGTCGGCGGGCTCGTCGCGATGATCCCCGTCTTCGGCGCCGCGCTCGCACTCGCGCGCTTCGCGCCGTATCTCACCACTCTCACCCCGCAGGCCGGCACGAGCCGGCTCGCGCGCGGCGACGACCAGCGGCGGGCGATGACGCTGCTCGGATTCGTGATCGCGCTGCGCAGCGTGGCGTGGTTCACACTGCTCGCGTTCGTCCCTCTCTGGGTCGTCTCCCTCGGGCACTCGAAGGCCGACGGCAGCAGGCTGCTCTTCCTGATGCTGCTGGCCGGTGCAGTCGGGACGCTGATCCTCGGCGCGGTCGCGGACCGGATCGGGCTACGGACGACGCTCGTCGTCACACAGGCGCTGATCGCGCCTTTGATCCTCGTGTTCGTCTACGTGGGCGGCGTCGCAGGCGTGGTGGCGCTCATGCTCGTCGGTGTCTGCGTCGTCGGCACCTTCGGCGTGACCATGGTGCTGAGCCAGCTCTACCTCCCGCGGCACGTCGGTATGGCCTCGGGCCTGTCGGTCGGGCTCGCGATGGGCGTCGGCGGCGTCGCAGCGGTCCTGCTCGGCGCGGTCGCGGACGCCGTCGACCTGAAGGCCGCGCTGACGATCTGTGCCGTGGCCCCGGCGATCGGCGTGTACTTCTGCCTCCGGCTGCCTGCTCCGGCGAAGCAGGCGCGGCAGAGCATCGCTCCGGCCGGCGCGCTCGAGCCGACGGGCTAGCCGCCCTGCTCCCGGCGGCGCGTGAGCCGGACGAGCGTGTCGAGCGCGTTGCGTGGGCCTTCCGTGGTCTCGACCGGACGCTCGACCCGCTCGGCGCGCTCCACCTCGAGACCGCATCCGTCCAGATCCGCAACGACCTCCGCCGCCGTGTACAGCACGCGCGAATCGCGCGGGCCGCCGTAGCCGTCGGCGAGATTCGCGCTGTCGTGGCCGACGAGCAGGAATGTCCCGCCGTCGGCGACCGCATGCGCCGCGGCGCGGAGAATCGGGCCGCGTACGGCAGCGACGACGTGGAGGTAGAAGACGAGCACGAGGTCGAACGCCCGGGCGGGAGGCTCGTAGTCGCGCAGGTCGACGGCGAGCCACTCGCCGTCGACGCCGCGCGCCGCCGCAAGCTGCCGCGCCTTGTCGATCGCGACGCCGGAGAAATCGACGCCGGTGATCCGCCACCCCCGCTCGGCCAGCCAGACCGCGTTCCGTCCCTCGCCGCAGGCGAGGTCGAGCGCGCGGCCGGGACCGAGAGCGCCCGCCTCTGCCACGAGGAAGCGGTTCGGCTCCGCCGTCCACAGAAGGCCGCTGCCTGCATAGCGCTCGTCCCAGTCCGCCGGCTCCACGTCGTGAGCATGCCTGGCGAGGCGTCCACCCGCTGTGACAACATCGCGCCTCGAGGCGAGGTGGCGGTATAGAGGCACGGTGGACACGCGAGGAGTTCATGCGGCGCGCAGCCGGATCCGGAGCCGCCGCATTGCTGCTCGGCGGCGCCGCAGCGTCGCGCCGCCTCGTCGGATCCGCCGTTGCCGCCACGGAGCCGGCCAGGACACACCTCTTCCGGTCGCGGCCCGATCTCATGCCCCCGGTCCTGACGACGGTGCACGACGACGTCCGTGCGAGCGCGGGCTGTCTCTTCCTCGCACCGCTTTCGGGCCCGGGCCAGCGTGGGTCGCTGATCCTCGACCGCAGCGGAGAGCCACTGTGGTTCAGGCCGTCGAAACCCGTGGTCGCGTTGAACTTTCGCGCCGCGATCTACCGCGGCAAGCCCGCGCTCACCTGGTGGGAGGGCAAGACCGAGCACGGCCTCGGCGAGGGGACGCACATCATCCTCGACGAGACGTACCGCGAGGTCGCGCGCATCCCGGCCGGCCGCGGACGGCCATCCGACCTGCACGAGTTCCTCCTGACCTCTCGCGGCACCGCGCTCGTCACGGCCTGGGAGCGCGTCCCGATGGACCTGTCGGGCATCGGCGGACTGTCGAACGGGGTCGTCGTCGGCGGCGTCGTGCAGGAGCTCGAGCTCCCGAGCGGCCGCGTCCTCTTCGAGTGGCGCAGTCTCGACCACGTCGGGATCGACGAGTCCCACGCGGGAATCACCACGGGCGCTGCGTACGACTATTTCCACGTCAACTCGGTCGAGCTGGACGCCGACGGCAACTTCCTCGTGTCCGCCCGCAACACGTGGGCGGTCTACAAGATCGACCGGGGCAGCGGCGACATCATCTGGCGGCTCGGCGGCAAGAAGAGCGACTTCGCGATGGGCCCAGGCACAGGGTTCGCGTGGCAGCACGACGCGCGTCATCACGGCGCGACCGATCAGCTCGTCAGCCTGTTCGACGACGGCGCCGCGCCGCAGGTGCAGCCGCACTCGAAGGCGCTCGTGCTCGCCCTCGACACGAAGGGCATGCGCGCGACACTGCACCGGAAGTACATCCACGACCCGCCGGTGCTCGCCCACGCGCTCGGCAGCACGCAGCTCCTCCCGAACGGAAACGTGCTGGTCGGCTGGGGCACCGCGCCGTGGTTGTCCGAGTACACACACGACGGACGGCTGGTGTTCGACGCTCACCTGCCGGCCGGCGGCCAGAACTACCGCGTGCTGAAGATGCCGTGGCACGGCCGCCCGACCGATCAGCCGGCGATCGCAGCACGACGACGCCACGGCCGGCGGCTCGTCTATGCAAGCTGGAACGGCGCGACCGAGATCCACGCGTGGCGGCTCGAAACGGGGCCGACCAGCGCATCGCTCCCCACCGTCAGCACGACCCGCAGAACCGGCTTCGAGACCGAGCTGGCCGCGCCCACGGACGCACGCTTTGCGGCGGTCGTCGCACTCGATGCGCAGGGCCGGCCGCTGGGCCGGTCGAAGACCTCGAATTTCAGCTAGTGGCGTCACACCTGCAGCGCTCCGTCAGGGCGCTCGACGGGATTCGGCCCTACCAGCGAGCGTGGCTCTCCAAGGACATCCTCGCCGGCATCACGCTCGCGGCGCTCGCCATCCCCGAGGTGATGGGCTACGCGAAGATCGCCGGCACGCCCGTGATCACCGGGCTGTACACGATGCTGATCCCGCTCGCGTTGTTCGCGCTCTTCGGCTCCTCGCGGCACCTCGTCGTCGGCGGGGACTCGGCGACGGCGGCGATCTTGTACGCGGGGCTCGCGAGGCTTGGCGTCTCGGGCCTCCAGCCGAACACGCAGCAGTGGGTCGCGCTCGCGAGCCTCAGCGCGCTGCTCGCAGCAGGCTTCCTGTTCCTCGCACGGATCGCGCGGCTCGGTTTCCTCGCGAACTTCCTCTCGCGAACGGTGCTCGTCGGCTTCCTGACCGGCGTCGGCATCCAGGTGGCGATCGGACAGGTCGGCGGCATGCTCGGCATTCCACCCCCGAACATCTCGCCCGACGTGCTGAGCGGAGCCGTGCGCAAGCTCGGGCTCACGCTCTGGCACATCGGCGACGCCTCCTGGCAGACGACGGTCGTGTCGGCTGTCGTGCTCGCGATTCTCATCGTCTTCAGCCGCTACGTGAAGCAGATTCCTGCCGGACTGGTCGCGGTGATCGGGATGATCGTGGCGAGCTGGCTGCTCGACTTCCAGGCCCACGACATCTCGATCCTCGGGCCGGTCCCGCGCGGACTGCCCCACCTCGGGCTGCCGCAAGGAGTCACCTGGAGCGAGACCACCTCTCTGCTGCCCACCGCCGCGACGCTCTTCCTCGTCATCCTCGCCCAGAGCGCCGCGACCTCGAGGGCCTACGCCGTCAAGTACCGCGAGCCGTTCGACGAGGGGGTCGACCTCGTCGGCCTCGGCCTTGCGAACATCGGCGCAGGATTCGGCAGCACCTTCGTCGTCAACGGCAGCCCGACCAAGACCGAGATGGTCGACGAGGGTGGGAGCCATACACAGGTGGCACAGCTCGCGACGGCTGCGGTCGTCGCGATCGTGCTCGTGTTCCTCACGCGGCCGCTCCAGTACCTGCCGAACGCCGTGCTCGCTTCCGTCGTCTTCCTGATCGGCATCAAGCTGGTCGACCTACACGGTCTGCGGGAGATCAGGCGGCTGAACCGAGGCGAGTTCTACGTCGCGGTCGCGACCGCGATCGTGGTCGTCCTGGTCGGTGTCGAAGAGGGGATCATCCTCGCGATCGTCCTCTCGCTGCTCCTGCATGTCCGGCGCCACTACGAGCCCGTCGATGTCGTGCTCAGCTGGGACGAGCGCTGGCATGTGCGGGCGATGCCCCCGACTCCGGGAGCTCGAAGTGAACCGGGGCTCGTCGTGTATCGCTTCGGCGCGGGCATCTTCTACGCCAACGCACAACGCCTCGCCGACGAGGTGATCCAGCTCGTCGGCGGCGACAGCCGGTTGCGGTGGTTCGTGCTGGACGCGGCGAGCATCGACGACATCGACTTCACCGGCGGGAAGACCCTCGAGGAGGTCGCTGCGGAACTGACGCGGCGCGGGATCCAGCTGGCGATCGCCGACCCGCGCGACAACGTCCGGCGCCAGCTGGACCGCTACGGCATCACTGCCACGATCGGGGAAGCGCACCTCTTCGAGAGCGTGCGCGAGGCGGTCGAGGCGTTTCACACGCCGCCCGGAGGCTAGCTCAGCGGGCCGATCCCCCACGCCCCGACGAAGGAGCTGCCGGGCTCGAGCACGATCAGGTCCTCCGTCGACCGAAAGGCGTTCGGCGGGCAGGTCATCGGCTCGACCGCCAGGCTGCGGCGGGCCACGTCGGGCAGCGGATCCCCGGTGAACAGCATCAGCCAGCGATAGCTCGCGTCGACCCACAACACGAGCCCGCCCTGCCCGTCGGGACGTCGCAGCTCGACGCGGGCCGCGCCGTCCGAGTCCCGTTCGAGGTCGGTGAACGCGTGGTCGAGCTGCGTCGCGCCGATCGGCCTCGCCTGCTGGAAATCGTGCTCGGTGCCGCCGACGGCCCCCCGGCCGATGGGGAGGCCGCGAGCATCCGAGAACAGCACCGTCCTGCTCGGAACGCGGAGGATCAGCGGGTCGATCGTCTCCGTGCCGAGCGTGAGATAGGGATGAGCGCCGCTGCCGAAGGGACACGCCTCGGCGCCGACGTTGGTCGCCGTCGTCTGGACCCTCAGCCCGGCCGGCGACAGCGCGTACTCGATCGAGAGCTCGAGCGAGAACGGATAGCCGGGCCGGGGATGCAGCGCGTGGTGCATGACGACCCGGCTCGGCTCGCGCTCGGCGACCACCCAGCTCTCCCAGCGCACGAAGCCGTGGATCGCATTGCGCGCCTCCGGCTCGTCGAGCGGCAGCTGGTGCCGGCGCCCGCGAAACTCGTACGAGCCGTCCTCCAGCCGGTTCGGCCACGGCATCAGCACCTGCCCGCGGCCGGACGTGCTCAGCTCGGCGGCCCCGTAGCCGTCGAGCACATCACCGCCGGCGAGCCGGTACGAGCGCAGCGCTCCTCCCACCTCCACGACGACGGCGCGCTGATCGCCGTCCGTGATCTCGAACTGCTCCCCCGACGGGGCGGTCATGAACGGTCGTGTGCCTTCTGCATCGCCGCGTCGAAGGCGATCTCGGAGGGGGCGAAGTCCGTGCGGCGGACGAACGCGAGGGCGTCCGGCGCTCCCCACTCGCGATCCATCCCGCTGTCCTCCCACTCGATCGACAGCGGCCCCTGGTAGCCGATGCGATTCAGCGCGCGGAAGAAGCTCTCGAAGTCGACGTCCCCGTGCCCGGGCGAGACGAAGTCCCAGCCGCGCGCTTCGTCGCCGAAGCTCAGGTGCGAGCCGAGGATGGAACGCCGTCCGTCGAGCCGCGTGATCGAGTCCTTGACGTGCACGTGGTAGATGCGGTCGGAGAACTCGAGCGCGAACTGCGCGGCGTCGAGCCCCTGGTGCGCGAAATGGCTCGGGTCGAGATTGATGCCGAACGTCTCGCGGCCCCCGATCGCAGCAAGCGTCTTGCTCGTGGTCACGAAGTCGTACGCGATCTCGGTCGGGTGGACCTCCAGGCCGAACCGCACGCCCTCCGCGTCGAACACGTCGAGGATCGGGGCCCACCGTTCCGCGAAGTCGTCGTAGCCGCGCTCGATCGCGGCGAAGTCGTTCGGCGGGAAGGAGTAGAGCAAATGCCAGATCGACGACCCGGTGAAGCCGTTCACCTGCGTCACTCCGAGCAGCGCAGCGGCGCGCGCCGTGTCCTTCATCCGCTCTGCGGCGCGGATGCGGACGCCCTCCGGATCACCGTCGCCGTAGATCTCCGGCGGCAGGATCGCACGGTGCCGCTCGTCGATCACGTCGCACACGGCCTGGCCCACGAGATGGGCGCCGATCGCCCAGACGCCCAGCTCGTGCGTCTCGAGCAGCTCGCGCCGTGCGCGTGCGTACCCCGGATCGGTGACCGCCAGATGAACGTCGAAGTGGTCCCCCCAGCAGGCGAGCTCGAGCCCGTCGAAGCCCCAACCGGCGCAGCGCGCCGCGAGGTCGGTCAGAGGCAGGTCGGCCCACTGGCCGGTGAACAATGTGCACGGACGGGCCATCGGCTCTCCTCACTTTGCTTCCAGGGCGCCGATCCTACGATGCTTTAGGTTGTCGTGATGAAGCTTGCCCCCGGGCTCGTCGAGCGGTTCGCGGCGGCGGCGGACATCATTCGCGAGCCCGAGCAGCTGCGGACCTACGAATGCGACGGCCTGACAGGCCGCAGGGTGATCCCCGCACTCGTGGCACTCCCAGCATCCGCGAGCGAGGTCCAGGCGGTCGTCCGCATCTGCAACGACGCGAGCATCCCGTTCGTCGCCCGCGGGGCCGGCACCGGGCTGTCCGGCGGCGCGCTGCCGGTCGCGGAAGGCATCGTGATCTCGCTCGCGCGCATGACCCGCTTCCTGTCGGTCGACCTCGATCGCGGCGAGGTCATCGTCGAGCCGGGCGTCACCAATCTCGATGTGACCCGGGCCGTGTCCGGCGAAGGCTTCTACTACGCGCCCGACCCGTCGTCGCAACAGGTGTGCACGATCGGCGGCAACGTCGCCGAGAACTCCGGCGGCGCGCACTGCCTGAAGTACGGCTTCACGGTCAACCACGTGCTGGCCGCCGAGATCGTGCTGCCGGACGGAGAGCTGGTCGAGCTGTCGGTGTGGGACGACGGCCCGGACCTGCTCGGTGTGTTCGTGGGCTCGGAGGGGACGCTCGGGATCGCGACGAAACTGACCCTGCGCGTCCTCCCTGCTCCACAGGCGGTGTGGACGCTGCTCGCCGGCTTCGAGCACACCGACGACGCGGGCGCGGCGGTCTCCGGCACGATCGCGGCGGGCATCCTCCCCGCGGCGATCGAGATGATGGACGCGATCACGATCGAGGCGGCGGAGGCCGCCGTCGGGGCCGACTATCCGCCGGGCTGCGGCGCGGTGCTGATCATCGAGCTCGACGGCCGCGCCGCGCAGGTCGAACACGATCTGGCGCTCGTCGAGGAGCTCTGCCGGAACGCCGGCGCCGCCGAGGTCCGGCTCGCGTCCGACCCGGCCGACCGCGCCGCGGTCTGGCGGGGGCGAAAGGCGGCGTTCGCCGCGATGGGCCGGGTCAGCCCCAACTACTACGTCCAGGACGGCGTCGTTCCGCGCACGAGGCTCCCCGAGGTCCTGCGGCGGATCGACGACCTGTCGCGCGAGCACGACCTCCGCGTCGGCAACGTCTTCCACGCCGGCGACGGGAACCTCCACCCGCTCGTGCTCTACGACGCACGCATCGAGGGGCAGGCCGAACGAGCCGAACTGCTTGCGGGCCGCATCCTCGAAGCGTGCGTCGACGCCGGCGGTTCGATCACCGGCGAGCACGGGGTCGGCACCGACAAAGCGTGCGCGATGCCGCTGATGTTCAGCGAGGCCGACCTCGCGGTGATGCAGCGTGTGCGCATCGGCTTCGATCCGACGGGTCTCGCGAACCCGGGCAAGCTGTTCCCGACGCCGCGCCTCTGCGGCGAGGTGCCCGGCCCGTATCGCGCCCACCCGCTCGAGCTGGCGGGACATGCCGAGCGATTCTGAGCCGGGGATCGTCGAGCACGAGCCCGGCGACCTCACGTGCATCGTCGACGGCGGCCTGCGCCTGTCGGCCCTCCAATCACGTCTCGCCCCGCACCGGCAACGGTTCTCGCTCGACCCGCCGGGCGACCCGACGCTCGCCGAGTGCCTGCTCGACGACCTCTCCGGGCCGCTCCGCCACCGGTTCGGGACGATGCGCGACCTCGTGATCGGCGTCAGCGTGGTGCTGCCGGGCGGAGCGCGCGCCCATTCCGGCGGCAAGGTCGTGAAGAACGTCGCGGGCTACGACCTCGGCAAGCTCTTCTGCGGCTCGGCCGGCCGGCTCGGCACGGTCGAGCGGCTCGCCCTGCGGCTGCACCCCCAGCCGGCCGCGTCGGCGACGACTCGCGCCGGTTCGGACCGGTTCAGCGAGCTGCACCGGTCGAGCCTCGTTCCGAGCGCGGTCGACATCGTCGGCGAGTCGATGTACGTCCTGTTCGAAGGGGCGCCGGCAGCCGTCGCCGAACAGGCGGCTGCCCTCGGCGGCGAGGCCGTGGAGCCGTGGGCCGAGCTGCGCGCACTGCAGGCGGCGCTCCCCGGTCGCCGCCGCTGGGACGGCGGGCCCGCGCCGCTCGTGCGACCGGGCCCGCGGGTCGCGTACACCGAAGCGGCGGAGCCGCCGGTCTGGAGCCCGCTCGCCGAACGCGTCCTGGAGGCTCTGTGCAGCCCGAGCTGATCGCCGACTGCGTGCACTGCGGCTTCTGCCTGCCCACCTGCCCGACCTATGCCCTCTGGCACGAGGAGATGGACTCGCCGCGCGGCCGCATCCACCTGATGAGCGCGCTCGTCGACGGGACGCTCGAGCTCACCGACACGGTCGTCGAGCACTTCGACCGCTGTCTCGGCTGCATGGCCTGCGTGCCCGCATGCCCCTCGGGGGTGCAGTACGACCGGCTGATCGAATCGACCCGCGCGCACATCGAGACGAAGCGCGGCCGCGGCACCGGCGACCGGCTGCTGCGCCGCGTGATCTTCGGCGTGTTCCCCCACCGGCGCCGGCTGCGCGCGGCGCTCCTGCTGCGCCGGCTGCCGGCGCCGGGGCCGTTCCGGCCGCTCGTCCGGGTCGCGCCGCCGTGGACGAGCCCTGCGTGGCCGCCGCTGCACCTGCCGGGCCCCGGGCCGCGCGTCGCGGTCGTCGCGGGCTGCGTCCAGAGCGTCGTCTTCGGCGACGTCAATGCCGCGACAGCGCGCGTGCTCGCAGCGGACGGATTCGACGTGCACGTCCCTCGGGCGCAGGCCTGCTGCGGGGCACTGCATGCGCACGCCGGGCGCCTCGACGAGGGCGTCGCCCGCGCGCGCGAGCTCGAGCGGGCTCTGGCCGGGTACGACGCGATCGTCACGAACGCCGCCGGCTGCGGTTCGCACCTGAAGGATCACAGCGGCGCCGCCCGGATCGTCGACGTCTCGGAGCTGCTCGCCGAGGCGCCTGCCCCCGCGCCCCGCCACCCGCTGCCGATCACGGTCGCCTACCAGGACGCGTGCCATCTCCAGCACGCCCAGCGGCTCGCCGACGAGCCGCGGGCGGCTCTCCGCGCGATCCCCGGCCTCTCGGTCCTCGAGCCCGGCGAGCAGGAGCTCTGCTGCGGGAGCGCCGGCATCTACAACCTCGTGCAGCCGGACGCCGCGACCGAGCTCGGCGACCGGAAGGCCGGGCAGGTGCTCGCGACGGCGCCCGACGCCTACGCGAGCGGCAACCCGGGCTGCCTCGTCCAGGTGACGGCGGCGCTGCGCCGCGCGGGAGGTCCGTTGCCGGCCTTCCATCCGATCGAGCTCGTGGACGCATCGATCCGCGGCGTCGAAGCCTCGGAGCTGCTCGCAGCCGCACGCCGGTGAGGCCGGTTGCGCGCTTGACCTCGTCGGACGGACCCGTGAGACTCCGCGCGGTGCGGGCGACCGGGATCAACCACGTCAGCATCTCCGCGAAGAACCTCGAGGAGTCGGTGAGCTTCTACGAGAAGCTCTTCGGCATGGAGCGGATCGCGACCCCGGTCTTCGACCGGCCCGTGCAGTGGCTTCGCATCGGCGACCTGCAGCTGCACATCTTCCTCGCAGAGGACGACGCGCCACCCCGCCACCACCTCGGCCTCACGATCGACGACTTCGACGCCGCGTACGACGCCGTCGCCGCGCACGCATCGGCCGAATGGGGCGCCGAGCTGGTCGAGCTCCCCTCGGGTCAGGTGCAGCTGTACTTCCGCGATCCCGGCGGGAACCTGGTCGAGTTGAACTGGCACGACGCCGGGACACTCGACCGGTCGCGCTACCCGACCCTCAGGCGCCTCGCCGACCAGATCCCGCAGACGCCGGAGTCGGAGCGGGCCGCGCTCTTCCTGAAGCCTTCCTAGCGCTCGACGTGGATCCGGCCCGCGGCCGCGCGGAGCGGGCCGCCGAGCCGCCCCGCGCGCAGGGCGAGGGCTTCGCCGATGATCGACACGGCTGTCTCGGCCGGGCTCTCGGCGCCGATGTCGAGCCCGGCCGGGCCCCGCAGCCGGTCGAGCTGCTCTTCGGTGACGCCGGATTCGAGCAGCCGCTCACGGCGCTTCGCCTGCGCGCGCCGGCTGCCGAGCGCGCCGACGTAGAACGCCTCCGAGCGCAGCGCGATCGCGAGCGCCGGGATGTCGAACTTGTCGTCATGGGTGAGGACGACGACCGCCGTGTCGCGGTCGGGCGTGATCTCCTCGAAGGCGGGCTCGGGCCACTCGACGACGATCCGGTCGGCACTGGGGACACGCTCCGGCGTGGCGTACTGCGCGCGTGCGTCGACGCAGATCGTGCGCCACCCGACCTGCTTCGCGGCGGCACAGAGTGCCTCTCCGGTGTCGACGGCGCCGACGACGACGAGTCGCGGCGGCGGTCCGTACACCTCGGCGAAGACCTGCAGCCCCTCGTGCTCGAAGCTGCCGCTCCGGCGCTGCTCTCCTGCGAGCGGGGCGAGCCCGAGCGGATCGTCTCCGATCACCTCGTTGCGGTCGAGCAGCACCAGCACCTTGCGGCCCAGCTCGCGGTCGCCCCCCACGACGGTGAACAGCACCGCGCGCTCGTCCCCGTGTGCGAGGGCGAGCAGGTGCTCGGTCAGAGTCAATCCAGCCGCTCGAGGAAGACGTCGATCTCGCCGCCGCACGGCAGGCCGATGCCGAGTGCCTGGTCGTCCGTGATCCCGTAGCTCAGGAGCCGCGGCTCGCCCGACTCGATCACCTCGCGCGCCTGGACGGCAACGTCGTTCTCGACGCATCCGCCCGAGACCGAGCCGCACATCTCCCCCTTCTCGGAGACCGCGAACTTCGCCCCCACCGGACGCGGTGCCGAGCGCCGCGTCGCCACGACTGTCGCGATTGCGACCTGCTCACCGCGCTCGCGCCAGCGCTCGACCTCTCCGACGATCTCCTTCACACTCATGGACTCTAGCGGCGCCTGCACGCGATACGGTCGAGCTGTGAGCACCACCGAAGAGCGATTCCTGGTCACCGGCGCCCTCGGCTGCATCGGCGCGTGGACGTGCTCGGTCCTCGTGGAGTCGGGCGCGTTCGTCGTCGGCTACGACCTTGGGGCCGACGACCGGCGGCTGGCGCTGGCGGGCGCCGAGCACGTGCCGGTGGTGCGCGGCGACATCTGCGACCGGTCGGCGCTCGACCGCCTGCTGGACGAGCACGAGATCACCCACGTGATCCACCTGGCCGCGCTCCTGATCCCGCAGATCAAGGCGGACCCGCCGCGCGGGACGGCGATCAACATCGGCGGGACCGTCAACGTCCTCGACGCGGCGAAGAGCCGCGGCATCAGGGTCGCGTATGCCAGCTCGGCCGCTGTCTACTCCCAGGTCGACGACACCGGCGGAGCGGTCCCGAACGAGGCAATCGGGCATCCGGTCACGTTCTACGGCGTTCACAAACAGGCGTGCGAAGGACTGGCACGCATCTTCTGGCAGGAGGAACAGGTCGCCTCGATCGGCATCCGCCCGTTCATCGTCTACGGGCCCGGGCGCGACTCCGGGCTGACTGCCTCGCCGAGTCTCGCGATGGCCGCCGCCGCGCGAGGCGAGGACTCGCGGATCGCCTTCGGCGGACGAACGCAGCTGCAGTTCGCACCCGACACGGCGCGCGTGTTCGTCGCAGCCGCGCGGGCCGCGACCGAAGGTGCACGCGTCTTCAGCCTCGGCGGCCCGGCCGTCGCCGTCGCCGACGCCGCACGGGCGATCGAGGAGGCAGCGGACGTCTCCTGCACCGTCGACGAGGAGACCCGGCTCCCGTTCCCCGACGAGTTCGACAACGGCGCCCTCGAGGTCGCCGTCGGGCCGATCAGCTGGACGCCGCTCGCCGAGGGTGTCCGTGCAACGATCGACCGGCTGCGAGCCGCGCCGGACTGAACGACGCGTCGACGACGACCAGGATCGCCGCGGCGACCACGAGCGCCGCCAGCACTGAATCGAAGCCGCCGGTCGCGTCGCGCAGGACACCCAGGAGGAGCGGCGAGAGCGCGGACAGCGTGTAGCCGACGCCGAGCATCATCCCCGCGAGCGCGGCCACCTCGGCCGGCCGGTCGGCGGCGTCGAGCGGCAGCGTCATCGTCAGCGGGAACAGCGGGCCGCTGGCGACTCCCAGCAGCACGGCCCACCCCCAGCCGCCTGCCGCCCAGAAGAGGATCCCGAGGAGGGCGATGAGCTGCAGCGACGCGGCCGCAGCAAGCCACCCGCGCCGCGAGCCCCAGTGATCCGCGGCCCAGGCGACGAGAAACCCGCACGGGATCGTCACCGTGTTCATGACTGCGAGCAGCTCCCCGGCCGAGGCATCGCTCCAGCCGCGCTCGACGTACACGTCGGGCAGCCACGCGTTCAGGCCGTAGAACACCGACGACATGAAGAAGAACGCAGCGACGAGCCGCCAGGCGAGAAACCGGCGGAGCGGCAGCTTCAGGGGCCGAAGGTCGGCACGGCGGTGAGCCGGCTCGGTGCGCGTCAGCCAGAGCCACAGCACGGCGAGCCCCGTCGACACGACACCGAAGACGAGCAGCGGTGCGCGCCAACTGCCCGCGAGGTGGGCGAGCGGGACTGCGGTAGCAGCGGCGACGGCCGAGCCGATCGTGATGCCCGTCGTGTAGACCCCCGTTGCGAAGCCTGGACGGTCGGCGAAGCGCTCCTTCACCGTCACGGGCAGGATCGCGCCTGCGATCCCCATCCCGACGCCGATCGGGAAGGTCAGGAGGATCACCCCGGCCGCGCCCGGCGCGACCGCCCGAACGACGCCGAAGACGCCGATCAGCGCCAGCGCCAGGGCGACTGCCCGGCGCGGCCCGATCCGGCCCGAGACGAAGGGCGCCGGTGGAGCGAAGAGGCCCATGCAGAGCACCGGGATCGTGCCGAGCAGGCCGGCAACCGCATGTGTGATGTCCAGGTTCTGCTGGATGAGCGGCAGCAGCGGGCCGATGCCGACGAGCTGTGGCCGCAGCGACAGCGCAGCCAGAAACAGTGCGACGAGCAGCGGCGCCCGTTTCACGGTTGCTAGAGCGTCTCGGTGACCGGGTTCGAGATCGAGCCGACCCCGTCGATCTCGATCGTGATCTCGTCGCCGGGCGTCAGCCAGACGGGCGGATCGCGGAACGCGCCGACCCCGGCGGGCGTGCCCGTGATGATGAGATCGCCCGGCGCGAGCGTGATCGCCTGCGAGACGAACGAGACGATCTCGGCGACACCGAAGACCATGTTCGAGGTGCTCGAGTCCTGCATCACCTCGCCGTTCAGGATTGCCCGGATCGGGAGCGCCTGCGGGTCGGGCACCGCGCTCGCGGGCACGAGATCGCCGATCGGGAGGAAGGTGTCGAGCGACTTGCCGCGCACCCACTGGCCGTCGGCGAACTGGAGGTCGCGGCCGGAGACGTCGTTGGCAACGACATACCCGGCGACGACGTCGAGCGCATCGTCGACCGCGACACCGCTCGCACGCCGGCCGATCACGACGCCGAGCTCGGCCTCGTAGTCGACCTTCTTCGAGATCGCCGGGATCCGAATGGCGGCCCCGTTCTCGAGCAGCGTGTTCGGCCACTTGGCGAAGAGCAGCGGACGCTCGGGCAGCGCAACTCCCTGCTCCTCCGCATGGTCGCGGTAGTTCAGGCCGACGCAGACGATCTTCTGGGGGAGGTCGATCACGCCGGCGAGCCTACTGTTCCCGCGCGGACCAGCGCGTCGATGGCGTCTCGCCCGTAGCCGAGCTCGGCCAGCACCTCGGCCGAGTGCTGGCCGAGGAGCGGCGGCGGCAGCTTGTGGTCGAAGCGCTCACCGTCCACCTCGAGCGGCGAGGCGACCGCCCGGCGGCCGTCGACCTCCTCCAGCATCCGGTTCGCCGCCGTCTGAGGATGCTCACCGGCTTCCGCGAGCTCCTGGACCGGCGCCACGGGGATCCCTGCCAGCACGGCGAGCCAGTGGGCGGACGTGCCGGCGGCGAGCCGGTCGCGGATCGTCGGCAGCAGCTGCTCGCGGTTCACCACCCGGTCGGGGTTCGTCAGGAACCGCGGGTCGTCGGCGAGCTCGGGGGCGCCGATCCGCTCGCAGAGCAGCCGGAAGAGCCGGTCGTTCGCGGCGGCGATCATCAGCTCGCCGTCGGCGGTCGCGAAGACCTCGTACGGGACGATCAGGGGGAACGCGGTGCCGTGGCGTCCGGGCGCGACCCCGGTCTGCAGGACGGCGGCCAGCTGGTAGCCGACGAGGGAGAGCGCGGTGTCGTACAGCGCGACGCCGACGTCCCGGCCCCGGCCCGTCGAGGCGCGCTCGTGCAGCGCCGCGACGATGCCGAGTGCGGCCCACACACCGGTGCCGATGTCGATCACGGACGCGCCGACGCGCACGCCCGGCCGGTCCGGCTCGCCCGTGATGCTGATCAGGCCGGCGAACGCCTGCATCAGCGGGTCGTAGCCCGGCTCGTCAGCGAGCGGCCCCGTCTGCCCGAACGCGCGCACCGAGCAGTAGACGAGCCGCTCGTTCCGCTCTCGCAGCGCGTCGCTGCCGAGCCCGAGGCGCTCGGCGGTGCCCGCGCGCAGCGACTGCACGAACACGTCGGCTCCGTCGACGAGCCGCAGCAGTGCCTCACGGCCCTGCTCGTCCTTGAAGTCGAGCGCGAGCGACCGCTTGGAGCGGTTGGCCGCGAAGAACATCACGCTTCCGCCCTCGAAGAAGCTCGGGCCCCACGCGCGGGCCTCATCGCCCCGGGCCGGATGTTCCACCTTCACCACGTCGGCGCCGAGGCCGCCGAGGATCTCGGTGCAGGTGGGGCCGGCGAGCGAGGACGTGACGTCGACGACCCGGATGCCGGCGAGCGGCGCGAAGCTCATAGTGAGCCGAATGGTGCCTAGCCCGAGGTTAGGATCGCCCCATGGCGGGTGTGAACGGGCAACCGAAGCTGGGAATGAACATGCTCCTGTGGTCGCCCGACGTGACCGGACCGGAGCACGATGCGACCTTCGAGCTGCTGCGCGAGCTCGGGTACGAAGGCGTCGAGATACCGATCTTCGACAGCGAGGTCGAGAAGTACGAGCGCCTCGGGGAGCGGCTCGCCGGGCTCGGGCTCGCGTCGCTCGGTGTGAGCGCCCGCTTCGAGGACGACAGCCCGATCAGTCCCGACCCGGAGGTGAGGGCCCGCGGCCTCGCCGCGACGAAGGCCGCGCTCGACGCCTGCGCAGCGCTCGGCGCGCACACGCTCTGCGGCCCGCTCGGCGCCCCGCTCGGCGTGCTCAGCGGAGCGCCGCCCACGCGCGACGAGCGCGCGCACGCCGTCGAGGGCCTGCGCGCCGCGGCGGAGCACGCGGCCACGGTCGACGTGACGATCGCCGTCGAGTACCTGAATCGGTTCGAGATGTACCTGATCACGTGCGCCGAGCACGCCGCCTCGCTCGTGCGCGACGTCGACCATCCCAACTGCCGGCTGATGTACGACACGTTCCACGCGCACATCGAGGAATCCGACCCGCGCGAGGCGCTCGTCTCGTGCAGCGACGTGCTCGTCCATTTCCACGCGGCCGAGAACCAGCGCGGCACTCCGGGCAGCGGCCAGGTCGACTGGGACGCGACCTTCGACGCGCTCGGCGAGATCGGCTACGCCGGCTGGGTCGTGATCGAGGCGTTCGGCGACGCGGTGCCCGAGTTCGCCGCCGCGACCAAGGTCTGGCGGCCGACGTTCTCGAGCCAGGAGCAACTTGCCCGCGACGGTGCGGCGTTCCTACGGCCGCGTTTGCAGCAGCTCGCCGCCGCGACCCACTAGGCGCACGTACCGTTACGCCCATGGCGCGCTACGTCACGACGATCGAGTCGACGCTCTCCCCTGCCGAGGCGTTCGCCTACATGGCCGACTTCTCCAACGCAGTGCACTGGGACCCGAGCGTCGTCGAGGCATCGCGTTCGACCGGCGGTCCGGTCGGCGAAGGCTCGGCGTTCGATCTCGTCGTCAAGTTCGGCGGCCGCAGGCTTGCGATGAAGTACGAGCTGGTCGCCTACGACGAGCCGCACTCGTTCACGGTCGAGTCACGGCAGAAGAGCTTCATCTCGCGCGACACAGTGACCGTCGCGCCCGCGGGCGTAGGCGCCACGGTTCACTACGACGCGGTACTGGAGTTCAGCGGCGGCGGCCGGGCCCTCGACCCGATCATGCAGCTGCTCTTCAACCGCACCGGCGCGAAGGCCGCAGCGGGCATGCGCGCCGCGCTCAACCCGTGAACGCGGCGCGCGCCGTCGACGCGGCGCTCGAGGCGAGCGTGGTCGGGAGCTTCACGCGCCTCGGTTACGAGGCCAGACGCCGGTTGTACGACTGGACGCCGCTCGAGGAGCTGCGCCTCGACGGCAAGACGGCGATCGTCACCGGCGCGACGTCGGGGCTCGGCCGCGAGGCTGCGGGGCTGCTTGCCCGGGCGGGCGCCCGGGTCTGCGTCGTCGGGCGCGATGCGCAGCGAACGGCACGCGCCGCAGCGCAGCTCTCCGCCGCGGAGTCGGACGTCGTCGACCTCTCGTCGCTTGCGGCGACGCGCGCCTTCGCCGACCGGTTCGCGGCGGAGCACGACCGGCTCGACATCCTCGTGCTGAACGCCGGCGCGCTGACCCACGACTTCACCCTGACCGGCGAAGGCTACGAGGTCACCCTGGCGACGCACGTCCTCTCGCAGTTCCTGCTGATCCGCCTCCTCCGGCCTCTGCTCGAGGCCGCGCCCTCGGGCCGCGTGATCTCCGTCGCATCGGGCGGCATGTACCTCGAGCGGCTCGATGTCGACGCGCTGCAGCCGGCGGAGGAGAGCTACGACGGCGTCAAGGCCTACGCGCGGGCGAAGCGGGCTCAGGTCGTGCTGGCCGAGGAGTGGACGCGCGAGCTCGCGGGCACCAACGTCACGGTGAACACGATGCACCCGGGCTGGTCCGACACGCCGGGCCTGCGAACCGCGCTCCCCGGCTTCAGCCGGGCACTCTCGCCGCTCCTGCGCACACCGCACCAGGGCGCCGACACGATCGCGTGGCTCGCGGCGTCACCGGAGGCCGAGGGCCAGAGCGGGCTGTTCTTCCTCGATCGCCGGGCGCGCCCGACCCACCGCAGGCCGGCGACCCGGCGGCTCGACGAGGCGCGCGAGGCGGCCAGGCTCTGGACGTTCTGTCAGACCGCGACGGACTCGTTCAGCGGCCGGGTCAGCGTCAGCTGAACGTCACGAAGCGCGCGCAGCCGGAAGCCGGCCTCGCAGAAGGCGAGATAGAAGTCCCAGGTCCGCTCGAAGGTCTCGTCGTAGCCGAGTGCGCGCACCTCGTCGATGCGCGCATGGACGTTCGCGCGCCAGCGGCGCAGCGTCTCCGCATAGTGCGGCCCGATCTCGTCGACCTCGTGCAGGAGGAGCCGCGACGAGCGGGTCGCGGCGACGGCGAGTGACGTCAGCGACGGGATCAGGCAGCCGGGGAACACGTAGCGCTCGATCCAGTCCGGCGTCCTGCGGTAGCGCTCCCAGCGGTCGTCCGGGATCAGGATCGTCTGCACGCACGCGAGGCCGCCGGGCTCGAGCACCCGATCGATCGTCGCGAAGAATGTGCCGAACTGACGGTCGCCGATCGCCTCGAGCATCTCGATCGACGCGACCTTGGAGTAGCGTCCGTCGTGCTCGCGGTAGTCCTCCTCGAGGATCGTCACTCGCTCTGAGAGGCCGGCAGCCGCCACGCGCTCCCGCGCCAGCTTCGCCTGTTCGGCCGAGATGGTCAGGCCCGTCACCCGGCAGCCGGTCTGTCGAGCGGCCTGGATCGCGAAGCCGCCCCAGCCGCAGCCGATCTCCAGCACATGGTCGGCGGGACCGAGCTGAAGGTGCGCGCAGACCCGGTCGAGCTTGGCGCGCTGCGCCTCGGCGAGCGTCGACTCCGGTGTCTCGAAGACCGCGCACGAGTACGTCATCGTCTCGTCGAGCATCAGCTCGAAGAGGTCGTTGCCGAGGTCGTAGTGGTAGGCGATGTTGCGTCGCGCGCGCAGAAGACCGTTTCGGCGGTTCAGCCTCGGCCTCGCTTCGAGCACGCGCCTCAGCGTGCGGTGGCGCTGCGACGCGGTGTCGGCGTTGCGCAGCAGCAGCTCGAAGAGGGCGACCAGGTCGTTGCAGTCCCACTCGCCCGCGGTGTACGACTCGCCGAGCCCGAGCTTCCCGCCGGTCGCGAGCCGCCGGAAGAAACGGGAGTCGTGGATACGCAGCTGCACCGCCGGGCCGGACCCGAAACGACGGCGAGCCCCGTCCGGCAGGGTGACGTCGAGCGCTCCCCCCGCGAGGTGCTCGAGCTCGCGCTCCAGGAACGCCACCGCCACGCGGTCGACCAGCGGCACCCGCGCCGGCGGCGCCGCCCGCATCGTGCGAGCCGGAGATGTCACGTGCGCACCGAGCCCCGGCCCGGGACGAACGCCGGCTTGTGGTGGAACGGAACGCGCTTCAGCCAGAGCCGGAGCGCCTGACGGTGGATCAGCGCGGTCACCTGCAACGGCATCAGCGGATAGCGCGCGAGCGTGCGCGCGACGTTCGCGTTCGTGAGCTCGCGACGCCGGGCGTGGAGGACCGCGGTGAACGGACGCTCCGCCTCCTCGCGCACGTGGATGCGGGCCCAGACCGACTCCCCGGGCTCCGAGAACGACCACTCGTAGCTCTGGTCGAGGCCGAAGAACGGCGAGACGTGCAACCGCTTGGCCTGCTCGTACTCGAGGGACGGCCCGCGCAGCACCTCGGGCAGGCGCTCGCCGAACGTGTTGTTCAGCTCGGCGACGATGCACGCGAGCGTGTCGTCCGCGCGATAGCACCAGTAGAAGGAGACAGGGTTGAACACGTAGCCGAGCATCCGCGGCATCGTCAACGCGATCACGCGCTCGACGTCCGCGTCGCCGACGAGATCGAGCACCGCCTGCTTGGTCGACGAGCCGCCGTCGAAATGATCCCGATCCCGGAACGACGCGATGTTCGGCCGGTTGACCGAGAAGAGAGCGAGTCGGCGGTCGAGCTCGGGCAGCTCGTCGAGATCGAGCAGCCAGTACGAGACCGGATACCGGAAGACGTTGCGCACCGGCTGCCGGCGCACGTGGACGAGCGTGCCCTCGTAGAGCGCCGACCTCACCAGGCAACTCCGAGCGACTCCGCGGCTGCCACGCCCGAGGCGAGCCCGTCCTCGTGGAAGCCGTTGCCGTGGTGGGCGCCCGCGTACCACGTCCGCCGCGCCCCGGAGAGCGCCCGCAGCTCGCGCTGAGCCGAGATGGTCTCGGTCGTGAAGAGCGGGTGCTCGAACGTGGTCCGCTCGACGACGTGCTCCTCCGCGATGTCGCCGTTCAAGCTCACGCACCAGTCCTGATCCGTGTCGAGCCGTTGCAGCCGGTTGAGGTAGTACGTGACCGTCGGCTTCCCGTCGTCGCCGAGGCGGTAGTTCCACGCGGCTCGCGCGGCCCGGGCCGCAGGCAGGTGGGACGCGCCGGTGTGCAGGACGGTCTCGTTGCGGGTGTAGTGGAACGCTCCGAGCACGCGCTGCTCTGCCGGCGACGGATCCTCGAGGAGCCGCAGCGCCTGGTCGGCATGGGTCGCAACGACGACCGAATCGAACCGGCGGCGCTCCCCGTCGCCCGTCGTCAGCTCGACGTCGTCGGGCCCGCGGCGGATCGACCGGACCCCGGCGCCGAGGTGGAGACGCTCGCCGAGCCCGGCACCGATCTTGCGCACGTACGCGTCGTTGCCGCCCTTGACGGAACGCCAGCGGAAACGGCGGAACCCGAGCATGCCGTGAT
Organism: uncultured Thermoleophilia bacterium; assembly: GCA_963722065.1. Taxonomy (GTDB): domain Bacteria; phylum Actinomycetota; class Thermoleophilia; order Gaiellales; family Gaiellaceae; genus PALSA-600. The sequence continues at coordinate 107,647 of CAVRMI010000014.1, read as the reverse complement.
TCTCGAAGAAGCGGATCGCGGGGCCGGCGGGATACTCGAGCGCGCGACCGGGCGCCGTCGACCAGAGCGCCGCGGTGAGCGGGACGAGGAAGTGCCGCCGGAACCGCTGCGAGTACCGGCGCTCGTCGAGATACCGGTCGAGCGACCACCGATCGCAGTCGAAGTGGTCGAGCGACCGGTTGGCGGTCCGGAGCCAGCGGCCGATCTCCAGAAGGAGCCCGAGGTGGCGGGGATCGACCGACCGCCGCGGCTGGGCGAACGGCCGGCGCCCGGAGTACTCGAGCCCGCAGGGACACGAGACCGAGAACGACATGTCCGACTCCTGCGTCTCGACACCGAGCTCCGCGAAGAGACGCGTCAGGAGCGGGTAGTTTCGCTCGTTGTGGACGAGGAAGCCCAGGTCGAGGCCGAGGCCGTCGCGGCGGACGGTGTACGTGTGCCCCCCGGGCTGCTGCTCCGCCTCGAACACCTCCACCTCGTGGGCGCGTGCGAGCAGGTACGCGGCACCGAGGCCCGAGATCCCGCTGCCGACGACGGCGACCTTCATCGAACCTTCTTCGCCGCTCGTGCGAAGTCAGTTCGATAGGCTTCGATCAAACTTGGACAAAACATGAACACCACTGTACAGATCGGCACGGTTCGGCCCGGCAGCAGCACGATCAGCAAGGTCGTGACGCTCGTGGCCGTCGTCGTGCCGCCGCTCGGGCTGCTCTCGGCGATCGGCCTGCTCTGGGGCGTCGGCGTGCAGCCGGTCGACCTCGTCCTGCTGATCGTGCTGTACGTCGTCTGCGCCTTCGGCACGACGATCGGGTTCCACCGCTACTTCACCCACCGCAGCTTCACCGCGCATCCATCGGTCAAGGTCACACTCGCGGTCCTCGGCTGCATGACGATGCAGGGACCGATCACGCAGTGGGTCAGCGATCATCGCAAGCACCACGCACTCTCCGACCAGCCGGGCGACCCCCACTCGCCGCACGCCGGCCACGGCGAAGGCGCCGTCGCCGCAGTCCGGGGGTTCATCCATGCCCACGTGGGCTGGCTCTTCTCGAACCTCGGCATGGAGCAGGGCCGCGCGTACGCCAAGGATCTCTACGACGACCCGGTCATCCGCTGGATCGACCGGCTCTACCTCGTGTGGGTCGGCCTGACGCTCGGCATCCCGTTCGCGATCGGCTACGCGGTGGGCGGCACCTGGCAGAGCGGCGTCGAGGGCCTCGTCTGGGGCGGGCTGATCCGCATCTTCCTGTACCAGCATGCGACGTTCAGCGTGAACTCGATCTGCCACATGTTCGGCCGCCGCGACTTCGAGTCGCGGGACGAGTCGCGGAACAACTGGTTCGTCGCCGCCCTCGTCTTCGGCGAGGGCTGGCACAACAACCACCACGCCTTCCCGGCCTCCGCCCGGCACGGCCTGCGCCGCTCGCAGGTCGACGTCTCCTGGTGGGTGATCCGCGGCCTCGAGCGCCTGGGGCTCGTGTGGAACGTGCATGTCCCGGCCGAGGCACAGCTCGGGCGGCGCCGGAAGCAGCTGGGCGACTCCACCGCCGGCTGAGCCCGCAGGGGTCCGCCGCCGGCAGGCGAAGGTGTGCGCATGGCCTCAGGTCAAGCCCCCGTTCGGCCGATAGAGAGAAAACCATGCTGAAAGTCGTCATTGCGGATGATCACCGCCTGATCCTCGCCGGGATCAAACGCGCACTCGAGGACGACGGAGGGTTCGAGGTCGTCGGCGAGGCGAGCACCGGGGAGAAGGTCCTGCCGCTCGTCGGCCAGACGAGCCCCGACCTCGTCGTGCTCGACCTCCGGATGCCCGGGATGGACGGGCTCATCTGCCTCGACCAGATCAAGAAGCGCCACCCGTCGGTGAAGGTGGTCGTGCTGTCGGTCTCGACCGACGAGAAGCTGATCGAGAACGTGCTCAAGCGCGGAGCGAGCGCCTACATCGTCAAGAGCGTGAACCCGGTCGACCTGCCGGGCGCCCTACGCCAGGCGGTCGAGGGCAATGTCTTCAGCACGATCGGGCTGCCCGATGCGTCGGCGGCCGGCGCAGCCAAGGCCGCGGGACTCACCGACCGCGAGGCCGTGATCCTCGGCGCGCTCGCACGCGGGCTCTCCAACGAGCAGATCGCGAAGGAGCTCTGGGTCGCCGAGCAGACGGTCAAGTTCCACCTGACGAACGTCTACCGCAAGCTGGGCGTCTCCAACCGGACCGAGGCGGCGCGGTATGCGTACCAGCAGGGCCTCGTCGAGAGCCCGCTCTACGAGCACGAGTAGCGCTCCGGCGGGTCTTCCTTTTACAGCAGCTCGACCTGGATGAGCCTGCCCTGCGCGCGCTGGCCCGCTTCCCACGCACGGACGCGCAGGTAGATCGCCATCCGCATCGCCTCGAGGTTGTACGACCCGAGCAGCGACACCTCGATCGTGTCCGCCCCGGTGGCGGCGACGACGAGATCGGTCCGCGACTGGAGATCGGCGATCAGGACGTCCCGCAGTCCCGGATCACTCAGCCGCAGAGTCGTCACGGTCCCCTTCGCTGACGCCGGCGCGATCGCCGAACTGGGCCCTCGCGCAGGTGGGACAGTAGAACGCGAGCGCCGGAGGCTCATCGGTCCCCGGTTCGTCGATCCGGTAGGCGCGCCATCCGTGCCAGCAGAGGCCGCTCGAGGCTTCGCACTCGACGCATTGGACGGTCGTGGCCCTGTGATTGTGACGATCCCGGCTGCTCGCGTTCACTTGTCTCCCTCCCTGTCCGGTCACCTTGCGACGGCGGGCAGGCTCGAGCCACCCACGTTCGAGCTGACTCGTTGCGACCTACGGCGTGCCCCGAACGAGGGATCAGGCCGCGCGGGTGTCGCGCCGGGGCCGCGCGAGGATCGCCGCCAGCTCGGCCAGGCCGGAATCGCCGTCGGCGAGCCGCTCGAGCTCGCGTGCCTCGCTCCGCCTCAGAGCGACGACGCGGGTGCTGTTGAGCGCCCAGTCGAGCACGAGCGCGAGGTCGCGCAGTCTCGACGATGCGCCCGCTTCGGCGTGCGCGAGCCGCTGCGCGCGTTCGACCTGCGCACGGGGAAGCACGACGAGCTGACCTCGAATCTCAAGCCTGACCATTTTCGCCCGAAGGACTGTAGTGCGGGCGCCGGACGGGCCTCACTCCGGTCACCGTCCTCACGTCCACCCGAGCGGCGACCGCCCGCACCTGCTGCCGCGGCGGCTCGTGCTGGAGGCAGAATTCCCCCATCGTCAACACTCTGCAGCCCTGCCGGCCGCACGGGTGAACCAGTGGCATCTCGTCCTCCCAGCCGCTTGCCGCGAGCATCTCACGCGGCGGGAGGAGCGGTCGCCCGCAAGCGCTGAAAAAGAGCGCAATTTGCGGGCCGCCGCTGGAGGCGTTCCGGGGCCGGGATTCTCCCAGGCAGCGAGAAAGAGGGATACTCGTGAGGCGGCGCGCGGCTGCGGACTGTGCGGCAACTATCCCCTTCCGCGCGCCGCACCTCTTTCGTGCACGACCTCGCTAGCGCGAGGTGTTCCGAACGGTCCGCCGAGGCAGATCGATCACCTTCGGCTCCAGAGCCGGGAGCGCGCGATCGATGAACGCCTCCACGAGCTCGGGGTCGAACTGGCTGCCGGCCGAGGCCCGGAGCTCTTCGACCGCCCGGTCGCTGCTGCGGGCGTGGCGGTACGGTCGATCGGAGGTGATGGCGTCGTAGGCGTCGCAGATCGCGATCATGCGGGCGGCGAGCGGGATCTCCTCCCCGCTCAGGCCGTCCGGATACCCGGTGCCGTCCCACCGCTCGTGCGTCGACCGGACGGTCAGCGCGACGTGCTCGAGCCCCTCGGCTGCGGCGATGATCCGCTCGCCGATCAGCGTGTGCTGCTGGACGATCTTCCATTCCTCGTCGTCGAGCTGGCCGGGCTTCTGCAGGATCGTCTCGGGCAGGGCGAGCTTGCCGACGTCGTGCAGCTCCGCGGCCGCACGGACGAGCTTCGCCTCGCTGCCGACCAGGCCGAGCTCCGCGGCCAGCGCTGCCGAGTACCTGGCGACACCGTTCGTGTGCGTCCCGAGCGACTCGTCGCGCTCGGCCAGCGCCTGGAGCAGGACGCCGCGGCTCTCGCCTCCACTCACCCCGAGGCCCTTCTCGGCGTACATCCGCCGGTCGGCGATCTGCAGCGCGTCGTGCGTGTTCTCCGCCTCGTCGGGAAGCAGCGCGTGCCCGCTCGAGCAGCTGATCGTGAACGCGTCGCCGGATTCACGAAGGCTCGCGGACGCGGCGGCCCTCACCCAGGGCAGGTTGACGCTCGAACCCTGGACGAAGATGCAGAACTCGTCGCCGCCGAGACGGAAGACCTCGCCGCGCGAGCCGACCGAGTCGCGGAGACGTGCGCCGAGCCGCTGCAGGAGGACATCGCCCGCACCGTGGCCGAATGTGTCGTTGTAGGCCTTGAAGCCGTCCAGATCGAAGAGGAGCAAGAGCGACGGTTCCACGGTCGCGGAGACGAAGTACTCGTCGAGGCGGCGGACGAGCGCGCGCCGGTTGCCGAGCCCGGTCAGGGCATCGCTCAACGACTCCACCCGGGTCAGCTGGAGCAGCACCAGGTACTCCTTGAACGTGAACATGAGCCGCCCGATGACCGCGAAGAGGCCGAGCGACGCCGCGACGAGCGCCACGGTCTGGACCCGCTGGAAGTGATCCCAGATCTCGATGCCGAGGCAGACGAGGGCCATCCCGACGGGGGCAAGGACGAGCGCCATCCCGTCCAGCCGGCCGCGCACCTGATGCACCGGGGAGATGAGGGATCCGGCGGCGATGAGCACGAACCCGGCCGGCCAGCCGAGGTCGAGCCAGCCTCCGTACTGGTAGGTGCCGTGCGCGACCTCGACGAGATACACCGAGTCCGAGACGGCGAAGACGACGAGGCCGGTGCCGACAACGAGCCACATGCGGTCGAGCCGCCAGCCGGAGAGGCCGAACGCGCAGAAGACGAGTGCGAGCAGCAGCGCGTCTCCCGCCGGGTAGGCGAGGTTCGTGGCGATGGCGGCGAAACTGCCGGTCGAGGAACGCCACACGGGCCCGAGGACGAGACCCGTCGCGAGCGCGCACACGGTGAACCCGGCGATCAGGCCGTCCACCCAGACGAAGCCGCGGAAGTCGACGACCGACGAGCGCACGAGCAGCCCGAGGCCGACGAAGACGGGGACGTAGAAGCCGAGATAGCCGAGGTCGGCGAACGAGGGGAAGGGCTGCGAGGCGAGGCTCTGCAGCGCGATCGTGTAGTAGATGTCGCCGAAGGTCCACGCGAAGATCCCGGCGCCGATCCAGACCCAACCGGCTCCACCGCCGCCACGGAGACCGCGCATCAGGCACGTCCCGCCGGCGAGCAGCCCGACCGCGTCGTAGACCCAGTTGGTGAAGATCGAGGTCACCTCGGCGTTGCCGAGCCCCGTCCGCATCTGAACGGCGAGCGCGCAGAACGTCGCCGCCGCGAGCACCAGGCCGGCGACGGACAGCCGCCTCGCCCAGAGCAAGTCGGGCTCGGCCGCGGCGACGCCGGGCCGGGCAACGGAGGACGCAGTCACAGCCTCGGTTTCGGCACCGGAGAGCAGCCAACGGCTCCCCCGAATGGGGTAACCAATTCGTCACCAGGCGGGCGGCGATCGGGCAGCGTGGTGTGCAACCGGGCAAGAGCGAGGAAGGGGGCCCCGCCGCATCGGGCCTTTGCCCTCACCCGGTCGCAGCCGCTTCATCGGCAGATCGACCCCGGCTCCGATCCCCCAAAACGGGGAGGGCGGATGTGCCTCGTTGCCTCTAGGGTGCGTGTCGAGCCGGGATCGAGAGCAAGGGGGCCGCAGCCTTCGTTCTCTCCCGGCTCGTTTTCTTTTCCGCGACCGGCGACGCGTTGGCCGGCGGCCGGCTCCAGGGGAGAGGGACGGAGCCGGGCCGCCGAACCACCGCGCGGTCTCCGACTCCCCCGGAGACTGCCCGAACATTCGGCAGGCACGCCGACTGTCCTCTCGGCTCGGTCAGGCCGGGATGCCGTCGCGGGCCAGGGCCGCCGCGGCCGTGAGCGGGTCGCTCGAGAGGTGCCTGGCCCCGAGCGCGTCGGCCAGCCGCGCGCTCGCCCCCCGGCCCGCGACCGCGAGCGGCGCCGCGCCCGCGAGCCCGTCCACCGCAGCGACGTCCTGCCCCTCGACCGTGAACGCGACGACGACGAGCTGCGGCCCGAGTGTTCGCGCCGCATCGGCGAGCGTGTGAAGCGGCGTGTCGGCGCCGAGGAAGGTGATGCGCCAGCCGTGCCCCCGCAGCGCGAGCCCGAAGCAGATCAGCCCGAGATCGTGCTGGTCGCCCGGTGCGGCGGCGAGCAGTGCGCGCGGGCCGGCTCCACCGCCCCAGCCGCGGGCGAGGCCGAGCAGGCGCCCGCGCAGGAACGCGCTGGCAAAGTGCTCCTGCGCGACGGACGCCTCACCGCGGGCCCACCGGCTCCCGAGCTCGCCGAGATAGGGCAGCACCGAGTCACGGAGGACCGTCTCGAGGCTGAATGCGGCGAGCAGGCGGTCGAAGGCAGCCTGCGCCGCTGCCTCGTCGTACCGGTCGAGCGCCGGGCGCAGCACATCGGCGAGCGGGACCGGGTGCGCTCCCGGGCCGGTGCCGGCCCCGGTGGCCGGGAGCTCCTCGGCGAGCGCGAGCCGCGCTGCCTCGGCTGCCGAGGCTCCCGCCTCGAGGTGACCGAGCATCCGCTCGATGCGGCGCTCGTCCTCGTCACGGTAGAGCCGGAATCCGCCGGGTGTCCGCATCGGCGACAACAGGCCGTAGCGCCGCTCCCACGCCCGCAGGAGCTCCGAGCTGACGCCGACGCGGCGGCTCAGCTCGCCGATGCGAAGGTATGCGGGCTGCTCGTCCGCATGCTGCACGGCCTCAACTTACAGACATTCGACAAAGGCTCGACAGGTGCGGTCAGCGAACGACGAAGGTCCTGCTGAGCACGGCGCGCTTCCGGGCCGGGTTGAACGCCGCCTGGAGCACGACGCGATACGCATAGCGGCCGGGCGGCAGGTGGCGCTTCGGGAACCGCACGAGCGGCGTCCAGTTGGCCTTCGCGTAGCCGACGGCGCGCATCTTCGCGAGCGGCGCCCGGGGTACGTCGGTCGTGGCGCGCGCCGACCGGCTGACCGGCACCACGGTTGCGACGTAGCGCGCGTCCTCGGCCGTCGTGACCGCGAAGCCCCAGGCTCGCTGCCGCGCGGACACCTTCGGGACGGCCAGGCCGTGGAAGAACACGCGCGCGCCGAGGACGGTGCGAGCGTGCTTCCACACGACGCGGCGACCCACGCAGCGGCCGCCGGTGGTGGAGATCGCATTCGTGACGGCGCGGTACGAGGGCCGCTCGGTCCCGTCCGCGCGCAGCAGGCCGCTCTGGAAGCCCGAGAGCGATGTCTCGTCGATGAACGGCAGGAAGAACAGATCCTTCAGCGTGCGGTCGCACTCCGCGGAGCGGACGAGCTGGCCGTAGACAGCAGCCTGATGCGCCTCCGTCGTGACGGGGACGTTCTCGGTGCCGGTGTAGGGGCTGTCGGCGGCAGCGGAGGCAACGCGAACCTGCCAGCCGATCTCGTCGATCATGATCCCGAGGCCCGACTCGGTCGTCGGCTGGCCGGTGCCGTTGAACGCATCCCAGAGACCCTGTTTCACCCTGTCGAGATTCGCGTAGCCGGCCATCGGCCACTCGAGCCCCTTCTTGAGCGAGTCGAGTGACGAGCGCGGGTACGGATGGAAGGCGAAAAGGTCCATCAGCGGAGCCTTGCGCTTGCTCGCGCGGTAGGCGGCGCCGAGGTCGTAGAGGAACCGCAGCGGGGACGTCGAGCGGTTGTTCAACGCGTGCGCGTCGTCGTTCCCGCGTCCCGAGAGCGCGCCGCCGACGACGGTGATCGTCGGATCGACCTTCTTCAGCGCGTCGTAACAGAGGGCGAGGACCCGTTCATAGTCGCGTCCTGCGACCGGTTTGCCGTTGCGAAACTGCGGCTGCCAGAAGCGGGGCTGATTCGGCTCGTTGGCGATCACGAAGGTCTTGACCGTCGGGTACGTCGTTGCGAGCAGCGCGACGAAGGCGGCGAAGCGCTTCGCCTGCACGACGCTCCCGCCGATCGCGTTGGCGCGGGCCGGCCGCACCGAGAGGATGAGGTTCACACCGAGTGAGGCGGCCTGTGGGACCGTACGGTCGAGGAACGGCTGCTCGGTGATCACGGTGGGGTTCGCCGGATCCCACATCACGGTGAGTCGGTCGTTGCCGAGTCCGCTCGCGGCGATGCGCGAGTAGAACTCCGCACCGGAGTCGGCGGCGTACTTGCCGGTGTCGTCGGCGACGCCGAAGTTGATCGTGCCCGGTGCGGCAGCTGCGCGACCGCACACTGCGCACAGAAACGCCAGGGCGACGATCGTCGCGCAGGTGTGGCGGGCCATCGGGGCACCTTTTAGCACACCGAACGGCTGGCTCTGTCCCGTTTCCGCCGCCCGAAACTCCCGATGACGAGACTTTCCCGCACCGGCAGGAAGCCCAGGCCCGGGCGGGGAAATCACTCTTCGTGATCCACGACCAAGAGGGCGGCCGGCCGGTGGTCCGGCGTCTCGGCCCCGGTTCCGCGCCGGAGGGCGGCGGCGGAGCATCGTCCGGCAACTGGCTGCGGGCCGAGCGCGAGCACCTGGTCGTGCACGCCTACGACACCGTCGACCGCGACCTGGAGCAGCTCGGGATGACGATCTCGAGGCTGCCGTCGGAGGCCGGAGTCGTCTGGCGTCTCACGCTCCCGGCCGGGGAGTGGGTGGAGGAATGGGAGCCCGGGAACGCCGGCCTGTCGCTGCCCGCCGAGATCATGCGGCTGGTCGCAGGCGTCGTCGGCGGCAAGGAACTGGTCCCCTCCGCTCCGGTCAGCGGCGACAGCGGCGCGGTGCGGCTCCGGCAGATGCTCGAGACGCAACGGCGCGCGCTGCTCGTCCATGACCCGGGCGTACGGCTCGGCACGTCCCCCGACAACGTCCGCCGGCACCGCGTGGCGGCACGGCGCAGCCGCACGTTCCTCCGCGCGACGCGCGCCTACGTCGATCCGAGCTGGCGTCGGAGCCTGGGCCAGCCTCTGCAGCGACTCGGCGAGGCGACGGGCCCGGTCCGCGACCTCGACGTCCTGCTCGAGCATCTCCAGCCTGAGCTGCAGCACCTCGACGAGGCGGATCGCGCCGGCGCCGCAAGCCTGCTCGCGACGCTCGCGCGCCGTCGCGACGACGCGCAGCGCCGTCTGCTCGAAACGCTCGACGAGGAGGCGTACCGGCAGCTCCTCGTGCGGCTCCATCTCCCCCCGCGCCTGCGCGCGGGGATCGAGTCGATCCCGCTCGACCGAGTCGCCCGGCGCGAGTTTCGCGGGCTCGTGAAGACGATCAAGCGCCTCGGCAAGGAGCCCGCCGACACCGATCTGCACGGGCTGCGGATCTCGCTCAAGCGAGCGCGGTATGCCGCCGAGCTGTCCTCGCCCGCGGGCGGGTCGAGCGAGGCGTTCTTCGACGCCGCGAAGACATTGCAGGGCCTGCTCGGCGAGCACCAGGATGCGGCGGTGGCCGAGTCGCTCCTGCGCTCGTCGACGGTGGTCGACGCGACGACGGCCGCGGCGTTCGTCGCGGGCAGGATCGCCGAGCGCCAGCTCGCCCGCCGGGAGCGCGTCAAGGACCAGATTCCCGCGGCGTGGCGGCGGTTGCGCCGCCGCGGCCTGCGCCTGTACCGCAGCTGATCGGGCGCGCGGGACGGAGCACGCTCGCCCAGAAGGCGCACGGCGGGATCACGATCACCGCGTCGGTCTGACCAATCCGACTCGTCCGGTCGCTGCGTAGAGGGGGCAACGCAATCCTGTGAAAGGACGTTGGAATGTCGCACCCTCTTCGCATCACTGTCGCAGCCGCCGCCTTGCTGGTTGCGGTCGCCGCCTTCTCGGTCTCGGCGTTGGCTCGCCCACAGGCGAGCAACCCGAAACTGATCGGCGTCGTCGGCAAGAACGACGCCTACAAGATCACGCTCACGACGAGCGCCGGAAAGCTCGTGAAGAACCTCAAGGCCGGCAGCTACACACTGGTCATCCACGACGACTCGTCGATCCACAACTACGAGCTGGACGGGCCGCACGGGAGGTCCTGGACGTTCACCTCGGTGCCCTACAAGGGCACGAAGACGATGACCCTCAAGTTCGTCGCCGGAGCGTACAAGGCCTACTGCTCGCCGCACGAGTCCGTGATGTTCCAGCACTTCAAGGTCAGCTGATGAGTGCCCGCGCCGACATCAACATTCGTCTCTGGTTTGCGGTGCTCGCTGCCGGACTGCTGGGCATCGCCGGCTTCCTGGTCGCCGGCTCGAACGCACAGGGGGCGACGCACCAAAGCGCAAGCAGCGCGTCCGTCTCGCTCCGCACGACGAAGCTCGGAGCGGTCCTCGTGAACGCGAAGGGGCGCACCCTCTACCTGTTCGCCAAGGACAAGGGCGCGAAGAGCTCGTGCAGCGGGACGTGCGCGACGTACTGGCCGCCCGCGATCACGCGGGCGAAGCCGACCGCCGGCTCCGGGCTCAAGGCCGCGCTGCTCGGGACGACGACTCGGGGCGACGGCCGCAAACAGCTCACCTACAACCACCACCCGCTCTACGGCTTCGCACTGGACAAGGCGCCCGGCCAGACGAACGGGCAGGGCCAGGCCGCCTTCGGTGGCCGCTGGTGGGCAGTGTCCGGGCGCGGGACCGCCGTGACGAAGACCTCGACCGGAACGACCACGACGACTTCCGGCACGACGACGTCCGAAACGACGACGACGTCGGACGAGACGACGACGTCGCGGTATCCGTGACCCCTGACCCAGGGGTCCCGTCCGACGCCGGGCCGCTGCGCGAGGGCGCGAAGCCCTCGCGCAGCCGCACCCGGTTCGATCACGAGTCCGCCTGCTCCGGCTTGAGCCAGACCGTGAGGTGCGCGGGCTGAAACGCGCCGCGGACGGCGTTGTCGAGGCTCACCTGAACCGTCTCGAGATCGACCGCATCGCGCAGGTGCGCCGTGAACAGCGCCACGGTCGCCTGCGCGTCATAGCGCGTGCGGTTGAACCGGCGGTCGACGGCGACCTGCACGCGCCTGCGCAACGGGTTGAAGAGCGCAGCCGCCGCGAGCGTGGACGCGGCCACGCCGATCGGCGACGAGAACGGCAGCACCCGCGTGGTCAGCACGATCACGCCGAGGAACACGACGACGAGCGTTCCGGTCACGATCGCATAGGAGAGCGTCCGGCTGATCAGCCGGTCGATCTCGTAGAGGCGGAACTTGAGGATCCCGATCCCGACGCTGATCGGCAGCGCGGTGATGGCGACCGCCGCGATCGTCCCGACGATCCCGGTCTGGCCCGTGACCGAGACGATCAAGCCGGTCGCGGCGACGGTTCCGCCGGCCATCAGCCACTTCAGCTGCTGACGTCGCTCGCCGGTGGCCCGGCGGAAGGACGGAACCTCGCGCAGGATCCATGCCACGAGCAGCACTCCGAGCCCGATGAAGACCGCGCCCTGGATCCAGCCCCACCAGGCGAGGTCCCCGCCGGGGTGGTCGAGCTGAGCGAGGTCGCCGCCCGGCGTGACCTGGACCGTGCCGCGCAGCCACTCGACGGCGACGATCGCGAGAGCCCCGCCGATCCAGACCGCGCCGAACGCGAGAAACCCCCACAGCGGCCACCGCCAGCGTCCGACAGGGAGCCGCCCGGTCGGGAAGAGCTGGATCGCAACGCCGAACAGCAGGATGGCGGGCGCCCAGCTCGGCTGCAGGAAGAGCGCGAGCCCGCCGAGCGGGAGACCGCGATGATCGCGATAGACCGCGACCGAGTAGGCCGATGCGCTGCCGTCGAGCGTCAGCAGGAACGCCGCGGCGAGGAAGCACCACCCGATCGGGTTCCCCGGCCGCTTCACCGCCACGACGAGCCCGACGAGACCGAACGCAAGGGGAAGCGGACCAGAGCCCGTGCCCACCAGGCTCTCGTGCTCGACCCTGGTGAGCACGACACCGAAGACGAGCACGGCGACCGTCAGCACGCCGAGCGCGAGCGCGCTGCCGGTGGTGAAGAGCCTGACCTTCACGCGCTGCTCCGCAGCCAGACCGTGAGGTGCGTCGGCTCGACCGCTCCCGCCACGGCCGCCCTCAACCCGTCCTCGACGGCCTCCAGGTCGACGGCATCCCGAAGACGCTGCCGGAACGCCTCGACCGTCGCATCCGCGTCATAGCGCGCACGATTGAACCGGCGGTCGACCGTCCGCTGGACACGCCGGCGCAGCGGTGTGAACAGCGCAGCCGCCGCGAGCGTCGAGGCCGCTATCCCCACCGGCGACGAGAACGGCAACACCCGCGTCGTCAACACCACCAGACCGAGGAACACCGCAACCAGCGACCCCGTGACGATCGCGTACGACAACGTGCGACTGATCAACCGATCGATCTCGTACAACCGATACTTGAGTATCCCGACCCCGATCGAGACCGGCAGTGCGGCGACGCCGACGAAAACGATCGAGCCGTTGACGCTGAGCGTGACGAGCAGTGCGGCGATGCTCACGCCGCCTCCGAGCATCAACCACTTCAGCTGCTGGCGGTGCACCCCCGACGAGCGGCGGTACTCGACGATCTTGCCGACGATCCACGAGACGACGACGAGCGCATAGAGCGCGGCCAGGACCCCGGCGGCCGGGCCCGACGGGCCGGCGAAGTTCTGCAGCTCTCCGCTCGAGTCCACGCGGACGACCCGGTCGGTGAACGCGCCCGCATCACGGACCGCGACGTCCGCGAAGAAGCAGCCGGCGAGGACGAGGTAGAGCCAGAACGTCCAGCGCCAGCGCCGCGACGGCAGGCGCCCGTCCGGGAACAGCACGATCGGGAGCGGCAGCAGCAGCACGAGCCCGATCCAGGTCTGCGTCAGGGCCGTGGCCAGGCGGGCGAGCGGCAGGCCCGGGTGGCCGAGCCGGAAGGCGATCACCGAGTAGTCCCCGGCAGCTCCCGAGCCGACCATCGACAGCGCAAGCACGATCAGGATCCACCCGATCGGGTTCCACGGCTGGCGATCTGCGACCAGGACGCCGACCGCCGCGAACGGCAGGAAGAGGATGGCGACGCCGAGCCCGCCGCCGCCGGGGAGCGACTTGTGCGCGTAGTGGTCCAGCGGAACCGTGGCCGCGATCAGGAGCAGCATCAGCGCTCCGAGCCCGAGCGCGGCCGCGCGAGCCGACGGCCGGCTCATCCGCGCCCCTCCAGGTGGCCGAGCGCCGCCCGGGCCGCGTGGTAGCCGCACATGCCGTGCACCCCGCCGCCGGGAGGAGTCGACGACGAGCAGAGGAAGACCCCGTCGATCGGCGTCGTGTAGGGCGAGATGCGCGCAACGGGGCGCGTGAACAGCTGGCGCAGGTCGCCCGCGCCGCCGTTGATGTCCCCGCCGACGTAGTTCGGGTTGTACTGCTCCATGTCGGCGGGGCCCATCGACGCACGCGCCAGGATCCGGTCGCGGAACCCCGGCGCGAACCGCTCGACCTGCTGCTCGATCCGCTCGGTCATGTCGACCGGCGAGCCGTTCGGGACGTGGCAGTACGCCCAGGCCGTGTGCCTGCCGTCCGGTGCACGGGTTGGATCGAACAGGCTCTGCTGGGCGAGCAGGACGAACGGCGCGCCCGCCGGCTCACGCCGCCAGGCCGCTCGTTCCGAGACGGCGATCTCGCCGAGTGTTGCGCCGAGATGAACCGTCGCGGCGCGCCCGCACTCCTCGGCCCGCCACGGGATCGGGCCGTCGAGCGCCCAGTCGAGCTTGAAGACGCCCGGGCCGTAGCGAAACCCCTCGACCCGACGCCGGTAGCGCTCCGGGAGCTGCGCGCCGGCGAGTTGCGCGAACTGGTGGGGGCCGACGTCGAGCAGCACCGCATCGGCGCCGTCGAGCTCACCCAGCGAGCCGACGTTCCGGCCGGTCTCGATCGTTCCCCCGAGCGAACGCAGGTACGAGGCGAGGCCTTCGCCGAGCGTCTGGGAGCCGCCGCGGGCGAGCGGCCAGCCGACGGCATGGCCGAGCAGGCCCAGCATCAGCCCGTAGCCGGTCGTCGGCGACCGGGAGAGCGGCAGCATCGAATGTGCGGCGAGCCCCGCGAAGAAGCCGCGGGCGCGCTCGCCGCGAAAAGCAGTGCGCGAGAACGACGTGGCCGGCAGGGCGGCGCGCGCCGCGAACCGTGCGAGCGCGACCGGATGGCGCGGACGACCGACCGGCCTCAGCAGGTCCTCCAGCAGAGCCGTCGCGTCGCGGACGAGCGGCGCCATCAACCGCGCGTACCGCCCGGCGTCCTCGCCGAGCGTCACACCGGTCGCCTCGAGGGAGCGCTCGAGCAGCGCAGCCCGGCCGTCGTCGAACGGATGGGCGAGCGCTGCGGGAGGCCAGATCCACTCGACGCCGTGCTCCCCGAGCGGGAGCGTCGAGAGGAACGGCGAGCCGACGGCAAGCGGATGGATGGCCGAGCACACGTCGTGCTTGAAGCCCGGCAGCGTGAGCTCGGCCGTGCGCATCCCGCCGCCGAGCACCTCGCCCCGCTCGACCACGTGCACCGACACACCCTGCCGCGCGAGCGCGATCGCCGCAGCGAGGCCGTTCGGGCCCGAGCCGACGACGATCGCGTCCGCCATTCGCGGAACCTAAACCGCGTTCGTCTTCTTGCGAAACGGCGAGGTTGCGGTGTGGAGCCCCGACTTGAAGGCGCTGTTGTACCGCACGTTCCCGGCGCGGGACCACTGGCGCCGCCGTTCGACGCACACGATGGTCGTCTCCGGTTGGGCCTCCGAGCCCAGCCGCTCGGCCAGCGCACGCAGCGTCGCCCGCCAGAATGCATCCTCCTTGCGGTGGCCGCCGAGCGTCAGCCCGAGCTCGGTCAGCGGATCCTGCGCCCGCATCAGGACCTGCGCCTGGGCCACCGTCGAGCCGTCCTGCTCGAAGGCGCTGAAGGTGATCCAGCCCGCGAACATGTGCCCCTGCGGGGTCATGAACGTGAACGACTCCTCGTCGGCGTAGATGACGAGGATGCCGGTGGAGAGCTTGAGGCCTCCGCCGAGCGAGGCCTGGAGCAGCGCGACCTCGCCGGGCGAGATGCCCGTCAGCGGCGCGTGGAACTGGCTGCCCTTCGGCCAGAACGACGGGAACTCTTCCTTCCACACCGCGATCGCCTCGTACGGCGTCACGTCGGTGTCGGCCAGCGACACCCTGTACGTCTTCTGCCACATCTTCCCGAAGCCCTGGATCGGCGACAGCACCTGCTTGCCGCCGACCGTGTCGAGAGCTCCCTGCGGGACGTTCGAAGCCGCGAGCGAATCGACGGGCTTCGCCCAGTTCTGCTCGTCGCGCGACACCTTCTCCGTGCTCATCGCTCCTCCGTTCCCTCAGCCGGAGACCGCGGCCAGCGCCTCGGCCTCGTTCGCGTGAATCGCAACCGCCTCGTCGAGCCTCGTGAGCTCGAAGATCTGGCGGTAGTGGTCGTTCAGCCCGCACGCCAGCAATTGCTGGCGCTGCCGGTTCGCCCGCACGAGCAACGTCACGAGCAGCCCGATCCCACCCGAGTTCATGTACTCGAGTGCGGTGAAGTCGAGGAGGACGACGCGCGCGCCGGCCTCGGTCGCCGTGGTGAATGCGTCCATGAGGGCGTCCTCCGAGGCCGCCGTCACGTCGCCCTGGATGTCGATCGCGCTCGCCGTGTCGGTCAGCCGCCGCACCGCAAACGAGACGGTTCCCTGCGCCATCGTCACTCTCCCTCGTCGTCGAGGATGGTCATGAAATCCGAGAGACGTGTGATCCGAAAGATCTCCCGGTAGTGCTCGGCCAGGCCGCGCGCGCGGATCTCCTGGCCGGACTTGCGGGCCTGCGCAAGCATCCCGACGATCAGCGCGATTCCCGTCGAGTTGATGTAGTCGACGTCCGCGAAGTCGCAGATCACGACCGGGGCGTCCTTGACCTCGTCGTAGGCTGCGAGCAGTCCCTGCTCCGCTGCGGACGTGATCTCGCCGCTGAGGTCGAGCACGGACGCGCCTGCTTCGATCTCGACGGTGGCCGCGAACTCAGCCGTTCTCATCGTCGCCTCCTTCGATCCGCAGCACGAGCTCGATCGTGTGCCTGCCTTCATCGCTCCAGCTGCGGAGGTCGTCCACCATGTTCTGGATCAGGAAGAGACCCCAGCCGCGCGGCTTCTGCAGGCCGTCGAGCTTCGCCTCGAGGTCGGGCGTCTCGGCCTCGGGGATGTCGCGCTCGCCGCCCTGGTCGGTGATGCGCACCGTGAGCACGCCGTCCGCCGCCTGGACCCGGACCTCGACCGGCACATCCGGGCTCGATTCGTTGCCGTGCTCGATCGCGTTCATCGTCGCCTCGGACACGGCGGTCTTGAGCCGTTCGAGCCGGACGGGGCTCAGGCCGAGCGGCGCCACGGCGTCGACGACCCGGTCCATCGCGAGCCGTTCGTTCCCGCGCTCGCTCGCGATCGAGAACGCGATGTCGAGGTCACCGTGCCCGGCGGCCGCTGCGCCGAGGCCGACGCACTTGAGCGCGACCAGGGTGATGTCGTCCTCCTGCTCGCCGGCGGCGGGCGTGAATCGCCCGAGCTCGGTGAGCACACGGTCGATCACATCCCCGCGTCCGTTGCGGCCGCCGACGACATCGAGCAGCCGCGGGAAGCCGAACATCTCGCCGTCCGCGTTGTGCGCCTCGGCGACACCGTCGGAGTGGAGCAGCATCGTCTGGCCCGTTTCGAGCAGTGCCTCTCGCTCCTCGTAGACGATCCCGGGCATCAACCCGAGCGGCATCCCGGTCGCGCGCAGCTCGATCGTCCCACTGTCGGTCCGGACGTATGGCAGGTTGTGCCCCGCGTTCGCGAACCGGAAGCGCCCGGTGGCGGGATCGACGACCCCGTACAGGCAGGTGACGAACATCTTGGGCGGCATGTCCGGGCACATCAGGTCGTTCACGCGTCCGAGCACGACTCCCGGCGAGATGATCCGCTGTGCCGACGCGCGAAGCACGCTGCGCGTTGCCGCCATCACCATCGCAGCCGGCACGCCCTTGTCGGTCACGTCGCCGATCACGACACCAACCTGTCCCTCCGGCAGCTCGATGAAGTCGTAGAAGTCGCCGCCGACCTCGCGCGCGGGCCGGTAGTACGCCGAGATCTGCCAGCCGGGCAGATCGGGAAGCGACTTCGGCAGGAAGTGCTGCTGGATGAGCGTCGCGACGCGCAGCTCCTGCTCGATCCGCTCGCGCGAGCGCGCCTCGGCCTCCTGCCGCCGCACGAGCTGGGCGACCTGCAGAGCGGGCGCAGCCTGCGCGGCGAGCGAGACGAGCAGCTTCTTGTCGTCCGTCGAGTACGCCTGGTCGGAGAGGCGGGCGCCCAGGTTGACGACCCCGATCAGCTCGCCCTGGCTGACGAGCGGCACGACGAGCTTCACACCGGCGGCTTTCAGCGCCTCGACGGCCGGCGAGACGAGATCGAGGCTCTCGACCTCGACGACCCCCGCCGCGCTCTGGAAATAGGCGACGATCGGGTCGTTCGGCGAGATCTCGATCGGTTGTGCGTCGGGCACCGACGCCTCGACCGGCACCGGGTCGGCGCCGGCCCGGCCCGGTTCGGTGCGCTCACGGCGGCGGATCGCCCGCGTGATCGAGTGGGTCAGTGCGCTCATCGCTCTTCTGTTGTACGCCGCCACCGTCCGAGGATCGTTACGGGTTGGCCCCCGCCCGTCCAGTCCACGCGCGGTGCGCGAGCAGGCCGGAGAAGCCGACGACCAGGAGGGCGTCGATCGGGTGCAGGATCCCGATCGCGGGCGTGCTGCCGCCGGCGATCGCAAGGATCACCGCGATGAAGACGAGACCGGCCAGCGCAAGGGCCTGCAGGACCCCCCTTCGCCCGAGCCGCGCCCCGAGCGCGAAGAGGAAGAGCAGCAGGCTCCCCAGGAAGATGAGGTAGCCCAGCGCCACATGGGGGCCGAAGCCGTGGTCGAACTGCTTGTGCGTGACCGCATGGTGGGCATCTGCCTTCTGGTCGGCCGAGAACGCGCCATAACCGGCTGCGCCGACCTGCACGATCACGGCAAGGAAGAGCAACGCTGCCCAGAACCGGTAGAGGGCGCGGAACGCAGTGGTCATAACGGCTCCTCGAGTCGACGCCAGTTGTCGCCGCCAGGTTCGTGGAGGACCGTCCCGAGATCGTTACGGCCCGGGCCGAAGCCCGCTCTTCGTTGCGTAGGATCGCTCCGTGTTGCGGATCAGCCTGCTCGGCGCGCCCTCGATCGACGTCGACGGGCGGCCGTTCACCGTCGACACGCGCAAGGCGACAGCTCTCGCCGCCTATCTCGCGGTCGAGGGGGGAGCCCACAGCCGCGACTCGCTCGCCGGCCTCCTGTGGCCGGACTACGAACAGGAGCGCTCCCGCGCCGCGCTCCGCCGCACGCTCTCGACCCTGCGCACCGCAGTGGGCGGCGACACACTGGTCGTCGAGCGCGACGCCGTCGCGCTGGAGCGCAGCAGGCTCGAGCTCGACATCGACGAGTTCCGCCGCCGCGCCGCCGACCCGCAGATCGAGTCGCTCGAAGCAGCGGTCGCCCTGCACCGCGGGCCGTTCATGGCCGGCTTCGGCATCCGGGACAGCGCGACGTTCGACGACTGGCAGTCGTTCACCTCGGCGACACTCGCCCGCGAGCTCGGCGCTGCGCTCGACCGGGCCGCCGACGCCTGCGCGGGGCGCGGCGACTGGCCGCGGGCACTCGAACATGCGAGGCGCCGGCTGGCGCTCGACGAGCTGCACGAGCCCGCGCACCGGCGCCTGATGCAGCTGTACGCGGCGAGCGGCGAGCGGAGCTCCGCCTTCGATCAGTATCGGGACTGCGTCCGCGTGCTGCACCGCGAGCTCGGCGTTGCGCCGCTCGACACGACGACGGCGCTCTACCGTGCGATTCGCGAAGGGTCGGTCCACCCCGTCGAGACGCGTCACGCCCCGGCGCTGCCCGAGCACACGGGCCACCCGTTCGTGGGGCGCGCGAGCGAGTGGCAGAAGGTTCGAGACGCCTACGCGTCCGTCGGCCCCGACGGGCACCTCGTCGTGATCGAAGGCGAGACCGGGATCGGCAAGACGCGGCTCGGTGAGGAACTGCTCGGCTGGGCGCGAGGCGAGGGAGCCGTGGCGGTGTCGACGCGGTGCTTCGAGGACGAGCGAGGGCTCGCCTTCGGATCGGTGCTCGACCTGCTGCGGGCCGCCCTGCGCGACGGAGACGCCCGGGCGATCGAGCCGAGCGCCGCCGCCGAGGCAGCGCGGCTCCTCCCCGAGCTCGGCACGCCGCCGACCCGCTCGCTCGACGACCCCGGCGCGCACGCACGCTTCGTCGAGGGCGTGGTGCAGACCCTGCTCGCAGCCGCGCACGGCGAACAGCCTCCGGTCGTCCTCGTCGACGACGTGCACTGGGCCGATGCGTCGTCGCTCGAGGTGCTCGCCTATCTCGCCCGCCGCCTGCGGGGGCGGCCGTTCCTCCTCGTCGTCACCTGGCGCACGGAGGAGACGCCCGCCGCCCACCCGGCCCGGCGCCTCCAGACCGAGGCGGCCCATGACGGGCTCGGGACGTCGATCGAGCTCGGCCGGTTCGAGCGTGCGCAGGTCGGCGAGCTGGTCGATGCGGCAGGGCTCGCCCCGGGGCTGATCGATCCCCTCTTCGCAGAGACGCGCGGCCTGCCGTTCTTCGTCGTCGAGTACCTCGACTCGCTCGGGGAGGACGCAGCCGACTGGCCGTTGCCCGCCGGCGTGCGCACCGTCCTCGAGACCCGCCTCGCGTCGACGAGCGAGGTGGCCGGACAGGTTGCCTCCGCCGCGGCAGTGCTCGGCCGGCCGTTCGAGGCGGAGCTCCTGCGGGACGTCAGCGGGCGCAGCGACGAGGAGACGGTCTCGGCGATCGAGGAGCTCAGCGCGCGCGGGATCCTGGTCGAGCTCGATCCGGCCGAGCACGACTTTCGCCACGAACAGACGAGGAAGGTGGCGTACGAGCGGACGAGCCTCGGGCGGCGGCGCCTGCTGCACCGCCGCGCTGCGGACGCGCTGACGGTCGCCGGGCGTGGAACGACCGGAGCCGGCGTCGTCGCTCAGCACTTTCGGCTCGCGGGACGGGAGGCCGAGGCGGCCGACTGGTTCCGGCTGGCCGGCGACCAGGCCCGCGGCCTCTATGCGAACGCCGAGGCGCTCGCCTTCTACCGGGAGGCGCTCGCACTGGGGCCTCCGGCCGGCGGAGCGCTGCATGAGGCGATCGGCGACCTGCTCACCCTCGCAGGGGACTATGCAGCCGCGCTGCCGAGCTACGAGGCGGCAGCCGCGGAGGCGTCCGAGCCGGAGATCGCCGGGATCGAGCACCGCATCGGCCTCGTGCACGGCCGGCGCGGCGAGTGGGAGCTGGCGAACGGCTCGTTCACGGCCGCGCTCGAAGCGCTCCCCGAGAGCGCCACCGCGCTGCGCGCGAGGATCGTCGCCGATCAGAGCCTCGCCGCCCACCGCCGCGGCCGGGACGATCAGGCGGTCGTCCTCGCGCAGGAGGCGCTCACGCTCGCCACCACGGCCGGCGACCGGCGCGCCCGGGCGCAGGCGCACAACCTGCTCGGGATCCTCGCGGCGGACAGCGGCCACCGCACCGAGGCCCGCGAGCATCTCGAGGAGAGCCTCGCGCTCGCCGGCCCGGACGACCCGGCCGCCCGCGCCGCCGCGCTGAACAATCTCGCGCTGCTCCGTCGCGCAGACGGCGACCTGACGCGCGCCCTCGAGCTGACCGAGGAGGCTCTCCTCCTGGCGGTCACCGTCGGCGACCGCCACCGCGAGGCCGCGCTCCTGAACAACGCCGCCGACCTGCTGCAGGCGGCGGGCCGGTACGACGAGGCGATGGAGCGGCTCAAGTCGGCGGTGGCGGTCTTCGCAGAGATCGGCGAGGAAGGTGCGATGGAGCCCGAGATCTGGAAGCTCGTCGACTGGTGAGCAACGAGCAGAATGACGGGGTGGACGAGCAGGCAACCCCGACCCCCTCCGGGAGCGCCGGCCGGCTCGTTCCGTTCGTTCCACGGCTGACGATCGAGTGGCTCTCCGAGTATCCCGAGCGGCTCTGGATCGAGCGCGAGGGCACGCTCGCCTTCGTCGACATCTCGGGGTTCACCGCGATGTCGGAGCAGCTCTCCGCCCTCGGCCGGGCGGGGGCCGAGCAGGTGACCGACGTCATGAACACCACCTTCGCCGCGCTGCTCGACGTTGCATACGCCTACGGGGGCGGGCTGCTGAAGTTCGGCGGAGACGCTCTCCTCCTCCTCTACGACGGGCCCGACCACCCGGCGCGGGCGGCCGCTGCGGCGGCGGGAATGCGCGACGCGCTGGCGGCGATCTCGCGCCCGCAGACCGCCGCGGGGACGGTCGAGCTCCGGATGCACGTCGGGATGCACAGCGGCCACTTCCTCTTCTTCCTCGTCGGCGACTCGCACCGCGAGCTGCTCGTCGCGGGGCACAGCGCGACCCGGACCGTCGAGATGGAGGCGACGTCGGAGGCCGGCGACATCCTCCTCAGCCCGGAGACGGCCGCGGCGCTCCCGGCCGACTGCCTCGGCGAGCCGAAAGGAGCGGGGAGACTGCTCGCCCGTGCGCCGGCCGTCGAGGAAGGACTGGTGCCGCTGCCCCAGCCCGTGCCGATCTCGCTCGAGGGTGCGATCCCCCCTCCGCTCCGGGCCCAGCTGCTCGAGGTCGGACGGTTCGAGGGCGAGCACCGAAACGTGGCGATCGGGTTCGTGCGCTTCTCGGGGCTCGACGATCTGCTGACCGCGCGCGGCGCCGACGCCGTCGCCGCGGGGCTCGACGAGGTCGTCCGCTCGATTCAGCGCGCGGCCGACGACCACGCGGTGACCTTTCTCGAGAGCGACATCGATCGTGACGGCGGACGCATCGTGCTGGTGTCGGGCGCCCCGCAGACAGCAGGCGACGACGAGGAGCGCCTTCTGCGCACGCTGCGCTCGGCCCTCGACACGGACCGGCCTCTCCCGCTGCATGTCGGAGCAAGCCGCGGGCGGGTCTTCACCGGCCAGGTGGGAGCGGAGTTCCGCCGCACCTACACCGTTCTCGGCGACACCGCTGCCCTCGCCGCGAGGCTGATGGCGCGCGCCGAGGCAGACCAGTTGCTCGCCGCGGCCGCCGTCCTCGACCGGACCGGCGGCCATTTCGCGGCGACCCCGCTCGCGCCGTTCCAGGTGAAGGGCAAGGCCGAGCCGGTGCAGGCGTATGACATCGCGGGCCTGGCCGCCGGCCCCGCGGAGGCGCCGAAGCGGCCGCAACTGCCGTTCGTCGACCGCGAGCGCGAGCGTGCGGTGCTGAACGCTGCAGTGGCGCCGGTGCGGCTCGGCTTCGGATCGCTCGTCGAGCTCGTGGGCGAGCCGGGCCTCGGCAAGTCGCGGCTCACGGAGGAGCTCCGGTCCTACTGCGACGACTGGCCGATGCTGACTGCGCGCTGCGAGCAGTACGAGTCGTCGACGCCGTACCATCCGTTCCGGCCGCTCTTGCGGTCGCTGCTCGCGGTCGAGCTGAACGACGACTCACTCGGCAACCGGACGGCGCTCGCGGAGCGCCTCGAGCAGATCGATCCGGAGCTCGCGCCGTGGTCGCCGCTGCTCGGGACCGCGCTCGACGTGGAGATGGACTCGACGCCGGAGGTCGACGAGCTCGAGCCGTCGTTCCGGCGTGCCCGGCTGCACGGCGTCCTGGGCTCGCTCCTCGGCACGCTCCTCGACGAGCCGACCTTCTTCCTCTTCGAGGACGTCCACTGGATGGACGAGGCGTCGTCCGAGCTCCTGCGCTTCCTGGCGGGTCAGCTCTCGACCCGTCCATGGCTCGCCTGCGCGACGCGCCGGCCCGGCCCGGGCGGATTCTCGGCCACCGAGGGAGTTCCGCCGGTTCCGGCGCTGACCCTCCGCCTGGAGCCGTTGCCGGTCGCCGACGCGCGCAAGCTGGTCGAGGCTGCCGCCGGCGAGGCCGGCCTCTCGGCGGACGAGGTGACGGCCCTGACCGAGCGGGGAGCCGGCAACCCGTTGTTCCTGCAGGAGCTGGCGGCGGCGGGGGCCGGCGGCGACGACGCGGACGAACTGCCCGAGACGGTCGAGGCACTGCTCGCGACCCGCATCGACGGGCTCGCACCCGGCGAGCGGACGCTCCTGCGGTGGGCATCGGTCCTCGGGCCCTCGTTCCACTCCTCGGACGTCGCGGGTGTGCTCACCGACGATGCGGCGGTGACGTTCGACGACGAGACCTGGGACCACCTCAGCGAGTTCGTCGAGCGCGACCCAGCGGTGGCGGGCGGGTTTCGCTTCCGGCATGTCCTGATCCGCGATGCCGCCTACGAGGGCCTCTCCTACCGGCGCCGGCGCGAGCTCCACGGACGCGTCGCCGAGATGCTCGAAGCCCGCCATGCGGCAGATCCCTCGGAGGTCGCAGAGCTCCTTTCGCTCCACTACGGCCGAGCGGGGCGGGCCGCGGAGGCCTGGCACTACTCCAAGGAGGCCGCCGACCGCGCACGGGCGAAGTGGGCCAACCGGGAGGCGGTCGAGCTGTACCGCCGGGCGCTCGAGGTTGCAGCGGATGTTCCGGGTCTCGAGCCGGCGGCCGTCTCCGAGGTCTGGGAGGAGGTCGCCGAGTGCCACCGCCTGCAGAGTGAGTTCTCGGACGCCGCGGAGGCGCTCGCGGCAGCCCGGGAGCTCGCTCCCACGGCAGGCCCGGAGGCGGTCCGGCTGATGGGCAAGGAAGGCCTGCTGCACGAGGACTGGGGCCACTACGCGGACGCGATCCGTTGGTACGAACGCGGCCTCGAGGCGGCGGACGCGCTCGCGGACCCCGACCTCCGGCTTCGGCATCGCCTCGACCTCGGCATGGGGCACGCCCAGACGTGCTTCCGCCAGGGCAGGTTCCAGGACTGCATCGCCCGCTGCCGCGAGGTCGTCGACGAGGCGCTCCCGGCCGGGGACACGAAGACGCTGGCTCCCGCCTACCTCCTGCTGCACACGGTGCACACGCTGCTCGGGTCGCCCGACCGGGCGGCCTACCGCGGGCTTGCGCTGCCGCTCTACGAGGAGCTCGGCGACCTGAGCGGCCAGGCGAGCACGCTGAACAACCTCGGCATCGAGGCGTACTACGGCGGCGACTGGCCGAAGGCGATCGAGCTGTACGAACGGAGCCGGGAGCTGCGCGAGCGGATCGGCGACGCCGTCAGCGTCGCGATCGCAAACAACAACATCGGCGAGATCCTCTCCGACCAGGGACGCCTCGACGAGGCACGAGAGCTGTTCGAGGCAGCCGTCGCGTCGTGCGAGCAGGCCGGGCAGCGCTGGCTCGCGACGCTCGGCCGCGCCAACATCGGCTACGTCGAAGCGCGCGCGGGCAACCTCGACGGCGCCGCGGCACTGCTCGCTGATGCAGCCGTCACCTTTGCGGAGCTCGACGCGACGAGCTACGTGCTCGAGACGAAGGTCCGCCAGGCCGAGGTCGCGGCGCTCCAGGGCAACGGCGCCGCGGCGCTCGCACTCAGCGACGAGGTGATCGCAGACGCCGGCGACGCGGCGGGGATGGTGGCGCTGCAGTCGAGCGTGCACCGCATCCGCGCGACGGCGCTGCACCAGCTCGGCGACGTCGACGGCGCGGGCCGCGAGGTGGACGAGAGCATCTCGATCGCGCGGACCGGTGATGCAAGCCTGCAGCTCGCGCTCGCGCTCGACCTGCTCGCGCTGATCGACGACGACCGCGACGCCGCCGCCGAGAGCGCCGAGCTGCTCGGGCAGCTCGGCGTCGAGCTCGTCGCGCGTCCTCCGCTACAGGGCTAGTGCAGCCCGGCGGCGGGGTCGGTCGAGGTCATCAGCAGGATGATCTGAAGTGTGTTGGAGCCGAACGTCCCCATGATCCTGCTTGTCCCCTTGATGCAGGGCAGATCGCCTGTCCGGTAATTGTCGTCGTCATCGTTGTCCCCGTCGTGCCGCAGCGTCCGGCAGCTCTTCGTGACCGGTCGGAAGTCCGGCCACGCCGTCGTGAACTTGTTGAGGCACAGGGTGAACGACGTACGGAGCGGCGCGACCGCCGGACTGAATTGCAGTGTCACGCTCAGCGGGTTCGAGAGGCTGTAGCCACCAGCTGGGTCGATCGTGACGACCGACCCCCTCGCGTTCCCTGACCCGGTAGTGCCGCACGCTGAACGGCTCCCCGGAGGGGCTCATCTGGATCGTCGTACCGACACCAGCCGTCATCGCTGCCGTATCGCCAGCAGGGTTCGTGGCGCTGCACGAGGACATCGTGCAGATCGCATCGAAGACGTCGAAGGGGGAACTGGTGTCATTTGCTGCCGCCGAGGTCGCGCCCAGCGTGAAGCCGGAGCCGCCATGGTTGAGCGAGATGTTGTCGAAAGTTGCGACTCCGTCGGCCGCCGTGCGCGTGGTCGTGCCCCCGAGCGTCGTGCCCCCATAGGGATCGGCGACGATAGACAGCGTCACGTCCGTCGACTCCGGGTTGCCCCACTGGTCGGTGACTCCGACCGTCATCGGCGCGATCGCCTGATTGACCTGCGTCTTCGTCGGCCCGGTGAGAAACTTCACGCTGGAGACTGGGCCTGGATTCACGTCGAAGCTGTTGCTCGTTGGCCCGGTGATCCCGTCGACGGCGTCGTTGGCGGTCAGATTCTGCGCCATATCAGCCTTGAACGTCGTCGCTGTCGTGTCGGCGGCGCCGTTCGCGAAGGCGAGCGAACCGTAACTAGGCGCGTCACCGTTCGGCGAACTGCCGAAGCTGCCGCTCAACACGGCGCTTCCGTTGAACGCCGCCGTCGGCGCACCGATGCCGTCGAGCGTCTGGACGTGCACCCCGATCGGCGCGCCGGCCGTCTGAGGGCTGGAGATCTGGTCGAAGCGGAACGAGCACGACCCGGTCGCCGTGATCGACGGGTCGCCGGTCGAGGCGAAGCCGCTCAGCGGCAGAAACGGGATCGACCCGCTCGCCTGCGTCACCCAGGTCGAGCTCAGCGGGGCGACGCACGGCACCGTGACCGAGAGAACGACCTTCACGGTCTCGTTGTAGAGGAGCGAGTTCAAGATGTTGTTCGCGCTCAGATTGATCGCACTGCCGACGATCGTCGCCGACCAGTTCTTGCGAGGGTTCTGCAGAAACGGCAGCACGGGCGGCCCGGTCACGCTCGCGACCGTCGCGCTGTAGCCGCTCGGCAAGGTGATCACCGACGACCCGAGCGGGATCAGCGACCTGTTGGTGAGCGTGAGCGTCTCGGAGACGGTCGCGCCCGCCACGGCTGAACCGGGCGAGAGCGTCACCGCGTAGGGCCGCGGCGGCGGCGCGGCAGAGCTCCGCTGCACCGCACTCCCGGAGCCTGCGAGCACGACAAGGAAAGCGACGACGAACGCCGCACGACGAGCAAATGTAGAGCGCCTGATCACCGCAGATCCTCCCCTGACCACCGCAATTACTCCCCCTCTGCTCAGCGACTGTAGTTGCACCGTCAAGCGTTGTCTAGCCCGGCGCGCTCATCCGGATCACATCGCAGTGACCGGGACGCACGCCCCCGATGCGTCCATTACCCTCCGACCGCGATGAAGGCGCGGATCTGGGGATGCAGGGGCTCGCTCGCCACACCCGGCGAGTCAACCGTGCGGTACGGCGGGAACACGACGTGCCTCGAGGTGCGGAGTGCGACCGGCCCTGTCGTCGTCTTCGACGCGGGCACGGGCATCCGCGAGCTCGGGCTCGAGCTCGCCGGCGAATCGCTCCACGACATCGACCTCGTTCTCACGCACCTGCACCTCGACCACATCGAGGGCCTCGGGTTCTTCGCGCTGCTCTTCGATCCGGAGTGCACGATCAGGATCTACGGGCCGCGTCCGGCGAACGGGTCGCTCGAGGAAGAGATCGCCGCCTACCTGTCGCCGCCGTACTTCCCGGTGCCGTTCGAGCGGATCGACGCCGCGATCAGCTTCCAGGAGATCGAGACCGACACCTGGGACATCAACGGCCTCCGGATCTCCTCCGCCCCGGTCTGCCATCCGGGAGCGACCCTGGCCTACCGGATCACGGAGCACGACGCGACGCTGGCGTTCATCCCCGACAACGAACCGGGGCTCGAGCCGGAGTCCGGCTTGAGCATCGCCGGCGACGCCGACGTCTTGCTGCACGACTCGCAGTACACGGACGAGGAGTACGCCAGCCGCCGCGGCTGGGGCCACACCTCGCTCGGCGATCTGACCCGCTACCTCCGTGAGGCGTCCCCCGCTCGCGCGGTGATGGTCCACCACGACCCTGCGCACAGCGACGAGCAGCTCGAGCTGATGCTCGATCGCGCCCGCACCGGGTCGGCCCACGACGACCTCACCCTCGGACACGAAGGGCTCGAGTTCGAGATCGGTTGATGCAACGATCGCGGATCGACTAGGATCGCCGGCATGGCCGCGCCCGTCGAACTGTTGCAGGATGTCCCGCTGTTCAACGGCATCGACGGAAAGCATCTGAAGCGGATCGCCGACGCGTTCGTCGAGCGCACGTTCAGCACCGGACAGGAACTGACGACGCAGGGCGATTCCGGCGTCGGCTTCTTCGTGATCTCCACGGGAGAGGTGCGCGTCACGGTGGACGGCGACGAGCGGGGCGTGCTCGGGCACGGCGACTACTTCGGCGAGATCGCGCTGCTCGACACCGGTCGCCGTACCGCGACGATCACGGCGATGAGCGACGGCACCATGTTCGGGCTCACCTCGTGGCAGTTCCGGCCGCTCGTGGACGAGAACCCGTCGATCGCCTGGCCGCTGCTGCAAGAGATGGCAAGACGCCAGAGCGAACCGCCGAGCTGAGGAACTGACCGACACATTGCTCCGGAAGGACGCGAAGGAGCAACTGGTGCGGAGCGTTCCCCTCTTCGCGCGCTGCACGAAGCGCGAGATCGCAGCTCTCGCAGCCGAGGCCGACGAACTGAGGGTGGGTGCCGGAACGGAACTGACCCGTGAAGGGGCGACGGCACGCGAGTTCATCATCCTCGCCGAAGGGCGGGCCGAGGTCCGGAAGAAGGGCCTCACCGTGAACAGCCTGCAAGCGGGCGACTTCCTGGGCGAGATCGCGCTGCTCTCCGGCGGCCCGAGGACCGCGACGGTCACGACGACGGAGCCTTCGGTCGTGCTCGTGCTCACCGACCGCGCCTTCGCCCGCGTCGCGGCCAAGATCCCGGATGTCCGCGCGCGGCTGCTGGAGGCAGTTGCGGAGCGCCTCCAGGGTGATGCCCTCTAGGAGGGCCGCCGACCTCGCTTTCAGAGGCGACTAGGATCGGCCGATGACGCAGGTTCGGCACCTGAGTGACGAGCTCCTGGTCGCGCGCTGCCGCAGCGGCGACTCCGAAGCCTGGTCGGTGCTCGTCGAGCGGTTCTCGCGATACGTCTATGCGATCTGCGTCCGCGGCTTCCGCCTCGCCCCGCAGGACGCCGAGGACGTGTTTCAGGAGGTGTTCGCGAAGACACACGAGCGGCTCGAGCGGCTGCGCGACGACGCGGCGATTCGTCCCTGGATCGGCCAGCTGACCCGGCGGTGCTGCATCGACAGGCTGCGCACCGTACGCGAGGAGGACGCCGGCCCGGACGTCGACGTCGCCGACCCGAGCGGGACCCTGGCCGACGTCGAAGCGGCGCTCGACGTCCAGCGGGCGCTCCAGGTGCTCGGCGAGCCGTGCCACGACATCCTCGACCGGTTCTTCGCCCGCGACGAGAGCTACCGGACGATCGGAGCAGCACTCGACCTGCCGGCGGGCACGATCGCCAGCCGCATCTCACGTTGCCTGGAGAAATTGAAGGCCGTCTTGGAAGATCGCGGCCCCGACGGCCGTCCTGTAGACGGGTGATTCGATGAGCAGCGACGACACAATGGAACAGCTGGCGCGCCTGATCGCCGTGCTCCAGCCCGCTCCGGCGGGCTGGGTGGAGGCGGCGCAGACGCTGCCGCGGCTGCAGGCGGAGCTGGACGGCCTGGTCGCTCGCGCCGAACAGGATGCCGAGCTTCGCGCCCGGCTCGTGTCCGACCTCGAGTCCGCACTCGCGGAGTCGGGCATCGAGCCCACCCCGCGCAGCCTCGCCGAAGCTCGGCGGCGGCTCGCACCAGAGACGTGAATCTGCACGCGGCCGAGCTCTCCGCCGACGAGGTGATCGCCGCCCTCGGCTCGGTCGACGAGCCGGCGGCCGCGGGGTCCGCCGCTGCACTCTCGGGAGCGTTCGCAGCGGCGATCGTCTGCAAGGCCGCCCGCGCGTCGGCTCGCTCTGCGTCGGCAGCTCAGGCGATCTCGCTGCAGGACCGCCTCCTGCGCCTCGCGCGCGCGGATGCCGAGGTGCTCGCCGAGGCGCGCGCGGCGCTCCTGTCCCGTGATGACCCTGCACAGGGTGAGGGAGAGCGGCGCGACTTCGCGATCGGACAGGCGCTGCGAAACGCATCGGTCGTGCCCACGGGCATCGCGGAGACATGCGCGGACGTCGCGCAGCTCGCCGCGGCCGAGCACGCGTCCGTCGAGCCCGACTTCAGCGCCGACGTCGCTGCCGCCGCCATCCTCGCCGCGGGCGCGGCGCAGGCGGCAGCCTCGCTCGTCGCCGTCAACCTGCTTGCAAGCGACAACCAAGGCGACGTCGTCGCCGCCCGAAGAGCGGCGACGACGGCCGCTGAGGTTGTCTCGCAGCTCGCCGGGCTCTAGCATGCCGCGATGACAGGCGGCAACGAGCAGGCCGCTCGGCGCGAGCCGATGCCGGCATGGTCATTGACGAGCGCCGCGGCCGCCGACATCGGCATCAGCAACCTTCTGCCGGAACGGGTCGACGCCGATTGGGCCTACGGGGGAGCAGCGGGCGACGGGATCAAGGTCTGCATCCTCGACAGTGGAATCGAACCGGGCCACCCGCTGGTGGGCGAGCTCTCGGGGGCCGTCGTGATCTCGCTCGACGACGAGGGCCGGCCGGTGGCCGACGAGGACACCGAGGGGGACCTGTGCGGTCACGGCACCGCGTGCGCCGGGGTCGTGCGGTCGATCGCCCCCGGGGTCGAGCTCTACTCGGTCCGGGTGCTCGGAGCGGGGTTCAAGGGCTCCGGGAAGATCCTGCTCGCCGGTCTGCGCTGGGCGATCGAGCAAGGCTACGACGTCATCAACATGAGCCTCTCGACCACGAAGCGGGAGCTCGGCGATCACCTGCACGAGCTGGCCGACACGGCCTACTTCCGTCGCACCGTCCTCGTCGCCGCCGCCCACAACATGCCCGTCGACTCGTTCCCGTGGCGCTTCTCATCGGTGATCTCCGTGGGGAGTCATGAGGAGGACGACTCGATGGTCTACTACGCGAATCCCGAGCCTCCGGTCGAGTTCTTCGCGCGCGGCGTCGACGTGGAGGTCGCCTGGCTCGGCGGCGGCACGATCCGCGCCTCGGGCAACAGCTTCGCCACGCCGTGCATCTCCGGGATCGCCTCGCTGATCCTCAGCAAGCATCCGGGCCTCACGCCGTTTCAGCTGAAGACGGTGTTGCATCTCACCTCCCAAAACGTCAAGGAGAGCCATGCCTGATCGTCTCTACGCCGCCGTCGCAGCAGGTGTCATGGCCTCCGAGGAGGACTTCACGCGGCTCCTGCGGTCGATCGTCGAGGTCGCCCGCGCCATCTTCGGCGCCCAGGGCTCGTCGATCTTCCTGCTCGACGAGGAAGCGGACGAGCTCGTCTTCGCGGCCGTCGCGAGCGAAGAGGAGCAGTTCCTCCTCGGCCAGCGCTTTCCGTCCTCGACCGGGATCGCGGGCTGGGTCGCCTCGTCGCAGACGCCGCTGGTCCTCGAGGACGTACAGGCCGACCCGCGCTTCGCACGCGACATCGCCGAGCGGAGTGGTTACGTCCCGAAGGGGATCATGGCCGTCCCGCTCCTCGACGAGGAACGTGTGCTCGGCGTGCTCCAGGTGCTCGATCGGCCGTCCGAGGCCCGTTTCTCGCTCAGGGAGATGGAGCTCCTCGGCCTGTTCGCCTCCCAGGCGGCGATCGCGCTCTCGCTGCTCATGACCGCGCGAAGTGCCCGGGCCGCTCTGGCCGGGGATGCCCAGGGGTCGCTCGTCGCCGACCTCGCCGGAGCGCTCGACCGGCTCGAGGGCGACTCGAGGGACTCGGCGGACGCCCTCCTGCGCAGCCTCGTCGACCTCCTCGGAGGCCGGCACTGAACCGAAAACGAGAGAGCCCCGCGATTGCGGGGCTCTCGAACCTGCGAAATCTGCGTCTCTGACTAGGCGAGACGATGTGCCTCGACGTCGTCGCCGTCGTCGCTCTCCTCGGTGTTCGGGTCCTTGGCGAGGCGATGTGCCTCGACGTCGTCGTCGACCTGCTCGGCGTCTTCGTTTGCCGCCAGCCTGTTGCGATCCTCAGACACTTGAAGCCCTCCTCCTGGAACTTTGAACCCGCTCATTCGCGGATGACACCTACTAGACGGTCGCGGAACGAGAAATCTTCCCTCACCCTTCCATAGAGCGTCATTCGATGCAATTGTCCGCCGATGGAGCAGGCCGGCGGCCACCTCGCGGAATCGCTCGGCGCCGTGCGCCGGGTCTTCGCCAACCCGAACCTGCGCCGCATCGAGCTCGCCTTCGCGGGGTCGGCGATCGGCAACTACGCGTTCTCGGTGGCGATCGCGATCTACGCCTTCCACCACGGCGGCGTGGCGGCAGTCGGGATCGTCACGGCCGTTCGCCAGGCGGCCGCGGCCTCGCTTGCCCCCTTCGCCGCGTCGCTCGCCGACCGCTTCCGGAGGGAGAGGGTCATGCTCGCCTCCGACGCCGGCCGCCTCGGCTGCAGCGCCGGCATCGCCGTGCTCGTCTCGTCCGGTGCACCGACGATCGCCGTCTATGCGCTGGCGGTCGGCACCTCGGTCTCCGGTGCTGTGTTCCGCCCGGCCGAGGCCTCGCTCGTCCCGCTCGTCGCCCGCTCGCCGCAGGAACTGACCGCCGCGAACGTGGCCGCAAGCACCTTCGACAGCGTCGGCGTGTTCGCCGGTCCTGCGCTCGGTGCGTTCCTGATCGCCTTCTCGGGCTACACGGCCGCGTTCGCGGTGATCGCGGCGACGTTCGCGTGGAGTGCGCTCTTCGTCGTGCGGATCTCGTCCGGCACCACTGCAGTAGGCACATCCCGGGCCGAGAAGGACGACGACGAGCCCGGCGGACTGCGCTCGCTGCTCCACGGCTTCCGCACGATCGCGCACGAGCCCCGGCTGCGGCTCCTGATCGGCCTCTACGACGCGCAGTGCCTCGTTGCCGGTGCGCTCGGCGTCCTCGTCGTTGCAACGGCCATCGACCTGCTCGGACTCGGCAACGCGGGCGTCGGCATCCTGCAGTCCGCGTGCGGTGTCGGCGCGATCGCGGGGGCGGGCGTGGCGCTCACGCTCGTCTCGCGCTCACGCCTCGGCCGGGATCTCGCGCTCGGTCTCGTGTTGTGGGGCGTGCCGCTCATCGTCATCGGCGCCCTCCCCTACTCGTTCGTCGCCGTGATCGCGCTGGCCGTCCTCGGGATCGGGAACACCCTCGTCGACATCTCGACGATGACCCTGATCCAGCGCACCGCGGTCCCCGAGGTCGCAGGCCGGATCTTCGGCGTCCTCGAGAGCTCGATCGTCGCCTCGCTCGCGATCGGCGCTCTCACCGCCCCCGTGCTCATCACCTGGCTGGGCACGCGTGGCGCGCTGCTTGCCGCGGGGGCGCTGCTCCCCCTCCTCGCGGTGGTCACGCACCGGCGGCTGAGTGTGATCGACGACGCAGCGCACATCCCCCAGGAGCAGATCAGCGTGCTGCGCACGGTGCCGTTCCTCACGCTGCTGCCGCTCCAGATGATCGAGTACCTCGCAGGGCAGATGCGGCAGATCGAACTGCCGAACGGCGCCACGCTCTTCAAGCGCGGGGACCACGGCGACTCGTTCTACATTCTCGAGCGCGGCGCGCTCGAGATCGACCTGCCGGACGGCGTCAAGCACGAGCGTGCGCCTGCGTTCGTCGGGGAGATCGCACTGCTCCGCGACATTCCACGCACGGCGACGGTCCGGGCCGGCAGCGACGCCGTCCTCTGGGCGCTCGATCGCGACGCGTTCCTGGCGGCGGTCGGGGGGCATTCGCGCGCCCGAGGCCACGCCGACAGCATCGTCTTCGCCCGCCTCGACCCCGCAAACGCGAACGCCCTATAGATCAGAGGAGCGGCGTTCTGCGATCAGCGCCCGCAGCCGTTCCACGGCTGCCGGGGCCTGCTTCTCCAGCGCCCAGACACCAGGCTTGAACAGAGCGATCAGCCGCATCGGCGACGTCGCGACGACCGAGGCCGTCCGTCGGCCGGACGCGAGGACCGCGACCTCGCCGAACACATCGCCCGGCCCGAGCGCGGCCACGCTGGTGCCGCCCGAACTGACATCTGCGGTGCCGCTCTCGATCGCATACAGCGCGTGGCCGAAGTCGCCCTCGGAGACGATGCTCTCTCCCTCGGCCGCCTCGACCTCGGAGGCCGCAGCAGCGATCGCGTCGAGGTCTGCACCGTCCAGGTCGCTGAACAACGGGATCGCGGCGAGACGTGCGCTCTCCATCGCGCTCGAACTTACACGCGCACACATTGCAGGTTGGTGAACGAGCGGGGGACGACCAGGAGCGAACTGGTGAACGCATCGCTGAGTAGGCTTCTCGTCGATGACCTGTCCGAACTGCGGAACGGAGAACAGCGCAGGCCGTCGGTTCTGCGGCGCGTGTGCCGCTCCGCTCGAGCGCTCGTGCCCCGCATGCGGTGCCGCGAATGAGCCGGGCATGCGGTTCTGCGGCGCGTGCGCGCATCCACTCGACGACGAGGCCGCTGCGGCCGTCGCGACCGGAGCGGGAACGGTCGCAGCGTCTCCCGCCTCCGAGCGCCGCCTCGTGTCCGTGCTCTTCGCCGACCTCGTCGGCTTCACGACGCTGTCCGAATCGCGGGATCCCGAGGACGTCCGCGAGATCCTCTCCCGCTACTTCGACAATTGCCGGCGCCTGATCACGCTCTACGGCGGCACGGTCGAGAAGTTCATCGGCGACGCCGTGATGGCCGTCTGGGGAGCCCCGTCGGCAACCGAGGACGATGCGGAACGCGCCGTTCGCGCGGCCCTCGACCTCGTCACCGCGGTCTCCGCGCTCGGCGACGAGCTCGGCGCGCCCCTTCGCGCCCGCGCCGGCGTGCTGACCGGTGAGGCAGCCGTGACGCTCGGGGCGACGGGCGAAGGCATGGTCGCGGGCGATCTGGTGAACACCGCCTCCCGAATCCAGTCGGCCGCCGACCCCGGGGCCGTCTACGTCGGCGAGTCGACCCGGCGCGCCACCGAACGCTCGGTCGCCTACGAGTCGGCAGGCGATCACGTCCTCAAAGGAAAGGCCGAGGCGCTGCCGCTCTGGCGGGCGCTGCGCGTGGTCTCCGGCGTCGGCGGCCAGCTCCGCTCACAGGGGCTCGAGGCGCCGTTCGTCGGCCGGGACCGCGAGCTGCGGCGGATCAAGGAGCTCTTCCACGCCTGCGCCGACGAGCAGCGCGCGCAACTCGTCTCCGTGACGGGGATCGCCGGCATCGGCAAGTCGCGCCTCGGCTGGGAGTTCTACAAGTACTTCGACGGGATCGTCGAACAGATCTGGTGGCAT
This sequence comes from uncultured Thermoleophilia bacterium, assembly GCA_963722065.1. Lineage (GTDB taxonomy): Bacteria > Actinomycetota > Thermoleophilia > Gaiellales > Gaiellaceae > PALSA-600. Next base: position 72,896 of record CAVRMI010000014.1, on the reverse strand, counting down.
CGCGGCCGCTGCCTCGCCTACGGCGAGGGAGTCGCCTACTGGGCGCTCGCCGACATGGTGAGAATGCGCTGCCGGATCTCCGAGGACGAGCCGGTCGACTCGGCACTCGCGAAGCTGCGGGAGACACTCCGCGAGCAGCTGCTCGACGAGGACGAACGGCGCTTCGTCGAGCCTCGGCTCGCGCAGCTGCTCGGGCTCGCGGACGGCGAATCGAGCGAGCGGCAGGACCTCTTCGCCGCCTGGCGTCTGTTCTTCGAGCGCCTCGGCGACTCGAACCCGGTCGTCCTGCTGTTCGAGGACCTGCAGTGGGCGGACGCTTCGCTCCTCGACTTCATCGAGTACCTGCTCGAGTGGTCTCGCAGCCATCCGCTCTTCGTCGTCACGCTCGCCCGGCCGGAGCTCCACGAGCGCCGGCCCGACTGGGGCGCCGGGCAGCGGAACTTCACGTCGATCTACCTCGAGCCGCTCTCGGAGGCCGCCATGACGGAGCTGCTCGCGGGCCTCGTGCCCGGCCTGCCGGGCGGCCTCCTGGCTCAGATCCTCGCGCGTGCGGAGGGCGTCCCCCTGTACGCGGTCGAGACCGTGCGGATGCTGCTCGACCGCGGCGAGCTGGAACGGTCCGGCGACCGCTACCTGCCGACCGGAGAGCTGGAGACGCTCGAGGTCCCCGAAACGCTGCAGGCCTTGATCGCCGCGCGCCTGGACGGGCTGAGCGACACCGACCGCCGCCTGCTCCAGGTGGCGGCCGTCCTCGGCAAGACGTTCACGCGTGCAGCGCTCGCCAGCCTGTCCGGCGTGCCCGAGCCCGAGCTCGAGCTCGAGCTCGCCGCTCTCGTCCGGAAAGAAGTGCTCTCGCTGCACGCCGACGCCCGTTCCCCCGAGCACGGGCAGTACGGCTTTCTCCAGGACCTCGTCCGCCGGGTCGCCTACGAGACGCTTGCGCGGCAGCAGCGGAAGCAGCTGCATCTCGCCGCAGCCGATTTCCTCGGTTCCTCCGGGGCCGAAGACGAGCTCGCCGAGGTGATCGCGGCGCATCTCCTCGCCGCTTTCGAGGCCTCGCCCGAGGCCGCGGACGCCGAGGAGCTCCAGGTCCGCGCGGCGCGTGCCCTTCTGCTCGCCGGCGAGCGCGCGGCGTCGCTCGCCGCCGCCGCGGAGGCGAAACGGTATTTCGAGCAGGCTGCGAGGCTCGCCGTGCAGGAGGACACGCGCGCCGGGCTGATCGCCCGGGCGGGAGAGATGGCGTACAGCGCGTCGCTGCCTCGAGAGGCGGAAGCGCTGCTCGAGGAGGCCCGAGCTGCCTTCGCCGACCTCGGCGATGTCCGGGCGGGCGCAGGCGTGCTCTCGCTCCTCGCAACAATCGATTTCGAGGACGGCCATCCCCCGCAGGCGGTTGCGCGGCTCGAGCCCGTGATCGCCGACCTCGACACGGGCGAGCCCGATGCGGTGCTCGCAGAGATCGCGGGCCAGCTCGGCCGCTTCCTGATCTTCACGGGTGAGACCGAACGGGCGGCTCCCTACCTGGAGCGCGCGCTCACGCTCGCCGAGGTGCTCGATCTCCCGGAGACGTTCGTTCAGGCGTTGAACAGCAAGTCGGTGATTGCGATGCAGCGCGATCGACTGCGCGAGTCGCGCATTCTCCTCGAAGGTGCGCTCGAGATCGCGCTCGCGCAGGAGCTCCACGCGGCGGCGCTACGGGTCTACAACAACCTGTCCGTCCTGCTCTGGACCGTCGACGACTGGAAAGCGAACATCGCCAACATCGAGAAGGCCCTCGAGCTCGCGCGGCGAGTCGGTCACCGCAACTGGGAGGCCAACTTCGTCGCCGGATCGATCGGCACGCTCGACCTGCTCGGTCGCTGGGACGAGGCGCTCGCCCGGGCCGACGAGGCCGACGAGCTCGCGGCGAACGAGTTCGCGCGCGGTCTTCGGCTGCAGGCGGTGCGCATCCTGGCGGCCCGCGGCGAGCTCGGGCGCGCGCGCGAGATCTTGACCAGGGACGCGAGCATCTCACGGTCGGAGAACGCCGACTTCGCGGCAGGCTACGCCATGATCGAGTCGTGCCTCCTGCGGGCGGAAGGCGACCTCGACGGCGCCCTGGCGGCGAGCCGCCGGGCCGCGGCCCCCGAGCTGGACCTCGCCGGGCTCGGGAAATACACCCTGTTCGAGGCGCTCGAGGTCGCGGCTGCACGCGGCGATCTCGAGCAGCTGCGGGCCCTGCTCGTGCGATTGGAGGTGCTGCTGCCCGGCCAGCTCACGCCTTCGATTCGCGCGGTTCGGGCGCGTTTCCGCGCCTACCTTCCGGAAGCCGACGCCGAGGCCGAGTTCCGAACTGCAGAGCGTGTGTTCGACGAGCTCGAGCTGCCGTTCTTCCTGGCAGTCACCCGCCTCGAGGCGGCGTCGCGGCTCCTCGCGAGCGACCGTGAGACCGAGGCAGAGGTGCTGCTCGCGGCAGCCGCGCAGACGTTCGAGCGCCTGCAGGCAGCGCCCTGGCTCGACCGCGTCGAGAGGCTGAGGCCCGGTGCAACGAGCCGTTCCGTGACCGAGCCCGAGCGCGCCTTCCCGGTTTAGGCCGCCGGCGCGCTTGCGAGCGTCGGGCAATGCCGCGATCCTCTGGTCATGCCGCATCGCCCTTCGGGCACGGTCACCTTTCTCTTCACGGATGTCGAAGGGTCGACGTTGCTGCTCGGAGAGCTCGGGCCCGATGCGTACGCGGCCGAGCTGGAACGCCACCGCGCGTCGCTGCGGCAGGCGTGGGATCTGCACGGCGGCGTCGAGATCGACACGCAGGGAGATTCGTTCTTCGTCGCCTTCAGCCGCGCCGGCGACGCGGCGGCGGCCGCCCGCGCCGCGCAGTCGCTCCTCGGCGGCTCGGCCGTACGGGTGCGGATGGGCATCCACACCGGCGAGCCCCTGCTGACGAAGGAGGGCTACGTGGGGATGGACGTTCATCGGGCAGCCCGGATCGCGGCCGCCGGGCACGGAGGGCAGGTGCTCCTGTCGAATGCGACACGCGACCTGCTCACGGACGAGGAGGAGATCGTCGATCTCGGCGAGCATCGGTTGAAGGACCTCACCCGGTCGGAGCGCATCTACCAGCTCGGCCTCGGGTCGTTCCCCCCGCTCCGGAGCCTGAACAGGTCGAACCTGCCGGAGACGGCGCATCCGCTCGTCGGCCGCATCGTCGAGCAGCTGGAGGTGCAGGACCTGCTCCGGCGCACCAGGCTGGTGACGATCACGGGCACCGGCGGCACGGGCAAGACGCGGCTGGCCCTGCAGATCGCAGCCGAGCTGCTGGACGAGTTCCCCGACGGCGTCCACTTCGTCCCACTCGCGGCGCTCACCGACGCGAGCCTCGTGCTGCCGGTCGCACTGCAGGCGCTCGGCCTCTCGGAGGCGGACAACGCCGACCAGCGGTCGCTGCTCGTCCTCGACAACTTCGAGCACCTCCGTGAAGCCGCCCCGGCGATCGCCGGTTTCCTCGCGGGCTCATCCGGCCCGACGCTCCTCGTCACGAGCCGGATCCCGCTGCACGTCTCGATGGAGGTCGAGTATCCCCTCGACCCGCTGCCGCAGGTGGCCGCGGTCGAGCTCTTCCTCGACCGCGCGCACACCGTGCGGAGAAGCGCGGAGCCGTCGCCGGAGGTGGACGAGATCTGCCGGCGTCTGGACTGCCTGCCGCTCGCGCTCGAGCTCGCAGCGGCGCGGCTGAGGCTGCTCGACCCGGCCGCCCTGCTGCACCGCCTCGATTCACGGCTGTCGCTCTTGACGCGCGGGCCCGCCGATCTGCCCGAACGGCAGCGGACGCTCGAGGCGACGATCGCGTGGAGCTACGACCTCCTCGACGCGGAGGTGCAGAGCGTGTTCCTGCGGCTGTCGATCTTCGCCGGCACGTTCGCCATCGAGGCCGCCGAGTCGGTCGCAGACACCGATCTGGAGACCCTGACGACGCTCGCCGAGGCAAGTCTCCTCAAGGCCCGAGGCGACAGTCGGTTCCTCATGCTCGAGACGATTCGCGAGTTCGCACGCCGGCGCCTGCCGGTTGCAGAGGCGATGAGGCTGCCGAGCCGCCATGCGCAGTACTACCTCTCCGCCGCGGAAGTGGCTGCGCCGAAGCTGACGGGGCACGACGCCGAAGCGTGGCTTGCAGCGATCGGCGCCGACTACGGCAACTTCCTCGCGGCCCTCGACTGGTTCGCGCTCGAGGCGCCGCAGGAGGTGCCGCGGCTGACGATCGCACTCTGGCGCTTCTGGCTCGTCCGTGGACGCTACGAGGAAGGGCAACGCGCGATCGAGCGGGCGCTCGGGCTCGGCCCCACGCCGCTCGAGCACGCCGAGCTCCAGTACCAGCTGGGCGCGATCGTGATCTCGCGGGGCGACACCGCGCGTGGACGAGCCGTCTTCCAGGACGCGCTCGACCGGTTCAGGGCGGAGAGGCAGCAGCGCGGCGAGGCGCGCAGCCTCAGCGCGCTCGGACACGTTGCGGCCGACGCGGGCAGCTGGGACGAGGCGATCCGCCTCTACGAGGACGCCGCGTCCGTCTTCCGCCGCAGCGACGACCGGTTCGGGCTCGGCGGCGTCCTCGGCGATCTCGCAAACACCTACCTCCGCTCGGGCTCGCCCGGAGAGGCTCTGCCCCTGGCCGTCGAGAGCCGGGCGATCCAGACCGAGGTCGGCAACCGCCAGGGCGAGGCCCTGGCGGTCACGATCGAGGGGTACGCACACCTCGGGCTCGGGCGCCTGGCCGACGCGCGCCAGGCGCTCGCGGCCGGAACGCGGATCGCGCACCGGCTCGGCTACCTGCACGGCCTGGTCTTCAGCCTGAACGGGCTCGCCGCGGTCGCCTACCGCTCGGGCGACAACGGTCGCGCAACCGCGCTGTTCGAAGCGGCGCAGGCGCTGCGAGACAGCATCGGCATCGAGCACGACCCGGACGACGTGCTCGTCGCGGAGGACCGAGCGGGGCTCGGCCTCGAGCCGGCCGGCCCGGAGGCGGACTTCGACCTCGACCGGGCGATCGCCCTCGCGCTCGCCGACTAGCGAGCCGGCGCTACTTCGCTTCGAACAGGCGGATGACCTCCAGCCCGTGCAGATCGTGGAGGATCCCGTTGAGGTTTCCGTCCTCGACCAGCACGTAGGCATAGGTCGGGTTCTTGGGTTCGTCGAACCAGAGGTCCACGAACGTCCCGTCGTGCTTCTCGCAGGCCGTCTTGACGTTCGCGCGTGTCCGGAGCCCCGGATTCGGCGTCATCGCGGTGATCTTGACGAAGTTGTGTGGCACGTGTCCTCCCTCGAGTTCACGCGATCATCCTCAGCCGCGGACGGCGATGCAAGGCCGTCAGTAGGCGGGAAGCGGAGGCGGCAGCCGGCCCACGTTGCCCGCGGCGGCCGGGCCCCCGTCGGCCGGCGCCTCCCGGGCGTCGGTGCGGGCATGCCAGAGGTCGATGTTGAGGCGCTCGATCTCCTCGACCAGCATCGTGATCGCCCGGCCGGCGGCGCGCAGCTCCTCTCGTGGATCGGTCTGCAGCCCGTCGCCCCAGCTCCGGAGCGTCTCGATCTTCGCCTCGTCGAGGCGCTGCTGGGGGACGGTCAACGGGCGTGCTCGACGGCGGGAGCGACCGAGATTGTCAACAGGTTTTCCACAATGCACCACCACCAGCCCGCGCGAACACGCGGAAACCGAACCTCGATGTTGATAACAGGCCTGCGCTCCGCGCGCGATCCTCCGGCGCGTTCCAGGGCAAAAATTCACCGAGCCGGTGGCGTTTTCGTCCACCGCCCCCACGAACCCTCGGCTTCCGCCTACGGCCCTCGGGAACGGCTTCGGTCTACTAACGCTCCGCGCTCGGTGCACTCAGCAAGGTAGCGACGGGGCGAGGCTCGTTCAAGACCGGAGCTGCGAGACGAACCGCAGTTTGCGGCTTTTCAGTCGCGGCCGCAGACCGCCGGCCGGAGCGGCGTCCCTCGACCGAGGGACGCCGCTCGTTGCAGCCTGCACCGGCGGCTTCTAGACTCGCGCGAATCCGACGGGAAGGAGCCGAGTTGACGACGGCAAGCATGGACACCGAACGGATCGAGGCGCTGCGAGGAGCGGTTTCCGGGAGTCTCTTGAGCCCGGGCGAGGGTGGCTACGACGAAGCGCGTCGGGTCCACAACGGGTTGATCGACCGCAGGCCGGCGCTGATCGCCCGCTGCCAGAACACCGCCGACATCGCGGACGCAGTCCGGTTCGCGCGAGCCGAAGGGCTCGAGCTCTGCGTGCGGGGCGGCGGCCACAACGTCGCCGGGCGCGCAGTCGCCGAGGGCGCGGTGATGATCGATCTGAGCCCGATGAAAGGGATCTACGTCGACCCGGTCGCGCGCACCGTGCGCGCGCAGGGCGGCGTGCTGTGGCGCGAGCTCAACCGCGAGACGGCGGTGCACGGGCTCGCGGTGACGGGCGGCGCGATCTCGACCACCGGCATCGCCGGGCTGACGCTCGGCGGCGGTCTCGGCTGGCTGATGGCGAAGTACGGGCTGGCTGCCGACAACGTGACGGCGATCGAGCTCGTGACGGCCGAAGGCGACGTCCTCGACGTGACGTCGGGCTCGGACCCGGACCTCTTCTGGGCGCTGCGCGGCGGCGGCGGCAACTTCGGCGTCGCGGCCTCGTTCCAGTACCGCCTCCATCCGTTGCAGATGGTCACCGGCGGGCTGATCGCGCATCCGATCGACGCGGCGCCGGATCTGCTGCGTTTCTACCGGGACGCGCTCGCCTCGGTCTCCGACGACCTCACGGTGTTCGCGGCGCTGGTGCACGCGCCCGACGGGTCGGGGCTGAAGCTCGCTGCCATGGTCGTCTTCCACACCGGCCCCCCCGAGGAGGCCGAGCGAGAGCTGGCGCCGTTCAAGACCTGGGGCTCACCGCTGATGGTCGAGGTCGGCCCGATGCCCTACCAGGTGATGAACACGGTGCTCGACGCCAACTATCCGAGCGGGTCGCTCAACTACTGGCTCTCCAGCTTCACGAGCGGGCTGCCCGACGGCCTGATCGACACGGCCGTCGAACGGTTCGCGAGCGTGCCCTCGACGATGAGCGCGATGCTGCTCGAGCAGTTCCACGGAGCGGTCTGCCGGGTCGGCGTCACCGACACCGCCGTGCCCCACCGAGAGGAAGGCTGGAACCTGCTCCTCCCGTCGGTCTGGACCGACCCCGCCGACACCGACGCGAACATCGCGTGGACGCGCGAGACGCACGCGGCGCTCGCCCCGCATCTGTCCGAGGGGCGATGGCTCAACTACCTCGGCGACGACCAGGACGACGCCGTCCGCGCTGCGTACGGGCCGAACTACGACCGGCTCGTCGAGCTGAAGAGGCGCTACGACCCGGAGAACGTCTTCCGGCACAACCACAACATCGCACCGTAGGCCGGACCTGAGCCCGTCGGCTCAGGAGAGCAGGGTCGCCGCGTGATCGGGCACGTAGCGGAAGAGATCGCGCGGCGGCCGCTCGTAATTGCTCTCCGGCGGGCGGGGCGGCAGCTCGACCGGCGTCTCCAGCACATCCTCGTACGGCACGATCGACAGGAGGTGGGCGATGCAGTTGAGGCGCGCTCGACGCTTGTCGTCGCCTTCGACGACGTACCACGGCGCCTCCTCGATGTCCGTGTGCACGAACATCTCGTCCTTGGCCCGCGAGTAGTCGACCCACCGGGCGCGAGACTCGAGGTCGAGCGGCGAGAGCTTCCACCGTCGGAGCGGGTCCTCGAGCCGCGAACGGAAGCGCCGCTCTTGCTCCTCATCGCTGACCGAGAACCAGTACTTGATCAGCTGGATGCCGTCCTCGACGAGCAGCCGCTCGAAGATCGGGCACTGCTGGAGGAAGCGCCGGTATTCAGCGGGCGTGCAGAACCCCATCACGTGCTCGACGCCGGCGCGGTTGTACCAGCTGCGGTCGAAGACGACCATCTCGCCTGCGCTCGGCAGGTGGGAGATGTACCGCTGGAAGTACCACTGGCCCTGCTCGCGCTCGGTCGGCGCCGGCAGCGCCACGATGCGCGCGACCCGGGGATTCAGGTACTCGGTCACCCGCTTGATCGCACCGCCCTTGCCGGCCGCATCGCGCCCTTCGAAGAGGACGACGAGCCGGGCCCCCGTCGTTCGCACCCACTCCTTCATCTGCACGAGCTCTCCCTGCAGGCGCAGCAGCTCCTGCTCGTACAGCTTGCGCGGGATCTTCGTTGCGTGATCGTGTGCCATCTGCGCTCGCACCGAACCCTACGCGCGCCGGCCGCCTCGAGGGTGTGCGGGAAAACCCCACCCGGGCTCAGCGTTCTCCTGGATTCCCCGCCGGGCGAATTGAACGACGCTGGCGGCATGCCACTCCATCCGAAAAGCCCGATCGACCTGGCCCTTGCGCCGGTGGCGGCCGCGATCGACATCAACCTGCAGAGACTGCGCGACCGGCAGCCCTCCGAGATCGACTACGAGATCGCGCTCGAGCTCAACCTCAACACCCGGGGAAGCACGCGGGCCGACCGCGCACGCTGGGTGCAGGAGAGCGCGATTCGCTTCGTCGACCTCCACGACTGGCGGACCGAGATCACCGAGGACGGTGACCGGCTTCGGCTCGACGGAGGGTCGGTGACGCTCGACCTCGGGCTGAGCGCAGCGCTCCTGAGCTACATCGAGCACGGGCCCGAAGGCTCCGCCTCGTAGTCGCCGTCACGGCCCCGGGCTTGGCAGCGGAACCGGGCCGGGCACGCGTGCCGGCGGTGGGAAGGACGCCCAGCCCTGCGGCGCCAGCGTGGTGAGGCTGCTCGACGCGACGCCTGCAGGCGAGACAGTGAAGACACTGCTGCCGACCACCACCGAGCGTGCGATGCCCGACGAGGCCCCCTGCTCGTTCGGATGCGTGATGCGGCCGACGAGCTCGAGACCGGTCGACCGGCCGACCCGGTAGCCGACCGCCCGCTGGTCGAACGGCACGACCACGAGATCGGTCCGCGGCCAGAAGAGAAACGCGTGCGGATCGGACTCCGCTTCGGACCAGCCCGCGCCGAGCGTCGTGTGCGCGAGCCGCGACGGGTGCCGGAGGTCCGAGACGTCGAAGAGCGAGAGCTGGGTGCCGACCGGTTCGCCCTGCTCGTTGACGTCCTGCCCGATCCCGAGCAGGAGGTCCGAGCCGATCGGCTGCAGATAGGCCGAGTAGCCGGGGAGCTCGAGCTCTCCGAGCACGCGCGGCCGTGCCGGATCGGTGAGGTCGAGGGTCGTCAGGGGGTCGACCTGCTTGAACGTCACGACGTAGCCGGTCGCACCGACGAACCGGACCGCGTAGACACGCCGTCCCTTGCCGAGGTTGCCGACGCTGCCGATCGGGTTCAGCGCGCCGTCGCCCGGGCGCAGCGTCGTCAGAGACGACTCGATCGAACCGGTCGGGCCGAACCACGCCGGCCCGTTCGTGCTCACGACGCGCAGCACCCCCTGGTACTCGGACATCGACCACTGGTTCAGGAGGTAGCCCGGCACCACGCCGCTGCCCCGGTAGCGCGTTCGGGACGGATCGGAGATGTCGAAGCGGTGGATGGCGGTCGTGACGTTCGCCTTGGCCACGGTCGGCGCTGCCGGGAGCGGCCGCTCGTTCCAGCGCTCGGTCGCGAGGTAGAGATTGTTCGGCGACGCGTACACGATCCGGGCATCCGTCATCACGCTGATCGAGTCCACCGGAACGAGGCCGGCGGCCACGTTCACCGTGAGCACCGTCAGCATCCCGAGCCCGGAGAACTTCTTCGGATGGTCGACGTTCCGGCACTGGACGAGCGGCCGTGCTGCCTGCGCCGGCCGACCTGCACGCTTGATCTGGTAGCTCGGCAGCCAGGCGCCCAGGCCCGACGCCTGGAGGACGGCGCGATTCTGCTCCCGCGCCGCCGCGAGCGCCACGGGCGTCGAGTCCGCCGGCCGCTCGAAGGGCAGCACCGACGGCACCTGGGAGGAGACGACGATGCGGGCGGCCGTCCCGACGAGGCGCGCGTCGACGTAGGCGCCGTCCAGCGTCAGGGTGCGAACGAGCCGCAGCGCCTTCGGATTCGAGACATCGATCTCCGACAGCACCGAATGGGCGGGGAGGTACGGCAGAGGGATCGCCGCGGCGGCCGGTTGCGGCGTCACCCAGTACCCCCCTCGCGACAGAACGAGCAGGCGGTCGCCTGCGAGCAGGAGCTCGTGGCTCCAGGCGCTGTCGAGGGTCAGCGAGTCGAGCAGCCGCGGGCTCCTCCCGGTGACGTCGACGGCATTGAGCCGGTTGCCCGCGACGGCGAACAGCGTCGTGCCGTTCGTCTTGACGAGGTCCGGCTCGTCGACCCCCTGCTCCTGCACGTTCGTGCCCGAGTAGTCGACGCCCTCCGTCGGCCCCGCCCCGACGGGCGTTGCACCGGCGGCCGGGACGGCGACGCCGGGAGGAAGGGCGCCGGGGGCGACCGATCCGCCGAGCCCGAACGGGCCGACGAGCGGCGCCGCCTGCGCCTTGACGTAGCCGAGCAGGTCGCCACAGGAGCGAAACGGCACGAGCCGCGCTGCCTGCGCAGCGGGAGAAGCGCCGGTACGGCCGGGAGCGGCTCGGCCCGCCGCCCCACTCAGCCCTGCGGCGAAGAGGACGACCGATGCCGCGACGAGTGCCATCCGCGTCGTGGACCTCATGGACTCGTTATACGCCGCCACGGCGGAAAAGCGTCACACGGGTGTAAAAGGCAGCCTCAGTCGCCGACGGGAGGCGCCGCGCCGTACTCCTCGTCCGTGACGTGCTCGCCCCAGGTTGCGCTGGTGCCCTCGTCGTCGACCTCGACCATTGCGAGGTGGGTCATGAACCGCGTCGCGGCGGCGCCGTGCCAGTGCACCTCCCCCGGCTCGAAGAACACGCGGTCGCCGGGCCGGATCACCTCGACCGTGCCGCCCCGGCGCTGGGCGAGGCCGACGCCTTCGAGCACGTAGATCGTCTGGCCGTTCGGGTGCGTGTGCCACGCGGTGCGAGCACCGGGCGCGAAATGGACGCGGCTCGCGCTCAGGTGCGAGCCGCCGGTCGGTGCCGCGACGGCGTCCACGTGGACGGTGCCGGTGAACCAGTCGCCCGGTCCCGCCATGGTCTCGGTCGTGTTCCTCGTGATCTGCACGTTGTCTCCCTCTCTCGAGGTCAGGAACTCACGGATCTCATTCTTGGTGTCCGCGCGGCCGAGAGTAGCCGCGTGACGGGCACGGTGAGAGGGCCTGGCAGTTCGAGGAGCTGCTGCCGGACGCACTCGAAGGCCGGCCGTACCTAACCCAACTCGAGGAGCTGTCATGCAAAAGCGGACACTCGGAACTCGGAAGCGACCTGGAGGTCTCGGCGATCGGCCTCGGCTGCATGAGGATGAGCAGCAGCCTCGGCCTGCCCGCCGACAAGCACGAGATGATCTCGCTCACTGACCGAGAAGATCGACGAGAGCACGCAGTTCGAGAGCTCCGACTTCCGCAACACCGTTCCCGACGCCCGCGCAGATCGCACTCGGTACGGCCTCCCTGGAGATCACGGCGGAGGGAGAACGCTACGCCGAGGCCAACCAGCGCATGATCGACCACTGACCTCTGTCCGGGCCGATGAATCTGGCTCGGCGGAGCCGAGCCAGATTCACGAGCTTCGTCAACCGCCTGTCACCTGACCCGGAGCTGGAGGCTGAAGCGGGGCCGGGGCGGCGCCCAGATCCGGAGCAGCGCACCGCGCTGGAGGCGAAGCGTGCGCACGAAGACGCCCGCGTCGTTCGTCAGACGCGCGCGCCCGACGGGCTTCCACACGTTCCGGTGGAGCACCTCGAGCTGGTACGGCTTCCGTCCGGCGCGTCCGCCGCGGACCTGGCCCCAGAGCACCGTTTGGAACCCGTCTCGCCGCATCTCCGCGAACGGCAGCCCGAACCCCTGCAGTGAGGGCTTCGGCCGGTTGTCCGCGAAGACGAGCCCGGTCTGGAAACGGCTGAGCACCGCCTCGTCGCGGTAGAGGTACTGGATCAGCATCGTCACCCGCGGCAGCCTCCACGCGCGCATCGCCGCGAGGCTGAGCAGTGTCGCCTGCCGCTTCGGTGGAACGCCCAGGAAGGTGTCCGGTGGATTCGTCTGGTAGCCGTACTCGGTGAGCCAGATCGGCTTCGGCCCGAAGAACCGCCTGACGAGGATCAGGAGCTTCGGGAGCGTCGCCATCGTGATCGAGGGACAGTTCTTGCAGCCCCCGCTGGACGGCGTCTCGCGCGGCGACAGCGGGTACGGATGGTGAGCATAGGCGTCGAGCTTCGCGTGGGCGGCGGCCATGCCGCGGACCCAGGCGACGGGCGCGACGCCCCCCAGACCGCCGCGGGGCGCGGTGACGCCGCCGCCGACCTGGGCGTGCGGCAGGACGGCGTGGATCGCCTCGTACCCCGGGTTGAGCAGATGCTGCACGTAGATCGCCGCCTTCGTCGGCCTCAGCCAGAGCGGGTGGTTCGGCTCGTTCCAGATCAGCCAGTACCGCACCCAGGGGTAGCGCCGGGCGGCGGCGCGCGCAAACGCGCGGAAGTCGCGCGGCCGCGGTGGGGCGAAGTTCGGGCGGCGCCCGCCGTTCGCCCACGCCGGCGTGCCGACCAGCGTGAGCACGGGCGTCAGGCCGTAACGATGCAGGCCGCGCAGCATCCGGTCGGGACGACGCCAGTCGTAGGCGGGATCGCGCGGCGAGCTCGGGTCCTTCGGCCGTCGCAGGCTGACCTCGTTCCAGTGGAGCGTGAACCGGACGAGCGGAACGCCGAGCCGCTTGAACGTCGTCAGCCGCTGGTCGAGCTTCCCCGGGCCGTACTCCAACCACGCGTCGTCCTGGATCCCGTACCGGATCCCGTTCGACGCCTGCACGGAGGCCGCGGCGAAGCACGCCGCAAAAGCGAACAGCATCACGAGCAGCTTCATCCGACCCCCGGTCGTCCTCATGGACGCCCGAACTCTCGCAGGTCGCTGGTCGTCCCGCAGGGTCGAGCGGGCGATCCTCGGCCCGCCTGCTCTGCTACCCGTTCCCGGCCCGCACCGCTTCGTACCGCGAGCCCGAGCTGCGGCGGATCAGATTCTCGGCGAGGGCCTCTCGGAGGGCTGCCGCAAAGCGCCCGGGCCCCCAACGCGCGGCGCGAACCTCGCGGGCGATCTGCTCGCGCCGGAGCGGCCCCTCACGCTCGACGGCAGCGACGATCGCAGCCAGCTCACGGTCGAGGACGCCGGGCGACGCCGTGCGTGACCGCAGCGACGTTCCGAGCATCCCGGGCGAGTAGAAGGTCGAACCCCTGCCCGGACCGGGCCTGTACCGCCGGCGCCCTGCGCGCTCGCGCTCGGCGCGGTGCGCGTCGCGTTCCCGCCAACGCCGCTCGTTCTCGTCCGTCCGCTGCTCCCCGTCTTCGCCCTCCCCGGCGAGCTCGCCGGTCTCGGCCTCCTCCGCCGTCAGCGGCTTCGCGACCTCCTCCAGCTGGGTGTTCTCGGCGCGTACTCCCAGGAAGAGCTCGGCGACGCCGCCGAGCGCCATCACGCCCGCGCCGATCAGGAACGCGAGCATCACCATGTTGCGGTCGTTCGTTGCGATCAGGTGTCCGAAGAGCAGCGGGCCGATGATCCCGCCGAGGCCGGTTCCGATCGCGTAGAAGAAGGCGATTGCCAGCGCGCGCGTCTCCATCGGGAAGATCTCGCTGACCGTCAGGTACGCCGCACTCGCGCCGGCGGACGCAAGGAAGAAGGTGGCGAAGATCAAGCCCTCGAACGCCCACGGTGAATTGAGCGCGCCGCCCGCGAAGAGGAACGCGAGGACGGCCGCGACCACAGCCGACCCCAGATAGGTGAACGTGATCATGGGCACCCGTCCGACCGTGTCGAACAACCGTCCGAGCAGGAGCGGCCCGAGCAGGTTGCCGACCGCGAAGACGATGATGAAGACAGGCACGTACGACGACGAGACCCCGTAGAAGGTGCTGAAGAGCGTCCCGAGGTTGAAGGTGATGCCGTTGTAGAGGAAGGCCTGCCCGACAAAGAGCGCGAGGCCGAGGACGGCGCGTCGGGGATACAGCTTGAACGCGGTCCGTGCGATCGTGCGAAACGGGATCGACTCGCGCTGCCGCACCTCGATCGTGTCGTGAACCTCTTCGAGCTCTTCGTCCGTCTCCCGCTCCACCTCCTGCTCGATGCCGCGGACGATCCGCTCCGCCTCGTCCTCGCGCCCGTGGATGAAGAGCCAGCGCGGGCTTTCCGGCACGCTGCGGCGCACGAGCATGATCGACAATGCGAGCACCGCGCCCAGCGCGAACGTGATGCGCCAGCCGATGTTCGTCGGGAAGATCGAACTGAGGAAGAACAGCGCGGCCGCCGACCCGGCCGCCGAGCCGAACCAGTAGGAGCCGTTGATGATCAGGTCGGTGCGCCCGCGAACCCGGGCCGGGATCAGCTCGTCGATCGCCGAGTTGATGGCCGAGTACTCTCCGCCGATTCCGGCGCCCGTGAAGAAGCGACAGAGGAAGAAGTACCAGGGCGCCCATGCGAACGCCGTCGCCGCCGTCGCGACGAAGTAGACACCGAGCGTGATCGTGAAGAGACGTTTGCGCCCGAACCGGTCGGTCAGCTGGCCGAAGAACAAGGCTCCGATGCATGCTCCGGCGACGTAGAGCGCAGCTGCGGTGCCGATCGACCCCGCGGTCATCGAGATGCCGCTGCCCTTCTCGGTGAGCCGGGAGCCGATGGAGCCGACGATCGTCACCTCGAGCCCATCGAGGATCCACACGGTCCCGAGGCCGGTCAGGACGAGCCAGTGGAACCGGGACCAGGGCAGACGGTCGAGCCGGCCGGGGATGTCGGTCTCGATCGTCTCGGCGGCGGCGCCCGAGCGGGTGTGGGTGGTCTCCGAGACGGCCGTCATGGCCCATCGCTACCCGGCGGCACCGCCGTTAATCTCGTTTATGCGCGTGGCGGGTGGGAACGGCGAGCTGTGACCGACGTCCCGGACTGCTTGTCGCTTCGGCGGAACCGCGACCTCGAGGGCCTTGGGCGAACGGGCATCTGGTTTCTTCTCGGAGGTTCGGTTCGCCATTCTCGAGACGAGCGGCACGATCAGCTTGATCAAGGAGCGCCCATGACGCCGGTTCGCTGCCGGCTGGCCGGCCATCGCTACCGCTTCTCGGCCGACGGCGCGACGATGTCCTGGCAATGCGAGCGCTGCGGCTCGGCCGGCGGACAGAAGCTGTACGGGTCGGCCACGGAGGCACGACGGTATGCCGACGCGTTCGACCACGAGGATCGGCGCGACCTCGGGCGGCGAGCGCCGCTCGTCGGTCTGCTGCCGCTGCGTCTGTGGCGCATCGTGCAGGACCGGCGAGCGGCGCGCCCCTAGCCGAGGCGCCGTTACCGCGCGCCCGCCTTCGCACGCTGAGCCGCGTGAATCCCTTCCGCGAACTCCTCGATCATCTTCGCGTTGAACGCGGGGATGTCGTCGGGCTGCCGCGCATCAGATCGGGATCGCCGACTCCGCCCGGGATGAGCAGGCCGTCGTAGTCGGATGCGTCGGCCTCCTCGACGGCGCGATCGACCTTGTGCGTGTCCGACTTGTCGAAGTGATCGAAGCCCTGGATGGAGCCTGGCTCGATCGAGATCAACTCGGTCTCGGCTCCGGCCTCCTCGAGCGCCTTGCGCGGCTCGATGAGCTCGACCTGCTCGACCATGTCGGCCGCGATGACCCCGATCCGCTTGCCCTTCAGCTTCGTCTCGGCCATTCGGCTTCTCCTTCCGGTCGTGTGTGTGTCTCCCACGCCCCCGGGTACCGCGCGAGGGCGGTTCGGAAACGCGGTCGGCCGGGCGTCATCGCAGCGCGGGCGCTCCCGGCAGTGCTTCGGGAGGGTTCTCGTAGGTTTGACGCAAAGTAAGTCCGGAAATACATGACCAGAACGGTCTGTCTTGAAAAACGCAGACCGGGAGTCCACCGACATCCCTTCCCGTTCCCCCGTTCGGACACACCACAGCGATCGGGGGAGGCGGGAGAAGCGGCCCTGGGAGGTTCGAATGTCCGTGCTTGCACCTGATCGGTCTGCGCCCGCGAAGCGGCTTGCGGAGACGAAGACCGGCACCGCGCGACCGTTGCTTTGCTTCGTCTATTCGCCGACCTCCGGTCCGTCGAGGCGGGCCGAAGGCTTTCTCGCCCAGGTCTTGCAACGCCGCAAGAACCATCGGGCGTTCATCGTGCAGCGCATCAACTGCGTCGAGCGGCCGGATCTCGCGAAGAAGCTGGGAGCCGAGACTGCCCCCTCTTTGGTCGTCGTCGAGAACCGCCGCGTGCGCGCGCGTCTGGAAGGCGTGAACGGGTGCAAGAACATCGAGCGCTTGCTCGAGCCGTGGCTCGGCGCCTCGGACGAGGACGACGCGACGGAGGAGTCGCTCGACGAAGAGGACGAGGACGAGCCTGGAGTGCGGCTCGTCCAACTCGGGCCCGGCGAGTCGTTCGACCGCGTCTCGATCGGGCTCCCGTCCGGCCTCACCTTCGAGCGGTGGCGGGCGGTCGGGCAGCGGATCAGCGGCGTTGCGGACGCATCGACGTGGTGGCTCGCCGACTGGGCCGCCTACGGCGAGGACCGCTACGGCTCGCGCTACCACGCCGGTGCCGGGATCGCCGGCGTCGGGCAGCAAACGCTCCGGAACTACGCCTGGGTCGCCCGGCGTTTCGACGCATGCCGCCGGCGGAACACGTTGAGCTTTGCGCACCACGCGGAGGTGGCTGCGCTTGCGCAGAGCGAGCAGGAGGCCTGGCTCGACCGCGCCGAAGCGCGGCAGTGGTCCCGCAACGAACTGCGGACGGCCCTGCGCGAAGCGCGGAGCGCGCTCGCACCGGACAGCCGGACGGCGGTCGCGCGCGTGCGGATCGACGTCCCGAATGAGCATGTCGAACGCTGGCGGGCATGCGCCGAGGCGGGCGGTCTCGACCTCCCTGAGTGGATCATCCGCGTCGCGGATCGCGCGTCGGGAGACGAGTCGCTGCCGCCGCCGGACGAGGCGACCCCGCCCACCCCCGCCCGTGTCCCCGAGCCCTATCCGCCCGACGAGCTCGACCTGCCGGCCCCCGATCCCGACCAGGGAGACGAGGAGGGCGACGAGTAGGAGCTCGCTGCGCACTCGAGGAGAAGCGCATGCACGAAGGCCTGCGGGAGGTTGCCGCGGAGCTGCCGCTGAGCGACGTCGAACTCCTCCGACAACAGGCCGGGCGGCCCGCATGCCGCACGGGTGCGCTCGAACCATCGAATCGCGGAGAACTCGTCTCGCTGCTGTTCCAGGGCAAGCGAGAGCATGAAGCCGCAGAGCAGGAATGCGCCCTCGGCCTCCCCGAGCGGCCGCTCGTCCGGCCGGTAGCGATAGACGTAGCCGTCCTCTGTCAGCTCCTCGGTGACCGCGCGAAGCGTTGCCAATGAGCGGGGGTCGTCCGACGGCACGGCGCCGCGGACCGCGGCGAGGAGAAGCGCCGCGTCGACGCGTCCGTCGCCGGGCGAACGCTGCCAGCGCCCGGTTGCGTGGAGCGCGTGCTTCGCGGTGTCGGCGGTGATTGCGTCGGCGAGCGCGAGCCAGCGGGCGGTCAGCTCGCCGGCGGGCGCCCGGCCCGCGAGGGCGCGGAGGCCCGCGGCGCAAATCAGCCTGCTGTGTGTCCAGGGCTCGGGATCGAGCTCCCAGATGCCGGCGTCGGGCTCATGCCAGCGGTCGGCGATCGCCGCGGCCGCGATCTCGGCTGCGCTCCATCCGTCGGGCTCGAGCCGGTCGTGCCCCGCCGCCGCCGCGAACAGCAGCAGCGCCTCGCCGAACGCGTCGAGCTGGAACTGCGCGTTCGCGCGGTTGCCGGTCAAGACGGCGTCGGCCCCGGGATAGCCCGGGAGATCCAGCCGACGTTCGGACGGCACGGCCCCGCCCGTGACGGTGTACGCCGGCCTCAGCCGCGCGCCGTCCTCGCGTAGCGCTGCTCCGACGAAGCGCACTGCATCGTCGAGGACGCCGTTCGGTCCTGCAGCAGCAGCCGCCTGGCCCGCATAGCACTGGTCGCGGATCCACACGTACCGATAGTCGAAGTTGCGGCCCTCCCTCGCACGCTCGGGCAGGGACATCGTCGCCGCGGCGACCAGGCCGCCGCTCGCGCCCGTCAGCCCGGAGAGAACGGCGTAGGCATGGCGGGCGTCTCGCGGTGCAACCGTGTTCTCGAGCTTCGGAATGCGCTCGCCCCACGCCGCCTCGGTCGCCGACCACGCTTCGCCCGGGTCGGGCGGTTCCGAGACGCCCGCACCGAGAGCAAGAACGAGGACGAGGTCGTGGTGCTCGCCCTCCTCGAGGTCGAGCGACAGGCGGAGCGCCTTCCCGCGACGGCCGTCACTCTCGGGAACGGCGCGCCCGCCTCCGCTCCAGGCCATGTGCAGAGCGCCGACGCGCCCACGCCAGACCCCGGAGACGTCGTCCCTGCGCAGCCGTCCGAGTGAGTCGCTGCCAAACGATCCCCGCGGGTTGAGCACGACCTCGACGCGCGCCCGGTCACGCTGCGCGACCACGCGGCGCAGAACGACGACCCGATCGGGATGCGCCGGCAGCGCAAGCCCCTCACGGCACTCGATCACCGACTCGCCGACGGTCACCCAGCGGCTGCGCCAGATCAGGCTGCCGGGCTCGTAGTAGCCACCCCACACGAAACGCTCGACGGGCGTGACGGCGTAGCCGCCGGCGCCTCCGATCAGCGCCGAGAAGACGGCGTCGCTGTCCCAGCGCGGAAAGCACATCCACACGAGCTCGCCGCGCGGCCCGACCAGCGCGCCACGCTCCCCGTCGGCGAGCAGCGCGTAGTCGCGCAGCGCGTGAGGCTCCACCTCGATCGAGGTCAACGCCGGCTGATGCGCGCGGCACCGGCGAGTGCGGTCGTCAGCGCGGCCGCGACGAACGACCGGTGGGTGTTCGCCCACAACTGCACGCTCCGCCCGCGCGCGCGGTCGTCGAACATTCCATGCGTCGCGGCTGCACCGGGGTCGGGCGCAAAGAGATTGTCGCGGCGGCCGTTCACGGGCAAGCCCTGCACCTGTTGCGCGTCGAATCCGGTGCGCGCCAGATAGCGGTCGGCGAGCCGCGGGGCGAGCTTGTTTCCGACGATCGCCTTCACAGCGCTCCCTCCCACATCGAGCTCGCGGCGCCGGTGGTGAGCCGCCCAGTAGATCGCCTCGGCGGCGACCTCGGGCTGGAAGATCGGAGGTACTGGCTGTGGATGCTCGCGCAGGTGAGTGCGGCACCAGTTGAACTGCGGCGTGTTGAGCGCCGGCAGCTGCACCATCGTGATCCAGACCCTGCTGCCGTCGTGCATCAGCTCCGTGCGCACGGAGTCGGTGAACCCGCGGATCGCGAACTTGGCGCCGCAGTACGCGGACTGCAGCGGGATGGCACGGTAGGAGAGCGCCGACCCGACCTGCACGACGGCGCCTCGATCGCGTGGGATCATGCGCCTGAGCGCCGCCATCGTTCCGTGGACGGCTCCGAGATAGGTCACCTCGGTCGCGCGCCGGTACTCCTCCGGCGACACGTCGGCGAACCGCGCGAACACGGTCGCCATCGCGTTGTTCACCCAGATGTCGATTGGGCCGAGCTCGCGTTCGCACCGCTCGGCGGCCGCCTCGACCTGACCGTGCTCGGCCACGTCCGCCTGGACGACGATCGCGGTGCCGCCGAGCGACTCGACCTCGCGGCGCGCGTCTTCGAGCCCCTCGAGGCCGCGCGCGACGAGGCACACGCACGCTCCGCGGCGGGCGAACGCATGCGCGGCCGCGCGGCCCACGCCTGCCGACGCCCCCGTCACGACGACGACCTCCCTGTTCACGATGCGGCCCGCCTGGTGATCAGGGAGCCGGCGGGACGTCTTCGACGGTCGTCGTGCGGCGGCGGCCGGCGACGCCCGCGCCGCCCCAGCTCGACCAGAAGGCCAGCGAGATCAACAGGCCGATGATCCCGATGACCAGGAGGATCACGCCGACGACGTGGATGTTGACTCCGGAGACCGTCGCCGTCACGGCCCACGTGAGGATTGCTCCGGCGGCGATCAGAATCAAGCTGACACCAATGCCCATACGCGCGCTCCTTGGTTCGGGGATCACGGTCGAGGTCAGAGTTTCCGAGCTGACAGCGGCTAAACAGCCGTGCCGCCCGCCGGGGTCCCGCCGGCGGGACCGAGGCGCGAGCGGGGCTGCGAACACGCTGGGCAGGGACCGTCGACCCGGGGGCGCGAAACGTTTGCCTCCCGTCCGAACCGGAAACGACACGTCGATCCGACGAACCGAGGAGGTGGCAGGATGCCCCCGAGAGGCGTCAAGAAGGGCACCAAGCGGGCTCGTCAGTACGAGCACATCAAGCAGAGCGAGCGACGGAGCGGCGCGTCCGAGTCCCGCGCCGAGGAGATCGCTGCCCGGACGGTCAACAAGGAGCGCGCCCGGTCGGGCGAATCACGCACCAGGTCCTCGACCTCGACGAACGACCTCTCGTCGGGACGGCGCGGCGGACTGCGCTCGGGGACGAACAGGGGCAAGGGACGCACGTTCGAGCAGCTCTACGGCGAGGCCAAGAGGCTCAACGTCCCGGGACGCTCGACGATGAACAAGGCGCAGCTTCAGCGGGCGGTCGACGGGCGGAAGCGGTCGCGATGAGCGTCGACGAGCAGAACGTGCTTGCTCGTCCTACCGCCCGCCCGAACGGCGCGACGAGCTCGAACGCGAGGCGCGCCGCATGGCCGAAGGGCGGAGCCAGGCAACGCCCCTTGCGTTGCTCGCCGGCGTGAATCTCGTGCTGATCGCCGCGCTGGCGCTGTGATCCTCATTGTCGCGCTGAGTCACCGGCTCTTCTGACCTCCACGCGATCGTCGCGCACACGGGTCTCCAGGGCCGGCTGGGATGCGGTGGCCGGCCCGCGCAGCAGCCTGCCCTCCAGATCGAAGCGGCTCCCGATGACCGGGCCGGGCTCAGGTTGTTCTCCCTCCACGTCGATTGGATCGCCGTTTACCCGCGGCACTCGTCTCGAAACGGTCGCGCCGTTTCGACAGTCCGCCTCCGGGTACCGCAGCGCACGGTGGACGAAGAAACGTGGACCGTCGCCACGACCGCGCGACATGCGTTCGTCGCGACGATCGTGGCGCTGCTCGTGATCGTTGTCGCGTTTGCCCTGTGGCAGCTCAAGGTGGTGCTCGCGCTTATCCTGCTCGGCTTCACCATTGCGGCCGCGATGCGGCCCGGCATCGATCGTCTTGCATCGTGGCGGATCCCGCGGCCGGTCGGCTTGCTCGTCCACTACGTCGCCGTGCTCGCCGCCGTCGGGCTGTTCCTGTCGTTTGTCGTGCCGACCCTCACCGACCAGGTTCAAACGGCGCTGCACGCTGCCCAGACCCACCATCCGGGATCGGGCGGCGGGATCAAGGCCAGGCTGCTCGATGTGCTCGCGCGGAGGCTCCACCGCCTCCCCGCCGCCGACAAGCTCGTCCAGCCCGCTCTGTCGGTCGGCGAGCAGGCACTGAAGGTGCTGCTGGGCATCCTCTTCACGTTCGCGGTCGCCGCCTACTGGATCTTCGAGCGTGAGCGCACCGTCGATCTGGTCACGAGCTTTCTACCGCGACCGAGGCGCAAGACGGTCCGCGACACCTGGACGCTGATCGACCAGAAGCTCGGAGCGTTCGTGCGAGGCGAGCTCGTGCTGATCGCGTTCGTTTCGACGCTCGCGTCGATCGCGCTCTGGGCGGTCGGTGAGCCGTACTGGCTGCTCATCGGGATCGCCGTCGGCATCCTCGAGATCGTTCCCGTGGTCGGGCCGCTTGCGGCACTCGTCCTCGCCGTCGGCGCCGGTTTGACCGTGTCATGGCACACGGCCGTGCTCGCCGGCTCGGCGCTGCTCGTGATTCGCCTGACCGAGGACTACCTCGTCACGCCGCGCGTGCTCGGGGGCGCCGTGGGGCTTTCACCGCTTCTGACATTGATCGCGGTGTCGGTGACGGGTGTGCTGCTCGGCGGCTTCTACGTGCTGCTCTCGGTGCCGATCGCTTCGCTCCTCGCGACCGTCGTCGACGTGTCTCTTCGCGGCGTCGACCCGGCGGAGGTCGAGGTGCCGACCGTCATCTTCCCGTCGCAGGACGCGGGGTGACCGAATCCGGGAGGGCGTCGCCCTCTCGCCGGAGGAGGTCGAGCAGAGGCCCGATCTCGAACCCGAACTGCGCCGGATGGCGCATCTCCCGCTGCCGGTTGATCGCATACTGGTTTCTCCGCCCCGTCCGCTCCCGCGTCACGTAGCCCTCGGCGACGAGGTCGGCGACGATCCGCTGGGCCGCCCGTTCCGTGATCCCGACGCGCTCCGCGATGTCCCTCAGCCGCGTGTCCGAATTCGCCGCGATGCAGAGCAAAACCTGCGTGTGATTCGTGACGAAATGCCAGCCGGTCTGAGCGTCTCTACTTGACATAGCGGACTAAGAAGTCGTATGTTTTAATTCCGGTATCATCTTGCGTCTTCAGTTCGATCCGACAACCTAGCAAGCCCAGTCAGCTCCGAGGAAGGGACAGATGTCGCTCGCAGAAGACCCCACGTCAACCGCAGACGAGCTGGCGCGCGCCGGGGGGCGGCAGATCCGCCGCTACGTCAACGAGTCGCTGTCGCGCGCCGCGGAAGTGGCCGGGGCGAGTGAGCTCGAGCCGTGCGACTTTCTCTGCGAGTGCGGGCAGCTGAGCTGCACGGAAGTCGTGCGGATGCCGCGCTCGAGCTTCGACGAGTCGTCCGAGCCGGGCTCGATCGTCGCTCACGGTGACTGACCGGCGGCCTCAGGCGGCCGCGCGCTGACGCGACCGCGCGGTTTTCCGGTGACCCGCACGGGCAGAAGCCAGCCGGTGGAGCCGGAGACCGAGAAGCAGAGGACAGACCGCCAGCTGATCGAGCTGCTGAACGAGCTTCGGGTGGCACTGCCCGGCGCCCAGGTCCTCCTCGGGTTCCTGCTGACAGTCCCGTTCGCCACCCGGTTCGGGCGGGTCGGGCACGGCGGCAAGGTCACGCTGTTCGTCTGCCTCTTCTTCACGGCCGCGGGCACGATCCTGCTGATGGCCCCGTCCGTCTACCACCGCCTCCGGTGGGAGGCAGGGGGAAAGAGCGAGGTCGTCCGTGCGGGGCACTGGATGTTCCTGGCCGGAACGGCGTCGCTCGCGCTCGGGATCCTCGCCGCCGTCCTGCTCGTCACCGACGTCCTCTTCGGCGCCGTCGCCGCCGTGGCCGCGGTGCTCGTGCTCGGCACCGGGATCGGGGTGATCTGGTATGTCGTCCCGCTCACCCGCGGCCGCAGCCCGCGCGCCACGGCGGAGGAGTAGAGCGCGTCCGTCGCCTACCGGTCCTGCGCGAAGAACGGGAGCAGCACTCGCACGAGCTCGTCGGGTGCCTCCTCCGCGACGTGATGCCCCGACTCGATCGCCACGCCGCGCACGTCGTCTGCCCATGACCTCCAGACGGCCACGACGTCACCGTAGAGGGCTTCCAGATCGTCGCGCGTCGACCACCCGACGAGGACAGGGCATGTGATCGTCTTCCCGTTCGCGCGGTCGACGTCGTCCGCTTCACGATCGAGGGTCAAGCCGGCGCGATAGTCCTCGATCATGCCGTGCACGACGTCGGGATCTCGCAGAGCCGCCCAGAGGTCCTCGTACGCCTCTGGCCCCATGTGCTCGGCGGTGTTGCCGTACCACGCGGCAGGATCGGCGTTGATCACACGCTCGGCCGGTTTCTCCGTCTGGCCGAAGAAGAACCAGTGCCACCAGGCACGCGCGGAACCTGGCGTCCGCGCATGCGAGATGCTCGCCGATCGGGATGCAGTCGAGGACGGCGAGCTTCGTCACCGCACCCGGATGGTCGAGCGCGAGCCGGTAGGCGACCGCCGAGCCGCGATCGTGGCCCACGACCCCGAAGCGATCGTGTCCCAGGCTCCGCATGAGATCTCGTATGTCGAGAGCCATTGCCCGCTTCGACGACTGCGCGTGGTCTTCGCGTGTCGGCGGCAGCGTCGTCTGTCCGTAGCCGCGGAGATCTGGACAGACGACGGTGTGATGCGGGCTCAGGAGGGTGGCGACCCGGTGCCAGGTCGCGTGCGTTCGCGGGTGACCATGCAGGAGCACGATCGGCGGTCCTTCGCCGCCGTAGCGGACTCGAACGGTCACCTCTCCCAGCTCGACCCGATGGAGAACGAAGCCGTCGAAGAAGGCCACCTTCCGTCTCTGCCCCACCCGCGGCGTCTTCGAACCCGAAGACCGCCGGCACGCGGTGTGTTTCTCGGGCGGGCGGGTGGGCAGATGGACTGGCGCGTACGAGCCTTTGAACAGCGAAACGAGGAGGAGCAATGCCAGGATGGGGATGGGCGATCGTCATCGTCGCGGTGGTCGTCGTGGCAGCTGTCGTGCTGTGGCAGGCGTTGGCCGCGCGGCGGACGCGCTCATTGCGGGAGGGGTTCGGGCCCGAGTACGACCGGACTGCGACCGCCGTCGGCGACAAGCGGAAGGCAGAAGCAGAGCTTGCGGCGCGGCGCGAACGGCGCGAGCAGTTCGAGATCCGGCCCCTGCCCGCAGAGGCACGGCAGCGCTGCGCGCGGCAATGGGAGCTGGTCCAGACACAGTTCGTGGATTCGCCGCCTGCCGCGATCGCGGCCGCCGACGGCCTCGTGAACGCGGTGATGGCCGAACGGGGCTACCCGGTGGACGACTTCGACCAGCGAGCGGCGGACGTGTCCGTCGACCACCCCGTCGTGGTCGAGAACTATCGAAAGGCGCATGACATCTCGTCGAGGTCGGCGCGCGGCGAAGCGACGACGGAAGATCTCCGGCAGGCGATGCAGAACTACCGGTCGCTCTTCGATGAGCTTCTCGGCGACGGTGCGGACGCAGCGTCACCTCCTGCTGCCGCAAATGCAGCAGAGCCAGCGCCGACGGAGCAGACGGGCAGCGGGCGCGTGACGGCAACGGGAAGGATGGTGCAGCGATGACGCAGGAGCGGGAACTGACCACAGCCGACATCGCAAACGGCGGAGCCAGGGCGGAGACCGTAGGTGCTGGAGAGCCTGCGGCGCTGGTCGACGACCAGGCGACGGAGCCGCTGTTCTCCTCGAGCGACGCCGAACGTTTTCGGGATCAATGGACGGGCGTGCAAGGTGAGTTCGTCGACCAGCCGCGCGAGGCGGTGGAGCACGCAGATCGACTCGTCGCAGATCTCATGCAGTCGCTCGCGGCGCAGTTCTCCGAGACCCGGAGCGGTCTGGAAAGCCAGTGGAACGACAGCGACAACGTCTCGACCGAGGATCTGAGGGTCGCGATGACGCGCTACCGCTCGTTCTTCGAGCGGCTGCTCTCCGCCTGACGACCGAGGAGAGGGCCCGGGCCTCGCCCCGGCCCTCTCCTCGGTGACGGGCCGGACGAGCGGAATAGGTCATTTGCCCTATGGGCAGGCGGACGCCGGTGCGGCAGATTCGCTGCACACGAGAGGCATCGCCTGCCGGCCGCCGGGCGTCCGGCGATGCACCAAGGAGGAGTCATGGCGGAGTCAACCCAGGTCGCCCCGATCAAGGTCGGCGTGATCGCCGATCAGACAGGCCCGCTGTCGTTCATCGGGCTCGCGAACGCGAACGTGGCGCGAATGGTGATCGACGACCTCAACGCCGAGGGCGGCCTGCTCGGGCGGCCGCTCGTCCTCGTGCTCGAGGACAGCGCAACCGACGACGCGGTGGCCGCCGCCAAGGCGGCCCAGCTCGTCGGGCGCGACCAGGTCGACGTCGTCTTCGGCGGCATCTACAGCTCGACGAGACAGGCGATCAAGGGCCCGGTCGTCGACGAGGGCGAGACGCTCTACATCTACCCCGAGCAGTACGAGGGCCAGGAGGCCGACCCGTTGATCTTCTGCACGGGGCCGGTGCCGGCGCAGCAGGTCGACCCGCTGATCCCCTGGCTGATGCGGGAGACGGGCGCGAGGACGTTCTATCTCCCGTCGGCCGACTACGTCTGGCCGCACGTGCTGAACGCGCGCGTCAAGGAGGTCGTCGCGGCCAACGGCGGCTCGATCGTGGGCGAGGAGTACTTCCCGCTCGACCACACCGACTACCGCGAGACCGTCGAGCGAATCACGGCGAGCGGTGCCGACGCGGTGTTCAACACGATCGTCCCGCCGGGGCTGACGCCGTTCTTCGCCGAGTCTGTACGAGTCCGGCTTCACGCAACGCGGAGGACAGCTCGTCTGCACGTACTTCGACGAGAACTTCCTGAACATGGTCCCGGCCGTCCACGTCGAGGGCCTCTACGGCTGCCTCGACTACTACCAGGCCGTCCCCGACCCGTTCAGCCGCGGGCTGCTCGAGCGATACGACAGGCTCTACCCCGGCGACGCCAAGTTCACCGGCGGCAGCGCCTGCTCGGGCCTCTACCGCGGTCTGCGGCTGTGGGCAGCCGCGGTCACGGAGGCCGGCTCGCTCGCGCAGGACGACGTGGTCGCCGCCCTCGACCACGCGCGGATCGAGGAGGGCCCGGGCGGGCCGGCAGCGATGGCGCCGGGGCAACATCACCTGCGCCTGAACATGTACATCGCCCAGGCTCGAAGCGGCCGCTTCGAGATCGCCGAGAACCTCGGCGCGATCGACCCGCAGGAGGCACTCGTCGAAGCGCCTGCTCTCACCGCCTGAACAGATCTGAAGGCCGCGTGACGGCCGGCTCCCAGCTGTCGGAGGAGTCGGCCGTCCCCGCGCCACGCTCCGTTGCGGTGGCGCCGGTCGACTGCCGCTACGGCTCGCGTCGTTTCTCGAGCCGTAGCGCTAGCTTCGGGCACTCTTTCACGGCGCGCCGCGCATGTTCTTCAAAACCCGCGGGGACCGGGCGCCGATCGATGATCGGATAGCCCCAGTCGTCGAGGGCGACCCACTCCGGGAACAGCTCGGCGCAGAGGCCGTGGCCGTCGCATTCGATCGGGTCGACCCGGAGCTGTTTCACCGCGTCCACCGCCCGGATGGGAGAACTGCCCGGTCGCGACCGCTGCAGCGGCCCTTCCGCACGTGGAGCAGGAACTCGTCCTGGAATGTGGCCAGTGTGCTCAGGACGAACCGCGAGACGCCGTCCGGATGGCGGCAGGCGCCGCGGGCCGCCACCTGGCTCGCCCACCGCTCCAGCCGGTCGCGATCGTCGCGGCCCTGGGCTCGAGCGGCCCGCTCGAGCCCAGATGCGAGTGCGTCCAGGCCGTGGACGCAAGGGCCACACTGTCCGGCGCTTTCACCGGCGAGGTAGCGGGCGACCCGCGCGCTCTCACAGACGCCGCAGGCGCTTGCCGGAAAGGCGACGACGACGCCGGCACCGAGCCCGGCGGCGACTGTCAGCCGGTGGTTCGGGTCGCGGGTCCACCCGCCGAAATAGCCTCCGACGAGAGATGCGCTGAGCGGCTCTGTGACCCCTCCTCCCTGGGCCATCACCTCCGCAACCCGCGTGCCGACCTCGATCTCGTACACGCCGGGCCGAGCGACCGCGCCGGAGAGCGAGATGAGCGCCGTGCCCGGCTCGGCCTCGGTCCCAACGTCGCGAAACCACTTGGATCCGAATCGTGCGATCAGCCCGACGTGCGCGAGTGTCTCTGCGTTCTGTACGAGTGTGGGCGCGCCCGCGAAGCCGCGCTCGAATGGGTACGGCGGCTTCACGCTTGGTCGAGCCGCCTTTCCATTGAGAGCGTTGAGGAGGGCCGTCTCTTCGCCGGAGACGAAGCCGTCGACGATCGGCGCGATCTGCCAGTCGAGCTTTTCGCGCCGCTCGCCGAGCGCTGACGCAAGGACGCCGCGCTCGACGGCTCCGCCACGCTCGGCCAGTGCCAGGATCACCTTGCGTGCGCCGAGCGCACTTGCAGCGGCGGCAGCACCATCGAGCACGAGATGCGGAACGAGCCGAACGAGCGCCCGGTCCTTGCTGCTCGCCGGCTCGCCTTCCGTGGCATTGACGACGATCACCGGTCGTTTGCCCTGCGCGGCGACCGCGGCGAACTTGTCGCCGGTGGGAAAGCCGCCACCGCCGCGACCGCGAAGGCCGCTCGACTCGAGCTCACCGATGAGCTCGCGGCCCGGGTGGCGCAGCGGGCCGTAGACGTTGTCGTGCTGACGCACCGAGGTGGTGCGGCCGTCGCCATTCACGCCCGCGAGCAGCCGTCGAACACCTTCCGGAGCTTCGACTACGCGGCCCTGTTCGGCAGCGCTCACTCGCCGTCACCACTGATCGGCGTTCCCGTCAGCGTGCCCGTGACGGTGTTTCGCTGGGCGTCGATGTTCAAATCGAGTGAGAGATGAAGACGATTGCCGCCGTGTGCAACCACGTCCGCGAACACGTGTTGGCCGTCCAGGCCGGTGACGCTGCCGACGAACACGGTTCGTGTCCCCGCCGGCACGTACGAGACGCCGCTCGCCAGCATCGACACGCCGCCGCTGTCGTCCGGCTGACCGCGCAGGTCGATTCGAATCGAGCCGCCGGCGCCGCCGTGAAGCAGGCCCCGGATCACGATGTCGACGAGGCCGTCCAGGCGACTCGCGTGATCCACGGTTCCGGTGAGGGAAGAGGTGAACGTGGACTTTGGCAGGCCGACCGACCCCGCCGGGACGGCGCCGGTGCGCCCGTGTCGAACGATGCGCCTGCTCGCCAGCAGTGACACGGGCGTGCCGGCCCGCCGCGCCCAGCCGCGCTTCGCCGGCCCGGACTGGTACCAGACAAAGATCGCGAGAGGCACCACCAATGCTGTGAGCGCCGCTCCCCCGCGGACTGCCCGCGAGCCGTCCGTGGTCAGGGCAACCCGGGTCAGAACTGCAAGAGCGACGACCGCCACGCAGGCCACTCCGATCGAGCGCATCCACCCGAGCCGCGCGTCTGTGCCCGTCCCGAGTGCGTGCACGAGCGCGATCGGCCACGAGGCATAGGCGAGCCAGTGCACGTAACGCCATGCCCGGTAACCGATCCGCTCGCGGAGAAGACTCGTCACCACGAGGGCGATGAGAAGATCGAAGGCGATCGCTCCGAGACCGAGCCAGATGGGGCGATACGGCGACACGAACGGGATGAACGCATCCTTCAGGCCGATCGGCGTGTACCCGTCGGCCACGGTCGTCACGACGTGAACGGCCACGAACGCGATCGCAAGCAGGGTGAGGTTGCGGTGAAGCCCGGCGGTCACGAACCTCGGCCAGCGATCTGACCGCCACCGAACGCTCGTGAGCACCCCGAGCGCAACCGACGCGGTGAGCAGGACAAGTGCCCCCACACCCATGCCGCGGGTCAGGTACCAGTAAGCGGTGGAATTCCCGGTGGCGGCTCCGAGCGTCATGCCGCCTGGTTCTCCGCCGGCCAGCCGGCGACTGTGACCACAGAGCCGTCCTGCCGCACACAACGGGCCGGGAGCCCACGCTGGGCGAGCCAGTCCAGAGCGGGCTCGCCGAGGATGATCGCCGTCGTCGCAGCGGCGTTCGCGAGAAAGCAACTCGCCGCCGCGACGCTGACGGTCCGCCACGGACTGACGGCCGGACGGGAAGTGCGCGGATCGAGAATGTGGTGGGCCTCCCCCGAGTCGGTCCGCCAACGGCGAACCGCGGTGCTCGACGTTGCGAGACCGCCGGTCGAGATCGTGACCTTCGGGCCTGCGGTTCCGACAGGTGCTGCGTGATCGTCGGCGATGAGCACCGTCCAACCGCCCTCCGGCGCGTCGCCCGCGACGGCGAGGTCGCCGCCGAGCGAGACGAGCGCGCCGGTTTCGCAGGACGTCGCGATCCCGTTCGCGGCGTCGTCCGCCGCAAGCGCCTTGGCGGTCGCCCCGAGGTCGAGTTGAACACCGGGCGGCACTCGGAGGACGCACTGGATGTCGTCGATTTCGACGGACTCCCACGTCGGTCTGCGATCCGGCGACCGAGCGATGTGCCAGGTCTCTCGCTCACGCACAAGAGCGAACGTGCGGTCATACCCGACCGCCTGTAGCTGTGCGCCGAGTGTCGGATCGACCCGACCCTCCGACATCCGGGCCGCATCGAGCGCGAACTGGAGAAAGCGCACCAGCAAGGGACTCACCGACACCGACGACCCGGCCCGGGCGTTTACGCGAACGAGCTCGGAATTCGGCAGAAACCGGCTGCAGACACGGTCGACCTCGCCGAGCCAGAGGCGAAGCTGTTCCTCCGCGATGGGAAGGGCGGATTGATTCAGGACCACGACGGTTGCCGTGGTCCCGAGCGCGGGGAATGACGCCGCAGCCGGCGCGTCGCTCATGAGCCCCCGGAGACGACCACCGGCTGCTGATACGTCGCAGCCGCAGCGGGCGGCGGCGCGGGCGCCGCCGACGGCGCCACCGGCGCACTCTGGATTCCCACCAGCGGTGGCGCCGGGGCCTGAACGATCGAGGCCGTTGACGCGATCCGCCGCGCAGGAACGCGAACGACGGAAGAAGTCTTCTTCACGTGGGTCGAGCCTGCCGCGAGTGCCGTGAATGCGCCGCCGACCGCGACCATGAGCGCGACCGAGAACCCCGTGACACGCCGAAGCCGGAGGATCCCCGCATCACGCGCCTGGACCGACTGCCGACTGGTTTCGATTGGCCTGGGCATGCAATCAGGGTGGCAGCCGGAAATGAGACGGGGATGAACCCCGACGCCCGGGTGGGCTACGGCGCCGAGCGCACGAGCGCGAGCCAGACATCGGCTCCGCCGCTCGGCCGGTTCGCGGCGCCGACACTGCCCCCGTGCACGTCGGCGATCAACTGCACGATCGAGAGCCCGAGCCCGGCGCCCGCTCGCCCGCGTGCCTCGTCGGCCCGGCTGAATCGGTCGAACGCTCGATTCAAGAATGCTTCGTCGAACCCAGACCCGTGATCCGCGACATGCAGCTCGATCGCGCCGTTCCGGGCCTCGGCGAAGATCTCGACCTCACCACCACCGTAGGTCAGAGCGTTGTCGACCAGGTTGTTGAGGGCCTGCTCGAGGCGAACCGGATCTCCTTCGACGGAGTCTCTGGTCGGGACGGCACGAACGTGCCGTCCCGCCTCTCGTGCACGGTTGGCAAAACGGGCTGCCACTCCCGCGAAGAGCTCGCTCAGGTCGGTCCGTTCGCGGCGCAGCGGAAGTGAGCCCTCCTCCGCGCGGGCAAGCAAGAGCAGATCATCGGCCAGGCGTGAAAGACGAACGGTCTCGTCAAGTGCCGATCGGATAGCCAGTGTGAGCTCCTCCGCCGATCGCGGTCGTCTGACGGCGAGCTCGAGCTCCGTGCGCAGCAAGGCGACCGGCGTTCGCAGCTCATGGCTCGCGTCGGCGACGAAACGACGCTCGTGCTCGAGGGCCGCGTGCAGCCTCCCGAGCATGTCGTTCAACGTGATCGCAAGACGGGAGATTTCGTCGCGAGCCGGGGAGACCGGCAAGAGCCCCGGCGACGAAGGAGTCACACTGGCCGCCCTGCGGCGCATGAGCTCAACTGGACGGAGCGCCGCGGCCGCGAGTCCGTAGCCGGCGAGCGAGGCAAGCAGGACGACGAGCGGCCCGGCGATCAGGAGCTCGCGGAAGATCCGGTGCAAGGCCTCTTCCCGTGCGGAGAGCGATCGCGCGACCACGATCGCCCCACCCGACCGGGCCGGTTCCGCCAGAACACGCCAATCGCCTCGTGGCTGCTGCAGGAAGACCGTGCGTAGGAGGGTGGCACCGTGAGCGCTTCGCGCAGCTTCGCGGGGATCGAGCAGCGGCGGCAAGCCCGGTTGAGAAGACTTGACTGGAAGGCCGTTTGCGTTGACGACCTGTGCGAGAGTCACGCCGCTCGCAGCGTCGGGATCGACGAGGCCCTGCTCGTGCACGTGGGTCACAGCCTCACGTGCCTGCGCCCGGAGCGTCTGGTCGACGGAGGTCATCAACGCCCCGCCGACGCGAACGTAGACGAGCACGGCCATCGCTCCGATCACGCATACCATCGCCGCGGCGAAGGCGATCGTAAGCCGTACCCGGATCGGGATCGAACTCATTCGTTGCCGCCCAGCCGGTAGCCCATACCTCGCACGGTCTCGATCCCATCGCGACCGATCTTGTTCCGCAGGTAGCGGACGTAGACATCGACCACGTTGGAACGCCGCTCGAACGACATGTCCCAGGCACCGTCGAGCAGCTGGTCGCGCGAGAGCACGACCCCTGGGTTGCGCATGAAGAGCTCGAGCAGTGCGAACTCCTTCGCCGATAGCTCGATCTCTGCTGCTCCCGACCAGACTCGACGAGTCGCAGGATCGAGCCGTAGTTCACCGACCGTCAGCGTTGTCGGCCGCTCGTTGGGCGCCCGGCGCGCAAGCGCCCGCAGCCGGGCGAGCAACTCGTCGAAGGCGAATGGTTTGGCAAGGTAGTCGTCCGCCCCCGCGTCCAGACCTTCGACTCTGTCCTCGACCGCGTCGCGTGCAGTCAGCATGAGCACGGGAGACCACACTTCGCTCGCTCGCAGCTTGCGGCAAACGGTGAATCCGTCGATGTCCGGCAACATCACATCGAGGACGATCACATCGAACGGCGCGGACTGTGCCATCCAGACAGCGTCCTCACCGCGCGCCGCGACATCGACGGCGTGTCCTTCCTCTCGCAGTCCGCGCGCCAGCAGGTCCGCAAGTTTCCGCTCGTCTTCCACGAGAAGCACCCTCACACGGGCATTGTCACGTCATGTCGTGAGACGTGCATGAAGGCCCACCGCCTGTCTCATCGGCGGCTCATCTCGGCTTGGTGGAATTCCACGATGCTCCAGGAGCGTGCGAAGACCAGGGCCGACGCGGCCGTGCGGTACCCCGTTGCAGAAGAACGTCCGTCACGTCGTTCGGCTCGCGGCCCGGGCGGCAACTCACGTCTGACGGCGCTCACCGCTGTCCCGCTCCTCATCCTGCTTGCCGCGGAGGGACTGACGCTGCTGTCCCTGCGGTCGCTCCTCGAATGGCATGTCTTCCTCGGAATGCTGCTCGTCCCGCTCGTCGCACTCAAGCTCGGCAGCACCGGGTATCGCTTCGCGCGTTACTACACCGGTCACCGCGCCTACGTCGACGCCGGGCCTCCGCCGATCGGATTGCGGCTACTCGGCCCGATCGTCGTCGCGTCGACCGTCGGGTTGTTCGCCTCTGGTGTGGCTCTCGCGCTCCTTGGGCCGGGCACCTTCGGCGTGCTCCCGCTCCACAAAGCCAGCTTCGTCGTCTGGTTCGGCGCGCTCAGCCTCCACGTTCTCGGGCACCTGGCGCGCCTCCCGCGGCTCGCCGGTCCCGACCTGCACGCCAAGCGTCCGGACTCCCAGACCCGCCTTGTGGTCGTCGCGACGGCAATCGTGGTCGGTGCTGTCCTTGCGGTCGTGACACTGCCTGACGCGGTTCACTGGGCCCAGTGGATCCAGCGTGTGCACTGAGGCGCCGGCCAAGACCCCGCACCGGGATGGTCGAGAAGGTCCCGTCAACGTGCCGCGACGTAGCGGGCGACGGCCTGCGTCTGCTCGCGGTCGAGGCGGGGGTGGATAGGCATCACCCGCACGAAGCTCGCCACCGCAGTGACGCTCATCCGCCCGACACGCAGATCACCTCCGGCAGCGTTCGTGTCGTGCCCCGTCAGGGTATGGCATTGGGCGCAGAACCGCGCGAAGACGGTTCGACCGGAGCTGCTCGTGCGCGCACTCGAGCAGCCGGCGAGGATGGTGGCCGCCGCAAGTACCAGTAGCGCGTACAACGGACGGGGCATGCAGGCGCCCTAGCGGAGGATCCCGGTGTGACCGAGCGAGTAGCGGCCCGGCTGCGGCCAAACGCAGAGGCCGTGGGGACCGGCCCCGACGGGGATGCGGGCCAGCAGTCGTCCCGTCACGGTTGAGATCGCGTAGACCTCGCTCCGGTAACGGCCGGAGAGCCAGAGCACCTTCCCGTCTGCCGACACGCCGCCCATGTCGGGCGTGCCCCCGGGTATCCGCCAGGTCGCGACGACTCGGCGCGTCCGGAAGGAGAGCACCGTGATCGTGCCTGCGTTGCGGTTGCTGACGTACAGGTACCTCGCGTTGCGGCTCGGATACAACCCATGCGCTCCGGCACCGGTCGGCTGGAAGCGCACCACCCGGTAACTGTGGGAGTCGATCTCCCAGAGGCCACCAGCCCGCATATCGGCGACGTAGTAGATCCGACCATCGGGGGAGAGTTTGACATCCTGCGGCATGCCGCTCGCTCCATCCGGGAGGGAGATCGTCCGGACGACCCGCTGGCGTTCGACGTCGACGACGACCAGCTGCCCCGAGAACTCGCAGCTCGCGACCAGGAAGCGTCCGTCGGCGCTGAAGTCCATGTGATCGACGCCGCGACAGGGGACGGCGAGCGAGTGACTGAGTGCGAACGTGTGCGGGTTGCGAAAATCGAGCCGGCCAAGTCGTTCCGCGACGACGATCGCGAAGCGGCCATCGGGCGTGAAGTACATGTTGTAGGGGTCCTCCACCGGGATCGTCCTGCCCGGTTTGCCGGTGCGCGGGTCGATCGGGGTAAGCGTGTTCCCGAGGTCGTTGGTCACGTACAGCGTCTTCAGGTCCCAGGCCGGCACGACATGCTGTGGCAGCAGGCCGACCGCGAAGTGCTCGACGACCTTGTAGGTGCGCGGGTCGATCACGTCGACCGTCCCGCTCTCGCTGTTGGGCACATAGACGAGCGGCTTCGCGAACCGAGCAGCGCCCGTGAGTGCGTCTGCCCCGTCGTGGGCGTACACATCGGCCGAGGCGACGACTCGTGCCGACCGGGCGGCTGCGGGGACGAGCTCGCTCAGAGTCGCCACGGTGCCGCTGCGATCGCGCCCACCTGCGAGCAGGATCCGGCTGCCGACGGTGACGGCAGCGAGGTCCGACCGGGGCGCCGAGAGGGAGCCCGCCGCGCGGATCTGACGTCGCGCGACGTCAACCGACACCACTCGCAGGGTCGGCGTATCGACTGTTGCGCCACGACCACCGATCACGTAGACCACGCCGCCGAGAGCAGCCGCAGCCGCATGCGTCGTCGGCGCCGGTAGACGCCCGACCCGCGTCACCTTGCCGGTGGAGGGCCGAAACACGAGGACGGCGGCGCTCGCCGTCCCATTTTCGCGGGAGCCGCCCGCGATGACGATCGACGAACCTGTCGCCGCGACCGCCGCGTATCGCAGAGGCTCAGGCAGGTGCGCGACGACACGCGCAGGGTGCCCGGGGCGCCACGCAACGATCGAGTCGAGCCATTCCGATCCGGTGTAGCCGCCGACGACGTATGCGGTCCCGCCGAGAGCGGCGGCGGCCTGATCCGAGCTCGGGCTCGGCAGGCGCCCTACGACCGCGGGAACACCGCCTTGGACGGGCTCGGCCAGGATCTCATCGCTCTGTGTGTTCGCGCCGGTGCCGCCGCCGAACAGATACACCGTCCTGCCGATCGTCACTGCTGCGGTGTCGTGCAGCGCGGTCGGGAGCGTCCCCGCGGCCCGGTCGGACCGCGCGGTCGCGATCCGGATGTCGGTGCGTGACTGGTCAGCCGCGGTCAAACCGCCGAGCAACATGATCCCGTCCGGAACGCGGGCGGCGGCCGCGTCCTGCACCGGTGCGCCAAGCGCCCCTGTGATCCTCTCGACGAGCGTGGACGGTCGCGCTGGGCTCGAGACGCGGTGGCTCACGTGAGAGACGGTCGTGCGCGCTGTTGTGGTCGCGCCAAGGCTCGTTGGTGACCCGTTCGGGAAGAGGATCGCGATGCCGGCTCCGACCGCCACGAGGATCACCGCGATCACGACGACGGAGCGGCCGCGCCGACGCCGACGCCGCCTCCGCTGGACGCGAGAGAGAGTCACAACGCCACCATGCCCCAGGAGATGTTAGAAGCACATGAGAATCCTCACGAACCCCTCATGAACTGAGAGGCTCAGTGGCGGGAAAGCTCGCCGTAGAAGTAGGAGGCAGTGACGCCCCCGTCCGTCAGGGAGTCGCTGCCGTTTGATGAACGCGCCGTCAGGCCCCATCAGAAGGGCGCCGACGGTTCCGACCTCGTCAGAAGTGATCCACCAGAGACCGAACAAGAGTCGTCGGATTTCGTTGCTACGAGCCCCGCGATCGGTCGCTCGGCAGTGGGCGGATCATCGCGACGCCGAATGGACCCCGGCCGGCGCCCGACACGGTAAAGCCAGAACGCACGTACAGGCGAACCGCCGGATTGAGCAGGTGAACGTTCAACGTCAGGGCCTCGACCTTGCCTTTTGCTTTGTCGGCCAGAGCTTCGATCAGTGACGCACCGACACCTTCCCCTCGGGCGTCTTCCCTCACGGCAAGCGCAATCTCG
Organism: uncultured Thermoleophilia bacterium; assembly: GCA_963722065.1. Classification (GTDB taxonomy): domain Bacteria; phylum Actinomycetota; class Thermoleophilia; order Gaiellales; family Gaiellaceae; genus PALSA-600. Next base: position 36,557 of record CAVRMI010000014.1, on the reverse strand, counting down.
GGCAACGGCCTGCCAGACCCGTCCAGAACTAGAGGCGGTTCGTGAGTCAGCCACCAGCCCGCGCCCAACTGACGGTTGTCTGGGCCGACGGCGACAACTGCCGCGTCGAGGCAACACGGGAGTAGGTGTGCGACGTCTTCGGCGCTTGGCACGGCTCTGCCTTCCAGCGTCGAGGCAAGACGTGTCATCTCAATGACGAAGTCCCAATCACGGCCCTCTGCAACGCGAAGCGAGCACTTAGCGACATCATGACCAACTGGAGCCGCATGATCCCGCTCAGCCATGTCACAATCGTACCTCGACGTCGCCCATTTTGACAACGAGCGTAACGGGGCTTCAGACCAAACCAAAACCCGCCCTGTTACCGAGGTCGTTGAGGTAGTTGCCCGTTGGTCAACGGTGATGGCCGGCACTGCGCTCGGCGCACATCGGTGAAGTCGAGCACCCTCGCAACTACCGTCGGCAACGCCCCTCAGAGCCCGCGCCGGTCAGCTCGGCCGAATCGTTTTGTTACCTCGGTCGAGGCACCGAAGCGAGCGACGTTTCGTAAGCGAACAGTTCGGTACACGAACATCAAACGAACGACTCTACACGGGGGGATTCATGAACTTCTCTGCTTGGAAAATGGGCTGGGTCGGGGGTGCCACACTGGCGATCGCGGGTGCAGCCCTGGCCGTTTCGCTCACGCTCGACACAGGCGCCGCCGGGGCGGCCGGGGGTGCGGCGTCCACTACCACCACCACCAGCACGGTGGGCAAACCTGCCAACACGCAGCCGCCCACGATCACGGGAACTCCGCAACAGGGCCAGAAGCTGGTCGGCAAGCGCGGCGGCTGGACCGGCAAGCCCACCGACTACAACGACTTCTGGGTGCGGTGCGACGGGTCGGGCGCCAGCTGCGCCAACATCAGCGGCGCCACGAACAGAAACGGCTACGTGCTGACGAGCGCCGACGTCGGGAACACGATCCGCTTCAAGGTCGAAGCCAAGAACAGCGCCGGCTCGACCTTTGCCTCGTCGGTGCCGACTGCCGTCATCAAGGCAGCATCGACGACACCTCCGCCTGCGGCCACGGGCTGCCCGAGCAAGAAGAGCTCGTCTCTGCCGGTGGGGAGCATCTCCCCGCCTGCGCGGCTGCTCATCGATCAGACGCAGATCAGTCCGAGCGACGTCACCTACGGAACCCAAGTGCTCACCCTCCGCTTCCACGTCTCCGCCTGCGGCGGATCGGTGGCCGGGGCGCTCGTGTATGCAACCGCAGTCCCGTACAACCAGTTCTCGATTCCCAACGAGCAGGCCACGGATGCGAGTGGCTGGGCGACGTTGCAGATGAGCCGTCTGAGCGGCTACCCGGCGAGCAGCAAGCAGCAGTTGCTCGTGATGTTCGCTCGAGCACGCAAGTCCGGTGAGCCCCTCCTCGGCGGAATCTCAACCCGCCGGCTCGTTTCGTTCCACGTCGCGCCCTGAGCAGCAGTGGCTCAGCTCCATCCCAGTGGGGGAGAAGCGCCTCCTCCACTGGGATGGAGATCGACCCGGCCCGCCTCTTCGTCGAGCCCACACGAGTTCGCTCCTCTAGCTGTAGTTCCTGAGCACGTTGGTTCATCCGGGCCGCCTTGGAGGCTGAGCAGCTGACGAAGGCAGCTCGAGCCCCAAGGAGGCATCCGGATGAAGCTTCACCGTAACGCGGCTCTCAGTTGGAATGGTCGGCGTCAGCTCGCCGAGCGGGTCGTCGTGGAGGGATGGACGGTGGTGGCGGCGGCCGAGGCCGCCGGTGTGAGTGTGCGCTGCGCGCGTAAGTGGATCGGCCGTTACAACGCGGCCGGCGAAGCCGGTCTCATTGATCGCTCTTCGGCGCCGCGGACGGTCGCCAACCGCACGCCGAGCGAGCGGGTGCGGGTGATCGCGAAGCTTCGTCGGCTGCGGATGACTGCAGCCGAGATCGCCGAGACACTCGCGATGCCTCTTTCGACGGTGTCTGGGATCCTGACCAGGACGGGGATGGGTCGGCTCGGCCGGATCGGTTTGGAGCCCGCTATCCGCTACGAACGCTCGCGGCCGGGCGAGCTCGTGCACGTCGACATCAAGAAGCTCGGCCGGATCGAGCGCGGCGCCGGCAAACGCTGGCGCGACGACCAAAAACAGCACTACACCGGCAGCTACACCGACACCGCCGGCGTCCGTCGCGGGAAGGCAGGCTGGGAGTACGTCCACATCGCCGTCGACGACCACAATGGAGTTCCCCCGCTTTCGTGGACACCTGAGCGCTTGGCCCGTCTGGGTCGAGCTGGAGGATGGTGTTCATGTCAAAGCGGAGGGAGTACACCAAGCCGTATCCGGAGGCGTTTCGGCGTGACGCGGTCGCGCTGGTCGGTTCGAGTGGCCGTCCGATCAGGGAGATCGCGGGCGAGCTCGGGGTCTCGTATGAGTCGTTGCGGATCTGGTGCAAGCAGGCGGAGATCGACAGCGGCGAGCGTGACGGTCTGAGCACGGACGAGCGCGAGGAGCTGCGCCGGTTGCGCCGCCAGGTGAAGGTGCTCGAGGAAGAGCGGGAGATCTTGAAAAAGCCGCGGCCTTCTTCGCGAGGGAGAGCGGGAGCCGGTGAGCGTCTTTCGGTTCATCGCTGCGGAGCGGGCCTACCATCCAGTCAAGACGCTTTGCCGTGTCCTCGGCGTCAGCCGCTCCGGCTTCCACGCCTGGGCGAGCCGGCCACCGTCGCAACGCGAGCTCGCCGATCAGGCGTTGTTGGAGCGGATCCGGCATCTGCACGTGGCGAGTCGCCGCACCTACGGCTCGCCACGGATCTATCGCGACCTGCGCGCCGACGGAGTCGCTGTCGGCCGCAAACGCGTCGAGCGACTGATGCGCCAGGACGGCCTCTCCGGCACGATCAAGCGTCGACGCGGTCGCACGACGATCCGCGTCCCTGGCGTGCGCGTCGCCGACGACCTGGTCAGGCGCGACTTCCGGCCGTCGGCGCCGAACACGCTCTGGGTCGCGGACATCACCTACCTACGTACCTGGCAGGGCTGGCTCTACCTGGCGGTCGTCGTAGATTGCTTCAGCCGCCGCGTTGTCGGCTGGGCGCTCGAGGACCACCTCCGTGCCGAGCTCGTCGTCGAGGCGCTCGAGCAAGCACTGCAACGACGACAGCCCGGGCGTGGCCTCGTCCATCACTCCGACCAAGGCTCGCAGTACGTCTCGCTCGCCTTCGGCCGACGCTGCCGCCAAGCCGGCATCGAACAATCGATGAGCGGCCGCCGCAGCGCCTACGACAACGCCGTCTGCGAATCGTTCTTCAAGACCCTGAAGAGCGACCTCGCCGACCGACACAGCTGGCCAACAAAAGCAGAGCTGCGCACCGCGGTCTTCGACTACATCGAGTGCTTCTACAACCGGCAGCGACGCCACTCAAGCCTCGACTACCTCTCACCAGCCGAATACGAGAAGATCACCACGCAAGAGAAAGCGGCCTAACGACCCCGTGTCCACCGAACCGGGGGAACTCCACAAGCCGCGAACGCGCCGCCGCCCTTGACGGCTGGCTCTGGCACTACAACCATCAACGCAGACACTCAGCAATCGGCCACCAACCCCCGATCACCAGAACCAACCTGCTCGGGTCCTACATCTAGCCGGCTGCCGGATCGTTCGTTTGTTCGACGCGGACCCAGAGTCGCCACGGCTGGCGGCTGCTCGGGGTGTGGCGGCCGATCCAGGTGGCCGGCTCGCCATCGAGTGTAGCGGCGAACCGGATCCGGCTGGGAACGACGGCGCGTGCCCGGCTTCTCCTTCGATGACCTCGAGCGGCTCACGGGATTGAACGAGTCCGTCGTAGAGCTCGCGGTCGAGGCTCGATGAGCGCACCACCCTCCGGGCGAGGTCGCCGGGTCGGAGATGAAGAACGGAGAGGTCGTCCCATTCGATGTCGACCTCTCCGCGGTAAGCGAGAAGGACGCTACGTTCATGCTCAGGTCGGTCGAGAGCGATCACCTGACCAGGCGCACCGAGCGTGATCCAGATGTCGGAGGCAGTCAATCCGAGTTCCTCCGACAGCGTCCTGATCCGTAGGCAAGCTCGAGGTCGTCCAGCTGAAGGAGCGAGAAGCCCGCTGGCACGCTTTCGCGCTCGCCTGTTGAATCCGCGTCACCGGTTGGTGCCACTCAGCCTCCTTCTGACTCGGAATGTCCTTTAGGTGATGAAGCGGTGGATCGCTTCGTTGGCGTTGTCCTGAAACGACGGGTCGCCCACGCCGGGGACGAATTCGGCTTGGTTGACCATCGGGCCATTCAGCTTGTTGGCCGCGCTGGCGTAGAACGCGCCGCTCAACAGGGTCGGGTCGGTGACACCGTCGACGAGCCGCTTCGCTCCCACGTCGAGTTTGTGGGCGAGGCCCAGGGGGGGCATGACGTATTTGGCGGCGATCCGCATCGGCAATGGGAGGCCACTGGCTGCTCCCGTGCCGGTGGTGTTGCCGGGGCTCACGGTGATGAAGCGGTGGTCGGGATATTTGCGGGCGAGGTAGCCCATCCAGAGCGCCCCGATGTACTTGGCCTGCCCGAAGGCCAGGTTGAAGTCAGGTTTGTGGGTGGCGAAGTAGCTGCCGTCGATGACGGATGCGAGTTCGTCGGCTGAGGTTGAGACGAACGATGGCCCCTTCATCCGCAACTTCGGGACACCCCTGATTGCTTCACTTCCGACGAAGACCGCAACCTCGTCGAGCCGCCCCTCGGCCAGGAGCCCTTCGAGGAGCACGACGTGACCAAGAACGTTCGTCGCGAACACGTCGGTGACCCCGTCAGCGGTCAAGGCCATCGACTGCGGACCAATGACACCAGCGTTCATGACCAGCGCATCGACCGATCCGTCGATGACCGCCAGGCCGGCGCGGGCCGAGCCCAGATCGGCAACGTCCATGAGAACGATGTCGAAGATGCGCCGGCCGGTTTCCGCTTCGAGCTCCGCCTTCGCCGTTCTCGCCCGCTCGGCGTTCCGGCACCCAAGGTAGATCTGGCCGAACTCGGGACGTAATGCCAGTTGCCGGGCGATCTCCTTGCCGATTCCGGAGTTGGCGCCCGTGATCAGTACCGTCCTTTCTGCGGGTGCGCTCATGGCTGTCCGGGTCTCCCTCAATTTTGAAGTTTTCACTCCAGTATGTCATACTGTAATGAAGTGTCAACTTCACTTTTCGTATCAAGGCAGGTAGCGGATGTCGGTGACCGGTAGCGATGCAGAGCGTTCCAACGAGCGAACGTTCACAGCCAAGGGGCTAGCCACCCGCGAACGGATCGTCGAGGTCGCGGCGGCGCTGATGTATTCGGGCGGCGTGGCGGGCACAAGCTGGGAGGACGTCCAGAATGGGGCCGCAGTAAGCGCCTCGCAGCTCTACCACTACTTCGGCGACAAGCAGGGGCTAGTCCGCGCCGTGATCGCACATCACACACGGGCGATCCTCGAAAGCCAACAACCGCATCTCGCAAGCCTCGACAGTTTGGAAGCGCTGCGGGCATGGCGTGATCTCTTGGTTGAGGGCCGACGCGAAATTCAATGCCAAGGTGGCTGCCCCCTTGGAAGCCTCGCCGGCGAGCTGTTCGAGGCCCGCCCGGAGTGTCGCGAGGAGCTGGTCGACGGATTTGACGAGTGGGAAGGCGCGATCCGAGATGGATTGCAGGCCATGTATAAGCGAGGCGACCTGCGTCGGAGCGCCGAACCCGACCGATTGGCGACGGCTCTGCTAGCTGCCGTCCAAGGTGGGCTAGTCCTTTCACAAGTCCGCCGGGACGTCGACCCACTCGAGGCGGCACTGGACACCATGCTCGAACACATCGCCTCACTTACGACAAAGCGTCGTTCTGAGCCCCGCCGATCGGATCCAAATCGCTGAGCGACTTGGTTCGTTCGCAAACAGGGAGGCGCCCGGCGGCTTAGAGCCCATTCCGATAGGCAGGGACCAGGACTGAGATAGCGAAGTTCGACCTCGTTGCTGAAATCAACGAGGGAGGGCGTGATGGGTCTCGTTGTCAAAGACGACGCTTGGCGGATTCCGGACCGGGTGTGGGCGCAGATGGAGCCGCTGTTGCCGGAGCCGCCGGCGCATCCGCTTGGCTGTCACAGGCCGCGGATTCCGGATCGAGACGCGATGAACGCGATCCTGCTCGTGTTGCGCACCGGCATGCAGTGGAACGCACTCAACGCGACCGGGATCTGTAGCTGCTCGTCGGCGTATCGGCGCTTTCGCGAGTGGGCCGAGGCGGGCGTGTTTTTGGAGTTTTGGCGGCAGGGGCTACTCGCCTACGACGCCAGGCACGGGATCGAGTGGGAGTGGTTGGCGATGGATGGCGCGCTCGGCAAGGCCCCTTTAGGCGGTGAGCTGACCGGTCCGAATCCGACTGACAGAGCTAAAAAGGGGCGAAGCGATCGCTCCTCACCGAGGGTCAGGGCGTCCCGGTCGGGATCGCGCCAGCGGGCGCGAACCTGAACGACTTCAAGCTCGGTCGCGCCACGCTCGACTCGATCCCGATCGAGCGACCGCCCCCGACAGCCGACGCACCACAAGGGCTCTGCCTCGACCGCGGCTACGACTATCCCGAGGTCTACGAGCTCGCCGACGAGTTCGGCTTCACAGCGCATGTCCGCGGCCGCGGCGAGGAGGCGCAAGCAATCAAACGCGAGGCCGGCTTCCGTGCGCGACGGTGGGTCGTCGAGCGCACCCATTCCTGGCTCAACCGCTTCCGCCGCATCCTCACCCGCTGGGAGAAACGCGCCGACACCTACCTCGCGATGCTTCACCTCGCCTGCGGACTGATCACCTGGCGCGCCGCCGACTGGGAGCCCCTATCGGAATAGGCTCTTAGCCGGACTTCACTCGTTCAGGGGACGCGAGACGCTATCGGGCGAGCATAGGTTCGAGTTGTCGCCAATATCGGGGTCGAGAACCCTTGAATGCGATAGACCCCGACGTTGTGCCCGCGCCAGTACAAGCGCCTGCAGGGCCGGATCGCGCGCCGATGCCCGAACGCGAACCTGTTCCGGACAGCTCCAGAGGAGCTCGCAAACGTGCTCGAGGTGTTGCGAGCGATCGCCTCGCAGCTCAAACCTGACTGGCCGACAATCGACGCCCTCGCCGCGCAGGAACGAAGTGAGCGTGGTGGCTTCGACACCGATAGCTGGTTGCTCGAGGTTGCCTCAGCAGATGCAATCCCGGGAGGCTCACGAGCGAAAGGCGAGGCTTCCAAAGACGCAGCCCGAAGGCCCCATCGGCTTGAAAAGAAGAAACCCCCTGTTTCCAGCGGGTTTCTTTGATGGGCCGAACCGGGTATTGCGCGAACCGGGTAGAAGAGGAGGACGAGGCGCTGGTTGAGGCGTTTGCGCTCGCCCTTTGAGCGGGCTTGAAGCCATACGCTTCCGCTCGAGAAGGCGCCCCGGCGTTGAGGCTTGCCCCGGACCTACCCAGTTGCTGCCCATGGGGCGCGTCACGCGTACGGAGATGGAGCATCCCGTTCGGTGAGGTCGCGGCAATGGCATCAGCGATCGCGAGCAGTTCCCAGCTTTGCCTGCAATAGGACCTTCAGGCGACCGCCGCGAACTACCCGCGAGTACGGCTCGACGGCAAGCGACGATGTGCCATTTCTGCTCGATCAGTCACACTCCATAAGTCGTGCACCGCCCCCAAAACGTGACGTCATCACGGCTGGCGACGTTACGCGGTGAGAGGCCGGGTGTTACTCCCAGCCTCTCACCCCGTGCCGCAGATCTCTGCAGTCCTGACCGGGGATCCCCCAAACTGGCCCGGTCGTACTTGAAAGATCAATGCGCGGACTGCGACGCCACGACCTCCCCGCTGGCGGTCAACGCTTCGACGTTCGTGACGTGATCCGAATGCGATTGCAGGTCAGTCGGCACGTCGTAGGCGAAGAATCCCGCATTGATTGGCTGCGAGACCCAGATGACTTCCGGGGATACCGAAGTGCCGTCACTGAACGTGATCCGCACCCGCTGTGCTTGCCCGGCGAGGACGTAGCCACTGATCCACGTTGCGACCGCCAAGCTGTGACGAGCACCCGCGAGTGCGGCAATCTGAGAAAGCGACGCACCAGGCGGTAACTCGAGCGCGGGGGCATCCGGGGGGACGACGAGATCGCCGTTCCACGTAAGTGCGTCGTGCGATCCGCTGTTACAGCCACCCCATCCGCCGATCCACTCGAAACAGAAACCGCCGGTCTTCGTCGGCGCAATCCAGAGTGGATGGACACCGCTCCCGAACCTGAAGTCGCCGACCTTGCGAGTTTCGCCAGGAATCGCCTGCGGGCTCATTCCGGCTGGGGCTCCTGTGTTCATCGACGCGAACTCGAGCGAGATGGATGGAGGAGCCTTTGGTGCGTTCCAAAACGGCAGCGCGTCCCGGAGGCGACCGAGTGCCGGAGTTGCGAGAAGCACGGCAAGGCCCGCTGCGCCGATCGCGGCGAGTCCGCTCATACGCCAACGTTTCGCATTGCGGCGCGCACCGTTGGGTTCCGCGTCCACCGACTGCTGTTGTCTGCGCCGCTCAAGGACGCGCTCGTGCAGCCGCAGCGAAACGGCTTGCTCAGAAGCGTCCCCGAGTTGAACGGGATTCGCCATTCGGAGCATTTCGAGTTCGTTGCGAAGCTTTGTCAAGTTGAACCTCCTTCACGTTCCGCCCGTGCTGGAAGTCGTCGTTGGGCTGGACGAGGGCGCCCGCGTTCCATCCGGATGATCACCGCGTGCAGCCGTTTGCGAGCTCGGTGAAGACGGAGGCGATATGCAGTTGGCGAGCAGCCAAGCACCACGGCTGCTTCACGCGAATTCAGCTCCTCCCAAGCCGTGAGGATCAGGACTTCCTGGTCATCGGCGCCCAAGTGTCCGATGGCCTCGAGCACCGGCGTGGATCGGTCGACGCTGGGATCGACCGATTGCACGCCCGGTTCGAACGCCAGGCGCGCTGCGACCGCTTGCTGGCGCATGTTCGACCTGCGCTGGGTTGACAAGACCCTCCTCGCAACGGAGTAGAGCCAGGGCAACTCCGCGCCCGCTGGCACTTCGGGCAACCGCCGCCAAGCGATCAGAAACGTTTCGGCAGCTACCTCAGCGGCCGATTCCGGCGTTGCGCGCCGGAGCGCATACGCGAGCACCGCGTCGGAGTAGCTCCTATAGAGGCACTCGAACCGGCCGTCTTGTTGAATCGGGACTCCCATTCTTCTACTTATGGCCAGACCGGCCAAAGTGTTTCTCTCGAAGCCGGCGGCCGGCCTTGAGCCGGCCGCCGGCGTTGGTCCTAATGCGTCGCGGGGCTCGGGAGCGCGACTGGATCGCTGTCTGCTTCAGTCTGTCCGTTTCGAAGTCTTACCGTGTAACCCGAAACGCCAACGCCTACCGGGACAGGCACGCGGAAGGCGTTCTCCGAGATGGGCGCGGGTACCGAAACCCCGTTGGCCATCAGCACCGTGATGCCGACAATGGAGTCCGGGACGACGCCTTCCACCCAGGCGTTCGAGTAGGCCCCCGAACTTGCCTGGTCGCCCGTGAGGTACAGCTGTACGGGCTTGGTGAACTCGGTAAAACATCCACCAGAGCCCGATTGCATGACTACGCAGACTCCGTGCCCATACCGCCAAGCATCTCCAGCCGTCCCGAGCGAATAGAACAAGCCATCTGCTGGCTGAAGATCTGAGCTGACGCGAGCTGCGAAGTCAGGTCGAGCGAGAAGAGGCGGATTCGACAGCGCCGACATTGAGCCGAGGGCCGGCACTGGAACGAATGGCCCCGCTCCTGCACTGGCCGTTGATTCGACGAACGCTATCGCCGCGAATCCCGAGAGGACTGCAATTGCCGACAGGACAGTTACGTGGCGGCGTGTCATGAGTAGGCCTCACACGTCGCGTTCGGGACTGGCGCGCCCTGGTTGTTCCCGCAACCAGAGAAGTTGTATCCGTAGGACGCGAAATAGAACGGATTGGATCCCGAATTCGTTGCCGAGTAATGGAACGCGGTGGTGTAGTAGAAGAGATAGATCGCGTACCCGACTGGCCGATAGATCCGATTGTTCGTCCAGTAGTTGTACCCTGTGTTGTAGTTGCAGGCTGTGCACATCGTGCCCGTACCGAAGTAGGTGCTCCAGGAAGCAGATGCGGCAACCGTAGGAGTGACTAACGCGATGGCGGCTACCATCAAGAGAACAACGATCGATACGCGAATGCCTCGCATATCAGCCTCCTTTTAGGAAGAAGCGATTGTGGCCGCATCGCCGCAGTACGCATCGCTCTGTGAATAGCCTCCTTTCTGCGTAGTGCGCTAACAGGCTCCTTGAGTTCAGCCTCTTGGCGTAGTGAGATCTGTGTCGATTGTCCGGGAGCTACCGTCGGCGTAGGTGACGGTGAGGACTGTTTGTTTGGTTGATGCCGGGAACTCGCCGTAGGCGATGTTGTTGTTCAGTCCGACCGGAACGGCTGCTCCGTCTGCCGTCAGCGAGATGGCTGCGACGTTCGAGGAGTAGAGAGCGATCAGGCGGTCGGGGTTCTGCGCGTCTCCGCCGCCGATGCTCCAGTTGATGCCGGCTGTGGGCGTTCCGCCGTCAGGGTTGCAGAAACCCGTTTCTCCGCTGACCACGACGCACTCGTTCCCTCGGTCATCGGCGAAGGTGTAGACCGTTGAATGGAGGTCGGCGCCGCTCCGCGCGAGGCGGACCCCTGCGAGTGCGTTGGTCGCGTTCGTGTGGTCGAATTCCGCGAGCTGCTGGACGTTCGCAGCGACTGCAGCCGGCACGCTTGTCTGCGCCTTTAGCTTCTGGAGCTCCGGGGCGGCTCCGAACACGTGGGATGCTGCGATCCCCGTTCTTGAGACGGCCTTCTCATGGCCAGCCGCGCTCGCGACTGTTCCGTATACCGAAGCGACGGCGCCAAGCAGGACGGTTACGCCGATGGCGATCTTCTTGCGGTTCGTGAGAATCACAGGAGTCTCCTTCGTCACGTCTAGTTGTTCGTGTAGCACTGCGAGACATAGACGCTGTAGCTGTTGCCGATGTCCGCGTGGCAGTTGGCCGCGCCGTAGCTCGTCGTTCGCCAGTCTGTGAACGACGAGGGATGACAGACAGGACTGTTTTCGGGAACGCCGTTTGAGTCGACGTATTCGGAGCACATCTGAGGGCTGCCGCCGTAGCGGTTGTCGAACGAGAGCGCGTTCCCTTTGAGGTTCGAGTTGTAGCCAGACCGGTTGCCTTGGCCGGCGGAGAATGTCGCCCCGCTGACGTAGGTCTGCGACCAGGCAAACGCAGCGCCTGCGGCGACGACGGCAACGAGTACGGCCAGAGTCGTCACGATGACGTAGCGGTGTCTCGACTTAGTCACGCCTTCCTCCTGGTTCGTGAGGTGAGTCTCTGCCAGCCGCAGGAAGAGTCGTGTTCGCCGCGCCCCCCTTTCTCGTCGTCCGAGCCGCATGGGATCACGAAAGCAACCCCTTGTTGGGTTTGTCGGACGACGCAGCCAGACGTAACGCGGTGCGGGCTCGAACAGGCCCGGCTTATGTCTCTATAGGCGCGATGGTCAGCGTGCGTTCTCGTACATCAGGTGGCCGACGCCCTCAACACGGCCATTTTGAGCGAACACGGTGATTTGCGTCGGTCGCATCCCCAGTCGCCATCGCGCCGGCGGAACCTCATACAGGAAGAAGACGGCGGAGATTGGCTTTGAGACCAAGACGAGCTTCAGGTCGAGACGGCTTCCGTCTTCGAAGCTGAGCGTAATGCGTGTTGGTGCCCCCCGGACTGCTCCGGCGATGAGGCTTGGCTCGCGGCGTCCTGGCCGCGGTATGCCGCTGTAGAGCGGCTCGATCACTGGCGAGTGGGGTGTGACGCACGTCGCGCCAAGGGCACTCACGCCCCAACAGAAGCCCTGGTCAGCCGGGGCCGCGTACAGGTGGACCTGGCGGCCCCCAGCCGTGAAGGTGTATAGCTCCCGGGCTGGGCCCGTAAGGGGCCCCGAGCCTTGGAGTGCGGTCACCCGCGGCAGCGCCGAGAAATCTCGAACGATGAGACCGTTTGCGCGAGGCGCGGCGCCGAAGACGACGAACTGCCGAACGACAATAAGTGCTGAGGCAGCGACCGCGGCAATCAGGGCGGCTAAGCCAACAGCACCTAGCACGGCGGGGCGGTGGCGGAGTCTGTGAGCGAGGTTGCCGCCGGACACTTCAGCGCGAGAGCGACGGCGGCCCGCGCGCTGCACTTTGGCTCTCTGCAAGAGGCTCCGCCCTAGCAGAGTTCGGGACTGTGTGGCGGCGATCGCATCCAATACGGCGAGCGCCTCCGGGTCGTCGGCGAACTGCTCGATCAACTCCGGGTCGCTGATGACGCTTTGCTTCTTAGCTTGCATCCGGGCCATAACCCTCTCGTTCGAGTTCGAGGCGGAGCGCGGCAACCGCCCGACTGAGGCGCATTCGACACGCCTCGACAGTAATGTCGAGCTCAGCAGCAACCTCTGCGTAGGGACGCCCCTGGATCACCTTCATGACGAGAATGACCTGCTGATCCCGGGGCAGGCGCCCGATCGCCTGACGGAGTGACGTGGCAATCTGGTTGCCGTATCCGTCATCAGCCTCGGGAGCTGGCGCAAGCACGCCAATCCCTCTGGCGAGTTCCCGTCGGCGAACCTCGTCAATGAAGCGCCGTCTGGCAATCGTGTACAGCCATGCGAGCATCGAGTCTGGCTCGACCTCCCTGCGTCGAAGCGCCTCTGTCGCCTCCAAGAACACTCGCTGGGTGAGGTCTTCAGCGTCGTGATGGTTCCGGCTCTTCCCGAGAAGAAACCGATAGACGCGACCACCGAATCGCTCGAAGGCTAGAGCCGCAGCATCGTCGTCAGGAGTGAAGGCATCTGCGCGTCGCTGACTCGACATCGGCTGCTAAGCCCATCCTAGACCCGCAACCGACCGGGTGTATCCACACCTAAACGCAGCCCTCGCGTTAGGAACGAAGCCAGTCGGGACGTTCGGCCTCAAGCCGGGCAGCGTAACGTCCGCTCCGACGAGGTGGTTACCTAAGGGCCTCCCGAGGCGCAGCAGCATCGGATCAGCTGCAACTCACCGGTGGTGTGGGATCGTGATCGTCTCGTTGTATCGGGCGCCGCCGGCGAGTCGTGCACTGACCTCACAGACGTTCCGGGGCCGCAGCCCCGCGGGCAACCGCGCAACATAGAAGTTGTCGTGCGGACGTGTCACAACCGTGCCCCTCTTGTCGCAAAGGCGAACCCGGACGGAGATCACGCCGTCGGTCGCCAGACCCTCGACTACCGAAATCGTGTCGCCCAATCCGGGAGTCGTTGCGATCCACTCGATCGGCGCCGAGGTTGGTGCGACACACTCAGCGACGCCAAAGCCGCGGCGCGGGGTGTAACCGCCGAACCAACAAACACCACGACGAGTACGCCAGGCAGAAACCGAGCCGCCACCGAGACGATGAAGTTGGCTCGGCCCTGGTGTCTCGACTCCGAAACCGACCGCAACTCTCTGCGCGACCGATGGAATCCGACGAACGATTGTGCGCGGGGAGGCAAGCGCACCAAGGTGTTCGGAGGTGAGAGCGTACGGACCGGCCGGCGGTGGGTCTCGACGGAGGCGTATGAGAGTGGCTGCCGCGGCCAAGGCCACGGCAGCCACCACTGCGATGATCAGTGCAGTCCGAAGACGCACTAGACTGAGCTAACTGGCGATGCAGGTCACGGGCGACACGGAGCCGCCGGTGAGATTCTGGCAGTGAGCTTGCGTGTACCCGTACGAGCCGAAGATCGAAAACGGGTTACTCCCGCTGTTCGTGGTATAGCCAGAACCGCTACCAAACCAGAGCGCGAAGTTATTGCCCACTGGTCGGTAGACCGTGTCCTGGCTCCAGTAGTTGGAGCCCGACGTCGCCGATTGCCCACCGGACATCGTGCCGCTGAAATACGTCTGGCTGGAGATCGCCGACGAAACCAGCATCAAGGCCGCAGCGAAGACCGCGACAAGAGCTGCTGCCATGCCAATCACGCCCGGGCGAGCACGTCTAGATAGGAGCACCATGCATCCCTCCCTCTCTGAGACCTGCCGCTCGGTCCCAAGTTGCCGAGTTGGTGTGACCGCCGGTTCGGCCGGCGCGTCACTCCTTGCAGCGATCGAGTCGTCGCTGCCCTTTGCCAGTTAGTCGCGCGAGGATCGAGAACGTAACGAACTCACTCGACCGCACGCCTGCCACCAGTTGCGGACCGGGCGCAACCAGCGCCTCAACTGTGATTCAGAGTCCTCTCTCGCCGCCCGCTCGAGCACGTCGTGCCATCCGGCGTCGATTCCGCCCTTCGGCCCACCAGGGACGTCCTCATCGTACAAACCGCTGAGCGCGTTCTTCCAACTCGCATCGTTCATCGGTTCCAGGTCATCCATCGATACGCCCTCCTGAACGCTGTACGCATCTAATAGATCCCCAGGCTGGCGATTTTGTTTAGTCGCTCGTACTGGCCGATACCCACCCATCGCCTCAGTGGAGGGCGTCTTCGGCGCGTGCTCGTATCTCGCTGAGCACGTCGCTGAGGTGTTCGTTCTCTCGCCGGAGCGCCTGCAGTTCTTCGTGCTTATGGGCCGACTCGCCGGTCGCGAGCCAGCTGGGGTCGACGTGTAGGTGATCGGCGAAGCGGTAGATCAGCTGGAGTGATGGGATCCGCTCGTCCTCGGCAGGCTACGGCGGATCAGGATGGCAGCGCTCGATGCATAAACGGAAGCCGTTCCCGCTCCGAACGCGAGCACTGACACGCGACTGACCCGTCACTGACCAATCACTGACACCGCGCTGACCAGACGCGGGCGGCTGTAAAAGTCTCGTAAGTCTTCGCAGCGGCCTGTCAATTTTGGGCGTCCAAAAGGGCCTATCTATGTAGAAGGATCTTTCGCGCATGTCCAGGAGTGTCTGTCTGGGCGGGCGCGGCGTTGCTGTTTGGCTCCCCTGCTGGCGCGTCGACAACCGATGGAAGATCACGATGCGCTGCGCGGCGGCAGGAACGTGGTGCCGTTGCGTCCCAAGACAATCGATGACGGTGAGATCAGGCTCGGCCCGGTCAGGGTCGAGCCGCTCACTGCTGCTCAAGAAGCTCAGGCGGTCGAGCTGCTGGCGGCGCTGTTTGCTGCGGCGGCTCGCCGTCAGCGCGGACCGAGGCGGAGGGCAGCGTGATCGCCGCGCTTCTTCTTGCCGATCGGTCCGCTTCTGACTGGCAAGCCCGGATGCGCTGGATCGCGCGCGGTGACGCGGTGTGTGGCTGTGCGCGGTGCGCCCGACTGTATATGGAGGTTCCATCCTGATCGACAATCGCTCGCGCGGTGGCCGCGTTCGCGTGCGCCGGCTGAGCCGGCGCGACGCACTCGCGACCGTCACCGACACAGATCGGCGTCTGCTCACGCTGCTCGCTGAGCAGCGCGTGCTGACGCAAACCCAGCTCGAACGGCTGCTCGCCGATACACCTGCACGGACGCTTCGCTACCGCACCGAACGTCTCACCAAGCTCGGTCTTGTTGGTCGTAGCCGTCCCTATCGCGATAAGGGATCCGCCCCGTTCCACTACTGGCCGACGCGCGCCTCGGACGCGTTCGCGCGTGGAGAACCGGTGCCGCGTGGCGGGGAGCGGGCGGAGCCGAACCCGCAGTTCCTCCACCACGCCGAGCGACTCTCCGAGCTGTACGTGCTCCTGGCCGTGCAGGCGCCGACCGTCGGTCTGCACCTGCACTCCTTCAAGCGGGAGGGCGCGGCACGGGAGGTGTTCCGGGCGGACGGGCGCGAGCGGGCGCTCGCACCCGACGCCCTCATTCACCTCCACGACGAGAGCGGTCGCGGCCTGCTCGCCTTCGTCGAGCTGGACATGGGGACGATGAGCCACGCCCGCCTGAAGACAAAGGCGGCGGGCTACGCCGCCTACGCCGCCCAGGCCGCGTGGGCGGAGTC
The DNA here is from genome assembly GCA_963722065.1 of uncultured Thermoleophilia bacterium. Lineage (GTDB taxonomy): Bacteria > Actinomycetota > Thermoleophilia > Gaiellales > Gaiellaceae > PALSA-600. The sequence goes on along the minus strand of CAVRMI010000014.1, from coordinate 20,596 downwards.
GCATCCGTTCTGCCCCTGTCTGCTCTTCCTCACCACCACCGAGACACGCGCCGTCGTGTTCCTCAATCTGCTGAACGGGCTACTCGATAAGCACCGCCGCTATAGCCGCAGCTTATTACGGCGACTGGGGCGGGGGCGGCACGCTGTCCTGGTTCGCGGCGGCCGCCTGCGCGCACGCCCGCGTCCCGGAGCGCTCACTCGCCGAGGCCGGTTGGGATGACCTCGCGCTCGCCGGCGGCGGCCTCACCCTGACCGACTGTCTGAACACGTCGCGCGCCGCCTACGACGCCAGGCGTGCGCAAGAGGAAGCGGAGCGGCGCGAACGCGACGCGCAGCGGGAGCGGCTGCGTGCGAAGCCGGAGGCGCGCCGGGCGTACCTGCAAGAGAAGCATCTGCGCTTCGACTGCGAGCACCTCTCCCAGTTCGGCGAGCCGGGCGCAACCGCACTGCATCTCCTGCTCTACTCAACGGAGCCGATGAGCGACGTCGAGCGCGCCGCGTTCGCCGCGCTCACACGACAACTCAGCGACGACCCGCTCGAAGCAGAACCCGCGCCCCAACCGGTCCCGCCGACCTGGACCGACAAAGAGGCGGTCGCGGCGCTGGTCGAGGTCTACCGCCGACGACAGCGAACACAGTTGGAAGAATTCGCGCGTCGCTACGGCGAGGGTCCGACGCTGCGCCGCGACCGCACGCAGCTCGCCGACGGCGGACTGCTCGGCATCTACAGCTGCGACTCACTCGAGGAGCGAGCCCGACGCGACCAACAGGCGCGCACCGAGCAAGAGCGGCTGCGGCTCGTCTACCTCGCACGCCGCGAGCGGGAAGCGCGTCGGCGCAAGCACGAGGCGAGACTCGCGGCGAGACTCGCGCACGGCCGAAACGCCGTGTACGAAATCGTCGATCGCGACCGGCTGCACATCTGCACGCGCTGTGACGAGATCGTCTACCCGCCCGAACCCGAGCGCCGCGGGACGGTCATCTACCAGCAGGCGGCGCATCCGTCACGGTGTCACTTCTGCGGCGGCTCCGAGCTCGTCGCCTGGGATCCCGCCTACCAGTCGGAGCTCGAGTACGGCCCGGGCACGCGCCTCCTCGGTAGCGACTTGACGTCGGGCGGGATCGATGGCCTCATGAACGACCACGCCAACCGAGGGGGTCGCCCGTGATGCGAGTCTGTCTCTACCAGCGGATCTCGACCGACGAGGACCACCAGCCAACCTCGCTGAAGACGCAGCGGGAGCGGCTGGAGCGCTACTGCGAGGCGATGGAGGACTGGCGGATCGTCGCCGCCCATGAGGACCAGGCCTCCGGGACCAGCCTCGACCGCCCCGGCCTCCAGCAAGCGCTCGACCTCGCGCGCGAGAAACGGATCGACCTGCTGCTCGTCTACCGCGTCGACCGGCTCAGCCGCAAGGTGCGTCAGCTCGCCGGGCTGTGCGAGGAGCTCGATCAGCTCGACGTTGTCTTGAAGTCGGCGACCGAGCCGTTCGACACCGGCGCCCCGGCGGGGCGGATGATGCTGCAGATGCTCGGCGTGTTCGCAGAGTTCGAGCACGCGACGATTGTCGACCGCGTCACCGCCGGGCTGGAACGCCGCGTCCGCGAAGGCAAATGGATGAGCGGACGACTGCCGTACGGCTACACCCGCGACAAAGAGACCAAGCTGCTCGTGCCCGACCAAGTGAAGGCACCGGTAGTCCGGCGCATCTTCCAGCTTTACGCGGAAGGGAAGCTCGGCACGACCGCGATCGCCCGCACCCTCGACGCGGAAGCCGCACCGCCGCCGCGCAAGCACGGCTGGTCGCCGAACGCGCTCCAGCTGATCCTCGCCAATCCCGCCTACCGCGGGCTTGTCCGCTGGAACGGCGAGACCCATCCGGGCCTGCACGAACCGCTCGTCTCCGACGAGACCTTTGAGAAGGCGCAGGAGATCCTCCGCCGCCGCGGCGAGGACGCATCGCTTCGGCGCGGCAACCCGAGCGACTTCCTCCTCTCCGGGTTGGTCCGCTGTCACTACTGCGGCCGCGCCTACGTCGGCACCTCAGCGCACGGTCGCAGCGGCCGCTACACCTACTACGCCTGCTCAACCCGCTACAAGTACGGACCGTCGAAGTGCAACGGCGACCGGCTCCCCAAAGACCGGCTGGAAGCGGCCGTCCTCGCCCAACTCGCCGAGCTGTACCGCGACGGCCACGTCATCGAACGAGCACTCACCGACCTCGCCGACGCGACCGAGTCCGAGCGGCCCGAACTCGAAGAGCAACTCGCATCGACGCGTGCTGAGATCGCGCGGGTCGAGGGCAAGCTGGAGCGCTACTTCGAAGGCTTCGAAGACGGCCGACTCGCCGCCGACCTCTTCCAAGACCGCGTCCGTGGCCACCGTGACCGCCTCGAAACGCTCCGCGAACGAGAAGCCGACCTCACCGCCCGGCTCGCCACACACGCGCACACACCGCCCGACGCCGCCGCCCTCCAAGGGCTCGCCGACCAACTCGAAGCGATCGTCGCCAACGAGAACCCCGAGCAGGCAAAAGAGCTACTCCGCCTGCTCGTCAAGGACATCCAAGTGCACGACCGCCGCCGGATCATCCCCACCTACAGGATTCCGGCGGCGGTTCGCGCAACACCTCGTAAGGTGGGGCCGAACCGAGTATTGCGCGAACCGCGACGTCACCGTGACGGCATCGGCTCTGGGACCTCTGTGAAGCGTCCACCATCGCGGGAACGAGCGCCCAGACCGTTCCGCCGCGCAGGCCCGCCACGTTCGATCACTTGACACACCGTCGACCCAGTCCAAATCGAACGGTTGCACTGCGTGACCCACTCCGGACAACCAGCGGCACGCAGACCGACCGACTTCGCGCAAAGAAGCCGCCCGCGTATGCGTACCCGACTCCGGGCGCAGGACGACATGATGCGAATCGCAGTACATCGAAGGTATGCGGGTCGTCCCCCCATCGGATCGTGACGCGTGTTCGCCACGACTTCGGCACGGTCACAGAGGCCGTCGATCCCGCCTTCACCACGATCCCCGCTTTCCGCCAGTACGGCCAGGTCGGCTCGTGCGTAGCAACGACTCCACTCAGATAGGCGGGCGGTATAGAGACAGCGTTGAAGAGTGTGCGTGCGCCAGCGGTGCGATGAGGGAACGCCGTGTGCAAGATCGCTTCATCGCAGGAAACGGTCCTCGCAGTCGGAGATCGTTGAGCTGCGAGGAGCGCTGCCGGTGCGGACACGACCGCGACGGCTAGGAGACCGAGGAGCGGGAGCAACCGCGAGCGCATTCGGCGGGTGCCCATCCTCAACAGACGATCCCGGGATTCGTGTAGCCGTATGAGCAGTACCAAGTGGGACCGTCGAAACACGTACCGGTGCCGCTTTGACACTCACCACAGGTAACGACGCGGTTCCCGCTGCAGCAGCTCCACACGCGCTTGAAGCCGCCATGATCGCACCAGAAGTCGAGACCACCACTCAGAGGCGCACACCACTGGTCTGGCCGCGCGAGATTGCAGCACGCGAAATTCCCCTGCCCTGGATGTGCAGCCGCTCGATCACTACCCCACGCGGCGACCGCCGCGAACACGCCAGCGCTGGTCATTGCTAGCCGCCTACTCAACGAGAGGTCCAGCGCTGAGGAGACGAGGGAGCGACGAGTCGCCGGCGCCTCCTCTGCCGCGGGACGCTGACGATCATCCTGCTCGTGCGCGATAGGTGGCGTGATCTCGGCTTGGGTGGGGGACGGCTGAATCTGGTTGACGTCCTGCATCTCTGAATCTCCTCCTTCGTGCCTTGTCATGTCTAGTGCACGGCGGGTTAGGGAACTCGAATGACCAAGATGACCGCCGCGAAAGCCGCGGCGGAGGCCGACGCGTAACGCAACATCACCAGCGGCCGCGTCAAATCCGCGACCAGGAGTTGCGTACTGCGGTGCCGAAAGCTCACCGCGTCGGTGAGGCGCCCGACGACCGAATACGTCCATGTGAGCACGGCCAGGGGCACGCAGAAGCCGGCTGCATATGCCAGGCCGCCCCACCACGGCCCCCAGCCGACCGCCGTCAAGAGCAGAGCACTCCACGACGCTGCTGAACCGCGATAGGTTGAGAACACGGAGCCGGTATCGAGGCCCCAGACAAGACCAGTAATCGGTGCAGGTGCACGGGCCGACAAGCCTCCCGGCGTCTGCCTTCTCATCAGCGACACGCGAAGCCGCGGGAAGACGATATCCGCGACGGCACCGAGCGACAGCAGCAGTGCGACGATGAGGGCTACCGCCGTCGGCGCGTGACCGGACACGACGGACGCCAACGAACTCGCAGCTGCAAAGACGATGGTCGCAGATACGGTGAATCCGAATAGGAGCGGCGGAAGCATTTTCCCTCTTAACGTGATCAGCGGTTTCACCCCCACGGGGCAATGGACCTGCCGAAGCTGGCCCATGAAGGAGAGCCCTCAGGGGCTGCCGACTTGAACGGCCCCTCCGACGAACGCGAGTACGAGCGTGATCGATGCATGCACGTGTTATTTCACCCCCTCTGCTCCTGGCATTCCTTGCGGCGCGACGGTTGCTGTACGCACGCCCCCCGCAGGCGATAGGTAGGGCTCATCAAGCACACGAGCTGCCGGCTGGCGAGGAACAACGCTTGGTATCAGTGCACGCAGTTGGCGCAGTGACGAGACCGCTTGCGCGCGCGTGATCGTGCCCCACTCCACCGATAGGACCATCGGCGTCGTATTGAGGCCGATCCGACTCGTAATCTCGTCGCCTTCGTCGATAATGACACGGTCAGACGCGCTCTCAAGCATCGCCATCAGCATTGTGGGCGGCGGCGAGTGCGGGATCACGAACCAGACCTTCGCTGGTGACTCGCCGCGAAAGCCTTCAGCGAGCGTCAGGCAGGTGACGCACTTCTCGGACAGAAAGACGACGATTGCGCGCGGCTCGCGAGCTACACCGGGCGGAAGACCGACTTCATCTGTACGCAACTCCCCTGACTTGAGCCCTAGTGGAATTGGCTTGTCTTCGAGGTTCAACGCAATGCGAGTCTCGGCGAGTTGCTTGAATACCTCGACGAGCGCGGCCGAGTTGAGTAGCGACAGTGCGCCGAGGAGCAAGAGAGCTGTCACGATGAGCCAATTCACAGCACCGGCTCCGTGGAGGGGTGGCGTGACTCAAGGCGGGTGAGCGTCGGACTCACCCACGTGTCAAGGCTCCCGAGTGATCTGCGGTCCCGTCGAATCCGCACTGCAGACGGCAGCCCGAACGAGATCAGTATGGCCGCCGCGATCAGTTGCAGAACGCTCAAGAACTGTAGCTTCGCCAGCAGCCCAAAGGCCGGCGCGTGATGGGCAACGAAGAGGGCGATCGGCACAACGGCGGCAAGTTGTGCAATCTGCGCCCTGCCCAGTTCCGAAGACCTGAGACTACCGACGCATCCGCATTCAATATGCACATCTCGAGCAAGGGCGACGATGGCGGGAAGGGCGAATATTCCGAACAGGGACAGCCACGCGAACGTCGTGTAGCCGCTCCGAGGCAGAACCACGATCGCGGTCGCAACAGCGCCCTCCGCGGCGACAGCGGCGGCGACGGCGAGTGCTGCGAGATTATGCGGAACGCCCAGGTCAACGAGCGCGGAAGTGCTCGCAGCGGGGCGGACTACCTTGGCACCTGCTGAAACGAACAGGTAGATGACGATGAGCGAAGACAGACTCAGCGAAAGGCTGGTCAACGACTACACCTCGTCATCGATGACAACGGCAACAGCATCTCCGGTCACTGGATGCGTCCAGATCGTCGCGCCATAGGTCGCGGCCCCCGGCCTCACACCGCCTGGGATCCGCTGACCAACCGCGCGATCAACGACGGCTTGTGGCACCTGAACGCTTTCGCCCATCGGCGTTTGCATCGTGTATCCACTGCCGTCGGCAACAAGCGTTCCCTCTACGCCCTCGTAGAGCGACTGACAATCTGTGGCAACTATTCGGCCGCCGACAAGCGCTCCACGAATGACAACGCGTTCACCTGGCACAAAGGATGCGAATCCGTCAACGACGCCATCGGCCCCGTGAGCGACGAAAGCGCCAGAGTCGAGTTGAACCTCAGCGTCCGCACCCGCCCCAGGCAGACGTACCTGAGCCGTCCGTGGGTTCGTCGACCCGACGAACGTTCCGACATGAAGATCGCGCGCGGCCGGCACGATGTCTGCTGTCGAACTCGCGGCACCGGTGCCGACGGCGACTGCTGATGCAACCGTGCCACTCACGAACGCACGGCGCGACAGTTTACGCTCCATCACTACATCTCCTTCGAGTCTCGAGGTGCCCGTGCCGAGACAGCGCGCCTCGGCCTGTTCACGCCGCGCCAGCTTCGAAAGCTGGATCCATCGTCAGCGTGGACCTCTCGCACAGCGGCAACCCATCCTGCGATGCGCAACGGACCACTTGCCGCAGCAATGATCAGGCCTACCCGCGTCCTCATCGACGCCCCCTTTGATCAATGCTGCCGCGAGGCTAAAGGGATCTGTTCGGATTGTCAACAGTCAGATGGCCTCTAAATGAAGTCCACGTGAGCGCTCGAGCGTCCGTGGGTGCCGAAACCGCTTGCTGGCTTGCCGCGGGCGGCGAACGCGACATCGACAGCAAGCCCGTAAAGGCCGGCTTGCCGTTCACGGCCGACTAGGTGTAGTTCCTAATGAGGTTGTTCAGTCTCGAGGCCGGGGGCTGGTGGCCAAGGCTGCCGTGTCGTCTTCGGTAGTTGTAGCGGTCGAGGTAGGCGGTGTGAGCCGCCCCGGGTTTCACGGGGACCGTCTTGATTGGTTTCCTCTTTTCAATCAATCGGGCAGTTCGGGACCCTAGCGTCGTGATTTGACCTCCTCGTACTCTGCTGGCGGGATGTCGCCGAGGGCGCTGTGGAGACGCTCGTTGTTGAACCAGGCGACGTATTCGACGATCGCAAGTTCGAGCTGGGAGCGTGAGCGCCAGACGCGGTCGCGGATCAGTTCGGTCTTGAAGCTGTCGACGAAGCTCTCGGCGAGCGCGTTGTCGTAGGCGTCGCCGACCGATCCAATCGAGGCGAGCACCTGGTGGTCGTCGAGGGTCTGGCTGTAGTCGTAGGAGGTGTACTGGCTGCCGGCGTCGCTGTGGTGCACGAGCTCGACCTCGTCGACCCGCTCGGTCATGGCGAGCGCCATCCGGAGCGCGTCGAGGACGAGATCGGTTCGCATGTGCGCTGCGAACTGCCAGCCGACGATCTCACGGTTGTAGGCGTCGACGACGAACGCGAAGAAGACGAGACCCTCCCAGCAGCGCAGATAGGTGAAGTCCGCGACCCAGAGCTCGTTGCGGCCGGCGGCGCTGAAGTCACGCTGGACCAGGTCGGGCCGCCGCGGCGCCTCGAGGTCGGCGATCGTCGTCCGCCACGGCTTCCCGCGCCGTTTCGCGCCCTGGATGCCGTTTCGGCGCATCAGTCGCTCGACCCGGCCACGGCCGACCTGCTCGCCCTCGCGGACAAGCGCTTTCCACATCCGCCGCGAGCCGTAGGCGTAGTAGTTCGCGGCGTGCAGCTCGCGGATCCGGGCGAGCAGCCGCTCGTCCTCGAGCCGGCGAGCAGAGAGCCGACCACTGGCGCGCTCGTAATACGCGGACGCCGACACGCCCAGGGTCCGGCAGATCGGCTCGACCCCGAAGCGGGCGCGGTGCTGATCGACGAACGCGCTCACTTCGGACGGTGCGGATCGAGCTCGCCCGCGAAAAACACGGAGGCAGCCTTCAAGATCTCGTTCGCGCGGCGCAGCTCAAAGTTCTCCTGCCGCAACCGCTTGATCTCCTCACGCTCCTCCGCCGTCGGCAAATCCGGACGGCGCCCCTCATTCGCCTCGACCTGCCGCACGTACTTGCGCAACGTCTCCGACGGCAGCCCGAGATCAGCCGCGACGTGCGCGATCGGACGGCCCGACTCGAACACCACCCGCGTCGCCCGCTCCAACAGCTCGACCGGGTACTTCCTCGACCTCGGCATGACAGACCTCCTCCCGCCGGACAACCCGGCGATCAAAGTCTCCGTAGGAGTGCTGTGGCTCGTTCTTTTGAGCTGCCGTAGATGCGGGCGTAGGCCCATTCGTTGAGCAGCGTCTGGATCAGTCGTTCGGCTTTGCCGTTGGTGCGGGGCCGGTAGGGCCTGATCCGGAGGTGCTTGAGTCCGAGCTCGCGCATGGCGGCGGCGTAGCTGTGAGCGATGTAGCAGGCGCCGTTGTCGCTCATCACCGCCCGCACCCGGACGCCGCGTTCGGCAAACCAGGACACGGCGCGGCGGAGGAAGGCGATCGCGCAGGCGGCCGTCAGGTCATCGAGCAGCTCGGCGTAGGCGAGGCGAGAGTGGTCATCGATCATCACGTGCAGGTACTCGTAACCGGTCTCGCTGAGCTTGTTGCCTGCAACCCGCAGCTGATATTGGCTGCGGCGTGTACCGGTGACGCGGTGGCCGGCGCCGCGAGCCGAGATCCGCGCGAGCTTTTTGATGTCGACGTGGACGAGCTCGCCGGGATGGCGCCGCTCATAGCGATTTGGCGGTTCCAGCGGCTCTAGCCGAGAGCGTTTGCCAAGCCCGATCCGCTTCAGCCACAGCGAGACCGTCGAGAGCGGCAAGTCCAAGACCTCGGCAATCTCGGCTGCAGTCATCCGGACGCGCCGCAACGCCTCGATCGCCTGCACACGCTGCTGGGGCAAACGCGTCGGGCTCCGCTGCGGCCGCGACGAACGATCGAGCAACACGCGATCGCCGTTACGAAACCGTCGCAGCCACTTCGCCACCGTGCGGTCGCTACAGCCGGCAGCGAGCGCCGCCTGATCGATCGTCCAACCTTCCTCAATCACCCGCCGGCAGAGCAGCAACCGACTACTCGGACAGGTCCGATGATTAGCGTGAAGATTCATCCGGTGACCTCCTTGGGGCCGAGCTGCCTTTGACAGCGCTCAGCCTCCAGGGAGGCCCGGATGAACAATGTCCTTAGGAACTACAACTAGGCAGCAGCCGCGGACTAGAACCGATCACGCCGACCGGCAACCGGCTCCGACGTCACTCCGAAGCCCGACTACCGAACACCTATCCGCTGTTCAGATCAGTGCGCCCGCGCTCCCGCCATCAAGATCAGCTACACGCTCCCGTGGTTCCTGACCACCCGATTGAGCCGGATCGGGTTTCGCGGGGACCTCTGAGCCAGCATGCTGTCCTGGGGAGAGAGGAGATCCTCCGCTGTCATGTCGAGACCGAGGAAGTACTCCGAGGAGCTGCTCGAAAAGGCTGATCGTTGTCGCGCGTTCGTTCCGCACGTGTCTAGTGAGGCGCACGTAACGTTTAACTAAGGTCGCCTGGAAGCGCCTCGAGTTGCGTCGCAAGCTCCAAAAGTCTTGCCCGAGGAAGGTGCGCAGACGTCATTCGGATATGAGTCGCCGCGAGCGCGAAGACAATCTGGGCTGCCTCTCGGCCCGCGGGGACTAGCGGACCGAACGCGATGTAGCGGCGACCCAAACGACGGATTTCGGCCAACTCACGGGCGGGAAGCAGGTGCTTTTCAGGACTTTCGTCGACACGCAGCGCGGCGCCGCTCGCACGGTGGTCGTAGAAGAGCGTTACGGAATCTGGTCTGTGCGGGAGCGTGCTTACGCCAACGTAGATCGCTGCCGAACTCCAGTCAGAGTCAGGGAGCGCGTATACGGTGAACGACGCCTGACTTGCTGCCTCTAACGGGCTCATTCTTCGTGGCTCAGCCTCTCCGCGGAGCGGCGCCCCAGGCGGAAGGGAGAACTCAAACAATTCTGGATCGACTTCACCGTCGAAGGCGATGTCGACCACCTCGAGAACGAGGGCCTCCTTCCCGGCCACAAGCTGAGCGCGCCTGAGAGCAAGTCCGGTCGCGTTGTCGATCATAAGCTCAGCCTCGTCGACGCCGGGCTCGAACGGGGACGACCCGACCTCGGGCTTACGCCGGACTAGCCTCAGACGCGTTGCGATCCGCCCCGCGACCTCGGCCTGACCGCCAATCTCGACGTTGCACGCATCAAGGATCGGAGCGGCGTCTAAGAGTGCGAGACCACCATCGTAGGTAACAGCGTGCGTGTGCTCGTCGTTAGTTCGAAGCCCGAATGCAGGTGACCAGTCCCACCATCTCGTGTCGTTAACGACCAGGGTCGAGCACGCGTCTGGCCCACGGCGCTCTTGCCGAAACCGGCGCCCTTCCGCCCACAAGCTGATCTCCCAGACGTGCTCCGCGTCCTCGCCAGGCCGCACAGCGCCGCCCTTCGGGCTCGTGAAATAGCCACCGCCGGGGGCGAATCCGATTTCCTCGCCGAATCGGTGAAAAGCCGCCTCGAGCAGAGCCGGTCGTCTGCGCTCTACGAGCGACGCGCGCACACTTCCGACCCTTTCCCGGGCGCCCGCTATGAGTTCGACCAGCACTAGGTCCTCGCTCATCCTTGATCCGTCGGCCATGGTAGGTGGGGTCGTCTGGCTTGTGAGATCTCGGGTCCCGATGTCCCTTGCAGCGTGGGCACACCGGAACCCGAGTCTCACGAACGGCGCTACAACGAGCCTAGTTGCAGTAAGCGAGATCTAGCTGCTTATAGGCATAGATCGGGTCGACGTAGATCGACCCCTTGGCAACCGCCCACGGCGCGCCCGGCCCGTCATAGGCATAGATCAGGCAGTCGCCGGGAGGGTATGCCGGGCAGGCCGTGTTAGGTCCATTCCGCGTTCGGTCGCCCCCTGTCGAAATGTTGTGCTCCTGCCATTTCACGAACTGCGTTGAGCCTGCGTGCACCTCGTAGTCGATGTTTGCGGTCTCGCCGCTGAGGCAGTAGAGCCAGACGTCGCGAATGAATCCCGACGACCGCTTCGCCGACTCGATCCGTCGAAGCGGCACGGGGCTGGCCGTCGTCGATGCTTTCGTCGCGACGACCATGGCGCCTACTCCGGCAAGGCCGCCATCAGCTCGCTTGGCGAGACCGGGCGGTGCGGCCCCCGCCGCCAAAGACTCGCCTGCAGGCGTCAGCGACCAACCCTGGGTCGCCGCCTGGGCCAGGAACGCTGCCTCTTTGGCTAGAGGATTGGCCGCGCGAGCAGACGCAATGGACGTCGAGGTTTTGCACGAGGTTCGTCCGGCGGCCGTGACCCGCGTAGTCCCGGCCGTACTTGTCGATGTTGCAACGGAAACCCAGATCGCGAGGATCGCTGTGCCGAGCGAAACGACCGCGAACCGCTTGCGAGACCCGTGAGACATCATTTCCACTTCCTCTCATTGGTTGAACAGGTCGCCGCAGCGGAATCGATAGGCCAGCCTCACCTCCTTCTCTTCAAACACCCGTGTGCGGGCGCGCGGATGCGCCCGCACCAGTTGATTCTCGGATCGGTTATCTGAGGCCGGGTGTCGGCAGAGCGCTTAGCGGGATGGTCTTCGATGTGCCGTTTGCAAGTTCGACGACAACGGCGGTCAGCTGGCTAGTTGGACTGTTGGCCTGAAAGTAGAAGGCGTTGCGGCCCAGAACTGCCGGGTGCGGGGCGTTCTTCTCAATGATCGACACGCTCCTAACGTCATTCCTGAGAAAACCCCAGATGTACGCAACGCCGTCCTGCACGCTTTGGCCGAAGAGAACGGGCGATCCTGGTGCAAAGCCCTGGAAGCATCCTCCGCCTGCCATGTCCGGATACCAGACAGCGCAGACGAGGTGCTTACTCGTTGGGACGGCGTAGAGCGAGGCGGTGCCGCTCGGACCGACGTTGCTTAGGACGAGCCGAGCTTGATCGAGCTGCGGCTTGCCGGGGAGTGTGTCTTCCGGCACGCCAGGAGCGTTGTTGAAGCTTTCCACGACCGCTGCGGCGGGTCCCGGCAGCTGATCGGCACCCGCTGCCGCTTTGGCGAAGACGCGCATCACGGCCGTATCGGGCAGCTTCGTGGCGATTGCCTTGTTCCCGTTCGAGGCTGTGGCTTTGGTCATCGCCTTTGACGAGTTGTCGCTCGATCGCACAGCGGCGAATGCGCCGATCGTCAGCGCGAGCGATAGACCCGCAATGAGTGCAACAAGGAACGTGCCGAGTCTTGTATGGAGAATCACTTTGACCACTTCAGCCTCCTATGGCTTCGTCGTCTGGCAGGTGACGTTCGTGACTGGGCCGTTTCCTGCGCACCACGACTCCCAGTTATTCGACGTCGCGGATAGGTGAACAGGATTGCGACAGCTGAGATAGTCGTCCTGGTCAGCGGCGTGTGCAGTCCCGCCTCCATCCTGGTACGTGACGACCGACTCGTACGAACCGTTCGGATAAGGGCACGTGTGGTACATCCGGTTGTAGTCTCTGGGAACCAGCAATCCCGATGCGTGGCCCGTAAGACCGTTTGCCGTTCCAGTCCAATAGTTGTACTGGGTGCTCGTCGCTTTCCTCGATGAGGCCGGTGCGGAACCGGTGATACATGCGACGGCGATGATCCCCGCTAGAAGCGTGAGCAATAGGAGTCTTGTGTTGAGCTTGCTGCGCCGGCTAGACATCATTTCTTGGTCGCCTCCTTAAAGAGGACTCGATAGTGCGCTTACAAACGGCCGCAGCGTCCTTGATGAACTCGCGCCGCTTGCAATGAAGTCGATCGCATCACCTCCGGTCTTCCTTTCACCGCAACCCATCGAGCGCGGCAACGTCAGGACGACGTATGGGGATGGCTTGCGTTCAAGCTGAAGCGATTCGGACTCACGTGCCTCGTTCATGGCAGCGGCTTTGGGATTCCGGGGAGCGAGATGACCGTTTTTGAGGTTCCGGAAGTGACTTGGAGGTCGATCGGCCCTGTTCCGTTCGACCCGTTGGAGATCTCGATGGTGAAGATCCCGTCGGCGACGGAGCCCGTGAACGTCTGTCCGCCCAGTTGAGCCTGCACACCATTGACTGTCCCGGCGGCCAGGCCCCACACGTAGGTGCCGCCGTCAACGACCGCAATCCTGGGTGCGACAATGCTGTCGCCGAGCTGCATGCAGCCGCCGACGGCTCCCGTCCCGCCGGTCAGGTACGCGCAGGTTGAGGTTCCCTTGGAGGCCGCGAACACGATCGCGGGTCGCTGCCCCCGAACGGTCGCGACCTGCTTAAGCGAGGAGAGGTCGAGACCTTCGTTTCGTGCGAGTTCCTGGACGCCGGGACTGACCGCGGAGTGGGCGCCGGCCCGGGCGCTCGCTGTCTGCGAAGCCGGGTAGGTTGCCCCGACGGTAGGCGACGGAGCGCCTGAGGCGTGCGCCTGCAGGGCACCGTAGGCGGAAAGCGCGGCGGGCGCACACGCTGCAATCAGCGCGCCGATCATAAAGATTGTCTTCTTCATCGCGACCTCCTAGAGGTTGTCCGTGGCGCAGGACATGTAGTAGGTGACAGAGGAGGAGTTGCCGCATTGGACGTAGACGTTGGAGACTGTCGAGACGTGTCCGACGCCGCTTGTGTTCTGGTCGAGCTGTTGCCAGCCGCTTCCGCGGGTCAGCCCGACGTAGCCGTAGTAGCCGGTAAGCCACTGGGCGTCTCCGTTGCGTGTCTTCAGGTCAGCGCTGCCGCAGTCGCCGCTGGGCGCGCAGCGGGCGCCGCCAGGGGCGACGTAGCCGCTGAAGTAGACGGTCGCCCAGGCAACTGCCGGCAGCGCGAGCGCGATCAGGATTCCCAGGATCACGAGCGACAGCCGCACGCGGCCTGGCTTCAGAGATTTCATGCTGACCTCCCGACGTCGTCTTTGAGCTTCAGCCCTTCTGCGCCGCAGACACACGCCGTCGTTCGCCTCACAGGCAGACCCCCTCCTCGTCGTGACGCCCTGGTTGACATCCGTCTACAAGCCTTCACGCCGCCCAGACGCAGAAGTAACAACGTCCTTGGTCAAACGGCCGCCAACAGGCACCCGGCCGCGATCACGCTGGTTACGAACGCCGGAGGTCGTTACTTTTGCGCCGCGGTGGCGTGAAGCTGGGTGTGAGCGAGCCGACGGATGCGGCTTTCCGTCGCCACCGTGCTCAGGTGTTCAGATACCTGCGGCGCCGAACCGGTAGCGACGAGCTGGCCGAAGACTTAACCCAGGAGGTCTTTCTCGCCGCAGCGGAGCACCTCGTGCAACTGGACAGCGAGACGCCAGTTCTTGCCTGGTTGTATCGGGTCGCGCAGAACCGCTTTCTGGATGAGGTCCGGCGTACGCGGCGTCGCCCGCGGCCGCTCTCCCTCGACCTCGCCCCCGAGCAGGCTGAGCTCGAGTTCCGGCCGGAGATCGCTGGCGCGCTGCGCCGCGCGAGCCAGCGGCTGTCGGAACCGGAGCGGCAGTTGATCGGGCTTCGTCTCTTCGCCGAATGCTCGTTCGCCGATCTGGCGGCGCGCCTTGGCATCAGCGAACCGGCAGCCAAGATGCGCTACCTGCGTGCGCTGCGCGCGCTGCGGGCGGAACTCGAGAAGGAAGGAATCACGCCATGACTGCGGATGACCGTCGCGCACTGCGCGACCCCGAGCTGGTCGAGCTTCTCGCTGGCGAACCCGAGCTGCTCGCCATCGTCGACGCCTACGCGGCAACCCAGGATCGCTACTGGCGCCGCAGCCGGCTCGCCATCCATGCTCGGCGGCTCGGGCTGATCGCGATCGTCGTCGCGGCGATCGCTGTTCCGGCGGTCGCTTTCGCCGCTCAAATCGGCCAACTCCTCGGCCTCTCCAACAGCGGCACAGCCGTGCCAACCTCACAGATTCCAGCGCAGCAGCTCTCCGCTCTCGAGAGCATCGGCTTCCCGGTCGGGCAAGTGCGGCTGCTCGCCCATCGCGCGGGCGTCGGTTTCTATGCTGCCAGAACGCGCAGCGATGGCTACTGCTTCGCCATTGGACTCAGCAACGAGGCCAAACCCAGCATCGACGCTTTGGCGTGCCAGGACGGCTCAATCGGCTCGTTCCCGTCAGCTACCGACCCCGTAGCGGACTTCTCTGCCCTGAGGTCGACGGCGGCGGAGACGTACGTAACAACGCTAGCTGGATTCGCAACGGACACCGTCGGCCGCGTGGCAGTTCTCGACGGGCAGGGCCACGTGATCTATTCGGCTCCTGTCGAGGAGAACGTCTACGCCGTAGATAACGTGCCCCGCGTTTCGGCCACCGCCATAGTCGGCTTCGACAAGGCAGACACAATCGTGTTTCGGAAGCGACTGGGCCCACCCGCAGCGCCAGAGCCGCAGACGCCCGATAGCGAGCACCGAGGGTAACCGGGCGGGCCGCTGCAGCTCACTAGAAGCGACTTCTGCGGCGTCGCGGATTTGTTACTTCCGCGAGGGTTCAGCGTCTATCCGGATGACACACATGTTCACCGGACACAACGCCACGGACGTAGCGGAGATCGCGGCGCTTCTCGCTTACGTGCGACGTAGTCCTCGGAAGGTCAAGGGGGTTCGTACATCATGCGTTTACGCCAAGACGTGCTTCGAATGAACGCTGCGCCGGCGCGAAGGTCAGGGACCGCGAGACCAAAGCTCATCCTTCTCCTCTGCCTGGTCGCGCTGATCCTTCCTGTTGGCGTTGCTTGGGCAGGCACGACCAACTACGTCAACAATGCGACGTTCAATGATCTCGACTGGGGCCAAACGCCCGGAACCGCGAATCGAACATACAACGAGCTGTGGCGACCCTCGGGGTACTACTTCAAGTTGTTCTACAGCAACGACACGACCGGGAAGGGCGGGACCGAGAACCCGCTTCTTGACACGCGCAACTGGGCCTCGGCGCACGCAGCGTGCCAGAACCAGAGCGGGTGGAACAACATCTATCCCGTCACATGTCAGACCGACGGCGCGTAAGGAGGATCACGATGAGCTACAGAAGGAGCATCTTCGCCGTTCTGTTCTGCCTGGCCGCCGGGGTGGCGGGCGCTTCGTTCATCCGGTCAGCAAATAGCGGAACTCCCGCCGTCACACCAGATGTCGCGGCAACCTCGCCGGCACGCGACATTGCGCTGTTCGCATCGCCCCGGCGTGCGGGAGACACGCAGGCTCAAGCTGCCGCCGCCGCCGTTGCGACACGACTATCGGGGACAGGGCAATCCGTCCCGGAGGCGTGGAAGCCAGGTGATCAGGTCGCAGGCACGGCACGTAGTGCACTGACCTCGGGTGAGCTGTCTATCTGGGCCTACCGCAGCACACGCGGGCGCGTCTGTGAGGGACTCATGGTCAACGGTGCCACCCAATCGGCCGGCTGCACCGATGGCTGGAGCGACCGCCTGCCGGTCGATGTCAACACGGATTCCGTTGCCTCCGACGGGCAGGCCGTCTGGGGCCTTGTTCCAGATGACGTGAAGACGGTTTCTGTCGTCATCGACGGCGTGCAGGTACCGGCGCAGATGGGTCGGAACGCTTATATGTACATCGGCACCGGGACTGTGTCGGGCGTCATTGCGACCCGTGCCGACGGCACCGCCGTACCGTTCACGATTGGATCGTCCGGCAATCCGATCAAGTAACCGGTAGCAGGGGCTCTGGGCGGCCGCAGCAGCGCCGCCCAGAGCTCGTCTGCCCGGCGTTCAGCCCCACATCACCCGGTGAATATCCGCCGGCCGCTCGATTGGGGAACGTCACCGGTCCTCGTGTCGTCAGGCATCGCTGCGCGGACGCCGTCGGCGCAGCCAACGTTCGCGAGACGACCCTGTTCCCAACGCGACCTCAACCGACTCACGCCGTAGCACGCCGACACGCGACTGAGACACCACTCCCCCAGCACTAACCATCAGCCGTCAAGAACCGCCCACACGAGACATCGGCTGTAAGAGTCTCGTAAGTCTTCGCGGCGGCGTGTAACTAAACAGCCCCGAAAAGCGCATATCTCTATAGAGGGATGTTTTCCTCGCGGCCGTCCACGTCGCAGGCGGATCCGTCTGGGCGGGAGGGTTGTTGATCTTCTTGGCTCCTCGCTGGCGCGACCAACTTATTGGCTGATCCCGACGCGCCGCGCAGCGGCGGCAGGGTGCTGCCGCTGCGCCCCACGACAATCGATGACGGTGAGATCAGGCTTGGGCCGGCGAGGCTCGAGCCGCTCACCGCTGCCCAGGAAGCTGAGGCGGTCGAGCTGCTGACCGCCTTGTTCGCGGCCGCGCTGCGGCGGCAGCGTTCGTCTGCCCCGCTTTGGAGGGCGGCGTGATCGCCGCTCCTCTGTTTGCCAGTCGGTCCGGCTGTGACTGGCAAACAAGCCGTCGCGCGTTTGCGCGCAGCCACGCCGAATCCACGGTCGCGGTGCGCGCCCGACTGTATAAGGAGGTTCAGTTCTGATCGAGTTCCACATGCGTAGTAGCCGCGGGCACGCCGGCCGGCTGAGCCGGCGCGACGCACTCGCGACCGTCACCGATCTCGACCGGCGCCTGCTCACGCTGCTCGCAGAGCAGCGCGTGCTGACGCAAACCCAGCTCGAACGGCTCCTCTCCGACACACCCGCACGAACGCTTCGCTACCGCACCGAACGCCTGACCAAGCTCGGTCTTGTCGGTCGTAGCCGTCCCTACCGTGACAAGGGATCCGCTCCGTTCCACTACTGGCCAACGCGTGCCTCGGACGCATTCGTGCGCGGCGAACCGGTCCCGCGCGGCGGCGAGCGGGCGGAGCCGAACCCGCAGTTCCTCCACCACGCCGAGCGACTCTCGGAGCTGTACGTGCTCATCGCCGTGCAGGCGCCGACCGCTGGTCTGCACTTGCACGAGTTCAAACGTGAGGGTGAGGGCCGGGAGGCGTTTCGAGTGGACGGGCGCGAGCGGGCGCTCGCACCCGATGCGCTCATCCACCTGCACGACGAGACCGGTCGCGGCCTGCTCGCCTTCGTCGAGCTCGACCTGGGAACGATGAGCCACGCCCGCCTGAAAACGAAAGCTGCCGGCTACGCCGCCTACGCAACGCAGGCTGCGTGGACCGAACGGCATCCGTTCTGCCCCTGCCTGCTCTTCCTCACCACCACCGATGCGCGGGCGATCTCCTTCTTGAAGATGCTGACCGCTCTGCTCAAGAGGCAGGGCTCGGGCAGCTACTACGGTCGCCGCCGCGGCTACCTGAAATGGTTCGCCGCGGCCGCCTGCGCGCACGCCCGCGACCCCGAGTGCGCCATCAGCGAGAGCTGCTGGGACGACCTCGCCCTCGCCGGCGGCGGGCTCACACTGACCGACTGTCTGAACAAAGCGCGCGCCCGGTACGACGCGACGCGCGCGAAAGATGAAGCCGAGCAGCGCGCGCGCGACGGGCAACGCCGGCGGCTCCGCGCAAATCCCGAGACGCGTCGTGCGTACCTGCAAGAGAGTCACCTGCGGTTCCACGACGACCATCTCGTCCAATTCGGCGAGGCGGGCGCAACCGCTCTGTCCCTGCTGCTCAACGCGACCGAGCAGATGAGCGATGTCGAACGGGACGCGTTCGGCGCGCTCGCCCGGCAGCTCGACGACGACCCGCTCGAAGCCCAAGCCGC
Source organism: uncultured Thermoleophilia bacterium (assembly GCA_963722065.1). GTDB lineage: Bacteria > Actinomycetota > Thermoleophilia > Gaiellales > Gaiellaceae > PALSA-600. The sequence continues at coordinate 2,127 of CAVRMI010000014.1, read as the reverse complement.
ACGCGAACCGGTGCCGCCGACCTGGACGGATACCGAGGTGGTCGCGTCGCTGGTCGACGTCTACCGTCGTCGCCAGCAAGCACGGGTGGAGGAGCTCGCAGGCCGCTACGGCGAGGGCCCCGGCCTCCGCGCTGACCGACAACAACTCGCCGACGACGGCCTCCTCGGCAGCTTCACCTGGAACTCACTCGAGCAGCGAGCAACACGCGACCAGGAGGCGCGCCAGGCCCAGGAGGCGCTGCGGCTCGCCTATCTCCGACGGCGCGAGCGAGAAGCACGTCAACGAAAGCACGAGGCCAGGCTCGCGGCGCGGCTCGCACACGGCCGAAGCGCGGTGCACGCGATTGTCGATAACGATCTCCTTCGTATCTGCCGCCGCTGCGACGAGATCGTCTACCCACCCGACCCCGAACGGCGCGCAACCGTCATCTACGAGGAACGACGGCAGCCGTCACGCTGTCACTTCTGCGGCGGCTCCGACCTCGGAGCTTGGGACCCCGCCTACCAGTCGGAGCTTGACTACGGCCCGGGAAAACGGCTCGTCGGCAGCGACTTGACGATGGCGTGGATCGATGGCTCCATGGACGGCAACGACAACGGAGGGGGTCGTCTGTGATGCGTGTCTGTCTCTACCAGCGGATCTCAACCGACGAAGACCACCAGCCCACCTCGCTGACCACACAGCGGGAACGGCTGGAGCGCTACTGCGAGGCGATGGAGGACTGGCGGATCGTCGCCGCCTACGAAGACCAAGCCTCTGGTACCAGCCTCGACCGGCCCGGCCTGCAACAAGCACTCGACCTCGCTCGCGAGCAACGGATCGACCTGCTGCTCGTCTACCGCGTCGACCGCCTCAGCCGGAAGGTGCGTCAGCTCGCCGGGCTGTGTGAGGAACTCGACAAGCTCGACGTCGTCCTCAAATCAGCAACCGAGCCGTTCGATACCGGTTCGGCGGCGGGGCGGATGATGCTGCAGATGCTCGGCGTCTTCGCCGAGTTCGAACACGCGACGATCGTCGACCGTGTCACCGCCGGCCTCGAACGCCGCGTCCGCGAAGGCAAATGGATGAGCGGCCGCACCCCCTACGGCTACACCCGCCACCCCGACACCAAGCTGCTGATCCCCGACCCGGTCAAAGCACCCGTCGTCCGGCGCATCTTCAGCCTCTACGCCGACGGCAAGCTCGGCACGACCGCGATCGCCCGCACGCTCGACGCCGAAGCCGCACCCTCACCCCGCAAGACCGGCTGGTCACCGAACGCGCTGCGGCTGATCCTCGCCAACCCCGCCTACAGAGGCCTCGTCCGCTGGAACGGCGATACGCACCCAGGTCTGCACGACCCGCTCATCGACGACGCCACGTTCGAGAAAGCCCAGGAGATCCTCCGCCGCCGAAACCAGGATGTCTCGTTGCGGCGCGGCAACCCGACCGACTACCTGCTTTCGGGGTTGGTCCGTTGTCACCACTGCGGCCGCGCCTACGTCGGCACCTCAGCGCATGGCCGCAACGGCCGCTACACCTACTACGCCTGCTCCACCCGCTACAAATACGGACCCGCCAAATGCAACGGCGACCGGCTCCCCAAAGACCGGCTCGAAGCCGCCGTGCTCACACAGCTCGCAGAGCTGTACCGCGACGGCCACCTGATCGAGCAGGCACTCGCCGACCTCGCGAACGTCACCGAGAGCGAACGGCCCGAACTGGAAGAACAGCTCGGATCGACGCGGGCCGAGATCGCCCGCGTCGAACGCAAGCTAGAGCGCTACTTCGAGGCCTTCGAAGAGGGTGGTCTGGCGGCGGATCTCTTCCAGGGCCGCGTCCGCGGCCACCGTGACCGCCTCGAAACCCTCCGCGAACGCGAAGCCGACCTCGACACCCGGCTCGGCACACACGCGCACACACCGCCCGACGGCGCCGCCCTCGCAGGGCTCGCCAACCAACTCGAGCAGATCGTCGCCAGCGAAAGCCCCCAGCAGGCGAAAGAGCTACTCCGGCTGCTCGTCAAAGACATCCAAGTACACGACCGCCGCCGGATCATCCCCACCTACAGGATTCCGGCGGCGGTTCGCGCAACACCTCCTAAGGTGGGCGGTACTGGGCTCGAACCAGTGACCCCCAGCTTGTCG
>CAVRMI010000013.1:0-16811 GCA_963722065.1 uncultured Thermoleophilia bacterium | reverse complement strand
CACTCATGCGGCGCACCGTATCCGTTCGGGCACCTTCGTCGTATCGCTACCCGGGCGCAATCGAGCCCAGCTCGCCGTGCACCTCGAGCTCGGACGAGCCGAGCCAGCGGTGCGGCCCTGCTGTGAAGAAGAGCGTCGTCGGCGGCCCGCTCATGCCGCCTGTCCCGAACGCGATTCCCCAGATCCCCGGAACCCTGACATCGAGCCTGCCGGCAGACACCCAACGCCCGCGCCGCGGTGCGAACGCGTCGATCTGACCGCTCCCGAAGTTGGCGATCAGCAAGTCGCCGCCGAACTGACCGAAGCCGGGTGGGGCGAAGGCAAGGCCCCACGGCTCGGCGAAGTCCGCGGAGCGTCCGATCCGCGCGACCAGCTTGCCCTGAAGGTCGAACTCGTCGACATAGCCCCCGCTCGGCATGTCGTTCCCGTTTACCGGCGCCGGCCAGGAGTAACTGATGAACAGCCGGTTACCGGCTGCGATGATGTTGAAGGGCGCGTACCACGACGGGATCGAGGGATCGACGAAGGCATGCCGAAGAATGATCGGCCGCCAGTGGCGATCGAAAACGAGCGACGTGCCCGTTGTGGAAGTCGGTCACATAGAGCCGACCATGCGCGAGCGCGAGTCCCTTGAACACAGCCGCGGTCCCGGCGCCATCGACCGCGATCACCGACTGCCGCGACCAGCCGCGCGGGACGGTTGGTGACCAGGCTCGAATACGGCCGTCCTCACAGGCGTAGAGGAACCGGGCAGGCGCTGCGTGTTCACCATGCCCGATCACGAAACCGCTGCCACCGTTGAAGATGACGCCGGTCGGGCCCCCAGCGACGGCTACGGTGAGCAGCTGTTTACGTCCTGCGGACGTGTAGAGGGTGCTCGTGCCGCGGCCTTCGTTCGCGACCCACCACGGCCCTGCCTTCATCGACGCGAGCCCCCAGGCGTTCACGAGCTGCGGGTCGTGGCTCGAGGCGCCGAGTGCGCGATCGGAGACTAGCGCGCGGACGACGAAGCGCGTTTGCGCGCCGTCGCCCGCCCCGACGAGACTTACCGTCAGCGCGATGACAGCGACGGCGATCGCGGCCGTACGCAATCGCAGCTCAGCCGGTCGTGATCGGCCGTGGCGCGTCGAGCCGACTGCCGATCAACCCCCGGTACCAGTAGAAGCTGTCTTTCGGTACGCGCTCCAGCGTCGGATAGTCGACATAGACGATGCCGAACCGCTTCGAGTATCCCTCGGCCCACTCGAAGTTGTCGAGAAAGCTCCAGACGAAGTAGCCCTTCACAGGAGCGTCTTCCTCGATTGCCCGCGCCATTGCACCGATGTAACCCTCGAGATAGGCAATCCGCTCCGGATCGTGGACGCTACCGTCGTGAACGCGCACGTCACCGAAGGCAGCGCCGTTCTCGGTCACGTAGATCGCGGGCGGCGCATACTCGTCGGTGACTCGGACGAGCAGGTGGTAAAGGCCGTCGGGAAAGACCTCCCAGCCCATCTCGGTCTTCGTCGCCTCCGGATCATTGATGATCTGAGGTCGATCCGCGCCGGCGGCAACCACGAACCGGAAGTAGTTGTTGACGCCTAGGAAGTCGAGTGGAGCGGCGATCGCGTCGAGATCACCGACCTGCACATGCGGGGCGACGAGCTCGTTACGTTCGAGCAGGTCAGCTGGATACACGCCACGGAAGATCGGGTCGAGGAACCAACGGTTCCCCTCGCCGTCGACCTGCCACGCGGCCGCCTCGTCCTCGGGCGTCGCCGAGTGCGGGTAGATGTGTTGGAGGTTCAGGACGATCCCGACCTGCGCCTCGGGCGCTGTCCGCCGGATCGCCTCGACGGCCCAGCCGTGGCTCAACAGCAGGTGGTGCGATGCCGCAACTGCGTCGGCCTCGCTGGTGAGGCCCGGTGCGTGGCGACCCCACGAATGGCCAATCCAGGCGTAGACCCAGGGCTCGTTGTGCGTCGCCCAGTGCCGCACTCGGTCACCGAGCCGGCCGACGACCGCCTCCGTGTACTCGACGAAGGCCTCGGCGGTCGAGCGGACGCGGAAGCCGCCTTCGTCCTCGAGTGCCTGAGGCAGGTCCCAGTGGAACAGCGTCGCGAACGGCTCGATCCCTTGCTCGAGCAGCGTGTCGACGAGGCGGTCGTAGAAGTCGAGGCCCTTCTCGTTCACGGCGCCGCGGCCCTGCGGCAGGATCCGCGGCCAGGCGATCGAGAAGCGAAAGGCGTCGAGCCCGAGCTCGGCCATCAACTTCACGTCCTCGGGATAGCGGTGGTAGAAGTCGCACGCGACCTCGCCCGTGTCGCCTCCGCGCACCTTGCCGGGCGATGCAGAGAACCGGTCCCAGACGCTTTCACCGCGTCCGTCTTCGTTTGCCGCCCCTTCGATCTGGTATGAGGCTGTCGCCGCGCCCCAGAGGAAACCCGCTGGGATGGAGTTCGCGAGGTCAGTCATTGGGGTGTCCTTTCGCTGGGAAGTGGGGAAGGCGCGGTCACGTGACAGCGCCCAAGCTGGGCGGGCCGGGCCTCGACGAGGCGCGGCGTGAGCTCGGAGCAGATGTCGATCGCCACCGGGCACCGCGCCGCGAACCGGCACCCTTCAGGCGGGTCGATCGCGGCTGACGCGGGCGCACCGAACTCGATCCATTTGGCCTCGGCGCCGGGATCCGGAGCGGCGTCGAGGAGAAGCCGCGTGTAGGGATGCAGGGGCTCGGCCAGCACCCGCTCGATCGGTCCCTGCTCGACGATCTGGCCCGCGTACATCACGAGGATCTCGTCGGCGACGTACCGCGCCGCGGCCAGGTCGTGGGTGACGTAGAGAAACGCGAGCTCGCGCTCCTCTTTCAGCTTCAGCATCAGGTTGAGGATCCCGATCCGGATCGAGACGTCGAGCATGCTCGTCGGCTCGTCGGCGAGCACCACCTTCGGCTCGACGGCCAGTGCGCGCGCGATTGCGACACGCTGCCGCTGCCCGCCGGAGAGCTCGTGGGGGTACTTGCTGGCGACCTTCTCCGGCGGTGACAGGCCCACTGCCAGCAGGAGCTCGTGGATACGTTCGTCGAGCTCCCGGCGCGGCACGATGTTGTGGAGCTGCAGCGGCCGGGCCAGATGGTGACGGATCGTCTTGACCGGATTGAGGGATGCGAACGGATCCTGGAAGATGATCTGCACCTGGGAGCGGTAATGCAGATCTTCCTTGCGACTCCGTAGCTTCGCGGCGTCACCGCCTTCGAAGAACACGGAGCCGGCCGTCGGCGTCTGCAGCCGCGCGAGAAGGCGCGCGACCGTGCTCTTGCCGCTCCCGCTTTCGCCGACGAGGGCCGTGACCGTCCCAGGCTTGAGCTCGAACGAGACGTCGTCGACAGCGTGAACCTGCGGTCGGTGGATCTTGCCGCCGAGCAGAAAGCGCTTCTCGAGATTCCGGACGTCGAGCGTGCTCACGAGGCTGCTCCGTCGACCAGGTGGCAGGCGACCTGGTGACCCGGCTCGAGCTCGCGCAGCACGGGCACCTCCGTCGTCTGCCGCCCGTACAGGCCCAGACGGTCGGGACGGCATTCCGGACAGCGTGGGTGGAAGCGGCACCCAGCCGGCGGATCGCGGAGGTCCGGCGGCGCTCCGCCGATGCCGGTCAGGCGCTGACGAGGGCCCCGCAGCGGGGGGAAGGATGCGAGCAACCCGCGCGTGTAGGGATGGAGCGGGTTCGCGGCGAGCTGGGTCGCCGAGGAGATCTCGACGATCGACCCCGCATACATGATCGCGATCCGGTGCGCGAGTCTCGATCAGGAGCGAGAGATCGTGCGTGATGAAGAGCACCGCAAACTGCCGCTCACGCTGAAGCTCCTGAACCCGTTGCAGGATCTCGCGCTGCACGACGACATCGAGCGCAGTGGTTGGCTCATCGAGGATGATCAGCTCGGGTTGCAATGCGAGCGCCATTGCGATGATCACGCGCTGGCGCATGCCGCCCGACAGCTCGTGCGGATACGCGCGCACGCGCTGCCTGTCCATGCACATAGCTCGAGCAGATCTCCGGCTTCCGTCAAGGCCTGCTTCTTCGAGATCTGCTCGTGGGCCTGCATCATGTCGACGAATTGATCGCCGACGCGCGTCACCGGATTGAGCGCGTTCATCGCCGATTGGAAGACGATCGAGACGTTCCGCCAGCGGAACGCCCGCAGTTCCTCACGCGATCGCGTGACGAGGTCTTCGCCGCGGAAGAGGATGCTGCCGCCGGTCACGCGTGCCGTCGGCGGCAGGATCTGCATCATCGCGTTTGCGACCGTGCTCTTCCCGCAGCCCGATTCGCCGGCCAGGCCGACGATCTCGCCGGCACCGATCAAGAGGTCGACGCCGTTGACGACGCGCACTGAGCCGTAGTCGACGGCAAGCCCTCGCAACTCGAGGAGCGTCTCGGTCTTCTTCGGGGCTGGAACAGGATGCTCGATCGCACTGGTCATGGTTTCACCCACGAACGGCTTCCGACGAAGAGAGGAAGCAGGCGGCGACGCCGCCGCGGCGGGCGCTCGGCACGGAGGCGCGGGTTGCTGACCTCGTCGACCCCGGTGAGGATCAGCACGAGCCCGAGGACGGTTAGCGCGAGCGCGGCCCCAGGGAACACGAACGGCCACCATTCGCCCTGCAGAACTGTCGAGTTCGTCTGCGCCCAGTAGAGGGTCATGCCCCAGCTCGTATGGCGTGACGTCGCCGAGCCCGAGGAACTCGAGGCCGGCGTCAACGAGGAGCGCGACGTAGAACACGAGCACGAAGCCCGCGGCGATCCTGCTGATCATGTTGGGCATCAGCTCGCCGAAGACGATGCGGGAGGTCGACTCGCCGGATGCCTTCGCTGCGAGCACGAAATCCCGATTGCGCAACGAGAGCGCCTGGCCTCGGAGAATCCGAGCTTCGAATGCCCACAGGACGAGTGCGAGGACGACAGCCATCGTCCACATGCCGCGGCCCTTGAGGTAGGCGGAGATCACCACGAGCAGCGGGATCGCCGGGATGGTCAGGAAGACGTTGATGATCAAGTTCACGATCTCGTCGTACATCCCGCCGATGTAGGCTGAGCTGACACCGAGAATCGCCGCCACCGCAGTCGCGAGAGCCGCCGCGGCTGCCCCGAGTAGGAGCGAGCGTCGCGCGCCGACGACGACCTGCGAGAAGACGTCGCTTCCCTGATCCGTCGTTCCGAACAGGTGGTGCCACGACGGCGCTTGCCGGGCGTCCAGGAGGTTGAAGTCGTTCGGGTGCGCGACCGAGATCCACGGTGCGATCAAGGCGAGAACGACCACGAAGGCCACGATCATGAGACCCGCGCACGACTTACGGTTTCCGAGCATCAAGGCGAGCCAGCCGGGGATTCGCACGGGACGCCCAGCGACGACCGCCGGTACCGGCGCCGCAAACTCGACGGCGGTCTGATCGGTGAGGGTCGGATCGAGCTGCGACATCAGCTCGTCCTCAGCCGCGGGTCGAGCACGAGGTTGAGAATATCCATGATCAGGTTGGCGACGATCACGCAGAGGCAGAGGACGACCAGGATCCCCTGAGCGAGCGGGTAGTCGTTCCCGAGGACGGCGTTTTGCAGCGTGTAGCCGACCCCGGGGTAGCTGAAGATGTACTCGATGAAGACCAGACCGCCGACGGCGCTTGCGAACTGCGCTGCGAAGCCGTTCAGCGGCGGCAGGATCGCGTTCCGTCCTGCGTACTGCGTCATCACCCGCTTCTCCTTGAGACCCTTCGCGTTGGCCATCGTCACGTAGTCCTCGGAGATCGTGTTGATCATCACCGTCCGCATGTTGAGCACCCAGTAGCCCGTGTAGGCCGCGATGATCACGAGGATCGGCAGTTGAGAGTGACGGAAGGCGCTGCTGACGAACGGCCAGTTGAAACCAGGGACGATGTCACTGTCATAGGCGTGCTGGATCGGGAACCAACCCAGCTTCAGCCCGAAGATGTAGAGGCCGATCAGCGCGAGGAAGAAGGCGGGAAACGCGCCGAGCACCATGAATGTCGGAACCACGAGGTTGTCGACGAGCCCTCCACGCCGCCAGGCCGCGAACATCCCGATCGCGGTGCCGATCGCGAAGGCGAACAGGAATGCAACACCGACGAGGAAGATCGAGTAGGGGAGGGTGCGCCCGATGACCTCGGAGACGGGCGTCGGATAGTTCGACGTCGAGATGCCGAAGTTGAAATGCACGATGCGGCTCAGATAGACGACGTAGTCGTGCCAGAGCGAGTGGTGACCGCCCCCGAGCAACGCCTGGTACGTCGCGACGAGCCCGGGGTTCGCCGCGAGCTGGGCGCTGCTCAGATGCTGCAGGACGCCATCCATCGGGTTGCCCGGCATCATCCTCGGGAGCAGGAAGTTGATCGTCAGCGCGACCCAGATCGCGAAGACGTAGAAGACGAGCCGACGGGCGAACCAGCGCATTTCGTCAACTGGAGGGTAGACAGCGGGCGGCCCTGAGGGGCCGCCCGCCAGGAGGAACGTCTACCCCGTCGTTACGCCCCGGCCTGCCCTCCCGGGCAGATGCGCGTGAACGAGAGGATGTTGTCCGGGAACGTGGTGAAGATCGGATCGCCGAAGAAGTTCTTCGGCGTGTCGTAGCAGTGGAAGTATTTCGTGCTGTAGGTCGACCAGCGTGGGCCGATGAAGAGCGGGATGATCGGCTGATCCTTGAGGAAGATGTTCTCGAGCTGCGTGGCCAGCCTTTGCTGCTTCGCGGGATCGAGCGTGACCTTCCAGGTGTTCAGGAGCTTCGTCGCCGCCGGATCCGAGAAGTGTTCCCAGTTGCCGGTCGGCGTGCCGTCCTTACCAGATGGGATGAACGCGTTCTGGTCGAGGTTGGCGTAGAAGTAGCCGTACGGCGAGCCCTGCGAGCCGCCCTGCCAGAGCAGCGTCGGGTTCTTGGTCGCCATCGCGTTCGGCTGCCAGGAGCCCCAGTCGGGCTCGAGAGCCACCGATGAGGAGATGCCGATCGCCGAGAGATCCTTGGTGATGATCTGGTTGGAGGCGACCCAGTCGGACCATCCCGAGATCACGTGGATGTCGAGTGAGACCGGGTTGCCCTTCGGATCGACGAGTTGGTTGCCGTTGTACGTGAAGCCGGCGGCCGTCAGCATCGCCTTCGCAGCAGCGGGGTTGTACTTGGCCGATGCCTTCGCCTGTGCCTTGATCGCGCCGCTAACCATCCACTTCGGGAACAACCCACTCAGGCCGATCGCGTCGGTGGGGGGCGCGTAACCGTACTCGCCGAGCTTCGAGACCGAGTCGCGATCGATCGCCAGGCTGAGCGCCTTGCGGAACGCGACCAGGTTGAACGGGTACTTCGTGTCATCGAACGTGAGCGAGATCGGATAAGCAGTCGTGGCGTAGAACGCGTGGAAGTGCTGCGGGTCCTTCGACTCGTAAGCCTTCTCGACGTTCGGGACGAAGTTGTGGGTCCAGTCGACCTGGCCGCTGTCGATCAAGGCCAGCGCGGCGTCGTTCGACGAGGCCTGCACGTACTCGAGGCACGGGACCTTCGGGAGACCCGGCTGCCAGTAATTCGGGTTCTTGCCGAAAACGTAGTCCTGCGTCGTGAAGCGCGTGATCGTGTCGAACGGACCTGAGCCCACCGGGTCGGGGTTGAGGAACGTGGCGGGCTTCTTGACGCTGGCCCAGATGTGCTGCGGGACGACGAACTGGCGGTTCAACGTCGCTGCGATGAACTGCGAGTCGGGGGTCTTCAGGTTGATCACGACCGTGTACGGATCCGTAGCTTTGACCGAGGCGACGTTGTTGCCGGCGCCAGTGAGGCCGATCCGATCCATGATCGGGTCTTGCTTTCCGGCAGTCAGGCTGTAAACGACGTCTGCCGACGTCAGAGCCGTTCCGTCGGACCACTTCACGTTCTTCGCCAGATGGAGCGTCAGCGTCTTGTTGCCGTTCGACCAGCTCCAGGTCCGCGCAAGCCACGGAACCGGCTTCAGCCCGCCCTCGCCGGTGACGATCAACGGCTCGTAGAATGCGCCTTGGACGAAACTGCCACTCGGAAGGCCGGTGGCGGTGTAGGGGTTGAAGTTCTTGACGAAGGCCGGGTCACCGGCGCCCGTCATCACAAGACAGGTATGGCTTGACTTCACGCCGGCGGAGACGGCGGAGGCCGATCCCGTCCCGACGAGCACGACCACTGCGGCGGCGAGAGCTGCGGCGGCCGGCAGAGCGGCGAGGCGCCTTTGGTTCCGGAAGCTGCGTCGCATCGGCTGTCCTTTCTCGCCCGTCGTCGGGCGAATGCTGGGACTCGAGATTGAGTCCGTAAACGTTTCCGGGACGGTATGTAACACTTTGGTGGTAGAAAAGTCAAGAGATTGCATAAGTTGGCTTCGATAGCTAACTTTTTCCTCCGTACCGTTCCGGAACAGGCATACTTCTGCCGTGGCAGAAACGACCGTTCCCAATCGTGTGACGATCCGCGAGGTCGCGAAGGAAGCAGGGGTCTCGATCGCGACCGTCTCTCGCGTCCTCAACGACCGCGAGGATGTCTCGGCGCGAACCCGTGAGATCGTCGCGAAGGTGATTCGCGAGCGCGGCTACACGGCAAATCGGAGCGCGCGTCATCTCTCGGGGGGCAGCACCGGGCTGATCGGCGTCCTCGTTCCGCTGCTCTACCCCGCCTACTTCTCGGGGATCGTCTCGGGCGCCGCAGAGGCTCTTCACGAACAGGACCTGCGCCTCGTGCTCTCACCGACAGGCCATGAGCATGATCGAGAGGTCACGTTGCTCGACCGCCTGTTCCACGGCGTCACGGACGGCGCCCTGATCGTCATGCCGGAGGAGTCGAACGAGGAGCTCGTGCAGCTGGTCGCTCAGGGCTACCACTTCGTCGTCGTGGATCCACTCACCCCGCTCGACGCGGATATCCCTTCGGTGTCGGCGGCGCACGCCTCCGGCGCCGATCAGGCCATGCAGCACCTTCTTGGGCTCGGGCACCAGCGCATCGCTGCGATCACGGGGCCGAACGGCTGGCTGGCCACCGAGGAGCGCCGGCGCGGCTACCACGCCGCGCTTGCGGCTGCAGGCATCATGCCCGATCCGGCCCTCGAGCTCGAGTCGGACTTCGAGGTGCTCGGAGGCCGCCACGCAGCGAACACGCTGCTCGATCTTCCCGACCCGCCGACGGCGATCTTCGCCTTCAACGACAACCTGGCGATCGGCGTTCTCCAGGCCGCTCGCGTCCGGGGCGTACGGGTTCCAGGGGATCTCTCCGTCGTCGGCTTCGACGACGTCGAGCACGCGACGATCGTCACTCCGACGCTCACCACGATCCGCCAACCGCTCGCCGAGATGGGCCGGACGGCGGTCAGCCTGCTGATGCGGCTCCTCGAGCATCAGCGGTTCGAGACGCTGCACGTCGAGCTTGCAACGCGGCTCGTCATTCGCCAGTCGACCGGACCGCCCCGGAATCCATGACCGAGGAAGAGGCTGCGTGGCCCAGCGGTATCAAGGCGATCACGCTGTTCTTTGAGGATCTGCAGGCGGCGAGGACGTTCTATCAGGAGGTCTTCGGGTTGCCGGTCATCTTCGAGGATGCGAACTCGGTCGTGGTCGAGTTCGGCAGCACGCTCGCCAATCTGTTGAAGGCGGAAGCGGCGGGACAGCTTGTCGCTCCTGCTCCTGTCGCGGATCGCGAGGCCGGTGCGCGCTTTCAACTCACGGTCGAGGTCGACGATGTCGACGCAACCTGCACGAAGTTGAGGGCGCGCGGTGTAGAGCTCCTCAACGGGCCGATGGACCGGCCTTGGGGAATCCGAACCGCGAGCTTCGTCGACCCGGGTGGCCACATCTGGGAGATCGCCCAACCGTTGTCGTGACCCAGGACAAGGGCGGGCGCGAGCGGTGACGCCAGACGACGCCGTACCATCGGTGCCCGGGCGCCAGAATCTCTATGACGATCCGCGCTTCTTTACCGAGTATGCACGCATGCGAGGCCGCGCTCGGGGGCTGCACGAGCTTCTGATCCTGCCCTCTCTAGGTGAGCTTCTGCCCGATCTGTCCGGAAAGCGAGTGCTCGACCTCGGCTGTGGTGACGGTTGGTTTTGTCGATATGCGATCGATGCGGGCGCTAGGGCTGTCATCGGTGTCGATCCGTCGGTGCGCATGCTGGCTCTGGCTCGAGAGCGGACGAACGACGCTCGCATCAGCTATGTGAACGCCTTCGTGGAGGATGCCGCGTTTGCCGATGCATCTGCTGATGTCGTAGTCAGCATCCTGGCGTTGCACTACGTCGCCGAGCTCGATCCGGTCCTTGCGGCGGTAGCACGGTGGCTTGAACCCGGAGGAACCTTCGTGGAGATCGTCGAACATCCGATTTTCACCTCGCAGCTCGAACAGTCGGGCTGGATCGATGAGAAAGGCCGTCACGCGGCATGGCCGGTGAGCGACTATTTCGCCGAGGGCGCGCGCATCACCACATGGTTCATCGACGGTGTGGTCAGGTATCACCAGAGCGCGTCCGCGACCGTCAACGCGGTTCGTCGCGCCGGCCTAACGGTCGATCACCTGGCAGAGCCTCAACCGAGTCCGAGCGCTGTCGCGACTATCCCTAACGCCTCCGACGAGCTCATTCGGCCTGCCCTGCTCGCCATCCGAGCCTCCAAAGGGTCGAACCATGCGTGACGAGATTCGCCTGGTTCAGTCGTCCCTGACCATGCTCGTCGAGCGCGCTTCAGCCTGAACCGAGAGGGTTCTATACTCGCGCGCGCGGGCGCAAGTTCACTCCGCGTATCTCGAAGGAGGCTGACGAATGGGCACGGCAGAGACTCCTGCGGCCGCGGCCAGAAGCGAGCTCGGAGCGAGCTTCGGCGGCGAGCTGATCGGTCCGGATGATGCAACCTACGACGAGGCGCGCGCTCTCTTCAACGCGATGATCGACAAGCGCCCGGCGGTAATCGCGCGCTGTGCGACCCCGGCGGACGTCGCGGCCGTGATCGGCTTTGCGCGCTCACACGACCTGCCGCTCGCAGTCCGGGGAGGCGGTCACAACGGCGGGGGCCTCGGGAGCATCGACGACGGTGTAGTAGCGGACCTCTCGCTGCTCAATTCGGTGTCCGTCGATGCCGGAACGCGGACCGTTCGCGTCGGTGGCGGCGCGACCTGGGGCGAGGTCGATACCGCCACGCACGCGCATGGGCTCGCCGTCCCGTGCGGCGTCATCTCGACGACGGGCGTCGGGGGACTGACGCTCGGCGGTGGCATCGGGCACCTGACGCGGGCGTACGGCCTCACGATCGACAACCTTCTCTCCGCCCAGGTCGCGCTGGCCGATGGCCAGCAGGTGAGCGCCAGCGCCGACGAGAACGCCGAGCTCTTCTGGGCCGTGCGCGGCGGAGGGGGAAACTTCGGGGTCGTGACCGAGTTCACGTTCCAGGGGCAGCCGGTGACCGATGTCGTCGGCGGGCCGACGTTCTGGGCGATCGAGGAGACGGAGCAGCTGCTCAAGGCCTACCGCGACTACCTGCCCACGCTGCCGCGGAACGTCACCGGTTTCTTCTGCTTCCACACGATCCCGCCGGGACCCCCGTTCCCGGAGCCGATCCACCTGCGGAAGGTATGCGGGATCGTCTGGTGCATCCAGGGCGCCGACGAGGAGGCAGAGGCTGCGATGGCGCCGATGCTGGCGGTGGCGGAGCCGCTCATGCACGGCGCCGGACGCGTGCCGCTTCCGGGGCTGAACAGCGCGTTCGACGGCCTCTACGGCCCGGGCGACCAGTGGTACTGGCGCGCCGACTTCGCCAATGAGATCCCCGACGAGGCGATCGCGGCCAACGAGGAGTGGAACGCCAAGATGCCGACCTGGAAGTCCGGTTCCCACATCTACCCGATCGACGGCGCTGCGCACGACGTGACCAACGACGCAACCCCGTGGGCGTATCGCGATACCCAGTACTCCCAGGTGATCATCGGAGTCGATCCCGACCCGGCGGGCGCTTCGGCCCTGCGTGACTGGGCGGTCGGCTACTGGGACGCGGCGCACCCCTATTCGGCGGGCGGCGCCTACGTCAACTTCATGATGGACGAGGGCCAGGAGCGGGTCGAAGCGACCTACCGAGGGAACTACGTTCGGCTCGCGCAGGCGAAGGCGACATACGACCCGGCCAACCTATTCCAGGTCAACCAGAACATCAAGCCCGCCGCTTAGAACCGCCCCGACGAACGACGGTCGCTCGGGCTCCGTTAGTGTCCTTTCGTTGACGGAGTCCGAGCGAAGGGGCTGAGCTTGGCGAGTCCAGTGACAGCCGGCGTTGATCTCGGGGGGACCAAGATCCAGTCGGTCGTCGTGCGCGACGGCGAGGTGGTCGGGAGCGCCAGGACGCTGACTCCGCAGACCGGTGTTGCCGGCGACGTGATAGCCGCGATCGTCCAGACGATCACCGACTCGCTCGAGCGGGCCAAGGCGACGATCGCCGACCTGGCCGGGGTGGGTGTCGGGACTCCCGGCGATGTCGACGTCGCGGCGGGTGCGGTCCTGCTCGCCGCGAACGTCCCGGGATTCTCGGAGCGTGTCGAGCTCGGCGCGCTGGTGTCCACGGCGCTCGGCGGAGCGAAGACGACGCTCGGCAACGACGTGAGCGTCGGGGTTCTCGGCGAGTACACGCGGGGCGCGGCCCGGCCCTTCACCAACGTGCTCGGAGCCTGGGTCGGCACCGGGGTCGGCGGCGGCCTGATCCTCGACGGGCGGCTCCATGACGGGCGGGGCGCCGGCGGTGAGCTCGGCCACATGGTCGTGAAGCCCGGGGGCCTTGCCTGCTCGTGCGGCCGGAAGGGATGCGTCGAGGCCTACGCGGGCCGGGTCAGGATGGAGCGTAGGGCGCGGGGCCTCGTGAAGCGCGGCCACAAGACGATCCTCTTCGAGATCATGGAGGAGCGCGGCCGCGAACGTCTCAGCTCGGGCGTCTTCGCGGCGGCACTCGAGCGGGGTGACCGGATGGCGAAGAGGCTCGTCGATGAGGCCGAATGGGCGCTCGGCCTCGGGCTCGCCTCGGCTCAGAATCTGCTGGATTTCGAGGCGATCGTGATCGGCGGCGGTCTCGGCGACCGTCTCGGCCAGCCGTTCGTCGATCGTGTCGTCGGTCACATGACGCCGCATCTCTTCGCGCCGAACAAGCCGCCGGCCGTGCTTCGTACCGAGCTCGGAGACCTCTCGGGGGCTGTGGGGGCTGCCGTCCTCGCCGGCGGTTGAGCACGTGCCGCCGCTTCATCACGCTTTCGAGGCGCCAACGTTCTAGAGTCGCTCACATCAACATTCTCCAGCGAGTCTGACCCGGGAGGTCGAAATGCGTGTAGCGATGGCAGTCCTCGGTTGCCTGATGGCAGGAAGCGCCCTGTTCGCCGTTTCCGCGGCCTCCGGCGCGGGCATGCCGGCCGGAGGGCCCGTATCGATCTTCGTGACGCCCAGCCCCGACGGCATTCACGGCCCGATCGTGATCACGGGCGCGATCGGCGATCATGGGCAGACGACCAGCATCGACAAGAACGGCAAGCCGGACGCCAACGGCAACTTTGTCCGGATCACGCTGAAGAAAGGCACGTTCGAGGTCAACGCGACGGCGCTCAACGCTAAGACGGACCACGCGCAACCGACGGTGAACAAGACGACCTGCACGTTCGAGTTCACCGGGACGGGGCCCGTAACGCTGTTCAACGGCACCGGTCTCTACGAGGGGATCAGCGGAACGTTGAGGATCACGGTTACGTTCGCGGGGGTCGGACCCGTCTATGGCACGGGCACGCACAAGGGGCAGTGCAACTTCAGCAACAACGCGCCGCTGGTTGCGCAGTACGCATCGATCATGGGCAAAGGCGCGGTGAAGTTCGCGTAGGCCGGCCGCCCGCCGTCGTCGGAACCTGGAGTGTTGGTCTACACGATGGTCGAGAGCGTCGCGCACACCCTGAAGAAGATCGCCGCCGCGGGAGGGGAGACGGTCACGCCGCTCACGTCGCAGGGCGAGGGTGAGGCTTTCGCGACTTTTCGAGACCCGGCGGGAAGTATCTTCGGCATCGGCCAGCAACCGTAAGCTGTCTTCTGCCGCATGAGCAAGCTGAAACTGAACATCACGATGTCGCTGGACGGCTTCGTCGCCGGCCCCGACCAGTCGTTCGAGCATCCGCTCGGTGTCGGCGGCGAGCAGCTCCATGGTTGGCTCCTTCCGCTCAAGGCGTTCCGCGGGAGTCACGGTGAGGAGGGCGGCGAGGTCAACGCGAGCACGCCGTTTGCCGAGGACATCCTCGCCGGCGCCGGCGCGACCATCATGGGCCGAAACATGTTCGGGGGTGGTCCGGGCCGGTGGGACGAGTCGTGGCAGGGCTGGTGGGGGGACAATCCGCCGTTTCACCATCCCGTTTTCGTCCTCACGAGCCACCCGCGCGACTCGCTGGAGCTGCAAGGCGGGACGACGTTCCATTTCGTCACGGACGGGATCGGATCGGCGCTGGAACGGGCGCGGGCAGCAGCCGGTGAAAAGGAGGTCTCTCTGGGGGGCGGGGCGTCCGTGGCGCAGCAGTACCTCGCAGCGGGCCTGCTCGACGAGATCGTCGTTTCGATCGTTCCGGTCCTGCTCGGAGGCGGGGCTCGGCTGTTCGAGCGTCCGGGCGATGTGAAGCTCGAGCAGGTCGAGTCGGTCGCGGCGCCCGGCGTGACCCACATCCGATATTCCCGGGTTTGACACACTCCGACGGGGTGGCGAGCGAGGCGCCACAGCCGAGGCTTCGTGACATCGAGGCGCGCCTACGAAGCATTCGAGGCGATGAAGACTGCGGTCGAGGCGGTGATGAGGCGTGTTCCGTCGAAGTCGGGCACGCGTGAGGCGAGATGCCGATGAGCGACCGAGTTGGCGATGTAGTCCCGCATGTCGTCGGCGCTCATCTCGACGGTTGCCGGGAGGTCGACCATTCTTACCTTCGCATAGTGGGCTTCGAGAAGTTGCTGACCGGTTTCCCGCATGAAGAGTCCCTGGCGGCGTCCGAGATCGCGGCCGACAAGGTCCCACATCTCACGGAGCTGGTCGTAGCCCATCGTTGCGGCGACGAGAGCCGGCGCCACGCGGGCGAGCTCGCCGAGCGCCCGACCGACATCGGCGATGTGGTAAAGCATGAAGTTTGCGACCGCGGCATCGAACGCGCCCTCGGCGAATGGAATTGCTTCAACGGTGCCGATGCGCGCGTCGATGCCGCGGTCGCGTGCGAGGTCGACCATCTGTTGGGACTGGTCGAAGGCGACCACTTGCATTCCCGCTGCGCGTACCCGCGCGGCGAAGTCGCCGGGACCGCAACCAAGCTCGACCACGCGCTTTGGCTCGAGTTGGAGGAGCGCCTCGAACGCGACGTCATATGCCGACGGCCCGGTGCGGCGCGACCAGAGCGCCCAGCGGGCGGCGAAGCGTGAAGGGTCGGTGTACTCCTGCCGGACGATGTCCGGATGATCCTGCTCGCGTTCGTTGCGCTGTGAGCTCATGATCGATCAGGGGCTGTCCCTGAAACGGCACCAGCCCGGAGGAACCCCGGTTGAGAGCGTATGGGATGTGAAACGACCGGTCCATCCGGAGCCCGATCTAGTCTCATATCGTGTTTACCGATGAGCCAACGTGGTCTGGGCTGCACGAGATCGGCGACCACGGCAATCGGAGAGGGGCGCGGTTCCGCGGAACCGCCACCTCAGCCAATTGTCGGAATCACATCGAGCGCAACGCTGTTAGTCGTCTCCGCTGCGGCGTTCAACCGGTCGTCGAGCTGGACACGAAGGCCGCGATCCGGCGGATTGATGCGGCTGGAAGAGACTTCGCGAACGCGGGCATACCCTTCCCGCCCTGCGTGATCTGTTCGAGCAGGTCACGATAGGAAGGAGCCTCGTCATCGAGATTCGGGCCTACCCTGCCGGCGGTGCGGGCGGCACGAAGCGTGTGACAACCCCCGCATGCGGCAACGAACTGAACCTTGCCTCGCGGAGTGGGCGATGTAACGCCATGGCCGGGAGCGATCGGCACAACCGTGACGACCGCGGCGGATACTCCGACGAGCGCCAGGGCCAACCGAAACACACGAGAAGAACGCATAGAGCCTCTGTCGGCATACCCCGGCCACTGGTTGAGCTCGATCGGTGATCGCGGTTCGCGACCTGCGAGCAGGCCCGCCTAGCGGGCTACGGCGCCGACTACGAGGCCTGCGGCCGTCTCGACTCGCAGACGGTCGGTATTGATGATCAGGTCGTAGTGGATCGGGAGCTCACGTTCGACGCCGTAGAAGCGCTTCAGATAGGCGGCGCGCCCCTTGTCGGAGCTGTCGATCCGGCGGGCCGCCTCGCGCTCGTCGACCTGCTCGGCCTGCGCCAGACGCCGCGCGCGGGCGTCCCGCGACCCCGTGATGAGCACGCGCAGGACGCTCTCGTAGTCGGCGAGCGCGAGGGAGGCTGCGTGCGCCACGATCACGACCTTCTCGGTGGCCGCCGCGTCCCTGATCGCGTCCCGGATCGCCGAGCGCAGGATCTCGTCGACCATGCCGCCGGTCACGATGTCGATCTGGAACCGCGCGAGCCCGGTGCGGCGGCGCTCGAGGGCTGCGAGCTGTTCCGGCTCGAGGCCCTCCCTCTCGGCAGCGACCAGGAGGACCTCCTCGTCGACGTACCGGTACCCGAGAGAGTCGGCCACTGCGTGCGCCACCTCCTCGCCGAGCGCACCGGTCGCGTGCGAGAAGCAGACGGCAGAAGCGGTCACGGATCAATGCTACGTGGCCTTACGCCGGAGCCACGGTCGTTGGACTCCAGGCCGGGA
>CAVRMI010000012.1:0-23450 GCA_963722065.1 uncultured Thermoleophilia bacterium | reverse complement strand
AGGTCGCAGGTTCGATTCCTGCCGGGCGCATCGCAGAAATACCCGCTTAGGGGTATTTCCAGCAGCACCATCAGCGATTGCCGGCAGGAGTGAACTCGAAGGCCGAACTCACTAGCGAGGCCGGCGCCTTTGCGCAGCCGTTGCTCTCCGTCGGATGTACGCCGCGGCGCGTTCAGTCGGTAAGCGGAAGCCCGAGCACGAGAGACGGGATGCTCGGTGCTCCTGAAACGCGGAGAGCTTCGCCGCCCTTGTCTAGCAGCCGGTTCGCGGTGGCAGGTCGTCGGGTACCTCGTCGAGGTCGGCGAACTCGTCGGCGAAGTGGGCGAACCGTTCGATGTCGGCGGCGTTCGTCGCGATTCCGAGTGAGGCGCGGACGGCGCCGCCGGAGGGGAGCCCGATCGCGTCGACGTAGTCGTCGAGGGTCATGCCCTCGCCGAACTCGCCGCCGACGAGTGTCTCCCGCGAGATCGTGAAGGCGATCTCGCCGGCGCCCGGGTTGCAGAAGCAGCCGGTTCGCAGGGAGATGGAGTGGCGGCGTGCGACTCGGTCGACGTAGCGCTCGTCGACGATTCGGCCGTCGGGGTGGAGGAAGTTGAAGGCGATCGTGGCGCCGCGCCGCTCGAGGGTGGCCGGGCCGTAGATCGTCGCCGCCGGCGAGCCGTCTGCATGTCGTAGACCGGCGAGCACTCGCAGGAGCTGTTCGGCGTGGGTCTGCGCGTGCGCGTGGACGTGGTCGATGCCGATGCGCTCGAGAAAGTGGAGGCCGATCTCGACTGCGGGCAGGTTGAGGAAGTTGACGGTGCCGTCTTCGAAGTGCGCCGCGCCGGGCGCCGACTGGTACCACTCGCGCTGGACGAAGGCGGCCAGGATCGTCCCGCCGGAGAACCACGGTCGCTCCAGCTTGGCCAGCGCCTCGCGGCGCGCGATCAGCGCGCCGACGCCGGTCGGCCAGCCGAACATCTTGTAGAAGGAGAGGCAGACGAAGTCGGGATGCCAGCGGGAGAGGTCGAGCCGGTTCGTCGGCACGAACGCCGCCGCGTCGAGCAGCACGTCCCAGCCGGCTTCGTGAGCGCGCTCGATCCACTCCAGCGGATGCTGGACGCCCGAGAAGTTCGACTGCGCCGGGTAGGCGAACAGGTTGTGGTGCTCGCCGCCGACCCCGGTCAGGTAGCGCGGCAGCACGAGCTCGTCGACGCGCAGATCGGGCGCGACGCTCGGAACGTAGGTCGTCTCGGCGCCGCGGGCGCGCGCGAACTCGCGAATCCCGTTGACCGAGTTGTGGTTGTCGAAGGTGAGCAGGAACCGGTCGCCGGGCCGGAACGGATAGGCCTCGCCGACGAGACGCAGCGCACCGGTCGCGTTCGGGGTGAAGATCGCGACGTACTCCTCGGGCGAGGCGCCGAAGAAGGTGAGCACCGCCTCGCGCGCCCGCTCGACGAGCTCGGTCATCACGGTCGAGGTCGGGTTGACGGAGTGGGGATTGCCGAACACCCCGTCTCGGAGCAGGGCCATGTGCTCGTCGAGCTGCGACTGTGCATACAGGCCGGCGCCGGTGTAGTCGAGGTAGACCTGGCCGGTCATGTCGAGCCGCGCGTACTCCGACCGGCGTAGCTCCGCAAGGAGCGCGTCGCCCTCTACCGGTGCCGAACTCATGACCCCGCTCACAACGGGGTCCCTAGCGCGCCGCTACCGGCCGGCATTGGATTCCGCACACGAAGGGCATTGGAGCCGGTTGAGTAGACCCGATTCTCGATTGGCCTCACCTTCATTTCGGATGCTCCATTCCGGGACTCTCACGTGAAGATGATCTCGCCGTCGGCTGCCTTCTCGTAGAACTCGCCGACGCTGATGATCTCGTCGACCTGCGGGACGAAATCCGTCCATCGTGAGGCCGAACATGTCAACGGTCGCCTTGCAGGCATAGAGGTGCGCGCCGGAGTCGGCGACGAGCTCGATGAACTCGGGAATGGGCGGAATGTCGATCTTCTCCATCTGCCGTTTCATCATCCTGGTGGCGAGGGCGGAGAAGCCGGGGAGAGCGCCGAGCAGGGTCGGCATGTGTAGGCCGGGGTTGCCGACCGTTGCCACCTTGATCTTCGCGTAGCGATCCTTGCGGATCGCGTCGAGGCCGAAGAAGGTGAAGAAGAGGTCGGCTTCGATTCCCTCCATGCGGGCGCCGTTGGCCATGATCAGGCCGGGGTAGATGCCTTCCAGCGAGCCCTTCGAGATGACGATCGCGACCTTCTCGATCGTCTTCGGGTCGCCTGGAGCGATGCTGTGTTCGTTCCAGTAGTTGGGTCATCGTTGCCTCCTCAGATACAGCCCTTGGGTTTTGGGATGCCGCCGATCCTGCGCGGCAAGCTTGGCCGGGCCCTTCGGGAAGAGCTGGTAGAGCTCCTTGACGGGGACGCCGGACTCCTTGCCGAGCGAACGGATCGAAGGCGCGCTGCCGGTCTGGAGGTAGCGGTCGCGCATGAAGCGGACGACCATCCAGTGCCTGTCGCTCAGCTCGGCGATGCCGTTGTTTGCGGCGATCTCCGCGGCGATCTGCTCGTTCCACTGCTCCGGATTAGTCATGAAGCCCTCGGCGTCGACGTCGACCGGGGCATCGGCGATCAGGGTCATTGTCATCTGCGGCCTCCCTTGTTCAGACGTGGGTGGGGATGTGTTTCTTGCCGGCAGTCGGCATTGCGGCGCCGAGACCGGGGAGATTGCGGCCGGGGAGCAGTGCGTGCCAGTAGATCCACTCGAACATCAGCTTGCCGAGATGGTTGAGCCGCGACTCGCGGAGTAGCGGCAGCGGCCCGATCGCGGTCGGGAAGCGGCCGGTCAGCGGTTCGACGTCGTAGTTGAAGTCGATCAGCAGGGCTTTGTGGAATCCGGTCTCGACGAAGCAGTTGGTGTGCCCGTCGAAGGCGACGCCGTGAGCTCCTCGCCGCGAGGTAGCTGACGATTTCCGCTCCAGCAGCTCGCCCTCGAAGTGCGCGACCGAGCCGGCCTTCGAGGTCGGAACATCGGTCGCGTCCCCGAGTGCGAACACGTTCGGCTTCGCGGCGGTCTGGAGGGTGCGGGGGTCGGTCGCGACGAACCCGAGTGCGTCGCCGAGGCCGGGCGAGCGCTCGACATACGCCGCGCCGCCGTGCAGCGGCACTGTGACGAGGAGGTCGAAGGCGATCCTCGCGCCCGTCGTAGCCGAATGAGCTTTCCGCCGACCCCGTCGACCTCGCCGGCGCTGAACTCGGTCACGAGCTCGATCTCCTTTCTCGGCGGCAGGTAAGTCGAGTGCTCGGATGCGACCGGCTTCGTGAAGCAGCCGTCGAGCGGCGTCGCGCAGCACGAGCTCTGTCCGCTCCCCGGTGCCGCGCTCGCGCAGGTACCAATCGGCCAGGAAAGTGAACTCGATCGGGGCGACAGGGCACTTGATCGGCATGTCGGCGATGTTCGACGACGAGCCGGCCTCCGTCGAACACGCACGAGCGCCTGCCTGGAGCGCTGTAGGCTCCGGGCAGGTCGTAGAAACTGAAGACGCGCTCGTTCCAGCCTGGGCCTGTCATGCCCTCGGTCTCCTCGGGCTGGAGCCGGGACGCCGCTGGCTACGACGAGTACGTCGTAGCGTGAGCTTGAGTGCCGTCGTCGAGTAGCTACGCAGTCGCGGTCGGTCGACGACTGTTTCGATCTCGTTCTCGTGGAAGGTGATGCCGCCGAGTAACTGCCGCCGGCGCGCGCGCACGATCTCGTCGGGCTCAGCGAGGCCGAACGGCACGAACAGCAGACCGGGCTGGTAGACATGCCGGTCGTCTCGATCAACGACATGAATCTCCGCGTCGTCGAGCCCGAGGCGGCGGCGCAAGCGGTTGGCGATGATCGTGCCCCCCCGTCCCGCCACCGAGAATCACGATCTGCTCCCTTGCCATTACCGGCGCCTCCTTCGCGTGCCCACAGCCTCGCCCGCGCGGGGCAGCCGACATCCGAAGTCCGCGAACCGCGCTGCGGACAACTACTCAGCAGCTGCGTCAGATCTCGGTGAGCATTCGCGGTGTCCGTCGAGCTCCCCTGAGCGCGTCGGGGGCTTCTTACACTCCGCTCGGATGGGGTGCGAGGCGGAAGGCACCTCGATGACAGCGAGCTCCGGTCGCGGCCTCGACGCCGTTACCCAGTACTTCACTCGGGTCGTCCACGCTCGAAGCGACTCGGCCCTGAGCAAACAGAGGGGAGGCCCGCCTCAGCGAGCCTCCCCGGATTAATCGATGGCGACTCGGATTCAGCCCGAGCGGACTACGTTGTCGCCGAGGAGTGCGGGTGTCAGAGTCCGGCGCACTCGCCGATCTTGTTGCCGGAGACTATGTTGGGTCCCCCTCCTGTATGGGCGGCTTGTGCCGCAGGGTAGTTGTTGTGGCAGATGAGGTTTCGGCCAACCGCGTTATCGGTGACCTCGGTCGATCGGGTCTGGCCGGCCGCGACACGGTGCATGCCGGTTCTCCCGGGGCGCCGGGGCGCCGGTTCTGATACACCGCACTGGCGACGTTGACAGATCAATGTTCCCACCGACGTTGTTGCGGAGAAGCCCGAGCCAGCCGCCCTGCCAGCCGTGCACGATCAGGTTCCCGTCAATCGTGTTGTTCTTGAGCGGGAAGTTGAGGAAGGCATCCGTTCCGGGGCCCCCCCGTCGAGACGACGTTCCCGTGGATCGTGACGAAGCCGAGCTCAACGTTCAGCGGCTGATTGGCGCTGATGTTGCCGTCCACGACGTCGGTCTGCGTTCCGTACCCCATCTGGAGCAGCGCACCCTTCCCGACCTTCACGTTCCCCGTGACATGGACAGTGCTCGGCGTGAAGCCAGCGAACACCGCGCTGTCGGAGAGAGTCAAGTTACCGTTGATGACGATGTTGGCATCGAACCCGACACTGCAGGTTCCCGTCACCGTGACAGAGCCGTAGATGCCCGTACCGAGCATTCATTGGACGCGAACTGTCGGACTTGCCCGCAAGGGCGGTCGATCCTCCAACGACGAGCAGCGCCGCAACGGCGGCGAGAACAAGCAGATAGATCCTTTTCACAACCCAACCTCTTTTCATTCGGAAGTCCAGACGTCACCCTCTCGCACGAGCACATTGCGGGACTCCACGAGAGAGGGCGGCTCCCCCCAAAGCCACGAACCGGCGATCCTCGGTGGTTGAAGCGATCCGCCGTAGGCAAACCGGATCCGCGACCCGACGCGCATGCGACGCACCATATGCAGAAATTTGATGTCAATTCAACTCGTTCGCGAATCGCCGCCCGGACCCACAACGCGGCGCGCGTCCGTCATGCCGCACCGCCGAGGCTGCTTTCGCAATGAAGCAGTGGCTGGAAAAGGTGCTGGTGGCGGCCCCAGGTGCCGGCGGAAGCCCGCTGGATCAACCGGCGGTCCAGTTGATCATCGTCGGGGCTCCGTGTCCGTCCAGTCGAGTGCGTAGTAGACGCCGGGAAAGTTCTGGAACTTGCCGCTGATGTTGTTGCGCAGACGTGACGCGTTGAACGTCAACGTGCCCCAGCCGGTGTTCCACGACGTCGAAGACGGCTCCGCCGCCCTCCCTGGCGCTGTTGGCCTCCATCACGGTGCCGGCGATAGAAGGACATCGTTGTTCTTGCCGTCGACGTACATGGCGCCGCCGCTACCCCCTCCCGGCGTGCCGGGAGGTCGGCCGGATTGGCGCCGGAGCCGATCGCCTGGTTGCCGACGAACAGGCTGTTCGAAGACCACCCACTGCACCTGGATGCTGCTCAGCGCACCGCCGTTCGAGCAGCAGCCGCCTGGAACGTGTCGTTGGTGATGTAGATGGGGCGGTTCTCGAACTGGGCGAGAGCACGGATTGCGCCGCCGCCGAGATCGGGGCCGGACGGATAGCAGCGGTTGTCGATGAACCGCGCGTTGACCGCCTTGAACTGGCCTCCCTCGACATAGATCGCTCCGCCGCCGTTACCAGCACGGCGGCACCGCATTGTCGGTGCAGGTGGCCTGAGAGCGTTCCGTCGTTCCGTCCTCGAACGTGATGTCTGCACGACGATCCGCGGATACGCTGGTTGTGCAGTCGTCAGTCGACGAGGTGCCTGCGCAGGTACGGAGAAGAGGATTCCCCGCTCGCCGCCACTGCTCAGGGTGACCAGGCCGCCGCCGTCGAGCACCACCAGGTGCCGTGTCTTGATCACATTGGCGGTCGCGGACATCGCGAAGGTGATCGGCTCGGGGCCGCAGTTCAACGTGGTGATCCACCTCGGCAACGGCGCGCACCACGGCGCTCGACGTGCAGCTCGGCCGCGCTGGCCACGCGATGACGTGGCTGGGTGCCCTCGTATTCGACCGCTCGGCCGGCCGCGGAACCTGGACGTCCCATCGGGGTTGCCGAACCGGCATCGCCGGCGCGGTCTTTTGGTGCGCCGCTCTCGCCGGGATGGGCAGAACCGATGATCAGCGCTCCGGCCAGTGCTGCTGCCCGACCAGCGAGCCGAGCGCGGTTCCATGACTGCCCATGTGCTGGTTGTCTGCGATACGACGCCGTCGACTCTCCATCTGTCGGCCGCTCCGACGGGGAAATCCGCTCCGCCAGCCTGCGACGAAACCACGCGCCCCTATCGAAGGTCGGGCCGCGCGACGTGGCATAGTCGCGCAATGCGCCCGGACCGCATGATCCGTTCACGGACGGCGTGGTCGCGATCCTATCACGACCCGTCCTCGAGCTGCGGCCGCCGCCCGGGCACCACCTCTGACGGACATCCTGGACGAGAAAGGCCCGCTGCTGGCTACCTGCTGAGCTTCGTGTTCGTCGCGATCTACTGGGTCAACCACCACCATCTGATGCAGGTCGTCCGCCAGATCGACGGCCGGACGCTCTGGGCGAACATCGGCCTTCTGTTCTGCCTCTCGCTGACGCCATCGCGACCGCCTGGCTCGGGCAGGCGGGAGTCGAGACTGGACCCGTCGCTGCCTACGCGATTGTGCTTCTCGCTTGCGCGCGGCGTTCACCGTCCTGACGATCTGCCTGCTCGCATCGCACGGGCCCGACTCGAAGCTCGCGGAGGCCATAGGGAACGACCGGAAAGGCAAGGCGTCGGTCGCGCTGTACCTGGTCGCGCTGGCGTGCTCCTTCTTCGTGCCGTGGGTTTCCGTGGCGCTCTTCGTGGCCGTCGCCGGATCTGGTTCGTGCCCGACAAGCGAATCGAGCGGGTCATCTTCGACCGCTAGCGCGCCGGAGGGCGGCGCGGCACGTCTCCCGAGCCTCTGCCGCCCGGGCCGTCGATCCAAGCGCGCCCTCACGCTTCAGGACGTCTCGACGCTGCATCGCGCGGCGGGGTAACCGGGCGGTCGCGGGCCTCTGGCGGTCACGAGACGCCGAATAGGGCTTTCACGTTTCCGCGGAGGCGCGGGCTCAGTGCTTGGGCGCGGATGCCGCGCCGCCGCAGCCCCACTGGGCGTCGTGCACAGTCCGCCCGTACTCGGCCACGCGCATCTGGACGAGCGCCGGCGCGTTGTACGCGTGGGGGTAGCGCTTGAGCAGGCCGAGCTCCCCGGCCGAGATCTGCCAGACGGTGGCGCTGAAGCCGACCCCTCCCTCGAACAACGTGCCCTCGCCCGGGCGATGCTTCGAGCCCCAGTCCCACTTCGCCGGCCCGCCCGCGCCCGTCTCGCAGCTCGCGACGGCGGTCCAGTACCGGATGGTCTGCGCGCTCAACGGCTGGGACGCACTCGCCTGCGCGGTCGCTGCCGCCCAGGCCGAAATCAGAGTACCAGGAGAATTGCACCCCGACGCACGCGCGAGATAGTACCGATGTCCTGCGACCCCCACATGCTGACGGCCCGGATCCCGGGCCGCCCAACAGGAGAAAGTCAGAATGTGAGCCGGTCTGGTTGCGCTTCCCTGAAGCGGTGTGCCCGAACGCGACTACTAGATCCAGCATGAGCTCGAGCGCCTGGTCGGGCGCCACCCACTCGGCCGGTCTTCACGTATCCGATGGCCTTGGCTCGATCGAGTGACTCGGGGCGCTGAGGGGTGCACCGGACGAGGGCACGATCCGTGCCACGCAGGTCCACGGCCCGGATCCAAGCGTGGCAGCAGCCGAGGCGATCCAGGGCTCGCCGAAGCCGCGGCTCGACCGACGTCCGCAGCTGAGAAGCTCCCGGCACACTCACGGCCCTGCTGCCGGCGTCTCCGCTCGGATGCTTCGGTAGATTCGGCACCGATGCTCTCGAACCTGGTCGATGCGGGATGACCCCGCGCTTCGAAGGTCGCACGGTGATCGTGACCGGCGCCGCGTCCGGGATCGGCCGGGAGACGGCGGTGGGCTTCCTCGCCGAGGGCGCGACGGTCGTCGCGGCGGGCCGGACCCGAGGTTCCCGAAGAGCGATCGCCGTCAGGTGGATGTCTCCTCGGCGGCCGATGTCGAGGCTCATCTCGGTCGCGCTCGAGCGGACCGGGCGCCTTGACGCGATGTGCAACATCGCGGGAATCGGCTCGACGAAGAGCGCTGTCGACTGCACGCCCGAGGAGTGGGACCAGGTCTTCGCCGTGAACGCGAAGGCGTGTTTCTTGGCACGAAGTTCGCCCTTCCGGCGATGCTCGAGCAGCAGCGCGGGGTGATCGTGAACATGGCCTCCGTCGGCGCCCTCATCGGCTTGAGGGACCGCGCTGCCTATTGCGCGAGCAAGGGCGCCGTCGTTGCGTTCACCAAGCAG
This sequence comes from uncultured Thermoleophilia bacterium, assembly GCA_963722065.1. Taxonomy (GTDB): domain Bacteria; phylum Actinomycetota; class Thermoleophilia; order Gaiellales; family Gaiellaceae; genus PALSA-600. Next base: position 14,739 of record CAVRMI010000012.1, on the reverse strand, counting down.
GTCGCGATGCAGTACGCGGCGCACGGCGTGAGGTGCGTCTCGATCTGCCCCGGAACCGTCGACTCACCCTGGGTCGGCCGCCTGCTCGCCGAGGCCCCCGATCCGGCCGCCCGGCGCACCGAGCTCGTGGCCCGGCAGCCGCTGGGCGGCTCGGCGATCCCGCCGAGATCGCGAAGGCCGTTCTCTACGTCGCGTCCGACGATGCAGCCTTCATGACGGGCAGCGAGCTCGTCATCGACGGCGGCATCACGGCGGCGTAACGCTCAGCCGGCGAATTCTGTCACCGGCAGGCCCGTGAACCCAGGCCGACAACGGAAGACACCACCCGCGAGCGGCTCGTCAGCGAGCTCGGCAGCCGCCAGGTGCTGCCTCGCCGAGGTGATGTAGAGATCCCCGAGGTCGGCGCCCCCGAAGGTGCACGAGGTCGGTTGGGTCACCGGGACCTCGATCACGAAGACCAACTCTCCGGACGGCGTGTACCGGCGGACGGCGCCCCCGCCGTACACCGCGATCCAGACGAACCCTTCGCTGTCGACCGTCATCCCATCCGCAAAGCCCTCCCCCTCCTCGACGGTCACGAGGCGCCGGCGATCGCTCGGCTCTCCCGAGCCCAGGTCGAAGTCGAAGACGTCGAGGCCGCCCGCCAGGGAGTCGATCAGGTACATCAGCGAGCCATCCGGGCTCCAACCGAGCCCGTTCGAAAGCGCGAGGCCCGTCAGCACCGGGCGTACCGAATGGTCGGCATCGATCCGGTACAACGCGCCGGCCGGTCGGTTGTCGATCCTCACCGTCCCGGCCCACAGGCGTCCCGCGGGATCGCATTTCGCGTCGTTGCAACGGTTCGCAGTCATGTCGGCTTCGAGCTCGGCGATGAAGGCGACCTCGCCGGAATCGCTGAGGACGGCGATCCCGTCACGGAGCCCGACCACATAGCCACCCGCAGCACGCGGGCACGCCGCGCCGACCGGCTGGCCCACCTCGAGCGGACGGTCCGTGCCCGTGCCCGGCTCCAGGCGGTGCACGAGCCCGGCCATGATGTCGACCCAGAGCAGCTCTCCCGTGCGGGGATCCCAGACGGGCCCCTCGCCCAGGTCGGCGCGCGCGTCCTGCACCAGCTCGACATCCACGTGGCGCGGATCCTATGTCTACGATCGGCACGTGCCGCGGCTCGCCAACGAGGATCTGGTCACGAGCCCGCGTCGCGCCGGCGCCCGGGCGCACCTGCGCGCGATGGGTCTCGACGAGAACGACTGGGGCAAGCCGCTTGTCGGGATCGCTACGACCTGGACGGGGACGATGCCGTGCAACCTGAACCACCGCGCGCTCGCAGCCCGCGTCGCGGACGGCATCCGTGCCGCAGGCGGGACGCCGCTCGAGTTCAACACGATCGCGATCTCCGACAACCTCACGCAGGGAACGCCGGGGATGCGCGCCTCGCTCGTCAGCCGGGAGCTGATCGCAGATTCCGTCGAGCTCGTCGGGCTGAGCCAGCCCTTCGACGGGATCGTGTGCATCGGCGGGTGCGACAAGACCGTGCCCGGGCTCGCGATGGGGCTCCTCCGGGTCGACGTGCCGGGGCTGATCCTCTATTCCGGGGCGATGGCGGCCGGATCGCACAACGGCGCGCCCGTGACCATCCAGGACGTCTGGGAGGCGGTTGGCGCCCACGAGGGCGGCCGGATCGACGACCGGGAGCTCGAGCAGCTCGAACGCGACGCCTGTCCCGGTTTCGGCGCCTGCACCGGGCACTTCACTGCGAACACGATGGCCGTCGCGATCGACTTCCTCGGGCTCGGGCCGATCGGCCTCGGAAGCGTCCCGGCGGCGGACCCCGCCAAGGGCGACGCGGCTCAGGCGGCCGGTGGCCTCGTCCTCGACCTGATTGCCAGGGACGTGCGACCGTCGACTCTCGTCACCCGGGCGTCGCTGCAGAACGCGATCGTCGGGGTCACCGGCACCGGAGGGTCGACGAACGGCGTGCTCCACCTGCTCGCGATCGCAAACGAGGCGGGAGTCGAGCTCACGCTCGAGGACTTCGACCGCATCTCGGCCTCGACACCCGTGGTCACCAGCCTGACGCCGGGGGGCCGCTATGTCGCGGCCGATCTCCATCGCGCAGGCGGAACGGCCGCGGTGATCAAGCAACTACTCCCCCATCTCGACGCCGGAGCGCCGACGGTCGACGGCCGAACGCTCGCCGAGCACGCCGCCGGCGCGGCCGAGCCCGATGGGCGGGTGCTGGCCGCCTCGCGACGCCGTTCAAGCCCGGCGGGGCGCTGCGCGTCCTCCACGGGAACCTCGCTCCCGATGGGGCGGTCGTCAAGCTCGCGGGCCACGAGCGCCCGGTTCATCAGGGGCCCGCTCGCACGTTCGACTCGGAAGCGGAGTGCAAGTCGGCGATCTACGGCGGGCTGGTGCAGCCCGGCGAGGTGGTCGTCGTTCGCAACGAGGGCCCTGCGGGCGCACCCGGGATGCCGGAGATGCTCTCGATCACCTCGGCGATCGTCGGCCGGGGCCTGGGCGAGTCGGTCGTCCTCGTCACCGACGGGCGCTTCAGCGGCGCGACGCGCGGCTTGATGGTCGGCCACGTCGCGCCCGAGGCGGCCCGCGGAGGGCCGATTGCGTTGGTGCGGGACGGCGACTCGATCACGGTCGATGTCGACGCGCGCACCCTGATCCTGCACGTCGACGACGTGGAGCTCGCGAGACGCCGCAGCGAGTGGACGGCGCCCGAGCCGCGCGTGAGCCGCGGCGTCCTCGCGAGGTATGCGCGCACCGTGTCATCCGCTTCGAAAGGCGCCGTGGTCGAATGAGCGGCCGCCTCGAAGGGAAGACCGCGCTGGTCACCGGAGCCGCCCGCGGGATCGGTCGCGCGCTCGCGATCGGCCTTGCCGCCGAAGGAGCCTTGGTCCATCTCCTCGACCACGAGGATCCCGCCGCGGTCGTCGATGAGCTGGCCGTCTCCGGCCGGGGCCTCGCCCTGCGCTGCGACGTCTCGGACGTGACCGCGATCCGGACGGCGTTCTCGCGCCTCGACCGGCTCGACGTGCTCGTCAACTGCGCCGGAGTCACCGGCTGGATCGATGCGCTGGATCCCGGCGAAGAGACCTGGGACCGCGTGATCGACACGAATCTCAAGGGAACGTTCTTCTGCTCGAGCGAGGCTGCGCGCCTGATGCGCGGGACGGGCGGCTCGATCGTCAACGTCACGTCGGTGCTCGGGATCAGGGGAATGCCGAACTCGGCTGCCTACGCGGCCAGCAAGGGCGGGATCAACTCCCTCACGGTCCAGCTCGCAATCGAGCTCGCACCTCATCGGATCCGCGTCAACGCCTTCGGCCCGGGCGCGACGAACGTCGAGCGGAACCTCACCGACGACCCCTCCTACCTCGAGGTCTGGGCGCCCGTGATTCCCCTGGGCCGTGTCGCCGAGCCCGAGGAGATGATCGGCCCGGCCGTGTTCCTGGCATCGGACGAGTCGGCTCACGTCACCGGCCAGATGCTCTACGTCGACGGAGGCTGGACGGCGACGGGCCACTTCCCCGAGAGCTACGTCGACCGCACCGGCGGCGGCTGAGCGGCGAACGTCTTCTCTAGGCGAGAAGCTCGGAGAGCGTCAACCGCAGGTCCTGGAAGTCATCGGTCGACTCGAACCGGCTCTGGATCATGCGCTGAAGTGCCCGTGACTCCGGGCGCGAGAAGACGAGTCGACGCCGCGTCGAGGCGACCGGGTCGGCCAGCGCCTTCAGCCGGGTCGCCAGGTCACGGGAGCCGATCGACGAGCCCGACGCCTCCTCGGCGACAGCCAGGAGCAGCCGAGCCTCGCTGTCGGAGATCGTGAGCCTGTGACCGATGAGATCGAGTTCGAGCATGGCGAAAGGCGGGCAGGTCAGTCTTCGCTCGGTGCCGCGAGCACCGCCTCGACGAGCTCGGCGAGCCGGGCCGTCGCGAGGCAGATCGAGCTGTCCGCCGCGCCATAGTAGAGGCGGAGCTCGTCCGTTGCGGCGTCATGGGTCAGGCCGCAGGGGAACACGACGTTCGGAACGTCGCCCGTCCGCTCGTACGGAGCCGTCGGCGCCAGGATCCAGTTCGGAAGCCGGCACAGCACACGGGTCGGCTCCTCGAGGTCGAGCAGCGCGAGGCCGACGCGGTACAGGGAGCCGGAAACCGTCTCCTTCACTCCGTGGTAGATGAGAAGCCAGCCGTGCTCGGTCAGAAGTGGCGGCGGCCCGAGGCCGATCCGCAGCGAGTCCCACCATGCACCCTCACGGGGCTGGAGCACCTGCTCGGGAGCGCTCCAGCTCTCGAGGTCGGCGGAGCGGGAAAGGACGATCTCGCTGTGAGCGCCGCCGAACTGCGTCTTCGGCCGGTGGAAGAGAACCCAGCGGCCGTCGATCTGGTGCGGAAGGAGCGCCGCATTCTTGTCCTCGGGATGCCGGACGATGCCGTACCGCTCGATCGTCGTGAAGTCCTCGGTCGTCGCGAGGTAGACGGCCGGGCCGGCCGGGCCGTACGCCGTGCAGGTGATCACCCAGCGCTCGAGCGTCTCCGCCCAGATGACACGCGGATCCTCGAATCCCCATTGCTCGCTCGCCACGTCCTCGTCGGGTGCCAGCAGCGGCTCGGGGGCGATCGACCAGCCGTCGACGCCGTTCGCGGAGCGCGCGACGGACAGGTGAGAGATGCCCCTGCGATCCTCGACGCGCGCGAGCAGGACGGTTTCGCCGTCCAGGCGAGCGGCTGCCGGGTTGAAGACGGCGTTCACCGGATACGGCCAATCGTCGGCGGTCAGGATCGGATTGCCGTCGTGCCGCTGCATCAGCTCGTGGTCGGTCATGAGGCAACCCGGACGAGAGCTGGAGTGTCGACCGGTGCCCGGACCCCGGCGTTATCCAGCAGGAGCGCGGCCCGGTGGAGCGAGAGAGTCGACTCCGCCCCCTCGTTGAGGTTCAGGGCTTCGTTCCCGAGACCGTCGCTACAGCCGCCCGTTGCGAAGTCGTAGAGAGGCCGCTGCAGGTGATTCCGGCCCAGGAACCACTCGAAGGCGCGCGTGGCGCGGACGCCGTGCTCCTTCCGGCCGGTGATCGCGAACGCCGTCAGCTCGGCCTCGACGAGCGCGGCGGCATCGAGCGGCTGCTCGTCGCCGTCGCCCGGGCCGGGCTCGCCCCGACGGCGGCCTTCGTGTCCCGAGAGCCGGAGCACGCCGCCCGCCAGCCCGTACTCGTCGCCGAGCCACCGCAGCGACTCGAGGCCCCGCTCGACGGGGCCGTCCAGGCCAAGTGCGGCGCCGCCGATCATCAGGGCCTGCGGAAGCCGCGCATTGTCGTAGGTGAGCTCGTCCTCGAACCAGCTCCAGCCCTCGCCCGCCGTGTGCTCGTACGCCTCGTCGAGCTGCTCGACGAGCCGCTCGAGCAAGCGGCGCGCCCGCAGGTCGAGCCGGTCGCGATCGAGCCGCGAGAGCCCGAGCACCGTGTAGGCCGCGGTGCGGATCGTGACGTCGCCCGTGAGCTCGCCGACGAGACGATCGAGGAGGAGGCGTGTCGGCTCGACGACGGCCGGGATCCACGCTGTCGAGAGGATCTCCCCCAGCGTCCAGATCGAGCGCCCGACGTGATCGCCGATGTGCGGCTCGTCGAGCCAGCGCCGGTCGTAGCTCATGAAGTTGCGCATCCCGCCGTCGCCTGTCGCCGCGTGCAGGAAGGCGAGCCCGCGGTAGAGGATCGACGTCCAGGCCCGCTCGTCGCCGCGACGCGCGAACATGAGCGAGACCACGGCGAGCCTTGCGACGTCGTCGACGCAATAGCCGGTATCCCGGTTCGGAATGATCCCGTGCGCGTGCTGCACGATGCCGACGTCGTCGACGAGCGTGAGGACGTGGTCGTTGCGGAGGCTCGTCAGATACAGATCGGCCGCGCCGGCCGGGCGGCGCCGAGGGGCAAGCTTGGCCGCCTCCTCCAGCACCGATGCGGTCGCGTCGGCGACCGCCGGCCAGGAGAGCGACGACGAGACCCGGCGTGCTTCCGCTCGCGCAGCGGCGAGAGTCTCCGGGTGATCGAGATATCCGCCGACGGCCTCGGCGATCGCCGCCGGGTCGTCGAACGGGACGAGGCGGCCGGCGCCCGAGGCGAGCATGTCCTGCGCGTACCAGTACGGGGTCGACACCACGCCGCACCCGGCCGCGAGCGCGAAGGTCAGCGCGCCGGAGGCGATCTGCTCACGGTTCCGGTACGGGGTCACGAACACGTCCGTTGCCGCCAGGAGCTTCGAGAGCTCCTCGATCGACAGGAAGCGGTCGTCGAACTCGACGTTCTCACCGAGCCCGAGCTCGAGGACGCGCTGCTCGAGCATCACGCGGTAGCGCTCGCCCTCGCGGTGCGAGATGTCGGGATGAGTCCGGCCCGCGATCACGTAGGTCACGTCGGGACGGCGCTCGAGGATCTCCGGGAGCGCCTCGATCATGTTCTCGAGGCCCTTGCCCGGCGAGATCAGGCCGAACGTGGAGAGCAGGAAGCCGTCGCCGTCGGCCCGATGCGGGTGGCGCCTCGGAAGCCGGGCATCGTCCGATGCGCGCGCGGTGATCCGGCTCGGCGCGCCGTGCGGGACGATTCGAACCTTCTCGGCCGGGCAGGCGCCGCACTCGACGAGGAGCCGCATCGCGGTGTCGGTCATGACGATGACCAGCTCGGCCTGCGCGCACAGCTCGGTCAGAACCGAAGCCTGATGCGGTGACGGCTCCGAGAGGACGGTGTGGAGCGTGACGACGAGCGGTTGCGAGAGCTCCTGGGCGAACGACAGCACGTACTCGCCGTCCGGGCCGCCGAAGATCCCGTACTCGTGCTGGAGCAGGACGACGTCGACGTCGAGCCGGCCGAGAATCCGCGCCGCGCGAACGTAGTCGCCTCGCACCGCCTGCGCGATCGTCGCGAGAACGCCGCGCCGCTGCGGGCTCGACGGCTCGTGGACGATCGCGACGAGATCGACGCGTTCGATCCCTTCGACGTCGTTGAGGGTCCCCCGCAGGTCGGATGCGAACGTGCCGATCCCGCAGACCCGCGGCGGATACGTGGAGACGATCGCGGTACGCAAATTCAGCCGCCCCGCGGCACGCCGAGGCCGACCGGGACTCGAGTGGGGCCTTGCTCCATAGGTGCCCTTCGTGGCGACTCCCCGGAACAGCAAGCGGCGGGCTCGTGTGGGAGTCAGGACACGGGACGCTGGGGCCAGCCTAGCACCCGGCCTCTTGGCGGAACCCGCGCGCTACGTCGGGTAGTTCTGGCGCCAGTGCGCCTCGGCGGTGTCCATTGCGGCCGCCAGCGTGCGCCCGCGCAGGCCTTTCGCGGTGTCGATCTTGTAGCCGTAGCGGGCCAGATGCGTCTCGGGTGAGGTCGGCGTGAAGGTCGCCTCGAAGAACCCCGGCCGAAGCTCGCGAACGCAGATCGTCACATCACCGAACTCACGCGAAGCCTCTGTGCTGTCTTCCACGTAAAGAGTCATATCACCCTCGCCGGTGATCCCGCCTGATCTCGCGATCGGGCGGCGCTGCCCTGTGTCTAAGATCCGCGCGTGGCCAGATGGAAGATCATCAGCGGCGCGCGTGTCTTCTACGAATTCCCGGGTCGCTCCGTGGAGATCGGCTGGGCGCGTGACGTTCAGAAGGGCGACGATCAACGCACGATCAACGTCTGTGTGACGAAGGAGGCCGAGGAGGCCTCCGAGCTGCCGCAGGAGAGCAAGGACGCAATCCGCTCCCACGGTCGCAGCGCCGTCAATGCCGTCCTGACCGACGACGACGTGCCCTTGATCATCGACGTCACCCCGGCCGGGCTCTCGTACGAGTTCGCGCCCGAAGACGACGAGGAAGAGACCGACGACGATCTGGACGAAGAGGACGACGACGACGCGGACGAGGAAGACGAGGACTGAGCCCCGCCGTTCGGGCCGGTTCGCCCGATCAGCTCGCTAGCGCGATCGGAGCCGCCGGCTCGAGATCGAGCAGCCCGAGCCTTGCTGCCTGCTCGATCGCCTCGCTGCGGCTCGTCGCCCCGAGCTTGCGGTACACCGAGATCGCCTGGCTCTTCACCGTGTTGCGCGTGACCGAGAGCCGCTCGCCGATCTCCCGGAACGAAAGATGGCTGGCAAGGAGCGGCAGCAACCTGAGCTCCGCGCGCGTCAGGCCGGACTCGCAGGCCGACCGGGTGTCGCGGAGCTCGTCGAGCTCGTCCTGAAGCTGTGCCGAGCGCGAGCCGAGCACCCCGAGACCCGGATGACGGATGAGGATCTCGGCCGCCACGGCGAGCTGTGCCTTCGCCTCCCCGACGTCCCGAAGCGTCATGTATGCCTGTGCCAGCTCGACACGCGACAGCAGTGTGAGCCAAGGGAACGCCGCCGGCAGCGACGGCGCGAGCCGGCGCGCAAGAGCCAGCTCCTGCCGTGCCTCCTCGAAGCGTCCCCGGCGGAGCAACGTTCGCGCGAACACCGAGAGCTGGAGCACCCGTGCGACCATGCAGTCCACGCCACGTACCGATCTGCTTCGCCTCATCGGCGAACCGATCTCCGGATGCCTGATCGCCCCGCTCGGCCGCGAGAATCGCTCGTAGACTCAACGCGGCGACCCAGACGTCGGTCGTACCACAGGGCGCCGCCGACTCCACGGCGAGCGCCAGCGCGATCTCGGCCTGTCGCGCATCGCCGAGCAGCGCGAGCGCCGCGCCTTCGAGCAGAAGGGCGTTCGGTCGGAAACAGCTCTCGGCCGGGAGCTCGGCGAGTGCCTCGCGGGCATTGCAGAGCATCTGGTCGATGCCGCCCTCGCACATTTTCGCCCGGAGGAGCGCAATCCAGGGACGGAGCGAGGCGCTGCCATCCGGAGAGGCCCGTCGGAGCGTCCCTCCGCGATCGCGAGCCATTGCCTGGCCTGCGAGGTACGGCCGCGGCGCGCATGCACCCAGGCTCCGAGCAGTGCTACCGCCGGATAGCGCTCGAGCTGCGGACGGCGTAAAGAGCGCAGCCAACCTTCGACGACCCCGATCCGTCCCGCGTTGCACGTGGGAATAGCGAACGCGGCCACGAGGCGCGCCGCCCGGTCAGTGTCGCCGGTCGCGGCAGCCTGGACGATCGCCGCTTCGGGCTCACCGTTGGCCTCGTACCAATCTGCAGCCAGAGCACGCAGGGCACGGACCCGGTCGGGCTCATGTCGCTCGAGCTCGCTGAGCAGCATCTCGCGAAAGAGGTGGTGATAGCGATACGAGTCGCGCGACCGGTCGAGTGGGACGACGAAGAGGTTCATGTCGTCGAAGGCCTCGAGCATCCCGGCCGACCCGCTCCGTTCCAGCACCGCGTCGCAAAGCGCACCGTTCATCGTGTCGAGGATGGACGTTCGCATCAGAAACGAGCGCTCGTCCTCGTCCAGGCCCGCAAGGCACTCGGACCGGAAGTAATCGGCGAGATACCGGTCGTCGCCCGAAAAGCCGGCGTCTCCCCCGTCCCGAATCGCGAGCGCGGCCAGATAAAGGCCCGCCGCCCACCCTTCGGTGCGATCGAGCAGGTCGGAAACCTGGTCGTCGCGGAGCTCGATCCCCGAAGCTCGCAGCAGGGCGTCCGCCTCGCGGCGGCTGAGAGCGATCAGGTCGGGCCCGACCTCGAACAGACGCCCCTGCGCACGGATCGAGGCGATCGGAAGCCCGAGCGGGCTGCGCCCCGAGAGCGCAAGCGTGGAATGCGACGGAATGTGCTCCGCGAGGACGCGGAGGATCTCGGCCGACGCCGGCGAGGTCAGCCGCGATGCGTCGTCGAGAACCAGGACGAGCGGTGACTCGCTCGTGGCTATCGCGGCGCAAGCCTGGGAACGGCAGCCGTCCAGACCGAGCGGCTGCGCGTCCGGAGAGCATTCAGCACCGCCCGGTCGAGCGGCGTGACACGGTCGATCGCAGCGGCGATGTCGCGGAGCAGGACGACCGGGTCGTTGTCGCGATCGTCGATCGAAACCCAGGCGAACGGGCGGTCGTCTCGATCGGCCCATTGGGCGAGGATCGTCGTCTTCCCCGAGCCGGCCGGTGCCACAAGCGTTACGAGCGGAAACGACTGCGATGCCCGCAGCCGGTTGATGAGCGCCGTGCGCGAGATGCTGCCCGGCCGCGGCGCCGGCACGAGCACCTTCGCATGCACGTGCTCGAACGGAAGCTCTCGATTGGCGTTGACGGCCACTTCGGCGAGTATCAAGCGGACCCAGTAGCCCCACAAGAGTGTGTCCATCACTCTTCCCGGGTGCTGCCCGCGGTGTGCACACCACCGGACCTCACCGGCGGACCGCGGGCCAACGCATCGCCGGAAGGCGCAGAATCCGTTGGGTTAGCCTTCGCGGCAACCGCCGCGAGGGTCGCGGCCGCCGCTCATGGTCGACGCCGCCACCCCAGCTACGACACTCGCGCGCCAGCGGCAAGCGCGAGTCGCCAGGCTCGCCGGTACGACCGTTGCGGGCACTCTCGCAGCGATCTGGAGTGCCTGGTACATCGGCGTCCACGATTCGCTGCTTCAGCCGGTCAGCACGGGCATCCTACGGGGCAGTTTCGTGTTCGCCTGGACGATTGCGGGCGTGTACACGTGGTGGAGGCGCCCCGACAGCCGGCTCGGGCCGCTCGGGCTCGGCGTCGCCGGGGTGTTCGCGCTCAGCTCGCTGAACGGCTCGCCGAGCGCTCTCGCCTACACGGTCGGGTTGACGGTCTGGGCTGTCTACATCGTCTTCCTCGCCTACGTGTATCTCAGCTTTCCCGCCGATCACCTGGGCTCCCGCGTCGACCGCCGGCTCGTCGCGGGCCTGGCGGTCGCAACGGTCGCCCTCTGGAGCCTGATCCTGCTGTTCGCAGACCGGTTACCCGTGGGCGGGCCGTTTACCGATTGCGGCGACCGGTGCCCCGGAAATGCCCTGCAGGTCGTCGATGGTGCCTCCGGCTTCGGTAGGGCACTCGCGTCGCTCTTCACGGTCGTCACGAGCGGCGCCCTGGTCGCCGTGGCCATCATCCTCTTCCTGAAGACGCGGGCACCGTCGCGCCTGCGGCGCCGGGCGCTGGAGCCCGTGATGTACCTCGTTGTCGCCTCGGTCCTCAGCTTTCTCCTCTACCGGGCAGTCGGGAGTGCAGCACCCGGGGCCAAGACTGGGCTTCGTTACCTGTGCGGTGCGGTGTCGATCGCGGTGCCGATCGCATTCCTCGTCGGCCAGATCAGAGGCCGGATCTTCGCCGCGACGCGGGTCGGTCAGCTCGTCACCTCGATGCAAGACACCGCCGTCACCCCCGCTCGCGTCGAGGCGCTGATGCGGGACACCCTCGGCGATCCGACGCTCATGCTCGCGTTTTCCGGCTCGGAGAACGGCTCCTACGTGGGTGTCGACGGGCGGGCGCTCGATCTCTCCGCCGCGACCGCCGACCATCAGATCACCCCGATCGTGCGGGCCGGAAGCACGGTTGCCGTGCTCGTGCACGACTCGACGCTCGATACGGATCCGGCAGTGATCGAGGGGCTCGCAGCCAGCTCGTTCATGCTGCTCGAGAACGCTCGGCTCGTCGATGAGCTCCGCGCATCTCGCGGCCGCATCGCCACCGCGGCGGAGCAGGAGCGCCTTCGTCTCGAGCGCGATCTGCACGACGGTGCCCAGCAACGGCTGATGGCGATCCAGATCAAGCTCGCGCTGCTCCGCAACCGGATCTCGGAAACTGACGTTGCGGCTGAGCTCGACGAGATCAGCGACGACGCAACGGCGGCGGTCGAGGAGCTACGCGGGCTGGCCCACGGCATCTACCCGACGGTCCTGCGGGAGCGCGGGCTCGCCGATGGGTTGAGCGTTGCTGCCGCGAGCTCGCCTCTTCAGGTGCAGATCGTGGACGGCGGGATCGGCCGCTGCGACCCGACGATCGAGGCGGCGATCTACTTCTGCTCGCTGGAAGCGATCCAGAACGCGACGAAGCACGGCGGCCGGGGCACGCGGGTGACGGTGACGCTCGGACGCCGGGACGGGGCGATCGAGGTCGACATCGCGGACGACGGGATCGGCTTCCAGATCGGGACGAAAGGAGACGGGATCGGCCTGCTCAGCATGCGCGACCGCATTGCCGCCGTAGGCGGCGAGCTCGACGTCAGGTCCCAGCCCGGAACGGGCACCACCGTTCACGCTTTCGTACCGGTCGGTTAGCACCCCCGCCAATCCACCTGCGCGCACGCTGGCGCGGTGGGCGTAGTCGCTGGGATCATCGTCAGCAGCCCCACATGGAGGCGATCCGGCAACCCATCTCAGGCCCAAGCGTGCTCGCGGTCGACGACCACGAGCCGTTTCGCAGCGCAATGCGCCGGCTGGTCGAGGCCGCACCCGGCTTCTCACTGCTTGCCGAGGCCGAATCCGGGGAGCGGGCGGTCGAGGCTGCAACCGAGCTCCATCCCGATCTCGTGCTGATGGACGTGGAGATGCCCGGGCTCGGCGGGATCGCCGCCGCTCGCCGGATCAAGTCGGAGTGCCCGTGGACGGTCGTCGTCCTCGTGAGCGCGACCCACCCGGACGACCTTGCGCGTGACGCGGCGTCCTGCTCGGCCGATGAGATCGTCTGGAAGCCGAAGCTCCGGCCCGCATTGCTGGAGGAGATCTGGCGCGCGCACCGCTCGACTGAGCGCTGAGCTACCGAGGGTAGCCTGCGTGGCATGGCGATTCGCGTCGTTCTCGCGGAGGACAGCTTCATCGCTCGCGAGGGCATCGTTCGCGCGCTCGAGGGCCATCGACGAGGTCGATCTGGTGGCGACATGCGGCGATGTCGACGACTTCGAGCCGCGATCGAGGAGACGGCCCCCGGACCTCGTCCTGACCGACATCCGGATGCCGCCGACGAACACGGACAAGGGTATGCTGTCTCGCCGAGGAGCTGCGTGACTCACACCCGGAGATCGGTGTCGTGGTCCTCGCCGGCATGCCGAGCCGCTCTATGCGACCGCCCTTTTCGACAAGGGGTCGGAACGGCGCGCCTACCTGCTCAAGGAGCGGCTCAAGGATCGCGAGGAGCTCGGCCGCGCGCTCCACGAGGTTGCCGCGGGCGGCTCCGTCGTCGACTCGAAGATCGTCGAAGAGCTGCTCGCGCTCCAGCGCCGTCGCGAGGACACGAGGCTCGACCAGCTCACACCCCGCGAGCTCGAGATCCTCGGGATGATCGCGGAGGGGAAGTCGAACACGGCGGTCGCAAGTCTCTCGTCATCACCAAGCGGGCGGTCGAGCGGCACATCAACGCGATCTTCTGGAAGCTCGATCTCGGCGAGTCCGAGGACGTGAGCCGCCGCGTTAAGGCCGTGCTGCTCTACCTCCACGGGTAGCCGCGTCACCCGTGTGGGATGATGGCCGGGCCCGGGCGCGGCGCACGATCGAGCTCGCCTCCGCCGGCGCACTTCCTTGAACCTTCCCCTCACCGTCGTCATCGTCCTCGTCGCGGTCGCCATCTCGGTCGGCGCGTTCCTGCTCATCCGCAGGTTCTCGCCGGGAGGCGGGTTCTTCAACGACGGCGACCGGGCGGCCGGGGTCTTCGGCGTGCTCGCGACCGGATTCTCCGTGCTGCTCGGGTTCGTCGTCTTCCTGGCGTTCACCACGTACGACACCGCGCGCAGCGGCGCCCAGAGCGAGGCGAGCGACGTGATCCAGCAGTACGAGACCGCGCAGCTGATGCCGCAGGCCGGCATCGGCGCTGCTCTCGGGCGAGCTGATCTGCTACGGGCGGGCCGTCGTCGAACAACGAGTGGCCGCAGCTCGAGCCGGGCAGCGGGCCGCTGCGAACCCTGGGGGATCGCGCTGTTCCAGACGTTGCACGAAGGTCGTCCCGAAGACCGCGGTCGCAGCAGGCTGCCTACTCGAAGTGGCTCGATCAGACCTCGGATCGCGAGCAGGCCCGGCTCAACCGCGTCCAGGCCGGGGAACGGCGTTATCCCGGGGCCGCTCTGGCTGATCCTCTTCGTCACCGGCGCCCTGGTCGCCCTGTACGCGTTCCTGTTCGCCGATCCCGACGAGCACTGGCTGCCGCAGGCCGTGATCGCCGGGACGATCGCCGCGATGCTCGCCATCAGCCTGCTCGTGATCCAGTTCCTCAACAACCCCTACTCGCCGGGGACCGGCTCGCTGAAACCGACCGAGATGATGATGTGCTCGGGGAGATGACCGCCGCGACCAAGGCGCTCGGCGTCCATGTCGTCATTCCCTGCGATGCGATGGGACGGCCGCTGCACTGACAGGGCGCCGCCAGCGCTGATGGCTCACGGGCACGCTCTCCATCCGGGGCAGCTCGGCTCGCGGGTGGCTCTGGTACCAGCGGGCGTAACGATCCGTCAGCGGGCGCGCCGTGAACGCCGTGCGCGTAGACCGACAGCGTGATCGTCGCAACCACCGCCGTCACGATCACGCCCGAATGGATGAGCGTCGTCCCTTCGAGGGTGATCACGATGAAGACGATCGAGGCGAGGCCCCGCGGCCCGAACCAACCGATGTACGCCGTGGTCCGGAGGCGTGGACGCGTGCCGACTAGCGCGATCGCGACCGGGATCATCCGCACCACCGTCAGGCTGAGCAGCGCGTAGAGGCCGGCCGACCACGTGAGGTTGCTGAGCATCGGTCCGACGAAGACGGCGCCGAAGACGAGAAAGGTGATCGCGTTCGTCAGCTCGCCGAGCTCCTCGATCAGATAGCTCGCCTCTCCGCCGGTGCTCGGGTGCAGGGCGCCGTACACG
>CAVRMI010000011.1:0-23517 GCA_963722065.1 uncultured Thermoleophilia bacterium | reverse complement strand
CCGGCTACCGTTTGACTATCGAATCCCAGACGGTCCAGATCAAGCCCCTTCGGCAGGTGCCGGGCTCGCCGGACGGCGATCGCGCCCGGTTGGAGCGGCGAGCACGGCTCCTGGCCTGGGGCGGGAACGCCTGGCATCTTGTCGAGTTCGGGATCGCGATCGGTGCCGGGGTCGCGGCGGGCTCGATCGCGCTGATCGCATTCGGCGCCGACAGCCTGATCGAGGCCGCCTCCGGGTTCGTGATCATCTGGCTCTTCACCGGGGAGCGGCTCCACTCCGAGACAGCCGAGCGGCGCGCGCAGCAGTTGATCGCGGCAAGCTACTTCGTCCTCGCCGTCTACGTCGCCGTCGAGTCCGTCCGCGACCTTGTCGGCGGCTATGAACCAGGCGTTTCCTGGGTCGGCGTCGGGCTCGCAGCTGTCACCGCGCCGACGATGCCTCTGCTGGCGCGGGCGAAGCGGAGGGTTGGCCGGAAGCTGAACTCGGCCGCGACGGTGAGTGAGGCGGGCCAGAACATGATCTGCGCCTATCTGTCGATCGCCCTCCTCGTCGGGTTGCTCGCGAACGCGCTGGCGGGTTGGTGGTGGGCGGACCCGGCCGCGGCGCTCGTGATCGCGGCGGTCGCCGCGAACGAGGGCCGGGAGACCTGGAAGGGCGAAGGGTGCGCGGACGGCTGCTGCTGAGGGCAGAACCTTGATCTCGTCCGGGCTACCGACGCGGCGAGCCACGATGAGTACCAGCGGGCTCATCCACATCGGCTGACACTGATTCGGCTTCTGAGCGCTGGCGCAGCGAACCGCACCTACCGCGATGCGGTAACGGGTCGTGTGGGGGCCGTGGTGGTTCGCCAGTAGCGGCGCGCCCAGAGTGCGACGTAGACGAGCGTGACGAGGACGGGCACTTCGATCAGCGGGCCGACGACGCCGGCGAGCGCTTCGCCGGAGGTGGCGCCGAAGACGCCGACGGCGACGGCGATCGCGAGCTCGAAGTCGTTGGAGGCGACGGTGAAGCCCATGCTCGCGGTCTGCGCGTAGGGGAGTCCGATCAGCTTGCCGATCACGAAGCCGGCGACCCACATGACGGCGAAGTAGCAGAGCAGCGGCAGCGCGATCCGGGCGACGTCGACGGGCTCGGCGGTGATCTTCTCGCCCTGGATCGCGAACAGGATCACGATCGTGAACAGGAGGCCGTAGAGCGTGATCGGGCCGATACGCGGCAGGAAGCGGGTGTCGTACCACTCCCGGCCCTTGCGCTTCAGCCCGATCCGGCGGGTCAGGAACCCGGCGGCGAGCGGGATGCCGAGGAAGATCAGGACGGTCTTCGCGACCGCCCAGATGCTGACTTCGAAGCCCTGCGTGTCGAGGCCGAGCCAGCCCGGCAGGACGGTCAAGTAGAAGTAGCCGAGCAGCGAGTAGGCGACGACCTGGAAGAGCGCGTTGAAGACGACCAGGAGCGCGGTGCGGTCGCGGTCGCCCTTGGCGAGGTCGTTCCAGATCAGCACCATGGCGATGCAGCGGGCGAGGCCGACGATGATCACGCCGGTGCGGTAGGCGGGCTGGTCGGCGAGGAAGAGCCAGGCGAGCGTGAACATGAAGCAGCGGCCCGATCACCCAGGAGAGGAAGAGCGAGACGCCGAAGAAGGTGCGGTCGGAGACGCCGTCGTGCTTTTTGTGGCCGAGTTCCTCGTAGCGGACCTTGGCGAGCACCGGGTACATCATCAGCAGCAGCCCGAGCGCGATCGGCAGCGAGACGGTGCCGACCTGGAGCTTGTTCAGGCCGTCGTTGAGGCTGGGGATCAGCCGGCCGAGGCCGAGCCCGGCAGCCATCGCGAGCCCGATCCAGAGCGGCAGGTAGCGGTCGAGGGTCGAGAGCTTGCCCAGCACTGCCGCCGTCTCCTGCGGCGCCGGTTGCGGCGCGGGCCGGCGGGTGGTTTCAGTCGCAGCCACTTGTGTCCACCTCGACGGCTTCGTCGAGGATGTCGGCCGAGGAGGTCGTGGAGCTCGGCCAGTCGGTCGCGGCTGGCGCAGTAGCAGGTGCGCAGTCCCTCGATCTCGCCGACGATCAGGCCGGCGTCCCTGAGGACCTTCAGGTGCTGGGAGACGGTCGCTTGCGCGAGCGAGAGCTGGTCGACGAGCTGGCCGCAGTAGCAGGCGTCGTGGGCGAGCAGCAACCGCAGGATCCGGACGCGCGCCGGGTGCGCGAGCGCCTTCGCCAGCAACGCGACATCGTGCTCGAGGGCGGCCGGATGTTCTGCTGCGACCGTCACGAGACGCGAGCGGTGTGGTGGCGGGCCGCGGCCATGATCCCGGCGGGGAGGCCGCGCAGCGGCTTCGTGTGCGGGATCTCGTGCGGGCAGGCGTAGTGGGTGGCGCCGACCGTGAACTGGCCCGCCTCGATCAGGTGGTCGAGGCAGAGGCCGACGCCGCAGAGCTGACAGACGCCGACGGCCGGGACGGCGTCGTTGACCTTCGCGCATTCGAAGCAGTTCATCTCGCACCTCTCAATCGTTGATCGCAAATCAACGATCGCCTCTCGAGACGTGCGCGGCATCCGGGGAATTGCGCCACCCGGGGCGTGGTTTCTACGGTGTCGCGCTCACGGATTCGCCGGATGAACTCCTACTCGGCCGCGGCCTGCAGGCGTTGGGAGAAGAACTCGAGCGCCTTTTTCGTTTTGGTCTCCTGCTCGCCCGAGAGATCGATCCCGTGCCCGGTCAGGAAGGCTCTCGTCTCGACTCCGATCTGGAACGCCTCGGCGGGAGCGCACTTGGTCGACAGCTCGAGGAGCATCGAGTTGTCCGGATAGAGCCACAGCTCTGCGACGAGCTTGCGGGCGTATCCCTCGGATGCGAACTTCACCTTGAGCACGAGCACCGGGCCGAGGATCGAGAGATCGCCGAGCTCGAGCCCCTCGGGTGCGTGCACGGCATACAGCGCGCGCTGCTCCTTCGAGAACAGCTTGCTCACCGGCAGCCTCCCGGTCACCGCTTCCTTGACCTCGGTCATTCCCATTGCGTGCTTCATCGAGCCCGAGCAGACGTAGCCGCCCGGCATCGCGTCGACCTCGACACCGAAGTTCGGCGAGAGGCGCACGTCTCCAGGTAGCTCGTCCGGAACGACCGGCCGCAGCTTCACGACCGAGTCGTTCCCCCGCCCTTGCACACGACGAGCCCGAACGACGACGCCGCTCTTGTTGAGCGCGAGGTCGGGCGTATCGAAGAAGTACACCTGCCTGATCTGGCCCTCGATCGGATCGACCCCGAGCGCCGCGCCTGCTGTGCTTCGGTCGCTCAGCGGTACGGTCACCTTCAACTCGACGCTATCGGCGCCCTTGATCAGTTCTAGTAACTCGGACAGTTCCTGGTCCGAATGTGCCGAAACAGCCGCGGTAGAAGTCATCTCTTCCTCTCCTCTTTTCGTTGAAAACCACGATACGACGACGGAACCCGCGACACATCGCGGAGGCATGCAGTCACCCGGGTGAACGCGAACAGACGCCTCCGGCGCCCACCGCCACTTACCGCCTCCGCGGAGGCTCCGCGCCAGAATGCCGAACGGAGGCACATCCCGATCCGGTGACGCTCACCTGTGATCGGGATGTGCGCACGTCGCCCGCGTTCGAGTCGGCGACGCTAAAGGTCGGCGTGATGCTCGTGGGCGGGCAGATCCTCTTCTGTCCAGGCGCTGAATCCGCCCTCGAGGTTGACCACGTTCTCGAACCCCAGCGTCTGCAGGGTCTGTGCGGCGAGCACCGCACGAACCCCGGACCTGCAGTAGACGATCACGCGGCGGCTCGGATCCAGCTCGGCGACGTGGCGCGGGCTCGTCGGATCCGCCGCGAACTCGAGGAGGCCGCGCGGCACCTGTACCGCGCCCTCGATGTGATGCTCCCACTCCACGGGCTCACGGACGTCGAGCGCGACAGCCTCGCCGCTCCGGAGCTCGTCGTAGGCGTCCTTCGGCGTGATGTTCCCGACCTCCGCGCGCGCCTCCTGAACCAGCTCGGCGGCGGTCTTTGTCTTGGTTACGGTCGTTGTCATCGTCGTTCTCCTTGTCTCTCGACCGGGGGAAGATGGCCGGACGGACTTCCCGCCCGGCCACCCTTAGGCGTCCGTTCGGCTAGCCGAGCCGCATCTGCATCGACTCCTCGAGCGAGACCGGAGCGGGGAGCTTGGCCATGCTGCGCTTCTTCCACTCCTCCTCGACCAGTTCCGAGGCCGCCTTCTCGAGGAACTCCGGCGCAGCCCACTCGTGCACGTCGAAGTCGTTCTCGATGTAGCCGTGGCTCAGCATGAAGTCCTTGTTGAGCTCGGTCGCGGCGATGTTCTGCGGCGACAGGTTCGGCACCATGTCGACGTTCTGGATGCCCCGGTAGGTGTCCTCGACATCCAGGTAGTAGGTCTGCCTGTCGAGGATCGCAGCGGCGGCGCGCTTGTACTCGTTGGCCCAGCGGCCGACCTTGATCATCCCCTTCAGGATCGCGACGACGATCTCGGGGTGCTCATCACAGACGACGTCGCTGACCGTGAACGTCGCCGGGATGTTCGCGCCCTGCAGCGTCCAGTCCGGATAGCTGGCGAGGTTCTCGATCGCCTTGATCTGGCCGGTCGCCTCCTGGATGTGCTGGAACGGGCCGGTCTGCGTGTAGATCGCGTCGACCTTGCCCTCGAGCAGCGCCGTCTCGAGCGGGCGGAACGCGAGGTCGTGCTTGTGGTCGCGCTTCAGCCACAGCTCGGACGGGTTGAACATCGGGGCGAGCATCTCCGGCTTGTCGTACCAATCGTCCGGATAGGGGAACTCGACGATCTCCACGTCATCGCGGGTCATGTGGTTGAGCATCAGCATCAGCTCGATGCCCTGCTCCTCCTGGCAGCGCCACCAGTCGTTCTTGATCGTGTTCAGGCTCTTGGACAGGCCGACCCTCTTGCCCGCCAGGTCGCTCATCCGGTAGATGTCGTCCCGCGCGCGGACGAGCATGCAGCCGCCTTCCGGCAACACATGCGTCAGGCCGATCAGCCGCGTCCGGCGGACGTCCGCGTTCGCTTGGATCGCCGGGAAGGCGCCGCCGACGCGAATCAGGTTGTCCATGTTGTGGATGTAGTGCGGGTACCAGTTGTTCCCGCGGACCGAGCGGAGGAACTTGTACTCGACGCCGATCTTCTTCAGCTCCTCGCGGACCCAGCCGAGCTCCTGGTCGACGTTGCTGGCGGACACGAGCGGGCAGTTCGTGTAGAAGAACTCGCTCCAATCGAGCGGGACGTGATCTGTCGTCCGCTCAGGCGCAATCGCAGTCATGGTGAACTCCTTCTTGAGGGAGGCGCCGGGACGCGATGGTTCCTGCGTCCGCGGTCGTAGCCTCGTTTGCATTCCGGCCTTCGAGACGACCGTCGATCGCTCGCACCTCGAGCAGAGATCAGCCCGAGATCCGACAACCGACTGAGCACGCCCTGGAGCTCCGCCTGATCGCGTAGGTCGCCGGTCAACGTCGTGGTGCCCTCGCCTCGCGTGAGCACCATGCCGTCGAAGGCGTACGCGAGCTTGTCGCTCAGTTCTCCGTCAACGATCAGCCGATACGTCCGGTCAGTCACATCTCCGAGGATGCGCCTTCCGGCCGGGCCCCCGGCCGACTTCGGCGTCGTTCACCCGGGTGATTCCGCTTCGCCAAGCAGGCCGAGCTCGGTTGCCCGCGCGATCGCCTCCGGACGAGAGTGAACCTGGAGCTTCTGGTACAGGGCACGCCTGTGCGACCTGATCGTGTTCGGAGAGAGGAAGAGACGCTCCCCGATCTCACGCGTCGACAGGTCGGTGACCAGCAGCCGGAGCACGGCGAGCTCGGCCTCACTCGGCGGCTCGAGCATCTCGCCGCCGCGCGCGCGGGCCTTCGCCGCCTCGAGCTCCGCTCCACCTCGTCGGCGAGCACCGGGACGCGCCCGCTGTCTCCGAGCTCGTCGAGGGCCTCCCGAGCCGAGCGCAGCGCCGACTCGGCTTCATCGAGACGACCCCGGCCGCAGGCGGACCCGCGCGAGAAGGACGAGCAGCCACGCCTGGTGCAGGGTCGCCACCTCGTCCTTGAACAGGTGCTCTGCGGTGGCGAGCTCGTGCTCGGCCTCGGCGAGCTTTCCTTCGGCTTCCAGCACGGAGCCGAGGGCGGCCGCCGCGTTGGCGCCCAGCCAGCTTCGACTCGTGCCGATCCGCCCGACGGCCGCCTTCGCCTTCGCGGCGTGTCCTCGCGCAGAGGTCAGCCTCCCACGCTCGGCCGCGACGAGCGCGAGCGTCGCGCAGGCAACGACCAGGCTCGGCACGCGGCGCTCGATATCGGGATGCTCGAGCACCCGCGAGGCGACCGCCGACGCCTCCTGCAGGTCGCCGGCGAAGAAGAGAGCGCGGGCGTAGGCAGCAAGAGCCGCCGTGAGCAGTTCGTCGGAGTGGCCTTCGGAGAGCTCGACCGCGCGGCGGCCGTTGACCACGGCCTGGTCGACACCGCCTTCGATGGTGAGGGCGCGGACGAGGAGCGCCGCGCTCTCGACATAGGGATCTGCGTGACCGCCGGGTGTCGCGGTCGGCGAGTTGCAGGTACCGGCGCTGCTCGACGATGCTCCCGCCCACCAGCATGAGCGCCGTCGCGGCGGCGACCGCCAGCTCCGGGTGCTCGACGAGCTGGTCGTCCGGCAGCGTGCGCACCCAGCGAACGAGCGTTCCGCCGGCGCCGTTTCGGATCAGGGCCAGGTGACACTCAACGAGCACCTGCGCGACGAGCTCGTGATCTCCCGCGGCTGCCGCATGCCGGATCGCCTCGATCGGCAATCCGCGCGATCTGAGCCATTCGGCGGCCCGGCGGTGGATCCGCGCCGCTGCGGAGGGGTCGGACGAGGCGAGCTGGGCCTGCGCATACTCGGCAAAGAGCGAGTGGACGCGAAACCATCCGCCTCGCTCCAGCCGGGAAACGAAGAGGTTGGCGTGCTCGAGCTCGGTCAGCTCGGCCGCAGAGTCCGTGCGCTCGAGCACGGCGTCGCAGAGATCTGCGGTGAACTCTCCCAGGACAGCGGCGCCTTAGAAGGAACGAGCGCCGGTCATCGTCGAGGGACGCGAGAACCTCGTCGCTCAGATAGTCGGCCACGAAGCGCTGATCCCCTCCGAACGCTCGCACGGCACGGACCGGGTCGTCCACGGTCCGGAGCCAGAGCCCGGCCAGCACCAAAGCGGCGGGCCAGCCCTCGGTGCGCTCGACGAGCATTTCGATCTCCGTCGCACCCAGCTCGAGGCGCCCGCGCACGACGAGCAGCTCGTGCGCTTCTGCAGCGTGTGAACGAAAGCTCGCTCAGCGCGTAACTCGGCGAGCGCTCCGCGGGCCCGAAGGTGCGCGAGCCTCAGCGCGGGATCCGCCCGCGTGATGACGATCACACGGGCGTTGCCCGGCAGGTGCTGCGAGGGCATGGTCGATCGAGGCGAGGCATTCCTCGTTCCTCACCGTGTGCAGGTCGTCGAGAACGATGACCAGCCTGCTCCCCAGCGCCGCGATGCCGTTCATCAGCTCATCGACAGCGTCCTCGATCGAACTGCCCGGCACGCTCAGCCGCCGCAGGGCGGCCTGCCCGAGCCCCCGTCGCACCCGGTCGACGGCCGTCGCGACGTACCACCAAAGCCGCACCGGATCGTTGTCGTCGACGTCGAGCGTCACCCAGGCCAATGCCGCGTCCAGGCCCGAGCACCAGGCGCGCACGGCGGTCGTCTTGCCGTATCCCGCCGGTGCAGCAACGAGTGTCAGTGCCGCGTCGTCGGCCGCCTCGAGGGCCTGCAGAACGTGTCGACGCTCGACCATGCCCCGACGCACGGCGGGGGCAGCGAGCTTCGCCTCGACCAGCGGGGGCAACGCGCCGGTACCGGCACGGCCGCTCCGCGTTTCCACCCGCTTTCTCGATCCGCTCCGAATCCGCCGCCATCACTGCCACATCGTCGCAGGACTGCCGTCTCGACACCGCGCGGACACGCCTGCCTCTGCAGTTCGCGATCACCCGGGTGAAGCAACCTCCCCAGGCGACGCATCGGATTCGAAGTCACCCATGGCCTCGTCGTCTACCTCCTCGGACCCAAGCTCGAGAAGGCGACCTCGCTCTACGGCGGACTCGGCGTCGTCGCGACCCCCTCTTCTTCATGTACGTCGTTGGACGAATCGTTGTCAACGCGCCGATCCTCGACAGCTCACTGCACGAAGAACTCAAGGGAAGAAGACAACGCAGAGAGGTCGAGACGCCCGAACGGCCGGGAACCACGCAACGGCACGCGCCGACGAACGGTTGAAGCCGAACGCCGAGACCAACATCTGGAACCCGACCCCGTTCGCGACACCGGCCAGCAGTCGTCGTCAGCACCCGGTCAGGGCAAGCGGCGCACCGTTCGCCCGATTCCCGAGCAGTGTTTGAGCGCCCAGTGGCAACGAGCGACCCCCACCGGACGGTCTCGACAGCCGACGCCAAGTCCCTCCGACGATGACTCTCTCATGGGAAGACCGGCACGCGGCTACACAAGGCACGCACCGACGGCCGAGGGCACTATTTACCGAAGCCGTGCCGCGGACGCGATGAACGAGACGAGCGCGACGATCATCCACGCGGCGAGGTAGAGGAACGCCGCGCGTGGTGAGATGGCTGTGAAGAGGAGACCGGCGACTGCGCTCGCGGCGAAGTTGCCCAGTGACTGGATCGTGGCGAGCGCTCCGAAGGCAGAGCCGCGAATGTCTCCGTGGGCGTGTGTCGCGACTGCGGCGTGCTCGGCGGTTTCGGCGAAGGCGATCCCGAGCCCGGCCACGGCAAAGCACAAGGCCAGGACGCCGATCTGCGGGCCGGTGAGCGCAAACCCCAGGAACGCGGCGGCGAACGCGAGCGCGCCCAGCGTCAAGACTAGGAGGTTGCCGCGCCGGTCCCCGAGGTGCCCGCCTGGAACGCTCGCGGCGGCGGCGGCGGCGTTGTAGCCGACGTAGAGCCAGAGCGCGATCTGTGTTGCCCCGGTAGTCCCGTGCGTGGGTGTGAGGAGCTGGACCGCCCGAAGAATCAGAATCGTGGCGGCGACGTTGCCGATCTCGAATGCGCCGATGCCGAAGAACAGGGTGCCGAGATCGCCCTTGAGAACAGGGCGCAACTGGAACCTGATCTGCTTGCGTGCCTGCTTGGTGGCGTGTCGGGTGGCGCGGATCGCGTAGACGATCGCGAGCGTCGCGAGGAGGCCGGGGATGACGCTGACGAGCATCGCGGAGCGGACGCCGACGAGTGCTACGAGGAGGCTCGCCAGGAGCGGGCCGCCGATCGCGCCGAGGTTGTCCATCATCCGCTCGAACCCGTAGGCCTTTCCGTAAACGTCCTTCGGGACGACGTCGGCGAGAAGCGCATTGCGTGCGGGGACGCGGAGCCCGCGTGCCGACCAGGCGGCGGCGCGGAGGATTCCGACCTGCCAGACGCCGGTCGTGACGCCGATCAGAGACGAGAACACCGCGGTTGCCGTATAACCGCCCACTGCGCTCCGGCGCCGCCGCTCGGGGTCGTCCGCAAGCGCGCCGCCGGCGAACCTGGCGACACCCGCGCAGCCGTCCGCGACCCCCTCGATTAGCCCGAGTGCACTCGCAGATGCCCCGAGCGTTGTCGTGAGGAAGCTCGGGAGAAGCGCGGTCGGGATTTCGTGTCCGACATCGGCGAGAAAACTCGCCCCGCCGATGCCCGCGACACCGCGGGTCAGCCACGGCCGCTGAGCCCGGAGCCCCGCGAAGCCTCGCCGCCTCCTCAGCGTGCACTCGCGACTTCCCATCCAGACGCGAGGCCGCGAGCTCGAGCTCCTCGTCCGTGGCATCACCGATCGGCACGAGTCGACCGTCCGGGAGCTTGATCTCGCCACCTGCCGGCACGACAGAACTTTAGAACCGATCCGACCGTCCCTCGTCATATCCAGGGCGGCCGAACACCAGCCGAACACCAGCCGGGTATCCGTGGGCTCCTCGCTGTCCTTCCGAGTCCGCGATTTCGGCTTGTCGGCGGGGCCTGGGGGTACTGGAGGGGACTGGCTGCCCTCTTCGGTCGACTCTCGTAATGAAGGGGTCCGCGGTTCGAATCCGCGCGTCGGCTTCTAAGAAAGCCCTGCTCAGTCGGGGCTTTCGTTTGAAACGTAGTGCGAACGGCAGCGGAGATGGGCAACACAGAGGGCGCGGCTCTCGCCAACACGATGAGCGTACGTTCGCGGCGAAACTACTCCTCGCCGGTCGCGGTGAGATACGCCGAGTCGAGTTGCTGCCTCCCTCGCCCGACGGCGACTGCTTGCCGCTTGCGCCGGCCCGATCGGGACGACGACGCACTAGCAGCGGCACCCGGAAACGCGGGACGCGCCGCAGGCCAGAACGCGGGCCATTGACGCGCGTCCTGCCGAGCTCTTCCCGCGAGGTCGCGCTTGGCCACCACGTCTGCCCGACCTTGCGATAGAGACACGCTTTCATGCGAAACGGTGACTCCGCGGTTTCTCGCTCGACGTAAACGGCCTCGAGGCCGTTGTGGGCTTCACGCACGCAACGCGCGCAGTGCGTTGACGATGACGGCGACGTCGATCGCTTCCTGGAGCAGCGCACCGGCGACCGGCGTGATCAAACCGGCGGCTGCGAACCCCATCGCGACGAGCGAGAGGCCCATGCCGGCGATGATGCTCTGGCGTGCGATCGCCAGCGAGCGGCGTCCGATCTCAATCGCCTCGACGACTCCGTCGATCCGGTCGCGCATGATCACTGCGTCGGCTGTTTCGGAGGCGACCGTGGCGCCGGCGGCGCCCATTGCGATGCCGACGTCGGCGAGCGCGAGCGCGGGCGCGTCGTTTACGCCGTCGCCCACCATGACCACCGGGGTCAGGTCCCGCTGGTCGCGGAGCGCGCGAACGACGTCGAGCTTTCCCTCGGGCGACTGCTCGGCGTAGACCCGATCGACGCCGAGCTGCCGCCCGACCTCCTCGGCGACGGCGCTACGATCGCCGGTCACGACGGCAATGTGCTTCACGCCGACCGACCGCAGCCGACTGACGATCTCGTGAGCGTCGTCGCGCAGCGAGTCTCCCATCACGAGCGCGCCGGCGAGCCGGCCGTCCACGCCCACGAGGATCTTTGCCTTGCCCAGGTCATCGCTCGCGTCGAGCGAGAGCGCCGCCTCCTCGGCGCCGGAGTAGCCACGCTCGCGCAACCACACCGAGCTGCCAACGGCGACGCTCCGGCCATCGACGCGCCCCTCGATCCCCTGCCCGCGTCCCTCAACGACCTGGGCGGGCGCAGTGAGTTCGAAGCCTCGCTCCTGTGCCGCGTGCACAAGCGCCTCCGCGAGCACGTGCGCGGACAGCTGGTCGACGGAGGCGGCGAGATGCAGCAGCTCGTCGGGGCCGATCCCATCGAAAGCGACGACCCGCTCGAGCGCAGGCTGCCCGAGCGTCAGCGTGCCCGTCTTGTCGAATAGCACCGTGCGCGCCTTGCCGAGCTGCTCGATCACGCCGCTGCCCTTGACGATCACTCCATTCCTCGCGGCACGGGAGACCCCGGCGATGAGCGCAATCGGGGCCGCCAGGATCAGCGGACACGGCGTGGCAACGACCATTACGGCCACGAAGCGAACGGGATCCCCGGACGCCGCCCAGGCGAGCCCGGCGATCCCGAGCGCGAGCGGGAGGAAGAGGGCGGCGTAGTGGTCGGCCAGGCGGACGAACGGCGCCCGTTGCGTCTCTGCCCCGCGGACGAGGCGCACGATCGCCGCGTAGGTGCTCTCCGCGGCGAGTCGCGTGGCGCGTAGGTCGAACGCCTCGCCGGCGTTCGCCGACCCGCTTTGCAGCTCGGCACCAGGGGGGTACGAGACCGGCAGCGGCTCGCCTGTCAGCGCAGCCTCGTCGACAAGCGCCTCGCCAACGGCAACGCCGTCGACCGGAATTACTTCGCCGGCCCGGACGACCACCACGTCTCCCGGGAGAAGCGTGTCGACGGACACCTCCTCGACCGCGCCCTCGCGGCGCCGGTGCGCGACCCGCGGCGCGCGCTGAAGCAGCTTCGTCAGCTCACGTTTCGCGCGCCCGGCCGCGTACTCCTCGAGCGCATTCCCGCCGGCGAGCATGACCGCGACAACCGCACCTGCCAGGTACTCGCCCGTCGCGAGCGCCGACACCATCGCGATGAGCGCGATTGCGTCGACGCCAACGTCGTGCCGCCACAGCGCGCGCGCAACCGACCACGTCAGCGGCACGAGCATCAGGCCTGTCGTCGCCGCCCAGACGACGTCCGCTGCGGTGGCGTCCCCGAGCAGAGCCAGAACGCCGCCGACCAGAACGCCCGCCAGTGCGGCGAGCACGAGCAGGCGCCGGATCATTCAGCTCCCACAGCCGCTTCGCTCGCCCTGTCGTCTCGGGCGGAGGCGGCGGCAACCGCAACTGCTCGGCCGCGCCCACCATGAAGCGAGAGCGGCCCGACCGCCGAGCCTGTCGCTCCGTCCCGTCCCGACGGGTCCATCATCATCAACGGCTCCTCCAGCTCGGTTCGGCGCGAGACATCGCTGCGACCTCACGTTCCAGTGTCGTCTACGCCGGCGTCGTGCGGATCCGCGGTGACTCCGTTTCGTGTCGCGGGAAACTACGCGATCGGCGGGCGCAACCATCGCATCGGACTAGTGTCCTTCCACGGGAGATCGCGAAAGCACGAGATGTTCGTCGTGGCGCCATCCCGCGGCGTCTGCGCCAACCTAAGGAGTTCGACGACGCTTCTCGGGTCGATCGGGAGCTTCATCGAGCAGCACAGCCAGTGAGCGCTGCTGTTGATGTTCGTGCTGTTGTTCCTTGAGTCGTTCGGGCTGCCGGCGCCGGGTGAGATGGCCTTGATCGTGCGCGGTGCTCGTGTCGCAACTCACGGCGATCAGGCGCCGATGTTCGGAGGGGATCCCGCGTCCAACGCGATCAAAGGCCCCGCGACGATCCCCGAAGCCTTGTGGGAACTGTTCCTCGGCGTCTACTGCACCATCTGGGGATTCAGGCGCGACGCCCCGATCCTTTCCGGGAACGCGAGTTGAAGAGTCAAGCCGAGCCGACTCGGCTCACCACACCAGACGCGTCAACCGGCGCTCTGCCTCCGCCGCCCGTGGCAACGTCCAGGCGGGGATCCCGGAGCGTGTATCGGCGCAACCAGGCTCGCTGGAGCGAGCGCGCGTGGCGCGATCGTGCACCCTTCCATCTTGGCCGTGAGGGCATCTCCAACCGGGTACGGTCCGCTCAGCGATGGCTGAGGCGGGCGCCCACCGCGTCGTCGTCGTCGGCGGCGGCTTCGGCGGGCTCCAGGCCGCCCTGCGGCTCAGGCGGCGCCGGTCGAGGTGACGCTCGTCGACCGCCGGAACTTCCACCTCTTCCAGCCGCTCACCTACCAGGTGGCGACCGGCGCGCTCTCGCCGGGCGAGATCGCCTATCCGCTGCGCGCGATCTTCAAGCGGCACAGAACGTCCGTGTCGCTGCTCGCCGAGGTCGCCGGCTTCGACCTCGAGGCGCGCGAGGTCCAGCTCGCGCCCCGTGGCGGAGATCCCGCGCCGGCCTCGCTCCCCTACGACACGCTGATCGTCGCCGGCGGCTCGCGCTACTCGTACTTCGGCCACGACGACTGGAGCGAGTACGCCGCCGAGGTGAAGTCGCTCGAGAGCGCGCTCGTCGTGCGCAGCCAGCATCCTGGGCGCGTTCGAGGCCGCCGAGGCCGAGCCGGACCCCGACGCCGCGCGCCGAGTGGCTGACCTTCGTCGTCGTCGGCGCCGGCCCGACCGGGGTCGAGATGGCCGGCCAGATCGCCGAGCTCGCGCGCGACACGCTGCGCCGCGACTTCCGCGCGATCGACCCGCGCACCGGCCGCATCCTGCTCGTCGAGGCCGCCGACCGCGTGCTCACGAGCTTCCCGCCGTCGCTCTCGGCGCAAGGCCGAGCGCTCGCTCGAGCGGCTCGGCGTCACCGCGCTCACGCGGCCGCATGGTCCGGGGTCGACGCCGGACGGCGTCACGGTCGACGACGGCACGGACAGCGCCGCGCGGATCCCGTGCCGCACGGTGATCTGGGCGGCCGGCGTCACCGCCTCCGGCCTCGCGGCGAGGCTCGGCGAGCTCACCGGCGCCGAGCGCGACCGCGCCGGCCGCGTCACCGTCGAGCCCGACCTGACGCTGCCCGGCCATCCCGAGGTGTTCGCGCTCGGCGACATGGTGCGGGTGCGCGGCGCCGACGGCGGCCGATCGCGCTCCCGGGGTCGCGCCGGTCGCGATGCAGGAGGGACGCTACGCGGCGAGGGTCGTCCGCGCACGGCTCAGCGGGGCGAGACGGCGCCCTTCCACTACCGCGACAAGGGCAACCTCGCGACGATCGGCCGCGCCGCGGCGGTCGCCGACGTCAAGGGCCTGCAGCTGAGCGGCTTCGTGGCCTGGGTCACCTGGCTCGTCGTCCACCTCTGGTACCTGGTCGGCTTCCAGAACCGGCTGCTCGTGCTGATCCGCTGGTCGTTCAGCTTCACAGTACGGAGCCGGGGCGCCCTTCTCATCTCCCAGCCTGCGGACGAGAACGACCGCCGAGCCGGCTGACTCCGCACCCGCTGCGTCAGCCGCCGGGCGCGAACGTCAATACCCGTCCGTCGAGCTCCGATCATTCGGGGCGATGGCAGACCGCCTCGATGTTGTTACCGTCCGGGTCGAGAACGAAGGCCGCGTAATACATGGGGTGGTAATGCTTGCGCAGCCCCGGCGGCCCATTGTCGCGCCCGCCCGAATCCATGGCTGCGGCGTAGACGGCGTCGACGGTGGCTCTGTCGGGGCTGCTGAAGGCGACGTGCGTCCCTTTACTGACCGGCACCCGCTCGGTCACCCAAAACTCGGGCTTGTCCTCCTGCCCGAACCCGGCACCCTTCCACTCGTCAGAAGCCATCACGACGTGGTATCCGAGCGGAGCAAGCATTCGCTCGTAGAACGCACGGCTCGCGGCGTAGCTTGTGACATTCAGGCCGACGTGATCGAACATGATGAGCTCCTCTCTCGGTTTGAATGCAGAGCCAGGATGAACACGCGTTCCAAGAGGACCCTCGCAGCTTCGGCGCCGCCCCGTATCGGGGATTGCCCTGAGGTGAGCGCCATCGATTGCTCACCACGGCCGTCCGAGGCGGAGTAGGGGCTAGCGACTCGCTTCGTGGATGTCCTGGTACGTCCCGGACTCCGAGTCCCACGCAACCGAGAGGCGCACCTGAAGGCCCTTGTGCGGGCCCGAGGCGACCCTCAGGACGAGCACCCGCCGCGTCTGTCCCTCGCGGTCCGAGCCTTCCTTCTCGAACCCGACCACGGCGATGTCGTCAGGTTCGACGCCCGCCCATGGCTCCGCGGCGAGCGGGCCGGGACGACGGCGCATCACTTCCTCAAACGCGGTCTCGGAGGTGAACGACGTGCGCCCGGGATCGTCAATCCGCGCCGTCCGCTCCTGGTCCTCCTCCAGCGGCGAGATTGGCTCCACTTCCTGCTGCTCGGGCTCTGCACTGCCGTGCTCCTGCCGGAACGGGCCGACGAGCGCCTGCAGTTCCTCGAAGGTGAAGTCGCCGCGCTCGTTCAGCGTCCCGCCCCCAGCGAGCGCCTTCTCGCGCTCGATGAAGTTGCCGAACTCCTTTCGCTCCTCCCCGAAAATGCCGTTCGCCTTCGCGACCGCATCGACCTGGGCGAGATCCTGTTTCTGCTCGCCGCCCGAGCGGCCGCGGCGCCGCCCGCCGGGACCCGCGTCGCGCTCGTCGCCGCCGCCGTCCCGTCGTCCCCGCCCGAGCGGCCACGCCGGGCGGCGTTCGGCGCCACCGGCTCACTCGCCTGCTGCCCCGACATCGACTCCGGCACCTCGCCGGGATCGACGCCGACGACGTTTTCGAGGAACTCGTGGTAGGCCTCCATCGTCGCAAACCGGCGCGGCATTCCCGGCATGCCGGCGACGTCGACCCAGTACGGGCTCGACTCGCCCGGGTTGAACCCGAAATCGGTGTGGCCGGGGCCGTCCTCGAGCATGTAGTCGATGCGGGACGAACGGGCGTGGCCGGCGGCGCGCGCCTCGGCGAACATCGCGCCCATGTCGCCGCTCGCACCGCTCGGGTACCGATTCGAAGGGTGGACGACCCCGCTCGACTCCGACGGGTGCGAGTGCGCCTGGAGCTCCCAGGAGCCGACGTCGGAGTCAGCGTCGAGGATCTCCTTCCAGCGTTGCACCTTGCCGGCGCTCCGCGGCGCCTCGCCCGGCGCGACCGCCGCCGTCGTCTCCTCGCCCTGTACGACGATGTACTCACCCGTCACGGTGTTGCGGTAGATCGCTGCCTCGCGGCCCGGCGATTCCGCAATCGAGTTCCGGTACATCGTCCGCGCTTCCGACCCGCTCTTCGGACGGCCCGGGCTCATCACCGTCTCGGCGGGAACGAGGTCGATCGCAATCTCGTCGAAGCTCCGCTCGTCGAGGAACATCGGCTGCTCGCTCTGAGTCGGCTCCTCACCGAACGATTCGGGGTCCAACGTCGCCGACTTCGGCGGCCCGGGCTCGCCCGGCTGCTCGACCTTCCCGGTCTTCTCGTACGGGCTCGCCGGCGCTCGCTCGGTGGGGTCATGGCCGGGAATCGGCTCGGGGACGCCGTCGCTCTGCGCGGGACCGTGGTAATCGGCATCCCCGCCGGGGGCGATCTCAGTCGGAGCGCCGTCGCTGGGGGCCGGCACCGACACGGTTGGCTCGCTCCCCGGGTCGATGTGACGGGGAACGGCGTCCCCCTGGCCTGCGCCGAGCCGGACGTGGCCGTTTGCTCGCCGGCGCCCCCCGTCTCGGCGCCGGCCTGCGGCTCGGGCCCACCGCCCCGCGCAGCCCCGTCGGCGAACCGCAGCGAGCGTCTGGAGGCCTGTCCCGAGCAGCTGGAGCGTCTTCTCGTTGCGCGCCTGCGCCGTGAGGCTCTTGTCGAGCTGAACATCGACGATGGCATCGACCGTGGCTGCGATCTGGGCCTCGGACGCGATCATGCCGGCTTCCTTGAGGAAGGTGCTCAACGGGCCTCCGAAGCTCGCTCCCGCCCCGGCTGCCCCGCAATCGCCCCTGCGCACTCGGCGAGGAAGCAGCGGGTCGCCGAAGATCGCGCTCCATGACTTTCCCTCGCCGCGCATCTTCACGACGTGCTCGCCGACCGTCTTCACGCCGGCAGTCCGCCTGCGACCCCCATCACCACCTTGCCGCGCATTGCCGGCGCCGCCGAGGGTCATCGACTTGTCGCCAAGTCCTTCCGCCAGCTGCCCCCCATCTTCCCGGATACGTACCCCGCCATGAGCATGGTCAGTGTTATGTCGATCCCGCTGACCCCGGTGTAGGCCTCCTGGATCTGGTGGTACTGCTTGTCGTTCCAGGCGACAAGACCGGTATCGACGTCGAAGAGCGACGCCGCGCCGTCGACGAGGCCGAGCAACCCATCAGCGGCGCCCTGGAAGAACCCGATCACCGCATGGTCGAGCTGGCCGCCGACGTACTTCAGCACGCCCATGTCCATCAGGAGCTTGTGCAAGCCTGGATCCGATTCCCGTCCACTGATCGGCGTTGTGCATCTGCCTGCTCGCCTCGACGAGCGCTCCCAACCGAAGCGCCTCGATCACGTCTTCACGTCGTATGCCAGCCGCGTTGCTCATGTCGGCCACCTCGGCGAGGGGGTAGTCGTCGACTGCTGGAGTCCTCCGGGATCAGCTTGAGCGCGGTCTTGACCCGCTTGACGAGGTGTTGGCCCTCGATCTTCCACTGCACTTCGTCGACGACGATCGGAGTGTTGGTTGCCCGATCCAGGATCCGATGCTCCTTCCCGGGGAAGGGCCAGCCCGGGCCCGGGGGCGGCCGCGGCCACCGGTGAGGCAGGACCGCCGCCGCCTGGTGGTGCCTCGGGGGTCGCGACGAGCGGCCTCTCGCTGAACGGCTCTCGCGCCGATGAGCCTGCTCGTCGCAGGCCCTGTTTCCGACCAGACGTTGCAGCTCGGCAAGCGCGGCGTAGCGCGAGTCGGCGTTCGCTGCCGTTCGCGAGCGAGGAGTCCGGGCTCCGGCCTCCAGCCGCTCCGGTGCCTGCACGGAGGCGGGCGGCGGGCGCCGGCCGTCTCGCATGTCGTGAGTCTTCTCCACCGGCACCTCCACCTCCGGCCGACCCAACTCGCGGAGCGTGGCCCCTCGGGCCGGTCGCGACGATTGTAGGAGGGCCGTCTCGGCGTCGTCAACGCCCGAGGATGCGTGTACCTCGAACGAGGGATGGCAGCTGCACGCGGGTCGGAGACGGTGTAAGGACTTCATACTGACGTGAGCTGACCGCGGTGGGTGAGGACGATCGCGCAATATCCGCTCCCCGACTCATAGTCTGTGCCGGGCCTGGGCCCGGGCATCGCGGGTTCGCAGCTGCCATTTTCGCTTCTCCTCGCGCCGGAGATGGGCGTCTGCTCGCACGGCGATCGATCGGAGCTCTCGTTGCAGCTTCAGCCAGCTCGCGTGGCGCTCGGGCGACAGCTCGCCCGAGACGAGCGCCGCCTTCACGGCACAGCCGGGCTCCGTGTTGTGCGAGCAGTCGCTGAATCGGCAGCGCAGCGCGAGCTCCTCGACGTCGGCGAACGCCTCCTCGACGCCGCCGTCCCACAGCTGCAGCTCGCGGATCCCCGGCGTGTCGATCACGACGCCGCCGCTCGGAAGCACGATCAGCTGGCGGTGCGTCGTCGTGTGACGACCCTCGTCGTCGTCCGCACGCGTCTCCTTCGTCGCCATCAGCTCGCGGCCGGCCCAGCGGTTGACGAGCGTCGACTTGCCGACGCCGCTCGACCCGATCAGCACCGCTGTCCCACCGGCGCTCACCCGCGCGCCCAGCGCGTCGAGGCCGTACCCGGACACCGCCGAGACGACGTGCACGGGAACGCCGATCGCCACCGCCTCGACGGACGCCACCAGCTCCCACGGATCGTCGAAGCGATCGGCCTTCGTCAGCACGATCTCCGGCGACGCTCCGCTCTCCCAGATCGTGACGAGATACCGCTCGATGCGGCGAGGGTCGAGATCCGGGCCGAGCGACGAGACGATGAACGCGACGTCGACGTTCGCCGCGAGCGTCTGCGACTCCGACGTCTGTCCGGCAGCCTTCCGGACGATCGCGCTGCGCCGCGGCAGCACGACTCGCACGAGCCCGTCCCCGAGGCCGACCCAGTCGCCGACCGCGACCTCGACGCCCTCGTGGACGAGCCGTCCCGGCAGGCGGGTACGGACGATCTCCTCGGCCGTCTGCACGTCGAACGCAGCACGGTGCGCCGCGATCACGCGCCCCGGCACGAGGCCGGGCTGCAAGTTGTCGGCGAGCTCCGGTGTCCACCCGAGCACGCCGAGATCGAACTCGGACAAAGCAATGCTCCTTTTCGGGACGTGAAGACAGGACGGCGCGGCGGCCGTCTCCGAAAGGGAGCTACGCCCGTCGCGCGGCTAGTCGGCCGAGAAGACCGAGGAGGCGGCAAGCACGGTCATCATGTGAACCGACCTCCTTTTCGCGGAACGGGACGTGCTCAGGTTACGGTCGCCGCACCCGGCCGTCAACCGGGGAGCGCCGGGTTTGCCGCCGGCGCTGCTTTGAGGTACGGTCGGCGGACATGATCCGCGACCGTGAGCGTGCGCGCCCGGAGCGTCTTGAAGACAGCTCGGCCCGCCTTCGCGAGAGCGCAGGCAACCCCGTGCTCGAGCTTCAGCAAACGATCGGCAACCGCGCGGTCAGCCGGATCCTCGCCCGGCAGCCCTCCACTGCGATCTCCCAGAAGCCGACTGTCCAGATCGGGAAGCTCTCAATCGAGGTCAGCGGCGGCAATGTCGACGCCTGGGCCTCCGGCCAGGTCCCCGACACGCTGAACGTCACCTCTCAGAAGGGCCACCACTCCGCCGAGCTCGAGCGGTTGTCCAAGGAGGCACCCGGATCGACTCGCTCACGCTCACGGTCGCCGCCGAGAACAAGTCCGGACAGCAGCTGGACATGGGGTCGCTTGCCATCGAGATCACGAACGGCCGCATCAAGAGCTATCACCTCGACGGGAGCGCAGAGTCGTGGGCGGTCGCCGACTTCGACGGCGTTCACCGGAAGAAGACCACGCACACCGTGGGGGCGAAGTAACTGCTTTCCGCGGCCGAGGAAGAGCTGAACGTCGCGGTGCGCTCGCCGCCCCTGATGGGTGCCGTCGCCGTCGGCGTCAGTGCTGGGGGCGCCTACCCGTGGATGCCGCGTTCGGTACGAGGAACCGCTCCGACCATGGGCAGCCCGGAGAAGGCTGTTGACCGCGGCGGGCGCCAATCTGCGGGCTACGGCGCCGGCCGGCCGGCGAAGCCGGGCGGCGAGCTTTCGCCCTCGACGAGCAGGTAGCCCGCACCCGCCGGACGAGCCCCGCGCCGGTTGCCGGGAGACCCCCCGCGGCGATCGGGATGTTCCTTGTCTGCCCGGTCGGCGGCAGGCCCGGACCACTCCAAGCACCTCCTCGGCGGGAAAGGGAGGATCGACGTCGCCATGCCGTCGCCACGCGTGATCAGAGCTCCCGGATCCGGAGCGTCTTCCTCCGACGACACGGTGGGCGATCATCAGCTCGCCTTCGCGGGAAGACCGCGATCTCCCCGCGTTGGGGACGGCGGGCGCCGAACTCGACGTACAGCTCGTCGCCCGGGCTGATTAACGGGCTCATGCTCCAACCCTTCACCTCGATCCAGGCTCCGGCATTCGTGCTGCGATAGACGGCGAAGGCTGCGAGCGCGCGTCGCGATTCAGCCGCGGCCACTTCATCCATGTTCAGGAGGGCTCATCTGCGAGCCAGCTGATCAAGGTGTTGACCGTGCTCTCGAGGCTCCCAGGTCGCAGACGCGCACACCGGGTGCCGTCGACGAGCTGTCCGACCCGCTGCAACGCTCCGTCGAAGTCGGTCGCGGCGGCCGTCGTCGCTTGAAGGAGCTCGACCGCCACGATTCCCGGGGAGACCGACTCGAGCACACTCCGCTCGTCCTCTCCCCGCCGCTCGAGCAAGACGATCTCGCCCAGCGGAGCGGGCTCCGCGAAGCAGTTGGGGAACACCCCTTCGAGCTCGTCGGGTCGAAGAGTCCCATTGGGGGCCGCTGCTCAGAGGGTGGAACGGGCGCCTGTGACGAACGACAGCTGCTCGATCAGCTCGGGAGTCCCCGGTCTGATGTGAAGACCGCGACGGTAAGGAAGAATCGTTCGGAGGTCGGGCTCCGAGAGGGCGAGCTGTCGGAGAGCATTCCCAGGCCTTGCCTGACGAGTGCGAGGGCGAGGGTCGTCTTGCCGGCTCCGCTTCGACCGACGACCACGACCGTTCGACCTTCGTAGACGAGTGCGGCAGCATGGGTTGCATAGACGCCGCCGGCGACGAGCTCTCGGTCACGTGGCGGGCGACCCGCTCGATGGTGAGCATCGCCGCGGCCCGCTGGTCGCGGCACTCGATTGAAAGACCACGAGATCGGTGAGCTTGAGCCGTCGCGGCGCTCTCGACCTCGAGAACGTACGGAGGGGACTCACATGCAGCTGTCCGGTAAGCCGCGTAGGTGTCGTCGACGATCTCGAGGATCAGCGGATCCGCGAAGACCACGACCGGGACTCCGACAATCGCGTAGGAGTAGCTCACCGAACCGGGGGAGGTCCGTTGCGGCTGCGCTCACGACCCTGGCGAAACGGACACGAGCGAGAGCTCGCGAAACTCCGAGAGCACCGCTCGAGATCGTCTGAGCTCGGCCTCGTCGACGTCGTACTCGGCGCTCATCGCGTGCAGCACCGAGTCGAACGTGGCGCCCTCACCGCACAATTCCCACACCCGCGCCGCGGTCGCGTTGACGACGTGAACGCTGCCGCCGCTCTCGTCGACGAGAACGCCCTCGTCACCCGCCCGGGTGAGAAGCACCTGCGACGACCGCGTGATGCGTGAGCCATTCTCGATGAGCACGTGACTCATATCGGCAATCCGCGCCGACTCGTTAACGTGGTTGCCCCGCGGGTCGCCGGAGGCTCCCCGCGGGGCGTACCTCACGATCCGTTCGGAGGTCTTTACCGCGGCCGCCAGTACTGGCCGGAGTACGCAATGACCTGCGCCGCCTCAGCGCGCAGCTCCTTCGTCGCGTACGTAGCGACGACTGCCGGACGTTCGTACTTCTTCATCGTTCCCCCCAACTCGAGTGGCGTGGTTACGACCTCATTTCGCTCAGCACCCAGCCTTCGATTCGCCGACCGATGGGTGGGGAATTCCCCCCCCTTTTCGGGGGGTCCACGTCTCGGCGGTCCGACGATCCAGCATGCAGCCTCGACTATCGTGGGGTCGATGACGAACGCGGGGTCGCCCGGGGAGCAGGTCTCGCAGCTCGAGTTTCCAGCAGGTCCGCTCTGGCGGGCGGTCGATGACCTGCTCGACCGGGCGAGCGTCGAAGGGCTCCATCACCACGGCCTCAGCCCTCTTCAGGGCATCCGCCTCGGAGACTCGGTTGCGAGGTTCCAGAACCCGTTGCGCGGGAAGCCCGCACCGCGACGATGTTCGGCAAGCTTGCCCCTTCGTTGCTGGACCGAGTACGTCAGAGCTGCGACGAGCCTTTGCTCGTGCTCAAGGGCCCCGAGGTGCTGACGCTATCCACCGGGCGGACGCGGCTTCGGCGATATCGACTTGCTCACAACGGATGCCGACGCGACCAGAAGGGCGTTGATCGCCAACGGCTTCGTCGTCGAGGAGGACGGGTCGAGGTTCCGCATCACCTTAAGCCGCTCACGTGGCCCGCGCTTCCGCTGAAGCTCGAGCTCCACCACCAAGTCAACTGGCTACAAGAGCTGCGTCCGCCTGAGACCGCAGAGATCTTCGAGGCCAGCATTCCGTCGGTCCTTGGGGTCGAAGGACTTCGCGCCCCTGAGCCGCGCACCACGCCTTGATCCTCGCGGCTCATTCCTGGAAGCATCGACCCCTGCGGCTATTCGCGACCTGCTCGATGTCGCGCTCCTGTCCGCTGAGAGCGATGCCCGCGGGCTCGCCGACACCGCGCACAGATGGGGGCTCGAACGGCTCTGGCGGACGACTCACTCCGCTGCTGCGTCCCTTTTCTGCGGCGGGCGTACCTCCATCCCTCTCCTGACGTGGGCGAGGCGCCTTCGAGACGCTCGTGACTACACGGTCTTCGAGCAGCACCTCGAGCGCGTGATGTCGCCGTTTTGGGCGCTGCCGATTGGCAGAGCGCTGCCCGTCGCGGGCGCTGCGCTCCGGAGCGAGTTCCGCCCCTCCCACGACGAGAGCGTGGCGGGCCAAGGTGGCCCGCGCCACCAGGGCTGCCCGTCACCCGACGATGGCGGTCCGGCTTCATGACGCGATGATGGAGGCCGATTCCCGGGCGGCGAGATCCTTGGACCGGGCCGCCGCACCGGAGGAGCCCTGACGATCTCTGTCCGGCCGAGCTCAGAACCGCACCGGAGCTGCCGATATCCAGCGGGACGTATCCC
>CAVRMI010000010.1:0-10193 GCA_963722065.1 uncultured Thermoleophilia bacterium | reverse complement strand
CTCGGAGGTTGCTCCCACATTAACGCCTCGAACGCCAGGTTTCTTCCCTGAATGGAAGCGATGCGCCCGGACAGCCCGGATTCCAGGGAGCCAAGACGACCTAGCCGGCGGGGCACTTTCCCTTCGCGTATGCGGCGTACTGGGCCGGCGACAGGATCCAGCGCCACGTGCCGTTGACCTTGACGGCGTGCATGGTCGCGGTCGTGTTGCCGTCGTCCGCGGTCGCCCTGATCGAGACCGCCGTCGAAGCCGTCGGCTTGCCGGCGACGTCGATGGTGTCTGCGTACGTCTGGAGCACCTTGAGCTTCAGCAGATCGAAGCCCTCGTTGCTTTCGCATGCCATGTAGCGGGCGCGACTCACGACGGCCTGATCGGCGGGATGGAGCGTGTCCCAGAGCGGGCCCGGCCTGGCCGCGCGAGAACTGGGTCGTGACCTGGCTGACGAAGTCGGCTGCCGACTGGTTGCTCCGCTCCGGCACCGCCGCCGCTGCTGCTTCCGCATCCGGTTGCGAGAGCCCGGCGGCGAGGGCTGCAACTGCGAGCACCCCGAGTACGCGGATGCCGGCTTTGGTCTTCATTGGAACCGTCCTCCCTGCGTGGTGATGACGAACTGTGCGCTCGGGCGCTTCCCGGCGAGCGGGAGGGCGGCCGATGCGATCGGCTCGCCCTCGTCCGGGATCAGGAGCGCGCCGAGGCCGGGTCGAGTGGCGAGGTAGACGCGCGCCTGGTCGAGGTCGGCGACGGCAAGTGCGGTCGCGTGCGCCTCGGCCTCCGTCGCGCTTGCAGCGACCACCGTGACCGCGAGCGGCCCGGATGCGGCCGGCAGCGCCCGTCGCGGGATCGATGAGATGGTGGAGCCGGCCGCCGGGGCCGAACCGCCGCGTGTCGCGACCCGAGGTCGCGACGCCGCCGCCGGTGAGCTCGAGGGTTCCGGCCACGCGGCCCGGCTGCCGCGGGTCTGCGATGTCGACGCGCCACGGGCCGCCTTCGGGAGGCGTGCCCCAGACGCCGATGTCGCCGCCCAGATCGACGAGCGCCCCGGTCAGCGAGGGCCAGGCCGCCCGCATCGCCGCGAGCGCACGCGTGGCGGCGAACCCCTTGCCGATGCCGCCGAGATCGATGCCGGCGCCCGGCTCGAGGCGTGCCCGTCCCGGCGCCGCGTCGACCTCGAAGCGCGCCCCCGCCTGCCAGCCGTCGAGCGGCTCGCGGCGCCCGCGCGGTGAGCAACTCGAACGAGCGGTCGTAGCCGGCTGCCGCAAGCGCGGGAAGGATCGTCGGATCGAACCGCCCGCCGGTCTCCGCTCGCGCCCGCAGCGCCGCCTCGAGCGCCTCGACGAGCCGCTCGTCGACCGCGACCCAGGAGCCGCCGGCGCCGTTCAGCCGGGAGAGATCGCTCTGCGCATCGAAGCGCGAGAGGGCCCGCTCGCACGCCTCCACCTCGTTCCGCCCCGGCCGCGAGCGCGCGGCAGGCGAGAGACGCGTCGGCCTGCTCGGCGCTGACGGCCACGGCGCAGACCGTGCCCAGCGCGCGGAACTCCTCGCGCTCGAGGCTGCGGGTCATGAGGGCACCTCGGCCCGGTCGGGACTCAGCGCCGGCTCCGCGATCGTCGGCGACGACCGGCGGCGCCGGGCGGGGCGAGCGCCTGGCGCGGTCGCGCGCGCGGCATCAGGATCCGCGCGTAGACGAGCCAGACGACCGGTGCCAGGCAGATGCCGGCGAAGATCAGCCCGCGAGTCCCGGTGAGGTCGCTGCCGACGTTGAGCGCGTGGTAGAGGCCGATCGCGAACGCCCCGAAGGTCGCGTAGTGCAGCAGACGCCACCGGCGCTGGCCGATCCGGCGGCGGACGTTGAACGAGGCGGCAGAGGACGAGCAGGAGCCACGCGGCGACGATCCCCGCCGCGACGGGCACGGGCCGCCAGGGCGCCGCGCCGGGTACGAGCACGCCGACGAGACCGAAGTGGATGGTCGGGTCGAGCGCGAGCGCGCCCATGTGCAGGACGACCATCCCGAACGCCGTCCACATCAGGGTCTGGTGCCAGCCGAGCAGCAGCTTGCCGCGGCGGCCGCCCAGGAGCCTCGTGCTGAGCGCGAGGCCGAGCACGGCCGAGATCGTGAGCAGGCCGAACGCGACGAGGCCGGCCGCGCGCGCCACGAGCCAGGCGACGGGAACGTGCCTGCGCGGCGATCATCCGGCCGGGACCGGCGAGGTCCGCGTCGTCGCGTGCGAGGCCGAGGCCCCACCCTGCACGACGACGAGCTGGCTCTTGCCGTTCTTGCCCTTGACGACGACCGCCGTCGGGATCGTCGTCGGGCTCGACGAGGGCTGCGGTCGC
This sequence comes from uncultured Thermoleophilia bacterium, assembly GCA_963722065.1. Taxonomy (GTDB): domain Bacteria; phylum Actinomycetota; class Thermoleophilia; order Gaiellales; family Gaiellaceae; genus PALSA-600. The sequence continues at coordinate 7,858 of CAVRMI010000010.1, read as the reverse complement.
GTCCAGGCCAGCACGGCGAGCACGGCGAAGAGCGCCCAGGTCGCGAAGATCGTCGCCCAGATGTTGCGCATCTCAGTCTCCCGGCTCGACGCGCGTCGGCGGAGCACTCGGCGCAGGGGTGATGGTCTGGCCGACCTGCGGCACGCGAGGGCGCCGCAGGAACGTGCCGCGTCAGGCCTGCGACGGCCACTGCTCCGGTCAGCGCGGTCGCCGCCAGCGCTGCCGCGAGCGCAAAGAGCGTGCGCCGGCTCGGCGCCTCGGGCCTTCGCTGCGACCATCGCATCTGGTTGATGCAGCCATGCGACGGATCATCGGCCGGGGATCGCGGGGCACGGCGGAATCGGTGCGCCTGCGCATCTCAGCATGCGGGTTTCCCGCAGTCCGGTGCTCGGCTGCCCACCGACGCGCCGGGCCGCACCGAGCTCGGTTTGCTTGGGCATGAGCAGTTCGGTCGTCGTCGTCGGAAACGGCGTTTCTGGCTATGCGTGCGCCGCCCGGCTCGCCGAGCACGGCGTGCCCGTGACCATGATCGGGCCCGGCCTGCCGCACGACCGGCCTCCCCTCTCGAAGCGCGCGCTCCTGACCGGTCGGGTGAAGCTGTTCGCCGACGCCGCCCAGCTCGAGGAGCGAGGGATCGAGCACGTCGACGGAGTCGTGACCGCGTGCGATCTCGACCGCCGCCGGCTCGTCGTCAGCCCTCGGCCGGCGGCGCGGCCCTCGAGCTCGAGGCGCCGACGCTCGTCTGGGCGACCGGTCTCCGGTACCCGCGACCCCCGATCCCCGGCTTCGAGCAGGCCGAGGAGAACGCCACCGGCGCGGGCCTCGTCTCGCTCACGCGGCACCTGGCGCTGCCGGGCAGGCGGGTCGTCGTCGTCGGCGCCGGGCTGATCGGCACCGAGACCGCCGCGACGCTCGCCGGCGCGCACGACGTGACCCTCGTCGACATGCTCGACCGTCCGCTCGCTCGGTTGCTCCCACGTCTCTCCGACGCCGCGCGCGACGCTCTCGACGCGCTCGGCGTGCGGTTCCTCGGCTCGTGCCAGCATCGACTCCGCGAGCATCGACGCAGGACGGCGCCGTCGTCCACACGTCGACGCACGGCGACATCCGCTGCGACGTCGCTCGTCTCCGCGGCCGGCTTTCGCTCGAGCCTCCTGCCGGAGCTTGCGGGCCCGGACACGCGAGCGCTGACCCTCGCCGCCGACGAGCAGCTGCGCGTGCATCGGCCACGAGGGCCTCTGGGCATGCGGCGACTGCGTCTCGTTTCCGCACCCACGCTGGGGCCGCATCGCGATCCCGCACTGGGACCACGCGCTCTGGAGCGGCCGTCACGTTGCCGACTCGATCCTGGGCTCGCCCGAGCCGTACGTGCGCGATCCCTACTTCTTCAGCGACATCGGCAGTCTCCGCATCCAGCAGGTCGGCATCGCCGACGCAGCCGTCGAGTGGCCCGAGCGACGACGGGCTCGCCGTCGGCCGCGACCCGGCAGGCATTCCCGCCTGCGTGCGTCCTGCTCAACGCGCCGGCGCGGCTGCGCGAGGCGCGCGAGCTCGTCGCGCCGCGACGCTCTGCTCGCCCGCCACCCACATCCTAAGGAGGAACATCATGCCCGTACCCCTGATCGTCGATCCGGACGCCTGCATCGGCTCGGCCGAATGCGTAGCGCTCGACCCCGAGGCGATCGAGCTCGACGAGCACGGCACCGCCCGCATGCTCGTGCTCGAGCTCGACGAGGAGCGCGCCAGGAGCATCTGCGACGCCTGCCCGGTCGGGGCGCTCTCGATCGCAGAGTTGGCGCGGAGCTCGTAGTCGCCCGGTCGCCTCGCTTGCCGGAGTCGCGCTCCAGAGCCTCCGTAGAATCGAAGCGTGTTCGAAACGCTGCCCGAGAAGCCGGATGCCAACGCGCTCGAGCTCGAGGTGCTCGATCGGTGGGAGCGCGAGCAGACCTTCGAGGCCGTGCGCGCGAAAAATCGGGCGGCCCGAAGTGGTCGTTCATCGACGGCCCGGTCACCGCCAACAAGCCGCTCGCTATCCACACGGCGTGGGGGAGGACGCTCAAGGACGTCTTCCAGCGCTACAAGGCCCTGCAGGGCTTCGACCAGCGCTACCAGAACGGTTTCGACTGCCAGGGGCTGTGGATCGAGGTCGGCGTGGAGAGGCAACTGGGCTTCAACTCGAAGCGCGAGATCGAGGCGTTCGGCCTCGAGGAGTTCGCCAGGCGCTGCCGTGAGGTCGTCGTCAAGTCGTCCGAGCAGCTGACCCGCGGCTCGATCCGCCTCGGTCAGTGGATGGACTGGGGCAAGGACTACTTCACCTTCAGCGACAAGAACATCGAGTACATCTGGGGCTTCCTGAAGACGGTGAACGAGAGAGGCTGGCTGTATCTCGGGCACCGTGCGACCGCCTGGTGCCCGCGCTGCGGGACATCGCTCTCGCAGCACGAGCTGACCCAGTCGGGTGTCTACCAGGAGAAGAGCGACCCCTCGCTGTTCGTCCGCTTCCCGCTGCTCGACCGGCCGGGCGAGTCGATCGTGATCTGGACGACGACCCCGTGGACGCTGCCGGCGAACATCGCCGCGGCCGTGCATCCCGAAGGTGAGTACGGCCTGCGCGAGAGCGGCGAGTGGGTGCTCGCGGCGCGGTTCCCGGACGACACCTTCCTCCGGAAGGCCAAAGGGAACGGAGCTGGTCGGATGGCGCTACGAGGGGCCGTTCGACAACCTGTCGCCGGGCGCCGGCATCGAGCACAGGGTGGTGCCCTGGGATGAGGTCTCCCTCGACCAGGAACAGGGAACGGGGATCGTTCATATCGCGACGGGCGCCGGCCCGGAGGACTTCGAGCTCGGTAAGTCGCTTGGTCTGCCCGTCCTGAGCCCGGTCGACGAGGCCGGCCACTTCTACGACGATTACGGCTGGCTCCACGGCCTGTCGACGACCGAGGCAGGAGACCAGATCGTCGGCGACCTGGCCGAGCGCGGCTTCCTCGTCGAGGCCGGGACGCTCGTCCACGACTACGCACACTGCTGGCGCTGCGACACGCCGATCATCTACCGCCTCTCCGACGACTGGTTCATCGGTGTCGACGACATCCGCCCGAAGCTCCTCGACGAGAACGCCAAGGTCGAGTGGGTGCCCGAGTACATGGGGAAGCGGATGGACGACTGGCTCCGGAACATGGACGACTGGAACATCTCGCGCCGCCGGTACTACGGCCTGCCGCTGCCGTTCTATCCGTGCTCGTGCGGGCACCTGAACGTGATCGGGTCGAAAGCCGAGCTCGCCGAGCGCGCGGTCGAGGGCCTCGATCAGCTCCAGGAGCTGCGCCGGCCGTGGATCGACCGCGTGCCGATCCGCTGCGAGGCCTGCGGGGAGCCGGTCACGCGCGTGACCGAGGTCGGCGACGTCTGGCTCGACGCGGGCATCGTCCCGTTCTCGACCCTCGGCTGGCAGAACCCGGAGTGGGTCGAGCAGGGATACGCGACGGGCGCCGCCAAGGGGCTGACGACGGCCGACCTGCCCGACAACGAGTACTGGGAGAAGTGGTTCCCGGCCGACTGGGTCAGCGAGATGCGCGAGCAGATCCGCCTCTGGTTCTACTCGCAGTTCTTCATGTCGGTCGTCCTCGTCGGCCGCTCGCCGTACAGGCGAGTGCTCGGCTACGAGAAGATGCTCGACGAGCACGGGCGCGAGATGCACGGCTCGTGGGGGAACATGATCGACGCCGAGGACGCGTTCGCCCGCATGGGGGCCGACGTGATGCGCTGGCAGTTCTGCGCGCAGCCGCCCGACCGGAACCTGCTTTTCGGCTTCGGGCCGGCGCACGAGATCACCCGGAAGCTGCTGACGTTCTGGCACTCGGTCAAGTTCTTCGTCGACTACGCGAACATCGAAGGCTTCGAGCCCGTGCCGGGCGATCTCGAGGGCATCGACGCAGATCTGACCCCGCTCGACCGCTGGCTCGTCGCGCGGACGCACGAGCTCGTGCGAGAGGCCGAGGCTGCGTTCGAGGCGACGCTCACCGTGAACGTGACGCGCGCCTTCGACGAGTTCGTCGACGATCTGTCGAACTGGTACATCCGCCTCTCGCGCCGCCGGTTCTACGGCGACGACCCGGCCGCGTTTCGGACGCTCTGGTACGCCCTTGCGCAGTCGCTGCGGGTGATCGCGCCGGTGATGCCGTTCCTCGCCGACCACCTCTGGTGGAAGCTCGTCCCCGGCCGCGAGGCCTCGGTCCACCTCTCTGGCTGGCCCGTGGTAGCCGATCCCGATCTCGGCCTGCTTCAGGAGATCGCCGAGGTTCGCTCTGTCGTCGAGCTGGGCCGGCAGGCGCGCTCCACGTCCGGTCTCAAGCTGCGCCAGCCGCTGCGCCGGCTGATCGTCGCGGGCGCGCCGCTCGCGGCCGCTCACGCCGACGAGATCGCAGACGAGCTTCGCCTCAAGACCGTCGAGTTCGGTGAGGTCGAGGCCTCGGAGCTGAAGGTGAAGCCGAACCTTCCGGTGCTCGGCCCCAAGCTCGGCAAGGACCTCCCGCGGATCCGCACGCTGCTCATCGACGGCTCGTTCACCGAGCTCGACGGCGGGCGCTTCCAGGTCGACGGCCACATCCTCGAGCCGGAAGACGTGATCGTCGAGCGCATCGGCCGCGAGGGCTGGGTCGTCGCGACCGACGGTGCGGTCACGGTCGGGCTCGACACGACGCTCGACGACGAGCTCCGGCTCGAGGCGCGGGTCAACGACCTGATCCGGGCTGTGCAGGTGATGCGCAAGGAGGCAGGCCTCGAGATCGTCGACGGATCCGTCTCTGGATCCCGACGAGGACTTGCTCGCGTTTTCCGGACGGATCTCCGAGGAGACTCTCGCCGTCTCGGTCGAGCTCGGCCCCGAGCTTCGGCTCGAGAAGGCCTAAGCGCTACGCCTGCTGCTGCGAATCGGCGAGCGCAAGCTCCCGGCGCAGCTCGACCGGAAGGCGGAACTCGATGCTCTCCTCGAGGAAGCGGTGCTCCTGGATGTCGGTGACACCGCGCTCGGTGAACCAGTTGCAGAGACGCTGTACGAGCTTCTCGGGTGCGGACGCGCCCGACGTGATGCCGACGACTTTCATGTCGTCCTCGATCCAGGCCTCGTCGATCTCGGTCTCGTCGTCGATCAGATAGGACGGCACTCCGCCGGCCCTTGCTGTCTCGACGAGCCGGTTCGAGTTGGACGAGTTGCGCGAGCCGATCACGAGCAGCAGGTCGATCTTCTCGAGCAGCTCCTTCACGGCCCACTGCCGGTTCGAGGTCGCGTAACAGATGTCTTCGCGCTGCGGAGCACGGATCCCGGGGAACCGCTCGCGGAGCGCGGTGATCACGACGCCGGTCTCGTCGATCGAGAGGGTCGTCTGGGTGACGTAGGCGAGCTTGGCGTCCTCCGGAAGGTCGAGGGCCGCCACCTGCTCCTTCGACTCGACGAGGATGATCGAGTCCGGGATCTCGCCCATCGTGCCGACGACCTCCTCGTGCCCGGCGTGGCCGATGAGGATGACGGTGTAGCCGTCCGCGGCGTAGCGCTTGGCCTGCACGTGCACCTTGGTCACGAGCGGGCAGGTCGCATCGATCGTGCGGAGGCCTTCGCGCCTCGGCGTTCGCGTGCACGCTGGGTGCGACCCCGTGCGCCGAGAGCACCATGGTCTGCCCTTCCGGCACCTCGGACTCCTCGTCGACGAAGATCGCGCCGCGCTGCTCGAGGTCGCGGACGACGTGGATGTTGTGGACGATCTGCTTGCGGACGTAGACCGGCGCCCCGTACAGGTCGAGTGCACGCTCAACGGTCTCGACCGCCCGCTCGACGCCCGCGCAATAGCCTCGCGGCGAAGCGAGGAGAACTTTCTCGACCATCTACCGGGAGTCTAGAGAGACAGTCTGGGGCTCCAGCAAAAACCGAGAAAGCCCGTCGCTCGGGGGGTCGGCGCGACGGGCTTTCCCGATTGAATGCTCTCCGCTTCGGTGACAGTCACCATCCGCGGTTCGCATCGCCCAGTGCACGGCAAACGGTAACCCCATTCCGCAGTCGTGGAAATGGGCCGCACGACCCATCTTTGTAAATCATAAAACCATTCCTGCAGGGGAAACGTGCTCGCTTGCGATCTCAACGGGCGGTCTCGGCGAGCACGATCGCCGCGAGAACGACGATCGCGCCGGCGATCTGGATCGACGCGAGCGTCTCGCCGAGCCAGAGCCATGCGACGACGATCGCGATCACGGGCTCGAGCATCGCGATGATCCCGACGCGTGTCGCCGGCAGGTGCCGGAGCGCGCTGACGATCAGGAAGAACGGCACGATCGTGCCCAGCAGGACCATCGAGGTCATGAGCGCCCAGACCGGCAGGTGCCGGGCCGAGAGGTGCCCGAGCAGCGAGACGTTCGCGCTCACCCGGTGCCCCGGGAAGCTCCACCACGGGGCGATCACCGCGAAGAAGAGCGCCGCGAACCCGAAGCCCCACGCGAGCAGCGGCACCGCGCCGCGGACGCCGACCGCGTGCTCGGCCAGGAGGATGTAGAGCATGTAGGTGGCCGCCGCCGCGACCGCGAAGAGGATGCCGGCCGTCGAGACCGTCCCTCCCCGGCGACGTCGACGATCAGCGCGAGCCCGCAGAGCGCGAGCGCCAGCGCCAGCCAGACCCGGCGCCGCACGGCCATGGAAGACGTAGCGCGCCCAGAGCGCGACGAGCAGAGGGGCGAGGTACTGGACGAGCAGCGCGATCCCGATCGCGAGGCGGTGGATCGCGAGGAAGTAGAACCACTGCACGAACGCGAGCCCGCACACCCCGAACACGAGCAGGAACGGCAGCTCCTTCAGCGGCACCTTCAGCCGCGCCGGCCCGGTGAAGGAGAGGATCAGCACCAGCCCGAGATGCACCGGTGCATCGCACCTCGGTCAGCCGCAGCGACGACACGCCCGAGTCGAGGATCACCTTCGACACGGAGCCGTTGACCGCCCAGAGGGCCGCGGCCGCCGCCGCCATTGCGTAGCCGAGCCTGGGCGCCGGTGCCGAGCCGGCTCGATGTGGAACGGCGCCTCGCTCACGCGCGCCAGGGTAGAGGTCGTGGCCGGAGGCTCACCCCGACATCGGGACGCCCGGATTCGAACCGGGGGCCTCCTGCTCCCAAACCACGTCCACCCGCGTCAGGCTGGGTCAGACCGCACGGAGTCGAGCCAGTTGGATCGGGTTGGGTGAAGGACTGGAAAGGTCGAGTCGGGACAGAGGATGGAACCAAAGCCGCGGCGCGGCTCAGTAGATGTCCGGATGTCAACAGGGACAACCATCGCGTACAAATGTGGTGACAAAGCGGAGGTGTCCGATGAATTTGCTCGGATGCAGTGCGCGAAGCAGGCCCACGATGTTCCTGCGGTTGCCTTGTGTCGTGGATGCGGAGCGGGGCTGTGCATGCATCACCTGCACAAGGAGGCCCTCGCGACTCAGGGTGGGCTACACGGCACCTGCGACCATGACACCTGGGACATCTCCCAGGCGCGCGCCGTTCTGGTGGCGGAGGAGAAGTCGTTCGGAGTTAAGCGACCGCTTTCAGTCCGCCAGGCCGAAGATGACTCGGGTAGCCGTTCCCCAGCCTCCCAGCAGGACGACTTCGATCGCCGAAGACGTTCTTGCGGCTCCTGGCAATGGTCAAGAGGCTGTTCTCGCCCGGCTCTCGATGCTCCTCGATAGGTTCCCGCCGCTTGCATTCCCGCCCGGTGCCGGCAAGTATCGAAGCGCCTACGAACCAGCAGCGACGGCGGCGGCTCCACCGGGGTGATCGCGCAGAACGCCCGCCAAGTGACCCCAAAGTCCTTCCATGACCGGGACGCCGGGAATCGACG
>CAVRMI010000009.1:0-5401 GCA_963722065.1 uncultured Thermoleophilia bacterium | reverse complement strand
CTAGAGGTTGCAGTCAGATTAACGACACGGAGGCCGGGTTTCTTCCCCTCCGTAGAATCGAAGAGTGTTCGAAAGACTGCCCGAAAAGCCGGATGCCAACACACTCGAGCTCGAGGTGCTCGAGCGGTGGGAGCGCGAGCAGACCTTCGAGGCCCTGCGCGCGAAGAATCGCGGCGGCCCGAAGTGGTCGTTCATCGACGGCCCGGTGACCGCCAACAAGCCGCTTGCGATCCACACGGCGTGGGGGAGGACGCTCAAGGACGTCTTCCAGCGTTACAAGGCCCTCCAGGGCTTCGACCAGCGCTATCAGAACGGCTTCGACTGTCAGGGGCTGTGGATCGAGGTGGGCGTGGAGCGGCAGCTCGGGTTCAACTCGAAGCGCGAGATCGAGGCGTTCGGCCTCGAGGAGTTCGCCAAGCGCTGCCGTGAGGTCGTCGTCAAGTCGTCCGAGCAGCTGACCCGCGGCTCGATCCGCCTCGGCCAGTGGATGGACTGGGGCAAGGACTACTTCACCTTCAGCGACAAGAACATCGAGTACATCTGGGGCTTCCTGAAGACCGTGAACGCGAAGGGCTGGCTGTACCTCGGGCACCGCGCGACCGCCTGGTGCCCGCGCTGCGGGACGTCGCTCTCGCAGCACGAGCTGACCCAGTCGGGCGTCTACCAGGAGAAGAGCGACCCCTCGCTGTTCGTTCGCTTCCCGCTGCTCGACCGGCCGGGCGAGTCGATCGTGATCTGGACGACGACCCCGTGGACGCTGCCCGCGAACGTTGCCGCGGCCGTGCACCCCGAAGGTGAGTACGGCTTGCGCGAGAACGGCGAGTGGGTGCTCGCGGCGCGGTTCCCCGCCGACACCTTCGTCCGAAAGGAAAAGGGAACGGAGCTGGTCGGATGGCGCTACGAGGGGCCGTTCGACAACCTGCCGCCGGGCGCCGGCATCGAGCACAGGGTTGTGCCCTGGGACGAGGTCTCCCTCGACCAGGAGCAGGGAACGGGGATCGTCCATATCGCGACGGGCGCCGGCCCCGAGGACTTCGAGCTCGGCAAGTCGCTGGGTTTGCCCGTCCTGAGCCCGGTCGACGAGGCCGGGCACTTCTACGACGACTACGGCTGGCTCCACGGCCTGTCGACCGCCGAGGCAGGAGACCAGATCGTCGGCGACCTCGCCGAGCGTGGCTTCCTGGTCGAGGCCGGGACGCTCGTCCACGACTACGCCCACTGCTGGCGCTGCGACACGCCGATCATCTACCGCCTCTCCGACGACTGGTTCATCGGTGTCGACGACATCCGCCCGAAGCTCCTCGACGAGAACGCCAAGGTCGAGTGGGTACCCGAGTACATGGGCAAGCGGATGGACGACTGGCTCCGGAACATGGACGACTGGAACATCTCACGGCGCCGCTACTACGGCCTGCCGCTGCCGTTCTACCCGTGCTCGTGCGGCCACCTGAACGTGATCGGGTCGAAAGCCGAGCTCGCCGAGCGGGCGGTCGAGGGTCTCGACCAGCTCCAGGAGCTGCGCCGGCCGTGGATCGACCGCGTGCCGATCCGCTGCGAGGCCTGCGGGGAGCCCGTCACGCGCGTGACCGAGGTCGGCGACGTCTGGCTCGATGCGGGCATCGTCCCGTTCTCGACGCTCGGCTGGCAGAACCCGGAGTGGGTCGAGCAGGGCTACGCGACCGGCGCCGCCAAGGGGCTGACGACGGCAGACCTACCCGACAACGAGTACTGGGAGAAGTGGTTCCCGGCCGACTGGGTCAGCGAGATGCGCGAGCAGATCCGCCTCTGGTTCTACTCGCAGTTCTTCATGTCGGTCGTTCTCGTCGGCCGCTCGCCGTACAAGCGCGTGCTCGGCTACGAGAAGATGCTCGACGAGCACGGCCGCGAGATGCACGGGTCGTGGGGGAACATGATCGACGCGGAGGACGCGTTCGCCCGCATGGGGGCCGACGTGATGCGCTGGCAGTTCTGCGCGCAGCCACCGGACCGGAACCTGCTATTCGGCTTCGGGCCCGCGCATGAGATCACCCGCAAGCTGCTGACGCTCTGGCACTCGGTCAAGTTCTTCGTCGACTACGCGAACATCGAAGGCTTCGAGCCCGTGCCGGGCGATCTCGAGGGCATCGACGCCGATCTCACGCCGCTCGACCGCTGGCTCGTCGCGCGGACGCACGAGCTCGTGCGAGAGGCCGAGGCCGCTTTCGAGGCGACGCTCACCGTGAACGTGACGCGCGCCTTCGACGAGTTCGTCGACGACCTGTCGAACTGGTACATCCGCCGTTCGCGCCGCCGGTTCTACGGCGACGACCCCGCCGCGTTTCGGACGCTGTGGTACGCCCTGGCGCAGTCGCTCCGGGTGATCGCGCCGGTGATGCCGTTCCTTGCCGACCACCTCTGGTGGAAGCTCGTTCCGGGCCGCGAGGCCTCGGTCCACCTCTCTGGCTGGCCCGAGGTGGCGGATCCCGACCTGGGCCTACTTCAGGAGATCGCCGAGGTTCGCTCGGTCGTCGAGCTCGGCCGGCAGGCGCGCTCCACCTCCGGTCTCAAGCTGCGCCAGCCGCTGCGCCGGATGATCGTCGCGGGCGCGCCGCTCGCCGCGGCTCATGCCGACGAGATCGCCGACGAGCTTCGCCTCGAGTCCGTCGTGTTCGGCGAGGTCGAGGCCTCGGAGCTGAAGGTGAAGCCGAACCTCCCTGTGCTCGGCCCCAAGCTCGGCAAGGACCTGCCGCGGATCCGCACGCTCCTCACCGACGGCTCGTTCATCGAGCTCGACGGCGGGCGTTTCCAGGTCGACGGCCACATCCTCGAGCCGGACGACGTGATCGTCGAGCGCATCGGCCGCGAGGGCTGGGTCGTCGCGACCGACGGTGTGGTCACGGTCGGGCTCGACACGACGCTCGACGACGAGCTCCGCCTCGAGGCGCGGGTGAACGACCTGATCCGCGCGGTGCAGGTGATGCGCAAGGAGGCAGGCCTCGAGATCGTCGACCGGATCCGTCTCTGGATCCCAGACGAGGACTTGCTCGCGTTTTCCGGACGGATCTCCGGGGAGACCCTCGCCGTCTCGGTCGAGCTCGGCCCCGAGCTTCGGCTCGAGAAGGCCTGAGCGCTACGTCTGCTGCTGCGAATCGGCGAGCGCTAGCTCCCGGCGCAGCTCGACCGGAAGGCGGAACTCGATGCTCTCCTCGAGGAAGCGGTGCTCCTGGATGTCGGTGACACCGCGCTCGGCGAACCAGTTACAGAGACGCTGCACGAGCTTCTCGGGGGCGGACGCGCCCGACGTGATGCCGACGACTTTCATGTCGTCCTCGATCCAGGCTTCGTCGATCTCGGTCTCGTCGTCGATCAGGTAGGACGGCACTCCGCCGGCCCTTGCCGTCTCGACGAGCCGGTTCGAGTTGGACGAGTTGGACGAGCCGATCACGAGCAGCAGGTCGATCTTCTCGAGCAGCTCCTTCACGGCCCACTGCCGGTTCGAGGTCGCGTAACAGATGTCTTCGCGCTGCGGAGCACGGATCCCGGGGAACCGTTCGCGGAGCGCGGTGATCACGATGCCGGTCTCGTCGATCGAGAGGGTCGTCTGGGTGACGTAGGCGAGCTTGGCGTCCTCCGGGAGGTCGAGGGCCGCCACCTGCTCCTTCGACTCGACGAGGATGATCGAGTCCGGGATCTCGCCCATCGTGCCGACGACCTCCTCGTGCCCCGCGTGGCCGATGAGGATGACGGTGTAGCCGTCTGCGGCGTAGCGCCTGGCCTGCACGTGCACCTTGGTCACGAGCGGGCAGGTCGCATCGATCGTGCGGAGGCCGCGCGCCTCGGCGTTCGCGTGCACGCCGGGCGCGACCCCGTGCGCCGAGAGCACCATCGTCTGCCCCTCCGGCACCTCGTGCTCCTCGTCCACGAAGATCGCGCCGCGCTGCTCGAGGTCGCGGACGACGTGGATGTTGTGAACGATCTGCTTACGGACGTAGACAGGTGCCCCGTACAGGTCGAGTGCGCGCTCCACGGTCTCGACCGCCCGCTCGACGCCCGCGCAATAGCCCCGCGGTGAAGCGAGGAGAACTTTCTCGACCATCTACAGGGAGTCTAGAGAGACAGCCTGGGGCTCCAGTAAGAGAGCCGAGAAAGCCCGTCGCTCGGGGGGTCGGCGCGACGGGCTTTCCCGATTGAATGCTCTCCGCTTCGGTGACAAGTCACCATCAACGGTTCGCATCGCCCAGTGCACGGCAAACGGTAACCCCATTCCGCTGCCGTGGAAATGGGCCGCCCGACCCATCTTTGTAAATCATAAAATAGATGCCTGCAGGGGAAACGCGGTCGCTTGAGTTCTCAACGGGCGGTCTGGGCGAGCACGATCGCCGCGAGAACGACGATCGCCCCGGTGATCTGGATCGAGGCGAGCGTCTCGCCGAGCCAGAGCCATGCGACGACGATCGCGATCACGGGCTCGAGCATCGCGATGATCCCGACGCGCGTCGCGGGCAGGTGCCGGAGCGCGCTGACGATCAGGAAGAACGGCAGGATCGTCCCGAGCATGACCATCGAGGTCATGAGCGCCCAGACCGGCAGATGGCGGGTCGAGAGGTGCCCGAGCAGCGAGACGTTCGCGCTCACCTCGTGCCCCGGGAATGTCCACCACGGGGCGATCATCGCGAAGAAGAGCGCCGCGAACCCGAAGCCCCAGGCGAGCAGCGGCACCGCGCCGCGGACGCCGACCGCGTGCTCGGCCAGGAGGATGTAGAGCATGTAAGTGGCCGCCGCCGCGACCGCGAAGAGGATCCCGGCCGTCGAGACCGTCCCTCCCCGACGGACGTCGACGATAAGCGCGAGCCCGCAGAGCGCGAGCGCCAGCGCCAGCCAGACCCGCCGCCGCACCGGCTCATGGAAGACATAGCGCGCCCAGAGCGCGACGAGGAGCGGGGCGAGGTACTGGATGAGCAGCGCGATCCCGATCGCGAGCCGATGGATCGCGAGGAAGTAGAACCACTGCACGAACGCGAGCCCGCACACCCCGAACACGAGCAGGAACGGCAGCTCCTTCAGCGGCACCTTCAGCCGCCCCGGCCCGGTGACGGCGAGGATCAGCACCAGCCCGAGAAACGCACCGGTGCATCGCACCTCCGTCAACCGGAGCGACGACACGCCCGAGTCGAGGATCACCTTCGACACGGAGCCGTTGACCGCCCAGAGCGCCGCGGCCGCGGCCGCCATCCCGTAGCCGAGCTCGGGCCGCCTGTGGCGTGCCGGCTCGATGTGGAACGGCGCTTCGCTCACGCGCGCCAGGGTAAAGGTCGTGGCCGGAGCCTCACGACCACATCGGGACGCCCGGATTCGAACCGGGGGCCTCCTGCTCCCAAAGCAGGCGCTCTAACCAGGCTGAGCTACGTCCCGCAAGCCCTCA
>CAVRMI010000008.1:0-40733 GCA_963722065.1 uncultured Thermoleophilia bacterium | reverse complement strand
GTCGAGGTCTATGACAGAGCTGCGTCGATCGCCGCCTCGACCGCTGCGATGTCGGTCGGCGACGCGAGCGATACGCCCACGGGCGGCGCCCCGGTCTTCCCGACGAGTACGGTCGGTGTCGAGTTGACCCCCGCCGCCAGGGCCTCCGCGTCGATTGCCTTTGCTCGGCCCGCCACGAGCGGGCTCCCGGCATCGTCGAGGGCCTCGAACCAGGCCCCAGGGTGCTCGCCGTCGAGCCGATCATCGACTGATCGAGCCAGCCGGTGTTCTCGACCCCCTGGTTGAAGTAGAGGAGCTCGGAGAAGTTGAACATCCGTTCCTGCTCCCCGGCAGCTAGCGCCGCGGAGCGCCCGGCGACCGAGTCGGGCCCGATGAACGCAAGGATCCGAAGATCGATGCGGAGCTTTCCAGGCCGGACGTAGCGCGACAGCAGCTTCGGCAGGACAACCGTCTCGAACTCGCGGCAGTACGGGCATTGAAGGTCGACGTATTCGACCATCGTGACCGGGGCCGCGGCCGACCCGAGAATGCTTCCGTGCTGCGGGATCCCGTTGAACAGGCGTTGGACATCCGCGGCCCCCGGAACTCCACCCTGGAGCTGCCCGACGGCTGGAAGACCGGACGTGCCCGCGCTGGACCCGCTCCCGACGGCGATCGCGATTCCGACCGCGAGGGCAGCAGCGACGAGGACTGCAGCCGCGATCCCGAGCACCTTCGGCGATGCCTTCCGCTGCCGGGGCCCGACGCGGGCGGGGATCGGATGTGCGGCCGCCTGCTCCCGCGCGAAGGCCTCTGCTGTGCCTTGCGCTCGGCACGGTTCAGGGCCTTGCCCCGGCAGGGCCGAAGTCGAAGGTCGCGAAGAGCAGGAACAGCGTCACCAGCAGAAACGACGTCAGCGTGAGGACGGGGATGGTCACGTAGCCGAGCTCGTCGATCCAGCGCGTCGCGCAGCCGCCCGGAGCGGAGGCGAGACAGGCCGTCGACTGACCGACCACGCCACGCTCGACCAGCAGGTGGTAGACGGCGATTCCGGCGCCGACGATCGGCAGCGGGAGCAGGTAGCGGGCCGCTCGGTGGTCGTTGGCGAGTGCCATGAGCAGCGTCATGATCGAGAGCGGGAACATGCAGATCCGCTGGTACCAGCAGAGCTCGCAGGGAACGAAGCCGGCCACCTCCGAGAAGAAAAGGCTCCCGGCGGTTGCCGTTGCGGCCACGAGGAACGCGAGCCAGAGCTCGTAGCCCCACGCGGCCTCCCGTGCCAGGTCGAGCGGGCGGTGGAGCCCGAAGGCGGCAAGGAGGGCTGACAGGCCGACCGCCACCAGGATCGCCTGACCCACAACCCCGAGAACTGCCAGCGCGACGATGACGTCATGAGTCACTCGCGCCCGGGGAACGACGATCGACGACCATGACTCGAGTTTCCGCCGCCGCGATCCCGGCTGCCTCGGCACAAGCCCGCGCCCCGGCTGCGGGAAAGTACCGCAGTCGAGCATCTACCCTGTCGCCCGTCGTGCGTGCCCTCGTCTCTTTCGCGCTGGCGGCCCTGATCGCCGCGACCGCGGCCGCAGGCGCCCGGCTCCGCAGCGACCGCCGATCGTGGCAAAATGGATCCCGTTCTCGGCTGCCCGCCGCGCCGAGATGGCGGCGTACTCGCTCAGGCACTACGGCAAAGCGGCGTGGAGGCTCACGTCACCGCATGTGATCGTCGAGCATTTCACCGACAACGAGAGCTTCTCCGGCACCTGGAACGCGTTCGCCGCGGACACGCCCGACTCTGAGCTGCACGAGCTTCCCGGCGACTGCGCCCATTTCGTGGTCGACCGCGACGGCACGATCTACCAGCTCGTCCCGCTCGGAGTCCGCTGCCGTCACACCGTGGGCCTGAACTGGACGGCGATCGGGATCGAGCAGGTCGGCGTGAGCGACGCCGAGATCCTCTCGAACCCACGCGAGCTGCACGCGGCGCTGGCGCTGACCGTCTGGCTGATGGCCAGGTACCACATCCCTCTCGGTGACGTGATCGGCCATGCCGAGAGCCTGACCTCGCCCTTCCACCATGAGCTTGATCCGGCCTGGCGCTGTCAGACCCACGGCGACTGGGTCACGCCCGACATGAACCGGTTCCGAACGATGCTCTCGACGCTCGCTCGTCGCGACGGCGTGCCGCTCGGGAAGCTCGTCGACCGGGCCGCCCCACCCCACTGCTGAGCGCGACCTAAACGCGGCCGGCGCGGCGCCGCAACGTTGCACGGTTCAGCTCTTCGATATAGCGCAGGTTCGCGTACTCGACCCGCTCGGCGTGCTCGTACCCGAGCTCGTCGCGCGCGAAGCGGTACCAGGCGGTCCAGGCCCGCGGCGGCTCGGAAGGCCGCTCCACGCCCCGTCTGATCATCGAGCTCCGCATCGAGCTGTTATCGGCCTCGCGGCCGCAGGCATGAGCTTGCGGTAAACCAGTGCAAGCGTCGTAGCCATCTGCAGTCCAGTGTTACCGGGCAAGACGGGCTGCCGTAGGCTGTTTTCCGTCTTGTTACCGAACATTAAGACGACGGTGGCACCGGGACCATCTGCGAGGCTTCGGATGTGCTCGCAGCCCCGCTCCTCGCCGCCGCATCACTCACGGGGCCTCCGTGCAACCGCGCCGCAGCGAGGGCGGCGATCACGAGCACGGGGCTGACGATCCCTGCGTCGCAGTCGATCTCGAGTCAGCCCTACCACCCGTCACCGAGTCAGGTCGACGGGGTGATCTGCCTCGCGCTACCCGGCGGGAAGAAGGCAATGGTCACGACGCTCGCAAGCGGCGGCACGGCGGGCGACATCGGCTGGATCGTCTTCGTGATGGGCCCGGGCGGGTGGTCGGTGAGTCTCGTTCGCGGCGGCTACAAGCTCGGGCTGACACGCACGGGAACCGACCTCACCGAGACTGATCCCATCTACAAGGCGAAGGATGCGAACTGCTGCCCGACCGGGGGCTTCGATCATGTGCGCTGGCGCTGGGCCGGTACGAGGTACGAGGTCGCGCGCTCCTGGCACAACCAGAGCTACAAGACCTAGCCAACCGGACGCTCTCCGGTCATCGCCCAGACGGCGTCGGGGCCGAGACCGTCCAGGTCGACCGGGAGCACGATTGCGATCCGGTCCGGGCGCTCCTCGACCACAACCACCTCGAGCCGTTCAGGCAAATCGACGCCGAGCTCCTCGGCGACTGCGCCGCGCGGATTCGCGACGAGCCGCGCGCGGAACTCCGGATCCCGAAGGGCACGCGCGACGATCCGGCCTTCGAGCTCGTCCCGCTCGGGCGAGCTCATTCCGCGTACCCGAGGCGGAGCGCGAGCTCCCGACTGGCCAGCGCGAGCCAGGGATCGACGTTCCAGGCTGCGGGGAGATCGAGCGAAGCGGGAAGGACAGTGTGGCGAAGGGCCGGATCGAGCATGAAGCCCTGATCCCAGCCGCCGGCCGCACCCTGCGGGCCGGTGCGGGCATAGGGCGAGCGCTCCGGGTGGATCATCGCGTGAACCTCCGGCTCGCCGGCCTCGAGGCCGAGCCAGCGGCAGATCGCGGGCAGGCTGTCGGCGGGCGCGTTCAACACGTCCTCGGAACGGACGCGAAGCACCCGATCGGGCGGCAGGGCGCGTGCAAACTCGAGGATCCGCGTGTGCTGGTGGTACCAGACCGCGAGGCAGAAATGGTGGAACAGATCGGGCCTCACGTTCCAGTAGCCCTTGTCCGCCCAGACCCGATGCATCGACGCGACGCTCGGCACCGGATGGCGTGTGAGATGGAGATAGCGGGCACGCGGATACGTGTCGCTCATCCGCCTCAGATACTCCTCGCGGCTCGAGCTCTCAGGGGACTTCTCGACCCCGATCCGCGGCGCAGCAAGCGCGAGCAGATGGTCGAGAAGGTCGCCGACGCTCCAGGTGCGGCGCTCCTCGACCCAGCCGACGGCGGCCGCGACGGTCTCGGCCGTCTGCTCCCCGGCGTGATGCTCGGCGAGGGCACGGAACACCCCGGCGAGCCGTAGCCGCGTCGGCGGCCCCCTCCACCCCGGCGGATCGCTGAGGAGCGCGTCGACCGTGTCCTTCCGAAAGAGCGCGAGCTCCGGGAACACGCAAAGGCCGGGATGCTCGCCCAGCATCGCCGTCACGACCGAGGAGTTCGACCGGGCGGGCGAGAGGACGAAGAGCGGCGAGAACCACATCGGATCGCGGGCCGGACGCGCGATCGTGACCTCCGAGAGCTGCGCGGGCTCGTCCTCCGGCGCGGGTGCGGCGCGGCCTTCCACGGTCCCACGGTAGTCCACGACCGCGCGCCCTCAAAATGTGCAGATGCTCGCGCTCGCCGCTCCCGACAAGTTCCGAGGCTCGCTCTCGGCTGCGGAGGCCGCGCGGGCGATCGGTGTGGGCGCTCGTAGAGCAGGTTGGCAGTGCCGGGAGCTTCCGCTCGCGGACGGCGGGGAGGGAACGCTGGACGCCCTCGGGGGAGCGAACCGCACGTCGATCGTCTCCGGGCCGCTCGGGAATCCCGTGGAGGCGGGCTGGCGGCTCGAGGCCGGCGTCGCGGTGATCGAGATGGCGCGGGCATCGGGCCTGGCGCTGACCGGCGGCGCGACAGGAAACGACCCGGTGCACGCCTCGACACGAGGGACGGGCGAGCTGATCGCCCTGGCTCTCGAGGCCGGCGCGGAGCGCGTGATCGTCGCGGTCGGGGGCTCGGCGACGACCGACGGCGGGCTCGGTGCCGTCGAGGTGCTACGCAAGCCCTTCCGCGTGCCTGTCCAGGTCGCCTGCGACGTGCAGACGTTGTTCGTCGACGCGGCTGCCGTCTTCGCCCCCCAGAAGGGCGCCTCTCCCGGGGAGGTCGAGGCGCTGTCGGAGCGGTTGATCGAGACCGCCGCGAGCTACCGCTCCGCGTACGGCGTGGACGTCTGCGCGCTGCCGGGATCGGGAGCGGCGGGCGGCCTGGCCGGCGGGCTCGCAGCTCTCGGTGCAGAGCTCGTTCCCGGGCTCGCGCTCGTTGCCGAGGAGGTCGGCCTCACCAGAGCCCTGGACGGCGTGGCGCTCGTGATCACCGGAGAAGGCAAGCTCGACGCGACCTCGTTCGACGGAAAGGTCGTGGGTGGCGTACTGGCCCTCGGGCTTCGCGCACTGGTCGTGGCGGGCGCGATCGAGCCCGGGACTGAGTGCCCGGCACCGGCGATGTCGCTCGTCGAGAAGTTCGGCTCCGAGCGCGCGTGGGCCGACCCCGAGGGATGCATCGCCGATGCGGTCGAGGCCGCGCTGACCTGCCGGCGACCGTAGCGTGTGGTTCGCTACTCGATAACGCCGGTCTTCAGCGCCAACGCAACCGCGTGAGCGCGGTTCCGGGCCCCGAGCGAGCGCACGACCTTGCGGATATTTGCGCGCACCGTCTCCGAGGAGAGATGGAGCTGCTCGCCGATTCGCTCATCTGTCAGCCCGTTCGAAAGGAACTCGAGCAGCATCTCGTCACGCTCGCTGAGCGACGGATGGCCGTCGTTCAGCGCGAGCGGCCCGCCGAGAAGCGGATCGACGTACGTGCCGCCGGCAGCAATGGCGCGGACGGCGCGAACAACCTCGGTGAGCGGTGAGCTCTTCGTGATCAGCCCGTTGACCCCGGCCGCCAGAGCCTGGCCCGCGAGCCGCGGATCGGCCGTCCCCGAATAGAGAAGCGTCCGGGCGGGCGTCGCAGAGCGGGCAATCGCCTGGGCGAGCTCGATTCCATCCATGTCGGGGAGCTTCAGGTCGACCACGGCGACGTCGGCCGGGCGGCGTCCGAGCAACTCGAGCCCCGACGCTGCCGAGGAGGCGGTTCCGACGACCCTCATTCCGGCGCCGTCGAGCACCCTCGAGATCGCATCGATCATCGCGGGGTGATCGTCGATCAGCAGGCAGCTGACGGTGTGGGGCGCAGCACTCAACTCGGGCTTTCCTTGGGAGGACGATTCGCCTCGGAAGGCCGCGCTCCTCTGTTCCTAGCGGATGAGCGACAGGCGCAACGCGGTCGCGACAGCCTCGGTCCGGGTCCCGGCGCCGAGCTTCTCCATCGCGTGGCGCACATGGGTGCGCACCGTGAGCGGCGAGATCCCGAGGCGCGCGGCCACCTCGTCGTTGCGGAAGCCTTCGGCGAGCAGCCTGAGCACCTCGCGCTCGCGCCGAGTGAGGAGCGGCGGCCGCTCGGAGGGCGGTGCGTTCAATGCGGCAGAGATCTCGGCATCGACGAACTTGCCGCCGCCTGCAACGACCTTCGCGGCGTGAGCGAGCTCGGCGAGCTCGCCTCCCTTGAGCACGAACCCGGCCGCGCCGGCCTCGAGGGCTTCGAACGCGACGGCGGCATCACGCTGGCCGGAGTAGACGAGAACCCGGGTCGCGCTTCCCTCCTCGCTCAAGAGGCGAGTGATCTCGACCCCGTCGAGGCGCGGCATGCCGACGTCGATCAACGCAAGGTCGGGTTGCAGCTCACGAATCCGTGCGAGCGCCTCGACACCTTCGAGCGCCGTTGCGACGACCCTGAACGCGTCGTCCTCCTCCAGCAGTCGGGTGACAGACTCGACGATCCCCGGATGGTCGTCTGCAACAACGCACGTAAGCGCCGACCCGCGCGCCGTCGGGGCCGATTGAGCTGCCACAGCAGGCTCCAGGGTAGTTCGGCACGCGGACAACTGCAATAAAACTTCTCAGCTCAGCTCTCGACCTCGCTCATGTCACCGTCGAGCAGGTTGAGCAGGCCGGCGCGCGGCAACTCGCGGCTGCCGTACTCGCCTTCGTGCGAGACGAATACGCGGACCCGGCCCGATCCCTCGTCACGAAGGAGCTCGAGCGTGACCTGATCGCGGTCGAGTTCCCCGAGGACGCGTGCCGCGCGGTCGAGGGCGTCGAGGACCTCTGGTGGAGGAGCGCCGGTGACTCGTCCGTCTCCAAACGGCGAAAGATGCTCTGGCAACTCCTGTCCTCCCCAGCGTCGAATGTGCGTGTCACGCGTTGCGACGTTCACGGTCATCGACGGTTCGGGGGCATTCTTGAGGCCTGGATCGAATGCCATCCCGGGTTACTCTGTTCGGCACCGTTCTTCCCGGTGCCGGCAGCGAAGGAGAGATCCATGCTCGTCATCACGCGCAAGGTAGGAGAGCGGATCTGCATCGCCGACGACATCTTCGTCGAGGTGCTCGAGGTCGCGGGCTCGAGCGTGCGGATCGGCATCGAGGCGCCGGCCGAGATCCGCATCTTCCGCCATGAGCTCTGGCTCGAGATCCAGGCCGAGAACAGAGCGGTATCCGACGGGAGCGGCACCGAGTCGGAGTAAACCCCGCGACTCGATCCGAGTAGTCAAAACCGGTTTCGACGTCGAACGGAAACGACGATCGGCCTCGTTGCCCGTCGCGGCGATTGAGAACGGGACGTTCCCCGAATCTGCGGAGGTTCCGTTCCATGTCAGCTGCGATCGCACTACCCCTGCCCGAACAGACAGCTGTCCCGTCGAGTGCCCGGCGACTCACCGGGCCCGAGGCCGAGTCGCTCTGGCGCAACTGGAAGGAGCGCGGCGACGTGCGGTCGCGCGACCGCCTCGTTCTCGCCTACTCCCCGATGGTCAACTACCTCGCCACCCGGAAGGCGCGCGAGCTTCCCGCCCACTGCGATCTCGACGATCTGATCTCGTGCGGGCTCATCGCGATCCTCGAGGCGGTCGACCGCTTCGAGCCCGCGAAGGGCGCGACGTTCGAGCAGTTCATCTGGACGCGCGTCGCCGGGTCGATCGTCGACGAGCTCCGGCGGCAGGACCGCGTGTCGCGCTCCACGCGCTCGCTCTCCCGCACGATCAAGACCACACAGGAGAAGTGGCTCACCCAGCACGGCCGGCACGCCAACGAGACCGAGCTGGCCGCCGAGCTGAACATCGACCTCGGAGAGCTGCGACGGCGCACGGGCGAGCTCGACCGCGCACACCTGATCTCGCTCAATGCGCCGGCCGGCGACGAGCAGGACGGCGAGATCGGCGAGACGATCGGCGCGGCCCCCGGCCCCGGCGATCCCGACCGCGCACTCCTCGAGCGCGAGAAGACGGCGGTGTTCAAGGCAGCTATCGATCAGCTCACGGCCCGTGAGCGCGACGTACTGACCATGGTCTACGTGAAGGGGCTGCAGGGTGCCGAGATCGGGCGCGCGCTCGGCGTGACCGAGTCGCGAATCTCCCAGATCCTCTCGTCGGCCCGCGCGAAGCTTCGCTCCGAGCTCACCGCCTACGAGAACGCCTAGCCTGGCCTGGCTCGAGCATGAAAAGGCCGGAGGCGCCTCATGGGCGCCTCCGGACGGCCTGTTGCCTGTCGTTCCTACGAGGTGATCTGAGCCGCCGAGCTGGAATCCGTCGAAGGCGGCGGCACCTGCCGGTGGCCCCAGACATGGACGCGCTTGGCGATGAAGGTCGCCTTGGTCGGGTCGAAGCCGGGCGCCTTGAAGAAGCCGTCGGCCGAGAAGACCACGCCGACACCCTCGCCGGCCTTCAGGTCGGAGAACGCGATCCGGCGATGGTGCGGGCCTGCGAGATACACGGTCTGGGCGTTGACCTGCAACGTGACCGTTGTGTTCGCGAGCACGCCGTCATACGGCCCGGTCCGCTTCACGGAGACCTGGAAGCTGGACGCGCCGACCGAGCTGACGGTCCCGCCGACCCAGTGGCAGTTGCAGAAAACATGGATCTTGACGGCGGTCAGGCTCGAGGCGTCGTCACCGCGGGCGCGGAGCGAGACGAGGTCTCCGGGCTGGATCGATGCGAGCGCGATCGGCTGGTGGTGTGGTCCCTGGCTGATTCGCGTGTTGGACGGGACGGAAACGGTCACGGTCTGACCGTTGAGGTATCCGTCGTTCGGGCCGGTCCAGAGGACGCCGACCGAAATCGCGGCGTCGCCGACGGAGCTCACGGAGCCGGCGAACCAATGGCCGCGAGCATGGCGATTG
This sequence comes from uncultured Thermoleophilia bacterium, assembly GCA_963722065.1. Taxonomy (GTDB): domain Bacteria; phylum Actinomycetota; class Thermoleophilia; order Gaiellales; family Gaiellaceae; genus PALSA-600. The sequence goes on along the minus strand of CAVRMI010000008.1, from coordinate 31,767 downwards.
GGCGTCTGGGCGGTTGCGGTGGCGCCTGTGGTAGTCGTCGTGGTCGTCGGCACCGTTGTGGTCGTTGGCACGGTCGTTGTGGTCGTCGTCGTTACGGTCGCCGTCGGGCTCGTGTCGGCGGCGGCGAAGCCGGCGATCGAGAGAAACGCTGCGGCCGCGACGAGAAGGATCAACTTGTGCATGTTCTTCTCCGTTCGATTCGGGGCACTAGGTTGAAGTTCGCGTGCTGCACCCCTTCACCATCGACGCGCACCGTTCGGCGAACGTGTCCCGAACGTAAAAAGCGCGCAAGGCCGTGATTCAAGGAAGGGCGCGTTAGCGCCGATGGAAACGGGATGGAACGTGTCGTGGTCCTCGTCCTCGGCTGCTTCGTCCTGCTGGCCGGCCCGGCCGCCGGCGCCAACACCCGCCAGTCATGGGCGAGCGGCGCGATCCACGTGGTCACGAGCCACGGCCTCTTTCCCGGCACGCCGGCGACATTCCGCCCGGACGACCCTCTGACCGCCGGCGACCTCGCGGGGATGCTGATGGCGATCGGCGCGTCCTCGGTGCGCACGCCCGCCGTGGCCGGCGCAAGCGTGTCGATCGCGAGCCTTGACGCCGCGATCGTCCGCGCTCTCGGCCTGCAGGCGGTAGCCGCACAGTTCGCCGATGTCGCGCGGAGCGCCGGCCTCGACCCGCCGAGCCGCTTCGGTACCGAGGTCGTCGCGCGGATGCTCGGCCTCCGCTACGACCTGCCGCCGAGCCTGGACAGCCTCGAGCCGCAACCCGCCCAGCCTGCCACGCGCGCCGAGGCGGCATTCTCGGCCGCCCGGGTGCTCTCGCTCGGACTCGAGACCCCGACACCCAACCCCTCGCTGAGCCCCGTCGCCGCCGCGGACGCCGCGGGCGGCGTGCAGTACGTCAAGGGAATCAGCGCGAGCTTCGCGATCCCGCCGCTCTCGCCGCTGCAGCAGGAGATCCTCCGCACGGCGGTCTCATTCGTCGGCTACCCGTATGTCTGGGGCGGCGAGGACGAGAACGCCGAGCGCGGCTTCGACTGCTCCGGCTTCGTCTGGCGCGTGTTCAAGCTCACGTCGTACGCGGATGCCCCGGGACTCTCCGACACGCTGAAGGGCCGCACAGCCGCGCAGATGGCGCTCGAGGTGCCGAAGACCGAGCGCATCCACCGCGCCGATCTCGAGGCCGGAGACGTTCTCTTCTTCCGCCCCACTCCCAAGGCCAAGGCGAGCAAGATCGACCACACCGCGATCTACCTCGGCAGCGGCTGGGTGATCGAATCCGCCGGGCAGGGCGTCTCTCTGGGGCGGCTCGACTGGTTCGACAAGCGCTTCGCGTGGGCGCGCAGGCCGCTGGCCGAGATCGGGCTCGAGGCGTTTCCGACGCCTAGGGTCTAACCCCGCCGCTTCGCAGCCACGACCGTCAGGGTCCCGTCGCTTCCGATCCGGAGCTGCGACTCCGGGAAGTCCTCCTCCGAGAGCGTTCGCATAAAGGACACGGACTCGCCGGACGAGTCGTACACCGGCGTGCCGGCACCGACGAGCCGCACCGGGGTGATGCGCCCGCCGAGGAGTCGCCCGTCGCCGCTGAGCCTCACGGAGAGCAGCGCGCTCAGCGAAAGGCTCCCGTCGGTCGCGAGCGTGTTGCTGCCTGCGAGGTTCCCGAGGCTGTAGGCGATCAGGTGGCCGCGGTACCACTCGAGGCCGCGCAGGGTGTGCGGGCCGGAGGCGACCACGAGATCGGCGCCGGCGTCGATCATGGCGTGGGCGAAGGCCCGCGGGTTGCCGCGCTGCTCGCCGAGGAATGTCTCGGGCCCGTTCGGGACGTGATCGGCCGACGAGCCCTCGGCCCCGGCGTGCATGTAGACGATCACCACGTCCGCCTCCTTCGCCGCCTTGCGGACGAGCGCTGCCGTTCCGGGGATGTCGAGCAGGCTCTGGGCCCAGGGGTACGGCGCGGTGCCGACGAACGCGACCTTCACGCCGTTGGCGGGAACGACCTCGATCTGGCCCGGAAGCCCGTCGTAGTCGAGGTTCGCGCCGCGGAGCGCATTCATCGTCTCGCTCTGCGCCTCCGGCCCGTAGTCCATCGCGTGGTTGTTCGCGATGTTCAGCATCGTGAACCCCGCCGCCCGGAGGGCCTTGGCGGACGAGGGGGCCGCGCGGAAGGTGAAGCAGCTGTCGACGCCGTAGGGAGCGCACTTCGGTGAGCCGTCGACCGCGAGCACGCCCTCGAGGTTCCCGAACACGAGGTCACCGTGCAGGTAGCGCTCGATGCCTGCGAAAGTCGAGGAGTTGGCGCCGCTCCCGTTGAGGGCGATGTCGCCACCCGCGACGAGCGTGAACGAAGCGTCGGGCGCAGCGCTCCGCGCCTTCGGGGCAGGATGCTTCGGCGCCGTGGTCGCCCGCGTTGTCGCCGAGGTCGCGCTCGAATGAGCGCAGGCAGTCACGATCCCCGCGGCGAAGAGGCCGAGCACCGCGAGTTGTCCCCCCCACCTCGTCACCATCCGGCTGAGAACGTAACAGCCGGCCTACGCCGAACGGCGGCCGAGCCGGAATGGTAAGCGTTCAGCTGGTGTAGGGACCCGGGCTTTGGCGGCGAATCTTGTGCTGTGGAGCGGGTTGAGGCGGAGGCGATCCTGGATGGTGATCGTGAGACGGCGATCGGGTTGCTGCTTCGCCTTGACGAGCTGGTCGAGACGAACCAGCGGCTGGTCGGGGCGAACGAGCGCCTGGAGGCTCGGGTGGCCGAGCTTGAGCGTCGGCTGAATCGGAGTTCGCGCAACTCGTCGTTGCCGCCGTCGCAGGATCCTCCGTCGGCGCCGCCACGCCCGCCCGGGAAGGGGTCAGGCCGCAAGCGGGGTGGGCAGCAGGGGCACGAGGGCCGGTACCGCCGGCTGCTCCCGCCCGAGCAGATCGACGAGATCGTCGAGCATTGGCCAGACCGATGCGGCTCGTGTGCGCACGAGTTCGTCGAGGCGGATCGTGTCGATGCGGCCGAGCCTTCGCGGCGTCAGGTCGCCGAGCTGCCGCCGATCGCGGTCAGGATGACCGAGCATCGGCTGCACCGGGTGTGCTGCCCGGAGTGCGCGGCTTTGACCGCGGCCGAGTCGCCCGCTGGGTCGCGGTGGGCGTTCGGGCCGCGACTCCAGGCCGCGGTCGTCACGCTCGCGGTGCGCAACCGGGTCTCGCGACGCGACTCGACCGAGCTCGCCCGGGAGCTGTTCGGGGTCGAGGTCTCGGCCGGGACGGTGGACGCGATCGTGCAGCGCGCCGGCGATGCGCTCGCCGCTCCGCACACGCGGCTGGAGCAGGAGATCAAACGCTCAGCGGTCGTCAACATCGACGAGACCGGCTGGAAGACCGGCGGCGAGCGCCGGATGCTCTGGGGCGCGCTCACCCGCCGCACAGCGGTGTTCCGGATCGCGGCCGGCCGGCACGCCGCCGAAGCCCAAACCATGCTCGGCGAACACTACGACGGGATCGTCTGCTCGGACCGCTGGGCCGGCTACGACTACCTCGACTCGACCCGCCGTCAACTCTGCTGGGCGCACCTGCTCCGCGACTTCACCGCCCACAGCGAAGGCATGGCCGAACAAGCAGAGCTCGGAAACGCGGGACTGGCCGTCACCCACGACCTGTTCGACGCCTGGCGGCATTTCCAGCACGACGCTGACCGGGCCGCGCTTCAAGCACGGATCGCGCCGCTCCAGACAAAGCTCCGGACCGAGCTCGAGCGTGCCTCCCGCAAGAGCCCAAGAACGAAATACCACCGCCAGTTCGCACGCAACCTCCTCAAGCGCTGGCCCGCTCTCTGGACCTTCAGCCACACAGACGGCGTCGAGCCGACCAACAACCACGCCGAACGGGGCCTCCGCGGCGCGGTCATCTACCGCAAGCTCTCACTCGGCACCCAATCCGAACACGGCGAACGCAGCCTCGAACGACTGCTCTCGGCCTCGATCACCTGCCGCCTACGAAAGCAATCGCTCCTCGCCTACCTCACCGAAGTCATCACCGCCCACGCCCGCGGCGACCCGATACCCGCCCTCAGCTGACAACCAAACGGGCTGAACGCTTACCCGGAATGCGTCTTTTGCAGGGAAAACGCACGCTTACGATTTGTGCGCGACCGGTGCGGCTGCTAGTTTGCGCGGCCGTGACGTGCCGGAGCCTGTTCCCAGGCCGGTCTCGTTCTCAAACGGGGTCTGTCGTACAAGGGCGGCGAAAGCCGTTGCTGCTGCTTGGCGCCCTGGCGGCGGGCCTGCTCGTGGCCGCCCCCGCACTCGGCACTTCGCCGATCGCGGCGAAGAAGGCCGAGGCCCAGCAGGTCTATGCGCAGATCGTCGCGCTCGATCAGAGCCTCGCCGCCGCCGACGAGCGGATCAACCTCGCGAACCTCCGGCTCTCGCAGGTCGAGTACCAGCAGAAGGTCAACCGTCGCGAGCTCATCGTCGCCAAGCACAACCTCACGCAGAGCCGGCAGATGATCGCGAAGCGGCTGGTCTCGATCTACACGACGACCCAGCCTTCGACGCTCGACCTCCTGCTCGGCTCCCGGAACCTGAGCGACCTGATGACCCGGCTCGACAACGTCGACCGCCTCTCGAGCCTGGACAAGCAGGTGATCGGGCAGGTGGTCACGTTCAAGGGGGACGTCCTGCGCCATGCCCGCCAGTTGAAGCACGAGCGCACCTACGCCGCCGACCTGGTCGCCCAGCGCCGCGCCGAGCGGGCCTCGGTCGCCTCCCACATGGCCGAGCGCGAGCGGTTGCTGAGCTCGATCAAGAGCGAGATCTCGACCTTGGAGGCGCAGGAGGCGGCCCGCCAGCTGCAGATGGCCCGTGACGCAGCGGCTCAGGTCGCGGCTGCCCAGGCGGCACAGCAGCAGGCCGCGCAGGCAACCGTCGTCGGCGCGAGCGCCCAGACCCCCGAGGGCGCGACCTACGTTCCCTCGTCGTCCTACGGCAGCTCGGTGGTCTCGATCGCGATGTCGTACATCGGCACCCCGTACGTCTGGGGCGGTGCGTCCCCTGGCGGGTTCGACTGCTCCGGGCTCGTCATGTACTCGTTCGCCCGCCTGGGCGTGTCGCTGCCGCATTCCTCGTATGCCCAGTACAACTACGGCAGCTACGTCGCCTACAGCGACCTGCAGCCGGGCGACCTCGTCTTCTTCGACGCGCTCGGGCATGTCGGGCTCTACATCGGCGGCGGCGAGTACGTCGATGCTCCGTACACCGGCGCTTACGTGCGGGTCGACAGCCTCACCAGCGGCTGGGCACTCTCTCACTACTCCGGCGCTCGCCGGATCACCACCTGAGCGCACGCGGAAATTCACCCTTGATCATGGCCGACGCGTTTTCTAACGTGAAGTCATGACGCCGGCTCCCGTGATTCCGGTGATCGTCCCTGCCGCGGGAGGCGGCGGGCGCGGTCCGCGCTTCTGGATCCTCGCCTCGCTCGCTGGAGTGGGCGTGCTGCTCCTCCTGACCGGCGGCGCGCTCCTCGGTGTGCGCGAATGGTGGCCCGCTCCACAGGTCGAGGCCGGGCTCGACTGCCCTTGCCGAGATCTCGCTCGCACCGGCCGGCGAGCACATCGCCTCGGTGAAGGTGCGCGACTCGCACGGCCGCCTGGTGGCTGTCCGGGTGCGATCGGGCCGGGTGGTGCCGGCCGGGCACGTCGCGGGTGGCTCACGCCTGACCGTGGCGGTGACCGTTCGCCGGTCGGGCTGGGCCGGCTGGCTCGTCGGGAGCGAAAAGGTCGTGCACACCGTGATCCGAACGCCGGCCGCGGTCGTCGGCTCGAAGTTCGTCTATCCGGACGAGGGAAAGCCGGTGACGGTGCGGTTCAGCCGCCCTGTCCAGGTCGTGTCGATCCAGACCGGCGACGGCGCGGTCAAGCACGTGACGCTGCCGAGCCCCCGCCGGGTCGTCCCGATCGGCGTCGCGGCGTCGGGCTCCGACGTCGCCGGCACGGCACTGATCGCCGGGGCCCCGCGGGGCTGGGAGAGCCTCCCGGCGCCGGTTCGCGTCACCTGGTTCCCCTCCGGCACGACGCCGAAGGTTCTCGTCCGGCCCGCGCCGAAGACGACGCTCGTGCCCTCCGCGCCGATCGTGCTCACCTTCTCGCAGCCCGTCAACCGGGTGCTCGGCGGGACGATGCCGCGCCTCGCCCCGCACGTGCACGGCACCTGGACGCGGCCGAACGACCACACGCTCGTCTTCCAGCCGAGCGGCCTCGGCTTCCCGCTCGGCCGGAGGGTGCACCTGCGGCTGCCCCGATCGATCCAGCTGATCTCCGGCTCCGACCCCTCGCCGTTCCGGACGGTCACCTGGCAGGTCCCGCGCGGGTCGCTGCTTCGGATCAAGCAGCTGCTCGCCGACCAGGGCTACCTTCCGGTCAAGTGGGTTCCCGCCGGTGGCGCGGTGCGGCTGACTCAGGGAGCGCAGGTTCGAGCAGCGGTTGCCCCTCCGGAAGGGACGTTCGACTTCCGCTACCCGAAGACGCCGGCGGCGCTGAAGGCTCTCTGGACGTCGCCGAGCGACCGGCCGGTGCTGATCCGAGGCGCGATCATGGCCTTCCAGAACGCGCACGGGATGACGGCCGACGGGTTCCCGAGCATGACCGTCCTGCGAGCGCTGATCCGGAACCAGCTCGCGGGACGCCACTCACCCGGCGGCTACAGCTACGTCTTCGTGACCGAGAAGCTGCCGCAGACGCTGACGCTCTGGCACAACGGGCGCGTCGTGCTGCGCACCGCGGTCAACACTGGCATCGCCTCCCGGCCGACCGACCTCGGCACGTTCCCGGTGTACGCGCACCTGACCGCGACGACCATGCAGGGAACGAACCCGGACGGCTCTCACTACAACGACCCCGGCGTTCCGTGGGTCAACTACTTCAGCGGCGGTGACGCCGTCCACGGCTTCGTCCGCGGGAGCTACGGCTGGCCGCAGAGCCTGGGCTGCGTCGAGGTCCCGGTCCCGACGGCGGGGCAGATCTTCCCGTACGTCAACGTCGGGACGCTCGTCACCGTCCAGCGCCTGAGCGCCTGGTTCAACGAAAGCGCGGGCGGCCGGGCCGACGGATCTCGCCGTAGCGGGGCCGCTCGGACGGCGGCACCGCGAGAGCGCCGTTCATGATCTGACGGCGCGTCGAGCCGTCGAGATCGTCCGAGAATCCCCAGCCGAGGTAGTGGCAGCGGGGACACTCACCGGTGTCGGCGCGCCCCAGCCCGAACACGACCCGCGTCGCGCCGCAGGCGAGACACTCGATCTGGGTCGGGTTGCTGTGCTCCTTCATCGACCTACCGCGGTAATCGGCGCGGAGGTCCTCGAGGCATGAGACTGAGATAGGGTCCGCGTTGCTCGTTCGGACATTGCTCACGCGCCCCCAAGGAGGAGAAGATGCCGCTTTTCGGAAGGTCGGACGCCGACGCCAGCACCGCAACCTGGGAGCCGGAGGCAGCCGACGGCCGGCTTGCGTCCACTGCCGGCGCGACGCCGGGCGGGGTGTTCACCTCGGACCTCTCGGTCTCCGAGTACGTGCTGATCGGCGAGGCGGGGTTCGAGCCGCTCGGGTTCGTCGTCGGCTCGTCGATCTACCACATCGGGGTTCAGGGCGGAAAGTGGAGCCAGAACCAGGAGCTCCAGGTGCTGACGCAGGCGATGTACAACGCCCGGGAGCTTGCGATGTCGCGCATGGTGGCCGAGGCCGACCACCTCGGCGCGGACGGCGTCGTCGGCGTGCAGCTGCGGATGCAGCAGTACGTGTGGGGCCAGGAGGTGCTCGAGTTCATCGCGACCGGTACCGCCGTGCGGGCAGCCGGTGAGAAGGCGGGAGTCCACAAGGCGCCGGACGGCCACGCGTTCACGTCCGACCTATCGGCGCAGGATTTCTACCGCCTGCTCGCCGTCGGCGCGGTTCCCGTGTCGTTCGTCCTGGGGACGTGCGTCTACCACATCGCGCATCAGTCGATCATGCAGACGATCCGCCAGACGGGCCAGAACCAGGAGATGCAGCTCTTCACCCAGGGCGTCTACGAGGCCCGCGAGCTCGCGCTCTCACGGATGCAGGCGGAGGCTGTGACCGCTCAGGCCAACGGGATCGTCGGGGTGACCGTCGCCGTCTACAACCACGTCTGGGGCGAGCACGCGACGGAGTTCCTCGCCACCGGCACCTCGATCCGCCGGGTCGCCGACGAGCACCGGATGCCGGACTCGTCGCCGACGCCGACGTTCACGCTCGGGCTGGACAACTAGCCGTAGAGCCCCGCGGAGACGATGAAGCCCGACTTCGGGGTGCCCTTCGCGGTGTAGAAGAACCACTGCCCGGCCTTCAGGTTGATCGTGACCGTCTTCGTGCCGACCGCGGGACCGGTCGAGACCGTCGTGGTCGAGTGGCTCGTCTGCACGATGAACCCGACCTTCTTGCTCTTGTCGGCGATCGTGAACTTGTAGAGGCCGGGGGCGAGCGTCGCGACCGGCTTGTGCTTGTAGGTCAGAGTCACCTTCCCCGCCGCGCTGACCGTGCCGGTGAGCGTTCCCTTCAGGGTCGCCGGCGTCGCGGTCGTGGTCGTCCCGCCGCCAACGCCGGTCGAGGTGGAGCCGCCCGTAGAGCTCGCCCGTGGTTCCGCCGGTTGCCGCGGTCGTCGTGAAGCTGGTGCGCGTCACGGACGCCTGGTTGTTGTCCTGGGCCACGTAGGTCGCGTTCGGCTGGAAGGTCGCCTGGAGAACGTCCTGGGAGCCGTCGCCGTCGTTCAGGCTCGTGTGCAGGTTCACGCCGGGGCCGGTGAGCTGGAAGTCGGCGGCGCCCTTGCAGGCGGTCATGTCGGAGATCCCCGAGAGATCCATCCCGCCGAACGAACCGGGTGTCGTTACCTGCACCTGGTAGGCGCCGGCCGGGATCGACGTCACAGTCTTGCCGGAGTCGTCGGTGATCGCGAAGGTGCACTTCAGCGTGTAGGCCACGTACAGCGTTGGTGTTGCGGCCTGCGAGCCGGCCACCCCCGCGAACGCGAGCAGGGACACGGCGAGCAGCGCCGTGAGCGACTTCGAGATGTGACGTGAGCGAACGGTCATCGATGCGACCTCCCGGGAATGACCCTCGACGAATGGTTGGGCCCTTTCGGGCAGTTACTAAGTATCGCCCGTCCGGAGCACCAGCCGCTCAGCGACCGAATGCCTCGGCGAGCAGCTCGTAGGACCGTCGCCGCGCGCGGTGATTGTGGATCAGGGTGTGCACGAGGATCTCGTCGGCGCCGTAGTCGGCGGCGATCTGCTCGAGGGCAGCCCGGACGGCCCCGGGCGATCCGACGACAACCCGGCGCCCCGCGAGGGTGTCGCCGCTGACGCCGGCCAGGAAGTCGAGCGCCCGCGGCACAGCCGGCAGCGGCCCGAACTCGCCGCGGCCCGCCTGCGTGATCGCCATCCGCCAGCTCGAGGAGAGCTTCTGTGCCTCCTCGTCGGTCTCGGCGCAGACGGCGCCGACGGCGATCGTGACCTCGGGCCGCCTGAGCCGCTGCGACGGCACGAACATCTCGCGATACAGGCGGCCGCTTGCCGCGCTGCCCGGGTTGATGAAGTCCGCGACCGCATAGGGAAGCCCGAGCTCGGCCGCCATGACGGCGCTGTCGGGCGACGTCCCGAGCAGCCAGACCACCGGCGTGCCGGGGGCGCCCGGCAGCCGGGCGAGCTTGGCGAGCGGGTGGTCGGGCGGGAAGCCGTCCTCGAAGTAGGCGAGGAGCTCCCGAACCTGCTCGGCGTAGTCCTCGGGCAGGAGCTGCCGCCGGTCCCGCTGGAGCGCGTAGATCGTCTCGAGGTCGCCGCCCGGAGCGCGGCCGATACCGAGGTCGATCCGTTTCCCGTGCAGACCGGCGATCACGCTGAAGACCTCGGCGACCTTGAAGGGGCTGTAGTGCGAGAGCATCACACCGCCGGTGCCGACCCGGATGCGGCTCGTCGCCGCGGCGACTGCGGCGACCATGATCTCGGGTGCCCCGCACGCGAGCATCGGCGTGCCGTGATGCTCCGCGAGCCAGTAACGCCGGTACCCGAGCTCCTCGGCGAGCTGAGCCAGGTCGACCGTGTTCTTGAGCGCCTGGGCCCCGGTCCCGCCCTCCGCAATCGGCGACTGGTCGAGAACGGAGAGACGGGGCCGGGTCACTGGGTCCTGTGTTATTGAACGGAGAGAGAGGGATTTGAACCCTCGACGCACCTTTCGGCACGTACACGATTTCCAGTCGTGCTCCTTAGACCGCTCGGACACCTCTCCGGGTCGCAGCTATTAGACCATACTCGATAAATCCCTGCTCAGAAGACGTTTCTTGCGGTGAGAATCCGTCTCAACCGGCCGACCCTCCGCGGCCTAGAATATGGTCTAGAAGTCGTGATCGTGCCATTTAGGTACCGAAGGTTTGCAGATGCGTTTGCACGAGAAGGCTTGCCGATCGTGGCGAAATGCAGCGGTCTCGAAAGCCGTTATCCGTCATTGGCGGATCGAGGGGTTCAAATCCCTCCCCCTCCGCTCAACGAAGCGGGCCTTCACTCAAGGCCTGCTTCCGTATCACTCTGTGCGGTCTCGAAGACCGTTCCAGCTCAGTCCGTGAACGTCCGTGGACGTCCGCGGCGGCCCACTGGCTTCGCTCGTTACTGGCCCGGCTGGCGCACCGTTCGAGCTCCCGTTCGTCGTCTGTTGAGACAACAGCCCCGTGCTGCGACCCATCTCGCCGGGGGGCATGCGTGTTATCGATGGACTTCCTGCCGTGGTTAGGGCAGAATCGTTCGTGATCCTGCGGGTGTCTTTTCACCGCTAGTCCGACCGGTGCCGGCAGTGGGAGCGACGCCCGCCCGCGGCCGGGCGGGTGCGTGTTGGCGGCGAAGAGGCTGCCGCCGGTGTAGCCCGTCACTGTCGCGTTGCCAGCCGCATCGGCTGCGACGCCCCAGAGCTGGTCGTCCGCGGTCGTGCCGACCTGCACGGTCCAGTTGCGGTTGCCCGCGCCGTCGAACTGCGCGAGGAAGCCGTCGAGCCCGGACGGCGTCGTCCCGGGCAGAGGCGTGCCGATCGCGTCGGTCGTCTCGCCCGCGTCCTGGTGTAGGCGTTGTAGGCGGCATTCGAGGGCATGTAGAGAGGCCGGTACTTTCGGCAGCCTTAGTTTGCGGCCTCGAACTTCGGCGAACCCTGGTTGATCCCAGCGGTCGCGTGGAGGCGCACGCACGCGCAAACTCCAGCGCCAACGCCCTCACCTGCGCCTGAGTTGGGCTCGGCCCACTGCCGCCGTTCGGGAGCAGGTTCCAAGTCAGCCGCCCCGGCGGCAGTACCGACCAATCGCCCCGCGCTCACCCGGCTAAGGAGCCGATCCTCGGGTTGCACATACTCGACGTCAACATCGCGCCGGGAAACCGAGTAACCCTCGTCGGCCGCCAGGCCGCGGCTTACCGTCGCCGCTAAGGGGGTCGACGTTCCCAGTCCGTCAGGGCCTCTTCGGCATCGCCGGGGCGTTGAGCCACTGGTGCTGCTCAGGCCGGGCACGATTCCGAGCGGCGCGCGCGGCCCCAAGCGGCTGAGCCGACGCGATTGTCGTCCTGCGCGGAGCGCGCGCTCATCACCGTGCGCCGCCCATCACGCGCAGTTGGCGCGGAGTTCGTCAATTGGGGTGCGGCGGCCCTGGATTGCCTGCGACATGTCGAGGAGCTGCAGCACCTGTGCGGAGCAGCCCCGCAGTTTCACGAGCGTCAGGGCGAGGTTGTAGTCGTTGTATGCCTCCGAAAGCGAGTGCGTTCCCTTGAGCTCGCGGGCGGCCTGCTCTAGGAGCGGCAGCGCTGCGTTGTAGTCTCCTGCCTGTATCTTCGCGTAGCCGTCCGCGGCGGCCGACTGTCGCGTGACGCCCCCGGTCGCCGTGCCTGGCGTCGTCGTGGTCGTTACTGTCGGCGTGAAAGTGGACGTCGAAGTCGAGCTCGCCGTGCTCGTCGAGCGCGGCGGGACGGGCGTCGCCTTCACTGTCTCCGTCGTCGCTGGCTTCGTGACGGTCACCCGGATCACCTGGCGGCTCCCGCTTTGCGCGAGGAGGTAAGCGGCCCCGGCTCCCGTCGCGAGGCGAGGGCGGCGAGCAGTGGGACGAGCAGCCTCCGGCGCGTCGACGGGAGGGCCACCGGCGTCGGGGTGCGCGAGCTCGTTGCGTTAGCGCGGTCGAAAGCGGCTCGGAGCGCCGCAACGAATGCTCGGTTCGTCGGATAGCGCGCCGCAGGGTCATTTGCGAGCGCCCGCTCGAAAACGCCGTCGAGCTCTGGCGGCAGCGGGGTCGCCGTCCGTGATCGGCGGCACGGGGCTCTGCACGTGCGCAGCCGCCTCCGCGGCCGCGTTAGTCCGTTCGAACGGCCGCGAACCTGCGAGGAGCTGGAACGCGACGATGCCGAGTGCGTAACGGTCGCTCGCCGGCGAGGCGCCCGCCCCTCCGCCTGCTCCGGCGAAAGGTACCCCGCGGTGCCAATCACCATCCCCGTTTGCGTGAGCGAGTCCAGGGAGGCCGCGCTCGCGACACCGAAGTCGGCCACGTGTACCCGCCCTGCCCTCAGTCGAGGAGCAGGTTGGCGGGCTTTACGTCGCGATGGACGATTCCCTGGGCATGCGCGTAGTCCAGCGCCTCAGCAGCATCATCGAGCCAGGCAAGCACCTGCGCCGGCGGCCGGCGCGCCCCGCCTCAGCTCGTCATCCAGCGACCCTCCGGGCAGGTACTCCATGACAATGAACGGACGGCCGTCCGTCTCGCCGACGTCGAAGATCCTCACGATGCCGGGCTCGGACGAGAGCCGCGCCGCCATGAGCGCCTCCCTCGTGAACCGCGCCCGCACATTCTCGTCCGTGGCATAGCGCTCGTCGAGGACCTCACCGCAACGGTCCGATCGAGCAGCGTGTCGCTTGCACGGTAGACCTCGCCCATGCCCCCCGCGAGCCACGAGCCGCGGATCGCGGTAGCGACCGGGGATGATCTCCGTGGCGGCGAGCATAAGCTTGCCATACCCCTATCCCGGGACGCACGCGAGCTGCGAGAGTAAACGCCAAGAACACGGAGCAGCCGCCGCAATCGCCGGAGCAAGGAACCAAGCACCAACCAGGCACCGGGCAGGCTAAGCCCTCTATTGCCTTCGCTGATTTACCTAGGCGGCCGCGACCTCGGACGCCGTGATCTGGTGTGTCTTCCGTCTGCGTCGACACCTTCCACCCTGGCGCTGATCGTCTCGTCGCCGCGCCTGACCTCGATCACGTCGCCCAGTTCCGGGAGCTCGCCTTCGTCACGAAGGAGCCGTCGAGCCCGAAGGCTTCGAGCAGGACGACCCACGTTTGCAAGGACCATCAAACGACCGGGAATTTGTAGGGCGTCGACACACTGGGGTCTAGAGTCGGCCTGCCGGAAGCACGCGAGAGACTGAACGTAGCGCCGTGCCTATAGCGTGCCTATAGCGGCGACGAGGCGGTAGGAGTGAGCGCGCGCGGGCATGGAGCATTTATGGAGCCGAGCGGGCGCAACCAGTGGCAACCGGTGGCAAATGGGACGCGCCCGAAAACGGCTCAAACAGGCCGATCCGCAACCGGTGGCAACGCACGGCAACCGTTTCGCAGCGCATGGTAAGGAGGGGGTCGACGGTTCGAGTCCGTCAGAGGGCTTGCACGAAATGCCTGCAAATCGGGCATTTCTGTAAGCGTTCAGGCCCCGCGAGGTCAGGCGAGTGCGGGGATGGGGTCGCCGCGGATGCTGGCAGTGAGGACGTCGGTGAGGTAGGCGAAGAGCGAGCGTCGCTGCAGGCGGCAGGTGACTGAGGCGGAGAGGAGCCGTTCGATCGTGCGCTCGCCGTGCTCGGATTGGCTGCCGAAGGAGAGCTTGCGGTAGATGACGGCGCCGCGCAGGCCGCGCTCGGCGTGGTTGTTGGTCGGCTCGACGCCGTCGGTGTGGGTGAACGTCCAGAGCGCCGGCCAGAGCTTGAGCAGGTTGTTGGCGAAGGTGCGGTGGTAGCGGTTGCGTGGCGCTCTTGCGCGCTGCGTGTTCGAGCAGCGTCTGCAGCTCGCGCTTGAGCGGGGCGACCGGCTCTGCAGCCGGGCGCGGTCGCCGTCGTGTCGGTAGTCGTCCCAGGCTTGGAACAGCCGCTCGGCGAGCGCGAGGCCGGCCTCGCCGAAGGCCTTCTGCGCGGCGATGCCCTTCGCTGTGGGCGGTGAAGTCTCGGATCAGGTGCGCCCAGCAGAGTTGGCGCCGTTCGGGGTCGAGGTAGTTGTAGGCCCACCAGCGGTCGGAGCAGGCGACGCCCGGCGAACGCCCTCGCCGAGGAGCGCCCTGGCCTCGCGCTCGTGCCGGTCGGGCGCGATCCGGAACACCGCTGTCGTCGGCGTGAGCGCGCCCCAGAGTGTGCGCTTGCCGCCGCGCAGGCGCCAGCCGGTCTCGTCGACGTTGACGGCCGGGGCGTCGCGGAGGTGGCGGAGCAGCTGCTCGTAGGGCGGCGCGAGCGCCTCGCCGGCGCGCGCACGATCGCGTCCGACCGAACCGGCCGAGAGCTCGGCACCGAACAGGTCGCCGAACGAGCTCGACGCGTGTCGCGCCGGGAGACGCGGTTTCGGACCGCGAGCGTGGCGACGGCCGCCTGCAGGCGCGGTCCGAAGGCAGACGCGCGGGACGCCCGCGGGAAGCTCGGCGCGCGTCTCGGCGGCGCAGGCCGGGCAGCGCAGGCGGTGCAGGCGGTGCTCGCTCAGCGTGCACCGCAATCGGCGGCAGCTCGGAGACCTGGTGGCGATGCACGGGCGCCGCGTCGATCCGCTCCTCCTCGCCGAAGCGGTGCGCGCACGCCCGGCAGCGCTCGGGCCAGTGCTCGACGATCTCGTCAACCCGCTCGAGCGGAAGCAGCGCTCTGCCCCTGCCCTCGTGCCCGGGCTGGCCGCCGGGCCTGCGCTCTGAACCCGGCTTGTGCGAGCGCGGCGGCGCCGAGGGCGGATCCTGGGAGGGCGGAAGCGACGAGTTGCGCGAGCTCCGGCGCAGCTGCTCCTCGAGCTTCCAGACGCGCGCCTCGAGCCGCCGGTTCGCCTCGATCAGCTCGCCCACCCCAGCAAGCAGAGCAATCGCTCGCTCCCGGTCACCATCAAGGATCACCTCCGCCCAGGAACGCTCCACAGCCACCAGATTCGGCAGCCGCCCCTTGGTCACTCCCTAGCTTCAACGAGGGGGGTGAACGCTTACGCGCCTTTCTTGTTACCGTCCTTATTGCGAATCATGCAACGTGCAAGGACTGGAGCCTTTTCTGGAGCTCCCAGAATTCGGAGGGCATCTCCTCAGTGACCGGGGTTTCCTAACCGCGCGCAGAACTGCCTCAAACAGTGACCCCCAGCTTGTCGATTCTGCCCACGCACTCACCCATAACGGCGAGCAAGCCCAAGACGGCTTGGATAAGCGGTTCCGTGCCCCGCTCATGGGTGTCGAAGTGTTCTGGTTGGTCACCGAGCGCTAGACCCTGCTAGACCCCACTCCGGCCTTCGGCCGACGTCATCTCGCCTTACAGCGACGAGGGACGGACCGCAGCACCTCACCCTCACCCGGCTTGACACGGAAGAACAAGCTGAACTCGCTCGTCGAGCCAACCATCTACGCACCCGGCCGACCAGCTCCTCCCCCTCAGACGCTGACATCATCACCGCCCTCCCTCGAACATCCATCGTGGCTGCCGCTCCGCGAGAAGAACTCGCCCGGTGGGACACTAGTTGCGTCGGCCCAAGTCGCGAGGAGCCGGACAACTACTGACACAGCACCGCCGCAGCCTCGAAAGACGACTGGCAGGCTAACCCCCCAGATGCTCGGACTCGCCAACACCTGCGCCTTCTCGACCAAGCCGGTGGTCGAGTCTTCTGATAACGCTTTGAACCGCTCCGGGAAAGTTCCAGCTCATCCTTGAGAGGATGGGGTCATGTCAAGTACATCGAAGAGGTACTCGCCTGAGGTTCGGCCGGCCGGGCCAGGGGAGCGGGTTCTGAAGCACCCGCCGGTACTGAGCTATGGGTGGGCGCTGATGACGCCGTCGGCGACTTCCGAGCTGCTGCTCTGCCTGCCAGTTGGCGGAGACGAGGCGTCGTTCTCCGGTGCGGGAGGTGGCAGATGGCGGCGAAGCCGGTCGGGTGTACGGCGGTCACGGTGCCGTTGCAGAGCTCGCCGCTCGGGAGGTATTCCATTTGAAAGGAGGTCTTCAGGAGCTTCTGGGGGGCGATCAGGAGATCGGCTCGAATGAGAACGCGCTGATGTCCTTGACCCTCGCCGGCCATCGAGACGATGCCGCGGGTTGTGCCGCTCAGTTGGGCGACGTGACCGGTGAGCGTTTCGGTGAACCGGGCGGCGTTCCACGGGTTCGGCTTGAACCGCAGCGGCCCGCGTCCGATGCCGACGACGACTGCGGCCGCGACCACTGCGGCTAGGCAAGCGAGTAAGCCGAGTCGCGTGCCGGTGCGCTTTCGCCCGATCCGCCAGACGACGGCTGCTGAGACGGCCGAGACCGCGGCCGCGAATGTTGCCAGCAGCCAGGGCGAGCTGCGGTCGGTGCCGCTTCCGAGGCCATGGAGAGTGGCGCCGGTCCAGACGGCGAAATTCAGGTAGTGCGCGCGTCGCCAGAACCGGTAGGTGAGCCGGCGGCGATAGTGGTTCGTCACCGCCAGGGCGACCAGTAGCTCGGCGGCGGCGATTCCGAGCCCAACCCAGATCGGGCGGTAGCGTGTCGTGAACGGCACGACGAGCGAGGCAAGAGAGAAGGGAAGCCAGGCGTCGATTGCGACCGCGACCACATGGATCGCCACGAACGTCCCGACGAGCAGGCCGACGAAACGGTGGATGTCTTCGACGCCGAACCGTGGCCAGCGGGCGAAGACCTTGTGCGATGCCATTGTCAGGCCGAGGACGACTCCGGCGCTCAGGAGGAGGTAAGCCGTGAGCCCTGCCGCGCGCGCCGCATACCAGTCGACGGGATTCGAGGTCAGGTGCACAGGACGGGCCGTTCGAGGCTGCGCTGCCAGGATCGGTTGACGAGCACCCGGCCGTCCGCTGTGCGGAACCGCCCCGGGAGGCCGCGGGCATCGAGCCACGCCGGCCCGGCGGGGCCGAGCAGGAACGCGGCCTTGGCGGCGATATCCGCCCCGACGCAGGTCGCCGCGCAGACGGTGACCTGCTGCCACGGCGATAGCGAGGGCTTTCCGGTTCGCGGGTCGATCAGGTGGTGCTGTGGTGCGTCCCGCGCGTACCCAGCGGCGGCGGTCGGTGCCGCTGGTCGCCAGCGCGCCCTGTATCGAGTGCAACCGTCCCGCCGCCGGGCAGCGCGACGGTGATCTCGCCCCGAGCCGCAATGTCGCCGCCGGCGGAGACGAACCCGTCACCGTGTCATCAGCGACAATGCGTCGTCGACCGTCCGTCCCTTCACGACCCCGTTGAGGTCGAGGCGCACCGGAGCCGGCACGATGACCGTCGCCCCCTCGAGCCGCACGGACGCCCCGACGGACCAAGGTAGCGGTGGGCGACCCATCGCTCTTCGAGGAGCGAGAAGTCTCGGTCGTAGCCTGCCGCTTCGAGGTGCGCCCCGAGCGTCGGGTCGACGAGACCGCTGGTCTCGCGCCGTGCCTCGAGCGCGACCCGCAGCAACTCGGCGAAGACAGAGGAAACGGGCGTCGGTTGCCCGGCGGCGGCGTTGACCCTGCTGAGCTCGCTCCCCTCCAGGAATCGGCTGAACGTTCTCTCGCGCGCGGCGAAGAGACGCTCGATCGCGCGAAGCTCTCGGCGGGTGGCGCCGCGCACGACGACGTCGCATCCCATCGCGCGGAACTCGCTGCGGCTTGCCCGACATCTCTAGGACGTCGAGGTCGCCGCGTCCGGAGGGGCGGTCGCGGGCGCGAGGATTCCGGCTGCGAGGAGATTCTTGCGGACGACCTCGTACAGGGGCTGCGGGATCGCGAGCGTCTTGATCGCATGCTTGGAATGGCCGGCGTAGGTCACGCGCGCGAGACCCATCGACGCGCAGACTCCAACGACGGCGGCCGCACCGATGCCGAGTTTCGCTACACGCACACGCCGTCGAACTGGAGCGTGTCTCGACTCGCGGGACTCGTCGCACGACCGTCGGCGCGATCGACAACCCTCGGAGACGCAGCTTGCTGCCGTTTGCGCGCCCTCGCCCGCTTCGACCTGCTCATCTGACCGCGGTCAATCTCGCTCCGGGAAATGAGTGCACCGTGAGACCGCAGACCCACGGATTGACGGCTTCTGCAAATTGAGAGGTCATTGAATCTCTCCCGACGCTAACCGCGCTCTCACGCGGCGGAGCGACAATCGGAAGCATCGGACATTCGAATCGAGCGGTTCGAGGAGTGAGCAGGTGAATGTTCTCGTTGTCGAGAACGGTGAGTTGATGACAAAGCCATTGCGGGGCGCCGGTCACGAAGTCACTGTGGCGAGAAGCGGACAAGAAGTTCGTGATCTCACCGAGACGCGCTCATTTGATGCAGTCGTACTTGGGCCTCTTCGCCCGGAGACTGAGAGTCTGATGGTTTGCGTCGACCTACGCAGGGATGGCAGCACTCTTCCCATCGTCCTACTCGTACCGCCGAATGCCGTCGAGGCTCGAGTGATGGGCCTGGACGCGGGCGCGGACGACTGCCTCGCCGTCGATTGCCCGGTCGACGAGCTGCTAGCGCGGCTCCGAGCCCTTGTTCGCCGGACGGCCGGAAAGCCCGAAGCGAGCTAGGCGCCTCAGGCGGTTAATCATTTCGTTCGCGATCGCGGCCGCTGTGCCTCCCTCCTACCGCGCGACTGCGGCGGTGCGCTTCGGTCTTCGGCCGCCTGGGAGATGGCTGTGAGGAGCTCAGCGGCCTTGGCGAGTGTCCTTCTCGCACTCGGTCCCGGCATAGCCGCACGCTCGGCCGCCGAGCCGACGAAGAGCTCGACCGTGGTGTGGGTCGTCCCCGGGCGAGGTCCCTCGTTCCCGTGGCCCGTCGTGGGCCAAGCGGCGGTCGCGGTCACGGGAATCGGACTGGTCGGTGGCTCGCCCTATGAGGTTCGAGTTCCGATCGCGAGCCTGACGAAAATGATGACCGCGCTCGTCGTTCTCCGTGACCATCCCCTCCAGCCCGACACGGCGGGGGCGCTGATTCCGTTCGGTGCCCGGGACGTCGCGGAATGGCGGCGAGAAAGCCGTGCCGGTGACAGTGTCGTCGAGGTGGGCGCCGGCGAGTCGCTCACGGAATACCAGGCGCTCGAGGCGTTGCTCATTCCGTCGGCCGACAACGTCGCCGACCGTCTCGCGGTCTGGGATGCCGGAACCACCGCGCGATTCGTCGCGAAGATGAACGCTCAGGCGAGGGTGCTCGACCTCGCCTCGACGCACTACAGTGACCCCAGCGGGCTCGCTCCGGGCTCCTCGAGCACCGCTATCGATCAGACGCATGTGGCCGCCGAACTGATGCAGAACCCCGTCGTGCGTTCGATCGTACGCCGGCCGCGAATCAACCTCCCGGTGGTCGGCGTCCTTCCGAATCGAAACCCAGCGCTATCGGTGGACGGGATCGTGGGCGTCAAAGGAGGATTCACTTCTCATGCCCACTCGTGTCTCGTCACGGCGGCATTCAGGCTGGGACACAACGCCCTCATCATCTCCGTCACGCTAGGACAATCCGATCCGCTCACCGCCGCACACATCGACGAGGCACTCCTGCAGAGGACTACGCATTCCCTGCACGAGCACTTCCTCTTCCCCGCGCCAACCGGCACAGGCCTCCTCGGCTTCGGCCTGCGAATCCGCCCACCCGGTGCCGAGCGCCGCCGGGCCCTCACGACGGTCGTCTGGCCCGGCCTCGTCGTGCGCGAGACCATCAGTCCGTCCAAGTCGCCCCGGCATCCGGACGTACACCTCGCACATATCACGGTCTCGACACCGTGGAGCACAGACGGACCATTCCTCGTGCAGCTGCCGGTGCCCTTACTGCCCCGGCGCCTCCACCGCCCTCAGGTGAGATGACCCCCTTGATGACGGTTCCCATCGGATCGTCCTCAGTTGGTTGGGGCCAGGCCTGGACGAGGCAGGCGCGTGCGGCGCGAGAGCGACGAACGGGTCGGAGACGGCGCCCGTTCGAGGGCGCCGTCTCGCGACGGTCAGATGGTGGAAGACGAGGACGACGTCGTGCTCGAGCCCGAGCCGTCCTGCGGACAGTGATGCGTCGGCGCCGTGGTGCTCGGAGTCGTAGTCGTCGTGGACGGGGTCGTCGTTGACTGGGTGATCGACGGGGTGGTCGTATTGGAACCGCTACCGATCGCGGCAACGGCAGCTCCTGCACCCGTCACAAGCGCCCCGCATACGGCGAGCGCAAGGAAGAACCTCTTCATCGATCGAACCTCCTCTCTCGGTCGCAGCCCATCCAAGCGGCGGCTTCTAAGACCGACGTGAAGAACCGCTGGGAATGTGCTGTGACCTGAGTCGTCGGTTATCGGGTGAGTCGCGCCCGCCATAACGCGACATGAACGGCTGGATCACGGGTAACGGGTTTCGCCCCGGCCGGTCCGGCAACCCCGGCGGCCGCCCCAGGGTCTACATCTAGCCCGCGCGGCACGCGACCGCGCTGGAAGCTGGCGGGCTTCCCCCAACCCCGATCGGCGAGCAGCCGCGACGCTTCCAACCTGTCGGCGATCCTCGCCCTGCGGTCGTTCACTTTCGGCTGCGCCGCCTTCGACGGCGGCGTCCGTTCTGGCGGAAGATCGGTTTGCCACTAATCTTCGTACCGGGCCGGCCCCAGAGCCTTCTTCGAGCCTGTCGGCCTCGTTGCGGAACCGTGCCCTGGTGAGGTCGCCGTATCACCGGCTCGTGCGCTCGACCCGGCACCACTCGGGTCGCGCGCGCTCTCAGCGAACTCACAGCTCGCGCTCACGTCGGTCTCACGCCCCGCGGCGAAACTGACGGACATGGCATTCCTACGCCGGAGGCTAGATCGTCTCGCAGGTCTGTTCCCGGGTGGCCCGGAAGGCAACCGCCGCCTGACTGCTCTGCTGGGAGCCCTGTTGCTCGCCGGGATCGTGGCTGAGATCGCGACCCTGATGCTCGGCCTACAGCGCACGTTGCCGGTTCACATCTTCCTGGGTGTTGCGCTCATACCGATCGTCGCACTCAAGCTCGTCTCGACCGGCTGGCGGATGATTCGCTACTACGCTCGCTCGCCCGTCTACCGGTCCGAAAAACCGCCACGGCCGTTTCTGCGCGGGATCGCCCCGCTCGTCGTCGGCTCGACGGCCGCCCTGCTGGGAAGTGGCGTCGGGCTCGTCTTCGCCGGGCCGCATGCTCATTTCTTCCGGGCCGTCCACTCAGCCAGCTTCGCCCTCTTTCTGCTCATGGTGGGTGCGCACGCGATCGCGCATCTCCCGATGCTCCGCCGCTTCGCATTCGCAGACTGGGCTTCAGGCCGGCGGGTGCAAGGACACCTGGTCCGGCGTGGCGCAGCCGCGTTCGGCCTGCTCACCGGCGGGGCGCTCGCCGTGGCCGCGATCGAAAGCGCAGGGCCATGGATGACTTCGATCCGGCACAGCGTAGGCGGATAAGGGCTACGGTTCGCGGCACCGCCGTCGTCGCAGTGATGGTCGCCGGTAGCGTCGGCGTCGGCCTGATTGTCGCGGGCCCCTCGCAGAGTCACGGCACGTCGATGCGGTCGCAAGGCGCCCTCGCCATAACCGATGCGGGAGCGATTCGGGGGACGGTGGACGGTGGGATTCGGAGCTTTCTGGGGATTCCTTATGCGGCCCCACCGATCGGCAGCTTGCGCTGGCGGCCCCCACAGCCGTACCCGCCGTGGAAAGGGACCCGAGAGGCGATCGGGTTCGGCAGCGCGTGTCCTCAGGTCGCATCGCTACTCGGGCCGCAGAGCACCAACGAGGACTGCTTGTTCCTCAACGTCTTTGCGCCCGCCACCGCCACCGGCAAGCGCCTCCCAGTGATGGTCTGGATCCACGGCGGCGGGCTCGTGTCAGGGGACTCGAGGGAGTACAACCCCGATGAGCTCGTAGAGCGAGGTGTCGTCGTGGTGACCGTCAACTACAGGCTCGGGGTGCTCGGGTTCCTGGCCCACCGAGCCCTGACGGAGGAGTCACCTGACCACGCTTCCGGCAACTACGGATTGCTCGATCAGCAGTTTGCGTTGCGCTGGGTGAAGCGGAACATCAGTCACTTCGGAGGGGATCCCGGCAAGGTCACACTCTTCGGGGAGTCGGCCGGCGGGCTCAGCGTGCACGCGCAGCTCGCGTCGCCGACAGCGCGCGGCCTGTTCCAGCGAGCGATCGTCGAAAGCGGCGGCTACTCCGGGAGCCAGCCCTCACTGCAGGAGGCCGAGGACGCCGGCTCGACATTCGCGATGAGGGTCGGCTGCGGCACTCAAACGTCGGCGTGCTTGCGCGATGTCCCCGTCGGGACATTGCTCGCGAACGAGCCCTTCTTCGAAGCGACACCGGTGATCGACGGGACGGTCTTGACCCGGTCGATCACCCAGGCGTTCATGGGAGGCCGATTCAATCGAGTGCCGGTGATCGAAGGATCAAACCACGACGAGTTCCGCTTCTTCCTCGCGGAGAACGAGCTCGCAGGCGCCCCGCCGTTGACCGCATCGGGTTACAAGGCCGCGATCGCAGCAACACTCGAGCTCACCCCCACGACCGCCCGAACAGTCGCGGCCGAGTACCCGCTCAGCTCGTATACCTCGCCCAGTGTCGCGCTCGGCGCAGCCGCCACCGACGCCGTCTACTCCTGCAAGGCACGCGCAGCAGTCAGGGCGCTCTCGCGTTACGTGCCGACCTATCAGTACGAGTTCGACGACGAAGCGTCCCCTCGCTATTTCCCAGGGCCGTCCGTCAGTTTCCCTCTCGGCGCCTACCACACCGCCGAGCTCGAATATCTGTTCGGTCTCGGCGGCTTCCCCTCGCAGCTCACGGGCGACCACGAAGACCTGTCCGAGGCAATGCTCGATCTGTGGACGACCTTCGCAACAACCGGCAACCCCGGCTCGGGATGGCCGGCCTTCTCCGCGAAGACGGAGGAGACCGAGTTGCTCAGCCCGCCAGAGCCGACGATCGAGACGAGCTTCGCTGCCGACCACAAGTGCGCGTTCTGGAGCCGGCTGTTAGGTTCGCCCTAGGGGCACTCGCCGTTTCAGGTGGCGACGATCTCGGCCGGGCATTGAACTACGCTCTTGCAATGCTCGGACCAGACACGACCGAGCCGATGAATACCTCTCCCCACCACCATTCGCCCCCCCGAGGGGCTCCGCAGCCGAACCGACGCCGATCGGCGTCCGATCCGCGAGCCCACGATCGAACCTTGCGACGGCGGGAGCGCGCTCGTAGGGGAAGAAGACGCCTGTTGACACTGGGCGTCGCAATCGTCGCGCTGACGTGGATACCCGGCTCGGTCGGCAGCTCGATCGGGTTACCGCTGCTGACCACGTGGGGTGTATTGAGCGGTTACACCGGGCTGAGCTGGGCCCTGCCGGCGCTGCTGATCGGCCTCGTGGCCGCAACCGCGTGGCACGACCAGGATCTGCCGCTTCATCGCGTCGTCGGCATCGTCGTCGGAGTGTCGGCGAGTATCGTCTTCTTGCTCGCGGCCGTCCAGCTGGTCGGCGGCTGAAGACGGAAGAATCGTCTGACTCCGCTGGCCGGAGGGATCGAGGCCCGCGCCTGGCAGGATCGGCCGAAGCGACCCCTTCTCTCTCATAACCCGCTCACCCGACTCACGTCCAATGAACGTCATGAGCGGTTTCTGTCGTTCCTCGCAACCCTCGAAGCATCCGTGAGCTCCGGAAGGCGTTCGCACCGGGGCCCGCTGGCGATCGGGCTCGCAATCGCGAGCGCAGGCCTCCTGGCGTGTCTGGCGGCACCGTCATCGAGCATCGCCGCCGCCGATCAATTGAGGAGCAGCGTCATCGGCCATGGGACTTCTCCCGGTCCACCGCGCGTGGTCACCGTCATCCGGCCGCGTCTTCCCGGGGAAGGCGTCTGGCGCGCCGGCAGCTACCGGGTGGGAGGTTTGGTGCCGATCCGTGTAACCACCTTCAGGCCCGATCCCGCGAATCCGGGCCTCATTGCCTACGTCGCATGGATCGACCACAATGCGACGCGGCTTGCCTTGTACCCGGGCTATGCCAATCCGCCCGTCGCGCAGTCGAGAGGATCCGCAGAGATCCCGAGCGGCCAGCGGTGGCGTCTGCTTGCGACATTCAACGGCGGGTTCAAGTGGACTTGGGGGCCCGCAGGCTTCCTGATCAACGGGGTCTCCGACGAGCCCCTGGTGCGTGGACTTGGAACCGTGGTCGCATACCCGAGCGGACGCGTCGATGTCGTTGCCTGGCATGGGCCGCCAACGCTGAGACGGCTCGATCTCGCCCGCCAGAATCTTCCTTTGCTGGTCAACCACGGCCGGCCCGCTCCAAACGTGGGGGACATCGGCGCCTGGGGCACGACGGTCGGAGGCGTGTCTGCCGTCTGGCGGTCGGCGTTGGGCATCGATTCGAACGGCAACCTGCTCTATGCGGCTGCGGACAGCCAGACGCCTTCCTCGCTCGCAGCGCTGATGATCCACGTCGGCGCGAAGCGGGCGATCCAACTCGACATCAACCCGACGTGGGTCTCGTTCTACGGCTACCTGAAGCGTGGAGGGCAGGATCCGCTCCAGTTCGTTCCAAACCCGAACGAGAGCCGCTACCGCTGGCTCTCACCTGACAGCCGCGACTTTTTCGCGGTCTACACGCGTGCCGGTGACGGCCCCCGCGTCCCGTTCCGATGACGCCGGCGCAGCGCTCATTCGACTTCGCCGGGCTGATCGAGTCACCCTGGCGATGCCCCGGTAAGCAAGACGTAGCCTCATGGTCCGCTCATCTGGTTCGGGTCGACTGGGTGGAAGTGAGCCGAGCGGCGTGCGCAATCCTTCCCCCGGTGTTGATCGCGCGGCGATCCGAAGACACCACCGAGCATCGCCGCAGCCGGCGATGAACACCGGGACACAGAGGCCCGTTGCAGGTGAGCGGGCCCGGCCGGGAGCGCGTCGAGAGAGGCGACCGGCTCCGGGGGCGAAACGCAACCGGCGTCGCGTGTGGCTCGCGGTCGTCATCGTGCTCGTCGCGGTCGTCATACCGGCGCTCTACTCCTACACCTCGGCCATGATGAAGCCGTCGAGCCTGCCGCTAGGCGTGCGGAGCGTGGACTGGGTGCGGACACATCACGGCGCTTGGTTTGTCAATGAGGCCGAGCGGCTCTACTACACCTGGACCGCGCCCTCCAAGGGAGGACCGCCGCTGCGGACGCTTCCGACTGTCGGCAAGGCGATCAGCCAGGCGCCGGCTCCTCGGGTGTACACCCCGCCGAGAATCACTCCGCTGATACGGCCGGTGCTTCCCGGCGAGGGCGTCTGGAGGTCGACCGGACGCGTCGTCGACGGCCGCCCACCAGTGCTGGTGACGACGTTCCGAACCGACCCCGCTTATCCGCGGATCGTGGCCTATGCGGCCTGGTTCGACCACACGCGGACGCAGCTCGCGCTCTACCCAGGACGCTACGAGCCGCCGGGCGCCAACCCGCGCGGGCCGATGGAGGTGCCACAATCGCAGCGCTGGCGCCTGCTCGCCGTGTTCAACAGCGGGTTCATGCACCGCGACAGCAACGGGGGCTTCTTCCTGAACGGGCACAGCGCGGAACCGCTCATGCCGGGGCAGGGCACCGTGATCGCGTACAAGAGCGGCCGGGTCGACATCGTCACCTGGCACGGCGGCCCGGTCCCACGCGGAGGTGTGGTGCTCGCCCGGCAGAACCTGCCGCTGATCATCGATCACGGCCGGATGAACCGGCTGATCGCCGACGGCTCGCTCTGGGGGAGCACGCTCGGAAACGCCGTGCGCGTGTGGCGCACCGGGGTTGGCATCGACCGCCACGGAAACTTGATCTACCTCGCAGCCGACTACCAAACGGCCTCCAGCCTCGCCCAGGCGCTCGTCCACGCCGGAGCAGTGAGGGCCATCGAGCTCGATATCAACCCCGAGTGGCCGACCCTCGTCTCCTACGGCCACGGGGGTGTCGCAAACGCGACGAGAATCGTCCCGAACTACCAGCAGCCGACGAACCGCTATCTCGTCCCTGACGACCGAGATTTCTTCGCCGTCTTCCGTCGGACGACCCCGGCGGCCCTGACGAAAGTGCCGTTCGGATGATTTCCCCCGGCGTGCCCCTCGACATGTCGATACCTGTACGCGACGGCGATCCGAGAGCGATTGGGACAGTCAATCTCGGGGTCGTCACCCCGATGGCGAACGAGGCAGGCACCGCGGTCGCGGTTCGTCGATGCCGTCCTCGCCGAGTGCGCGGCGCACGGTTTGGAGTCGGTGACGTTCTTCGCCGTCCTCGACCGCGCCTCGCGCGACGAGACGCGGGCGCTCCTCGAGGCGCCACGCCCCGAAGCGGCCCGAGCTTCGCGTCGTCTGGGCGCCCGAGAACCGCGGGCGTCGCCGACGCGTACGTCCGCGGCTACCGGGAGGCGCTCGCCGCCGGCTGCGACTGGATCCTCGAGATCGATGCCGGGCTTCAGCCACGATCCCGCGGACATCGGGCTGTTCCTCGCCGCGAGCGGCCGCGGGCTACGACTGCGTCTTCGGCAGCCGTTTCCTGCCCGGCGGGCGCAACCACGGCACGCGCCGGCGGCGCGCGATCAGCCGCGACGGCACCGCGCTTACGAACCTGCTGCTCGGCACCGCGCTCACCGACGCGACGAGCGGCTTCGAGCTCTTTAGCCGCGCCTTCGCTCGAGCAGGTGCTCGCGAAGCGGCATCCGCTCGAAGGGGCCCTTCTTCCAGACCGAGATCAAGGCGCACTGCCGCGACCTTCGACGTCACGCGAGGTTCCGATCCAGCTACGCAGGCGGCAGCCACCGCATCGGCGCGCACGCGCTCGCGCGAGTCGCTCACAACCTCTGGCCGGCTCTTCGCCAGCCGGCTGGAGGGGACAGCTGTAGTGGCAGCAACGGCCTGCCTTGTCATCACCTCGATCGCGGAGCCGACCCCGCTGCTGCGGCAGCTTGCCGCGGATGCGCAACGCAGCGACTTCGACCTGATCCTGATCGGCGACGCGCGAGCCCGGCCGACTTCGAGCTCGCGGGCTGCGACTTCTACAGCCTCGAGCGCCAGCGGGCCCTCGACCTCGCCTTCGCGCGAGCTCTGCCCGGTCGGCCACTACGCGCGGAAGAACATCGGCTACCTGCTCGCGCATGCAGCGCGGGGCGGACGCGATCGTCGAGACCGACGACGATACCGTCGCCTACCGAGTCGTTCTGGGAGCCCGCCGGTCCGGTCTCGTGCCGGCGTGCGGCTCCGCGAGCCCGGCTGGATCAACGTGTACCGCTACTTCTCGGAGCGCCGATCTGGCCCCGCGGCTTTCCGCTCGACGAGGCCCGACGAGCCGTCCCGCCGTCTCGACGACGGGCTCGAGGAGTCGATAGCCCGATCCAGCAGGGCCTCATCGACGACGATCCCGATGTCGACGCCGTCTACCGGCTCCTGTTCGAGCTGCCGTTCCGGTTCGAGCGCGGCGCCGAGTGTCGCTGCTGCCGGCAGGCGCGTGGTGCCCGTTCAACAGCCAGAACACGACCTGGTGGCCGGAGGCCTATCCCGCTGCTCTACCTGCCCGCGACGTGCTCGTTCCGGATGACCGACATCTGGCGCAGCTTCGTCGCCCAGCGGATCGCCTGGGCGAACGGCTGGCAGCATCATCTTCGCGGGCCGACGATCAGCCAGAGCGAAACGTGCACGACACCGATGCGCGACTTCCGCGACGAGGTCTCCGGCTACCTCGAGAACAAGGCGATCCGCGCGAGCGCTCGATGACCTCGCGCTCGAGCCGGGTGCGAGCACATCCCGTCGAACATGCGGCAGGCCTACGAGGCGCTCGTCGGCAGCGGCCTCCTCGACGCCGGCGAGCTCCTGCTGCTCGACGCGTGGCTCGCCGACGTCGCCGCAACCCCGGAGCTCTTCGAGGTTCGAGAAGCCCGGCTCTGAGGGATCCTCGGCCGAGAATTCCTGTCGTGGCACGAGGGCTGCTCCTGTCCTTGCTCGCCGTATCCCTTCAAGGGGTACCCACTCCGTCGGCCACTGCCGCCCCGCCGCCTGGCCACGCCGTTGGGTCCGGGGCCGACCAGGTCTGGATCTTCAGGCCCGCAGGGCCCGTGCGGGACATCGTTGTCTTCGCCCATGGCTGGAGCACGCCGATTCCGACCGGCCCCTTCATGCCATGGATCGAACATCTACGACGGCACGGCTCTCTCGTCATCTATCCCCGGTACGAGCTCACTCCGGCTGACAGCGCGAGCTCGGCCCTGCTCGCCTTTCAGAACGGGCTCACCAACGCGCTTCGACAGCTCAGGCCGATCCACGTGCCGATCCTCGCGCTCGGCAAGTCCTTCGGAGGCAGTGCCGTCTTCTACTACGCCGCCGGGGCAGCCTCCTGGAACGTGCCTCCACCGGCCGCAGTCGTAAGCATCTTTCCCGCCTACCCGATCGGCTCGTTGCCGACTCGACCGCTTGCACGAGACATCTATGTCCGCATCCTCGTCGGCGACGCCGACACAACGGCAGGTAGCGGAGGCGCAAACGCATTCTGGAGCTGGCTGACTCCCCATCCGACTCGGCTCAAGACCTACCTGGTCATCCATTCTCGACCCGGCTTCGTCGCCGACCACGATTCGGCCCAACGCTCGGATCCGGTCTCGCGTGCCGTGTTCTGGAAACCCGTCGACGCACTGATTGCCCGACTGATACGGCACCACGGGCACTACTGACCTCACCGAACCCGCGCGATGCGAGCTATCGACTCGCCGCTTCAGACTGCGCTCGGAACGGATGCCCCGACGGCCTGGTCGAGCTCGTCGGTCGGATCCACCGCGTGCGAGAGCAATCGGCGCCAGCGCAGCGAGCCTGTCATAAGGGCAAGCGCGGCGACCGCCAGGGCGACGTCTGCGAGAGCGGTGACGAGCTGGGCGCCTGTCCCGAACCTGATGATCGACGAAGCGCTTGCACTGGTTCCGAGCACGAGCACGAGCAGCGCCTGCTGTGTGCCTGCGCCGTTCGGGGTGAGCGGAATCATCCCTGCCGCGCACTGCACTGCGAAGACGAGCAGCGTACCCTGGAGGGTTGCAGGGACGTGGAAGGCAGCGAGGAAGCAGTAGATCGATGCCAGGCGAAGCGCCAGGGCAGCGAGCTGCCAAGAGACGACCAAACGGAGGTAGCGACCCGGGCTGCGCAGGACTGCAAACCCGCGCCCCGCCTCACCGGCGATTCTTCGAAGCGTCCTCGCAAGCGGTCGCCGTGTGACAAGAACTCCGACTGTGACGACCGCGAGAGCAGCGGCGACGGCCGGCCAGGCGTTGCCGGTGAGCGGTCGCGAGGGTCGATCCGAGCGAGCCGCCGAACGTCGTCCAGCCGACCACGAGCCCCGCGGTCAGGCCGATCGCCCCGGCCGCGGAGTCGAACACGGACTCCGTCACCAGCGTCGAGGCGAGGCCCCCGGTACCGCGTCCCCGGCGCCTGGCGCTTGACAAGGGCGATCTTCAGGAGCTCGCCGGAACGAACCGGGACAACGGCGTTGACGCCGATCCCGGCGAAGTAGGCTCCCAGGGAGTGCCGATAGCGGACCCCTTCGTCGGGGTAGGCGTCGCTGACGATGTGGTGCCACGCGCGGGCGCGGGCGCCGAGCTTGAACACATGCAACATGAGGCCGGCACAGAGTAGGAGAAGGGAGACGCCGGCGAGACGGCCGGCGACGAGCTCGGCGGTGTCGCCGATGACCTGGAGCCCGTCAGTAAACATTCGACCAAGCCATCACCGACCATGGAACACCCAGAGTGTGAGCAGGTGATGAGCCGCGCCTAAGCGGTTCCTAAGTTCGTGCTCGGAGGTCGGGGCCCGGATCCCGACCGTTGCGAGGGCGAGCTCCACGTACAGCATGTCCGCCCACGAGAACCAGCGCCTACGGAACCTTCGGGGGCTGCCCGGGTCCACCGATTGCGCCTGCCATGGGTGCTGCCCACGCCGGATACAACCCGCCCCGACACCATGTTCGGGTTGTAAGGCCTGAGGAGCTCACGCATCTCTCAGAAGCAGCAACTACGTTGAGCTCGTGTCCTCGCGAGACGGTGCGACCCGCTCTGGTTCCCGCGCGCCGCGTCCAAGGCGCCGCCAAAGAGGAGGCTGGGTGCGCCTCTTGACGATCCTCCTCGTCCTCCCTCTCCTCCCGATCACCTACGCCTCCACGGCGGCGATGCTGCGCCCAGCGAGCCTTCCGGTCAGGGCGCTACCGACACAGCCGGGGTCATGAAGCAAGGCCGCGTCCGAAGATCGTCACGTCGAACGCGACGACGCTGAGGTCGGTGGGCCGGAAGCACACCCACCGTCTGGCCACCGCTCACCCGATCCTCACCCTCCCCGCGCTGGCGGCTCCCGCGACGCTGCGGTCCTTCAGTTCGCCCGGTCTGACAGGTGAGGGCCAGTGGCGCCCAGCCGGACGGCGCGTCGCCGGCGTGCCCGCCGTCTACGAAACCCAGCTTCGACCCCCAGGCTCGAGCACAGTCGCCGGGGTCGCCTGGATGGACACAAGACTGCTCGCAGCGCGACTGTACTCGGGAAGCGACGAGAGCCCGGGCAGCGGGCCGTGGAAATACACGGCTCCGATTCAACCGGCCGACGCTGCCACACTCGTGGCCGCTTTCAACGGCGGATTCAAGATGCCCTCCGCCGAGGGGGGCTACTACACGCAGGGAACCTGGGTCTTCCCGCCTCGTGCAGGAGCGGCATCTCTGGTGATCTACTCCGACGGCGCCACGGCTCTCGGCGCGTGGGGACACGACGTGCGCATGGCACCGAACGTGATCGCCGTCCGCCAGAACCTGCACCTGCTGGTCATCTCTGGCCGACCGGCAAGCGACGCAGGCGTTGTGCCCGACTGGGGGCTGACTGTCGGTGGCGTAACGAACACATGGCGCTCGGGCCTCGGCATAACCAAGAATGGTGCACTCGTCTACGTCGCGGGCCCTGGCCTCGATCCCTTGTCACTCGCCGACCTTTTGATCCGGGCTGGCGCGGTACGCGCGATGGAACTCGACATCAACCCCGACTGGACAGTCCTCGCCACCTACCGCCCTCCGTCAGGCGCTCTGGCCGCGCCATCAAACGGCGCAAACCTGATCCAGGGCATGGTCCAAGGACCATCGACGTTCTTCGAGGCCTGGTGGGCACGAGACTTCATCACGCTGTCAGCCAGATAGTGCGGCCCTGTAAGGTGGCCAAGCGGTCAGACCGTTTGCGAAGGGGCGCCTCTGATGGCCGATCCGCCGCGGCATGGTTTGGGCTTCTCGATCTGCAGCGCAGTGGTTCGACGCGGCTCGGCCTCGGTATCCCGGCCCGGCAGCAGGTCGATCCGAGCGCCGGCTGCGGCCGGGTGACGTGCGGCTGGATCCGCTGACGCGGGCGCGGCGACGCCGCAGTCGTCGTAAGCGTCGGCGTGTGCTGGTGGTGCTGGTCGTTGCTGGCGTTGTAGCTGCGATGTCGTTGGTGTTGTCGCGGATGGGGCGGTCGGGGCCGCGGCCGGATTCGGCGGCTGTTATTGTCGCGGCAGCGCTGACGAGCGGGCGGTTTGAGGCGGTCGGTTTCACGAACGCGGCCCCCCTGGCCGAAGCCCGCACGCTCTGAGCCCTCCTGGGTTTC